>JBMHBP010000028.1:0-7655 GCA_049890295.1 Flavobacteriales bacterium | reverse complement strand
ACTGAATTTGTTGGTCAGTTCACGAAAGTGATTGATATGAACACGCAACCAAAAGGAGTGTATTTCTTAGAAATTACAACTTCAACGGGTGGTATCAACAAAAAGATTGTTCTTCAATAATCCTTTTAAAATAGATTGATTAAAGCCCCGAGCAGTAATGTTCGGGGCTTTCTTTTTGATAAAAAATCTTAATATAATTCTTTACAATTATTTAACTTATAATTTAAAATAACAGACAGTTTTATAAATTTTATTTCATTAATAATTAACAGATTTTATAGTTGGTGTAAATATTTTTGTTGTTAAAATTAAGTATTATGAAAATATTAATTGCTGACGACGATCCAGATATCCAAGAGTTTTTAACGTATAACCTCAAAAAAGAAAAATACACAGTTTATTCAACATCAAACGGTATAGATACTTTAAAAACTGTAAATGATAAAAAATTTGACTTGATATTATTGGATGTTATGATGCCTGAAATGGATGGTATTGAAGCCTGTCAAGAGATAAGAGAATCAGGAAATAACAATGTAATCATTGTCATGCTATCTGCAAGGGACGAAACTTATACTAAAATAGCAGCTTTTAGAGCCGGCTGTAACGATTATATCACTAAGCCAATTAGTCCAAAACTGTTACTAAATAAATTAAAAGGTCTTTTAAAAATTAAATACTCGGAATCTAATTATAAAGGGTTTTCCAAAGTAGGTAAATACACCATTGATCATGAGTCTCATTTAATTTCACGAGATGATAACACCTTCCTCCTACCAAAAAAACAATTTAACATATTTTGCTTATTAGCTTCTAAACCAGGAAAGGTGTTTTCGCGACAACAAATTTATAGTAGTATTTGGGGGAATAATGTAATAGTTGGAGGTAGAACAATTGATGTTCACATTAGAAACATTAGAGAAAAACTGGGTCAAGATGCAATTGTAACGATTAAAGGTATAGGTTACAAGATATTGGATTAATTTAATATTAAATTAATATAAGTAAGAGATAATGATAATATAGTGGTCACAAATTGATAATATTAATCTTTTTTATTTGCAACATTAACTTAATTAAAAAAAAAATGAAAAACCTATTATTAAATTTAACTTTCATTTCGTTCGTATCATTTACATTACTTTCATGTGGTGGTGATGATACTAATGATGGAGATAACCCAACACCTACAATTACTACCGAGTACTCTGGTGTTATTTCAGAAAATACTACATGGACAAAAGAAAACATTTACACATTAGCAGGTAAAGTTGTTGTTCCAAGTGGTGTTACTTTAACTATTGAGCCAGGAACAGTTATAAAATCTTACCCAGGTCAAGAAGCTAACGCCTGTGCTTTGATAGTAGCCAAAGGAGGTAAATTAATGGCTCAAGGAACTAGTTCAGAACCGATTATTTTCACTACTACTGCTGATCAAATTTCTAGAGACCACTCTAGCTATCCAGGATTTGCGAACTTAGATGAAACCTATAAAGGATACTGGGGTGGGGTTATTATACTTGGAAATGCTGAGATTTCTGCTGATGCTCCACAAAAACAAATCGAAGGTATTCCTGCTTCAGATTCAAACGGATTATATGGTGGTTCGGATAATGCTGATAATTCTGGTGTCATTCAGTATGTTCAAATTCGCCATGGCGGAACGCTTTTAGGAGACGACAACGAGATAAATGGTCTTACTCTTGGTGGTGTTGGCTCTGGTACAGTAATAGAGAATGTTGAAGTAATCGGAAATGTAGATGATGGTATTGAGTGCTTTGGTGGTTCAGTAAATATATCAAATGCTTTAGTATGGGCACAAGGCGATGACGCTTTCGATATTGACCAATCTTACTCAGGGACTATTGATAATTTCATGGGTTTTGCTGATGCTGAGTCAGATCATGCTTTGGAAATTGATGGTCCAGAAGGAAATATGATTGGTATGTTCACAATGATAAATGGAACATTAAAAGGATTTAACGATCCTAATATCAACGGTGAATATGCAGACTTTAGAAAAGAAGCTACCGGTACTGTAAGTAATACATATTTCTATAACTTCTCTTGTGGTTCAGACTTTGAAATTGATGGAGAAACCAATACTAATGGAGCAGCAGCATTAACATTCACAGCCCTTGAATTCAACACTACACATCTGTCAGACACATGTAATAATGTGGCATCTGAAATTTGTGATGATCAAACAGGCAGTGGTGTAAACTTCAATGCATCTGATGTTACAGCAGCTACTGTTGGAGCAGATGCATCTGCATTTAGCGGATGGTCTTGCTACTTTACTGAAAACTAAGAAGTTTATTAGTTACAAGTTTATTAACTTAATGATAACATTGAGGCGTCCCAAAAAATTTATTTTTGGGACGTTTTTTATATAACATATCAAAAGTATGACATTTTTTAAACCTTTAGTTTTAGTAGTTTTTTCTCTAATTAGCATTGACCTTATTGCTCAGCAAGGTATCATAAGAGGAACTATCATTGATGATGACAATGCAGAACCATTATTCGCAGCAAATGCCGGTATTGCTGGTACAACAATTGGTGCCTCAGCAGACTTTGATGGAAATTTCGAACTTAATGTTAGTCCTGGAAAATATTCTATAACTGTTTCATTTATAGGTTATCAAACGTTAAATATAACTAATGTCGAAATCAAATCTAATGAAGTCAATAATTTAGGTACTATACGATTAAAATCGTCAGCCATAGCTGTTGATGTAGTAACTATAACAGCTGAGGCTACAAAAAATACAGAAACAGCCTTACTTACAATTAAAAAGAAATCAGTTAATGTAATTGATGGAATATCGTCACAGAATTTTAAAAAAATGGGTGATGGAAATGCAGCTGTAGCAGTAAAAAGAGTTCCTGGCGTTTCAGTCCAAGGAGGCAAATATGTTTATGTTCGTGGCCTTGGAGATAGATACACTAAAACCACATTCAATGGTTTAGATATTCCTGGCTTAGATCCAGACAGAAATTCATTACAAATGGACATCTTCCCTACAAATGTGGTTGATAATATTATTGTATCTAAATCATTTACGGCTGATTTACCTGCTGACTTTTCTGGTGGTGTTGTAGATATTAATATAAAATCATTCCCTGAGACTAAATCGCTTAAAGGAAGTACAGGTATAAGCTTTAATAAAAATGTAGATCTCAATGGAGATTTTTTAACCTATTACGGCAGTGAAACTGACTTTTTAGCCTTTGACAATGGTATACGCGATTTTCCACTTTCAAATATTGAGCGTGATGTACAAACCATTCAAGACCCAAGAATAAACCCAGAAACTATGACTAACACGTCATTATTTAATCCTCACATGGGAACGGTAAGAGGAGAAACCTATTTTTCAAAAAATAATTTTTTTAAAGCTTTCAACGAAATTTCAGCTGGTGAAATGAACTTCAATGGTACAAACTTCAGTCTTTCAGGTGGTGATCAACAAACCATTAATGGCAAAACCTATGGATACAGTGGTGCTATTTCTTTCAAAAACTCATATTCCTATTATGAAAATCAGCAACAAAACTCATTTGAAAAATCAGCAGATAAGTCTAATAATGAATTATTTGTATCCAAAACTCAAGTAGGTGATATAGGTAAAAATGATGCCTTACTAAGTGCAATGGCTGGAGGTGCTTTAAAATACGACAAGGCAAAGTATAAGGTAAATGTTCTACACTTACAAAATGCTGAAAAGAAGGCAGGGTATTTCTTTATTAATAACTTTGAAAGTAACTTCAATACTGTCAAAAAAGAAAACCTAGATTTTAGTGAACGTTCGATAAGTAACTTATTGCTTTCTGGTACACACAATTTTGATGAAGGTAAACAAAAAATAGAATGGAAAATATCTCCTACCTATTCAAAAATTAGAGATAAAGATGTTAGAGAATCAGCCTATGAAGTAGAAGTTAATAATGACGATACAACTTTTATATTTTCGCCTAGTGGAGCAGGATACCCCTCAAGAATGTGGCGTAATTTAGATGAATATAATATTGCTGCTAGAATTGATGTTACAAAAGAAAGTGAACTATTTGGCTATGATTCTAAACTAAAATATGGGGCTAGCTTTTCCTTTAAAGAAAGAGATTATGAGATTTTAAGGTATATTGTCTATCCAATAAATTATGGTGCTAATTCATATTCAGGTGACCCTGACGAATTACTAACTGATTTCCTATATGACCCTAATAAAAATACTGGTTTTTATATAGGTGGAGAATACCAGGCTAGTAATACTTATTCAGGAATTCAAACTAACTTCTCCTTGTATGCTTCAGAGGAAATCGAATTAAATGATCAGATTAAGGGTATTTTTGGGGCTAGAATTGAAGCATATAATCAATATTACACAGGAGTTAATCAAGATAATACGAAAATCTATGATAATGAGTTAGTTTTATCAGATTATACAATGCCATATCTAACAGAAAGTGATAGTATACCTTTTGGAATTTATCCAACAATTAGTGCCATTTATAGCATTAACAAAAACTCTAACCTTAGAGGTTCGGTTTTTAGAACAACAGCTAGACCATCTTTTAAAGAAAAATCTAATGCTCAGATCTTAGATGTTCTTTCCGGCATCACCTTTAACGGTAATATTGATTTGATTTCAACGTCAATTCATAATTATGACTTACGATACGAAACGTATGGAAAAAGAGGGGAAACTTTTGCTTTAAGCGGATTTTTAAAAGACTTATATAACCCCATAGAAATTGTAGCTTATACCGCTGATGAGGATAATATTCAGCCAATAAATTCAGGTAATGCCCGTCTTATGGGTCTTGAGGTTGAAGCTAGAAAAAATCTTAATGAAATTGTTGATGGCTTATCACTAAATATCAACGCTTCCTACATAACTTCGAAAGTTATAATAGTTGGTGATGAATATGTTTCACGATTAAATAATCTGAGAGAGGGTGAAGAGTTCAGTGATTCTCGAGAGATGCAAGGACAGGCACCTTATTTAATCAATGCAGGATTATCGTATAAAACTGATGATAATAAAGTTGAAGGTGGATTATTTTACAATGTTCAAGGCCCTACTTTATCCATTGTTGGTATAAACAATAGACCTGACATCTACACTTCACCTTTCAATAGCCTAAATTTAAATTTACTATACAAATTCAGTGATCGTTCTCAGTTCTCACTAAATATTAAAAATATGATTGACGAAAAGAAAGAGTTAGTCACAGAATCTTTTGGTATTGATCCAGAAATTTATAGTTCGTATAGTCCAGGTCGAACTATTGCCTTTAAATGGACCTATACTGTATTTTAAAGTAGATTTTTTTCAGTTCTAAAGCTCACTATAACAGTGGGCTTTTTTTATAGGTGTTTTTCAAAATTTATACAAAAGTGAGGTGCTTTTAAATCATTATATTTGTTCTTGTACTAAAACAAGTTCAGTATGTTTCGTTTAATTTTTATTTTTCTTTCTTGTCCAATTTTGCTATTAGCTCAAAATCAATGGCAAAGTCAATATGGAGCGGTAAGAAGTTATTCTTCGCCTAGAGCTACAGATTTAAATCAAGATGGTGTTTTAGATATTGTTGTAGGAAGTGGTGTGGATGGCTTCCCCTCCCCTTTTGGTGCAATTGCCTTAGACGGAACCAATGGCAATACCCTTTGGACTATGGAATCGACCAACGAAATTTATAGTAGTCCTATCTTTTATGATTATAATAACGACGCTATCGAGGATGTAATTATAGCTGGTCGTGATGCCGAATTACGGCTCATAGACGGCTCTAATGGAGAGTTAATTTGGAAGTTTTGGAATGATAATTCTGTTCATCCTAACGATTCTGGCTGGTTTAATTTTTATAACCCTCAAATCATAATTGATGTCAATGGTGATGGCTACCCTGAATTACTTTGTGCTAATGGCGGCGATCATTCTTTAGACGATATTGAAACTAATAGACCAGCAGGGCATTTGTTAGTCATAAATGGAATAAATGGAGAAATATTAAATAAGGCATCTGTGCCAGATTCAAATGAAACCTATATGTCTCCATTATTCGTTGATTTAAATAATGATGAAAACTTTAAAGTTATATTTGGTACTGGTGGAGAAACAATTGCTGGAAACTTATGGGTTGTAGATTTTTCTGATTTGTTAGATAATAATATCTCCTCTGCAATACCATTATTAGAAAATACCGAACTTGGCCTAATAGCTCCGCCCTCAATTGCAGACATAAATAATGATGGATCTCTAGACATTGTATGTCAAAATTTCGACGGGACTATTTCCGCAATTAACGGAGACTCTTTCGATCTTTTATGGGACTATCAATTACCTAATACCGAATCTTCTGCCTCTCCAATTTTAGGGAACTTCACACCTTCCGACAATAATATCGATGTATTTGCAACACTGTATAGTGGTGGGAGTTCGTCCTATAATGATTTTTATCAAATTCTATTAGATGGTGAAACCGGTCAAACATTATTCATTGATAGCATTGGTGATTTCAATTTTTCAACACCTATTGCCTTTGATGCTAATAATGATGGTAACGATGAAGTCCTTATATCTGTCACTAATTTTAATCCAAGTTTTACTCATGAATTAATTCTAATCGATTTTGTTGAAGAATCCTTAGATACTATATTTTCTAATATTGGAGGAGATGTTTGGTCAAGTCCCCTGGCTACTGACCTAGACAACAATGGTCAAATTGAACTTATTAGTGTTAGCCAAAATAATAATCCATTTATAGCAGATGGTATTCAAATTCAAAGGCAAAACACTCCCTATGAAGTACCCACAAAAGGAATTAGTTGGGGCACATATATGGGAAACAATTATGATGGCCATTTTAAGTCCTTTTTTAAGGATTGTGATTCACCCATTTCCTTATACCTTTATCCTTCAAGCTCCTGCCCTAGTCAAAACACTGGAAGTATCGGCTTATTAGCAACTAACTCTTCAATCGTTTATGCTTACTGTTGGTCAAATGGTGCCACAACTTCTGAAATCGATAATCTTGCAGAAGGTAATTATAATGTCATAGTTACAGATACATCTGGTTGTCAAGTCGAATCCGTTACCAATGTCAATGCTTATACTACAACCGTTGTTACTGAAGACGCTAGTGAAAATGGTGCTGCTGATGGCTGGGCCTATTTTAATATAAGTGGTTGTAGTTGTAACTCCAGTAATTGTCAGTACAGTTGGTACACCAATGACTCTCTAATTATTCAAGGAAATGGGAGCACTGCGGCTCAAACCTATAAATACCTTTATAATTTGTCAGCCGGTACGTATATTGCTGAAATAGTTATGCCAAATGGGTGTCAAGTAAGTCAAGAAATTATAATTAACGACCCTGAAATAGAAGGCTGTACCGATCCACTTGCTGGCAACTATAACTCCCAAGCCACAACAGATGATGGAAGCTGCCATTCTCCTGTTTCACCTTGTGAAATTACGCCAAATGGCTTAGTAGCAGATAATATCATCCACAACAGAGTAGTATTTAATTGGGATGCACCAGCTGCAGCACCATCATACTACATGATCCGTTACCGTGCAGTAGGCACTTCACAGTGGACAGTAATGCGTGCTGGACCAGAAACGGCTAACGCCTTTACAGGGACT
>JBMHBP010000027.1:0-16676 GCA_049890295.1 Flavobacteriales bacterium | reverse complement strand
ACTGAATTTGTTGGTCAGTTCACGAAAGTGATTGATATGAACACGCAACCAAAAGGAGTGTATTTCTTAGAAATTACAACTTCAACGGGTGGTATCAACAAAAAGATTGTTCTTCAATAATCCTTTTAAAATAGATTGATTGAAAGGCCTGGGCAATTGTCCGGGCCTTTCTTTTTTAATTAGCTACACAAACAATGCTAATTTTGATATTCTTAATTTTATTTAAAGCACTCACACAGGCTGTGATAGTCGCACCAGTCGTGATAACATCGTCTATTAATATGACATGCTGATTTTCTAATTCAGTTTTATAATTTATATCAAAAACATTTTCAACTCCCTCAAATCTGTTGTAACGTTTTTTTTTAGTTTGTGACTGCAAGTTTTTTTTTCTAATAAGTGTTGATGTGTTAAGCCTTAAAGATGTTTTCTTTGAAATGGTAACAGCTATTATTTCACTTTGATTATATCCTCTTATTTTCTTTTTTTTCCAATGAAGTGGAACAGGTATTATATGACTTACACTATTAAAATCCTTTATTAAGGGAATTATTTCATCGCCAAAAAACTTGCCGATACGTTTTCCATTATTATATTTAAGTTCATGTATAAGATGGTGTGTAATACCTTTTCTTTTAAATTGATACCTACTATATATTCTGTATTTAATGCCTTCAATAATTAAATATTTTTTTTCATGTTGTTTTGGCATATTTAAATAACAATTAAGACAAATTGTACGTTCTAAATTCGAAAGCATTTTATGGCAGGAAAAGCATGTTTTGGGATAAATGAGTTGAAGACAATCTCGTAGCAGTGAAAGTATCATATTGGCTTTAAAAATTAATACTGTAAATTTGTGAAAAATTCTAGATATAATGAATAAAAGCGATCAACTGTATAGTCAATTGTTGTATATATTACATCAAAATGTGTTCACAGAGCTAGATGCTATTTCAGAAAATTCATCAATAAACGAAGAAATAAAAAAGATTCGTCAGATGATAGATATGATTGAGATGTTAAAAGAAAAAACTAATGGAAATTTATCGCCAGAACTTTCTCATATACAAAGTTTGATGCTTGACGAGTTAGAATCTGTTTTTAAAAAGAAATTTTCTAAATTTATGTCTAATGAACCAACCAGAGAATAGTAAGCCTTTTAGAGAAAAACGTTCAAAACGTATTATTTTTATTTTAGGAGGGCTATTAGCACTTCTTTTAATTGTTTTCCTTGTAAGAGAACAGAAACATCAGCAACAGATTGAAACGGTTATTCAATATGAACAAGAAAAAAATACGCTACGAGACAATCTTGACGATCTTATCGATGAGCATGAAATTCTAAAAGATGAATACGGCGATTTAAGTAATCAACTTGAAGAAAAAGACTCTACTATAATGGCCTATGCAAATGAAATTAAAACGCTAATTAGAACAAAAGGTCAGCTTAGTGCCGCAAAACAAAAAATAAAACGACTCAAGGTAATAAGTATGAAATACGTATCAGCGATTGACTCACTATATACGTTAAATGAAATCTTAAAGAATGAAAACGATAGTGTCCGAAGAGCTAATCGGTTAATATCAAAAAGGAACCAAACCCTTGAAAAAAATAATCAGGCATTAACACAACGTGTGTATACAGCATCTATGTTACGTTTAGAAAATCTAGAAATAGAAGGCGTTTATTACCGTTCAAGTGGAAGAGAAGTAGTTACCTCTAGAGCCTCAAAAATTCAAAACCTGACCATTTGCTATGATGTAGTTGAAAATAAGGTTACGGAGCCAGGCTACAAGAAATTATACCTTAGAATTATTGGCCCAGAAGGCAATGTATTGAATGGAAATAATAAAATCAAGGAGATTAAATTAGAAAACGACAGTTTAGTTGAATATACTGTAGAGTATGGGTTTGATTACGTTAATAAATCTATCAATGAGTGTCAACTTTGGACAAGAGGAAATATTTTGACATCAGGAACTTACACGTTTGAATTTATACAAGATCAACAACTTATTGGCTTTGCTCAAAGAAAATTTAGATAATTAAAATGAATATTGTTTCATATAATATCAACGGTATAAGGGCTGCAATAAGAAAGGGATTAGATGACTGGCTCTCAAGCACACAAATAGATATCTTATGCTTACAGGAAATAAAAGCACGCGAAGAACAGTTTGACACTAGTATTTTTCAGAAACTAGGTTATCATTGCTATTGGTATTCGGCTCAAAAACCTGGTTATAGTGGAACAGCAATTCTATCAAAAACAAAGCCTAATCAGCTTAGCTATGGAATGGGCCATTCCGATTATGATTCCGAAGGACGTGTAATAAGAGCCGATTATGACAATTTTTCTATTATCAGTGTTTATATGCCCTCTGGTAGTAGTGGGGATATTCGCCAAAACTTTAAGTTTAAATTTTTAAATGATTTTTATACTTACATTTTAGAATTATCAAAAAAAGTTCCTAATCTCATAATTGCCGGTGACTATAATATTTGTCATAAAGCGATAGATATTCATAACCCCCAAAGAAATCAAAATACTTCTGGTTTTTTACCACAAGAAAGAGATTGGTTGACATCTTTTATCGACCTAGGCTTTATAGATTCATTTAGGTCTTATAATTCCGAACCGCATCATTACTCGTGGTGGAGTTATAGAGCTAACGCTAGAGCAAAAAATTTAGGTTGGCGGATTGATTATTTGCTTGTTTCAGAAGGATTAAAGGAAAAACTTAGTCGAGCCTATATTTTATCAAAAGCAAAACACTCAGATCATTGTCCAGTTGGTATTCAGTTAGATGAATAATCAAACTTTAGCTGTTGAAAAACTTTTTTAAGGTTTTGTTTTCAGCTCAATCACTGGTGTATCTTTGAGATATTAAATTTCATTATCTTATGAATAAAATTATTTTCTACTCAGCCGTTTTATTATGTATTGGATGCGTTTCACCCAAAGTGGTGGATGAATTAAAAGCTGATCAGCAAGAAACCTTAGGACAAAATAAGGTACTTAAAAAGGAAAATATTGAAATTACAACCCAGAATATAGAGTTGTCTTCCAAAGTAGATCTATTGACAAAAGAAATTAATGCTTTAGTGCAAGATTCATTAAGTAAGTCAAAATCTTACAATCAGCTGAAACAAAATTATGATGATTTGAATGAAGCCTATGATTTGTTGATGGCTAAAAATTCTCAAATGATCACTTCTAAAGCCCAAGAAACGAAGAAGCTACTCGAAGATTTACAACAAGCCAGACAAGAACTTCTTTCGAAGGAAGATGAATTATTGACAATTGAAGAAAACTTAAGTGTTAAACAAAAAGAACTAATACAGACTCAGGAAGAACTTAAAGAACGCGAGCAAAAAGTAGTTGAACTTCAGTCAATTATAAATAAAAAAGATTCTGTTTTAAGAGTATTAAAAGATAGGATTTCAACTGCTTTATTAGGTTTTGAAGGCGAAGGCCTCACTATTACTCAGAAAAATGGCAAAGTTTATATATCTCTAGAAGAACAACTGTTATTTGCCTCAGGTAGTTGGCAGGTCGATAGCAGAGGAAAAGAAGCCTTATCTAAATTGTCAAAAGCTTTAGAGTTTCAAAAAGATATTAATGTTATGATCGAAGGCCATACCGATAGTATACCTTTTGGAGGGCGTGGTCAAATTCGTGATAATTGGGACTTGAGCGTAGTTCGAGCTACAGCAATAGTTAAAATACTTACTTCATCTAGTAGTATATCACCCGACAGGCTTACAGCGTCTGGTAAAGGGGAATTTATGCCAATTCAGTCAAATGCTAGTGCAGATGGTAGAACAGCAAATAGGAGAATAGATATTATTTTATCACCAAAGCTTGACGATCTCTATCAGTTGTTAGAGGACTAATCAGCAAATAAAAGCCTAAAAACGTCTTCTATTTTACTTACTTCAACGATAGTGATTGAGAAGTTTTTGTGACTTATTTTGTTATACTTAGAGATATATATTTTTTCAAAACCTAGTTTTTCTGCTTCTTGAATTCGTTGTTCGCAACGATTGACAGGCCGAATTTCACCAGATAAGCCGACTTCGGCGGCAAAACAACATTTGTCATTAATCGCCATGTCAACATTTGAAGATAAAATTGCACAAACAACGGCCAGGTCTATAGCAGGGTCATCGACCCGAATTCCACCAGTAATATTTAGAAAGACATCTTTAGCACCAAGCTTAAATCCGCAACGTTTTTCCAATACCGCTAATAGCATGGATAAACGCCTTAAATCAAAGCCTGTAGCTGATCGTTGTGGAGTACCATAAACTGCCGAACTTACTAAGGCCTGAAGTTCTATCATTAGGGGTCGTACACCTTCCAAAGTAGCACTGACTGCAATGCCGCTCATAGGCTCATCTTTCTGAGAAAGTAAAATCTCTGATGGATTAGCCACTTCTCTTAAACCCGCACTTTGCATTTCATAGATCCCTAGTTCAGAAGTAGATCCATAGCGATTTTTATTAGCTCTTAATATTCGATATACATGATTCCTATCTCCTTCGAACTGTAAAACTACATCGACCATGTGTTCTAATATTTTTGGGCCAGCTATATGTCCATCTTTGTTAATGTGACCTATTAGTAATACAGGTGTACCGCTAAATTTAGCATAATTCATTAGTTCTGATGTACATTCTCTTATTTGTGAAACACTACCCGCTGAGGAATCAATACTACTAGTATATAATGTTTGTATGGAATCAATGATTAAAACCGTTGGTTGAACGTTTTGTATGTGTTGGATTATTTGTTGTGTATTTGTTTCTGTAAGTATCAAACATGAGGATTGGGATAAATTTAATCTATCCGCTCTCATCTTAATTTGTTGTTCACTTTCTTCCCCTGTTACATACAACACCTTTTCTTCTTTTATTTGGAGTGCAATTTGTAATAAGAGTGTTGACTTACCTATACCAGGCTCACCGCCTAATAATATCAAAGAGCCTGGAACAATACCTCCTCCCAATACTCTGTTTAACTCTTTATCTGAAGTGTCTATTCGTCTCTTCGAATCCAAGGTAATATCATGAATTGGAAGAGGGGTGATTACGTTTGATTTACCGTCCTTTGTCCAACTTTTTGACTTTGACTCGCTAAGCAATTCTTCAACAATTGTATTCCACTCATTACAGGATTTACATTTACCCATCCATTGTGCGGTTTGTGCCCCACAGTTCTGACAAAAAAAAGTGGATTTTTGTTTAGCCATTTTTAATTTTATTTATGATACTTGTTGTAGAATAGCCATCCAGAAAAGGGATGGTCTTGACTTGACCACCTCGTCCTAAAACCTCTTTTGCTCCACTAATATTTTCTAAAGCATAATCAGCTCCTTTGACTAAAACATCTGGCAAAATAAGTTCTACTAGGGCAAGAGGAGTCTCTTCTTGGAATAAGATTACGGCATCAACACTTTGTAGGGCTGCAATAGTTTGAAGTCTGGCTATTTCATCTTGTATTGGGCGATTGTTACCTTTTAACTGTTTTACAGATCGATCAGAATTAACCCCCACTATGAGCTTGTCCCCAAGTTGAGAAGCTTTATTTAAATAGTCAATATGACCTAAATGAAGAATATCAAAACAGCCGTTTGTAAAGACAATTTTATTATCTGCCCATTCTTCTAACTGACCGACAATAGTTTGATGTGTATATACTTTTTGAGAAAAATCTTTATTACTGCTCACGAGGTGATTTCTTACTTGTTAAAAATATCATTAAAATTGAAATTCCACCAAATAAAAGAGTCATTAAAGTTTGTGCAGTATGAACAACCGTTGCAAAGAGTAGGGCTGAAGATTCTGGTATATCCAATAAGGTTAAACCTGTTTTTACAATGTAATGATACGCCCCTATTCCTCCTTGAACTGGAGCCACCATCCCCAAACCTCCAATAACCATGGTGTACAACCCATCAACAAGTGTTAGCATAAAAGTTTCGCTTATACTAAAAAAGCATACGTAAGTCATCAACAAATACATAATCCAAATGACAAAGGTGTGAAGCCAAAAATTTGTAGGGTTTTTTAATTTATTAATACTTTTAAACCCATCAATTACTCCCCTGACAAAGCGTTTAATTTTTTCATAAAATTTAGTGTGACTGATTTTTGATCGTAATGAGTATAAAAGGAATAATATTAAAAGTATGATTAGAATAACTACCATAGCTGAAGTAAATACTCCAGATGATTGATTACTAAAAATAGTAGATAGCAATTCCGAAATTAAATCGAATTTTAAACAAAAGGTTAAAAAAATTAGGCTTATTAAAAAGACAAAATCAATGGCTCTTTCTAGTATAATTGTGCCAAAAAGCTTGTCAACAGGAATTTTCTCGGTCTGATTCAAGCTTGTGCAACGTGTTATTTCTCCAGCTCTAGGTATTGCGATATTCGTAAAATAACCAATTGAAACGGCATAAATACTATTTAAATAACCAGGATTATATCCTATACCTTTCAATAAGATTACCCACCGTATTCCTCTACTTACAATTGCTAAAAACCCAAAAAACATAGACGCCCAAACCCATGTGTAATCGACAGACTTGAGTTGTTGAATTAGCTCTTTCGGATTTTGATTTTTAAAAGCTAAATACATTAAACCTAAACTTAAGCCAATAAATAGAGGAAATTTAATCCATTTTACAGCTTTCATAGGTATTATAATGTGTTGTTTGGATTTGGAAAAATTAAAGTAGGATTAAATCCTTTTGCTTCCTCAAAGTCTAAAATAGCATAAGAAATAATAATTATAACATCTCCTTGTTGAACTTTTCTAGCTGCTGGACCGTTTAAGCATATTTCACCAGAATTTCGTTCACCCCTTATGACGTACGTTTCTAATCGTTCACCATTGTTGATATTAACAATTTGAACCTTTTCGCCTGCAATGATATTTGACGCCTCCATCAATGCTTCATCAATAGTGATACTTCCTATATAGTTAAGATCTGCACCAGTTACAGTTACTTTATGAATTTTCGATTTTACAACTTCTATTTGCATGGGGCGAAATTAATCATTTAAAGCCAAATTATCTATTAAGCGAACGTTACCAATAAAAACAGCAATCATCATTTGTACTCTTATTTTTGGCTGATAACTTGTGATAGATTCTAATGTATTGGAATTTACTATTTCAATGTAGTCAATAATTATCCTATTTTCTTTAGATAAAGCCTCTCTTGTGTAGGAGATAATTTCTAGTGGACTATTATCTTTATACATGGATTTAGCCTTTGAAAGACAGTTGTAAATTATAGCTGATAACTCTCTGTCAGAGGGGTTAAGTCGACTATTTCTTGAGCTTTTTGCAAGTCCGTCTTCTTCACGAATTGTAGGTCCACTGATGATGTCGATGGGTAACGACAAGGTTTTTACAAGTTGTTTAATAATAAGCAATTGTTGAAAATCTTTTTCACCAAAATAGGCCTTGTGGGGTGATATCCAATTAAATAATTTGTGTACGATAGTACAAACACCATCAAAGTGACCAGGTCGTTTTTTGCCTTCTAACCGCTTATCTAAGTCATTTAATTTATAACGACGTGTGTTCTCACCACTAGGGTAAACTTCCTTTCTACTGGGGGCAAAAAGGATGGAGCAATCTACACTTTCCAATAAACGTATGTCGTTTTCTAAGTCATGAGGGTAAGCCGATAAATCATTGGAGTTATTAAATTGAGTTGGGTTTACAAAAATACTAACCACAACCACGTCACATTGATAACTAGCCATTTTGATTAGTGATAAATGACCCTCATGTAAGGCCCCCATAGTAGGGACAAAGCCAATGCTTTTGCCTTTTGATTTTAAAGTATCAATGATTTTGCTGAGACTTTCTATATTTTTTACAAGCTTCAAAATGCCAGGTTTTGGGGTATAAATGTACGCTTTTACTTGATTTGTGGCGATAAAATTTGTAAATTTGCACTTGTAAGTATAATCTTCAATACTACTACAATAATCATAACTATTTATGGAAAGAAAAAGAGTGTTATTTGTTTCTCAGGAAATTACTCCTTATTTATCCGAAACAGAATTATCAACTAGATGTAGAAATTTGCCGCAGGGTATTATGGAAAGCGGTAAAGACATTCGAATATTTATGCCCAAATATGGTTGCATAAATGAAAGAAGAAATCAGTTACATGAAGTCATTCGACTTTCAGGAATGAATATGATTTTAGATAATTTAGATTACCCTCTTATTATAAAAGTTGCTTCCTTGCAGCCCATTAGGATGCAAGTCTATTTCATAGAAAACGAAGATTATTTTCCTAAGAAAACTTTTATGAATGAGATTGACGGAGAAGAATTCGACTTTCATGATGAAAGAGCTATTTTCTTTTGTCGTGGGGTTTTAGAAACTGTCAGAAAGTTAGGCTGGGCACCAGATATTGTTCACTGTCATGGTTGGATGTCAGCATTAGTGCCAATGTACTTAAAAAAAGCCTTTGCAGATGACCCTATTTTTGATAATACAAAAGTTGTATACACTATTTACGACCAAGATACAGATGTAGATATAAGCGACGATATGGCCAGGAAATCCTTAGTAAAGGGAGTATGTGAAGAAGACGTTAATCTTATCAAATCACCAACAGTAAATACACTGCACAAAATAGCTATTCAATATGCTGATGCAGTCAGTATCGGAAGCCAAAAAATTGATGATCATTTGCATCAGTTTATAGTTAACTCAAATAAGTATATGATTTCAAATCACGAAGAAGAAAAATGTGTTGAAGCGTATAACAGTCTTTATAATGAGTTACTTGAAGATGCAAATATTTACTCATAAAACCCCTTTCACCTTAATGAAACATCTTATCTTCCTATTGCTAAGTCTGGGGTTAATTACAGCTTGTACAGACCCCCAAGTTATTGGTTTAGAGGTACAACCAGAAAGTGATAGAATCACGATATCATCATTAGATCAGGCTACACCATTCAATTTAAGCACTAAATCACTTGATTCAATTAGAACTGATGAGCCCTTGTTAGCCTTATTAGGATATTTCGAGTCTTCTAATTTTAAAGATGCCCAGGCTTCATTCTCCACTCAACTATTACTAAGTCAGAACTCAGTAGATTTTGGTACTAGCCCTATTTTGGATTCGGCTATACTAACATTCAGTTACGCTGGTTATTATGGCGATACAACTCAAGTTCTGACCATACAAATTGAACAACTAGACCAGCCCATTTATTATGACTCAACCTATTATTCGAATCAAATATTTACCGCTAGTCCATTTACTACACCCATAGAGTATTCGTTTGAACCAAGGCCAAATACAACAGTTATATCTCAGGGAGATACAGTAGGCCAACGATCTATATCGTTTAATGTAGATGCTATTGGTCAACTTATTTTAGAGGCAGGAACAAGTAATTTAGTTGATAACGATGCCTTTTTAGAGTATTTTAAGGGAATACAAGTTTCGGTAGCAGACAATCCTTCATCTGCTTCGATTTTATATTTTAATTTGAAAGACGGTGGTTCTAAACTATCATTATACTATAATGATAGTTTATCATATGATATGCTGATAGGTTCAGCTGCCAGTAGAATAAACCATTTTGAGTTACAAAATGATATTGATTCTGAAACACTTCTTGGCGTACAATCAATGGGGGGGTTAGAATTAGAGCTAAGCTTCAACAATCTTGATAGTATCAAACAACAATTAGAAAACAAAGTAGTTAACCAGGCCTTACTAAGTTTTACAGTTGAAAATACAACCGACTTAGAACCCGCCCATGCTGCTTTATCATTGGTGAGATTGGACGAAAACGGCAAGAAATTTTTCATAGAAGATATTACAGAAGGTCAAACACATTTTGGAGGTAATTTAGAAGACAATAAGTATGTTTTTAATGTTTCAAAATACATGCTGAACCTCCTCAATGGAGAGTTTTTAGACAGCACATTAGTACTAGTGCCCTCTGGAGAATCGGTTAACGCTAACCGTACAGAATTGAATCAAACTGTTGAGTTAAATATAATTTACACTGAATTTTAGAATATGTGTGGTATTGTAGGATATTTAGGAAATCGTCAAGCTTACCCAATACTTATAAAGGGTTTACAACGACTTGAATACAGAGGATATGATAGTGCTGGAATTGCACTCATAAGTGAAGAGGGCTTGGTGACGTACAAGAAACAAGGAAAAGTAGCTGACCTTGAGCATTTTTGTGAGAATAAAAACATTACTGGTAAAATGGGAATTGGGCATACTCGTTGGGCAACTCATGGAGCACCAAATGATAAAAATGCCCACCCTCACTATTCACAGAGTAAAAATTTAGCCATAATCCATAATGGTATTATTGAAAACTATAATACTATCAAAGAAGCACTCTGCCTACGTGGACATCAATTTCATAGTGATACAGATACAGAAGTTCTTATTCATCTCATTGAAGATATTCAGGAACAAGAAAACACTTCTTTGTTAGAAGCTGTTCGCCTAGCCCTAAATGAGGTAATAGGTGCATATGCTATTGCTGTTGTTTCACAAGATAAACCCGGTGAGGTTATAGTAGCAAGAATGGGTAGCCCATTAGTTGTGGGTGTTGGTGAAAACGAATACTTTATAGCTTCTGACGCTACTCCAATCATCGAGTATACTAAAGAAGTTATATATCTAGAAGAAGGAGAAATAGCTCGCCTTTCCATAGCTGATGGGGTTGAGTTAAAGACAATCGAAAACCATTCTAAAACGCCCTTTATACAGGAGCTTGAAATGAGTTTAGAGTCTATCGAAAAAGGAGGCTACGAACACTTTATGTTAAAGGAAATATTTGAGCAGCCAAAATCCATTTCAGACAGTATTAGAGGCCGATTAATTGGTCAGCAGGAGTTAATAAAAATGAGTGGCATTGATGCGTATTCCGACAAAATTATTAATGCCAACAGAATCATTATTGTTGCTTGTGGAACCTCATGGCACGCAGGTCTTATCGGAGAATATCTGATCGAAGACTTAGCACGAATAAATGTTGAGGTAGAGTACGCCTCAGAGTTTCGATATAGGAATCCTATACTTTCAGAAAAAGATGTAGTTCTTGCCATATCACAATCTGGTGAAACAGCAGATACATTAGCTGCTATGAAGTTAGCTAAAGAAAGAGGAGCTACGGTATTAGCCATATGTAATGTTGTAGGTTCCTCAATTGCCCGTTTTAGTCATTCCGGTGCTTATACTCATGCCGGTCCTGAAATTGGAGTTGCTTCAACAAAAGCATTTACTGCACAAGTATCAGTGCTAACCTTGATAGCTTTATTATTAGCCAAGAAAAAAGCGAGTATTTCTAAAACCTATTTCAGACAATTATTAATCGAACTAGAGTCTATTCCGTCAAAATTGGAACGTATGCTAGATATGAACGATTATATTAAAGAGTTGTCAGCTAAATTTGCTCAAGCTTCTAACTTTTTATACTTAGGTAGAGGATATAATTTCCCTGTAGCATTAGAAGGTGCTTTAAAACTTAAAGAGATACCTTATATTCATGCAGAAGGCTATCCAGCAGCTGAAATGAAGCACGGTCCGATTGCACTAATAGATGAACAAATGCCTATAGTCGTTATTGCGACAAGAAAAGGTCACTATGAAAAAGTAGTGAGTAATATACAAGAAGTAAAGGCAAGAAATGGAGTGGTTATTGCTATTGTTACCAAAGGAGATGTGACAGTAAAACAAATAGCCGATTACGTCATTGAAGTGCCTGAAGTTTCAGAGCCATTAGTGCCAATTTTAGCTAATATTCCATTACAGTTACTGTCTTATCACATAGCAGTTATGAGAGGATGTAATGTAGATCAACCAAGAAATTTAGCTAAGTCAGTAACTGTTGAGTAACTGACACTTGTACCGAGAGTCCTAGAACCTATCTTTCTACTTAGTCTATAACTAGAGAATTGGTCACTTAAGTGTTCACTTTGACCTTGTGTAATATTGAACTTCCACTTCCCTTTTTTTGTTCTTTTATCTCTATATATTTTCAGTTTATATTTAGTTGATAGTTTGTGAGTATTTGTTTCTTTATCCCACTCAACATCAATTCTTTCAATAACATTATTTAGAAAGGTTTTCATTTTTTCAAAATCTTTATCACTATTCCACTTCTTGATATCATTAAGTTGAGTTTCAAACTCCTCTAACCAGTTAAACCAATTATCTTGTTTTTTTAACAAATTGATTTCTTTATTGATTGACTTTACTCTTTTATTTCTTAATTCAATTTCGATATCAATTCCTTTATTGATTTGATTATAGTCATTTTCTTTAATTCTTAACATCATATAGTCATTGTACAACTGTGACTTTCGTTTTTCTAAAGTTGACAATTCATTTAAAATATATGATTGTGTTTTTAATTTTTTACTTAACCCTTCATTAAAATTTTCACGATCTTCAATCTTTGGTAATAAAAATTCTTTTTTAAACTCCTCCTTGATGTAATATGAATTAGACCAAACATCAACTGTATTTTTCCAAACCATATTTTCAAGAACTTTAAGATTAACACTTTTAGAATTTTTACATACTTTATCAGTTCTTTTATCCCATATTTTTCCCTTGTTATTACAGAAATAAGAGAACTTATTTTTTTTAGGTCTTTGTAATCCGTAAAGGTATTCTCCACAACCACTACAAACTAATAATCCACTTAATAGATATTGATGTTTTCTTTGATTTATTTCTGTTCTTCTTTGTTTTAAATACTTTTTATGTCTTTTATTAACCATTTTCCAAGTGAACTCATCAATAATTTTATCTTCAAGTTCTACAGTGTATTTAAAGAGTTTATTTTTTTCATCACAATACTTTTTTGACTTCCCTTTAAGTTGTCTTATTTCAAATTCTTGTTTACCAACATAAACCTCATTATGTAAAATATTACGAATTGATGTCGAGTTCCATATTGTGTTACCTCTTGGTGATTTTACATTCAATCTTAATAGTTCGTCTTGTATATATTGAATACTCTTTTCTTCTACTCCATACCATTTAAATATTTGTTGAATTATGATTGATTCTTTTTCGTCTGGTACTAATCTTCCGTTAACAATTTTGAATCCATAATTTGGTTTTCCTCCAATCCAACCATTGATTTTTAATTTTGAAATTTTACCACTTACTGATTTAGAATATCTTAAATTATTTTCATATTCATTAAATACACTGAATATCCCATACATTAACTTATCAGTTAAATTGTCAAAATCATATACATTGTTGTCAATGATGAGGTGGACTGAATTTGAATGAAACTTTAACTTGAGATAGTTAGATACAGAGTCATTTCTACTTAATCGAGACATATCATTAATCCAAATTTTGGATATATATCCTTCATCAATAAGTACCATTATTTGTCTTAATAGTTCTCTACTCAAAACATCTGACATATCATCATTTACTGAAAAATCATCACCACTTTTTCCTTCTTCTCTCCAAATGATAATATACTTTACATCTAAATTACTATTACAGATATATTTTTTTCCTTTTTGAATTTGGTCTGAAATAGAAAAGTTTTCAATTTGACCTTTTGTACTAACTCTTGTATATATACTTATACTATTTTTTAAAATATTAATATCCTGTATTTTATTGTTGAATTCTTCAACCGTTCTAATTGTTATTTCTTTAATTTTTGATTTCATTTTATTCTCTTTTTTAACTATACTATAATATAAGAAAAGTTCTATTCTATATAAAACAAATACAAATTATAGTATAGAACAAAAATAATAATCTGTATTCAATTTAATAATTGGTATCAAATAATGTTTATTGATACTATTTGATACTATCAAAACACTAATTATTAGTGTCAATTTTACAGTTGTGTTTAATGTTTTTTCTATTTAAAATACTTTCACCCGAGTTTTTCTATGTCGTATAGATTGATTAAATTTATCTTGTAAATCCCTATAAATCAATGACTTACAAAGAAACTAAATTGATGAAAATATCCATAATTGTTTGTAAATGGTAAAAAATTCGTCAACAGAAAAAGTCCTTAATACATTCATATATAGGTGTTAAAATTTACCCTAGAAATAAAGTTCAGAAGTGTTCAAAAATGTACAAAACCTAATGGTTTAGTACAAAATCAAGTAATAATTAAAACAAAAAACAATGAATAAAAAGGTAGTTGGATATGTCAGAGTATCAACTGAAAAACAACAAAAGAAAGGAATGTCAATAGACAACCAAAAAGAAAAAATCCAGGAATATTGTTCACTAATGGATTTAGAACTAACTAATATTATCGTTGAGGTTAAGAGTGGAAAAGATGATAATAGAGAAGGATATAATCAAGTACTAAAAATGGTAAAAGATAAAATTGTAAATGGAGTTGTTGTTTACAGTTTATCAAGGTGGGGAAGAAACATAACTGATAATTGGACTTCAATATCACTAATGGAAAAAAACAAAATAAGTTTCTTTTCAATTAAGGAATCAATCGATACTTCAAATTCAATGGGAAGATTTTTTCTAAATATAATGTCAAGTTTATATCAATTAGAAAGAGAACAATTATCCGAAAGAATTTCTGATGTATTACAATTTAAGAAAAGTAAAAAACAAGTATTTGGTAAAGTTCCATATGGATATGACAGAAAAGATAACATCTTAATTGAGAATCCAAATGAACTGAAAATGTTAAGAAAGATTAGATCCCTTAAAGACAAAGGATTTAATATAAGTCAAATAACAAAGTACCTTAATAGAAACAAGTACAAACCAAAACAAGGAAAACAATTTTACAGAAGTGGTGTATCATATATATTAACACATTCTCTTACATAATATGAATCAAAAACAAAAGATAGAAGAACTACAAAAAGAAATAAAGAAACTTAAAACTGAGAAAACATACTTAATCTGTACACTAGATGATTTCATAGTTAAGTGTGAAGATACTACAAGAACAATACCATTAAGACACAAAAAATATAATTGTGTTTTATGTGGGAAAAGAGTTAAAGATTACGGACACAATCCATATCCAATTAAAGATAAGGGTAGATGTTGTAATGATTGTAATAGTAAAGTAATTGAAGAACGAATTAAATCATTAAGATGAAAAACATAAAAACCCAATGTTGTATCTGTGATTACGAATTCACAGGAGTAGGACATAATCCATACCCAATAAAGAACAAAGGAAAATGTTGTAATAAATGTAACAATGATGTAATCACAGAAAGACTTAAAAGATTCTATTATGGAAAAGGTGATATTAAGTATTTAGGTAATCTTTCAGATGATGTGAAATATCTAGAGGATTTTTGGTATGATTAAGTAACTTCTTATTTCTTATTCAACAACAATCTTTTTCTCTACAGTACCATCATCAAATATTTCAATGATTGGTTGATTTGTTTGGGGTTTGATTTCTTGACCTTTTATGTTGACTGTTTTTTCAAGTTTTCTATTAGGGTTGGGTAGAGGTATTTCTGTTGTTGAGGAGATATTACCTTGACCATCTGTTTTGATTAGATATATATCACTTTCACCATTTCCAAATGATCGAGTATATCCTCCAATAATATAACCTCCGTCTTGGATTTGTTGAACTGAAAAACCTTCATCATAACTTGTTCCACCAAATGTTTTAGTCCATAGAGTGTCACCTTGTGAATCCGTTTTTATTACCGAAATATCCCAGGAATTATTAGGATTATGTTCACTTATATAACCAGTAATTATATATCCTCCATCTGTAGTTTGTTTAACTGAATTACCAGAAGAAATAAATTGTCCCTGATCATTATAATTCACATTTTGAATCCATTGTTTAATACCACTTCCATCTGTTTTTATTAATGTGTTATATGAACAAGACGATCCAAAAACACTACTTGTAAAATCTGTCCCAGAAATTATATATCCACCATCTTGTGTTTGTTCAACAGAATTACCCACAAATCCACTACAATCACCTTCAAATTTTTGATTCCATTGTTCAATACCATTTTCATCTGTTTTTAATAACCAAAGATCAGAAAAAGTAGTTCCATTATCATTTTGAGTAGAATTATATACTCCAGTAATAATAAATCCACCATCCGATGTTTGTTGAATAGAATAACCATAATCATTTTCAATTCCTCCAAATGTTTGAGACCACTGTTCATTACCGTTACCATCTGTTTTGATTAAGTATACATCACTCTCACCATTTCCAAAAGAACTAGTATTTCCAGTTATAATAAATCCACCATCCGATGTTTGTTGAATAGAATAACCATAATCATTTTCAATTCCTCCAAATGTTTGGGACCATTGTTCATTACCATTCCCATCTGTTTTAATTAAATATAAATCATATTGTCCATTTCCAAAAGAACTAGTATATCCAGTTATAATAAATCCACCATCCGATGTTTGTTGAATAGAACGACCTCCATCATTTTCAGATCCACCAAATGTTTTAACCCATATAGTATCACCTTGTGAATCTGTTTTAATTAGATAAATATCATTCCCTCCATTTCCAAAAGAGGTTGTATATCCTACTATAATAAAACCACCGTCTTGGGTTTGTTTAACGGAATATCCAAATTCATTACCATCTCCTCCATACGTCT
>JBMHBP010000026.1:0-26014 GCA_049890295.1 Flavobacteriales bacterium | reverse complement strand
CCAGGAGACGAGATTTCTTGGAGAATAAGAGGTGCTTGTGGTACTAACGGTACATCATGGGCTACTATCTTCACTCAGCCAGTGACATTTACACTAGGTGGAGCAAGATTAGAAGCTGATGTGGTAGATAACTTGGATGTATATCCAAACCCATCGAGAGACATCTTTAACGTGACGTTTACTTCTGAGCAAGCTCAAACGATAGCGATTAAAGTAGTGAATATGATTGGTGAGGAAATGTATACAGAAGAATTAACTGAATTTGTTGGTCAGTTCACGAAAGTGATTGACATGAACACGCAAGCAAAAGGAGTGTATTTCTTAGAAGTCACAACTTCAATGGGTAGTGTGAATCATAAGATTGTTGTTCAATAACTTATAAAAACAAATCAATAATAAAAGCCCCAGCTATCGCTGGGGCTTTTTAGTTATAGGAGGAGTTTAGTGAATGGATTAATCTATAAATTGATTTAATGTATTGCTAATGTCTTCTTTAGACAGTAAGCCTGTATTTCTCCAAATTTCTTTTTGATGTTTAAAAAGTACTAATGTAGGAACAGCCTCAATTTTAAAATGATTGGATAAGTTTTCGTTGGCATCACTATCTATCTTGGTGACATAAACAGACTGTTGATAGTCTGCGGAAATAATATCGATAATGGGAGACAATTTTTTACAAGGTAAACACCATTGAGTCTGAAAATCGACTAACACTAAGTCATTTGTAGAGAGCAGTTCAGAAAAGTCATTTAAGCTAAACTGATTGACTGAGGTGTCATCAGAAATTTTTGATTTGGTTATTGGAAAACCAGCTTTTTTCCAACTCATTATACCACCTTCAAGGTTAAGTACTTGAGCTTGTCCCATTGCTAGTAGCTGTTGAGCAGCTTTTGAACTTCTGCCGCCACTCTTACAATAGACAATGACGGTTTTATCTTTTTGTATTTTTTGAATTTTCTTATCAAAATTAGAATCATAAAAATCGATTACACTGGCATTTTTAATAATCCCTTTAGAAATTTCTTGAGCTGTTCTGACATCTAATAAAATAAGGTTTTCAGAATCAAGGTAAGCATTGACGTCTTGTGCTGAAATATTTTCTACCGACTGAGAATTAGTTTGACAGCTCAACAGGGTCGTTAAAAAAAAGGAAAACAAAAGGTATTTCATGTCTTGGTATTCGATTTAATTATTCAAAAAATATTTTTTTCTCATAACTTCCATCCTCATAAATATACAGATAAGGTACAAATGGTTGTGGGGATGTGATGTTCTCTCCTATCATATTTTTAATGGCCTTTAATGATCTAGAATAATCGGTGTAAATCATAATTGAGCTAGTTTGTGTACATTCTACGATACCTAGTTCATAGACCCCAGTACAATCCATATTATCAGAATCAATTACGGCAAATTCATATTGCGTTGTACCATCTCCTAACAAAGGCCCGATAGAGTAAGAATTATTACCATACTGAAACTCACCATAGTCATTGCCATTTCCCTGAATAGTGAAATCCATAGATTCTGCATTCATGACTTCAAATTCAACCGTTGCCATAAAATACCCCATACTGTCACACTCGCCAGACTGTACAAACAAATCATTAATACTGCAGTCAGAGCAAGCTTGCCATTGGTCAGTATTAAAAGTAGTTGTGTCAAAAACAAAGGTTGAACTATCAGGTAAATAAAAAATAAGGTTGTCGTCATTTTGATAGTCAAAAATCAACATTTCTTCCTCTTGCTGATTTGAAAGGAAAATTATTGAGTCATTAGCAGAATAGGCAAACTGCATGCTTTCATAGCACTCCATATCTTGTTCAAAATCGTAGACTAAAATGCTATCCTCTGTAATTTCCACATAGTCATCTTCAGAAGATAAATAATATTGCCCCTGCAGTGTAGCACCATCTATATCGAAAGTGACTGGAAAAACACAAACCATTTGTGGGTTGTCAGATGAAAAATAACCTTCATACAAAATTAGATTACCACTAAAAGGAAGCTCAATAAAAGTATCTAACAGTAATTGTCGATTATCGCTGTAATTAGATCCAAATCCATAAACATTTGCGGCAGATTCATCTTCATAGGCTATTATCTCATCGTTTAGGTCTAAGAGTGTAAAACCCGCATAAGCAAAGGTTTGATCGGACTGAAAGAACGTATTTAGGCTCATTTCTAAATATGGTTCTCCTAAATCCATATCAAAAAATAGATTCGTTAGACTTACCTCTATCGAATCACAAACGCTAGAAGAAAATGCATTGGCACAATCCATTAAATTACCATTTTCATCATAAGCTGATACGTAATAAGATACACCATTACATTCTGTAGCTAGGCATGGGTTGCTGTATAAAATTCCATCACAGCCACAAACAGGCTCATAAATCATACCACATATACAATTTGGATTAATAGCTTCCTGATTGATACAATCTACACTTTGTGCTACTGAAAGAAAGGGCAATAAAAATAATATGAGTGCAATACTATTTTTCATAATAATATGTTTTGTTCAAATATATAACAAATACTGACATTTTGACTTATGCTGTTTGCTTGGTATAGTTTTTGCAACATATCAAAATACCAATTACATACACTATGAACGTTCCTAAAAAAACAACAGATCTTAATCAATTTGAAATTGAAAAATTATGTCACCTATTACAATGTGATAAAAATGAAATTATCGATTTTGAAAAAATGGCTGAAGAAATTTTCGAATCGTCAGAGAGTACTTACGATGCGTTACTGCGTATTCTTCAAAAAGGTCATAATGTGAGAGAAGCGGCTCTAATTGCTATGCTGATTGGAAGAATGGAGGGTTACCTTCAAGCTGAAGCTAATATGGAAGATGATATTAAAGAGCAATTATTTCAAGCCTTCAAACGAAATCGAGGGCATTAAAATTATTTAGACAAGCTATCTGCTGCTGAAATAGCAGGTAATATTTCAGGTTTCATCCTTACATTTAAGCCCGTTGACATGGCAAAGCCCAAAGCAGATGACACCAATTTATTGGAAGCATGAATGGGCTTATCATTCAAATCCAAATTGATGGATTCAATCGATATTTTATTGTCAGTTAAAAAGCGACTCAACTCAACAGATCGTTCGACCTCTCCCCATAGCTTTGTCCATAAATCTAACTTCTTGGGAATCACTTCTTTTTTATAAAGTACATGACAACCACTTAGCCCTTTGTGTAAGACTACCGTTGAAACGTAAGTTGTTTTACCAAATTTGAATTGAGAGTCACAACCAACATGGACTTTAATTGTGTTTGCTTTGAATTTTTGAATATAACTTTTTAAATAGGGAATTAAGTCAAGATTTTTTTTGTCTGTAAGCCGTTTGTAAATCATTTTCTAAATCTAAGCATTTGACTTTAAAAAAGCTAAAACAAATTGCAAAGTTTTGGTTAAAAAATGAAGGAAACTTTTAATAAAACCCCATTTTTATTTAGAGCATAATAAATTTTTATCTTTTGATTTGTAGTAGCTGCTATTTTTCTGATAAACGAGATTAAATAAATGGTATTTTAAAAACATGCATTGAATTAAAAAAAAATGTACTTTAGAAGCCTTATAATTTTCAAATAAATAAACATGACTTTTAACAAGTTACTTCTACTACTTTTAGTTTTGTTTGGTTTTATTTCATACCAGTCAGATGCACAAAACTGTGAAGCTCCAATCAATTTAACACCCTCAAACCTTACAGATACCTCTGTGGTGATTTCATGGTCTTCCCCGACCAATTCATCGAATATACTTGGCTACAGAATACGGTACCGCAAAATTGATGAGTCTTTTGATGCATGGTATGATTCAAATATCCCACCATTAGAAAATTCATCTCTAATTTTAGGGCTTGAACCCGGCACAGACTACGAAATTGCATTGAAAAGTGTTTGTAGTTTTAACCCCAATATAACGTCAGTTAATGCCTTTTTACAGTTAACCACTCCCATTCTTGGCTGCACCGACCCCAATGCCTGTAATTTTGACCCATTAGCTACTGGTGATGATGGAAATTGTGAATATGCTACTGACACCACTTTTTTTAATGTTAACGCCTGCGATATTTATGCCTGGAATAATACCTTATACAACCAGACTGGTTCGTACATCTTCAACACAGAAAATTGTGATGTTGAAGTTCTCAATTTAGTCTTAGTGAACAATGAAATTTTTGAAGAAACAATAAATGCCTGCGATTCTATAATTTGGAATGGCAATATGTATACAGAAAGTGGCACCTATTTTAATACTTTAACAACCGAAAGTGGTTGCGACTCTCTGTGCCAATTAAATTTAACTCTTCTCAACGACACAGTAGCAATTACAGTTACTTCTTGTGATAGTTTCCAATGGAATGATTCCACCTATACCACTAGCGGGAATTACACTCAAGTTTTTGAAAACCAGTTTGGTTGTGATAGTATCGTAAATCTAGAGTTAAGTATTTTTAACAGTTATTTCACTAGCCATGATATTCAAGCTTGTGGCGACTCTTATGTGTGGAATGATACATCGCTGTTGTTCAGTGGCACTCACCTATTGAATTACAGTTCAATAAATGGCTGTGATTCCTTAGTAGAAATCAACCTATTACTCAGCAACTTTGTAAGCTCTTCCAATACAATAATATGCCAAGGTGATAGCGTAACTCTGTCATCCCATTTGGGACAAGCAGGCTTCATAGAGGGATTTAGTTATTCAGGATATTTAAATGGAAGTCACTACTATTTGAGTGATAATAATACAACATGGACTGAAGCGGATAGTATCGCCCAATTTTATGGTGCACATTTAGTCTCAATAAACTCAGAAGATGAAAATACATTTGTCAGTTTTTTCACCAATGACAATATTTGGTTGGGTCTTAATACAGCCAATGATACTGAAGATTTTGAATGGACTTCGAATGAAAATATAGATTACTTTAATTGGAATGAATTCGAACCATCTGGTAGTGGTGATGTTACTTTAATGTACGGCCAGAATGACCCCATCAATATTAATACTCCTTCAGTAGGAAAGTGGGCGCTTGTGAATGGAATTATAAATCCTGCCAACAACTTATTATGTAAAACCGTAATTGAATTTACTGATATTCCCGTTTGGTCAACTGGTGATACTTCTATTGAGGTGACTGTTTCACCTAATGTTTCAACCACTTATTACTCCAATTTTTCAGAGTGTACTGATAGTATTGTGGTAACAGTACTCGATACTTTTATTACAAACTTGTATGCTAGTGCATGTGATTCATACAGCTGGAACCAAACTACATACACAGAAAGTGGTGTTTACTCATTTACCATTCCAAGTTCAAATGGATGCGACTCTACAATACAACTGAATTTGACCATTTTTGAAAGCGACTTAGACACCATACCGGTCAGTGCATGTAATGTTTATGAATGGAATGATCAGACGCTTACTGTAAGCGGTTTTTACGAATTTTCAACACTTAATTCTAATGGTTGTGATAGTACCATAATTTTGGACTTGACCATCAACAACGATGTGATGACTTCGGAAATAATCACGACCTGTGGTGAGTTTGAATGGGAAGGTGATATTTATACCGAAAATGGTGAGTACACTAAGACATTTACAGATATTAATGGATGTGATAGCACTCATACCCTAGAATTAATTGTAGTTGACAATTACTTGATAACTGATTCGGTTTCTGCCTGTGATTCTTTCATCTGGAATGGAACAACTTACAGCCAAAGTGGGGAATATACTGACACTTTGTTGTCTGTGTTTGACTGTGATAGTATTGTCACTTTAGTGTTGACAGTCAATACTAGCTATTTCGACTCCTTTGACGTTCAAGCCTGTGGCGATTCATACGAATGGAATGATACTTCTTTGGCAGTCAGCGGGACACATCAACTGAATTATAGCAGTGTAAGTGGCTGTGACTCTATAGTTGAAGTTAATTTGCTATTAAGTAATTTCGTTACATCTTCCGATAACATTATTTGTCAAGGTGATAGTATTACATTATCATCGCATTTATCACAGCCGGGGATTATTGATGGCTTCACCTATTCTGGCTATCTAAATGGTAGCCATTACTATCTGAGTGATGAATATACTAACTGGACTGAAGGCGATAGTATAGCCTCCTTATATGGAGCACATTTAGTATCCATATCGTCCGAGGAAGAAAATGAGTTTGTGAGCTTCTTCACAAACGACAATATTTGGATAGGTCTTAATGCGATAGACGGTGGTGACGACTTAGAATGGTCATCCGGTGAAAGTATAGACTTCACAAGTTGGAATGCCTTGGAGCCATTTGGAAGTGGTAGCGTTACTATAATGTATGGTAACAATGATCCAATCAATGTCAACACCAGTTCAAATGGAAATTGGGCCTTGGTTAGTAATATATCAAATCCTTCAAACAACCTTGGATGCAAAACCGTTATGGAATTTTCTGATATACCTACATGGTCAACTGGTCAGAGTGCGGTTGAAATTAGTGTTGCTCCTACCACAACAACAACCTATTATTCTACTTTTTCAAATTGCACTGATAGTGTTGTAATTACTGTTTTTGATACGTCTATTACAACTATTTCTGCAACTTCTTGTGATTCGTATGAATGGAACCAAATGACTTATACTGAAAGTGGTATATACACCTTCACCACATCAAATATAATAGGGTGCGACTCCCTTATTCAACTGGACCTAACTATACATGAGAGTGATTTAGATACAATCAGTGTAAGTGCCTGTAATATTTACGAGTGGAATAATCAAACTCTAACTGTAAGCGGATTTTACACTTATTCAACCAGTAATATACACGGATGTGACAGTACGGTGATTCTTGATTTAACGATTAATAATGACGCCTTTACTGAGAGTTCTGAAGTTGCCTGTGAAGAATTTATCTGGGACGGCGATAGCTATACTGAAAATGGTAGCTATACCAAAACATTTACAGACATCAATGGATGCGATAGTACACATACTATCAGTCTAGTAGTTTTTGATAGTTATGAAACTTCAGATACGATTTCTGCTTGTGACTCCTACTTTTGGTATGATAGTTTATACTCTGAAAGTGGTGTGTATTATCATACAGTATCATCGGTTAATGGTTGTGACTCCTTACTTGAACTGAATTTAACAATCAATCAAAGTAATCTCGATACTGTAATGGTCAGTACATGTAATTCTTATGAGTGGAACAATCAACTATATACTCTTAGTGGCATGTATGAATATTCGGGTTTAACTACCAACGGCTGCGATAGTACTGTAATTCTGGACCTAACCATTCATTATAACGATACGACTAATAGTCTTGAATTTGCTTGTGATGAATATATATGGGACGGTGATACTTACACCCAAAATGGTTCTTATACAAAATCATTTACAAATGTTAACGGATGTGATAGTACCCATACTATTACATTGATAATTAATGACAGTTTCTCTTCAACCGATACGGTTGTCAATTGCTATTCGTATGAGTGGTACGACTCGAGCTATACTGAAAGTGGTACCTATTCCAAATCATTTGTTACTATCAATGGATGTGACTCTTTGGAATACCTTAACTTAACAATAATCGACTCAATTACTATTAATGAAACCATCACTAATTGTTATAGCTACACTTGGAATGATTCTACCTATTTCGAAAGTGGTGTTTATGAATTAAGCACTACCTCTATCAATGGGTGTGACTCAACGGTAATATTAAACTTAACAATTAGTGATACTACCTACTCCACCACAGATTATGAAAGTTGCTTTTCATATAGTTGGAATGGCCAAACTTATACCGAAACTGGCACATATACCTTTAACACATTAAGTGCAAACGGATGTGATAGTATAGCAACTCTAAACTTGACATTGACAGATGATCCAATCGAAGTATCGCCTATTTTAAACGGTCTAGAAGATGTTATTACCGGCTCGGTTGACAATGAATATAGTGTAACTAATGCTGTAAGTGGCTCAATGTATCATTGGTCATTATCAAATGATTTAGGAGAGATTTCAACTTCTAACTCTGATAGTTCAGTTATATCTTTAGACTTTGGAAACAATGAAGGGATGCTTGATTTATGCGTATATGAAGAAAATGAAGACAATTGTCAAAGTGACGTAGTTTGTTTGAGAATAGATATTACTCAAGCAACTAGTATTATAGAACAGTCCGAAGATAAGCTACATGTTTATCCAAATCCACTTAGAAATCAAGCTTGGATTACTTTTTCAAATCCAAACAATGAATCTATTACTATAAAGTTAATTGATACTAAGGGTAAAACGGTAAGAAAGTATTCTAATGTAGAGGGGAATTCATTACAACTCTTTAAGGATAAATTGTCGACGGGATTATATTTTGTAGAACTGCAAAACTCTAGTCAAGTACTCCGTTCAACATTAGTTATTCAATAAGTCATTAACCCTGACTTTAAGTATAAAAAAACCTACTCAAATGAGTAGGTTTTTTTGTTTGTGTAGAGAAATGAATTATTTACATTCACAACCGAATGCTTCAGTTAATGTAATTGCTTCATCATACTCCTCTTTTGTGTCAAATTCGTCCTCACAAACTTCTAAGCTGGTTACATCATTACCAGATGCGTCAGTAAGAGTTACGTCGTCTGGACAATCAGCACATTCAACACATTTCTTTGAGCAACCCACTGCAACAAAACTAAAGAAGAGTGCGTAAATAAGATAATTTTTCATTTTTTATAAATTTAAAATATTAGGGAAGCAAATTAAAACAAAAAATACACACCAAGAATACGTTAAATCAATTTTTTTAACCCTGTAAAACGGTTGTTTGTTTTATTCTAATATTATTTTCTTTTGGTAAGAACCGTCATTGTAAACATCAATATGAGGCTTGTGTAACTCTGGAATAATAATTTGTCCTTTAAAGTTTAAACTATACTTCAGTTTTTTGTTTGAACTATTATTATTTTCTTGAATATTAGCGGTCTTTGAGCGTATATTAATTCCTACGGGTAAATGATCAGAAATATAATTGTCATAGGCTTGAAAACTACCTAAAAAGATATCAAGTCTAATAGTTTGAATATCATTTTCTATATCAAAACCTTCGAATAACTCATTGGATATGATTATATGATCGAGGTGTGAAGGCCAATTAGGAAATGACCATGAATTGGATGACATGGAGGGTATATATTTATCCGCAAACATGTAGTTAAGACTATCATTTAAAATAGATGAGAAAACATTATTGGTGATAGGATCTTCAATCAAATCGTTCAAATCACCTAGAATAATTACCTTATCGTTAGCTAAATTTTGATCGATGTAGGACTTTAAAAAATTCATCGCTTGGAAACGTCTAAACTCTTCGTCACCGGAGTCATTTAAATCTAACTGACCATTACCACAACATTTAAAGTGATTGTTGATAATATAGTAGTCTTCTGATTGGTAATTTAGACGTAAAATGAGTGGCGGACGACCTGCAAAATTATAATCATTAGAATCAAAGATGGTATAAATACTGTCTACCTCAAGTGAAGTTTTATAAAAATAAGATAAATTGAGTCCAGAGGTGCCAGTAGAATAAGCAGAGTAGTTTTCTAATGAATCTGCTAGTTGATAAAAATAACTTACACTGTTAATTTCTTGAAAAGCAATAATATCAGCATCCAATTCTTCAATTATTGGAATCATCTGATTAAGAGTAATTTGGTCTTCTTTAGGAAACCATTCCACATTCCATGTTATAATATCTAAACTTTTAGATGTACCAAATTGCAATTGAGCAAATACATTAAATGGAATAATTAGTAAGGCTAATAAAACTTGTAAAGGCATAGTACAAATATATAAAACTCAATACTACTGTACAATCGGTAAAAACTCGAATAGCTTATATTACTACTGTAGTTTCGTCTAGTTCTAAGCAAAAACTCTTTTTAAAATAATTAACTATATTTATCTAAACTTTTGATTAACAAGTAGATATAAAATCGTTCATTACGGTTTACTAATAAAAAATCCATAATTTTAATTTATAACTATATGATAAGTAAGTTAGAACCAAAAATTTTTGAGCTTTTTATAGGTTCAAAAACCAAACAAAAGATTGAACGTTACATACTGGTATTGTCATTGGTGAGTTTTGGTTTACACCTGGCTTTAATTTATTTATCAAAATTTGATATTATTAATATAAATGATCCCTATGGTTTACTATCAAATCCAATATCAGCTATATATACCCCTTTTTCTTTTATCCTGATATACGAAATTTATCTTCTGATATATTACCTGCCCAGGTCAATGACTACCTATATATCAAAACAATATGAAATAATCACACTTATTGTAATCAGGCGAATTTTCAAAGATATTTCTAACATCAATTATGATGATAACTTATTTCTAAACCCGGCTAACAAACAATTATTTTTAGATTTGGGAGCAGCTATAATTTTATTTTTACTGATTTATCTATTTAGAAAAAATACCATAAAAAATAAAGTGTCTCAATATGTTGATCGCCTGAAGACCTTCATAAAAATCAAAAAATGGATTTCTGCTCTACTTATTCCTCTTATATCCACGCTAGCTATTTATAACTTTATGATGTGGTTATTTATGACTTATGGAAATACTATTGACGTCAATAGTATTAGTAGCCTTAATACCATTTTCTTTGATGAGCTGTTCCAGTTATTAATTTTAGTAGATGTACTGTTACTCATTTTCTCATTTTTCAACTCTGATTCTTTTCATATCATAATGAGAAATTCAGGCTTTATTATATCAACCATTCTTATAAGAATTTCTTTTATGACTGAGGGAATATCTAATCTAATATTAATTATTTCTTCATTACTGTTTGGACTTTTAATTCAGTTCATTTACAAACAATGTGAAAAGGATAGTCTTTTTAAAAATGACAATGAACTTTTACAATAGATAAATGCTGTACAGTATTACATTTCAGCTAAATCATTTATTTCTTTATTATAAAGGTACTTGACACTAAGGGCTTTTTAAAAAAATCTGTTTAACATCTTTTTAAATGGATTTTAATAATTCGCTTTTGCCAATTATACCTATTGAACCTGTGATTATTGTATTCATGTTAATACCATAATTTATTTAAAATTTTTAGGGAATTAATTTTAGCAAATTTTTAATTAATTCGATATCGACTTCATGTTAATCTATCATTTTTGATTAGTTTTAAACTTGAAATACATTTCTTATGAAAAACAACTTAATTTTTATCAAAATTCTATGTTTTACGTTGTTGTTTGTGCTTGACCTTAAGGCCCAAAACAGTTCTAAATTACCCAATGACGTAAGATGGGTTAGAGAATCAGATGAATATGAATATTTGTGTAAGCAGACTTATTACATGGCTGAACAAGCCATTCTTCAAAATAAAAAAAGCAATGATCAAATAGCTATTGTCATGGACTTAGACGAAACGGTTCTAGATAATTCTATTTATCAAGTGAATTTATTTAAATATTCTCAAAAATTTAATCCAGAAAGTTGGAATGCTTTTGTCAAAAAGGAAATTTCTACTCTAGTACCAGGTGCAAAAGATTTTATCACAACTTTTAAAGAACAAACCAATGGCATCATTATTTACTTGAGTAATAGAGATGCAATCACGACAGAAGCCACACAAAACAATTTAAAAAAATTAGGAGTACTTTATAAAGATGACATCCTTTTATTGCGAAAAGATAAAGCAGATACTAAAATTGTTAGAAGGAAAGAAGTCACCGAAGGAATTGGTAGAATGAAAGCACATGGGGCGAAAAATGTTATTGCCTATTTTGGTGATCAAATGGGCGACTTTCCAAATGACGATTCATTGAAATTTACAATCCATAAATTTCTTTTTCCAAATCCTATGTATGGCAAATGGTAAACCAAAAATATACTAAACAATGAATTTAAAAGGTAAAAACATAATCCTTACTGGAGGTAGCCTTGGGATTGGTAAAGAAACTGCAAAGGAATTAGTGGTTAGAGGTGCAAATGTGCTTATAACAGCTAGGTCAGAGGAAAGATTACAAAAAGTAAGTCAAGAGGTAGATGTTAAAACCTTAGCCTTTGACATTGGTAATTTAGATGACATAGAGGAAAATGCTAAGAAATGTATTGATCTCTTGGATAATAAGGTGGATGTCTTAATTAATAATGCTGGAATTGGTATTGGTCGCACCTTGAATACACTAACTAAGCAAGATTTTCAAGAAGTTTTTAATGTCAACGTATTTGGATTGTCATTATTCACCAAAGAGATAGTCCCTTTGATGCAAAATCAAAAGTATGGAAGTATCATAAATATAGGGTCTTCAGCAAGTCTTAAGGGTTATAAAAATGGTAGTGTGTATGCATCTTCAAAATTTGCAGTGAGGTGTTTAAGTCAATGCTGGCAAGCGGAACTCAGACCATACAACATTAGAGTTAGTCAAATAAATCCTAGTGAAGTAACAACAGCTTTTGGAAATGCCAATAGAACTGAAAGAGATGAGGTTGATAATAAACTACGTTCAAAGGAAATTGCTCACGCTATAGTCAGTGCTCTTGAAATGGATGACAGAGGATTTATACATGAATTAAATGTATGGGCCACTAATCCTTTTTAAGAAACCTTAGTGTGTTTTTGTCATTCGTTTTGGAGTAACAATAACAAAATCATTTTTCTTGTACCCCTCTTCTAGCTCGTTTAACTCCTGCTGTTCATGGCATCCGATAGTTAGTATAGACAAGCGAGGTTTTTCTTTTTTCAAATAGGCATATATGCCCTCGTACTCTTGCGAATGAAAAGCACCATTAAAATGAACAAAGGTGTGTCTTTTTTTAAAGTTTTTAATGATAAAATGAGCCATAGTAGCATCCTTGATAAATTGTGAACTAGCTAAATTAGCTCCTCCATGACCCATAGCCATATGTTGTATTTCTTTAAAACTAATCCAACTAGTATCGATCTCAATGGGTAATGGAGAGATAAATGATTTAGCTTCATCTGAAAGGAAATTTAGGGTGTCTAAACCAAATTTATAAACCATTGATGCATATCGTCTTGGAATATTGGTAGCAATGAAATCAATTTTATTATTTTTTGAAAACTCTAGTAATGGTAAATAATCTGTTTTAAAATTAATCCATGTTTTACTTTCAGAAATGAGTTTATCTGAACTAAAGTAATTAGCTAAATACTCATCAATTATCAGTTGATTATCACTTTCAAACATTTCGGCACCTAAAATTAGTTTTACATCATTTTCAAATAGGTCGTTTACCAATTCTAATTGCAACCAGTGGTGAATGGGATTATTATGATATTCTCCAAATAAAATAACATCTGATTTTTTTGCTTTTTTTAATAGCTCCTCATAAGAGGATTTTTTTTCATTTTTATCATAAATAATATATGCTGGCTTCTGTGCCATAGAAAATTGAAAAAGGCTTAAAAGAAAAAATACTAATACTGGTTTCATAGTCTTAATTTACAGAGAATAAAATTAGATAAATTATTAGAACATGAATCTCTAATTTTATTAAAAAATAGTAAATTTATAGTATGAAAAATATTTTTGGAGAACCTTTACAATCTTGCTGTAGTGACCCATTAACTGGATATTTTAGAGATGGATATTGTAGAACTGATGGGGTTGATTTTGGCAGTCACACAGTATGTGCTATAGTGACCAAGGATTTTTTGGAATTCTCAAAAAGCAGAGGAAATGATTTGAGTACACCTCGACCAGAATACATGTTTCCAGGTTTAAAGCCAGGCGATAGATGGTGCTTATGTGCATTAAGGTGGCAAGAAGCTTTCCAAGCAGGCTGTGCTCCCAAAGTTGAATTAGAATCGACAGATGAAAAAGCGTTAGAACATTTAAAAATAGATGATTTAATTTCACATTCTAAATAATCTGATGTTTAAGTTCGACTATTCCTACTTAACGCTTCCAAATTCCCTTTACAGCATTACACCTCCATGCTTAACAGCTAAGATTGAAATCAAAACATTGAATCATACCCTTCTTGAAGAATTAGATCTTTCAACTAAGCATGATGAGATTTTATCAGCATTATTAAGCAAAAAATATCAAAACAAATCCTATGCCCAAGCTTATGCAGGTCATCAGTTTGGTCAATTCACACAACTAGGAGATGGTAGAGCGATTATCATGGGTGAACACCTCACAAAAAATAAAGAACGTTTTGATATACAACTCAAAGGGGGTGGAAAAACCAAGTACTCTAGACGAGGTGATGGTAAAGCAACCCTAAAAGCTATGCTCAGGGAATATATAATAAGCGAAGCTATGTACTATCTTCAAATACCTAGCTCAAGAGGTCTTGGGGTTTTAAAAACTAACGAAACTGTTTATAGGAATTTCAAAGAAGAAGGAAGTATTCTAATAAGAACAATGCAGAGTCACATTCGTATTGGGACTTTCGAATACGCCTACTATTTTGGTAAAAGTAATGAACTTCAAACGCTTACCAATTATACAATTAAGCGATTATATCCTGAAATTAAATCAGTTGAAAACCCACCACTTGCTTTACTTAAAACAGTCATGGAAAAGCAAATAAAATTAGTAGTTAACTGGATGCGAATTGGATTTATTCATGGAGTGATGAATACAGATAATATTGCTATTAGTGGTGAGACTTTTGATTATGGACCTTGTGCTTTCATGAACACCTATGACCCCAATACAGTCTATAGCTCAATCGATCGTCATGGCCGATATGCCTTTGGAAATCAACCAACTGTATTAAAATGGAATATTTCTAGATTTGCTGAATCTTTACTTCCTCTTATTCATTCAGATAGTGCACTATCTGTAAAATTAGCTCAGTCGGTAATTAATGAGTTTGACGAAATTTGGAATACTCAATATTATGCAATGATGCTAAATAAAATTGGTTTTGAATCAACCCATAATAATTTAAATTTCCTAATCGAAGACTTATTGGACATTATGAAAAATCATAAAATGGATTACACCAATACATTTAGGTCACTATCATCTAATAAAATAGAAGAAGAATTCATTAATATTACAGATTTCAAAAAATGGTATGACCTATGGAAAGAAAACATAGTACAATACACTTGTTTTTCAGATGCTAAACAGCTGATGCGTAAAACTAATCCTGTAGTCATTCCTAGAAACAACAGCATTGAGCAAGCTTTGGAGAATGCAGAAAATGATAATTATAAATTATTCAATTCTCTCTTAGCTATTTTATCTACACCTTTCGATTATGACAATGAATTAGCCTCGATTTTGAAAGCTCCCTCAGACGATTTCGAAAAAAATTACCAAACATTTTGTGGGACTTAAAAATTATTTAGCCTTTATAATTCCAGCATCAATCATTTGCTGAAATGCATCTTCCATTGTCTCTTTCAAAGGTCGAAAAGTCATGTCAAGATCTTTTTTAACCTTTGAGTTATCAGCTCGCCAGGCTACGTTTATATTATTTCTAATAAATTTTCGAGAAAATAAACTATGGACAAAGGGGCCAACTAACATCAACAGCCATTTAGGTAAAGCCTTTTTTGGTAGAAGGTAATTATGGCTATACTTCTGGCCTAAAACTAATCCTAACTCTAAGAAATCCGTTTCATGCCCAAAGGTAATGTACCTTCCATTGGCATTTTTATAGAAACCGGCTCTAAAATGTGTTTCTGCTACATCTCTAACATCCACAATACCAATTCCCATTTTAGGTACTCCCATTTTCATTTTACCTCCACCCAGCATAATTAGAATATTACTGCTCTCACAATTGGCCTTTGGATTTAATGGTGGACCCATTACTAATGACATATTTAAGGTCACTAAATCCCATTTATCTTGTGTTTGACTAATCTCCCAAGCTTTTTTTTCTGCTAAGGTTTTAGACAAAGAATAAGGTTGATATTTAAGGGATGCTGTCGTATTCCAAATCTCTTCTGTAATTCTTCCACCTGGTGCGTTAATTGTGTCAATAGCATCAGTATATATGGCTGCACAACTACTGGTTACTACTACCCTTTTAACGGACTCAACTTCTTTGGCTGATAAAAGAACATTTTCGGTGCCATTAACAGCCGGTTCTATCAATTCTGTTACAGGGTTTTTAACTTCGGTAAAAAACGGAGATGCCGTATGGTATACTAACTCACAACCTTGCATGGCTTCTTTGTAAGACCCTGCTTTTAATAAGTCAGCACTAAACAGTTTTAATTCACCCACAGTGTCTTTTACTAAATTAACTAAGTGTCCTACTTTAGATTCGTCTTTAGGATTACGAACTGCAGCATGTACTGTCAACCCTTCATCAAGTAATTTTTTAACTAGCCAACTGGCAACATAGCCATTAGCACCAGTTACTAATATGGGTTTATTCTTATCAATCATTAGATTATTTAATCGATTGCAAAGTTCAGTATTTTTTTAAATTAATAGCTTAGAATAAAAGCAGAAATTTTAGGTAAATATCTAAATTCAATCCAAAAAAATTAATTAGATATAAAGTCCTCTATTTCCTTCAAATAAGTTTGGTAACCCATAGTAGTTGGTACACCGTCTTTTCCATGCTTTGCTCCCTCTACTCTTAAGAAAGTAGAATCATTTCCTAAATAATTTGCAATTATCGCCTCTCCATTGCTTATGGCTACATAATCGTCCTCTGTTCCGTGAAGCCACATTAATGGCTGATTAACTGATTTAATTTTTTCAGTATTATCAAATTTGAGTTGAGTAATATATGAGGCAGATACTTCAATAAGAGTTGATTCTTGGGCCAATAAATCTGTTGAAGCAAAAGGGGATTCTAATACTAACTTATGCGGGAAGTCGCCATTATTTCCGTATGCCATTAAATCAGTGGCAGGAGCAGAACCTAAACTAAATCCATAACATATGATTCGTTCTGAACGAGCACCCCAACTTTTAAGCCAATCCATGGCTGCTCTGACATCTTCATATAGCCCCTCTTCTGAAGGAATACCCTCTGATTTACCATACCCTCTGTAGTCAAACATCAACACACCAAATCGTTCTTTACCTCCACAATTAGCTAATAACTTAGCTCTTTGCCAATAATAATCCATATGCTTGGTTTGACCGTTACAATATAAAATAATTGTGTCGTTCGGTATGGCACTCAATGTTCCAATATAAATTGCTGCCAGCTCAAAACCACCAGAATTAAAAGAGACTTCATGTATGCTTTGAACTGAATAAGAACTGTCTAATCTAAAATCAAGTTCAAATTCATAGTCATCTAGTTTATACTCTGACAAAGGTTCGTTGTAAAATGCGATATCATTTAATTTTATACACCCAAAACAACTTAAAAACACTACAACTATTAATATATTTTTCATTTTAAAACCGTTTACCAACATTAAAAAATATAGCAGTTGCACCATAATTGCCTGCTATACTTTGATAAGGCAAAAAAACCTTGGTATTGTCATAAGATGGTGCTAAGAGTTTCATTTCTAATCCATATTCCCAATTATTAATTTTATAAGTATATCCTAAATGCGGATTAACAATAGCAAAATTATTATCATTGATTAATTCAAAATCTATCCATATCGAACAGCCCAAATGTAACCTATGTCTATTTTCATAAAAATTCCAGTATGCGTTTGTGTCAAATTGTGGCCAGAGCTTAGGATTACCAACTGATAATTCAGAGATATAATTTAAAGCAAATACTGAAGAAAGTGCAGGAACGTAGTTTTCTTGTGATTTAATGAGTGCTAGTAGACCAAAATCTGTTTGAAAATTATTAAACAGTAAAGAAGTCGTATGCAATGAGCCAAAAGCAGTCAGTTTTTCAGAAATACCATGTGAATAAGTTATAGAAGAAAGTGGAATGGGTATTGTAGTTTCATTGTATTCAATCAAAGAACCTCCTAAATCAAAAGATACAGCATGTTGATTTTTGGAAAGAGGCTCCACAAGGCGTGATGATGCACAAGAAAAAATTGATGTAATTAAAATGAAATAAATAAATATTCTCATGCCGTAAAAGTAAGAATTTATCATACCATCCTCTAAGTTTAAATCATTAGTGATTTATACATGACTTTATATTGGTAAGATTGTACAAAGCTTGAATAATACTTAATAAAGTAACATTTGTAAAAAAATTAAACTAGTTTTGTATAACTTTTAATTATATATAGTTATACATTATGGGTATTATTGACAAGATTGATATTAAAAACTACCTAGTTGGAGGTCAGTTGATTGAATGGGAGGGTAGTACTACGGATGTTTTCTCTGCGATTAAAGACAATCAAAATAATCCAACACATTTAGGAAGTATTCCTAATTTAGACGAACTTTCAGCAATATCAGCCATAGATGAAGCTGATAAAGCATACAATCGAGGTCGAGGTCTTTGGCCAACCATGAGTGTTCAAAAACGAATTGACTGCATGGAAAAGTTCGTTCTTCAAATGGAAAAGTACCGTGATGAAATATCTACCCTAATCATGTGGGAGATTTGTAAATCCAAAAAAGATGCTTATGCTGAATTCGACAGAACTGTTGTATATATTAAGGATACTATAGAAGCCTGTAAAGATTATGATCGAAAAGGTGCTCGTTTTCAAAAAGAGAATGACATTTTTGCTCATATTAGAAGAGGACCCATAGGTGTAGTTTTTTGTTTAGGCCCATATAATTATCCATTAAACGAAACTTTTTGTTTGTTGATACCTGCCCTTATAATGGGTAATGTAGCTATATTAAAACCTGCAAAATTTGGTGTTTTATTTTTCACATACTTGATGGATGCCTTCAAAGAATGTTTTCCTGCAGGAGTAGTTAATATTATTTTTGGGAGAGGTAGAGTAATTGGTCCACCAATTATGAAAACTGGAAAAGTTGACATACTAGCACTTATAGGTCATAGCTCTTCAGCAGTAGCATTACAAGATCATCACACCGATAAGAATCGACTGCGATTGGTATTGGGACTGGAAGCCAAAAACCCAGCCATTATACTAAAAGATGCTAATGTAGAACTTGCGGTTGAAGAATGCCTGAAAGGTAGCCTTTCATATAACGGACAACGATGCACTGCTTTGAAAGTAATTTATGTTCATAAGCAAGTGAAAGAAAAATTTATCACCTTATTTAATCAAAAAATAGATGCTTTAAGTATCAAAAATCCTGATGAAGAAAATGCGTTCATTACTCCTCTACCCGACCCTAGTCAACCGCCTTATCTCAAAGAGTTAATTGACGATGCTTGTCAAAAAGGAGCTAAAATAATCAATAAAAGAGGTGGTGAAATTGGTGATAACTTTGTTTTTCCTACAGTACTTTTTCCTGTTTCTAGTGAAATGAGAATTTTTCATGAAGAGCAATTTGGTCCCATTATTCCAATTATAGAATTTAATGATATTGATATTCCATTAAATGATATGTCTAACTCAAATTATGGTCAGCAAGTTTCTGTATTTGGTGAAAATAGTAATGAGTTAGGACCGCTTATTGACTCTTTAGTAAATCTAGTTTGTAGAGTTAACTTAAATAGTAGTTGCCAAAGAGGGCCTGATATATTCCCTTTCACCGGACGAAAAAACTCTGCAGTAAGTACACTCAGTATCTACGACGCACTAAGAACGTTTTCTATTCGAACTTTTGTAGCTTCAAAAGATAATACTACTAACAATAATCTTATCAGTGAAATGACTCGAACTGATAAAAGTGCCTTTATTTCTACAGAATACCTTCTTTAGATTATAAATTTTAAAATACAATCTTTCAATACGGATTTTAATTTTCAGTAATAAAACTTTAATTTTGTTTATTAATCTTACAAGTTGAAACCGTTTTTTTTATATTTATTTCTGTTAATTTCAGGATTATCTAAAGCACAAATAGTGCTGAATGAGTATTCATTCCTTAAAGGAGCTGAAGATATCATTGGTTTTGAAAGTGATTGGGTTGAAGTATTTAATTCCTCAAATAACGCTGTTAATCTTTCTGAATTTTACTTATCAGATAACCAAAACAACCCAACAAAGTGGAATCTACCAGCAATTAATCTGGCTGCAAATTCAAGTATAATTTTCTACTGTTCTGGAAAAGACACCATACATACTGAGAATAATACGAGTTCGTATCACACAAATTTTAAGTTATCAGCAAATGAATACTTAAGTATTTCAACCCTCAACCAAACAGTTGATTTCTTAGATATTGATTCAAACTTATATTTCGGATTATCACACGGCCGAGAAACTGATGGTGCTGAAAGTTGGTGTTACTTTGACATGCCGAGTCCTGATGCAAGTAATAGTGGAAGTATTTGTTATTCTGGTATTACACCCCCCCCGGTAATAAATCTTGAATCGGGATGGTATTCAGAGCCACAAACAATCAATTTTATTGACCTTACTGATTCCGTTACTATTTATTATACTGTCAATGGAAATATAGCTGACCCAAATGATAATTTATTTACTAATGCTTTGACTATTGATTCAAATGCCATTATATCATACAGAGCTTTTTCATCCGGAAATTTACCCTCTAAAATTAGCGATCGAACTTATATTTTTGGAGAAGACAATCATAATTTAAAAGTATTTTCTATCCATACTGACCCAAGTAATTTATGGAATTATTTTGAAGGTATATATGTAAGTGGTCCTAACGCGACTTATGACTATCCCTATTTCGGAAGTAATTTTTGGCAGCCTTGGTCAAAATTTTCAAGAATTGAATTTTTCAACAATGATAAAACTAAAGAAAGTGAAGAACATCTCGATTTAGAAATTCATGGTGGGTGGTCAAGAGCCGAACCACAAAAGTCATTTCGTTTAGACTTTAAATCTAAATATACTGGTCGATTAGAATTCCCAATTTTTGATTCAAAAGACCATATTACAAGCTACAATAACTTAAACCTCAGAAATGGAGGACAACACACTTGGAGTGATAAAATTCAAGATGCATTATTTGCAACAGTGGCTAGCAAGACACATGTTAATTACATGGCTTATGAACCCTGTATTGTGTATTTGAATGGTGTTTATTGGGGAGTATATGGAGTGAGAGAGAAAATTGATGAGCATTATGTCTCAGATAATTTTTCAATTGACAGTGATCAAGTAGATTTAATGAATTCATTTACTGTCTTAAGCGGCAATTCTGAGGAAATAGACGCCTCATTTGACCATCTAATGAGTTTGGAGGTAAACAGCGAAAGTTTTTATCAAGAATTTGCTGATCGATTTAATATTCAAAACTATATAGACTATTTTATAATACAGACCTATATTCAAAATATGGACTGGATTGGTATAGCTTGGGGTGCAAATAATATAAAGCTTTGGAGACCACAAACAGAGAATGGGAAAATACATTATGTTCTATACGATACTGATGGCTCATTTAGTTACTTTTCAGGCTCAGAATGGGATAATTATCTTCAATATGCCATGACTCCTGCCAATCCGAATGATCATTCTAATTTGTTCAACAAAGTGCTTCAGAATGATGAATTTAGATGTGAATTTAGCACTCGCTATGCTGACTTGATTAATATCGTTTTTAGAACCGATAGTTTTAATACTATAGTAGATACAATCAAAACTGATTTATTACCTGCTATGCAAGATCATGTAGACAGATGGATGGACGCCAATAGTATTTATGGCACTTTACAATCAGTTAGTCAATGGGAAAATGCTGTCAACCAAATTAAAAATTACAATAATCTTCGAGTTGACCCTGCTTTATATTTCGTAAATGAGACTCTTGGCTTAAATGGTTCGACAGAGCTCACACTAAATGTGGAACCATTACAAACTGGAAAAATTCAATTAAATACCATAACGCCTGATACTTATCCATGGGATGGTATATATTTTAATCAATGTCCCATTGAATTAATTGCCAAACCAAATCCTGGCTATGAATTTATGTATTGGACGGACAATGATAATAATCAATACTTTAATGATACTATTCTGTTTAATGTGTATGAGCAAAACAACTTTACCGCACACTTTGAGCTTTGTGAAGATATTCTATCCGTAAATCTAATTTACCAAAATGATACCATCACCCCAATTATATCATCAGCCGATAATAATTACACATTTTCATGGATTTTGGATGATAATCCCTTAGTGCAAGACTCTGTAATAGTCATGCCTAGTGCTGGAAATTATCAATTAGAATTATCTACCCTGAATTGTAAGTTATTATCAAATATTATAACTGTTAAAGAGCCAATTGATGAACCTGTTGGTTTGAATGGAAATCTAGTCTTTATTGATAAGTTATTTGTTTATCCAAATCCATCTAAGGGTGACTTGAATATTAGTTTTGAGCTAAATCAAAATCAAGAGGTAATTTTAACCTTAACCAACTACTTGAATCAAAACATATTAAATGAGAAAATAGACCTACAACAGGGTAAATATACACACACATTACAATTGTCTAATTCAACAAAAGGTGTCTTTTTACTAACTGTAAAAACTAAACATCAAACAATAATTCAGAAAGTTATCATTCATTAAAAATTAGTTTTAAAGTTATCTCTAATACATAAAATTAAATGGGGGTTTTTCAACAGTTTAGAAAGTCGTTTGTAAAATTAGCATCAACAGTATTACCCAACAAAATAGCTGGTTTGGCTTACGACTCCCTTACTCTCCCTAAAGTAAGAAAAATAAGGCCTCATGAAAAAACTATGCTAAACAAAGCCCTTAAAGAAACGATTAAGTTTCGACACTTTGATATTCAGACATACAAATGGGGTAATATTGCCAACGAAAAAATTTTACTTATTCATGGCTGGGAAGGCCAAGCTGGAAATTTCACAGATATCATAGAAGAGTTACTAAATCATAATTATTACGTCATTGCATTTGATGGTCCCTCGCATGGATTCAGTAGCACTGGCAAAACTAATCTTTTCGATTTTAGTGATGTTGTTTTAAAAATGATAAGAGAACACGACCCAAAAAAGCTAATTAGTCATTCTTTTGGAGGTGTCGCCACAACTTATGCCCTTAGTAGAAATAAAGATATTAATATCGAGAAATATGTACTATTGACAACTCCAGATAAATTTAGTGAAAGAATTGATGATATAGTCCAAAGTGTAGGAATCACTAACAAAGTCAAATCCATACTCATAAAAAATATAGAAAAAGAGATTAAATTTAATGTAAATGACGCTAATGTAAGTGAATTTGTAAAAGAGGTAAACGTCAACAAAGCATTAATTATTCATGATAAAAATGACCAAGTTATCTCAATAGAACAATCTATTAACGTCAATAACCACTGGCCTGCATGTAGTATTAAAGAAATTGAAGGAACGGGTCATTTTAGGATTTTGAGAACAAAAAGTGTGAATCAACTAATTCTAAATTTTCTGAATTAACGGTAATTACCTTCTAGCAGATTCCGAAATTGTTTCTTGAGCTTTTTTCAGTAAACACGACTAGATGAAGCGGCATTTAAACATAACATAAAGCTTAGTAAATTTCGACTTGGACCTCCAAAATGTAAGATGAACAAAAATAGATTACATCACCCATACTATTAGTAATTTATAAAAAACTACTTTTTTTATAACCACGATTAAATTTCAGATACTATAAATAACTATAATTAGTTACTTTGTAAGACCAATTATAAATCAAAACAATAAAATTTAATCATGAGAAAAAAGATATTATTGCTGGGTTCAGGAGAATTAGGAAAAGAGCTTGTAATCGCTATGCAACGTCTCGGTCAATATGTTATAGCAGTTGACAACTATGAACATGCTCCCGCCATGCAGGTAGCTCATGAGTTTGAGGTCATAAATATGCTCGATGGTAACGAACTAGATCGATTAGTTTCAAAACATCAACCTCATTTTATTGTACCAGAAGTTGAAAGTATCAGAACAGAACGGTTTTACGACTATGAACAGCAAAATATAACTGTTATCCCATCAGCTAAAGCTGTTAACTATACGATGAACCGAAAAGCTATTAGAGATCTTGCTGCCATTGAATTAGGATTACAAACGGCTAATTATAAATATGCTACCACCTTAGAAGAGTTTATAAATGCAGTACATAATATTGGTTTCCCATGTGTTGTCAAGCCACTTATGTCTAGTTCTGGTAAAGGACAATCTATTATCAAATCAGAAACTGATATTCAAAAAGCATGGGAATACGCTATCTCAGGGTCCAGAGGCGATTTAAAAGAAGTTATTATTGAAGAATTTATCGAATTCGATTATGAAATTACATTATTGACACTGACTCAAAATAATGGAAATACTCTCTTCTGTCCACCAATAGGGCATAGACAAGAACGAGGTGACTATCAGGAAAGTTGGCAACCAATGACTATGCAAGCCGTTCATTTAAAATCGGCACAAAAAATAGCTGCAGATATAACTAAAGCATTAGGAGGTAGTGGAATTTGGGGAGTTGAATTCTTCATATCAAAAAATGGTGTTTACTTTTCGGAATTATCGCCTAGACCTCACGACACGGGAATGGTGACACTTGCTGGCACTCAAAACTTGAACGAGTTTGAACTTCATGCCCGAGCAATTTTAGGTATTCCAGTACATAGTATTCCGTTACTGAGAAATGGATCATCCGTTGTTATTTTAGCTGAAAAAGAAAGTAAAAACCCAACTTACAGCGGCTTAGTGGAGGCAGCAACATACGATAATACCGATTTTAAGATTTTTGGTAAACCCACTGCACATAAATTTAGAAGAATGGCAGTAGCTCTAGCTTATGGTAATGAAGATACTTCTAGTCTGGTTGACAAAGCAAAGGAAGTAGCTAACAAAATTGTGATAGACTAAATAAAAAAATAGCTGTTAAATTGACGAATTATCTACTACTATTAGTTTATTTAAAATATGAATAGTTTTTTTCCTTTAGAGAAAATTTTTGTGATTTTTTGATTATGTTAGTAATAATGAAACGACTTTTATTTTTAACAATTTTAATTTGTAACTGGTGTATGGCACAAAACTCGACAAAACAAATAACGCTAGGAGGTGGTTGTTTTTGGTGTATTGAAGCTGCTTTTGAAGATGCGAAGGGTATTGAATCAGTCATTAGCGGATTCTCTGGTGGAAAAATTAAAAACCCCGCTTACAGAGAGGTTGTAAATGGAAAAACGAATCACGCTGAAGTATGTCAGATAAGCTACGATCCAGATAGTATAAGTCTAAAAAACATACTAGAAATATTTTTTTTAGTTCACGATCCAACAACATTAAATCGGCAAGGTAATGATATCGGAAGGCACTATCGTTCTATTATACTGTATCACAACAATAACGAATTAGAACTAATCAACAAAGAAATTGAAAAATACAATAAAGAATATTTCAACAACAAAATAGTAACAGAAATACAAAAGTTCGAGGCATTTTATTCAGCTGAAGATTATCATCAAGAATACTACAAAAATAATAGCCAACAGCCCTACTGTAAATTTGTAATTGAACCCAAATTACAAAAAGCAAGAAAGATGTTAAATAAGTACTACTAGTTAATAAAAAGGGATTTGATCACAAATCCCTAGAAAATGGAGTAAAAATGTGGTCGGTTACTAGTTTAATGTACTATTCTTGCTAACAGAATTTTACTGTACATAAGGACAAAAAGTAATCACTAACTTCTTTCTTTATTTATCTGTTCATATGCTTCTTTTACTGCTTGAAATTTTTGAGTGGCAAGTTTTTTAATGTCTTCACTAACTCCAGTCAATTTATCTGGGTGGTATTTTAGAGCCATCTTCCTGTAGGCTTTCTTTACTTCAGAATCTGTTGCATTTTTATTGACTCCTAAAATTTTATACCATTTTTCAGAATCGGTAGATTTTTTTGATAATAACATGGACTTTATTGATTCAAAATCATAAGAATTAATATTCATATAGTTTGAAATT
>JBMHBP010000025.1:0-90547 GCA_049890295.1 Flavobacteriales bacterium | reverse complement strand
AATGATGATGTATTACAAATATTTTCCAGAGATATATTGAAAAAAATCAAGAAAGAAGAAAGTGGCTGGCAAGAAGGTGTTCCTGATGGAGTCAGTGAAATCATTCTTGAAAAGAAACTATTTGGCATCAAATAAAAAGCTGGGTATTAGCCAATTTTGACAATCTGCCACTTTGATACCTTACCATTTCTGTAAATATTTATAAAATAAACGCCATTGGGTCGTCGTACATTTCCACTTTAGTAATGATTGTACTAATACGATTGTGATAGCTACTATTTTTTTCATTTCAAGTGTTTTTTAATTATTAACTAAAAATCACTTGTTAAGGGTCGTTGTAAACAACAACATCAATATTGTATTTTTTTATTGAGCTAAACAAAAAAAGACTGCTAAAGTGACAGTCTTTCAAATTGTGATAAAAAAAGTATAGTGTCTAGTAGCTCACATTTGCCGAAAATTGAAGAGCAACTCTAGCTTTTTGGCCGTTTTGATAGCCTGGTGATTGGAATGTTAATTGCTGTGCTTCTTCTAAAATTCTAGCATTTAAACTTTGTTCTAAAGCAGTTTTAGTTTGAGTATCCGCAGCATTAACCACTACACCTCTTGTAAGGCTTACATTAGAAACAGAACCGTCAACTTCTACTACCAAATAAAGTACACACTTGGTAACTTGACCACTTGGATTTTCTGTGGTTATGGCATTTTTAAAATGATTGCCCAAATGGAACAAAGTACAGGGGTATGGCGAATTGGCAAATCGTTCTTCCTGACACTCTTGGAATATAGGCATGACTTCTGCTCTTCTTAAAATGTCACTATCTGTTGATTGTTGAGCATAAGCAACGCTCACAAATAGACTAAGGCTAAAAAGGATAAAATATTTCATAATAAAAGGATTTAAAGGATTGTAAATTTACAAATTATATTAATAGATAAAAAGCTCTTTAAGCTTTTCTTCAAAACGATGGCTGGCTAAAAAGTTTTCTTCTAATTGTTTTGCAAAGGGAACGGCCGTATCTAAACTAGCACAACGCTTAACTGGGGCATCGAGATATTCAAAACAATGCTCGGCAATGAGTGCTGAAATATCGGCTCCATATCCACCAGTTTCACAGTCCTCATGAAAAATTATTACTTTTCCAGTCTTTTTTACTGAATCAAATATGGCTGATTTATCTAGAGGTACCAAGGTGCGTAAATCCAATACATCGGCTGAAATAGATTGGTTTTTATCTAAGACCTCTAAAGCCCAATGTACAGCAGAACCATACGCGATAATACTCACATCTGTCCCTTCTCTTAACAGCTTGGCTTTTCCTATTTCAAGAGTATAATAATCGTTTGGAACGTCTTGATATACACTTCTATAAATAGCTTTATGTTCAAAAAATAAGACTGGATTTGGGTCTTCAATTGCAGCTGATAATAAGCCTTTAGCATCGGCAGGAAAAGCTGGATAAACTACCTTTAATCCTGGCGTATGTGTAAACCAAGCTTCGTTGGATTGAGAATGAAATGGGCCTGCTCCTACCCCTGCTCCTGAAGGCATACGCACCACTACATCTGCTGCTTGTCCCCAACGGTAATGGACTTTTGCCAGATAATTAACTATAGGATTAAAACCTGAGCTGACAAAGTCTGCAAATTGCATTTCCATTATGGCTTTATAACCATTAATGGCCAATCCCATTGAAGCACTCACTATGGCTGATTCACAGATGGGTGTATTTCGAACACGCTCTTTACCAAATTCTTCAACAAAGCCGTCTGTAATTTTAAATACCCCTCCGTACTCAGCAATATCTTGCCCCATGATAACGGAATTGGGGTAACGTTGCATAGACTGTTTAAGTCCATCTGAAATGGCATCTACCATTCGTATGTTTGTCATTTCTTTACTTTCTGGCCTTTTTACCTCTTGAGAGTAGGGAAAGTAAACATCAGCAAGCTCATGATGTTCTGAGGAATTAACTTCATCTTCAGAAAATGCTTTTTCAAGTGCTTCATTAATTTCCTGCTTTATTTCTTCTCTTACAGTTGAACTATATTCATCCGTAATAATATTTTCTTTCAATAAAAACTGCTCAAAATTAAGAACTGGGTCTTTAGGAGTCCATTGGTCAAATTTTTCTTGAGGAACGTACTTAGTACCTGATGCTTCTTCATGACCACGCATTCTGAAAGTCATGCATTCTAACAATACTGGCTTTGGATTGTTTTTTAAATCCTTTTTTAACTGTGAAATGGTGTGGTAAACTTCCAAAATATTATTACCATCAATGGTATATGACTCCATACCATAGCCTTTTCCCTTATCGGCAATTTGCTGACACCTAAATTGCTCTTCAATAGGAGTTGATAAGCCATAGCCATTGTTTTCTACAACAAAAATGACTGGTAAATCCCATACTGCAGCTACGTTTAAAGCTTCATGAAAATCACCTTCAGAAGTCCCTCCTTCTCCTGTAAATACGGAAGTTATTTGCTTGTTATCTTTTAATTTATTGGCTAAAGCTATCCCATCGGCTACACCCAACTGTGGACCAAGATGAGATATCATACCTACAATATTATATTCTTGAGTACCGAAATGAAAGGAACGATCACGACCTTTTGTAAAGCCGTTGAGTTTACCCTGAAATTGAGAAAATAATCGATGAAGAGGTACACCTTTGGTGGTGAATACACCCAAATTCCTGTGCATGGGCAAAATATATTCTTCCTGATCCATAGCGGAAGTAACACCTACTGAAATGGCTTCTTGACCAATGCCTGAAAACCACTTAGAAATTTTTCCCTGACGAAGAAGAATGAGCATCTTCTCTTCTATCATTCGTGGCTTTAAAATAGATTTGTATAAATCTAACAGCACATCGTCAGAAATTCCCTTTCGGTTAAATACCATAAACTTTATTGTTCGTTGTGTCAGTAAAAATATAATAATTCATTTACTTTGTATGTTAAATACAAACGAATGAATTGGCAAGATATCACCATATTTGTTTTAGTGCTTTTAGCAGTCATTTATCTGATTAAAACACTAAATAAACCGAAGTCAAACTGCAGTGACGACAATTGCAATTGTGGATAATTTTGGACATGCAGCATATCATTTGTTTTTTCAAAAGAATTCTTTTTTTAACCAGTCTGTACGCTATTAGTAGAATTGGTTTTTTTATAAATAATTCCAATGATAGTGAGTATCAAGAGTTGTTTTTTGGTTTGTTAGAAGGGTTACGCTTCGACTTATCGGCAATACTATACATCAACTTACCAATTTTCAGCCTATTAATTTTTCATTTTTTTTGGCCCAGTGGCAAGAGTTTTAAGCGGTTTATTAACATTTTATTTTACGGCATTAATATTCCTTTTATACTATTAAATAATATTGATATCGCTTTTTATAATTTCAATGATAAACGTTTAACTTTTGACTTTTTTAACCTCATTACCTACTCTGACTTCAAAAATGTATATAGCGATTACTTTGTTGACTATTGGCCTATCACTTTATTAAGTTTACTACAAGTCTATCTTATCACAAGATTAAAAAAACTACCATATTCACCCAAACGATCACCTTTTTCAATCCTTGTACTAGTTAGTAGTATCGCTCTTATTGTAATTGGGTTGAGAGGCGGCACTCAATTAAAACCTATAAAACCCATTCACGCTGGTGTATTAACGAATCATAACTTTCCAGACCTTGTACTTAATACGCCCTTTAGCATTTTACATTCTTATAATCAACAAACTATAAAACGACTACACTATGTCAATGAAATTGATAACACCATTTATAGTTCTAGACATAATTATCTGGCTAACTACATGAAAAAAGAAAATGTAGTGGTTATAATCTTAGAAAGCTTTTCTAAAGAATTTGTGGGTTATTATAACAATGGAATCGGTTATACCCCATTTTTGGATAGTTTACTTCAAACTGGACTGGCAATAGAAAATGCCTATGCTAATGGTGTTCGGTCAATTGAAGCTTTACCAGCCATTATGGCTTCTATCCCATCTTTAATGAACGAACCATTTATTAGCAGTCCTTATGCAAATAATTCAATTAAAAGTTTAGCCCAATTATTAAAAGATGAAAACTACTCTGCTTCATTTTTTCATGGTGGAGAAAGAGGAACTATGGGCTTTTATGAATATTGTAAAAAATCTGGTTTTGATTCCTATTATGGAAGAAAAGAATTTAATAATGACGAATATTATGACAACAACTGGGGAATATATGATGGGGCTTTTTTCCAGTTCTTTGCTAACCAACTAAACCTATTTAAGGAACCTTTTTTTAGCACCTTTTTCTCTCTAACATCTCACCCACCCTATCAACTGCCAAAAAAATATCAATCGCAATTCCCCAAGGGTAAACTTCAAATTCATGAAAGCATTGGTTATACTGACTTTTCTTTAAAACAATTTTTCAATTCGATTAAAAATACTACATGGTTCGACAATACATTATTCGTAATTACCGCTGACCATACCTCACCACTTGTGTACGAAAAAAGCTATAAAAACCCAGTTGATAGATACGCTATTCCACTTTTATTTTGGAAGAGTGATCAAAGTCTTAAAGGAAGTTCATCAACTATTAGTCAACATATTGATATCATGCCTACTGTACTGGATTATTTAAATTATGATCAGCCATTTTACAGTATGGGCAAATCAATATTCAAAAATGAATCATGGGCTATTTCATTTCTTAAAGAAAATCATTTACTAATAACGGATAATTGCTATTTACGCAATAGTGAAGAAAATTATTATTCATTTGCAGATAAAGATTTTAAACATAAATTAGCTAATCAAGACAGTGCAATCTTGCTATTAAAATTTATCAAACAAACATTTAATAGTAATATGATTGACAACCAAATGCAAATAGATGAAAATTAAATTCATCATAAACCCTATTTCTGGCAAAGGAAATCACAATAATGTGGTAGATCTCATTGATAAATATATCGATAAGGGAATATTTAGTGTAGATTCGGTCTTTACTGAATATCCTATGCATGCAATGAAGTTAGCAAAGTCTGCAGTAAAAGATGGTGTTGATATTGTTGTTGCTGTTGGTGGTGACGGTACTATGCGAGAATGTGCAATGGGTGTTTTGGGTAGTTCAACGGCTCTAGCCATACTACCCTGTGGATCAGGAAATGGTTTTGCATTACATTTTAAAATGTCTTCTGAATTACCCCAAGCCATAGCACAACTTAATCACTGTTCATTTAAACAGGTTGATAGTTGTACCGCTAACGGTAATCCATTCTTCAATGTCTCTGGTATTGGCTTTGATGCTCACATTGCTTCTCTGTTTGCAAGGCAAACTATTAGAGGATTTAGTAGTTATATAAAATTGGTATTGAGAGAATGTATTTTTTATAGTGCACAGGATTATATAATTGAATATGATGGTAAAATTGAACATCATAATGCTCTCATTATTAGTTGGGCTAATGCTACACAATTTGGAAATAATGCAATCATTTCTCCAGAGAGTAAAATTAATGATGGTCTTGTTGACATTTGTATTCTAAGCGACTTTAGTAGGTGGAAAGTACCATTACTGTTGTATCGTCTTTTTAATAGAAGTATACATCATTCTAAATACATGACAGTATTAAGATCAAAATCTATAAAAATAAAATGTAAAAATGGAATAAGCCACCTAGATGGCGAAAGTGTCGATTTAGGTAAAGATATAACTATAGATACTCATAAAAACTCCTTAAAATTATTTGTACCCAATGGCTAAAAAGAAAAATAGAATTGGCGTAATGTATTCTACCAATACAAACTTTGAATACTCTTACGAAAGTGAAGAAGAAACACTTGCTGTTTCAGAACAACATCTTGAAGTATGGCTAGATAAAAAAAATAGAGCAGGAAAAATCGCCACCATAATCAAAAAGTTTGTGGGTTCTGAAAGTGATTTAAAAGATTTAGGAAAAATTTTAAAATCAGCCTGCGGTGTTGGAGGTAGTACTAAAAATGGTGAGATAATAATACAAGGAAATCACAGGGATAAGATTATGAACTTACTTAAAAATAAAGGTTATAATTGTAAACGTGTAGGAAGTTAATTATGAATGTATATCTAAGAAATAGTTTGGCCGTTATTTTTGGATGGTTATCAGGTAGCGTACTGAATATGGGACTAGTGCAGGCTGGTCATATTATATATCCAATAAATGGGATTGACCCTAATAATTTAGAAGCTCTAAAAGCTGTGCTACCAAATTTAGATATTCAATTCTTCATTTTTCCATTTTTGGCTCATAGTCTTGGAACACTTTTAGGTGCAATAGTGGCTGGTACTATTGCCAAAACTCATAAAGTAAAATTTAGTTTTCTTATCGGTCTTTTGTTTTTTATTGGCGGTGTGATGGTCAATATGATGATTGGTGGACCAATCTGGTTTATAGTATTAGACCTTAGCCTGGCCTATTTCCCTATGGCTTGGATAGCCACTAAAATCATAAAAAAGACTAACTAAACTTAAATTATTGAACGATACAGGCGTTCATAAAGTGGTAAAATATCATTTAGACTATAAGTCTTTGCATGCTTTAGAGCATTTTCTTTAAACGAGTTTAATGTTGAATCATTTTGAAGTATATACAATGAATCTTTAACCATACCATCGATGTCTCCAACTGGTCTTAAAAATCCTGTTTTAGCCTTAATATTAACTTCCGACAATCCACCAACATTAGATGAAATTACAGGAACAGCTGATGCCATGGCTTCTAAAGCGGCTAGACCAAAACTTTCCGTTTCTGAAGGAAGTAAAAATAAATCAGAAATGGCTGTAATTTGATCTATTCTATTAAAATTACCCAAATGTAAGACCCTATCATTAAGTCCTAAATCATTTACCAAGGCTGTCACTTTATCTTCCTCTGGACCTTGTCCTACTAAGACTAATTTTGAAGAAATTTTATCTTGAATACCCTTAAAAATTCTGATGACATCATCTACTCTTTTTAACTTTCTAAAATTTGAAATATGACAAATTATCTTCTCATCACTTTTTGCAAAATCCGATCTATCTAAGCTATCAGTGGAATTATTATTATATAAATTAAAATCTATAAAATTAGGAATAACCTGTATATCATTGTCGATATTAAAAAATGAAAACGTATCCTGCTTTAAACTATGTGAAACTGCCGTAACAGCATCTGATTGATTTATAGCAAATTCTATAACTGGCTTATACGATTTATCTTTCCCCAATAATGTGATATCAGTACCATGTAAAGTTGTGATATAAGGCAATTTAATAGCTTTTGTTTTTAGTATTTGTTTAGCTGAATATGCAGCAGAAGCATGAGGAATTGCATAATGAACATGCATCAGATCGAGTTGCTCAGAAATAGCTACGTCTACAATTTTACTGGAAAGTAATAATTCATAAGGTGCATATTCAAACAATGGATAATCTAAAACCGATACTTCATGAAAAAACATATTTTCAGTAAACAAATCCATCCTTACTGGTTTACTATATGTAATAAAATGTACCTGATGTCCTTTGTCAGCAAATGCCTTTCCTAATTCTGTAGCCACTATCCCACTTCCTCCAAAAGTAGGATAACATACCACACCTATTTTTAATGATTTTGACATTTAGTTTATACTTCTAATTGCTGAGTAAAATTCGTTCATAATTTTTGTTCTTACATCCATTTTTAGAAGCTTCTGGTTATCAGAGGTGGGGTGTATTCTGTTTGATAGAAAAACATAAATAAAATCTTCTTGTGGATCTGCCCAAACTAATGTGCCAGTAAAGCCTGAATGACCAAAAGCTAATGGTGAGGGATTACAATCACAGGCAGGTCCTCCCTCTTGACCCTCAAGTGCTGCTTTATCAAAGCCAGCTCCCCTTCTGTTGTCATCATCACAGAATTGACATTCTGTGAAACTATCTACAGTTTGTGTTTTGAAATATTTCTTTCCGCCATATTGGCCTTTTTGTAATAACATCTGCATGAATATAGCCAGGTCGTTGGCATTAGAAAATAATCCAGCATGACCTCCTATACCACCTAGCATTGCAGCACCCATATCATGTACATTTCCTTGTAACAGTTGACTTCTATAATAATAGTCAAACTCAGTTGGAACAATTCGTGTAGTATCAAAATGCTCCAAGGGTAAATACCCCATTGTTGTTAACCCTAATGGCTTGTAAAAGGCATCGTCAACTAGGCGTTCAAGGGGATAATTATATTTCTTCTCAATTATATCTTTGAATAAATAATAGCCTAAATCACTGTATTTATATTTTTTTTCATTAAGCTCTGAATCTAATATTTGCTGAATAATAGTGTCAGAGTACTCCTTATGTAGGTAGATATTTTCAGCAACTTTAATAGTAAATGTATCGCTGTAAGACGTATGGTATAAACTATCTCTGAGAGAAGCATCTTCCTGAAGAGTTTGTTTGTAAAATGGAATCCAAGCAGCTAAGCCAGACTGATGAGCAAGAATTTCTTTGAGGGTTAATTCTCTTTTATTACACGTATCTGCTAACTCTAAATATTCTGACAGTCTTTTACTTAAATCTATTTGATTATTATCAACCATCATCATCAAGGATGGTACTGTTGAAATAATTTTGGTTAGAGAAGCTAAATCATATAAATCAGAGTTCAGTACTTTTCTTTCCTTTTTGTAAGTATGAAAGCCAAAACTTTTATTGTAGAAAACTACACCATTTTTAATTGCCATTATTTGACAACCTGGAGTTGCTTCCTTTAAAATAGCATCCTCAGCGATACTATCAATTAATAAAAGTTGACTTGAATGAATTCCTAATGCCTCAGGTAAATCGTATTTAATTCTAGAAGTTGTGGTTTGAAGACCAAAACCCTCAGAAAAATGAGCGTTAGAAACAGGTAATGTAGCATTAGCTCCAAGCCCACCAAAGATAAGTTGGGCAACTGCAGATTGACTAGCGTCAGCATTTTGATAGGCCATAATTAAACCATCAAATGAGTAAGTCATAAGTAAATCACTTATGGAGTATGGGTTAGCAAAAACACTCAATATCAGCTTAGACTGTAAAGCTAAAGTCTGTAAAAATAAATCTGTATCCTGACTAATTCTATATGATTTCCATGCATGATCATTCGATTTATGCACACTCGCTAAAACTAAATTATAATCAACTAGTTTATCTAACATTGACTTGCGTTCTTGGTCAGTATGTTGTTCATCTAAATGATAAAAATCAATTTTAGCATAATTTGACAATGTTCGTTCATACGTCTCGGAATTTTCACCAATACATACTGCAGCAATTTTGAGAGTGTCAAGGGAACGAAGTGGAAATAACTTTCTATCATTTTGTAAAACAGTAAGAGACTTTTCAAATAATTTATTTGCTAAAAATTTGGCCTGTGGTGTATTTAAATCCTCTACTAATTTGTTTTCAGAAATTGGTGTAAAATTATGTAATCCAAACCAGTGTTTTGCCATTAATATTTTTCGACACCTTTTATCAATTTCTGAAACGCTTATCAAATTATTTTTTACGGCTTTCAGTATTTCTTGAATAGCTTTAGTTACATCTTCAGCAAACAATAAGACGTCATTTCCAGCTAATAATGCTTTTAAATCAACAACACCAGGCTCATAATATTGACTGACTCCTTTCATATTCAATGCATCAGTGAAAACTAACCCTTTGAAGTCAAGAGAGTCTTTTAAAAGTCCATTTACAATCTTTTCTGATAATGTAGAAGCTAAAGCAGTCGTATTATCCAATGATGGAATATTTAGATGTGCAACCATTATGCTTCCAAGTCCATTTTGAATTAAAGAGTTGAATGGTACTAAATCGATACTATCAAGTCGTTCAAAGCTATGGTTTAATGTGGGTAAGGTTTTGTGTGAATCAGAATCAGTATCGCCATGACCTGGAAAATGTTTAGCACAGGCTAAAACATTACCTTCTTGTAAACCTTTCATATAGGCTAATGAATGCTGAGAGACTCTCAAAGGGTTTTCCCCAAATGAACGATTATTGATAATAGGATTTTTTGGATTTGAATTTACATCAACAACTGGAGCAAAATTGATATGTACTCCTAAACGTTGACATTGACGTGCAATCTCTAAGCCCATTTCATGAACTAAACTATCATTTTGAATGGCACCTAATGTCATTTGCCAAGGAAACCTGAATGTACTATCAATTCTCATGGATAACCCCCATTCTGCATCTTGTGCTATCATTAAAGGTACCTTGCTAATTGATTGATACCTATTGGTTAATCGCAGTTGTCGAACTGGTCCACCCTGCATAAACATTAAACCACCTATTTGATGATTTTTAATTAAAGATTCTATTTCTTTAACATGGGTGTCTGATTTGTTCGAATAGGCAGCTACCATAAATAATTGGCCAATTTTTTGTTCAAGAGAAAAACTATTCAAAACACTATCAACCCAAAAACTATTGGTATTATAAAATGGTGGGAGATTTTTTTCAGAACCTGTGTTACTATGATCTCGTTCTGAAAAAAATAAAAACGACAATAAAACAAAGATGATTGAGAATAACTTCATATTGCTAGATAAGCGACAAAACTAACAAATGAACCATTGTTTTCGAAAGGTTTTAAAAAAAGATTATAAACAAAAATTAAACCAAATAAGTGGTTAAATCTTTTTTAGGCGAAGGCTGTATGCAGACTACAGGTATTTCTGATTTATTGATAACTTTTCTAGCGTTAGAACCCAAAAAGTTGGCTTCTAAATTAGATTCTTCTTTAGTCATAATCATCAAAAAGTCAGCTTCAATTTTATTAGTGTAATCGATAATAGATGATGAAAAACTACTGGATGAATCTACTTCAACAAACTCAGTTGAACACTCTACTCCTTTTGAATTGATAAAATTGTTAGCTTGTTGTAAATCTCTTATTAATTTATTTTTTACAGACGAATCACTATTTTTTTGAGTCACTGAAAATACTCTGATTGAAGAGTTGAAAAGTCGAGCAAACTTTAGTGCGTAACTTACCTTTTCTTTAGTTTCTTTGTGTAGGTCTAATGGTAATGCAATGGTGTTAAATTGTGATTTAATCTTCTTTCCTTTAACAGTTATTACTGGACAGCTTGCGAATCTGACAACATTGTATGCATTTGAACCGATAAACTTTTTTGTTAATTCTTTTGGAGAACCATCTGTGCCCATTACGATAAGACTCACTCCTAACATCTCAGAAGTTTCGACTATTTTCTCATAAATTTTACCAACTACTACCATGCATTCAACAGATTTGATAGCTTGGCAATGTTGATTAGCTAGCTCCTGTAGGTTTTGTTTTGCCTTTTGTTTAAACTCTTTTTGTCTATCCTCAAAATCAGAAAACAATTTTTTGAATGATGAAGGTATTTCAACAACAGAAAACAGTATCAAATCGGCATTTGTTTGATCAGCAATGATAACTGCTTGTTGCAGTGCTAATATTGACTGGTCAGTAAACCCTATAGGAACTAAAATTTTTTCATTAGTAGAACTCATAATTTTAAATAGCTTTGCCTATGCAAATGTAAGAATAAAAACAATGGCTAATATCTCAAATCACACAAAAGCAGTTTATCATTTAAATTTATTACCTGAACATATTGCTAAAACGGTGTTTTTAGTCGGTGATCAAGGAAGAGTTAGTGAAATTTCTAAACGCTTTGACAGTATTGAATATAAAATATCTAATAGAGAATTTACAACCCATACAGGACGTTTAGGAAATGAAAGGGTGAGTGTACTCTCTACAGGCATAGGAACTGATAATATTGACATTGTTTTGAATGAATTAGATGCATTGGTTAATCCAGTTGAATCTAATGAAAAATCATCCTTAACCTTAATTAGGTTAGGTACTTCGGGAACAATCCAAAAAGATATTGCAATTGACTCATTAGTTGTATCGTCACATGGTTTAGGAATTGATAATCTAATGCATTTTTATAAAAATAATTCTTTTGATATTGATTTTCAAAATGCTGTTGATAAACACCTCAATTGGCCCAGTCAGCTTTCAAAACCATATATTTATGCTAGTGATCCTATTCTTCTTGATTCATTCAAAGAATTAAAACAAGGCATTACAGTAACAGCTCCTGGATTTTATGCCCCTCAAGCTAGAATGATTAGACAACCATTTGCCATTAGTGATTTACATCATCAACTTCAAAGTTTTGAACATAAAGGAATTCAAATTACAAATTTTGAGATGGAAACTTCGGCTCTTTATGGCCTAGGTAAGATAATGGGACATAAGTGTTTGACTATTTGTACAATACTGGCCAACAGAGCGACTAATAGAACATCAAAAGATTATAAATCATCAATTGATAATATGATTAAAATAGTATTGGATACTATGTATTAATCTTAATTACTTAGCAAAGTTAACCGCTCTAGTCTCTCTTATAACGGTTACTTTTACCTGACCTGGATATGTCATTTCAGTTTCTATTTTTTGTGAGATTTCAAATGATAATTTTTCTGCCTCTGAATCTGAAATTTTTTCACTTTCAACAATTACTCTCAATTCTCTACCAGCTTGAATAGCATAAGATTTAATTACTCCAGGGTATTCTAATGCGGTATTTTCTAGTTCTTTTATTCTTTTTATATAAGATTCAACTATTTCTCTTCTTGCACCAGGTCGAGCACCAGAGATTGCATCGCAAACTTGAACTATTGGAGATATCATTGATATCATTTCAATTTCATCATGGTGAGCACCAATAGCGTTACAAACATGTTCTTTCTCTCCATATTTTTGAGCTAGTTTCATACCTAAAATGGCATGTGGTAATTCAGGCTCATCATCTGGCACCTTACCTATATCATGGAGAAGACCTGCACGCTTGGCTGCTTTTACGTTTAACCCAAGCTCTGAGGCCATTGTAGCACACATATTGGCCACTTCTCTAGAGTGTTGTAATAAATTTTGACCATATGATGAACGGTATTTCATACGACCTACCATACGTATTAACTCAGGATGTAAACCATGAATCCCCAAATCAATAGTTGTACGTTTGCCAATATCTATTATTTCATCTTCAATTTGTTTGCTGGTCTTTTTAACAACTTCCTCAATTCTAGCCGGATGAATCCGTCCGTCAGTGACCAATTTATGTAAGGAAAGTCTTGCTATTTCTCTTCTGACTGGATCAAAACATGATAAAAGAATAGCGTCTGGAGTGTCGTCAACTATAATTTCTACACCAGTTGCAGCTTCTATTGAACGTATATTTCTTCCTTCACGTCCAATTATTCTACCTTTTACATCATCACTATCAATATTAAAGACTGAAACCGCATTTTCAATAGCTTGTTCTGTTGCTGTACGCTGTATAGTTTGAATAATGATTTTCTTAGCATCTTTATTGGCAGTCAGTTTAGCCTCTTCAATAATTTCTTGAATTTGAGCCATTGATTGTGTTCTAGCCTCATCTTCTAGTGCTTTGATTAATTCTGACTTAGCATCATTTGCAGACAATCCTGAAATAGTTTCCAATGCCTCGATTTGTTTTTTGAGTAACTTATCAGACTTTTCTTCTTTATCTTTCAATACTGACAACTGCCTTTCGATAGTTTTTTTGACATTATCTAATTGTTTTTCTTTATTATTTACATGATTTAGTTTGTGAGAAAGTTTACTTTCTTTCTCTTTTATACGTGATTCAGCATGAGATAATTTTTGATTACGCTGATTGATAACTTTTTCATGTTCCGATTTTAGTTCGATAAATTTTTCTTTGGCTTGTAAAATTTTATCTTTTTTGATTTGTTCGGCTTTTTTGGTAGCTTCTGACAAGACAACATTTGACTTTTTATTCAAACTTGAATTAAAAATCAAATAAGCAACACCGCCACCTAAAATTATCCCAACAAGTGTCATTAATATTAATATGGAATCATTCATTGATTTAATTGTTTTTAAAATTAAAAAACCCGCACCAATCATTGAGTTATTAAACTCCTAATAAAAAATGATTAGGGTAGCTACACAATCGCAAAAGTCCACTGTTCTATAAATAGAAACCTTAAAGGTTGAGGCCGGTTTTTGAAAGCATAAGTCATTCCCCAGATTGTAATGTGTTGAGTTTAAAAACTGGATTGATGCGGGTAAATTGTAAAAGAACGTTTTCTATAAATGGGTATCGATAATTGATTCCATTGCTAATAATTGTTGTTCCAAGCTATCCTCTTTTTTAGATTTTTGCTCATCGTTAAGTACTTTAACTGCCATTTCTAGCAAACACATGCTTAGCAAATCTTGCATATCTCTAGCTTCAAATTTAGATTCATAAAGTTTTAATCTATCCTCTATGGTCTTCACTGCTCTTCTTACTCCCTCTTCATCTTCTCTTTTGATAGTAAGAGGGTAAAGCCGATTAGCTACTGAAACTTTTATTTTTAACTCTTGCATGAGTAACAATTACTTATTTAGCAATGCAATACACTTATCAATCTCCCGCACTAACTCATTTATTTTTTTTCTTGCCGCTTTATTGTCTTCTTTTTCTCCTTGAATAGAAGTCGAAAGCTTTAAGATTTTATTTTTCTCCTCCAAGTGACGAAGATTTTCAGATTGAATATTTAATTGTTCTTTGAGTTGTTCAATGTGTGAAAGTGACAATGTATATTGTTCTTTGGTTTCATTGTACTTAGCAGCTAGTTGAGTAATTTTATTATGTAATCTTTCAATAGTTGCTCTCATTATTATGAAAATTCATCAAAAAGAATTGATATAGCAAATTTAACATTGAATAACATAATTACAAAGCAATACGTTATTTTTTTAGTGTTACTTTTGCACAAAATGTTGTAATTGCTATTGAAATTTATGACACGTACAATTTTATTAATTTTTATTCTACTTTACAATAATCATCTGTTTTCTCAACAAAATCAGGAGCCTAATTTTCGATCTCCATTAGATATTCCATTATTACTTTCTGGAACTTTTGGTGAGTTACGAACTAATCATTTTCATGCTGGACTTGATTTTAAAACTCAAGGCAAATCAGGTTTGAAAATTTATGCCATTGAAGATGGTTATATTTCTAGAATTAAAATCTCACCATGGGGCTACGGAAAAGCAATCTACATTACACACAATAATGGGTATACTTCAGTTTATGCACACCTAATGAAATATCATGGTGCTATACAAGACTACGTTTTTCAACAACAATATATCAAACAAAGTTATGACATTGAACTTTTCCCGGATCAAAATCAGTTTCTTGTAAAGAAAGGTGATATCATCGGATTTTCAGGAAACACGGGCAGCTCTTTTGCTCCTCACCTTCATTTCGAAATAAGACATAGCTACAACCAAAATCCAGTAAACGCTTTACAATTTGATTTTGATATAATTGATAATATCCCTCCTATCATCAAAGAAATTAAAATCTATCCTAAATCAAAATATACCTTCATAAATGGAGAGAATAGGGAATTAACACTAAAAGTTGATGGTATTCATGGCAACTACTTTATTGAAGAGCCAATTAAAGTTACTGGACCTTATGCACTATCTATACAAACTTATGATGTGTTGAATGGTGCAAATAACAAAAATGGGGTTTACTCAATTGATTTATTTGTTGACTCTACACTGGTTTACTCTCACGAGATTGAAGAGTTTGCGTTTAAAGAGACGCGGTACATTAATTGTCATTTAGATTATTTCGAAAAAATAGAAAATAATAAAAAGTTTCATCGATGCTATACTTTACCTAACAATAGACTTAGTATATATAATTACGTCAAAAATGAGGGTATTATCAAAATTGACAAAAACCAAATAATTGAATTTTTTGTTGATGACGTATATGGAAACTCATCCTATCTCAATTTAAACATTATTGAAGATACTGCGTCTGTAACAAGAAATAGTCAACAAGAAATCTATACTGAAGTATTTCCATTTCAGATTGAGAATAGTTATGAAAATGAATTTCTTTCAATAAATATTCCTGTAAATTCATTATATGACACTTTATATTTTGTCTATAACATAAATATGGATACAAATTCAATTTATCACGCTCCTATTCATACCATTCATTATGAGAGTACCCCTTTACACTTTGCATATTTATTAAAATTAAAATCTACAGTCTCTGAAAAATTAGCTAAAAAAGCATTTATCTGTAAAATAAATGAAAAAGGAAAATCAAATTACATTGGTGGCACTTATGACAAGGGATATATAACTACAAAAACCAAATATTTTGGTCAATATTCTGTATCTGTTGATACCATAGCTCCAATTATTAAAGGTTTAAACATCTACCCATCCAAGACTATGAATAGTTCAACTTTAAAAATGACCATAAGAGATAATGAAAGTGGTATTAAATCATTTAATGGATATATTAATGACGAATGGATATTAATGGAGTACGAGCCAAAAAGTAACCGATTAACTCACTTTTTTGATAAGAGCTTAAAAAAAGGAAAAAATAATTTTAGACTCATTGTTGAAGATCAACTTGGTAATATTTCAGAATATAAGGCAGTTTTTTACCGTTAGTTATATGATAATGTTAAAGCTAAGCCTTGACAATACTCAATAATTTCATCTCGTACTCTTTCATAAACTACCATCTTTTCAGCGTCAGTTCCTATTGCGTCTGCAGGGTCATCAAATGAATGATGTATCCGTTGATTTGCATTTTTAAAATATGGGCAAGTATCATTTGCATGATTACAAACCGTTAATACATAATGAAAATGTATGTCTTTGTATTCATCCATAGTGTTAGATGTGTGTCCTTGCAATGAATATCCTACATTTTCCATAGCCCGCTTCATGTACGGATTTATTCCATGAGCCTCTAAACCTGCACTATAAATCTCAAAAAAATTAGTGCCTAATATAGATTTTAAACACACTTCAACCATTTGTGAACGACATGAATTTCCAGTACATAAAATCAAAATCTTTTTCATGAATAATATATTATCTTTTGTAAAGTTATATAACATGACAAAATTATAGTTTTAGAAATAATTTAAAGGTGTTTTGTTAGTTGATAATTAATACATTTGCTGCTTGAAGAAAAATCATATTTTAATACTGCTATTTATTGCCTTTAGCCTAAGTGCATATACTCAACAAGTCAGTGGGTTAATCACTGCTGAAACAGGAGAGGTATTGGAAGGTGTAAATGTTTCTTTATTAGAAAAAAACAAAGGTGCTATTTCTGATTCAGATGGAAGATTTAACCTGAAAGTTTCAGCAAATCAACAGCAAAAACTCTCCTTTTCTTTTATCGGCTATAAAACTAAAGTGTTGAAAATCCCCATGTTAAAGATGGGACAGGATTATATATTGAACATAACGCTAAATAATGTTGGGGTTTCGATAGATAATATCGATGTTGAAGATCAAAAAACAAGAACAAATACCTTTGAAAAAGTTAATGCTAAAGACGTAAATAGCTTGCCCTCAACAAGTGGAGGAGTTGAAAGTTTAATTAAAACACTTCCTGGAGTAAGTTCATCAAGTGAATTGAGTTCACAATATTCTGTTCGTGGAGGAAATTTTGATGAAAACTTAGTGTATGTAAATGGTATTGAAGTGTATCGACCGTTCTTGATAAGGTCAGGACAACAAGAGGGATTATCATTTGTAAATTCAGATTTAGTTTCTTCTATACAATTTTCAGCTGGTGGTTTTTCTGCACAATATGGCGATAAAATGTCTTCTGTTTTAGATATAGAATATAAAATCCCAACCTCTTTTGCTGTATCGACTACATTTTCCATGCTAGGTGCGAATTTTCATTTAGAAGGAACTAATAGGACAAAAAAACTATCCTATTTAGTCGGAGTCAGGCATAAGTCGAACCAGTATTTATTGAATAGTTTAGAAACGCAGGGAGAGTATAATCCAAACTTCACCGATATTCAATCATTTATTAATCATAAAATAAACGATAAATGGTCAATAAGTACTTTATTCAACTATTCAAGAAATAAATATCAACATATACCAGCAAACAAAACAACTCGCTTTGGTACTATAAGTGTACCATTAGAGTTAAGAGTATATTTTGAAGGTCAGGAAATAGACAGTTATGAAACATTTTTTGGAGCATCTAACTTTCTATATCGTCCAATAAATAATATGAACTTGAGTTTTACCTTTTCTGCTTTCCAAACCTTTGAAAGTGAAACCTTCGATATTTTGGGACAATATTGGTTATCAGAGGTTGATAACGACTTAGGATCAGATAATTTTGGAGAAGCAACCTTTAATATTGGTGTGGGTTCTCATCTAGATCATGCTAGGAATTATTTAAAAGCTACTGTCTATAATGCTGAACACAAAGGAGTCTATTTAATTGATGATTTTGAATTTCGTTGGGGTTTAAAATCTCAAAGTGAACAAATAGATGATGAAATAAATGAATGGACATTGATTGATTCTGCTGATTACTCACTTCCCCACCCTGCCGATTCAGTCGGAGTTGGTATTCAAAATAGCAGACCTTTTTACTTAGATGAATCATTAAGAACTTCTATATCATTAAATTCATTTAGACACCAAGCTTACATGCAACTCTCTCAACAACTTGGTCGTTTTGATTTAACTTCTGGAATAAGAGCATCTTACTGGGATCTAAATGAAGAATATCTATTTAGTCCTCGTGCTTCGCTATCCTATCAGCCCTTGTGGGATAGGGATATAGTTTTTAGATTCTCAACAGGCTATTATTATCAATCTCCCTTTTATAGAGAATTACGCGATTTTGATGGTAATATTAATAGAAACATTAAATCACAAAAGTCTATACACTTTGTTTTGGGCAGTGATTATAATTTTAAAATTTGGCAACGACCATTTAAATTAGTTTCTGAAGTATATTATAAAGACATTACTAATCTTATACCATACGAAGTTGAAAATATTAGAATACGATACTATGCTAATAATGATGCTGTAGGTTATGCCAGAGGGATAGATCTTAGATTAAATGGTGAGTTTGTGAAAAATATTGAATCATGGGCAAGTTTATCAATTTTAGAAACTAAAGCCGATATATTAAATGATTCATATCTAGATGAAAATGGAAACATCATTGAACCTGGTTATTATGAAAGACCAACTGATCAACTAGTTAATTTCAATCTTTTTTTTCAGGATTACTTACCTAAAAATCCCAATTTTAAAATGCATTTAAACCTAGTTTATGGTTCAAAGCTACCTCTTACGGCTCCCAATAGCTATAAGGGACAATATGATTTTAATCTACCAGATTATAAGCGAGTAGATATTGGTTTTTCGGCCATTATAAAGAAAGAAGGTCAAAAAACAAGACAGTTTAATCCATTTAAGTTTACCAAAGAAACTTGGTTGAGTTTAGAGGTCTTTAACCTACTAGATATTGATAATACTATTTCGTTTTTATGGATTAAAGATACCAATGGTTTTCAGTTTGGCGTTCCAAACAGACTTACCTCAAGACTTATCAACCTGAAACTACACATGAGCTTCTAGAATTATTTATCTTTGCTAACATAATTAAAATCAATTTATGAAAGCATATCTCTTTTTTATTCTTTTAGCATTTTCATTTATCTCCTATTCCCAAAGCAAACACGACCCGTTTTCAACTCCAAATACCTATCGTCAAGCCGATAATCCAAATTATTGGAAAAATAAGGCTCCAGCAGGCTATTGGCAACAAGACATACATTATATTATAAAAGCCAATATAGATGAAACAAAAGACATTATTGAAGCCAGTCAAAAACTTACATACTGGAACAATTCACCAAATGATCTAAATGAATTATACTTTCATTTGTATCAAAATGCCTTTACTCCAAATTCATATTGTTCTGAATTACACAAACAAAATAACCAAAATATAGAGTATGGAAGGTATGAAAAAGAAGGTTTAGGAACTGTCATTAACTCTATTAAAGTTAACAATGAAACAGTGGACACATTGCTTGACAATACCATATTAAGAATAGAATTGAATCAACCACTAAGAAGTGGAGAAAGTATTACTATTGAAATGGATTTCAACACTTATTTTGATACAGGCTCGCTTAGAAGAAGAATGAAAACTTTCAATGCTTTCGGAAACAAGCATTACGATGGAGTTCTTTGGTATCCTAGAATAGCTGTTTATGACAAGAAGTTCGGATGGACAACTGATCAACATGTAGGAAAAGAATTTTATGGCGATTTTGGAACATTTGATGTCGAATTAACTTTTGCATCTAATTATGTAGTAGAAGCAACTGGGGCTTTACAAAACAAAGAAGAAGTCATGCCAGAAAGTTTAAGAAAAAAGTTAGACATTAAAAATTTTGCTGATAAACCTTGGAACTCTAGCCCTAGTATCATAATTCCTTATGATAGTCTTTCCAGAAAAACATGGATTTATCATGCTGAAAATGTTCACGACTTTGCTTTTACTGCCGATCCAACTTACAGAATTGGTGAAGTAGAGTGGAATGGCATTCGAGCCATTTCTCTAGTTCAAGAACCTCACGCTTCTAAATGGCAAAATGCAGCCGACTTTGCTGCCAAAGTCATTCAAATATTTTCAGAAGATATAGGCATGTATCAATACAACAAAATTATTGTTGCAGACGCCCGTGATGGTATGGAATATCCAATGATTACACTAGATGGGGGCAGCGACCCGAAATACAGAGGGTTATTAGCACATGAAATCGGTCACCAATGGTTTTATGCAATGGTTGGCTCCAACGAAACATACAGAGCAGCACTAGATGAAGGATTTACGCAATTTTTAACTGCTTGGGCTTTGAAAAAAATCGATGGAGATTATTTGGTCAGAGAAGAACCAAATTCAAAATATGCTAAGCGTTTTACTAAACGAGTTAAAGCAATTGACTCAAGAGTGTATTATTCATACATAAGGGATGCTACCAAATATAATGACCCTGCCCTAAATACTCACTCACATGAGTTTAATAGTGCTATTGGACATGGAGGTGGTTATCGACATGTTTACTACAAAACTGCTGCCATGCTATTCAATTTAGAATATGTTTTGGGTGAAGACCTTTTCTTAGATGCTATGAAACATTACTTTGAAAAGTGGAAAATGGCACACCCCTATTTTGATGATTTCAGAACAGCTATCATAGAACATACAGAAGTTGATTTGAATTGGTTTTTTGACCAGTGGCTCGAAACAAGTAAGACTATTGATTACAGCATTAAAAATATCAAAGAAGTAAATGACAATGAATACCAAATAACTTTTGAAAGAAAGGGAGAAATGCAAATGCCAATAGATTTTAGTGTAATAGCTAACAATGGTAAAGAGCATAAGTTTCATATACCAAACAATTGGTTTGTTAAAAAAACAGAGGCTCAAATTCTTAACAAATGGCATGCATGGGGAAAACTATACCCACAATACACAGCTACAGTAAATATTCCATCAGGAATAGATTATGTTGAAATAGACCCAAGCAAACGATTAGCTGATAAATACATGCTAGATAATATTAGTCAAATGCCAGTAGATGTCAGTTTCGATTCTAAAATTTGGAACTTGCCAAATTGGACCACTTATAACCTAAACAATCGACCAGACATCTGGTGGAATGATTTTGACGGTGTAAAATTAGGATGGCATTTTAATGGTAGTTATTTAAATTACCACCATAAAATAAATTCTACCTTGTGGTTCAACACTGGCTTATTACAAGGAGATATCAACGAAGCAATATCTAAAGAATATAACCCCATATCATATCGATTTAACTACTCAACTGGACTTGACAAATGGAGTAAAAACTCATTAGTAACACTTCATAGCCGTTACCTAGATGGCTTGAATCTTAACAAGATATATCTTGAGAAAAAAGATTACTCTAAGAAAAACACATTTTACATTTCTTTAAAAAGTATGTATCGACAAAGTAATTATGACTTAGAATACACTAATTATAACGTTTGGGAACAAGATAAGTTCAATAATATAGCCTCAATGGGTTGGGATTATAATTATAAATATAATAATGGAAAAGGTAAGCTCTCCTTCAAATTATCGAGTTCAGCAGTCGGAAGTGATTACGATTACTCTAAAATTATATTTTCATCAGTTCATAAAAGTAAAATAGGAAAGATTGGATTTAACTCAAGAGCTTTCGCTCAATATGGTACAGGAACAAATTGGGCTAACGAGTCCAGATTATACATGTCAGGTGCTAACTCTGAAGAATTGATGGAAAATAAATTTACTAGATCATCGGGATATATATCATCAGAGTGGTTAGAAATTGGTGAAACAACCAATCACTTTCACATGGGAGGTGGTCTAAATCTAAGAGGCTACACAGGATACATAGCCCCTGCTATTAATAATGAGGGCAATTATGTTGAAACTTACCGTGGAGAAAGTGGAGCCTCAGTAAGTTTTGAGTTAGAATTTCAAAAATTATTACCCCTAAATATCAGAAATTTTAAAACCTATCTTTTCGCTGATGCGGGTCTAATAAATACGACAACAATTACAGCTAAAACAATAAGTGAAAGCTTTTCAGACATTAGATCTGATGCAGGAATTGGTTTTGCTTATACACTTAATGATTGGGGAGATTTACAAATGATAAGGCCATTTACGATACGATTAGATTTACCAATGTTCCTCAATAAATATCCTAATAGTGATGAGGACGCATTTCAAACTAATCGTTTCATAGTAGGTATAGGAAGAGCATTTTAATCATGAAAAAAATTCTTATTACAGGAGGAGCAGGCTACATAGGCTCTCACACTATTGTTGATTTATACAACAATCAGTTCAATCCTGTAATAGTTGATAATTTAAGTAATTCATCCATCTCCAATATACGAGGAGCTGAAAAAATTTGTGGAACAAGTTTTAAGTTTTATAACATCAACTGTTGTGATGAAAAACAAATGAATGCGGTTTTTGAACATGAAAATGGAATAGAAGGTGTTATTCATTTTGCCGCATACAAATCAGTTGAAGAATCGGTACAAAACCCAAAAAAATACTTCCAAAATAACATCGGATCTTTAGAAACTGTCTTAAAGCTGATGCAAAAACACCAGCTTAATAATCTTATTTTTTCTTCTTCTTGTACAGTTTACGGGTCACCAAATAAGTTACCAGTAAGTGAATCGGCTCCCTTTAAAAAAGCGGCCTCACCGTATGGGGAAAGTAAACAACGTTGTGAAGAAATTTTGCAAAAAAACAGCATCAATAGTATTTCTTTAAGATACTTCAACCCTATTGGCACCCATGAAAGTGGTCTTATTGGCGATTGTTCGTTAGATAAAGCCAATAATTTAGTCCCAATCATTACAGAAACTGCCATTGGAAAAAGAGAAAAAGTGACTGTCTTTGGTAATGATTACAATACCCCAGATGGAACTTGTATTCGAGACTATATTCATGTTGTGGATCTAGCAAATGCACATGTTAAATCACTTAATTATTTGATAAAACATCACGGCAAACATATTTTTAACATAGGTACAGGTAAAGGTCTGAGCGTTTTAGAAGTTATCAAATCATTTGAAAAAAGTACACAACAAAAACTAAATATTAAAATAGGCCCCCGACGTGAGGGTGATATTGAACAAATTTATTCTGATATTACACAATGTGTTAGTGAACTGAAATGGAAAGCTAAATTAAGTATAGATGATGCTATAAAAAGTGCTTGGCATTGGGAACAACAAAAACATAAAATTTAAAAGTACCCAATACATGAAAATTGGAATAATTATTCAAGCAAGAAGTGGGTCTCAGCGACTTCCAAATAAGATTCTGAAACCCTTTTATCAAACTGACACTATTCTAGATATACAAATAAAAAAACTAAAACAACTCTCACTACCAATTGTTGTAGCTACTACTAAAAGTGAATCAGATTCTAAAATTGTAGACATAGCAAAAAAACATAACGTTTTATACTTTACAGGAAGTGAAAACAATGTTTTATCAAGATTTATTGATACAGCCCAAAAATATCAATTTACACATCTAGTAAGAATATGTTCTGATAACCCATTCTTATCACTAAAATTCGTCAAAGAACTAATTCCTTTTGCCAACCAAAAATATGATTATGTGTCTCACTACATTAATGAGCATCCGAGTATTATAACGCATTGGGGTATTTTTGGTGAACTAGTTAGTTTAAAATCACTTCAAAGTATTGAAAATAAAACTAATAATAGTTTATATCTAGAACATGTCACTAACTATATTCATACTCATCCAAAATTATATTCAATTAAACAATTAGCAGTAACAGATAGCATTAGAGCCTCAAAAAATATAAGACTAACCGTTGATACGGAAAGTGATTTTTTAGAAATGAAAAAACTGTATCAAAATTATTTCAATAATTTTGATGATTTTGAAGTGGATAAATTACTCACACTAATTGACCCTATTCTTTTAAAGCAAATGCAAAAATCCATAGCAAACAACAGTAAATAATGACTTACATAATTGGAGAAATAGGACAAAACCACAATGGAAATGTGGAAATTGCAAAACAGATTATTGACGTAGTTAGCCAACCAGTAATTGATAAATTATTCAATATTGAGTTGCCCATAATGAATGCCGTAAAACTCACTAAAAGAGATTTAAGCTACGAACTATCTGATTCTCAAATGAAACGCCCTTACCTGAACAAAAACTCCTTCGCTCCCACCTATGGTGAACATCGAGAATTTTTAGAATTAGACGATAGTCAACATTATGAAATCTATAAGTATGCCAAAACTAAAAATTTAGACTTTGTAGAAACATTATGTGCTCCTAGTTGCTTATCGATACTCAATTATTTTACACCTGACAAATTAAAAGTAGCCAGTAGGGATTTAACCAACCTCCCATTATTAGAAGCTTTAGCCGAAACAAAAATACCCATCATCATTTCCACAGGAATGGCCGGCAAGAAAGAACTCGATCAGGCCATAAGGGTTATATCAAAGTATCACAATGATATATCTATTTTACACTGTGTCTCTCAGTACCCAACTGAACCAAAAAACGTTAATTTAAATACCATAACCTATCTCATAGAAAATTACTCAAATTATATAATTGGATACTCAGATCATACAATCGGTATAACTGTTCCTATAGCTGCGGTAAGCATGGGGGCAAAAATTATTGAAAAACACATCACATTGGATAGAACAATGAAAGGTACCGATCAGATTGGTTCATTAGGACCAGACGGTATTTTTAGAATGGTTAGAGATTTAAGGTTATTGGATTTATCTCTGGGAAAAAAAGAAATTCATATTTGTGATGACGTTAAAAATGCCCAATTGAAATTAGAACGTTCAATCGCAACTAACAAATCTCTAAGCAAAGGAGATATAATTACTAATAATGACATACATTTACTAAGTCCTGGCGATGGCTATAAATGGTCTGAAAAAGAACAATTAATAGGTAAAAAAGTAAATTGTGACATTCCCAAAAATGAACTCATTTATTCAAATATGCTTGTATGAAAATAGAATTAATTATTACCGATATAGATGGTGTTTGGACAGATGGTGGCATGTATTACGATTCACAAGGAAATGAGACAAAAAAATTTAATACATCAGATAGTGCAGGTGTTTTGTTTCTTAAACACAATCACATCCCTCTAGCAATTATGACTGGAGAAGATAACGTAATGGTTGTCAATAGAGCTAAAAAATTAAATATCAAACATGTATTTTTAGGTGTTAAAGACAAACTTAGCTGTGCCAAAGCTCTTTGTAATGAGCTAAATATTAAATTAGAAAATGTAGCATTTATTGGCGACGACATCAATGATATACATCTACTAAAATCAGTTGGTTTTTCAGCCACTCCAAACAATGCTCCGGAATATATCAAAGATAAAGTGGATCTGGTATTAAATACAAATGGTGGTCATGGTGCATTTAGAAAATTTGTTGAAGCCCTATTAAATAAATTGGGACTTTGGGATGCTACTGTCAGTCATTTTGTAGATTAAAATCATCACAAATTTTATCAATAATTCTTTGTTCTGCTTTATTATCCAATTGATAAAAATAGTCATTGATAAAGGCATCGTATGATGATTTGTCAATGTCCATACTTTTTGAAAATACATCTACAAGGTCCTGTCTATTTCTAACTCCAATAGCTACTCCTTTTTTAATATATCCAATCAGATCTTGTTGTAAATAATCTAGAATAATCATTGGCTTGTAATAAGGAATAAACTCAGTACCAACCGTTGAAAAACTAGTAATCATAACTGAACAAAACTCAAAATGTGAATGTAGGTCAGATATTCTATCAATAATCAATTGATTATAACCACATTCTTTAGCAATATCTTGAAAATAATCATCATCTTTTTCATTAGGATGTGGACGTATCACTAATTGATAGGTGTCTGAATGACTATTCAAGGCATGCATTACGTCATAAATTTGCTTCTTTCTCAACAATGGATCTCTTTGAGGTTGAGTAGCAAATAAGACCACTTTTTTATCGCTTTTGATTTTTTTACTCAGTATCGGCTTATGAGAGTTGCTTATTTTTCCGCTTATAGATAAATCAGACATGCAATAACCACCATTTTTGAGTAATAAACGCTCAAAATATTCTCCCCATAAAAAGGTAGTATCAGCCAATTTCGGCTTGTGAGTATACTCTCCATACATATAGGCAGGATGTAAGGAGTGAATTGTTCCATGCTGATAAGCATACACTCTTACACCATGTTGTTTTGCTGCGTACTGAACAACCTTAAGCTGAGGGCTATTTTCATCATCTAAAATAATTGCTTTTGTGGGGTGGTTTTCAAAAAATTTACAAAAGGATCTATATCTTAAAAAATAGAGGTATTGACTGCTTAGTTGACCAATAAATCTATGTATTATATCATCACTTTCAGGACGTTTAGAAATAGTACTTTTAAGTTGAGCCACCAACATTCTAAAGGATTGTATGAGCTGACTAATATCTTTTATCCAGCCAAAGGACAAAAGGTATTTTTTTAAGACGTAATCTGAATCATAATTATTTTTATCATTAGAATCTAAATCTAGTATATTCCTTGACGAAAAAAATTGATAGCTTAATCCTAACTTACCAAAAGACGAACGTTTTGACTTAAAAACTAAAACTTCACTATCGTTAAAATTTGGCTTCTTAGAAAATAGAATTTTTTTTAATTCAGAAAAAATAGTTTTAAAAGCGTTAGATTTTGCCTTTCTTTTTTTGATAAATAGCACTCTTTCTTCAGAATACATGCGTTTAACATCCAAATTACTTGTAATCACTTTTCCCTCTGGAAAATCATTTAAAAAAAGTGATATACTAGCCATTTTCAATTGGCTGTTTCGATAATTAAAATAGAGTCGAAAATGCTCTAAAAACCACGGATTAAAATGATGAATACTTTCAAATCTTGAAAAGATAGAATGTAAATTATTATAGACTAATGCTACTGATTTGAAGGTGTTTTGGGCAATAAGTTGATGGGTTTGGGTATCTAATTCTATCATCTTGAGATAATCAAGTGAAGAACTGTAAACCGAAGAATACAATTGATCTTCCTTTTTAAATTTAAACTCTTCTAATGTAAAATTTCCATCAACGTAATAATTCATTGAATTTAGACTTTAATTGTGAGTAATAATCATTTATATCTGACGATAACTTAAACCCTAACACTGAGGAAACATAAAGCAATAAGATTGCTGTAGATTTTATTGCAATAGATAAAAAGTTATTTTCAATGGCTGGTAAAAAATTTAAACAGATGAAAATTAACCCAGAAAGTAAAATAACCTTTATAGTTTGAATACTAAAAGGTTGAATATTCATTTTGAAATAAATAAAAAACAACTTCAATATATTATGTAAGATAATAGAAATTAAACTGGCTAAAGCAGCTCCATCAATACCATAGATTGGTATAAGAAGTAAATTAGTTGAAATCACCAGAACAAGCAAAATTAAATTAAAAATAAGGTCTTTTCTGTAATAATTAGAATTTATAATAATAAGGCCATTTAATCCGCAAGCTAGATTTACTACCTGAGATAAACCAATAAATAAAACCACGAATTTACCTGCTCGAAATTTTTCTGGCAAAATCATTAGTATGTCGTCTATGTTTAGCCAAATAACAAGAAACATAAGCATACTAATGATGAACAGATTTATGGATGTTTTTTGAAATATTTCCTTTACCTTTTCTGTATTGCTATCTTTAAAAGCTTTTGCAATTAAGGGGGTTGAAATAGATGTTAATGACCTGGCAGGAACTTTGATAACACTTCCTATAAAAAAGGCTAAGCCATAAAAAGCCACAGATTTCAAGTCTAAAAAATGTTCTATCATAATGATATCAACTCTTGAAACTAAGATAGCTGCTCCAGATCCTAAAATGACATACAAACCATACTTTATCAACTCCCTCCTACTTTCTTTATCCCAAATTAAGTACATGCCAATTCGCTGCTTAAAATATTGTATGACAACTAATACAACTAACTTTAAAAAATAGGCATATGAATAGAAATAAATAAATTGTTTAAAATCAATTATTGAATAGTGATAACAAACTAATAATACTAGAGTAATAATCCTTAAAAAAACATCATTTAAAAAAATTGGCGTTGTGGAATCTAAATAAGAGCGAGAGAGGCTATTAAAAACATCAAAAAATACCATGCTAAAAACTAAAACTACCAGAAGTATATTGTATTCAGATAGTAATGGGTTAGCAATCGATTCTAATAAGTATGTTTTGAAACAAAAAAAGAAAAGAAGAAATAACAAAAAACCCAAAAGTGTCAGTATCAACGTAAAGGAAACGAGTTTTTCTTTAATCTTGAAAAAAGGAAAGTATCGAATAAGAATTTGGGGTGAGCCAAAATGTGAAAAAGACGAAAAAACTACAGAATAAGATACTAACAATTGTAATAATCCCCAATATTCAGGATGTTCTTCAAACACAAATGGAAAAACTAAAATGGTATTGATGGCCCCAATAATTACACCTAGGTAAAGATTGATTGAATTTTTTATGCTCTGGTTACGAATAATTCCCATTAAAACAAATGTAAGGTTTTAATTTAGTTGCAATTATGATATAGTAACGAAAATTCTACTTTGAAATTGAATCTAATTGTTTAGCCAATAACTCTGTCAGTTTTTTTCGACTAAACTGATTGATTTTATCTGTGTTTTTGGTAAATGATGTATTTTCTAACCATCCTTTGTAGTGACTTAGAATCTGTTGCTTCATATAGCCATAATTGTCGTAAGCCATCATTATACCTCTTTCTGATTCGGATAAAATAACTGAAGCATTTCCAGATGGACCAATGGCTAATATGGGTTTTGAACTAGCTAGGTATTCAAAGAGTTTACCAGTAATTATCAAGTGGTTATTTTCTGACTTAGGTATTAAAAACAATAATGTCGCCGAACTCATCATTTGTTCAATGGCTTTGTCATGTGAAAGAAAACCCTTTTGTGTCACATAAGAAGATAGTCCGAAAGCTTCAATACTATCAATCACTTCATGATGAACATTACCCACAAAATTTAATTGTAAGTGGCTTTTAAAACTATCATTTTCTTCGGTAAGATCTCTTATACAACGCCATAAACATTCTACATTTTGACTGTCGTAAAAATTACCAACATGAGAGATAACAAACTTTTCGGGTCTGATTGGCGTTTTATGTACAAAATCAGCTTCATCAAAGCCGTTATATATTGTACAAATAGACGTTGCTCTATCAGAAAACTCATCAAACATTCCCTTACTAACTACCGTTACCATATCGGCTTCATTTAAAACGATATCCTCTAACTTTTTGTCCTGTCTTTTGGTAGCCATTGATCGTGGAAAAATAGAATTGTAAAAAACAGTTGTCCAAGGATCTCTAAAATCAGCAATCCATGGCAATTGAAACCACTTTTTGAGCTTTTTCCCAATTAGATGAGTGCTGTGCGGTGGGCCAGTTGTAATAATGGCATCGATTCCTTCATCTTTAATAATTTGTTGGGCTTTTTTGAGGGCGTAAGAGTTCCACCCTTTACGAGCATCAGGAATAAAAAAATTAGCTCGTATGTATAGAAAAAGTCGTTGAACTAAAGATTTATTAGATAAACCAATTGAACCAGATAGCTTTGAGTTAGTTTTTTTACCGGTTAGTAAAGAATACAAGCTAAATGGCTCAAATGTTTTTGTTTTAAAAACCTTAACTCCATTGGGAATATCATTGATTAAAGACTCGTCTTGATTGGGGTAAGTGCCATTTTTGACAGTTAAAATCAATGGCTCCCATCCGTAATCTCGTAAGTATTTACTAAATTTTAAAAAACGCTGGACACCAGGTCCAGAACCAGGTGGCCAATAGTAGGTGATAATGAGTACTTTCTTCATTATGGTTTTACCTCTCTATAAAGGGCGAAAATCAAAAATATAAGCAATGCAACCGATGATGCTAATGACACTCTCTCGCCTGTATAAAAGGTGGAAGGCTCAAACTTAAACTCAATAGTGTGATTACCAGCAGGAACGGACATTGCTCTTAAAACGTAGTTAGCTTTAACATGAGGAACTAAAACACCGTCTAGATAAGCATTCCATCCTTTATCATAATAGATTTCGGAGAATACAGCAAACTGATTACTTTGTGAACTGGATTCATAAATTAGGTGATTGGCCCTATAGCTAATCATTTGAATAGTTGCTGTACTATCAATAGTGGCTAACTCTGGGACTTGAAAACGTTCGTCAATCACTGCTTGAGTAGACGTATTTATTTCTGACAATTTTGCGATTTCAACATCAGCATTTTCTACTTTTATGATATCATTAACAAACCACGCATTTCCAAGTGCAGCCCTATTAAGCTGAGCCGTTGGACCATTTTGTGAGTTTACTATAAAGTACTTGGTATTGAGCATGTTTAGAACTTGCATATTACCTTTTGAGATATGGTTCTCAATCAACTCCTGATATTTTCTCAATTTAGCACCATGATAACCGCCAATGGATTTATGAAAGTAGGATGTTGATGCATCATTAAATGGACTAACAGTCGTGTTATAAACTCTAAAATTAGGATCCTTATCGTTCAAAATTTGTTGGTCGGCTAAGGATGGTGAATAGGGTTGTGATACTTTTCTGCTGGCTTTGAAATTTTCATTATTGATATACCGCTTATTTACGCCCCACATATCAACCAAAACTAAAAGGCCTATAATAAAAATTACATGAAGTTTTTTAAGAGTTTGGGTCAAATAAAACCAAAGTGTTCCTGCAGCTAGAACAATAAAAACTAATGAACGGAATGCATCTGACTTGAAAAGAGACTGTCTATCCAATCGAATAGCTTCATACACTGCATTAGTATCTTGAGGGTCTGATGGGCTAACAAAATCAAAAAACATAGTAGGGAATAATGCAAAAATGAGACTCAGTCCGGCTGTTATACCTAAAGAATATTTTAAACCATTAAGTGTTTTTTGTGTTTTCCCATTATCTAAAACATAATTCAACGCTACTAGTCCTACTAACGGAATTAGCAACTCAACAATAACTAATGTTGTTGAAACCGCTCTGAACTTATTATAACCTGGAATATAATCGAGGAAAAAATCTGTGAGAGGCATAAAGTTTTTACCCCAAGATAAGGCAAGCATTAATAAAAACGAGGTCAAGACCCACCATCTCATGTATCCATTTATCAGAAATAAACCAAAAACAAACAAAAAACAGCAGACTGCACCGGCATAAACAGGGCCAGAAGTAAAAGGTTGATCACCCCAGTATAAGGGTAAACTTTTAATAATTTGTTTTCCTTGACTAGTTTGTCCGTTATCTTTAAATAATTTATAGGTTTCAGAATCTGTTGAAAGTGATCCACCAGATGCACCACCATGAAAATTTGGAATTAAAAGAGTAAAAGATTCTGACTTACCATAACTCCAAGCAGTTGCATAATCTTTATCTAAGCCTGATGTTTTATTATTTTGATTAGCTGTCAATTCGGATTTACCTCGAATACTTTCTTCCCCATATTCCATAGTGGTAGCAATACGGGTAGTACTTGTTGATGCTCCAATGACACCAGCTAGCAATAATACGCCTACCTGCTTTAGAAATTGGTTAAACGACTTTTCATTTACAGCTTTAAAGAGTTTTACTATTCCTATGATTATAAGAAGTATGACTAAATAATAGGTTATTTGAAAATGATTAGCGTTTACCATTAAAGCCGTAAACAAAGCAGTTAGTGCAGAGCCAAGTATCAATTTTCCTCTAAATACCATCAATACAGATGCTAATACAGGAGCTAAATAGCTAATTGCGTGTGCTTTTGTATTGTGTCCAGCTTCAATAATGATGAAAAAATAGGAGGAAAAAGCAAAAGCAATAGCACCAATTATTGCTAAACGATAATCTATTGAAAGAGTGACGAGTAAGAAATAAAAACCTAACAAATACAAAAACACAACACCAATAGGAGCAGGTAAATATAATCTGAATAGGTTGGAAAAATAACTTACTAAATTACTCTTGTACTTTACTGAAATCTGATAGGCAGGCATTCCAGAAAACATGGAGTTTGTCCAAAGTGGTTCTTCTTCATAATCAGTTCGATGCTGTTTGATTTCTTCCGACATTCCGATAAATTGTCGAATGTCTTGTTGTTCGAGTTTTTTACCCTCAAGTACTGGCGAAAAGTAAATTACTGAAATGAGTATAAAAGTGACTATTGCTGTTAGGTGTGGTAGTAGCTTCTTCCAATCAATAGTTTTCATAATTCTGTAATTTATTTATCATCAATTTCCTCAAAATCTACATATTCACCCACGTTAGATTTCGAAGAGTTTTGAGTTGTTTTATTCTTTTCTATTGTCACTTCTCCTTCTTGCTTTCTATTCTCAAATGGCTTTTGATTTCTATAAGCCTTTGAAATGAAACTCTTTATCAAAAAGGGTGCAAGCAATCTAAGAATAAGTCGAATTGAATAATACGCAATAAGAAATATAAAAATACCTTTTAACAGACCCATACTCTATCGGCTTAAGTATAAACTTCTTTCAGAATAAACTTTCTTAAAAAAAGGATCTTTCAAATCATCAATAAAATGAATTGCTTCACCTGTTGATTTCATTTCTGGTCCTAGTTCTTTATTCACGTTTGGAAATTTATTAAACGAAAATACTGGTACCTTTATTGCATATCCTTTTTTAAATGGCTTAAAATCAAAATCTTTTAAGGTATTACTTCCTAGCATTACCTTAGTAGCATAATTTACATAGGGCTCTCTATAGGCCTTAGCAATAAATGGTACTGTACGTGATGCTCTTGGGTTAGCTTCTATAACATATACTACTTCGTTTTTAATGGCAAACTGTATATTTATGAGCCCTACAGTTTTTAATGCTAATGCAATTTTGTGAGTAATATCAATGATTTGTTGACGTACATTATCACTCAAATCAAAAGTTGGAAGTACAGCATTTGAATCACCCGAATGAATTCCACAAGGCTCAATATGCTCCATTATACCAATTATATACACATTTTCTCCATCACAAATGGCATCGGCTTCGGCTTCTATGGCGTTATCCAAATAATGATCAAGTAAAACTCTATTTCCTGGAATGTCTTTCAATAAATTGACTACATGGTGTTCTAACTCAGTCTCATTGATGACAATTTTCATTCCTTGACCTCCTAAAACATAGGATGGTCTCACCAGAATAGGAAATTGTAGCTCTTTGGCTAGTTCTATAGCTTCTTCTGCAGTTTCAATTACTCCAAAGTCTGGAAATGGTACATTATTATCTCTCAAAAGTGTAGAAAAACGGCCTCTGTCTTCAGCAAGGTCTAGTGCTTGAAAACTAGTCCCCATAATTTTTACTCCGTATCGACTAAGTTTCTCAGCTAATTTCAAAGCTGTTTGTCCGCCTAACTGAACAATTACACCTTCTGGATTTTCATGCTTAATAATATCATATATATGCTCCCAAAATACGGGTTCAAAATATAATTTATCTGAAGTATCAAAATCTGTTGAAACTGTTTCTGGATTACAGTTAATCATTATAGTTTCATACTCACACTCTTTTGCGGCCAATACACCATGTACACAGCAATAATCAAACTCTATTCCTTGGCCTATCCTATTAGGCCCTGATCCTAGAACAATTATTTTTTTCTTGTTTGAACTTACACTTTCGTTTTCAGCATATACTTCTCCACCTTCTAACTGCATTTGTGACTCAAAAGTTGAGTAATAATAGGGTGTTTTTGCTTCAAACTCAGCAGCACATGTGTCGACTAATTTGTATACTCTATTAATGCCTAATTCTGTTCGTTTTTGATGAACTTCACTTTCTAAACATCTTAACAAATGAGCAACTTGTCTATCCGCATAGCCCTTCATTTTTGCTTCAAGCAAAAGTTCCTTTGAAATATTATCAATGTGGTATTTTTCTATTTCAAATTCTAAGTTAACTAGTTCCTCAATTTGTCTTAGGAACCAATAATCCATTTTAGTAATATCGTAAATAGTTTTCAACGGAATACCTAATCGAATAGCATCATAAATTCTGAATACTCTATCGCTACTAGCATTTTTCATTGCATGAAGAATGTCATCTTGATTTGTCCAGTTTTTACCGTCAGCACCTAAACCATTTCTTTTTATTTCTAGTGATTGACAGGCTTTTTGTAATGCTTCTTGGAATGAACGTCCAATAGCCATAACTTCTCCAACAGATTTCATTTGCAATCCAAGAATTTTATCTGCACCATCAAACTTCTCAAAATTCCATCTTGGGATTTTTACTATGACATAATCTAGTGTAGGTTCGAAATAGGCTGAAGTAGATTTTGTAATCTGATTTTCTAATTCATCAAGTGTATAGCCAATAGCTAATTTTGAGGCTATTTTTGCAATAGGATATCCGGTAGCTTTGGATGCTAATGCAGATGATCGTGAAACTCGAGGATTTATTTCAATGGCAATGATATCTTCCTTTTCATCTGGCGATACAGCAAATTGAACATTACATCCACCAGCAAAATCTCCAATTGCTCTCATCATTTTTATGGCCATATCACGCATGCGTTGATAGGTTCTATCAGAAAGTGTCATTGCTGGTGCAACAGTAATAGAGTCACCTGTATGTATACCCATGGGGTCCATATTTTCAATAGAGCAAATAATGATTACATTATCGTTTTTATCTCTTAGTAATTCCAATTCATATTCTTTCCAACCTACTAATGCTTTATCAATTATTACTTCATGAATTGGTGATTCAGCCATTCCTCTTTTGAGAAGTTTGTCAAAATCTTTAGCCTCATGAACAAATGACGCCCCACTACCACCAAGTGTGTACGAAGCTCTGATACATAATGGAAAACCAAATTTTTGTGCAATTTCTTTGCCTTCTAAATATGATGTGGCTGTTTGAGATGGTGCACAAGAAATTCCAATTCTATTCATCAATTGCTTGAACTCTTCTCTATCTTCAGTAATATTTATAGCTTCTATATCTACACCAATAATTCGAACACCATGCTTTTCCCATACTCCTTTTTCATCAGCTTCAATACATAAATTTAGTGCTGTTTGACCTCCCATTGTTGGAAGAACAACATCGATATCTCTTTCAGATAAAATTTCCTCAATTGATTCTACAGTGAGTGGCTTTAAATAAACATGATCTGCTACTACTGGATCAGTCATAATAGTCGCAGGATTTGAGTTTATCAACGAAACCTCAATACCCTCTTCTTTTAATGAACGTGCTGCTTGAGAACCTGAGTAGTCAAATTCACAGGCTTGGCCAATCACTATTGGACCACTTCCAATAATTAAAATTGATTTAATTGAATTGTCTTTTGGCATAGTTTTTTAAGTGTATGTGCGAATGTAACCGATTTAAATAAATTTGTTTCTTTTTTGATTTTTAAACTATTAACAAAATCATTTGATTTTTTAACACTATATCAAAAAAAAGGTGTTGCAATTGCAACACCTTGAATATTTTATAATTTAAAATTAACGTTTATGTCTAGATTCATCCGAAACCGTTAATTTTTTTCTTCCTTTAGCTCTTCTACTTGCAAGCACTTTTCTTCCATTAGCTGACTCCATTCTGTCACGAAAACCATGCTTGTTTCTTCTTTTTCTGTTAGATGGTTGAAATGTTCTCTTCATCGTTGTTTGTTTATTTAACGGATTGCAAATTTACAATCTTTTTTATTTAATCAAAGTTAATTTAAAGATTATTCTATAATCAATTTAAATGACTTTGATTTATGCTTACCCCTGAGACGTAATGAATAAATTCCTGGACTGTATTTACTGATATCAAGTTTGTGATTTTGATGTATCAAATCTGACTTGAAAACACTTTTTCCATTGATATCAATTAATTGCATGGAGTTATAGATAAAATGAGTATTTGCGATTGTTAAGAAATCATTAGCTGGGTTTGGAAATAATGAAATATCATTACTAAAATTAGCTTCCATATTCAAAGGATTGTCATATGTTACAGTAAAAACATACAAGCCAGTTTGCATATCAGATAATAAAATTTTACCTGAAGGTAAAAATGGATAAACCCCCCACGCCCCCATGTAACTATCATGATGATTGGGTAAAAATGTATCATAATAAGCTAGCAATATTGGTTGGGAGGGTTCTGAAATATCGTGAACATATAAACCGTCATGATAATATGCTGTATATAAATAATCTCCTCTTATAATTTGATTATGAGGGATTGAGTTAGAATCTACTTCTGACCCAAATAATGAAATGACTTCTATATTTGAAAAATCTGAAAGATCTAACATTTTCATCCTCATTCCCCATGTTTCATCAGCCATAACATAATAGTTTCCATCAGCTGTAAGCCAACCTGAATGATTATAACCTTGATCGGGATACGTTGGTAATGACCCAAGGACTTGGTGATATTGATTTTCTGGTGTAGTTTGACTAAAATCTACAATAAAAAAACCATCATAACCACCATTAATATAGGCTGTATCGTTTTGTACATACATGTCATGACAACTTAATAATGAGGTGTTATATATTAATGTTGGATCTAGTGGATTTTCAAGAGAATAAATATCGCCATTAGTAGAATATAGTTTCGCTGTAGCTGTATCAATAAATATATTGTGAGATCGCTGAAATAGTTCTGAAGAATCATACACTAAACTTACTGAGTCGGGCAATGTGCTGAAATCTATAATTTGAAGAGAGCTTTGTCCTTCGTCTGACACAGCATATAAGAGATTTTTAAAATCGTGATAATCACGGTGTATAATTTCTGAACCTTGAACCTTTCCTGCAACAAAGGCAACCTCACTAATACTATTACTTTCAGTTAGGTCAAAAAAATGTGTGCCTGCTGTAGAACCAATTATTGCATACTCTCTCCCATTATTCGTTATACCCCAAATTTCATTATAAACGTTATCAAAACTTTCAGAGCCTACTAAAGAATCTTCACTCCAGTGATATAAAAGTTCTACATTTTCATACTCTTGACTTTTTGTGTCAATACTAAAAAACAATACACAAATTGTTAGTAGATAGATATTAAGTTGAAACATAAGTAATAAGTGCTTTTATGATGGTGGTTAGTTTTGGTTCGGCTACTTCGGCAACAGTTTGAATTTCTTCATGACTGACCTTTTTGATCTTTCCTTCAACACCAAGATCTGTGATGACCGATATTGCAAAACAGGGTATATTCATATGCCTTGCTATTATTACTTCAGGTACGGTTGACATTCCTACAGTGTCAGAACCGATAATTCTCAAATACTTATACTCTGCTGGAGTTTCTAAACATGGGCCTGTTACAGCAGTATAGACTCCTTGAGAAATTCTAAAATTATTTTCATGACCAATTTCTAAGGCTTTGTGAATAAGATTTTGATCATAAACATCACTCATGTCTGGGAATCTAGGCCCTAAGCTGTCATCATTCGGCCCGATTAGTGGACTTGGAATTAAATTAATATGGTCATTTAGAATCATCAAATCTCCAATTTCATAATCTGGATTGACTCCTCCGCTAGCATTAGATATCATTAAGTATTCAATTCCTAATAATTTCATTACTCTAACTGGTAGAGTTACTTCTTGTATGGTGTATCCTTCATAAAAATGAAAACGACCTTGCATAGCAACAACGTCTTGGCCTGATAATTTTCCAAAAATTAATTTACCCTTGTGCCCTTCCACAGTTGAAACTGGAAAATCAGGAATGTCTTCATAAGGGATAATAATTTCTGTGTCAATATCTTCCACTAGACCACCAAGTCCGGTACCTAAAATTATACCTATTTTAGGTGAAGATGAAACTTTAGTTTTTAGAAATTGTGTTATCGATGATATTCTGTTTAACATATTGTAAGATTAAGTGGTTAAAGTTAGTTTTTCCTTGAAATTTAACTTCTATTGGCAAAAAAACAATAGGAAGACCTTCAAAGTAACTCTTGAAAATTGCCAATCTAGTAGCATCCTTTTCAGTTGTCAAAATTAACTTTTCTTCTGATTTAATCTTTTTAAAACAGTCAATAATTTTTTGAATATCCTTTTTTTTGAAATTATAATGGTCTCTAAATTCAAAATGTTCAACCAAATTAGATTTTGACTGAACATAATCGACCAATTCTTTACTATGTGCTATTGCTGAAAATAACACTACATCTTTACCATCCAAAGCAAAGTTAATGTTTGAAAATACGCCTTTCAATGGTAAATAATTGATGTAAGAATAACATAGTTTTTGGTGATAAAACGGTGAGATCTGTTCTTTTAGCCTGTATTCATCAAGTGGTAATAGTGGGTTTGGAGTTTTAGTTACTACTATGATGTCGGCTCTGTCTGCTCTTTTTCTGGATTCTCGAAGGTTTCCATAGGGTAATAAATAGTCATTTATAAATAAATTGTCATAGGTTGTTAATAAAATATTTAGCCCTGGCTTAACCCATCGGTGCTGAAAAGCATCATCGAGTACAATTAATTTATTCTCATCATGAATTATAGCTTGAATTCCTATATTTCGATTTTCAGAAACCGCTACTCTTACTTGAGGGAATTTTCTTAAAATTTGTAATGGCTCATCACCAACATCTAGTACAATGGAGTTTTGATCAACCCACTTGAATCCAGAAGTATCTCTTCCATAGCCCCTACTCAAAACAGCGATGTTTTTATAATCCTTTAATAAACTTAGGATATATTCAACGTGAGGTGATTTCCCACTACCTCCTGAACACAGGTTGCCGACAGAAATAATTGGAACAGAATATTCTTTGGAACAAAAAAGACCTAAATCAAAAGATAAATTTCTTAAATATACAAATAAGCCATAGAGTAAAGAGACAGGTAAAAGTAAAAGTCGTAAAAACGGCATATTCAAAAACAAGGAAATAATTTTTTCAGATTAACAAATATATAAAATTATTATAATAAAGTTATATTTTTGGATTAATGAAAATCAAAGACATTACAAATTATCTGGAGACAATAGCTCCATTGCATTTACAGGAAAGTTATGACAATTCTGGTTTAATTATCGGTGATAAAAATAATACTGTGAACAGAGCGTTAATTACTCTAGACTGCACAGAAGATGTTATTGATGAAGCCATTTCGGAAAAATGTGATCTTGTTATTGCTCATCATCCAATAGTATTTGATGGCCTCAAAAAAATTAATGGGTCAACATACATTGAACGTGTAATATTAAAAGCTATTAAAAACGATATTGCAATATATGCCATTCATACCAATCTCGATAATATATTACAAGGCGTAAATAGTACTATAGCTAAAAGGATAGGTTTAACAGAAACCAAAATACTGAATGAAAAGTCAGATGTGTTAAAAAAATTAGTGGTATTCTGCCCTAAAGGGTACGAGTCAGAATTAAAATCTGCATTATGGAAGGCTGGGGCTGGAAATATTTCAAATTACAGTCACTGTAGTTTTAGTAGTGATGGTTATGGAACATTTATGGGTAATGAAAAAAGTCAACCTACTATTGGAGAAAAAAATAAGTTACAAACCGAAAGTGAAACTAAAATTGAACTAATCTTTCCTTCACACATTGAAGGTAAGATACTTAAAGAGATGTTTGCTAATCACCCATATGAGGAGGTAGCTTTTGAGGTGTATAAACTTTCTAACAATAACCAAAATATAGGCTCTGGCTTGATTGGCACTTTACATTCACCAATGGATAGTGTTGATTTTTTAAACCATCTCAAATCAGTAATGAAAACAGACTGTATTCGTCATACAAATCTGGTAAAAAATCAGATTAAAACAGTTGCAGTATGTGGTGGTTCAGGTTCATTTTTGCTAGCAAAAGCAAAATCATTAGGGGCAGATATTTTTATTAGTGCTGATTTTAAATATCATCAATTCTTTGATGCTGAAAACGACATTATAATTGCCGATATTGGTCATTATGAAAGTGAACAATTTACCAAAGAATTAATAAATGATATTCTTAAGAAAAAATTTACTAAGTTTGCCACCCGTTTATCACGTGTGAACACAAACCCTATCAATTACTTGAAATAATGGCAAAAAAGAAAGCTGCAACAACTGAATTTTCAGTAGAAGAAAAACTTCAAGCATTGCATCAATTACAAATTATAGATTCTGAAATTGATAAAATTAGAACTGTAAGAGGTGAATTACCCTTAGAAGTTCAAGATCTTGAAGATGATTTAAAAGGTTTAGAAACGAGAATTGAAAAAATCGACGCTGATATAGCCGATAAAGAAAATTTCATCGCTAAAAGAAAACTATCAATCAAAGAAGCTGAGGAGTTAATTAAAAAATATAATAAGCAGCTTGAATCTATCAAAAATAATAGAGAATACGATTCTTTAACAAAAGAAATAGAATTCCAAAACTTAGAAATTGAGCTTGCTAATAAGAAAATCAATGATAGTTTATCAAAAATTGATTTTCTTAACGAAACCAAAACTAGTTCAACTGAACAACTCAATGAGCGTACTGAGATTTTTGATGAAAAGAAAAAAGAACTTGATTCAATAGTTTCAGAAACTGAAAAAGATGAGAAAAAGTTATTGAAACAATCTACAGATGCTGAAAAAGTTGTTGATGAAAGATTATTAACAGCCTATAAAAGAATTAGAAAAAATTCTAGAAATGGTCTAGCGGTAGTATCCGTACAAAGAGATGCTTGCGGAGGTTGTTTTAGTAAGATTCCACCACAACGTCAGTTAGATATAAAAACACACAAAAAGATAATTGTTTGTGAACATTGTGGTCGTATTCTAATCGATTCAAAAATGTTTGAAAAAGAAGAAGCCTAATTTATTTTACTATAAATTTGTAGGGATCCTGTTAACAGTGTCCCTTTTTTTATGCAAAAATTTTTAGTCATACTATTTTGCTGCTTCACATCTCAGTTTGCACACGCAAAATTTGATTGGAATTTAAATTGTAAAAATGCATATAAATCAACTGTTCAACTAAAATTTGAAGAAGCCAATTACTGGCTCAATTTGGAAAAAGAAGAAAATCCAAATAATAATTTAGTTCACTTAATTGATAATTATTCTGATTATCTTATAATTCAAATTGGAGAAGAACCCTCAGATTATAAAAAGCTAAAGGCTAATAAAGATATTCGAATAGAGTTTATAGAAAATGATAAGTCGTCATCACCTTGGAAACTATATAGTGAAGCAGAAATTCATTTACAATGGGCTACTAATAGAATAAAATTTGGAGAATACTTTACTGCAGCTTTTGAAATAAATAAAGCGTATCGTTTACTTAAAGAAAATGAAAAACTATATCCAAATTTTACACCCACTAAAAAAAGTCTTGGAGTACTTTATGCTATTATTGGAAGTGTACCTGAGAAGTATAACTGGATTTTATCTACTATTGGGATGGAAGGTGGTATTCAAAAAGGTCTAACACTGATAAAAAACACCATTTTAGAAATGAAATCAAGTCATTCATTTTCTTACATGGTTGAGGAAACTTACTTTTTGTATGCCTTTCTTAAAATGAATTTAGAAAATGAACCGAATGATCTCAAAATTATTTTAAAAGAAATTAAAAATAGTGAGTATATTTTATTAAAGTTTGCTTCAAACAGATTAGCAACAAAACTTTATCAAAATGATTTAGCTTTGGATATACTGGAAAAAAGAAATAAATCTGCAGCATATTATAACTTTCATTATTTAGATTATTTACTATCGATTTGTAAACAGAATAAATTAGATTTTAGTAGCTCTATTCTTTTAAAAAAATATGTTAATGAATTCAATGGTTTTAATTACAAGAAAAGTGCATTGTTAAGACTAAGCTGGAATTATCTTTTACAAAATGATATTACAAACTTTAAACTATATAGAGATAGAATCAACAAAGTTGGTGATATAAGAATAGGGGCTGACAAAGAAGCTCAATTTCATTTTGAAAATGAAATACAACCCCACCCTTGCCTAATAAGAGCCAGATTATTGTTTGATGGTGGGTATTTTAATAAAGCTATTGAGGAATTGAACACTTACAGAAGTCATAACACCATCAATAATAATATATATGATGAACTTAGTTATAACTACCGTTATGCAAGAACACTTGAAAAATTGAATGATATTGATTCAGCTATTGTTTTCTACAAGAAAACAATAGAAAAAGGTAATAAAAATAACTTATTCTTTTCTGCAAAATCCGCCTTACAACTTGGTTTAATTTATGAAAATAGGAATGATATCAAAAATGCTAAGTTGTATTTCAAAAAATGTATTGAAATGGATAACCACCTTTATGAACAAAGTCTAGAACAAAAAGCTAAAACAGCATTGGAAAGAATTGGTGATTAAAACTTCCAACCCATAGTAAAGATTAAACTATAGGTAGTGTTAATCAACTTGTGTGATGGTTCAAAAAACGTGTTGTAGAGTGAACCGGCTTTTTCAAACTCTGTAAATACATAAGCTAAATCAATATATCTATATTTCCCTCTCTTTCCAATACCAAGACTGTATGACTTTCTTTCATTTCTAATATTATCAACAGGCTCATCAACGCCATCTTTTAGGATTGGATTTTCATAGTAGGCGTAACCACCTCTAATAACTAAAGGGGACAGATTTAATTCAGCTCCAATCCTAGTATTAACTACATCGGTATAAGATGAAGCGATTATACTATTTTGTCTGCTAAAATAATTATAGTCATCACCATCTAATTTCATTGTAGAATAATCAACATACTCTATATCTGCACTTAAAAGAAGTCTATCAAGAATAACAGCTGCACTACCAATTAACTTCATTGGAGTATTAACATTATAATCATAAATTCCATAAGGTGAAGTATAGGAATAAGCATAATTACTGTCATTTAAAGAGTGTTGTGTTTTAATACTCATCTCCCATTCATCATGCATGTCATACAGAGTGGGAGAATGCCATGACATTCCTAATCTAAGATTATCGCTTGCTCTGTAAATAGCACCTAATTTTAGATTTACACCACTTCCTGTAGTATACCTATTCTCATACATGTCAAAATACTGAACGGTTGAAGCAGTATCTTCAAAATTTCTTTCATTATACCTAGATGAATTTTGGTAGTTTAATGAGGTTAAACCAATAGTAGCACCTAAATACAGTTTTTCCTGGTATGAACCTGCATAGCTTATGGCAAATTCCCCAGCAGAGCCAGAGGTGTTAGTTTGCTTAAATTGGTCTTGACCAGTCATTACTTCTCTAAAATAATTACCATCATCAATCCACCCAGTAGTATCAGTATTCAAATCAATTAAGTCTGTTTCGAAAGCACCACGTTCAAAAAATACGTCTAAATCGTTTAGCATATTACCTTTAGCTGAAGCCAAAAAAACATCAACTAGTGATGAATTCGAATTAAAACCATTCTGAATAGTACTTGATTTAAAAATAGAGTGTGTATTGTACGCAAACCCAATGTTGGCTCTTCTCCAATCAGAATCAACATTACTATAAACTGGTACTATCATACCAATTGATGGGACATTAAAATTACCATTACTATTGACAATTTTATTGTTTTTGAAGTAAGAAGTCATATCCCTTCCACTTAAATTTAAAGAATAGGCGAACTCATAAGATTGATAAACACCTAATCCTGCGGGGTTTGTGCTCAAAACTGAAAGGTCTGCTCCTAATGCACCAAATGCATTAGCCATTGAAGCACTTCTGGCTGTTCCAACTATTTCGTTTTCAGAGAATAACAAAGCGTCTTGATGGTTTTGAGCAAAAGATATAAACGATGTTAAAAATAAAATGTAAAAAAGTGAATATTTCATAAAAAATTATCTTGGGCTTCTACCACCTCTTGGGGATGAACTTCTCTGAAAACTTTTTGGAGAAGAGTTAAAAGACGGAGTAGAATATGAGTTATTATTTCTTGATGGTGATGTGTTTATTTTATTTTCGAAAGGCTTTTTTGTTTTTGAAGGTTTCGAATATCTGGAAGGTTTTTGATAGTTATTAGATGGCTTTTGGTTAGTGGGTAGAGAAAAATCAGGTTTGCTATTTTGTTGGACTTGAGAGTTTACACTATTGTAAGCTGGCCTATTATTGAAATTATTAGGCTTAGTATCCGAATTATTAGTATCAAAGGAATTATTAATCTTACTAGCAGGACGATCACTAAAATTATTTAAAGAGGGTTTGGTTGTGTACAGTGGTTTCTTATTATCGTCAAGACTTGAGTTAGAATAAGTCGATTGAGGGGGTCTATTTTTTATTTGAGAGGAGTATAAGGTTGCAAATCGCTCAGGAGTTTTGTTTGTATTATTATCTCTTGGTCCATAGTAAATACTGTTATTATCGTATGAGTTATAGTATGTTGGATAGTACGATGATAACAAATGGTCGTGATAATGATTATGATAGTGTGTAGGGTAATGATAAAATGAATTGTAGTAGAAAGGGTGGTAAGAATAAGCATAAAATGGATCATAATAATGTGGATTCCAAAAATTATAACCATAATATATACTAACTCCACAATGGTATGGATTGTTTGAATACCAAAAGGAATTGGTAAAGTAGTTGTTGTAATAACCAAAGCCAAAACTTGGTCCATGAAAACGTCTCAAACGAGTTGAATATTGATAATCATAATAATCGTCACTTGAATATTCATCACTATATTCATCTACTTCAGTAGATTCATCTGTAGTATTATAATTTTCTTCGTTCTGAATGACCGATTCTTCTTCAATTGCTTTTTCAGTATAGGTACTTGCAGAATAATAAATTTCATCCTTGAAGCCAGATGAACTGGTCTCTATGGTAATGCAAGATGAAAATGCTAAAACTAGAACAATTAACAAGGGGAAAACACTTCTCATAATTTGTAATTTATGTAAGCTTTACAGTAAAGCTTGTCCGTTAAAAAGTTTACATTTGCTAAAGTAATAACGCAAAACTTTTCGTAAAATTACGAACAAACTTTCAAATTAAAAAATGGCAAAAAACTTTACTAGCAGAGCTGAAGATTATTCAAAATGGTACAATGAAATCGTTACAAAAGCTGATCTAGCAGAGAACTCAGGTGTAAGAGGATGCATGGTAATTAAACCATATGGCTTTGCAATTTGGGAAAAAATGCAACAAGAACTAGATAAGATGTTTAAAGACACTGGACACTCTAATGCTTATTTTCCATTATTTATCCCAAAGTCATACCTCAGTAAAGAGGCTGAACATGTTGAGGGTTTTGCTAAAGAATGTGCAGTAGTAACTCACTACAGATTAAAAAATAGTGAGGATGGAAAATCAGTAGTAGTTGATCCTGATGCCAAATTAGAAGAAGAACTTATAGTTCGTCCAACTTCTGAAACTATTATTTGGGATACATATAGGAACTGGATTCAATCCTATAGAGATCTTCCTATTCTAGTTAATCAATGGGCAAATGTGGTAAGATGGGAAATGAGAACTCGTTTATTTTTAAGAACAGCTGAGTTTTTATGGCAAGAAGGACATACTGCTCATGCAACTAAACAAGAAGCAATTGAAGAAACAGAACAAATGATTGAAGTATACAGTCGATTTGCTGAAGATTTTATGGCAATGCCAGTAATAAAAGGATTAAAGACTGAAAATGAACGATTTGCGGGGGCTTTAGAGACCTATTGCATTGAAGCTCTAATGCAAGACGGAAAAGCCTTACAAGCAGGGACATCTCATTTTTTAGGTCAAAATTTTGCTAAAGCTTTCGACGTAAAGTTTACCAGCAAAGAAGGTAAGATGGAACATGTTTGGGCAACATCATGGGGTGTGTCTACTCGATTAATGGGTGCCTTAGTCATGACACATTCAGACGATAATGGTCTTGTTTTACCGCCTAAACTTGCACCCTACCAAGTGGTTATCGTTCCCATTTACAAAGGTGATGAACAATTATCTGAGATTAGTGAAAAAGCTGTTCAAATTAAAAAAGAACTGGAAAAGTCTGGAGTAAGTGTGAAGTATGATAATAGAGACACTCATAAACCAGGCTGGAAATTTGCAGAATATGAATTCAAAGGTGTTCCCTTAAGAATTGCTATTGGTCCAAGAGATTTGGAAAACAACACTGTTGAACTGGCAAGAAGAGATACACTACAAAAAGAAACGACAAGTATTGATAATTTAACAAATACTGTAACTCAATTACTAGAAAAGATTCAAGACAATCTTCTTGAAAAAGCTAAAACTCACCGAGAAAAAAACACTCATCATGCTGAAAATTGGGAGAATTTTAAAGAACTTATTTCTGCAGATGCAGGCTTCGTTTATGCTCATTGGGACGGAAGCTCAGAAACAGAACAAAAAATTAAAAATGAGACAAAAGCTACAATTAGATGTATACCTCTAGATTCAAAAGAAGAAGAAGGTAAATGTATATATAGTGGTAAACCCTCTTTACAAAAAGTGATTTTTGCAAAGGCCTATTAAAATGAATAATTCTAAAAAAATCATAAAGCTTCTTGGAGAAAAATCTGTAGTAAAACAAGAAGTGTTTAGAATATGTAAACAGCAATTTGATTGCCTAAAATCGGTTTCATCAAATTTCGCTGCTGAACTGCAAAATCAAATTACAGATAATCACGTAAAAATAGAATTTTCAGAAAAAGGTGATTATGAAGCCCATTTGAAATTTTCAGGAGATACCCTAATCTTTCACATGCATAGTAATACTTTTACATTTGATAAAAGTCATAATATATGGAATTCAAGCTATATCAAAGAAAATCCATATAGAGCCTATTGTGGCGTCATTAATGTATATAATTTTTTGAGTGATAGCATAAAATATAATAGAGAAAATGACCTTGGTTTTTTAATCGCTAGAATTTTTGTGAATAAAGACACTCATTTTTTTACTGAAGGAAATGGTAAAATGAGTTTTCTCTACAATTCTATTGAAAACTCAAAATTAAATAAAGAAACGTTTGAACATATTTTACAAGAGTTAATGCTTTATGCCATTGATTTTGAACTGCAAACACCTCCACTACAAGAAGTTCAGGTCGTAAGCGTTCATCAAATTCAAGAACTAAGTAAAAAAATGAAACTTAAAACTTCTAAAAAGCTAGGTTATAAGTTCAGTAATGAAAAATAATATCTTTTTTTTCTTAACTACTTTGTAGAATTATAAAAGATATTATATTTGCAATCGCTTTAAACACGGCCCCTTCGTCTAGTGGTTAGGACGCCAGGTTTTCATCCTGGAAACAGGAGTTCGATTCTCCTAGGGGCTGCCAAAACCCACTCAATCTGAGTGGGTTTTTTTATATCATTTGATGTAAATTGCATCATCCTTAACACAACCTTTCATTTATGAAAACCATTTTAAAAAGCATTCTGCTTGTTATTGGAATAGCATTAGTTGTTTTTATTTCTTTTCAAAAAAATATAGAAATGAATCCACCAATAGAACCTACTTTTTTCGCACATAGAGGCCTCAAGAATTTCGCAGAGAATAGTCATGAAGGGTTTTTAGAATCTTTAAAATCTGGAATTAAGTCGGTTGAAATTGACATTTACACAACTAATGATAAAAGACTTATACTTTTTCATGACAAAAATGCTAAAAGGTTACTGGGGATAAACAAAGAAGTAACTAATTTAAACTGGCAGGATATAAAATCAAAAAATATCATTTTTAATAAAAAATTAACAAAAAACAAGACTCTGCTTTTAGACGATTTTTTTTCATCATCCTACGGTTTTGAAACAGTCTATATTGACATAAAAAAGGCTAATAAATCAGTAGCCGATAGCCTACTTTTTTACATAAACAAATACAATGCAATAAATAAGGTACTTGTAGCTGACGCAAACCCAATATTTTTAGCCTATTTGAAATTTAAAAATCCTCATATTCAAACTGTATTAGAAGGATTTAATAAAGGAAAAGAATGGACTTATTACCTTATACCAAATCAATTTAAACCCAACTATTGGGCTAGCTTTTACAATCAAGTTGATAAGTCACACATAAATTTCCTGAAAGATAAAAATCTATTGGATAGAAAAATCATTTACGGAATTTCTAAGAATGAAATTGAAACTGCCATTAATAAAAAATTGAAACATTTTATTATAGACTATTGAAAACTGAAAATAGTTTGATTTTTTAATTAACTTTGCCTTTTTAAAATACCTTAAATCCTTAGACTATGAAAAATTACATCATACTTTTTTTAATCTCTTTATCTTATTATTCATTTTCACAAACTCATGTCATTGATATACATCCTGAAGGAAGAGTTTCTTCATTATTGATGACTCCACAAGAATATGAAAGTTGGGTAGCAAATTATGATTATGGCGATCAAGAAAAAAGAGAAGACCTTTTTCAAGACATCTACCAGAAATTTGAAGATGATTTTGATTTTATCTTTTTAATTCTCAAAGAAACAAACTTACCACCAAATATGCCAACAGGAGAATTGAAGCAAGTTTCAAATAGTATTCAAGGAATTGGTTTAAATGATTTCAACGATTGTTCAAATTATGGTTCTGAGGAAAAACTTCAATCCGTTATTCACCTTGCCAGATTTAACTATATGCTTTTAGGACCCTCTTTACATGAATTGATGCACAATTGGGGCAACTTTGGAATAACTACACATCAGCTGTATCAAACTGGTACAGGCCTAAATTCTTTTGAATTTATTCCACATTGGGGGTTTTCGGGAGGAAGCAGTAAAGGTCAGTTGGGAGGGTTTAATCAAAGTACACTAGTTGAGAACGGAAATAACAATTATACCGTTGACGCTTTCGGTGGTTTCGCGAACGGGGGAAACTCTGTACCCTTTAATGAAATGGAATTATATTTGATGGGTATGATACCCTTAAATCAAGTATCAGACTTTGATGTTTTTAAAAATATTACTACAAACATTGATAATAATGGAACAAAGAATTTTACGGCTTCAGAAAGAATAACCTATACCTCTTCACTAATATCATCTGAACTGGGAGAACGTATTCCAAATTCAATAAACTCACAAAAGGACTTTAAAGCCTTAGCCATTGTACTAACTGATAGTGCATTAACAGATGATGAATGGACACAAGTAGATAATGATATTGTCCAATTCTCTCACATTGGTGCAGATCAAAGCTCAATCTATAATTTTTGGGAAGCAACTAACGGATTGGGTACCATCACATTTGGAAATTTATTTGAAAGCGTAATTGACACTAGTGTTATAGACACAACAGATAATACTCCTAATGATTCGACAACAATTGATTCTACAACAATTGATTCTACAGTATTCATTAATAATTTAGATATTAAAAACTCTTATATTTACCCAAATCCTACTGAAAATATAATCCATATTAATGGAAATTCAATTAATGGAATTCAAATTTATGACAATAGAGGTAGAAAAATAAAAAGGTTCAAAACTCAAAAAATGGATCATAGAACAACATTGTATTTAAATGATTTGAGTTGTGGACTATATCTTATCAAGTATGAAATAGGAAATAAAATCATAACAGAAAAACTAATAATACGTTAGCGAACTAAAAACTCATGAACAATAGATAGCTTGAACTAGAAAAAAATCGTCTTTGTGTGTATATTGCTTAAAATATTAACGCCCACAAACGGTTCTAAAATCGCAATATCTACAGGATTCCAGGTCGTCTGTTCTATGAAATGTTGATTGTTTATCAAGAATTGAATTCAATACTTCACCAAGTAAATTTTCGAATTGATTTATAAGGGATTGGTCAATGGATAGAGCATCTTTTGCTCTAGATTTTTTAATGTACACAACACCATCACTAAGATTTCTTAAAGAATAATTACCCGCAGTCAATGGCTTATTACTTTTTGAGGTTTTAGCATATAAATAAGCATAGGTCAGTAGTTGAAATGCTTTTGATTTTTTAGGATTTGTAATAAGCTCAGACAAATCGGAGTATGATAAGTCGGATTGCTCCACCTTTCCAGTTTTATAATCTACAATTCTGATAAAATCACCTGTAACATCTACCCTATCAACATTTCCATATAATTGAACATCAATAGAATTAACTTGTAAAGTTTGAGTGAGTGTTCGCTCTACTTCTATCACTTTATGAAAAGTATTTATTTCTTCTATGTATTCTTTTTCTTTTTCAAATAAATTTCTAATCAACTTATTGGCAACTTGCCATACCAAATGGTTCTTACCATGATGTTTTCTCGTACCAATTTCTTTATCGAAGCCATCAGATATTAATTGCAGTGTTTCTTTTTTAACTTCATCTAGTCGATCATGTGTTAAATTAAATTCTAAATGCGGTAAAAATGCTTGAAATAGAGCGTCATGAATAATAGAACCGAAACTGTGGGCTTCAATAAACTCCACTACATCCTCTTTAGGGTGTAATTTAGCTATATATTTAAAGTAGAATTGGAGTTTACAATTAACGTAGGTGGTTAAAGCAGTAGGTGATACCTTATTAGACGCCCAATCGATAATCAATTGAGATATTTTATCAGTTTTGGTGATGTTAAGTCCTTGTAGTTCAGAAATTGAAGTAACATCAGCATGTAGAATTTTTTCATGAATGGGGTTTGCTGAATACTCGTTAAACAATTGTGTTATGAATCGACTTTTTTCACCACTACCAAAGTCATCATTTTGTGTGTTGTAAAGTAAAAAAACTTGTTCTGCACGTTGAAGTAGTCTATAAAAATGATAGGCATAAACTGCATCTCTCTCCTCATGGGTTGGCATATTGAAATGCTTTTTCAACACAAATGGAATAAAAGAATTTACAGATTTACCTGAAGGTAATTTATCTTCATTCACACTCAAAATTATGAGGTTCTTAAAATCTAATGTTCTAGTTTCCAGAACACCCATCATTTGAAGACCATTGAGGGGTTCACCAACAAAAGAAATGGTCTCCTTCCCTATTATTTGGAAAAAAACAGATTTTAATGTCTTCAAATCAATTTCTAAATCAAACTCGTAAAGTTGATTTTCTAAAATTTGGATAGATTTATAAAAACTGAAAATAATTTCTGATTCTACACTGGCCTTTTGTTGGACAAGATTATCTTTTAATAGCTCAATAATTGATTTAATTGAGTGAATAACCTGTGATGAATCTGACCAATCTGAAAAAAATGAATGTAAAATATCCCATTCAGTTGAAAATGTATTTTTAAGCTGACTGGACGATACAAAAATGACCTTTTCTTTGTTTAAAAAACGAACGACAGTATCAATAAATGCAGTACTCAAAACATGAGTTAGATAGGGCTGCCTAAACAATTTCAATAAATCATTGGCATGGAATTTATCTTGACCATATTGTGATTTTCTTAAATGTATTTGAAATAATAAATCAAATAAACTAAATAGAGTCGTTGAATTCAAGGGTGACCCCATTGTAATATTTACAGACTCGATGGACTGAGGTAGGTTATTTAATACTGGGAAAAGTAAGTTTTCATCAGCTAAAACAAGAGCTGTTTCTTGATTAGTTTCTAATGCATTTAAAATATGACCTGCAGTTTTTGTCTGACCAATATTTTTAGCACAACCAATGACTTCTATATGTTTTTTGGATGATAGAAAGTCTGTAGTTTTAAAACTACCAAATTGTTGAGCATGTTTCCGAAGGAATAAACCTGCCTCATGCTGTTCGTTATTCATGTAGAATGAATCTGCATCCCAAAATAATAATGCGTTATGGTAAGTAATAAAATGATTGACTATTATATTTTCAGCTGTAGTCAAAGCGTTCAATCCTACAAACCAAACTTCTTCAAAATCATATGATGAATTTAATATTGATTCGGCAGCTTTTCTATAGGCCATTCCTTGATAGGCAACTCCATCATTCTCAAGAGATTCATTAAAAGCTTTATACCATTCATACAAATGATTAAAAAAGTTGACGTATTGTTCTTGAAAAGATGTGAGATCTGCACTGTTCAAACTCCATTGTTCAAGTTCTTTAATATCTCTTAGGTTTGTTAGTAAATGTTTAGCATCAACCATGTACCTATCTATTTCATTGAAGTCATACAAAACGGTTTGACTCCATTTCAAAAACTGGTCAAATGTATCTTTATTTTCAGGAGGTCTATGGGAATCAAAAATAGTATACAGTCTGAATTGTAAGCTTAGATTATCTAACACCTTTAAAGATGAAAGTTTGGTAATAAAATCTTCGATAGCATACATCTTTGGTAGCCAAATTGCTTGATCTAGCTCTTGTGAAAGATAATGTTTCAAAAAAACTATGGAACGCTTTGAAGGTAAAACGATAGTCAGCTTATCTGACTGTTGTTTATCTAATATTTTAAGTGCTATTTGATGTAAAAAAGGTTTTACCATTGCACCAGTTTTTTGTCTTCCTCAGTGTAAATCAATGTTTTTAAAATATGATTATATCCCATTGAATGTAGAGTATTGGCATAATTATCTATTTGTTTTTTATGAGATTGCATTTTAGAGGTAGTTCCTGTTTTGTAATCTATTAAAACTAGTTGGTTATCTTTAATTAAAACACGATCAGGTATATAAGTTTCACCACTAGGTTTCAATATTTCTTGTTCTGTTTTAACAATCCAATCATTAGAAAAAAATGATTGAATTTCTTTATCACTTAACAATTCTTCTATTCTGTGGCTTAATTTCAGTTTCATTGATTTGTCCAACAAACCATCTAGTTCAAGTTGTCTTAACACCTTATCTTTATCACTCAAATACTTAATGTTTGATAAGGCACAATGGAGAAGAGACCCCCAACGTTGTTTTTCCAATTCAACGTTCCAAAGTTGATTTGATTTATTTTTTAAATTAATGACCTCTCTCCAGTTTTGGATAGAATCATAATGAATTTTAAACTCGTTATTTTCAATATTCTCTTTGATATTATTCCGAACTAATGTGCCTGAAGTGTAAGGAAAATCCGTATCCATATCTTCAAAAAAGGTCTCAATCAAATCGTTCAAATGATTTGAGTTATTATTAGAATTAAATTCTTGGGTATAAATATAAAGTTGATGCTTAGCCCTGGTCATTGCAACGTATAATACATTTACATCATCCATCAAAGCATTTTGATTTTCTTTTTCTTGTAAATGTGAATATTCAGAATGTTTCAAATGTTTATTATTCTGTAATAATGCCACTTTAAGCTTTTCTATTTTGCCTTTTGCATCAACCCAAATTTGGTCATCGGCTTTAGCAATTTTCCAGTTAAAAGGTATAAAAACTATAGGAAATTCTAGCCCTTTAGACTTATGAACCGTCATGACTTTAACGGCATTCATATCATCTGGAACAACGATAGCTTCTTTGTGATTATTTTTCTCCCACCACTCCAAAAATGAGCCCATATCATTATTACTCTTTATTGAAAATTTATGAATGACATCTAAAAAATACTGCAGATAACTATCATGTGGAGATAAGTTGAATGTAACTATCAATTGTTCTATCAAATCATACAATGGTAATTCCCATAATAAAGAGGGTTGAAAATCAATATCTAATGATTTCAAATAATCATAAAATAAACTTTGATCAGACCTTCCTAAAGTTTCCAATAAAGAATGAAAATCAACATCTGTGTTTTCTTTATGATATAAATATGTAGCAATATGTACTGAAGCGAGTTTATCTGAAGTGTTTTGCAAAAAACATAGGATTGAAATCAATAAATTAACCTCTTTTGAAGCAGTCAATAATAAAGCTTCATCTGAGAGAACGTTGATATTGGCTTTATTTAAATTTTCAGCCACCACAAATGCTTCATTTTTTGTTCGACAAAGTATGGCTATATCTTTATATTCATAGTCTAACTCATGTAGATGTTTAATTTGTTGAATAATCTTATTCATAACATCCTCTTTAAAATCTGTTGATTTTGGTGTTAGATCTATATGAATGTACCCACCATCATTTCCCATGGGTATTTGTTGACAATTTTTATAAATGCTTTTTAAATCATCACTTAACAAAGCCTTAATTTTGGAAAAAAACTTATTATTAAAGTTCACAATTTCCTTATCACTTCGCCAGTTATACTCTAATACAATCTCTTTACTATTTGTTTGAACAGTACGATTAATCTCACTTATGTTTGGAAGTAATTCCCCTTTGAAAATTTGTGATGGTAGTTGAACAAACTGTTCAACCTCTCCACCTCTCCATCGATAGATAGATTGTTTAGCATCTCCAACAATTAAATTTTGATATCCTTCAGACAAAGAATTATGGAACAATGGTAATAAGTTATGCCATTGCATGACAGATGTATCCTGAAATTCATCAATTAGAAAATGGTGATAACGTTCACCTAATCGTTCATAAATAAAAGGGGCAGGTTCTTTTCTTATAATATCAGCAATTGCCCTATTAAATTCTGAAATATGTTTAATGTTGTTAACTTCTTTGAAATCATTAAGTTCTTTGGACAGTTCATTAAGAACAGCTATTGAATAAATATTGTTGTAAAGGTGTTTGTTAAAAATATAGCTTCTAATATTTTTTCGAAGATGGGTTTGAATATCATCAAACAATTCTGTAAATCTTGAGGAATAATGATCTATAATATCTTTTTTATCCTGACTTACAGATTTGGCATACCATACGTTTTCCTCAACATTTTTTTTGACAGAATCTGAAGGAAAATAATAATCTACTGATCGCTTACTTAAGTTTTTGAAATAATTAAAAAAACTTTTTCTTGTAAAATGAGAAGACTCTAGATTATTTGTATTACAAATAGTTAAAAAGTCTTTACGTTTGACAAATAAAACAGATTCAAATTGATTGATTTTATTTAATAAATCATCTTTAACTTGCAGGCAATCAACAATACTTACGTCCTTTAAAACCTTAACGTAATGCTCCGATTTTTCTAAAAATAAATGCTTTGAAAATACTTCTAAGGCATTTTCAAGATTATAACTTTTACCTTCATCCGCATTACTTAAGGCAAATGATACTAGGGCATCTGAGAGTGATTTGTCAGATCCAATTCTACTAATTAAAAAAGTAACGGCAGGTTGAATTAATTGCTCTTGATCCATTTCCACCTCAAAGGCGTTATGCAGTTGTAGGTCATGAGCAAATGTTCTAACAATTTTATACACAAATTTATCAATTGTTGATATGGACAAGTCTGTGTAATTGTGTAAGATAGCCGATAAAACCTGTGTTGAACGATTTTGAATGACTTCATTTGATAAGCCTGTATCTTGTTTTATGTGATTAAAAAAAGAATTAGATTCATTGATCCCTCTAGCTTGTGATAGATCTGAAAAATTAGTTAAAACTCTATCTTTCATTTCAGCCGCTGCTTTATTTGTAAAAGTTATCGCTAAAATGTGTCTAAAATATCTTGGATTGAACGATTTACTATTTCCTACTAGTGCAAGACCTATATAATAACGAACCAAAGAGTAGGTTTTTCCTGAACCGGCTGATGATCGATATATGTGAAGATTTTTGTCCATTTAACTATCTGCAAAATAGATAATAGATATGTAAATGAGAAAAAATTAAACCATCAGTTTTCAACCATATTAAAATTTTTTAAACCGATAAGCGTTAGATTATAAATTCAGCTTTTATAAGCTTATATTTGTACTATGATTTTAGGAAATAAAATTTCAACTATAGCGTTGATTTCTGGGCTTTTTTTATTTTCATGCAAGGAACCTGGATGTACTGACCCGGAGGCCTTAAATTATAACCTAGAGGCAAACAAATCGGATAATTCATGTGAGTACAATGGTGAGATAGAATTGAATTTTATTCTAAAAGACAATCAATCACTTTTTAGTATTTACGATACAACATCTTTTGATGATAATAATTTTCGACTAGAAAAGTTAAAGTTTTACATTTCGGATGTTTATGTCACGAATGGCAATGACTCTACGAAATTAAAAGACGTTCATTTAGTTGATTTTAGCAACCCTGAATCGCTACGACTTAAAGTAGACATAAAAGAAGGTCAATATTCAGCTCTTTCTTTCGGAATAGGCTTAAATGAAGAACTTAACAATACAAATCCATCTAATTATTCTGTGGACCACCCATTAGGCTTGAATCAAAATACTTATTGGGCAATGACTCCAGCCTCATATATTTTTATCATGCTTGAAGGTAAACTGGATACTTCATCAACTAACTTTTACCCGACGAGTTACCATCTAGCACACAATGACTTATTTAGTTTTAAAAATTTAAATTCTTCTTTTAGTATTGAAAGTTCAAGAACTACTCAAATTGATATAAAGTTAAATCTTCCGACAGCTTTTTATAATGTCGATTTTAGTCAAGATTTACCTCACCAAAGTGTAGCTAATCCGCTTGCACAACAATTAATGAACAATTTTTTAAATGCAATTGAACTGGATCAATAAAATAGGGCTTCTTTTTGTAGGTATTCTTTTCATTTCATGCCAAAGAGATATACCACTAGTTAAACCTTTTGAATATAATCCTACATATGTTAATCTTGATATTCCTAGAAATTTCCCCTTTCCAGAAATACCCCTTGATAACCCACAAACAAAAGAAGGAATATTATTAGGTAAAAAATTATTTTTTGATCCAATTTTATCTTCTAACAATACTATATCATGTGCCGATTGTCACTTTCAAGAGAACGCTTTTAGTGATCCTTCAAAATTTAGTATGGGTGTTGGAGGTGTTGTAGGAAACAAAAATGCATCAGCTATTATTAATGCTGCCTGGAATACTTCAAATTTTTGGGACGGCAGAACAATAACTCTGGAAGAACAAGCATTACAACCTGTTACAAGTCCAATAGAACTACACTCTCCATCATGGGATGTTGTTTCACAAAAATTAATGAATAACAAACATTATCAAGAGTTATTTAAAAAAGCATTTAATATAGAAATCATAGACTCTTTATATGTAGTAAAAGCTATAGCTCAATTTGAAAGAACACTTATTTCTGCAGAATCAAAATTTGATAAATTTTTAAATTACCAAGCCAGTTTAACACCCTCTGAATTAAGAGGAAAAGAAATATTCAACACTGAAAAAGGTGATTGTTTTCATTGTCATTCTTATCCTTTATTCACCAGCAACGAATTTCACAATAATGGTCTAGATCCTGAACATCTAATGCACCAAGGACGATTTAACGTCACAAAAGATGTTAATGATATAGGTAAATTCAAAAGCCCAACATTAAGAAATGTTGAGTTAACTGCTCCTTACATGCATGATGGTAGATTTGCTACACTAGAAGAAGTCATAGATCATTATAATTTCGGCGGACATAACTCTTCAACAATTGACCCGTTAATGAAAAAAGTAAATATTGGTTTAGGATTAAATAATCAAGATAAAGAAGATCTGATAAACTATCTCAAAACATTAACTGATACAGCCTTCATCAATAACCCCAATTTCAAACCCTAATTTTTTGACCATTCAAAAACATTACTTTCTATTGTTAGTACTATTGTGTGCTATTACAACTCAGGTTCATGCTCAACTTCGATGCGGCACTACTGAAAGATATAATTTTGAAATGAACACAAATAAAGATTTTTCTGAACTCAGAAAAAGTATAGAAAATAATATTAAAAAGTTTAAAAAAAGTGAAAGCTCTTCTTCATCTATCACAATACCAGTAGTATTTCATGTACTGTATAAAAATGAAGCTGAATATATTACAACTCAACAAATCTTGAGTCAATTAGATGTTTTAAACAAAGATTTTAACAGAACGAATAGCGACGCGAGTCAAACACCCAATGAATTTTTAAATATTGCAGCCGATTGCAACATTTCCTTCTGTTTAGCACAAAGAACAATAGAAAATGACTCAACCTCAGGCATCACCTACACTCAAACTTCTATAAACTCATTTTCTTTGTATGATAATAGAATTTTTCATGATTCATTAGGGGGTAAAACCATATGGAACCCAAATCATTATCTAAATATTTATGTTTGTGATTTAAACAGTGCTTTAGGTTTTTCATCATTTCCTGGTAGTAGTGAAAATAGAGATGCTGTAGTCATTGATTTTGAACATTTTGGAACTATCGATATTAATCCACCCTTCAACAAAGGAAGAACAGCAACCCATGAAGTGGGCCATTGGCTAAATCTTTTACACATTTGGGGAGATGGAAATTGTGGATCTGATCAGGTTGATGATACGCCAGTTCAAGAGCTTGAAAATTATGGCTGCCCGAATCACCCTAGTCCAAGTTGCAATAATACTGGTGATATGTTTATGAATTTCATGGATTATACCAATGATGGTTGTATGAATCTTTTCACAAACGGACAAAAAGAAAGAATGCATGCCACTTTAAATACTGCTAGACAGTCAATTGGAAACACATACTTTTGCGATAGCCCATATGAAGATATTGGTATAGAGGAAGCTATATACCCAACTACTAACACTATACATTGTGGAAATGAAATAGATATATCTATATCTATTGCAAACTTCTCAGAAAAAGTAGTTAACAATGCTATTATCAATTATTCAGTAAATGACCAGTCTGCGCAAAGTTTTGAGTGGTCCGGCATTTTATCGCCCAATACATCACAAAACATTAGTTTAGAAACTATAAATATTCAAGAAGGAGAAAATACAATCGAAATTTTCACAACACAACCCAATGGTTTCAGAGATTTAAATCCAAATAATGATACTATTTCAGTCACTTTTTTAGTTAAAAATGGTGTGAACTTTGAATTTACAATACAAACTGATAATTATGCTGAAGAAAATAATTGGCTTCTATTAAATAGTATAGGTGAAGTAATTGTTGAAGAAAATAATTTAGAAAGCAACACGACAACTAATTTTAACATCTGTCAAGAGGTAGATAGTTGTTACACATTTATTTTATTTGATAGTTATAACGATGGTATATGTTGTGATTTTGGAAACGGATACCTCTCAATTAACAATCAAATTTATAGCGGTGAGTTTAATCAACAATTAGAAGTAAACCTTTGTGAGGTGTCTACTACCAACAATAAGTATGAATTAAATGATATTCAGATTTACCCAAACCCTGCTAATGATCTTGTCTATATAGAATCTGAATCAACAATAAGAAAAATTATTCTAACAAACATGCTTGGAAAAAATGTAGCTAGTAAACTTTGTGATAACAACAAAGAAAAATTAAATTTGTATAATCTTAAGTCAGGCTCTTATGTTTTAATAATCATCACAGAAAAAGGTAATCATCAAAGTAAAATTTTTATTTATGAATAAACTCATATTAACTCCACTATTTTTGTTTACTACGCTATTTTCTATAGCCCAAATAAGTGTAGATAGACAACCTATAAGTTCAACTACAACGCTTTCCAGAGAAGTTCCAACTGTTGAAATTCTACCTCCAAATATCAATGAACTAGAACTTGAAGACGAACAAAATTCAATAAAAGGAAAGCCATATCGATATGCCACTTTTTTAGATTGTGATATTGATACTGAAAGAAATGGATTGTGGGAAAATGTTGGTGAATATCAAGTTTGGCGCCTTAAGATAAAATCAGCAAACGCTCAAGCAATTGGCTTATATTTTGATGCGTTTTGGATTCCTTCAAATGGAGAGCTTTATGTATACAACAGTGATAAATCAAAAATTCTAGGTGCATACACTAATATAAATAACCACCCCAGCGGTATCTTTGCTATTGAAAATATAGAAGGCGATGAATTAATCATAGAATACCTTCAAAAAGGAGATTCAAGACCCATATTGCACATTAACAATTTGCTATATGCCTACAGGTCAATAAAGTCAAATACTCAAGTTAGAAATTTTGGTGATTCTGGAAATTGCCAGGTCAATGTCAATTGCTCACCAGAAGGTGATAATTGGAAAGAAATCAAAACTTCAGTTTGTAGAATTAGCATAAGAATTGATGGAAATGCATACTGGTGTAGTGGGTCTTTGATGAATAATACAGCTGAAGATTGTAAACCATATGTTTTAACTGCCGATCATTGTGCTTTCGATAGTGATAATGGTGCTTATGCTACTCAAGGTGATATGAATCAATGGATATTTTATTTTAACTACGAGGCCAACGAATGCGAAAATCCTACACAAAACCCAAGTGCTAACACATTGTCTGGTTGCTCATATATTTCAAGAAGTAGTAATAATGGAAATGTTAATAATTCTTCTGATTTTCATTTTGTTGAACTCAACAATGACTTACCATTTGATTACGGCTTATACGCTGCTGGTTGGAATAGAAACAATACAGCACCCTCACAATCAGTTGGAATCCATCATCCTGCCGGTGACATAAAAAAGATTTCTTCATACAATCAATCAACTTCTAGTGGGTCATTTGATTGGAGAGTTAGGTGGGTAGAAACTGAAACCAGTCATGGAGTTACTGAAGGAGGCTCATCAGGTAGTCCTCTTTTCAACTCAGATCAACAAGTAGTCGGAACACTTTCGACAGGATCTTCTGCTTGCTCACCAAATTATTTACTCAATGGTTATGATTATTATGGTAAATTCTCATACAGTTGGAATCAAAACGGTGGTATCAACGATAGACAACTTAGACCATGGTTAGATCCATTAAATACAGGTGCTACCGAATTAGATGCAAAATTGTGTGGCACACCTTTAGTTGCAAACTTTAAAGCCTCACATACAAATGTATTAACAGGCTATTCAACACAGTTTAGTTATACTGGAACAGGAAATCCAACTACATTCGAATGGTCATTTTATGGTAATGGAGTATCACCAACTACATCAAATGAAACAGCCCCAATTGTAAATTATTCTATTGATGGTCAATATACTGTAAGACTTCAAGTTACGGATGATACAAACGATAGTTATGAGCTGAAAGCAGCATATATTCTAGTTAATCAAAATGGTAGCAGTATAGACGTTACTGAAAATAAACTTCCAAGTTTTAATATTTTCCCTAACCCATCTACAGGTATATTTTATGTAACCAAAAATAATATTGAAAATATTGATGTAGAGGTATATTCATTACTAGGTCAAAAGTTGTACAGTACAAATATGAATAATGAAACAATGACAATTGATCTATCAAATTTACCAAATGGCGTTTATACAATGAAATTAAACAAAAGCAACTTTTCTTCAACTAAAAGATTAATTATCAATAAATAATGACTAATAACCCGAGGGACTATATTAAAGAATACCATTCTCTTGCTAAAGAACATCAGGATATTGTTGAAAAAGTTTATAGTGGGATTAGATTGTCGAAATCTGAAGGTTTATTATTGTTTGATTTCGATATTTCATTATTAGGTATTTTGGCTAATTTTATTAGAGAGAAAAAACATAATAACTATACATATTTTAATAGAAATATACATATTGAACCTACCAATATATGCGTGTTCGACTGTAAATTCTGTTCATATTCTAAGTTACTCAAACATAAAAATGAAGGTTGGGAACTTTCTGAAGAAGATATTCTAAAAAAAATGGAAGAATATAAAGACCAACCTATTACTGAGGTACATATTGTTGGTGGTGTTCATCCAAAAATGGGATTAGATTATTTTGCTAATCTCATAAAAAAAATAAAACAAATAAGACCAGATATTCATGTCAAAGCATTTACTGCTGTTGAGCTAGAATACATGTGTAGAAAAGCAAAAGTAAGTTTTGAAGAAGGGTTAAGTATTCTCAAAGCTCATGGACAAGATTCACTTCCAGGTGGTGGAGCCGAAATTTTTGATGAAGAGATAAGAGATAAAATCTGTAAAGACAAATGTTCATCACAACAATGGTTAGAAATTCACGAAACAGCACACAAGCTTGGAATGCCTTCAAACGCTACTATGTTATATGGGCATATAGAGGAGCCAAAACACCTCATTGACCATATGGATAGACTTCGCACTCTTCAAGATAAAACCAATGGCTTTAATACCTTTATACCATTAAAATTCAGAAATGGTGATAACCAAATGTCTAATATTTCTGAGGTTAGTGTTTTAGATGATTTAAAAATCTATGCAATTTCAAGAATTTTTATGTACAACTTCAATCATATAAAAGCCTATTGGCCAATGATTGGAAGAAATACTGCACAGTTATCGCTTTCTTTTGGTGTAAATGATATAGATGGCACTATTGATGATACTACAAAAATTTATTCTATGGCAGGTGCTGAAGAACAAACACCTAGCCTGACAACTCAACAGTTAGTAGAATTAATTAAAAATGTGAATCGTCATCCTGTTGAAAGAGACACGCTATATAATATCGTTACTGATTATAAAGATGTAGTTTTTGAAAGCTAAACGATATTATTGAATTTTATGTTTAGCGTAATTTCTCCATTTTTCAATCACTAATTCCATATCACACGGTAATTCTGAATGAAAAGAAATCCATTCTCCAGTTCTTGGATGATTAAAGCTTATACTTTTTGCATGTAATGACTGACGGGGAATTAGCTTAAAACAATTATCAACAAACTGCTTGTATTTACTAAAAGTGGTACCCTTTAATATTTTATCACCACCATATTCAAAATCATTAAACAAGGGATGTTTAATATGTTGAAAATGTACTCTAATCTGATGCGTTCTTCCAGTTTCCAGTTTACACTCTACCAGGCTTACATAACTAAATCTTTCAATAACCTTATAGTGTGTTAGAGCGTGCTTCCCGTATTCACCATCAGGAAAAACAGACATAACTTTTCTATTTTTTAAACTTCTTCCAATGTGCCCCTCAATTGTACCTGATTCATTCTCCAATTCACCCCAAACCAATGCGTTATACTTTCGATCTATGGTTCGTTCAAAAAACTGCTTGGATAATGATTGCATGGCTAATTCATTTTTTGCAATGACCATTAAGCCCGTAGTATTTTTATCAATTCGATGAACAAGGCCAGGACGACTTTCATCTCCTCCGTTTGCAGGTAGATTATTAAAATGATAAGCTAGTGCATTCACTAAAGTATCTTTATAGTTTCCATAACCTGGATGAACAACCATGCCAGCTGCTTTATTTAGGATAACTATATCGTCATCTTCAAAAACAATATCTAAGGGTATATTTTGAGGAATAAGTACAATTTCCCTTGGCGGGTTAGTAAACATCACAGTCACTATATCATGAGGTTTGACCTTATAATTCGATTTGACTGATATATCGTTTACCCTTATAAAACCATCTAAAGCGGCTTGTTGAATTTTATTTCTAGAAGTACCTTCGAGTCTATTTAGTAAAAACTTATCAACTCTTAATGGCTCTTGTCCTTTATCAGCAACAACTCTATGGTGCTCAAACAATTCATTTTCCGCTTCCATCATTGGACTATTAATTTCTGCACCCCTACTTTATTTTGTGATTTTATTTTAACAATGTATAGACCCCTATCATAAGATGAGATATCAATGTTTTGTTTAGTACCACATTCGTGATGCAGTAATACTTGACCGTTAATAGTACTGATTGAAAGTAAAAATGGATCTTGATTTTCAACTACAATAACATTATCAGCAGGATTTGGGTATAAAGAAAATTTAAAATCAGAATAATCAGGTGTCTCAGAAATGGTCAAATTTCCAAAGACTGGTCGAATCATCCATGTACCATCACAATCAGCACAATTTGATTGACTCCACTGACTACCCAAGTTATAAAACATTCTATCATTATTATAATTGTTTTTATCAAGACCTATATTTATAATATTATCATAATACTGTTGCCAACCTACAAAAACAGATCCTGAAACACTTATTGGATTTTCTAGAACATATTCATAAAAGCCATTAATTGAATTGGTATATTCTGGGTAAAAAACTTGACTTTGGTATATCATTTCAGATGGAATACCTGATTCACTTTTCCACAAAGTAATACTAAATGCTGTGGCACTAGCATCTTCAAAGTTTTGAGTAAAATGTAATTGTACCGCTTTTAGAGTGTCCGTTTGAGCAATATTGAATAACATAGCAACTTTACCTCCTTCAGCATTTATCCCATAAGAGGCTTCTGCCGAACCATCATCAAGTGCATAAAAATTATCAAAAGACTGAATGAATGATAATGTATCGTTTTCTTTAAACAACTCATCATCATCGGTTGCAATAGACTGAATAATTGTGTATTGATTTCGCTCTAACTCTTCTGAAGGAGACGGGAAAGCGTTACTTCCAACAGTTATGGCTGCAGGGGAATCGTTTGTATATGAAAAGTTTGTACCACTAAAAATTGGAATTTCATCATTTCGAGTAGGTCCTGAGGATGGGTAATGAAAAACTAAATCATTATTATTATCAAATATATCGTATCTGTAATCAACACTTTGAGCAGTTAGATAGTTATTTCTCAACCAAGTATCCATAGTATTCGACATATAAGCTATTCGATTATTATCAAAATGTTTCCAGGGAACAGAATAATAAAAATTTAACATTTTAGATGTTTCATACACAAAAGCTATATCCTCATTATCATTATATAAGTCAGCACTTTCAGTTAGTAAGACATTATCTACATGCCAATGATCAAAGTTTCCAGAAAGTGATGCCATATTAAAAAAACGAAATTGAAAATCATCGTGTAGAAATACAGCATCAGAAATATCAATTTTAATTTTTTTGAAATCTGACAATGCATGACCTGTTGTATCCCAAACCGTTTGCCAGCTAAACGATGAATCTAAAAATTGAACATGAAAAATATCATTTCCCTCGGGTTCGTTGCCTAAGCCTTGAGCTTGAATGTAAAATGAGAAGTAAGCATTTGAGTAAGATGATAAATCCATTGGCTTTGAAGTCAAAAAGTCAGCCTCACCATGAGAAGTCTCAACTAGGTTTCTAGGATTACCTAATGAATCTAAACCATCAAATGTAGCAACTCCAATGTTCACAGGGTCAACCGGATATGTTGTATTAATGAATACATCTTTTTCTTGCCATAATAATGAACTTGGATAACCTTTATAAGTAGAAAAATCATCGAAAAAAGGTAAGCCTGTAGAATTAACTGAAAGTGATTTGTGCTTTTTGATGTCACAATCCATTAAATGTCTATTATTGGTTAATGGACTAACGTATTCAACTTGTGCAAGCAAGTGTGATGATAGTAGAAAGAAAAATAGGTTTAATTTAATTTTCATTTTTTTCTGCTGGTGATTTTAAATATATATCAACATTTCTACCTAAATTAATCAAGGTGTATTCAGTCGTTGATGGTCGCTGTCTATAAATTATTGCTTTACTACTATCCTTTACACTTTCGTCATACAGTACTAAGCCTAATTTAATTGAATTCATTTGAAGTAGTATTTCAGCATCCTCTTTACTTAGTCCATTTAGATTGGGAAGGTTTACCATTACATCACTTAAACCATTACCAATAATCAAATCAACTTTAGTACCAACTGTCAAATAATCACCTGACAATACTTCATCTCCATTAACATATTGCTCTAGAACGACATTTTCTGCCATATCAGGAATATACTTTAACTCACCTAGCTCTAAGCCAATAGATTTTAATTTTGATTTTGCTCTTCTAAGCGTTAGATCAGTTAAGTTTGGTAATTGAACGGTTTTTTTCTTCTTTGATATTATGGTTAAATATACTCGTCTATTTTCTTTGACGTCAGATCCGGCTGAGGGGTTTTGATCTATAACACTAAGTGGTTCAAGTTTTGCATTGAATACAGAATCGATAACGACATAATTTAGAGACAATGATTGTAAAACGCTATCAGCTTCATAAATCGTAAGAGCTGTTAAATCAGGTAATTTAATGTACTCATTATGTCGAGTATAAAACCTCAACAGTACCAAAATTAAAATAGTAAGAATAATAACAACTGAGGACGAATAAAGTAAGTTTTTGTAAAACGTTTTCGTTAAAATAAACTTTACCCAAGTGTGTTTATTGTTTTGCATATACTTTGACTAACGAATAACAAATATAATAATTATCAAAGGTTGCAGTTCATTATTAGTTTTAGTTTATTTTTGAATCTTATGAAAAGAATTGCAATAGCTGTTGGTGGTTATTCTGCTGAAAAAATTATTTCGCTTAAAAGTGGTGAAGTAGTAACAGATTGTTTAGAAAATACTGATTTTGAGTGTTATACTGTGTTAATAGAAGAAGATCAATGGTGTTTAAAAATAAATAGTCAATCGTACCTCATTGATAAAAGTGATTTCACAGCCATTGTAAAAAATGAAAAGATATCTTTTGATGGGGTATTTATAGCCATACACGGTATTCCTGGTGAAAACGGCCAACTTCAAGAATACCTAGACAAGCTAAATATTCCATACACTTCTTCAAGTGCCAGAGCTTCAAAAATTAGTTTTGATAAAGGGGCCTGTAATGATTTTTTAAGAAAAAACCATATTCCTTGTGCTCAATCAATTAAAATTCGTTCAATTGAAGATATTAATATCGATGATATCATCGAGAATCTGCAGTTACCGTGTTTTATAAAGCCAAATGCTAACGGTAGTAGTTTTGGGATAAGTAAAGTAAAAACCAAAGATCAAATCATACCCGCGGTGGAAAACGCATTTAAATTTGATGATGTTGTTTTGGTAGAATCATATCTCCCCGGAACGGAAGTGACTTGTGGAGTCCATAATTTTGACTCAGAAATTCAAACCTTTCCAATTACCGAAATTGTGAGTCAAAATGAATTCTTTGATTTCGAAGCTAAATATGAAGGTAAATCAAATGAAATAACTCCAGCTCGACTAACTGAGGATATCGCTAATCTAGTATCCTCTACAACTAAAACTATATATACTCTACTTGAATTAAATGGTATTGCTCGTGTAGATTATAAAATTGTTGAGGGAATACCACATATTATTGAAGTAAATACTATTCCAGGTTTTTCAAAGGAAAGTATAATACCTCAACAAGCCAATTATGCAGGTATTGATTTAAAAGACTTATTTCTACAATCACTTAATCAATTATTTAGTTAGTAAATCTATAAGCCCATAAATGGCTAACTGATAACTTGATAAACCAAAACCACATACACTAGCTTTACAATGCGGGGCAATTAAAGACGATTTTCTGAAATCTTCTCTGGCATAAATATTTGAAATATGAACTTCTATTACGGGTGATGAAATTGAAGCAATAGCATCAGTTATAGCTACTGATGTATGAGAATATCCGCCAGCATTTAATATAATCCCATCGTAGTCAAATCCAAATTCGTGTAAGCGGTTGATAATATCACCCTCTAAATTACTTTGATAATATTCTAAATCTATTGATGAAAATTGTGATTGTAGTGATTTAAAATAAGTGTCAAAAGACACATCGCCGTAAATTTCAGTTTGTCGAACCCCTAATAAGTTTAAATTTGGACCATTAATTATTGCTATTTTCATATTGCAAAAATAATCAATGAATTGGAAAAATTACATAAATGGATTTCGCAGTTATCTGCTACTTGAAAAATCATTATCTAATAATTCTATTGAAGCTTACATAAGAGATGTTAAACACTTAAATGATTATCTAAATTCAATAGGCTCAACTAAAGCTATTATAAATATTACATCAAAGGATATATCACTATTTGTTCAATCACTAGCTAAAGAAGGTAAAAAAGCAAGTTCACAAGCAAGAGTACTTTCAGGAATTAAAAGCTTTTTCAAATACTTAATTTTAGAAGACATTATTAAAACCGACCCTACTGGTTTAATAGAAACTCCAAAAATCGGATTAAAACTACCTGAAACATTATCGAATGAAGAAATTGATATTCTCATAAAATCTATTGACCTCAGCCACCCACAAGGTCAAAGGAATAAAACCATCATTGAAATGCTATACGGATGTGGTTTAAGGGTCAGTGAATTAACTAATTTAAAATTATCAAATTGGTTTAGAAAAGATGGATTTATAAAGGTAACTGGTAAAGGCAATAAAGAACGGCTTGTTCCCATAGGAAAGATGACGGAAAATATTTTAAAGATTTATATCAATGAAATTCGATGTCATATCAAGATAGTAAAGGGAAATGAAGATTATATTTTTTTAAACAGAAGAGGAAAAAATATAAGTCGAGTAATGGTATTTAATATTATCAAGGATATTGCAGAAAAATCAGGAATCAAAAAATCTATTAGCCCGCATACATTTAGACACAGTTTTGCAACAGAGTTAATCAAAAGAGGAGCTGATTTGAGAGCCGTTCAAGAGATGTTGGGACATGAGTCTATCACAACAACACAGATTTATACTCACATAGATAGAGAATTCTTAAGAGAGTCTATTTTATCTCATCATCCCAGATCATAAAATGGGTATAGAATCAAATATTTGGAAATTATACGTTATCAAAGGCCTAAGGTGGTTTATGCTAATTATGCCTATTGTGGTCTTGTTTTTTCAAGAAAATGGGCTAAGCCTGAGAGAGGTTATGATTTTACAAGGTAGTTACTCTTTTATGGTTGCTTTAATGGAAATTCCATCAGGTTATATAGCTGATGTTTTTGGTAGAAAAAAAACACTAATTCTTGGAGCAGTAACTAGTTTTATTGGTTTTTTAATTATTAGTTTATCATTTAATTTTTGGCCATTTTTATTGGGAGAGATTTTTTTAGGGCTGGGTGCAAGTTTTATTTCCGGTGCAGATAGTGCATTATTGTATGACTCATTGGTAGAATCAAAGCGAGAAAAGGAATACACCAAAGTTGAGGGTACCACTTATGGAATTGGTAATTTTTCAGAGGCTATTGCAGGAATTTGTGGAGGTTTTTTAGCCGATATTTCGCTAAGATTACCTTGGTACTTTCAGCTAATTATAGCTGCATTAATCATTCCAATTACATTAACTTTAGTAGAGCCAACTGTTCATCAAAAGAATAGATTACAAACCTCTTTGAAAGCCATATGGGAAGTGGTGAAGTTTACTCTCATTGAAAATAAATATTTACGATGGATTATTCTATTATCATCTAGTATTGGCTTAGCAACTTTAACAATTGCCTGGTTTGCACAGCCTTACTTCAAAAGCATAGATTTACCTTTAAAATATTTTGGTATTGCCTGGGCAATTTTAAACCTAAGCACGGGTATTTCGTCAATAAATGCCTATCGAATTGAAAATATCCTTAATAAAAAAACTATTCTATTATCAATATCTGTTCTTGTCAGTTTACCTATAGTATTAATTAATAGCTATGGCGGTTTTATTGGACTATCCTTATTGTTATTTATTTATCTAATTAGAGGTTTTGCAACTCCACTACTGAGAAACTATATCAATGAAAAAACCGATTCAACTATTCGGGCAACAGTATTATCAATAAGAAGTTTTTGTATTCGTTTAGCTTTTGCAATATTCGCCCCATTTTTAGGATGGATAGCAGATATTTATACACTACAACACAGTTTTGTGGTGTTAGGACTTGTGATACTATTTTTTAGCTTACTGTTTAGTTTAAAACTATCTAAACTAATGAACGACTAATTTTTGAATAAAACCGGTCTCATCATGAACAAGGTAAAGCCCACTATTCAAGCTTGAAATGTCTATTCGATTAGCTTTAGTATTTATATTAAGCACTTCTCTTCCTGACAAGTCATAAATACTAAGTGCTAGTTGACCTCGTTTATTTACCACAATAAAGTTATCAGCAGGATTAGGATATATAAAATCATTTTGTACGACCTCAGCTATTGAAGACATTTCACAGTCAAGAGAGTAATCAAACACAGCCGATGTATCAAATAATAATTCTGAAGAAATATCAACGTAAAAATCTACTGAAGTATCATTGGGTAGTCTGAAGATATCATTCAAACTTAACTCTAAACTATTACCTGAAGTGTACGAATTATTATCACTCGGAGATACAACATAAATCAATACTCCCCCATTATCGCTATTTTCAAGATTAAAAAATAAATCAAAGCTTTCAGTCTCAATATTTGACAAGCCAACTTTGATTTTATTTTCATTTATCAATTCGTAAACTATTAAATTATAATCATTATCTATAAATTGATTAATGCCTGAAACACCATTAGCAGTTCCTATGTTTTGGTTCAATACTAAGCCTTCAAATTCAAAACTTCCAGCACTTGAGTTCAATAAGGTGGACTGAATATCAGGTTCATTAATATCTTGTGAAACTGTAAATATAAGGTCTACTATCTTATCACATTCCAAATCGCTTAAAGTGATATCAATTTCAGGTGAAAATACTTCAGCTACAAATTCTCCTACATAAAATGTATCTCTCACTGACCAATCTGAATAATAACTTTGATTTTCAGAACAATATGCCATTACCCGCCATTCATAAAATGTGTTATGATTAAGATTACCCATGGTTCTTGATTCATAGGTACTATCCATATTTGCAAGGCTCGACCAGTCCTGATCACTTAATTTTTTATAATTTAAAATAAAATGATCTACTCCAGTTCCCAACATTGAATCCCAATTACCGTCTGCAAATCCAATAGTTTCTAATTCCACCACATTATCAACAGATAAGTTAGATGGGCTTGGACAAGGAACGTATGCTAAAGTGGTAAATGTGTCTACTTCTGACCAGAGTGCTTCGTCTTGAAAATTTTCCGAACAAAACGCAACAACACTCCATACATAGGTGGTGTTAAAGTCAAGTAATCCAATAATTTTTGAGGTCGACGTACTATCAAGGTTTGATAAGTTATTCCATGCTGTAGAATCAACATGTTTATATTTCACCAAAAAATCTTGGACTCCAGTACCTACCATGGAATCCCAATGACCAACTACAGAGGCAAACTCTGAATTAAATGTATAGTCATCAGTGTAAAGCCCAGTTGATTGTGGGCATTCCTGACTATTAGAAAAATGATAATTTAATAGAAATATAAATGCTAAAAACAGTCGCATGCTTGTTAATGTTTTAAGTTATTACAAATATAATGATTATAGTTTATTTTTAATCTTTAGATTACAGATTAAGTATGGCAAGTTTATTACTTTTGTGTTTTAAATTTTACAAAACAAAATGAATAAAGTTTCCAATAGGTTATTACAACTCTCAGAATCCGCAACACTAGCTATGGCTAGAATGAGCCGTGAACTAAAAGCACAAGGTCATAATGTTATTGCTTTAAGTCTTGGAGAACCCGATTTTGATACGCCTGATTTCATAAAAGAATCAGCCAAAGATGCAATTGATAACAATTACTCTCATTATACCCCTGTTCCAGGACTGGAAGAGTTGAGAGCATCAATATGTCATAAGTTAAAACGCGACAATAGTTTAGATTACGATACAAATCAAATCGTTGTGTCTACTGGTGCAAAGCAATCCATTGCAAATGTATGCTTGAGTCTTTTAAACGCCGGTGATGAAGTACTACTTCCAGCACCATATTGGGTTAGTTATTATGAGTTAGTAAAGCTGGGAGAAGCAAAACCAGTTGTTGTAAGCACATCGATAGACCACGATTTTAAAGTAAGTCCCGAACAGTTAGAAGCGGCCATAACTCCTCAAACTAAGTTAATGATTTTTAGTTCGCCATGTAACCCAAGCGGAACAGTCTATACTAAATCTGAGTTAGAAGAGATAGCAAAAGTACTTGAAAAATACCCAAATATTTTTGTCATTAGTGACGAAATTTATGAACACATCAATTTTGGAGTAGATCATTTTAGCATGGCCAGTTTATCGTCAATGAAAGATAGAGTTATTACAGTAAACGGAGTGTCCAAAGGCTTTGCTATGACTGGTTGGCGTGTTGGATATATTGCAGCTCCATTGTGGATTGCTCAAGCTTGTAATAAAATTCAAGGTCAGGTGACTTCAGCTACTTGTGCTATTGCACAAAAGGCAACCGAAACAGCTATGCTTGCAGAGCCTGAAAAAGTGGCATATATGAAAGATGCTTTTCATAAAAGACGTGACTTAATGCTTAGTCAATTAAACGAAATTGATGGTGTTAAAACCAATGTTCCTGATGGTGCATTTTATATTTTTCCAGATGTCTCATACTATTTTGGCAAATCTTATAATGATACCTTGATTAAAAACTCTTCAGACCTTTGTATGTTTATCTTAAATGATGCCCATGTAGCCTTAGTTGCTGGTCAAGCATTTGGTTCACCAAATTGTGTTAGAATTTCTTATGCTGCGTCTGAAGAAAATTTAATAGAAGCCTCAAAAAGAATAAAATTATCTTTATCAAAACTAAAATAAATTGAGTCCTTACGGCTGGAAGTCTGTTTTTAGTTCATTTGAAAAAATGAAAGTACTCGTTGTAGGTGATGCAATGATTGACGCCTATATGTGGGGCACAATAAACAGAGAATCACCTGAGGCTCCTATCCCAATTGTTGATATTGAAAAGCATGAGAAACGATTGGGGGGTGCGGCAAATGTAGCCATCAATATTAAAGCACTTGGTGCTACACCTGTTTTATGTTCTGTAATTGGTAATGATGATCTCGGCTTTGTTCAATTGATGAAATCAGAAAACCTTAGCTGTCAAGGCTTATCTTTTGAAGATAGAAAAACCACTGTAAAAACCAGAATCATTAGTGAGGGAAAACATCGATTGAGGGTAGATGAAGAAGATAGATTCCCTATTTCTTCTGAAAAGAATTTCATTGATAAGGTTTCGAGTCTGATAAAAGATGTTGATGTCGTCATATTCCAAGATTATAACAAAGGAGTCTTGACAAAAAATGTCATTCAAAAGATTATAGATTTAGCTAAATCTCATTCAATTCCTACTCTAGCTGATCCAAAAATTGAAAACTATTTTTCATTTAAAGGGGTAGATTTATTTAAACCTAACTTTAATGAACTATGTCACAGTGCTAATGAAAAAATTATAAACACTGATATTAAAAAAATTGAAACTACCGTTAGCCATCACAAAAAAGCTTTAGAAGCAAATTATTTTATGCTAACCCTTTCAGAAAAAGGAATTTATTTTTCCAGTGATAAATCAAATAAATGGTTTCCAGCATACGACAGAAATATTGTTGATGTATCAGGTGCTGGTGACTGCGTTATTGCGACTGCTGCCTTGGCATTAGCATCTAAATTACCTTCAGAGTACATCTCGCAGCTATCTAATCTTGCCGGTGGACTTGCTTGTGAAAAGGTTGGTGTTAATCCTATAGAAAAATCTCAGTTTTTGAACGAAGCTAGTCGTTTAATACCGATCCACAAAACTTACAGTGAATAGCATCTATTTCATGACCTTCTTTGGCACAATCTCTACATGCTTGGGTACTCACTTTGTTTTGTGTTGCATTTACCATAGAAGCTGAAACAATGCCCGTAGGTACTGCAATAATCCCATAACCTAGAATCATTATGACTGAAGCTAGGAATTGTCCAAATGCCGTAACTGGAACCACATCGCCATAGCCAACTGTTGTGAGTGTAACTACTGCCCAATAAATAGACTTAGGAATATTTTCAAAGCCGTTTTTCTGCCCTTCAACTATATACATCAGAGTACCCAATACGACCACAATTAAGCTAATAGAAAGTAGAAAAACTATAATCTTAGGTTGGGAAGAACGCAGTGCAATTTGCATTACATTGGCACCCCTTAAATATCGTGAAAGCTTAAATACTCTGAAAATACGTATCAACCGTATAATTCGAATATCAATCAACACCCACATAGGAGGATATAAAAATACCAGATAGGTTGGGATAATAGATAGTAAATCAATTATTCCCATAAAAGAAAAGATATATTTCCAAGGTTTATTGATGGAATATATTCTTAAGAAGTATTCTATCGTAAAAAGAATTGTAAAAAACCATTCTACTAGCCTTAAAAAATCACCATATTCATGTTCAATCCATTTAACACTTGTTAATATTACCCCAAGGACTGAAAGTAAAATAGCTATCAAAAGTGTAACATCAAAAACCTTACCCTCTCTGGTATCTGCTTCAAATATAATTTCGTGAATCCGGTTTCTATCCATATAAGAGTGCGAATTTAAAACTATTTTAAATTAACAAACAAATTTTCAGAATTTTATAGATTTGAAAAAAATTACACCCCATGGCTAAAAATTCTAAAGAAAGTCAGAAAAAATTTGGAACTACTCCTGTTTTCATGGCTTCAATCAGTACTATTTTGGGTGCAATTCTATTCTTGAGGTTTGGATATGCTGTAGGTAATGTTGGGTTTTTAGGTGCACTAGGTATTATTTTACTCGGTCATGCTGTCACCATACCCACAGCCTTAGCTGTGGCCGAAATAGCTACAAATAGAAAGGTAGAAGGTGGTGGCGATTATTATGTTATTTCTAGATCATTTGGAATAAATATTGGGGCAGCTATTGGACTTGCTTTGTACCTGTCACAAGCAATAAGTATTTCTTTTTACATCATCGCTTTTTCAGAGGCTTTCATGCCTTTTGGTCAATACTTGAATGAGACCTACTCTACTGGTTTTTTTGAATCAATATTGGTCAGCAAAAAAAGTATTGGGCTTTTTTCAATGGCACTTCTTTCATTTCTAATGTTCACTAAGGGAGCTAACTTAGGGGTAAAAGCCCTTTATGTAGTAGCCAGTATTATCTTTATATCCTTAATTTTCTTTTTTCTTGGGGACAGTAATATTCCATTAAATGAAGTAAATCTCATAGCTAAAGTTGATAATGCAGATTCATTCTTTTACGTCTTTACAATAATTTTTCCTGCTTTTACAGGTATTTCTGCTGGTTTAGGGCTTTCGGGTGATTTGAAGGAACCTCGTGTATCTATTCCTCGGGGTACCATTTACGCTACAATTATTGGTGCTATTATTTACATTTTAGTAGCTCTAAAATTAACACTCTCTACTGAATTAGATAATCTAGCAAATAATCAATTGGTAATGAGTGATATCGCTTTATGGGGGCCAATAATACCCATAGGATTAGCTTGTGCGGCAATATCATCCGCTTTAGGCTCTATCATGATTGCTCCACGTACCCTACAAGCTTTAGGAAAAGATGATATTTTCCCAACTCAAAAATTAGGCCAATGGATAGCAAAAGGTAGAAAAGAAAGCAATGAGCCAATAAATGGTACTCTAATTACCTGTGTCATTGCTTTTTTCTTCATTATCATTGGTGACATTAACTTTGTAGCACGTATTATTTCCATGTTCTTTATGGTAACTTATGGAGCTATTTGTTTGATTTCCTTTTTAGAACATTTTTCTGGTGATCCATCCTACAGGCCTGTATTCAAATCAAGATGGTATATTTCATTGATGGGAGCACTCCTTTCTATCTGGTTGATGTTTAAAATGGATACCTTATTTGCATTTATTTCAATTATCATAATGATTTATTTTTACAGAATCATCAGTAAAAAATCATCTGATAAAAGAGAGTTTGTCAATCTATTTAGAGATGTATTAGAACAAATTGCAAGACAGTTGCAAATTTTCCTACAACGAAAAAATGATAGTGTTGAAAAAAGTGTTCATTGGCGACCGTTTGTAGTCAGTATTAGTGATGCCTCCCTAAATCGAACAAATGCCTTTGACATCACAAGATGGATTGCCCACAAATATGGTTTTGGTACCTACATTCATTTTATCAAAGGTTACTTGAGTAAGCAAACATTTAGTCAATCCAAAGAAATCAAACACAAATTGATTGAAGGGAAAAACACCAACGTTTACATCGATACAATGATATCTCCCTCTTACACCTCGGCCCTTGCTCAGGTAGTCCAGCTTTCAAGTATTTCTGGTAAAGAGAATAACTTAATCTTACTAGAGTATTGTGAATCTGAAAAAGAATCTTTTGAAGATGTAATAAGTAATTTCAATCTACTTCACACTACCGGCTATGACGTAGCCATTATGCGTTCAAATAACGATAAAACAGATTATAAAAAAGAAATTCATATTTGGCTTTCATCCCGAGATTATGAAAACTCCAACATGATGATATTATTGGGCTATATAATTCTTGGACATCCTGAATGGAAAAATGCACAAATTAAAGTCTTTTCTATTTATCCTAAAGATCAATTTGAAGAATACAAACAACAAATGTTTGATTACATTGCTGACGGACGTTTACCAATTTCGCCTAGAAACATGAAAATGGTTCCCCATGATGAGGAGGTAAATGTAAAAGATATTATCAACGATCGATCGGTCAACTCAGATCTAACTATTATTGGCTTTAGAGGAGAGTTAGTTAAAAAGCAAAAACTAGAAATTTTTGAGGGCTATAAACAAATTGGAAATATTTTATTTGTAAATAGTAAAGACAAAAAAGACATTGAATAAGTCGAATTGGCTATTTTTGTACGTTAAATAAATAAAACTGTGGGCACCAAAGTTAAACCCTATAAAGAAGATGTTTCTTCAAAAAAAGAGCAAGTTGCTAAAATGTTTGATGCTATTGCTGGTAATTATGATTTCCTAAATCACTTTCTTTCACTAGGCATCGATATTTTATGGCGAAGAAGAGCAATCAAAGAACTAAAAGCACTACAACCAAATTCGATTTTAGATATTGCCACTGGAACAGCAGATTTAGCAATTGAAGCAAGTCGACTAAATCCTAAAAAAATTGTTGGAATAGATATTTCCAACAATATGTTGAAACATGGCAGGCAAAAAATAAATACTAAGAATCTTAATGAGACTATTGATTTGCGTTATGGCGATTCTGAAAATCTAGAATTTGAAGACAATGAATTTGACGCCGTTACCGCTGGTTTTGGTGTTAGAAACTTTGAAAACCTTAAAAAAGGGCTTGATGAAATGTATAGGGTATTAAAAACCAATGGTAAAGTAGTGATAATTGAACCATCAGAGCCAGTATCCTTCCCCTTCAAACAACTATATAGTTTTTACTTTAAAGGATTATTACCACTTATTGGTAAACTATTTTCAAAAGACAATTCTGCATATACTTATTTACCACAATCTGTTGAGGCCTTTCCAACTAGAGAAAAGTTTTTAATTGAATTAGAAAAATCAGGATTCAAAAATGTAGAATTTGTACCATTAACTTTTGGAATAGCCGCCTTATACATTGCCACAAAATAATTGCATAATTTTTTCGATATAGTAGTATGAATAAGATTTACATATTAGTGCTTACATTTATACTATCGCACAATCTTTTCGCTCAACGCTATAATGTACCGCTTAATTTACCTAATTATGATAACAAAACTGTTCACTTTGGTTTTTTAGTTGGCCTGAATACATTAGATTTTAAGATCACCCCTATTACAAATGTAGAAGATAGACTATTTGTCATTAAATCACAAAGTCAAAAAGGGTTCAATTTAGGAGTTGTCTCCAATTTTAGATTAGGAAGAAACTTGGATTTAAGAGCTATCCCAACACTATCGTTGGCCGAAAGAAGAATTTTATACACCCTAAATGAAAACACCATTTTAACCGATGAAAATAAAAAAATAGAATCGACTTTTGTGGAACTACCGTTGTCCTTAAAATACAAATCTGACCGCTACAATAATGGCCGTAGTTACATCATAACTGGCCTTAAATATTCTTTAGATTTGGCTTCACAGCGGAATATTGATGACGAAGGCTTTGAATTAGTAAAATTAAAATCGCACGATATTTCCTACGAAATAGGACTAGGATTTGATTTCTACCTTCCCTACTTTAAATTTTCGCCAGAATTCAAAGCTAATTTTGGACTGCCCAATGTACTCGTTCAAGATGATAGCATATACAGTCGTTCAATCAAATCAATGAAAACAAGAGGATTTACAGTTTCATTTACCTTTGAATAACTATTATGTCAGAATTTTTAAATTTATCATTAACTCCTGAGCAAGCTGCTGATACGGATAGTATTTCAAAAGCAATTGAAAACCAAACGAAAGAAAAAAAAGAGTGGAAAATTATAAAAAGATCAATTGATGCCCGAAGTAAACATGTCAAAGTACAACTAAAAATTCAATTGTTAGACTCACCAAAAAAAGAACTTACAATTGAAAAAAACTATCTGAATGTTGAAGGCAAAGAAGAAGTAATAATTATTGGTTCTGGTCCAGCTGGATTATTTGCCGCTCTGACACTCATAGAAAATGGAAAAAAACCCATAATATTAGAAAGAGGTAAAGACGTCAGAGAACGAAGACGAGATATTGCAAACATTAATAAAAAACATATTGTAAACGAAGACTCTAATTATTGTTTTGGCGAAGGTGGAGCTGGAACATATTCAGATGGAAAGCTATATACAAGATCTAAAAAAAGAGGCTCAATTATAACCATTTTAGAAACACTTGTCTTTCATGGTGCCAAAGAGGATATACTCATTGATGCCCAACCTCATATAGGCACTAATAAATTACCAAAAATTATTGCAAATATTCGAAATACGATTTGCTCTCACGGAGGCGAAATTCACTTCAATACCAGAGTAGTAGATTTCATTATCGAAAATAATCAAATGAAGGGCGTCATTACCCAAAATGGCCATAAAATTGAAGCTAAAAACACCGTCTTAGCCACAGGACACTCTGCCAGAGATATTTTTCAAATACTAGAAAAACGACAAATTGATACTGTTTACAAACCATTTGCAATGGGTATACGAGTTGAACACCCCCAAGAATTAATTGATCAAATACAATATTCATGTAATAGTAGAAGTCCGTATTTACCACCAGCAAATTATAAATTAGTTACTCAGGCAGAACAAAGAGGTGTGTTCTCATTTTGTATGTGTCCAGGTGGATTTATTGTTCCTGCAGCAACAGCCAGTGGTGAAGTAGTTGTAAATGGTATGTCCCCCTCAAAACGAAATTCCTATTTTTCAAATTCAGGTATTGTTGTTGAAGTAAAAGAAGAAGACCTCAAACCTTATCAAAAACATGGTGAATTAAGAGGTTTATACTATCAGAAAGCTCTTGAACAAAGAATGTGTGAACAAACTCCAAATTTACAAGTTGCACCGGCCCAACGTTTGACTGACTTTATAAACAAAAAAACATCCAGTAAGTTAAACAGAACCTCATATCAACCTGGAATAATATCTTCCCCACTTCATGAAATATTACCCAATACTATTTCGAATAGCTTGGCCAAAGGATTTGAAAATTTTGGAAAAAAAATGCGTGGATTCCTAACTAATCAAGCTAATATTGTTGGTCTTGAAAGTAGAACATCCTCTCCCATCCAAATCCCAAGAAATAAAGATAGTCTTCAACATATCAAAATTCAACATTTATACCCATGTGGAGAAGGAGCAGGTTATGCAGGAGGTATTGTTTCGGCAGCATTAGACGGCGTAAATTGTGCCTCAAAAATTTGATAAGCCATAAAAAAAAAGTATTATTGTGATGCACTACCAACAAGTTTATGGATATCTATCTGATACTTTTTTTTTCCATTTTAATATACCTTATACTTATTTGTATTTTGAATAAAATGAAATACAGAGCAAGAGAGATATATAAAAACATTAGTAATAGCTGTCCTAAATGTAATCATGCTGTAGATAGGACTAAACGAAAAACCATCGATAAAGTCATAGACATTTTAACATTACGCACCTTCAGATTTAAGCGCTTTAGTTGTAGTAACTGTGGGTGGTCATGTATTTTATCTAAACACAGCAAGGAAATCAAATAACTGACAAACAAATCCCACAAGCTACAGCTACATTTAAAGAGTCAGCCTTAGAAACACTCGCTTTTTTGATACTTATTTTTTTTGAGTTTAATTGGAGTAAATTTTCAGAAATTCCCTTCGACTCATTGCCTAAAACAATAATCTTCTTTGAAGACTGCTTTAAACATTCAACAGGCTCACCATCCATAACGGTGGTAAAAATATCAAAGTCTGTTAATGTTTGAAGTGTTTTTGACAAATCGACATAACTAAGGTTGACCCTACAAAATGAGCCCATAGTTGACTGTATTACTTTAGGATTTAAGTAGTCAACCGTTTCTTCTGAACAAAGTATGTCTTGTACTCCAAACCAATCGGCTATTCTAATTATAGTACCTAAATTGCCAGGATCTTTTATATCATCCAAAGCAAGAACTGTATTTGCCAGCTTAAAATTAGTTTTGGTTTTAATTTTCACTAAAGCCAAAACCTTATTTGGCGTTTTTAAAAATGAAATTCGTTTGAGTTCATTTTCGGATAGTAAAACGTCTGCTTGGCCTGACCAGTCTTTCGTTGCAAATATCGATTCAATGGGCCAGTCCGATTGCAGCAATTCGTCGACAAGCTTCTCTCCTTCAACAACAAAGAGGCCATATTTTTTTCTATTCTTTTTGAGATTAAGAGAGTTAATTAATTTGATTTGGTTTTTTGTAATCACTTTGTTTATAACTTTAAGTCTAAATTATAAAAAATATATTCACTAAAGACTCATTAAAATAAACGATTTAATACATTTGTCGTTTCAACCTTAATTTTTGATAAAAAATGATAAAACCAGGAGTCGCCACAGCCAACGAAGTTCAAGAGATTTTTGAACACGCTAAGGCCAATGCCTATGCCCTACCAGCCATCAATGTTGTTAACACCAGCAGTGTCAATGCCGTACTTGAGTCAGCACGAGATAATAATGCCCCAGCTATGGTGCAATTTTCTGCGGGTGGTAGTCAATTTTTTGCTGGAAAAGGCCTGTCCAACGAAAACTATAAAGCAGCAATAGCTGGTGGAATATCGGGAGCACGACATACCCATGAACTGGCAGAATTATATGGAGCAACAGTCATTTTACATACCGACCACTGCGCTAAAAAATTACTTCCGTGGATTGACGGACTATTAGATGCTGGTGAAGAATTTTATAAAGTACATGGTAAATCACTTTACAGTTCCCACATGATTGATTTATCAGAAGAATCATTAGAAGAAAACATTGAAATATGTAAACGCTATTTGGAGCGAATGAGTAAGATGGGGATGACTTTGGAAATTGAACTTGGTATTACAGGTGGCGAAGAAGATGGCGTAGATAATTCAGACGTTGACAGCTCCAAACTATACACCCAACCTGATGAAGTTGCTTATGCCTATGAGGAACTGATGAAAGTGAGTGATAAATTCACGGTTGCAGCAGCATTTGGTAACGTTCATGGTGTGTACAAACCTGGTAATGTTGACTTACAACCTAAGATTTTAAAAAATTCACAAACCTTTATTCAAGAAAAGTTTGGTACAGAAGCCAATCCGGTCAACTTTGTTTTCCACGGTGGATCAGGCTCCTCTGTAGAAGACATTAGAGAAGCAATAGGATACGGCGTCATAAAAATGAATTTAGACACTGATTTCCAATGGGCATTTTCTTCTGGAGTAAGAGATTACATGACTGAAAAGAAAGATTACATAGCCTCACAAATTGGAAATCCTGAAGGTGAAGATTTACCTAATAAAAAATATTATGACCCTCGGGTTTGGTTAAGACACGGCGAAGAAGCCTTCAAACAACGTCTTAATAAAGCATTTGCCGACCTTAATAATGTTAATACTCTAGGATAATGGGCTGGTTTAAACGTATAAAAGGGGGTATCACCACTTCTACCAATGAGAAAAAAGAAACGCCGGAAGGCTTGTGGTACAAATGTCCCAGGTGTAAAACTATAGTCTCCACAGAAGAACACGAAGAACACTATTTTGTTTGTCAGAAATGTGATTTTCACGAGCGTATAAATGCCAAAGAATACTTTAATATTTTATTCGATGGCGGAAACTTTGAGGAACTCGATGTAAACATGGAATCGCTTGATCCACTCAAATTTGAAGACACCAAAAAGTATACAACACGACTAAAACAGTCTAGAAAAAGAACCAACTTAAAAGACGCCATTACTACTGGTTTTGGCCAGATAGAAGGAAGACCCATAGTCATCGCCTGTATGAATTTTAACTTCATTGGGGGCTCAATGGGATCAGTGGTAGGAGAAAAAATTAGTAGAGCAATTCAGTATGCAATCAATCAAGAATGTGGATTCATGATGATTTCAAAGTCTGGTGGTGCTCGAATGATGGAAGCTGCATTTTCATTAATGCAGATGGCTAAAACATCAGCCCAACTGTCTCTTCTTTCTGAAGCTAAACTTCCCTATATTTCCTTTTTAACTGACCCAACCACTGGTGGGGTAACAGCATCCTACGCCATGCTAGGTGATGTTAATATCGCTGAGCCAGGTGCTCTAATAGGTTTTGCCGGACCAAGAGTAGTAAAAGAAACAATAGGTAAGAGTCTTCCGGATGGCTTTCAAACATCAGAATTTGTACTTGAACATGGCTTTTTAGACTTCATTGTTGACAGAAAAAACCTGAAAAATAAAATCACCGTACTATTAGATATGTTTTTAGACCATAAAAAAGAAGCATAACTTAAAACTTTTACTATCTTTGCCGACCATATAAAAAAGACAAAAAACAATTATTAAAGATGCATTTAACTGCTAAAGAAAAAATCGCCTTGTTCAAAAAATACGGCGGAGATGAAAAAAATACCGGTTCAACCGAAGCTCAAGTAGCCATGTTTACACAACGAATTAGCTACCTAACAGAGCACCTGAAAGACAATAAAAAAGACAAAAACACACAACGCTCACTTCAGTTACTAGTAGGTAAAAGAAGAGGTTTACTCGATTATCTAATGAACAAAGATATCGAGAAGTACAGAGCTCTCATCAAAGATTTAGGAATTAGAAGATAAGGAATCTTCAAAGCGGAATAACGCAAAAGGCAATTCATACAATTGCCTTTTTGTGTATTTATTCGCTGGCATGTAAACACAAAGAAAATGAAAGAAATCGTAAAAAAAATTACACAAAACGATGGGAGAACCATTGAGTTAAGAACTGGTAAATTAGCCAAACAAGCGGATGGTAGTGTTGAAGTACGAATGGGAGATTCTGTACTTTTAGCAACTGTAGTTTCCAACAAAGAAGCCAAAGATGATATTGACTTTTTACCACTAACAGTAGATTACCGAGAAAAGTTTTCAGCCGATGGGCGTTTTCCTGGTGGCTTTCTAAAAAGAGAAGCCAGACCATCAGATCATGAAATCCTTATCATGAGACTAGTGGATAGAATATTAAGACCGCTATTCCCAAATGACTATCATGCAGAAACACAAATCATGCTGTCATTAATTTCACATGATGAAAATGTGTGTCCTGAAGCCTTAGCAGGATTAGGTGCTTCTGCTGCCCTAGCCGTTTCTGATATTCCATTCAATGGGCCAATTTCAGAAGTTAGAGTCGGTAGAATCGATGGTCAGTTAATAGCCAACCCTACTCTAGCACAGCTAGAAGAATGTGACATTGACATGGTAATTGGTGCCTCGGCCGATAGTGTCGCTATGGTAGAAGGTGAAATGAAAGAAATTTCTGAAGATGAAATGATTGAGGCTATCAAATTTGCTCATGAAGAAATCAAAAATCATTGCCAGGCTCAGATAGAACTCACTCAAGAAGTTGGTAAAGAAGTAAAAAGAGAATACTCACATGAAAATCATGACAAAGACTTAGAGGACAGCGTCATGGCTTTTTGTTATGATAAATTTTACGAAGTAGCTAAAAAAGCATCTGACAAACACTCCAGAAGTGAAGAATTTAGAGCTGTTAAAGATGCTTTCAAAGAAACGCTATCCGAAGAAGAATTAAGTGAAAAAGCATTTATGCTAGCAGGTTACCTAAAGAAAGTTGAGAAGAAAGCTGTTCGTGACATGGTACTAAGCGAAAATGTACGTCTTGACGGCCGTTCACCTTCTGATATTCGACCGATATGGTGTGAAGTAAATTATCTACCAAAGCCACATGGTTCTGCAGTATTTACAAGAGGAGAAACGCAGTCAATCACTACAGTGACATTAGGTTCCAAACTTGATGAAAATAGAATTGACGGAGTGACCAAAGTAGGTGCAGAAAAATTCTACTTACACTATAATTTCCCACCCTATTCTACAGGTGAAGCTCGACCTATTAGAGGAGTAAGCCGTAGAGAAATCGGTCACGGAAATTTAGCACAACGTGCCCTTTCAGGAATGATTGATGACGACAACCCGTACACCATACGAGTTGTTTCCGATATCCTTGAATCGAATGGTTCATCGTCAATGGCCACTGTTTGTGCCGGTACTCTAGCACTTATGGATGCTGGTGCCAAACTTAGAAAACCAGTTTCTGGCATTGCCATGGGATTAATCACTGACGGTGATAAGTACGCTGTACTCTCCGATATTTTAGGTGATGAAGACTTTTTAGGTGATATGGATTTTAAAGTATGTGGTACTAAAGACGGTATTACTGCTTGTCAAATGGATATCAAAATTGAAGGTCTTTCTTATGAAATTCTTACCAACGCTTTGCAACAATCAAACGCTGGTAGAATGCATATCTTAGAAAAACTAACCGATACCATTTCAGAAACACGTACTCAACTGAAACCACATGTACCGAAAATACATGTCATGTACATACCAAAAGATACCATTGGTGCTGTCATAGGACCTGGTGGAAAAATTATTCAGCAATTACAACTTGACACCGAAACTACAATTACTATTGAAGAAGTAGATAATCAAGGAAAAGTTGAAATACTAGGTACTGATCAAGCCTTTTTAGATAATGCTATTTCTGAAATAAAAGCCTTAACTTTCACCCCTGAAGTGGGCGATGTTTATACAGGAACGGTAAGATCCGTAATGCCCTATGGTGCTTTTGTAAACATTGGTAAAGGGACTGATGGTCTTTTGCACATTTCAGAAATAAACTGGGAACGTGTAGAAAACGTTGAAGACGTTTTAAAAGAAGGTGATAAAGTAGAAGTCAAATTGACAGAAATCGATGCTAAATCTGGCAAGTTAAGACTATCAAGAAAAGTACTTTTACCAAAACCAGAAAAAAAGTAAAACAACTGTAACTTTTGATACTAATAAGCGTATAACTACGTTAGTTAAAATTAAACATAGTAGATAGTAAATTATGAGACAACTCAAAATCACCAAACAGGTTACTAACAGAGAAACCGCCTCTTTAGACAAGTATTTACAAGAAATTGGTCGAGTAGACTTAATTACTGCTGAAGAAGAGGTAGAATTGGCTCAGCGTATAAAGGCTGGTGATGAAACTGCACTAGAAAAACTAACAAAAGCTAACTTGCGTTTTGTGGTATCGGTTGCAAAGCAGTATCAAAATCAAGGTTTGTCTCTTCCCGACTTAATCAATGAAGGTAATTTGGGTCTTATTAAAGCGGCCCGTCGTTTTGATGAAACGCGTGGTTTTAAGTTTATCTCATATGCCGTATGGTGGATTAGACAATCCATTTTACAGGCTTTAGCTGAGCAATCTAGAATTGTTCGTTTGCCCTTAAATAAAATTGGCTCTATCAACAAAATCAATAAAGCTTATGCATTATTAGAACAACGATTGGAGCGTCCGCCTACTGCTGAGGAAGTAGCTAAAGAATTGGATTTAACGGAAGATGAAGTCAAGCAGGCCATGAAAAACTCTGGCCGTCACGTATCCATGGATGCCCCATTGGTTGAAGGAGAAGACAGCAATATGTATAATGTTATTGGTAGTGAAGATAGTCCAAACCCTGATGAAGGACTTATTGTAGACTCCTTACGTCAAGAGATTGGTAGAGCCTTGGCGACACTAACCCCCAGAGAAGGGGAAGTCATCAAAGCCTATTTTGGTCTTAATGGCTCTCACGCTATGACACTCGAAGAAATCGGCGAAGCCTTTGACTTAACACGAGAAAGAGTGCGTCAAATCAAGGAAAAAGCCGTCAGACGACTAAAACATACCTCAAGAAGTAAAATCTTGAAAACCTATTTAGGATAATGAATAGAGAGCTTCGGCTCTCTTTTTTTTTACCTTTGTCACAGAAAATTAAAAAGATATGTCCAAACACTTAATAGCACCTTCTATGCTAGCCGCCGATTTCGCCAACCTACAACGAGATTGTGAAATGGTTAACCGTAGTGAAGCCGATTGGTTTCATATCGATGTCATGGATGGGGTATTTGTCCCCAATATTTCGTTTGGTATGCCTGTCATAAAGGCCATTAAGCAACAGGCTAAAAAGGTAATGGACGTTCACCTAATGATTGTTGATCCAGACCGCTACATTACAGCCTTTAAAGATGTTGGTGCCGATATATTAACTGTTCACTACGAAGCGTGTACACATTTACACCGCACTCTGCAAGCTATAAAGGCCAATGGTATGCAAGCCGGCGTAGCACTAAATCCCCACACCCCTGTCGATTTATTACAAGACATTATCCAAGAGATAGATGTGGTATGTTTAATGTCCGTCAACCCTGGTTTTGGAGGGCAATCCTTTATAGAAAACACCTACCAAAAAGTGAAAGACTTAAAAGCACTAATAAACCGAAAACAAGCCCATACAAAAATTGAAATTGACGGCGGTGTAACTAGTCAAAATGCAGCCCAGCTTATCGCTGCCGGTGCCGATGTACTGGTCGCTGGTAGTTTTGTATTTCGATCAGATACTCCAGAGGAAACTATTCGAGAACTGAAAATGGCCTAATGACCGTTCAAGTAATCTCTCAAATACTCAAAGTGAGGTGTTAAATCGCCAGACTCGCAAATCGTTGCTCTACTAAGAATATCATCCTCATCAGTGCTAAAGAATAAAGGCAAGACCGATTTTATTAAGCTATCCCCAAAATCAGCTGAAGCATCTTTAGGTAATTCACAAGGCAAATTATCAACTGCCATAACAGTAATAACATCCTCTTTTTCAAAATCATCTTCTGATTCTGTCATCGGGTTATAACCATAAATTGGTTCTGCAATAGTAGACGGTCGAATGGTAGAAGCTATAGGACCGTCAATATCACAAGATATATCGGCAAGGGTACGAATCTTAAAATCTGTTGATTTGGCGTCCTCACGACTAAATAAATAGGGAGAGCCAGCAGCATAAAAATGCCCCGCGATAAATACATCAGCGTGTTTGGCTAAGTCCATAAAAGTCGATTTGAACAAATGGGGAGAATCAAAAAACACTTGATTGACAAAGTCTGAGCCATCAATACGGGCATTATAGTCAGGGAAATCGACATGTACAAAAACAGCCTCATCAAAGTATTGGGATTTGAATTGGTCTATCGTGACTTCTTTTATGTTTAGATGACGAACGATTTCTAAGGCACCCTGTCCTACTCTTCCTTTACCAGAAAGTATCACTTTTATATTTGGTAAACTGACTTTTTTCAGCTCCTGCTCTAGCTCTGTCCTATCCGCACATTGGTAGGCTGGTTTAAGGTTAAAGCGTTTAGTTCTCAAGCCATAGGCTAAAAAACCATTATATGCACCCACCACGCCGGCATACCTTCCAAACCCTAATAAACGTCCTCCACCTGAGTAAGTAAGTGTTTCATAGTCGATCATACGAATGTGTTTTTCGACCATTTTTTGTAATAAGGCTCTGTTATAAGCTTGCTTTTTTATGGTATGAGAAAAAAATAGATAGGTTTTATTAGCTATCAAATGGGACTTTGGGACTTCTTTTACTCCCAATAATATATCGCAATGACTGAGATCTTCAGAAAGGGTAATACCTTCTTGCTCATATTCTTCATCCTTAAAACAACGAATGTCACTGGGTTGAACAACTAATTTGAGTTCTGAATAGTGAGTTAATAAGGCTTTACACTGCTCAGGACTTAGTGGCACACGCTTGTCTGGTGGTGATTTTTCTTCTCTTAAAATACCAATTGTAATCATGGTTCAAATCTAAGCTAATTCCACTAATTATGAACTCTACTTATACCAAAAAACAAATGCGATACTTCAGTAGAAAATTAAATTACTAGTAGTCAATTCACTCTTTTTTCCGTTTGCTAGTATGTTTGAGTTTCAGTACCGCAAAGTTAAGCTCCAGGGTGGTTTCCGATTCTACCTCGCTTAGGTCATGGTCCAACAAGTCAGCCATGAGTTGACCGCTTTTTTGAAGCAAACTATTTTTTTTCTGGTCAGAGGCTGTGGCTGCTCCAGAAACTGCTTGTTGTAACTGACGTAGTTTGGCAAAGGTTTCGATAATTAACAGGGTGGTTTGGGTGGCTTGTTTACTTTTTAAAATGGTAGCCAGCATATATAAGCCCTTTTCGGTAAAAGCTTTGGGATTGGTTTTGGTAAACTTTAAAGGTTGGAGGTGGTCAAAATTTTTGACCACTTCGGTTTTTTCTCTAGTACTCAATACTATGATATAACCCTCTGGAAATTTATCAGAATTATTTTTTACAGCTTGATTTATTTCTTTTGTCTCCACCCCATACAAAGCCGCTACGTCACGGTCTATAAGTACCTGATGATCTTGTATTCTATCAAACGGTCTTGGATATGTCGTAAGCTATTTTTCAATATAAACTACGAATATGAAGTTCTCAGCGGCTCTTTTGCTTAGCCGATGGTTTCTATGACAAAATTAAAAGCTTTGGCATAACCCCTAGTAAATCGTATATACATCTTACCCTCTTTGACTGTAATTTCACAACTGGCGGGACCACCGCCACAAAGTATTAAACTATTAGAAAGAGCTTTGTAAGGGTCTACAGTAGTGCCTGATCCGCTAAATGTCCAGGTAACATTATCTGGTCCATAGTTTTCAATCAGTGAAAAGCCACTGTCTGCCTTATATTCCAACTTAAAAGTAGTATGGCGATTTCCTGTACTACACAACACTCCATGCATTCTACCTCAAATGGTCGCCCAGCGGCCCACTTTCATGAGCTCTCGCTCAGTAGTGGACACCCAACCTGTACTGTAATACCCTCGGGTATGATCGACCATAAGATTACCCTCAGGAGTAGTCACTACATTTCTTAGAGCAAGCCCATCGCCTATTTGGTTGTCTAAATCACCACTGCGTATTCTTCCATCACTTCCGCGTATGCTGAACAGCAATTTCTCAGTACGGTTTTCAAAAATAAAGCCGTTACTAGCCGCAGAGTTGACTCTAAAACGCATGGCATGGCTACCAAAGTTACCTCCAGCAACAGCACTACCGCTGCTTAAAGAACGTCCAGCACCTGGGCGAGACATATAAATCCCCCAGTTGGTGTCGTTCAAAGTCCACAGACGGATACCTCGTTTGGGGTGTCCGGCATCAGGCGTAACGGTGTTGTTTACATCGTCGTCATTACCCCCCATTACGGTAAACAATCCAGAAGCATTGTTTTTAAAGGTTCCGTTAACGTCTAGGTTATATTCGGGTACATGGCGTTGGTTTATCCCTACTCGCCCATCGGCACGAATGGTCATAGGGGTACGGTCAACACTGTTGGTATTGCCCAGCCCCATATTAATATCCATACGGGTACGGGCAGAAATTACATTATCAAAAGTCCCTATGCGAAATTCCACATTTTGAGAATATTTGGAGCCACTGGTTCCAAGACGTTGTAATCGTAAAATAGGGTTCACGCTTTGCTCTACCGTACCATCCAAAGCATTGGTGTTTCTAACGTGTAAGAAAGTGCTCGGACTTTGTTCTGATATCCCCAGGCGTCCAGCTGTTACGGTCATGCCGTGTAGGCTTGGGCTAGCATCCAATGCATCCGTACCATGGTTCCAAGTGTAGAAATCTATGGCGTTTCGAAAGTCTCCTCCGCTACTGTGTCTGGAACGTATAGCGTTTTTGTAGTTGGCAGTACCGTTATAGCCAAACAATATTTGGTTTTTGGCGGTTCCGATAGAAGTATTTCCATTTCTAAACAGTCCGGTGCCATTGACGTCCAGGCGTTGAGTAGGATCGCTAACGTTAAGGCCTACTTGTCCCATGTGGTAAATGTCTTCGGTATTAGTGGTGGCTCCGGCATTATCGTCATCGCCATACCAGGG
>JBMHBP010000024.1:0-56472 GCA_049890295.1 Flavobacteriales bacterium | reverse complement strand
TCAGAGCCCAGGAGACGAGATTTCTTGGAGAATAAGAGGTGCTTGTGGTACTAACGGTACATCATGGGCTACTATCTTCACTCAGCCAGTGACATTTACACTAGGTGGAGCAAGATTAGAGAATAGTTCTGTGGCTAACCTGGATGTATATCCGAACCCATCAAGAAGTGAGTTTACGATTAGCTTTAACTTAGAGAGAAGACAAGATGTTTACTTAACTATTACCAACTATTTAGGAGAAGACGTATTCATAGAAAAGCTAAAAGACCAAGAAGGTCAGTGTAAAAAAACTATTCAATTAGGAGACAAGGCTAATGGGATATACATGATGAATATCACAACTAACAGTCAAAATATCAATCAAAAGATTGTTATTCAGTAAGACAAAACTCTAAACTATAACTCTTAATTACATCAAAGCGAAATCCATCTCATTTTATTATTGATTTACGTTTTTTTTGTTCTAGTATAACTCCGTTTTTTATGAATGCCATTTAAATCCATAATATTTAACATAATTTTTGATTTTGCTAACGATTTTATTTTTGCTATTAGCAGACACATGACTAGTGATTATATTTTAATCTACAACTTACGTTTTAGTTTTTAACTATCTTTTTTTAATGAAGTAAACACTTTCGTATTTATTTTTTTCATAAAAAAACTTAAATAGGAGTATCTTTGAATAAAATTTTAAAACTTTGAGAATAGAGCAATTATATACTGGATGTTTAGCTCAAGGAGCTTACTACATCGAAAGTAATGGTGAGTCAGCAATAATAGATCCGCTTAGAGAGGTTCAATCATATATAGATTTGGCCAATGATAGGCAAACAACTATTAAATTTATTTTTGAAACTCACTTTCATGCTGATTTTGTTTCAGGTCATGTGACATTAGCTGAAAGAACTGGTGCTCCAATAATATTTGGACCTAATGCTAAGCCAACATTTGATAGTATAATTGCTAGTGATAATCAAGAATTCAAACTTGGTGATGTCACAATAAAAGTGCTTCATACACCAGGTCATACAATGGAAAGTACTACCTATTTACTATTAGATGAAGATGGTGTAGAACATGCTATTTTTAGTGGAGACACATTATTTTTAGGCGATGTGGGTAGACCAGATTTAGCCCAAAAAGCAGATAATATGACTCAAGAAGATTTAGCAGAAATTCTATTCGATAGTCTTCGTCAAAAAATAATGACTTTACCTGATGCGACTATTGTTTATCCCGGTCATGGTGCAGGTTCAGCTTGCGGAAAAAATATGAGTAAAGAAACCGTTGGAAGCATAGGAGAACAGAAGGCAACCAATTATGCATTGAGAGCCAACATGAGTAAAGAAGAGTTTATACAAGAAGTAACTGAAGGTCTTAGCACACCACCGGCTTATTTTCCTTTAAATGTAAAGCTAAATAAGGAGGGATACGACGATATCGATGAGGTATTAGAAAGAAGTAAAAATGCCTTAAATCCTAAAGCGTTTGAAGAATTAGCAAATCAAATAGGAGCAGTAGTACTGGATGTTAGGCATCAAAGTGACTTTTCTAGAGGTCATATACCTAGATCTATTTTTATTGGTTTAGATGGCGGATTTGCACCATGGGTAGGGACATTAATCAAGGATATAAATCAAGCAATTTTATTGGTTACTCCTGAAGGTAGACTTGAAGAAACAGTTACTAGACTATCAAGAGTTGGTTTTGATAATGTGATTGGTTTTTTAGATGGTGGTTTTGATAGTTGGATTAGTTCCAACAAAGAAATTGATTCAATTGAGTCAGTACACTCTCAAAAATTTGCTGAACTTTTGAATGAGTCTAAGTTAAATATCATAGATGTCAGAAAAAAATCAGAATATTTTTCGGAACATTTAATAAATGCTAAACATTCACCTTTAGATGAAATTAATAATTATCTAGATTATTTTGAACATGAAAACCCCAATTATATACATTGTGCAGGTGGTTACCGTTCAGTAATTGCTATATCTATTTTAAAATCAAGAGGTATTCATAATGTAATTGATGTATTGGGTGGTTTTGGTGCTATTAAACAGACTAATGCACCTAAAAGTGAATACATCTGTCCTACAACACTTTAATAATTTCATGCAGTAATCTCATATGGAAAATATATATCAAGACAAATGGACTAAACTAATAGAGGCTGATAAAGACGCTTTCATTCTTGATGTCCGAACACCTCAAGAATGTGCTCAAGGTATACTGTCCAACGCCGTTATACTAAATTTTATGCATAGTGAATCCTTTATTGCAGGACTAGAAAAACTTGACAAACATAAATCCTATTATGTTTATTGTAGAAGTGGAAATAGAAGTGCCAAAGCTTGTATGATAATGGATCAAATGGGTTTTAGTAAAACATATAATCTTTTGGGTGGTATACTGGAGTGGAAAGGTATTCTTGAACACTAGTTAGTTACAAGGTAGTAAATAACGCATTCAAAACTTTAATTTTTAATTGTAGATTGAAGACATGAATCTTGACCTTGACACTTGAGCAATCATATTATGTGTTTTTGGAGCACCTATTGGTATATTTTACACGTAATTATTAAGAATAAATTACCCATCAACACCATTAGATGAAGAAGTACACCAAGTTATATAGTATACTAAAGTTTAAGTGCCCAAAATGTCATGAAGGAGATTTTTTTGTAACACAAAACCCATATAAAATTAAAAAGCTTGGCGAAGTAAGAAAGAAGTGTAGTTTCTGTAATCAATCTTTTTTTCTAGAGCCAGGATTTTATTATGGATCTATGTATGTGTCTTATGCTATTGGAGTAGCAATATTTGTCAGTATTTGGCTTGCCACTCAAATAATTTATCCAGCAGCTAAAATGAATTGGTATATGATTAGTGTTTCAACAATACTTTTGTTGGGAACACCATACATCTATTGTCTATCCAAAATTGTTTGGGCTAATTTGTTTATTCATCATGAATCAACTTCTGATTAATTATTTTGCAGGAGTGAAATTATCTAAATAATTAACCTAAATAATGAATCACTTTTTCATTAAAAATTGATGGTTGGTCAATGTTCACAACATGACCTGCATTGTTAACAGCACAAAAACTTAATTTTTCATTGGCAGAGGAAAACTGTCTTACTTCGTCTGAAAATAAATAATCTCCTTTACCAGAAACAAATAAAATGGAATGTTTAAAGCTTTTTGGATTTAAGTTTTTAATAAAAGATTTAAGCTCAGGAATCATTTTAATCCACTGATTAAAAACTCTACGATCAATTACTTTAGCCTCGTTGATGAATATTTGTCTCGACTCCTTATGATTTGGTTTTGGCATAATGATGTAGGCAAATAGTTTATATAGAAGCATATTGGGTAAAATTCTTTTCAAAAGGTTTAATTTGAAAAGTAAAAATTTCGTGAAGTAATTGAATGAAGTAATTGCTCCAGCTAAAATTGACTTGTTAACATACTGTTTGTGGTGTTCAATAATTTTTAAAATGAGTAGCGTGCCAAACGATATACCTATAAAATGAGATGTTTTTATTTTTAAAGATTCGAGAACATTGATTACATCTTGACATGCATTTGATAACTTAAAATTTGAGTCCAAAGGAATATCTTTTGACTTTCCATGTCCTCTGAGGTCAATGAAAAGTAAGTTATAGTGCTTACTTAATTCCCTTATTTGTTTGTGCCAAATATTACTACTGCCTCCAAAGCCGTGTAGAAATGTAACCCATTCTTTACTCGAGTTATTAATTTGTGTTTTGAATTGCAGCATTTTATTAAGTTTCAATTAATTTATAATTATTTCTCTTACTAAAGTATTTTACGATTCGTAGTTCATCATTAGATTGAAATTCAACTTCAAATCTAGATTTATTTTTTATTCCATAAGCTATCACTACATGATTACTTATTTCTACGAATGTAATTAATTTATCAGACTGAAATTCTAATGTGCATTTTTTAGGAAAATGTTGAAAGCTATCAATAGCCTCATAAAAGCGTGTGTTATAATTATGTGATTCCTCATTATCTATGCAAGCACCATGACACATTTTAAGATGATACTTAAAACACGATTTATTCGTTTTTTCTAACAGGTTTATTTTATCACATAGGCTAAATTTATCTGTCAAATATTGAACTTGTCGTTTAGCTTTTAACAAGCTGTCAAAGACTAACAAGGAATTTTCTTCAACGGAATTGATAGTAAGGTAATTGTACCCTGAGTCATTTATATTTTCATGAATAAAATAACGCGACTTAGCTTTTCGAAGTCTTCTATTATAAATAGGCCTATGTTTTTTTATTTCTTGTGATTCATAAAGTAATGCCATTAATTCACAAGATGTATTTACAATCTTGAGCTGTTTGAAAAAGTACAACATTCTTTCTCTTCCATTACTTAAATGTTGTTTTATTCGTTTTTTAATATCAATACTTTTTCCAATGTAGATAATTTCATCATGTTGATTGAGCATAAAATAAACACCAGTGATGTTACTTGGTATTTTTCCAGATTTTATTTCAGAAATACTATATCTCACCAAATTTTGTATAACTATTTTGTATATTTGTTATACAATGTTATTAAAAACCAGTCAAAATCCAAAAGAAATTTATCAAACAATTAATTCCGTAATTGGTTCTAGCTTTAGTTTGATAGAGAAATTTAAATATGATGTGTTTGGGTCACCCAAATATAAAATTATCTCAATGAGTCCTTCAAATCATGCAATTAATTTCGAAGACTATTCAGACCTAGTTTATGGTGCCTTTGAACTTAGAAAAAACGGTCTTGCTTTTTTCTTTAGGTATAAAAATGAAGAGTACATTTTAATATCACATTTTAATCAGTGTAGTTTTGTTACTAACGATGGTTTTTTTCAATTTCAATTTTCAAGTTATAATCTGAAATTAACCTATAGCGACTTAAAATCTCATAAAACGTTTATTACAAGATATTACAAGATTAAGAATCTAGATTTAGAATCAAATGTCTAAGTTTTAGTATAGTATTATATGAGGTATGAATAAATTAAAATTGCTAAATCTAATTCAAATAGATAGAATTATAGAAATGGCCTGGGAAGACAGAACACCTTTCGAGGCTATTCAATATCAGTTTGGATTATCCGAATCAGATGTTATTAGGCTAATGAGGTTGTCATTAAAAGAAAGCTCTTTTAAACTATGGCGACAACGGGTACAGAGTGGAGTCAGTAATAAACACTTAAAAAAAAGAAGTAAAGACATAAAACGATTTAAATGCAGCAGACAAAAATCAATATCAAACAACAAGATATCAAAACGCTGAGTTTTTCAACTCAAATTGATGTTATAAAGAAATTAGCAAAGAGTATTCAACCTGTACGTTATGCCTCTAGTCGAAATTATAAAAATGGTGCTGTAAGTAAACTTGGTCCATATATTTCTCGAGGTGTTCTCTCAACTAAAATTTTGTGTGATGAAATTAAGGCAACAGGTGTTTCATTTGCAAAAGCGGAAAAGTTTATTCAAGAATTAGCATGGAGAGATTATTGGCAACAAGTATGGGTTGCTAAAGGTGATTTGATTTTTTCTGACCTTAAAAGAAAACAAGAACAAGTTGAGTCATATCAAATCCCTGAGGCTATAGTAGATGCATGTACTGGTGTCGAGGCTATTGACGAAGGTATTAAAGCCTTATATCAGTCAGGTTATATGCATAACCACATGCGCATGTATGTAGCATCAATAGCGTGTAATATTGCCAGATGTCACTGGAGTTTGCCGTCAAAATGGATGTATTATAATTTATTGGACGGTGACTTAGCAAGTAACATATTAAGTTGGCAGTGGGTTGTTGGTAGTAACTCTGGAAAAAAATACTATGCAAATCAATCAAATATTAATAATTTTTTTGAGAGTAATCAACGGAAAACCTATTTAGATTGTAGCTACGAAAGTTTTGAAGACTTAGCTATTCCGACCGAGTTAAAGCATACTTTAACTTTAAATCTGGAAACTAATCTTGACAATATACCATCAGATAATATTGAGCCAAATCGTCCTACATTAATTTATAATTATTACAACTTAGATCCTCATTGGCACCAAAATGAGGATTATCAGCGAGTCATTTTGTTAGAGCCCTGGCTATTTGAAAAATTCCCAGTATCCCAGGCTTGTATTGATTTCTTATTAAATCTTTCTAAAAATATTGAAGACGTAAAATTCTATGTAGGTGATTTCAAATCACTCAAACAAAAAATCGAAAATGGTTCAATTGTTTATAAAGAGCACCCTTTAAATACTCACTATATCGGAATTGAGGAAAATAGAGATTGGTTGTCTTCAGTGACTGGCTATCACAAATCTTTCTTTTCTTTCTGGAAATATTGTAAAAAAGAAGTTGTTTGGTAAAGAAAGCAATAAATATCGTTTGGCTTAAACGTGATTTAAGAACTCAAGACCATTTGTCTTTTCAAATGGCTGAAAAAAGTGAGCTTGACTATCTGCCTATTTATATTTATGATCCCAAAAGAATAGCCTATGCTGATAGTTCTTTTAGGCATCATCAATTTGTTTATCACTCAATTTTAGAAATAAATCGAAAATTAAAACCCTACAATAGAGAGGTGATAATTTTTCATGCCGACACACTTAAAGTATTTGAATTCTTATCACAAAATTACTGCATAAGTTCATTATTTTCTTATCGGGAATCAGGTATTCGTATGAGTTGGGAAATAGATAAGTCAGTTGGCTCACATTGTCAACAAAACAAAATTCAATGGGTAGAACACCAAAAGAATGGTATTATTAGAGGGATAAAAAATAGAGTTAATTGGGATAAAAGGTGGTACGAAATGGTCTATCAGCCCATTATAAAAAACTCCTATTCTGTATCCACCTTAGATATTTTTGATAACCCCTATGAATTAGCCAAAGACTTTGAAAGCGAGTTAAAAGGATATCCAAAAACCTTTCAATTTCCTGGAGAAGAACATGCCATTACTTACCTTAAATCATTCACTAAACTGCGGGGTAAGGATTACAGTTATTTTATTTCAAAACCTTTGGAAAGTAGAAAATCGTGTGGAAGAATTTCACCTTATCTTTCCTGGGGAAATTTAAGCATAAAGCAAGCTTATCATCATATAAAAAGTCATCCAAATTATTCAAAATACAAAAGAAGTTTCAATGGTATTTTAACACGATTAAAATGGCATTGTCATTTTATTCAAAAATTTGAAGTTGAATGTGACTATGAAACCCATTGTATCAATAGGGCTTATGAACAACTCGAATATTCCAATGACCCTAAATTAATTGAAGCATGGAAAAATGGTACTACAGGCTTTCCATTGGTAGATGCATGTATGCGTTGTCTTAAAATTACAGGTTGGATTAACTTTAGAATGCGTGCAATGCTGGTATCAGTATTTTGCCATCACTTTGATTGTAGCTGGAAACAAGGCGTATATCACTTAGCACAGCTGTTCTTAGATTATGATCCTGGAATTCATTACCCTCAATTTCAAATGCAAGCAGGTACAACTGGAATAAATACAGTAAGAATGTATAATCCAATAAAACAGTCTAAAGATCACGACCCAAAAGGTGTTTTTATTAAGCAATGGGTAGAGGAACTCAAAGATGTGCCAGAAAATTTTATTCATGAACCATGGTTATTGACCGATATTGATAAACAATTTTTGAATATAGATTCCACCTATCCGTTTCCGCAAGTTGACCTAATTGAAGCTGGCAAAAAGGCTCGAACAAAATTGTGGGGTCATAGAAAACTAAAATCAGTAAAAGAAGAAAATAGACGATTAGTATTTACTCATACAGTCAATAGATTTAGAAATAATCGAAAAAGTGAGGGCAAGAATTAGAAATTTAGAATCAAAGAACTAATGAAAACTATTAACATAATATTTCCACATCAACTATTTTACCACAATGAATTACTAGAAAACGATTTTGAAATTTACCTCATAGAAGAGTATTTGTTTTTTCGGCAGTTCAAATTTCACAAACAAAAGATAGCTTTTCATCGAGCCACAATGAAAGCCTACGAACAATACCTATTGAAAAAGAATAAGACGGTACATTACGTTGATTCGAATAGTCCATTATCAGATATTAGGAATTTTAAAAATGAGATAAGTGACAAAAACATCGAATGTATTCAAATCATAGATCCAACGGATGATTGGTTAACTAGAAGAATAAAAGGCATCACTCAAGAAATAGAACTTAGTATATTTTCTAGTAGCTTATTTATTAATAGTGAAGCTGATTTAAGTCCATTTTTTAGAGCCGATAAAAAGTCATTTTTTCAAACTAGTTTTTATAAACAACAACGAAAAAAATTAAACATTTTATTAGATGACGATCAAAAGCCAATTGGTGGTAAATGGACTTATGATACAGAAAACAGAAAAAAATATCCAAAGGATAAAACTCCACCTGTAATAAAACCACCAAAAGGCTGTGAGTTTTGGAGCGAAGCTGTAGTTTATACAAATCAAAATTTTAGTTCTAATTATGGCCAAATTAGTGTCGATAAATTTTTTCCAGTCAATTTTAATGAAGCTGATGACTATCTAAATCAGTTTTTAGAACATCGCTTTTCTGAGTTTGGTGTATACGAAGACGCAATTGTAAAAGAATCATCGACGCTAAATCACAGCCTTTTATCACCATTAATCAATGTTGGTCTTTTGAAACCACTAGATGTGGTTAATAAATCACTGTCCTTTGCCGAAAAGAATAATATCCCAATAAATTCTACGGAAGGTTTTGTGAGACAATTGATTGGATGGAGAGAATTTATACGTGGAATGTACATGTGCAAGGGGCGTTATTCTAGAACTATAAATTATTGGGGTTTTAAAAGAAAGATTCCATCTAGTTTTTATGATGCAACCACTGGTATTGAGCCAATAGATGATACTATTAATAAGGTGTTAAAAACAGGTTATTGTCATCATATTGAACGTTTGATGGTTTTAGGTAGTTTCATGTTATTGTGTGAGTTTGACCCAGACGCTGTGTATGATTGGTTTATGGAGCTTTTTATAGATAGTTATGACTGGGTAATGGTTCCTAATGTTTATGGAATGAGTCTATTTGCAGATGGCGGTGTTTTTGCAACAAAACCATATATAAGTGGATCTAATTACATTAAAAAAATGAGTAATTACGAAACAGGCCAGTGGTGTGCTATTTGGGATGCACTGTTTTGGAGGTTCATCATTAAGAATGAATCGTTTTTTAAAAAGAATCCCAGAACAAATATGCTAGTCTTGAATTTTAAAAAGATGGATGAGGACAAGAAAAGTAGACATTTGTCAATTGCTGAAGAATATTTGATTAGTTTAGATAACGACTAATTACTATTATCCTTTTTTTGCCATTTTTCTTTGGCATACTTTTGCATATCAATAATTTGGTCTTTTTCATCAATGATTTCAAGACCAACAAGTGTTTCAATGATATCTTCCATCGTTACGATACCGTCAAGTCCTCCGTATTCATCAACAACTATGGCAATGTGTTCCTTTTTTTGAAGTAGCTGATTGAATAAGTTAAAAATATTGATGGTATTTGGAATAGTTAAAATATCTCTTTTGAAAAGTTCTAATGATAGATTGAGATTCTTTTCATCAGATATTTTTTCAAGAATATCTTGTAAAAAAACATAGCCAGATATTTTTTCATTTTGCTTTGAGTATATTGGTATTCGGGAAAAATTTAAAAACTGTTTTTGATTTTTAAACTGTTCTAATGATAAGCTTTCTTCAGCTGATACAACTACTACTCTTGGGGTCATTATTTCAGAAACGTTGACAGTCTTTAAATTAAGAATATTTTGAATAATCTTATTTTCTTGTTTTGAAAATACGCCCTCATCATATCCTAAACTAACTAGTGCAGAAAATTCTTCTCTACTAATAATTGTGTTTTTGTTTCGACTAAAAAGTTGAGTGATTTTTATCGAAATAATAACTAATGGGTAAGTTATGAACAACATTACCTTTATACAGTAGTAGGCAAATCGTGATAGGTTTCTCCAGTAAATTGCTCCCATTGTTTTAGGTATAATTTCAGAGATAATTAGAATTAACAAAGTCAATATAGCTGATATAATACCAAGAGAACTATCACCAAATAATTTAGTAGATTCAGCACCTACACCTGCTGCTCCAATAGTATGAGCAACAGTATTTAAGGCTAAAATAGCAGATAAAGGTTTGTCAATATTTTTCTTGTAGTTTAAAAACGATTTTGCCCAAGCTTCCTTATCTTGTTTAATTGCTAAAAAAGATTGAGGAGTTGTAAGTAATATAGCTTCTGCTAAAGAGCAAATAAATGATATAAATAATGCTAAAAATAAGTAGAAAAGTAATGCTCCCATAAAGTCTCTTTATATCACAAAGGTAAATGTTTTGAACTATCAATAGTATTTTGATTCAATTGATTTTTATTCTAGCCCACTAAATTATATAGCGAATCTAGCTTGAGGGCTAACTGTCTGATCAGAAAAGTCCTCTTTTAAGAATTTGTAGTAAGCAGTTATGGCAATCATTGCTGCATTGTCAGTGCAATATTGGAACTGAGGAATGTAAGTTGTCCAATTGTGTGACTCTTCCATTTCTTTTAATTTTTTTCTTAAACCAGAGTTGGCAGAAACTCCACCTGCAATAGCAATTTCTTTAATTCCAGTTTCAAGACTTGCTTTTTCCAACTTGTTCATTAAAATTTTAATAATACTATACTGAATTGAAGCACAAATATCATTTAAATTTTCATCAACAAAATTAGGGTTAATGGCTAGCTGTTTGTTGATGAAATAGAGTATACTGGTTTTCAAACCACTAAAGCTAAAATTTAATTTATCAACTTTAGGAATTCCAAAGCTAAATGCTTTAGGATTACCATATTTGGCGTATTTATCAATTAGAGGTCCACCTGGGTAGGGAAGACCTAATAATTTAGCAGATTTATCAAAGGCTTCTCCTGCAGCATCATCAATAGTTTCCCCTATTAATTCAAAGTCTAAAATGTCATTAACTTTAACAATTTGAGTATGCCCTCCTGAAACAGTTAGACATAAAAATGGAAACTTTGGAGGTATTGTGTTTCCATCTTGTTCTTTTATGAAGTGGGCCATTATATGTCCTTGCATGTGATTAACATCAATTAGGGGTATATTTTTAGCTAAAGCAAAGGATTTAGCAAAAGAAACTCCCACTAATAGAGAACCCAAAAGACCTGGTCCTTTTGTAAATGCTACTGCAGAAATATCATTTTTATTTATTCCTGACTCTTTTATTGCTTTATCTACAACTGGTATAATATTTTGTAAATGAGCTCTTGAGGCTAGTTCAGGCACAACACCTCCGTATTGTTCATGAACGGATTGATTGCCCACGACATTTGAAAGTTTTACATCGTTCTTAAATACAGCTGCACTAGTATCGTCGCAAGACGACTCAATTGCTAAAATTACAATAGGTTTACTCATTATCTAATTTTGATAGTCGATGACCTAACTTATCACGTTTAGTTTTTAAATAATGCTTGTTGTGCTGATTTGATTCTATTTCTAAAGGAATGGTCTCTACAATTTTTAACCCATAACCAATTAATCCTGATCGTTTTTTAGGGTTATTACTCATCAGTTTTATATTATTTACATTGAGTGAGCGTAATATTTGTGCTCCAACTCCATAATCTCGACTATCAGCCTTAAAACCTAAATCTTCATTTGCTTGTACAGTATCTCTACCTTTTTCTTGAAGTTTATAGGCCTTTAATTTATTCAGTAAGCCGATACCACGGCCTTCTTGATTCATATAAACAATAACCCCTTTGCCTTCTTTTTCTACTGTTTTCATAGCAGACTCTAGTTGTGGGCCACAATCACATCGACATGAGCCGAATATATCACCAGTGATACATGATGAATGCACTCTAACTAGTACCTCTTCATTTTCGTTCCATTGGCCTTTTACAAGTGCAAGATGAGTTTGGTCATTAGTAATTTGTTTAAATGCGTGTAATTTAAAATCACCAAATTCTGTTGGTAAGTCAACATCTATGAGTTTTTCAATTAAGCTTTCGTTTTTAATTCTGTAAGCAATTAAGTCTTTTATGGTAATAATCTTGAGATCATGTTTTTTTGCGATATCTAACAACTCTGGTAGTCTAGCCATTGTACCATCCTCGTTCATTATTTCAACAATAACACCAGCAGGATACAGATCGGATAGTCGTGCTAAATCAATAGCTGCTTCAGTGTGACCAGCTCTTCTTAATACTCCACCGCGTCTGGCTTTTAATGGAAAGATATGTCCTGGACGACCTAAGTCGTTAGGTGAAGTGTTGGGATCAACTAAGGCTTTAACTGTTTTAGATCGGTCACTTGCTGATATTCCAGTAGTACAACCATTGCCCAGTAAATCTACTGATATTGTAAAAGGTGTCTCGTATTCGGCTGTATTGTTTTTACCAACCATCAATTCGAGTTCCAACTCGTCACATCGGTCTTCAATCAAAGGTGCACATATGAGCCCACGACCATGAGTGGCCATGAAATTTATCATTTCTGGGGTTACTTTATCTGCTGCAGCTAGAAAGTCACCTTCATTTTCTCTGTCCTCATCATCGACAACTATAATAATTTTTCCAGCTTTGACATCTTCAATAGCCTCTTCTATTGTATTGAGCATTATAAATTTTTGTACAAAGATAAGCTAATTAAGGCAGTAAATTTGGCTATTTGCTAGTCCAATTTACGACTCCAGTTACTGGTTCTTCCAAAAATTGGTAAACCAACATAACCTCTTAAATCAAGCTTGTTTTCGGAGGTCAAAGTCATTGTGCCGCTATAAGTATTTCCACTCTTAGGATCGTAAATTTCACCTTCATCCCAAACATTTTCACCATCAAATTGGAAGTTATACATTATAGTCATTCCCATGCGAGAACGAGAGCGTAACTCTTCTTCAGGGTTTAATGGATCAGTCTTTGGGTTTCCATTCTCATCATTTGGATTAAGCATCCAAACAATTTGACCTTGAAAAGTATTATTTTCTGATTTAGTGATATTAATGACCGCGTCTTTTTCTTGATTATACCATTCGCCAATAATAGCATCTGATTGTGCAATTGAACTAAAGCCAAAAGCAATTAGTATAACACTTGTTAAGATAAATGATTTCATTGTTTTAAATTTTTAGCAATTTATAAAATTAATAATAATCAGAAAGGGTAGGGTAAAAAAAAAGCTACCCGAGTACTTCTACTCGGGCAGCCCCTTAAAGCCATGAAAAAACTTACTTCCCTCTCCCTAATGGGAACAACAAATATAGGAAAAGTTTTATTATTCAAATAGATTATTCTAAAAAATAAATATTTTTTTAAAAATTGTTAACTCACATGATTAAAATGAGATTCAATACTGGCAATTAAATGGCGAAATGTCTATATAAATTGTAATACTCTACATTCTTTGGTAATTTTGTAAATAAATCACAGCACTTATGAATAAACCATTAATACTAGTTTCTAACGACGATGGCATAACAGCCCCGGGAATTCGTGCCTTAATTGAGGTTGCTAGAGAAGTTGGCGATGTTGTCGTTGTCGCACCTGATGGACCACAATCTGGAATGGGAAATGCCATTACATTGAACTCTACTTTACGGTGTGATCAAGTTCATATTGACAGTGGAAAACAAGTAGAATATGCTTGTTCTGGTACACCTGTTGATTGTGTCAAACTTGCAGTCAGTAAAATTTTAGATAGAAAACCAGATTTATGTATTTCTGGAATTAATCATGGCTCAAACTCTTCAATTAATGTCATATACTCTGGAACTATGTCGGCTGCTGTTGAAGGTGCTTTAGAAGGTATTCCTTCTGTCGGTTTTTCATTATTAGATTTTTCTTTTGACGCTGACTTTAAGGCTTCTAAAAAAGTAGCAAAGGACATCATTAAAAAAGTATTAGAAGAAGGTTTACCTAAGGGGGTGTGTTTAAATGTAAATATTCCAAAGCTTGAGCTAAAAGATATTAAAGGATTCAGAATTTGTAGACAAGCTGATGCAAACTGGGTTGAAGAGTTTGATCAGAGAAAAGATCCTTCTGGAAGAACTTATTATTGGCTAACTGGTAGTTTTCAGAATTTTGATAGTGGTTCAGATACTGATGAATGGGCATTAGCAAATGGCTTTGTGTCTATAGTCCCTGTTAAATATGATATTACATCTCATGAGTCAATTCCTGAACTAACGGATTGGAAATTATGATAAGAGACTCATTTTTTTTCAAGGGAGGGGTGCTTGGCTTAATTTTACCCTTGCTTGCCTTTATTGTTTATTCAAATATAGTAATGGAGGGAGATTTTATTGCATTATACTATCAGTTAAAAATTCTAAATATACATACTCATTTTTTTAGTTTGTGTGTTCTGGCCAATCTATTACCCTTTCTTATTTTTATAAGAACACATCGGGATAGACAAGCTCAAGGAATATTAATGACTACTTTTATATGGGCCTTTTTTATTTTGTTAAATAAGTTGTTGGTTTGACAAAGTACTTCTTCATAGTAGGAGAGTCTTCCGGAGACTTACACGCTTCTAATCTAATTAAAGAACTATTAAAAATTGATAAGAAAAGTTCATTTACAGGTTTTGGGGGTGATAAAATGGAAGGAGCAGGTCTGAAATTAACAAAACACTTCCGAGAAATGGCCTTTATGGGATTTTGGGAGGTTTTTAAGAATGCTTTTTCGATATATAAAAACTTCCGGCAGGCAAAATCTGAATTATTAGAAAATAAAACCGATATTTTAGTTTTGGTTGACTACCCAGGTTTTAATTTACCAATGGCAGCTTTTGCTAAAAAACATAATATAAAAGTAGTGTATTACATTACACCCCAGGTATGGGCCTGGAAAGAAAATAGAGTTCATAAGCTCAAAAAATATACCGATCTACTTTTACCAATTTTACCTTTTGAAAACGATTTTTTTTCAAAGCATAATGTTAAATCAACATTTGTAGGTCATCCATTACTAGATGCGTTAGATCAGATTAAAAGTCATACTATCGAGGCAGAAAAACCAATTATAGCATTATTGCCAGGTAGCAGAAAGCAAGAAATTATTACATCACTTCCCATTATGATGAGTATAGTAGATTCTTTCGAAAATTATCAATTTGTGATTGCTGGTGCCCCCTCAATTCCAATTGAATATTACCGAACCATTACAAAAAATTCTTATCTCCCAATTTTATCCAATCAAACTCATGCACTACTTAAAGAGTCAAAGGCAGCAATAGTTACATCCGGTACAGCAACTTTGGAAGCAGCTATTTTAGGAGCCCCACAAGTAGTTTGTTATAAAACATCTCCTATTTCATATTGGATTGGTAAGCAATTAGTAAAGGTGAAATTTATAGCCTTAGTTAATTTAATTTTAAACAAAGAAGTAGTTAAGGAATTGATTCAAGGTGAATTTAATAAAGAACGTTTAAAAGACGAACTACACAATATTCTTGATGGAGCTAAGAAAAGGGAAATTCAAAAGGATTACACAGAAATGATGCTAAAATTAGGAGAAAAAGGAGCATCAAAACGTGCTGCTCAAGCAATTTTTTCGTTAAAATTGTAGGTTTACAGTCTTAGACATAGCCATGAATTCTTGGAACTCACTTCCATTATTTCGATTAATAATTCCTTTTATAATAGGAATTGTTTTTTCAGAACTATTTTATTTTAATGCTTTAGGCAGTGTTATCTGTGTTGTTGCCATTTTTTCAATAAGCCTTAGCCGTTTTAAATTAAAGTATTCAAATAGATGGGTGCATGGTTTTATGGCCTACCTATTATTTTTTGCAATAGGTATATACAGTGTACCTAATGTTCAAGATGAAAATCAAACTAATTTTTTTGGTAACTACCTTTCAAAAAATAGTATTCTACAATTGGATATTTGTGGTGTTATGGAAGAGAAAGAAAACTCTTTTAAAACCATAGCTAGAGTGTTATCTGTTGATAAACAACAATCTTGTGGTAAGTTATTGGTTTACTTCAATAAAGACGTGAAGAATATATTGCATGGGGATAAACTGTTGTGTATATCAAATCCTCAAGAAATAGAATCACCCAAAAATCCACATCAGTTTGATTATAAGTCTTACTTGAAACGGAAAAATATTAATTATCAGATATACATAGATAAAGGTGATTTTATTAAAATTGATAGTACTAAAGGTTTCACTTTTAATAGCTTGATTATAAGAACTAGGACAATAGTATTAAATAGACTTAAAAGTGGAAATATTGACGATAATCAAATGGCTATTTGTACTGCTTTACTGTTAGGTGATAAATCTGAAATGGATCATAATATAAAGCAAACATTTAGTCAGGCAGGTGTAATGCATGTGCTAGCAGTTTCAGGTCTACATGTTGGCATTTTATATGTATTATTATCCAGTATACTAAGTTTTTTAGATAAAAATAAACTCGGTCAGTTATTTAAAGTTGTATTGGTGATAGGTGGTTTATGGTCATATGCCTTTATCACGTCATTGAGCCCTTCAGTAATGAGAGCTGCAACAATGTTTTCATTTATTACAATAAGTACTGTTATTGACAGTAAAACAAATATATATAATACACTTGCAGCTTCTGCATTTTTACTTTTATTCATTAATCCGTTGATGTTGTTTGAAGTTGGTTTTCAACTTTCTTACATAGCAGTATTAGGAATAGTATGTATTTATCCTAAACTATACGGTTTACTACAGTTTAATATAAAACTAATAGATTATTTCTGGCAGATTATAGTCGTTTCTTTAGCTGCACAATTAGTAACTTTCCCTTTGAGTGTATTTTATTTTCATCAATTTTCAAATTATTTCTTGATATCTAATTTAGTCGTTATCCCTTGTATACCTTTTATCATTTATTTTGGATTAGCCTACCTATTATTTTTTGAAATTAGCTTTTTATCTGAACCAATAGCGTTAATTTTAAATTTAATCATTGAAAGTTTAGTCAAAATTCTGTCCATTATAAAGAATCTTCCCTATTCAATTTCTGAATTTTTATTTCTTGATATTATTCAAACGCTATTGATATATTCTGCGTTTTCAACGCTTTTACTTTTAGTTTATACATCAAAGAAGTATTGGCTAATAGTATTTGCTTTCTTAGTGATTATTTTCCAGATGTATTTCATAGTATGGATTAAACCAATAAAATATCAAAATCGATATGTTTTTTATTCAATAAATAAACATACCGCATTCGGAATGATTGAAAAGGATAGGGGAGTATTTTTTATGGACCAGAGATTATTGAAAAATACAAAAACTCAGGAGTTTCATATGTTTAATCATTGGTCGTATTTGGGTTTAGATAGAATTGAAAGACTCAGCTTGGATACTACTATTAAAAGTAAAACTTTTTGGAAAAACAGTAACTACCTACAACTCAGAAATAAAAAAATTCTTTTAATAAATAAAGAGTTTGAACTGAAAATGAGTCATCAGCCTATAGACATTCACTATTGTCTTATGACAACATACAAACCTTTAATTGAACTCTCAAAAAGTTTTAATTTGAATACTGTAATATTAGATGGCACTTTGCCATTTTACCATAGAAAAAGAATAAAAATTGAAGCCGAAAAATTAGGTATTAAAAGCTACGATTTAATTCAAGAAGGAGCGCTTTCTAAATCATTTACAAATTAAATTTTACCTTCGGTTATCTTCATTATCTCATTTTCCATTGCTAAAGTTAATGATTCAATTTCATTTCCTTTATTAATAATATCATCAACAAAATCTCTATCCTCACAATCGCCACAATTGATTTTCACATTTAAAAATGCACCTCTCACAGCTGTCCTTGCACACAAAGCACCAACTGCCGCATCAGTTACTGAATTAGGATTACCAAATTCAGCCATAGCCTTCATTACTTGCATAGAGTTATAGGCGGTTTCCATTACATGAAAGGGTGTAAGTATAGCATGTTTTGTAGCTTCTTGTATAGCCATTTGTCTAGCTTTTTTATCCTCTTCACTTTCTTTTGGTAATCTGAAAGCCTCCATTATTTTATTAAAGGCGTTGGTATCTTCATCAACAAGTCTCAATAACTCATTTTGATAGTTGATCCCTTTTTCAGCCCATTTTGAAAATTCTTCCCATCTTTCATCCCAGCCTCTTTTGTGAGAAGAAAGATTAGCCACCATTGTACCTAGAGCTGCTCCCATAGCACCACAATAGGCTGAAATTGATCCGCCACCAGGTGCTGGACTTTCACTCGATGTTTCATTAGCAAAGTCTGTTAAATTTAAATGAATTAATGGCTTAGACGTATTATTCTCTAACATGTATTCAATGACTCTTTCTTCAGGCTTGAAAGGTGAAAGTTCATCAAGTCCTAATGACTTTATGGCAATTTTCATAATTTCATTTTCTGAAATACCGATAGATCGTTGTTGTTTTTTTAAAAAATGAATACCAGCTTCAATGAGTACTTTTTTTGGAACTAACCCTACAAGTTCTGAACCGGTTACTCTGAGTCCTCTGGCTTGAGCTCTTTCACAAGTTTTATCAAATACTTCGTGAAGGGGTGATTCGTTTATGTTTGTTAAATTATATGAAATCTGTGCAACCCCGTATTCTTCTATAAACCAGCCAATTCCTTTGACGTATTTAAACAATCCTGGCTTTCGAATAGGTTCACCACTTTCATCTTTTAGTAGTTTTCCACTAGGGTTATTATTCTCTCTAAGCAATCTTCCAGCTTCTCTAATATCAAATGCAATGGCATTAGCACGACGTGTTGAGGTGGTGTTTAGGTTTATGTTATAGGCTACTAGAAAGTCTCGAGCTGAAATTGCAGTAGCCCCTGATCGACTAACAGATTCGTTAAAGTCTGTAGGACCAAAATCAGGTTTCCACTTAGGGTCTACAATTTTTTTCTTTAGTCCTTCGTATTCGCCTGCTCTACAATTTGCTAAATTTTTTCTCTTTTCCTCTTTAGCGGCATTTTCATAACAATACACTGGGATTGAGAGTTCATTCCCCACACGCTCAGCAAGTTTATGAGTCCACTTTACCGTTTCTTCCATTGAAATATTTGCAATAGGAACTAACGGACAAACATCTGTGGCACCCATCCGAGGGTGTTCACCGCTATGTTGGCCCATATCAATTAATGATTGAGCTTTTTGAATTAGTAAAAAAGCTGCGTCAATGACTTGTTGAGGTTCTCCAACAAAGGTTATTACAGTTCTGTTTGTTGCTTTTCCGGGATCAATATTTAATAGTTTAACACCATCAATTGTTTCAACACTTTTGGCAATTTCATTAATTTTATTAATATCTCTTCCTTCAGAAATATTAGGCACGCATTCAATAAGTTGTCTCTTCATTGTATAAGGGTTGTATTTTTCCGTTTATAATTATTTTTTCGATGTGTAATTGTCCAAAAGAGTAGGGTATAAAAGCATATGAACTAATAGGCTTTGTGATGAGTAAATTAGCTTTTTTACCAATAGCAATACTTCCTAATTCATCACTAACTCCCATAGCATAGGCTGAGTTTATGGTTGTAGCGTTAATGGCTTCTTCAGGAGTAAGTCCCATTTTTATACAAGCTAGTGAAGCGATGAAATTCATATTTCCACAGGGGCTGGATCCTGGATTATAATCTGATGCTAGGGCAATGGGTAGGCCTTGATCTATCAATTGACGAGCTGGGCCGTATGGAATACCTAAAAAGAATGAGCATGCTGGTAAAAAAGTAGGCATACATTGACTATCTTTCAAAGCCTCAATATCATCATCATTCATAATTTCTAGATGGTCTACAGATAAAGCACCATGTTCAACACTTTTTCTAACTCCACCCAATATATTGAACTGATTGACATGTGTTTTAGGAACTAAATTATATTGTTTAGCCGTTTGTAATAATCGTTCAGTATCTTCAACTGTATAATATCCTTCTTCGCAGAAAATGTCCACAAAATCAGCTAATTTTTCTTCATGAATAGCCGGTAACATTTCATTTATTACCAAGTCAAGGTATTTTGATTTACTATTTTTGTATTCAGCAGGTATAGCATGAGCTCCAAGAAACGTTGACTTAATAGTCAGTGGGCTTATCTCTTTAAGTTGCTTAATTATTCTTAGCATTTTAAGTTCTGACTCAAAAGAAAGTCCATAACCACTTTTAATTTCAACGGCACCAGTACCCATTTTCAATATTGAGTTGGCACGTTTAAGGGCACTTTTTAGAAGTTCTTCCTCAGAAGTACTCTGAAGTCTTGTGGCTGAATTTAGAATCCCGCCTCCATTTTTAGCAATTTCTTCATAAGTGGCACCCTTGATTCGATCAACCCATTCGTTTTCTCTATTAGCCGCAAAAACTAAATGCGTATGACTATCACAGTAAGATGGAAAAACCATTCCACCATTAGCATCTATTATTTCTGTATTATTCCAATCTTCAATTCCTTTCCATTCATCCATACTGCCAAAATTGGAAATTCTACCGTTGCTTATTTCTATAAAACCATTTTTAATGGTAGAAAGATTTGCCATTTCCTTTCCTGAAACTCGTTGTTTGACTGTCTTTTCGACTTGAATTATTTCGTCAATATTTTTAATTACTGTTTTCATAATATAACGTAGCGAAAATACAAAAATAGACCATTTATACCTCCTTGTAATTTCCTTATATTTGTAATCTATGAATACGATTGGACGACTTTTTCGTTTGACCACTTTTGGAGAATCACATGGTGATTTGATTGGGGGAATTATTGATGGTTGTCCAGCAGGTTTATTATTAGATTTAGAGGCTATTCAATTAGATTTAAATCGGCGACGACCTGGGCAGTCAAACATTACAACATCTAGAGTAGAAAAGGATCAAGTTATTTTTCACTCAGGTATTTTTGAAGGTAAAACAACAGGAGCGCCAATTGGTTTCTCTATTCAAAATACAAACGTAAAGTCGAAAGATTATTCTCATTTAAAAGATACTTTTAGGCCTTCCCATTCTGATTTTACCTACACAAAAAAATACGGAATGAGAGATTATAGAGGTGGAGGTCGTTCATCGGCTAGAGAAACTGCAAATTGGGTTGTTGCTGGAGCAATTGCCAAACAAATTGTTCCTCACATATCATTTAATGCTTATGTTTCATCGGTTGGAACACTTAGTGTTGATAAACATTATCAGGATTTAGATTTATCCCAAACCTACAATAGTATTGTCAGATGTCCAGATAAAATATCTGCTCAAAAAATGCAAAACATAATAGAGAAAGTAAAAGCCGAAGGCGATACTATTGGTGGGGTGGTCAGTTGTGTTATCCATCGAGCTGATATAGGACTTGGTGAACCTGTATTTGATAAGCTGCATGCAGCTCTAGGAAAAGCTATGTTATCAATTAATGCAGTGAAAGGTGTTGAGTTTGGTAGTGGATTTCGTGCAAGTGAAATGAGAGGTAGTCAGCATAATGACGTTATTAAAACAGATGAAAGTACATTGACAAATTATTCAGGCGGTATACAAGGTGGTATTAGTAATGGTATGGATATCTATTTTAGATTAGGGTTTAAACCCGTTTCAACATTAATGCAAAATCAAAAGAGTATTGATAAGCAGTCAAATGAAGTGATAATTCAAGGAAAAGGCAGACATGATCCCTGTGTAGTTCCACGTGCTGTACCCATAGTGGAGGCCTTATCTGCTCTAGTAATAGCGGATTTTTATCTACTAAATAAAATATCAAAAATCTAAATGAAAAATATTGCTTTACATTGGAAGATTATAATAGGTATGATCATAGGTGTTGTTTACGGGCTTATTGCTAGTGAATACTCATGGATCAACTTTACTAATGATTGGATTAAGCCTTTTGGAACTATTTTTATCAATTTACTAAAGCTAATTGCCGTTCCCTTAATTTTAGCTTCTCTTATAAAAGGAGTCAGTAGTTTAAGTGATATTTCTAAACTTTCTAGAATTGGCGGTAAAACAATTGGAATTTATTTAATAACCACATTTATTGCGGTAAGTTTTGGCTTGATATTAGTGAATGTTGTTCAGCCTGGAAAATCTTTTTCTGAAGAAAAAAGAATAGAGTTAAAAGAACAATTTGCCTCCAATGCGGCTTTAAAAATAGAATCAGCAGAAGGGGTTCAAAATTCTGGCCCGTTACAATTTTTAGTTGATATTGTGCCTAATAATATATTTCAAGCTTCTTCAAATAACAAGAATATGCTTCAAGTTATTTTCTTTGCTATTTTATTTGGAATAGCAATGGTGATGTTGCCCAAGCAAAAAGTTCAAACAGTACAATCTTTTTTTGATGGAGTGAATGATGTTATTTTAAAGATTGTTGATTTGATAATGTTGTTTTCTCCTTATGGTGTATTTGCACTTATCGCCGGTCTAGTAGTTGATTTTGGTGGCTCTTTGGAATTGTTTAAAGCACTAGGAATTTATTCTCTAACAGTGGTTTTAGGATTACTGTTGATGATACTTTTAATATATCCCTTACTGTTAAAAGCGTTTACCCGAATAAAGTATTTTGATTTTTTTAAAGGAATAGCACCAGCTCAAATGTTAGCATTTTCAACAAGTTCGAGTGCAGCTACCTTACCAGTAACAATGGAAAGATGCGAAGAGCACCTTGGTGTTTCAGAAGAAGTATCTTCTTTTGTTTTACCTTTAGGAGCAACCATAAATATGGATGGTACCTCTTTATATCAATCCGTTGCGGCAGTTTTTATAGCTCAAGCCTTTGGATACGATTTAGACTTAGGACAGCAAATGACAATTGTATTGACAGCTACTTTAGCTTCGATTGGTTCTGCAGCTGTACCAGGAGCCGGTATGGTAATGTTAGTTATTGTTTTAAGTTCTATAGGGATTGACCCGGAAGGAATTGCCTTGATATTTGCTGTTGATAGAATTCTAGATATGTTACGTACGGTTGTTAATGTAACTGGAGATGCTACTGTTGCTTCTGTGGTAGCCTCTACTGAAGGTCAATTAAGAGAAGTTACTCATGAAGAATTAATGAGCTGATGAAATATTTTTTTCTACTACTGTGCTGCTTTTCATCAGTATATGCACAAGAAAATTGTAATTTAAGTGTTGATGTTTTAGCAAAAAAACACTTCAAAAAAGCCAAGCGACAAGTTGATAATTTTAAAGTTAACGAATCTATCAAATCATTAGAAAAAGCCATTTCTATTCAAGAAAACTACGCAGATGCCTATTTTTTACTTGGCCAACTTTATGAGCTGAAAAAAATATATCAAAAGGCAATTCACAATTTTGAAAAAACCACTGTGTATTGTCCAATGTATTCTTCTTCAGTATACTGGTCATTAGCCGAGCTTTATTTTGAAGAAAAAGAATATGAAAAGGCTAAAATTCAATATCAGACCTTTTTAAAATTTATAGCTACAAATGAAGATCAGAAAGCATTGGCCAGATCAAAAATGAAATTAGCTGATTTTTATATCGATATTTACTCTAATCCTGTTCCCTATAATCCGCAATTTGTTAAGGGTATATCTACTTCTAATGATGAGTATTTGTCTGCCCTTTCTCCTGATAATGACTTTGCTTTTTTCACAAGACGTATTACAAGACAAGATGTAGGTATGCTTAGACCGGAGACGGTTGAAGAATTTACGATTTCTACTAAACTAAACGGTGAGTTTAATGAAGGACAAAAGATGTCATACCCTTTTAATATGAGAAAAAATGAAGGTGGTCCAAGTCTATCATTAAATAATAGAGAACTTTACTTTACGGTTTGCGAAAAGGAGAAATCTTATAATAATTGCGATATTTTTTATAGCTATAAAAAATATGAAAACTGGTCAGAGTTAGAGCGTTTGCCGTATCCGATAAATAAATCCAACAGCTGGGAATCTCAGCCTTCTATTTCATCAGACGGTAATACTCTGATTTTTAGTAGTATAAGACAAAATGGGGTAGGTGAGGCAGATATATATAGTATAACTAAAGATGAAAACGGAAAGTGGGGTGAGCTAGTTTCATTATCGATAAATACAAAAGGAAACGAAAAATCACCTTTTTTGCATCCAGATGGTAAAACCTTATACTTTTCTTCAGATACACATTTAGGACTTGGAGGTTTTGATATTTTTTATTGTAAAAAAGATACAAATGGCAACTGGTCTGAGCCAGTGAATATTGGTTATCCTATTAATTCAGAAAAAGACGATTTAGCTTTTTTTGTTAGTATCGATGGTAAAACAGCTTATTTTTCTTCAAATCAGTTATCAGGAGCAGGTGGATGGGATTTGTACGCTTTCTCGCTTTATAAAGATGCCAGGCCAGAAAAAATAATGTTTATTAAAGGTGAGGTCAAAGGTGAATATGGCGAAATGCTGTTTGATGCTGTCATTGAGGTAAAGTCCATAAAAACCAAAGCAGTTAGTCGTATAGAGGTCAATCAAGAAACTGGGGCATATGTTGGTGTAGTGACAGTTGATGAAGAGGAGGATTTAATGATTACCGTAAAAAGTAAAGACTATGCCTTTAACTCCCAATATTTGAAGTCATCGGCAATATCTTCCATCCCACAGCAGTTTGATTTTAGTATGCAAGCCATAGAGGAGGATAAATCATTCAGAATAAATAATATATATTTTGAGTCTGATAAGTTTGAATTAAATGATCAGGCTAAAATAGTGTTAAGTAGTTTTGTAGAGTTTATGACTCTTAATCCTAATATTGAAGTAGAAATACAAGGACATACTGATAATGTGGGGGATAAGCTATCAAATAAAGTACTTTCTGAAAATAGAGCTAAAAAGGTACACGATTATCTTGTTTCCAATGGTGTTAAAAAAGACCGAATGTCATACAAAGGGTTTGGTGAGTCTAAACCTTTAGTATCCAACGACAGTGATGATAATAGAAAAGTAAACAGAAGAACAGAGTTTTTTATCGTTAAGAAATAAAAAAACCTGCTGTTTGCAGGTTTTTAAATTAATATTTAGCAAGCATTTAGCTTCTTTTTTCCTTAATTCTAGCTTTTTTACCAGTAAGCGATCTCAAGTAGAAAATTCGTGCTCTTCTAACTGCACCCTCTTTGTTGAGTTCAATTTTTTCAACAGCAGGAGAGGAGAGTGGAAAAATACGCTCTACACCAATGCCGTTTGACATTTTTCGAACAGTAAACGATTGGTTATTACCATGTCCTTTACGCTGTATTACTACACCTCTAAAAAGCTGAATTCTTTCTTTTCCACCTTCACTAATTTTGTAGTGTACTGTAATAGTATCTCCAGCACTAAACGAAGGAAATTCATTGCCTTTTAATAATTCGTTTTCTACGTACTTAATCTGTTCCATTCTAAAATATCTTTATCGTTGTCCAAAAAAGGACTGCAATATTACGATATATTTCATTATAAAATTAATAATTTTAAAAAAATACTTGATTAATCTAATAAGTCTGGGCGTCTTTCCTTTGTTATTTTTATGGCTTGATCATGACGCCACTCCTCAATTTTTGGAAAATTACCTGATAAAAGTACATCTGGAACTCGCCAAGAATTATATTCAGCTGGTCTGGTATAAACAGGAGGCGCTAAAAGGTTGTCTTGAAAAGAATCCGTTAATGCAGAAGTTTCATCTGAAATAACCCCAGGTATCAATCGAATAATACTATCACAAAACACAGCAGCAGCCAATTCACCACCTGTAAGCACATAATCTCCAATAGAAATTTCATGCGTTATAAAATTATCACGAATTCGCTGATCAATCCCTTTGTAATGGCCGCACAAAATAATAATGTTTTGAAATGACGAAAATTGATTAGATAGTTTTTGTTCTAGTCTTTTTCCATCGGGTGTCATATAAATAATTGCCTCATAGTCTCTTTCGTCTGATAGCTTCTTAATGCAATCAGCTATGGGTTGTATACACAATACCATTCCCGCTCCGCCACCAAATTGATAATCATCCACTTTTTGATGCTTATCTTTAGAATAGGAGCGGATATCGTGAAGATGAATTTCTACTAAGTCCTTCTCAACAGCTCGTTTGAGTATTGAATGATCAAATGGACCTTGTAAAAGTTCAGGATGAATAGTAAGGATATCAATTCTCATTGCTCAAATTTACATTATTTCTTTTTTAGCTTGAATACGAAAGTTGTAAATAATTAAGGGTGATTTTAATATAGAAATGATTTGAATATTTTTTGATTAAAACTTTCATATAACTACTCATTTAAAAATAAAAAATTATAAAAGATGAGCTAGTTTATTAGGTCTATTATTTAAATTTTTTGTGAAAAAAGGTGACTGACAAAATGTCAAAAAATAAATATAAAATATTATAAATCAATATTATATGTCATTTAAATAAAGTTAATGTATAGATTAATATTTTTTACTATATATTAGGTGTAAAGTCATAATACTAAAACGATTTTATAATTATTTATTTAGATGGTAGACATTATCATCTACTAAATTTATAGCTAATAAAATAGTTGACACCCGTTTATCAAATGGTTGTCAAAAAAAGCAAAAAGACTTCCTTTCATTAGAAAAGAAGTCTTTTAAAAAGTGCCCAGAATGGGAGTTGAACCCATACGCTCAAAGAGCACAGCCCCCTCAAGACTGCGTGTCTACCAATTCCACCACCTGGGCAAAAATTAAAAAACCCGTATTACGGGTTTTTTTGGTGACCTGGCTGGGGCTCGAACCCAGGACCCTCTCCTTAAAAGGGAGATGCTCTACCAACTGAGCTACCAGGTCGGTTTATTTTTGAGTTTGCAAATATATATTCAAAATTTCAAACTACAAGTCAATTAATTATTTTTTTAGCATATTATTCAATTGTTTTACATCGCTCAAATTTTACTGATGCATCAAAAAGGTATCTGTAGGTTTTTAGGGTCATATATTTTTTAGCGTCTAAATTGTCAATGACCTTTAGCATTTTTGGGTTGAAGTCACCTATCCAGGTGATTATGAGTTTTTTGTAATCTTTTTTCCGTTTATCGAATTGACGTTTAATAGCCATAATAAGAGCAGCTTCAACCCCTTTTCTTTGAAAATCTGGCGCTACACCAAATGCTATTCCAAAAGCCATATTACACGTTCTTTTCCACTTATAGTATAGGAATTTGAGCTTACCCCATGTATTAAGCGAGCCGTTTATATGTTTAAATATTTGATTTAGTTCAGGAAGTGCAATAAAAAAAGCTATTGGCTCACCATTGTAATAAGCAAACCAAATTAATTCTTCATCCATGACCGGTTTTAATTTTCGAATTATAGCTCTGGCTTGAGACGATGGCATTCCTTTAAAGTTATCATGTTTTTTCCAAGCACTATTGTAAATAGTTCTAAAATCTTCAGCGTATTCAAACATTTTCTTTTTTTCCATATGTCTGAAAGTATAGCCTTTATTCTTTAAAATTCTTGAAGACTTTTCTTGTATTTTTGGTGATATATCATCTGAAACGTTCATGTAAAACATATACTGTTCAAAATAGGTTTTAAAGCCATAGTTTTCAAATAATCTTTGGTAATAGGGTGGCTGATAAGGATTGGCATAAATGGGTGGGTTATCAAAACCTTCAACTAGCAAGCCCCAAAAACGATCTCGTTCTCCAAAGTTAATGGGCCCATCCATAGCTTCCATTTCTCTTTTTTTCAGCCAAGTTTTGGCTGTATCAAATAATAGTTGAGAAGCCTTTTCATCATCAATACATTCAAAAAAGCCAACACCTCCTGTTGGTTGATTTTCACTAAACGCTTTTTTGCGGTTAATAAATGCTGCAATACGACCAATATACTTTCCATCATCGCTTTTTAGTAGCCATCTAATTGCTTCTCCATGTCTAAAAAATTTATTTTCCTTTTCAGAAAAGATAGCTTCTATATCTTTCTTTAGATGAGGAATCCAATTTGAGTCATTTTTATAAATGCAAAAAGGTAATTGATGAAATGCATTAATGAATATTGACGAATTGACTTCTATGATTGTCATTAAAAAACTGTTTATTTGTAATAGCAAATTAAGCTGAAATTAAATGAAAAACAAAGTCGTCATTATTACAGGCGCTTCCTCTGGAATTGGAAAGGCTAGTGCCTTTTATTTTGCACAGAATGGTTCCAAAATTGTTTTAGCAGCTCGCAATAAACAAAAGCTCGAAAAGATTTCTAATAAAATGAATGAATTAGGGTTTGATAATATATACGTTCAAACCGATGTCAGTAAAGAAGAAGATTGTAAGCATTTAATTGACACTGCCATAAAACAATATTCCAGAATAGATGTTTTGATAAATAATGCAGGTATTTCTATGAGAGCCATATTAAATGATGCTGAAGTATCGGTAATCGAATCGGTCATGAAAGTTAATTTTTTTGGAACTGTATATTGTACAAAGTACGCTTTACCGCATTTATTAAGTTCCTGTGGCAGTGTTGTAGGTATTTCCTCTATTGCAGGCTTTAAAGGCTTACCTGGTAGAACTGGTTACTCAGCTTCTAAATTTGCAATGCATGGCTTTTTGGAGTCGTTGCGAATAGAAAATTTAAAGAAAAACCTACATGTTCTTATAGCCTGTCCTGGTTTTACCGCATCAAATATTAGAAATACCGCATTGTCTAAAGACGGTTCCGTTCAAGCAGAAAGTCCTAGAAATGAAAAGGCTATGATGCAAGCCGAAGACGTTGCAAAATACCTTTACTTTTCTGTAAAAAAAAGACAAAATACCTTAGTACTAACATTAAATGGAAAACTTACCGTATTTTTGAATAAATTTTTACCAAAACTAGTAGACCAATTAGTTTTTAACCATTTAAAGAAAGAACCCAATTCACCTTTTTAATTTAACCTGATAAACCAAAAATTTACTATGACCATTTTTTTAGTTGGCTACATGGGTAGCGGAAAAAGTACCTTAGGCAAAAAACTAGCTCACAATCTCAATTATGAATTCATTGACCTTGACCAGTATATACAAAAGGAAGAGGATAGAACTATAAAAAAAATCTTTGAAAGTGACGGTGAAGATTATTTTAGAAAATTAGAACGCGTATACTTACACCGTATAATAGATTCTGAAAATACAGTTATTTCTACAGGAGGTGGTACACCATGCTTTTTTGACAATATGGAACAGATGAATGAGTATGGTAAAACGATATACATTAATATGCATCCTAAAGCTTTAATTCCAAGATTACAAAAATCTGAAGAGTTTAGGCCCTTAATTGCAGGATTAGAAGGTGAGAAATTACTCGATTATATTTATAAAACACTAAGAGAAAGAGAGATTTACTATCACAAGGCACAAAAAGTAGTACCGGGTTATAACTTAAATGCAACGAGACTACAAGAACTTTCATTTGATGACTAATTGAAAATGGTATTTATTGATAACACACATTTATCCATTCAAAAGTTATTTAGGATTGCACAAGAGCGTGAAGCCTTAAAGCTATCTGATGATGTTATTCAAAAAATCCAAAATTCACGTAACTACCTAGATTCATTAGCCTCTGGAGCTCAACCAATTTATGGTGTAAACACAGGTTTTGGTTCATTGTGTAATCAATCGGTTTCAACAAAAAATATTGAAGAGTTACAAGTAAATTTAGTTCTTTCACATGCTTGCGGACTTGGTGACGAAGTTCCTCAAGATATTGTTAAGCTAATGTTATTTTTAAAGATTCAGTCTTTATCGTATGGGTTTTCAGGAGTTCAGTTAGAAACAGTAAATCGATTAATTGATTTTTACAATAATGATATTTTACCTGTAGTTTATCAACAAGGGTCCTTGGGTGCATCAGGTGACTTAGCTCCACTTGCTCATTTATCTCTTCCTTTATTAGGTCTTGGTGAAGTGTATTACAAGGGTGAAAAACTACCTTCAAGTAATGTGTTAGAAAAGTTTGGATGGGGCCCTATTACCCTGAAATCTAAAGAAGGCTTAGCACTGTTAAATGGCACTCAATTTATGAGTGCTTATGCTTTACATTCATTACTTAAGGCTTATAAAATTTCTTATTTATCAGATTTAATTGGTGCAATTTCTTTAGAAGCCTTTGATGGCAGAATTGAGCCATTCGATGCAGATGTTCATAAGATAAGACCTCATGAAGGTCAAATCAAGACAGCAGAAAATATTCTTGAGTTTTTAGTCGATAGTGAAATTACCAAACGTTTTAAAACAAACGTTCAAGATCCTTATTCTTTCAGATGCATTCCTCAGGTTCATGGAGCATCTAAAGATGCACTAAAATACATTAGTAATACTATCATTACAGAGGTCAATTCTGTAACCGATAATCCAAATGTATTTGCAAATGAAGATAAAGTTATTTCTGCTGGCAATTTCCACGGACAACCCCTTGCATTAAGTATGGACTTTATGGCAATTGCTATGTCAGAGCTTGCCAATATTTCTGAACGAAGAACGTATCTATTAGTTTCTGGTCAACGCGGATTGCCTGTATATTTGACTCCAAAAGCTGGCCTACACTCTGGTTTTATGATTCCCCAATATACTGCTGCCAGTATAGTTAGTCAAAATAAGCAACTATGTACACCTGCCTCTGTAGATAGTATTGTCTCTTCAAATGGTCAAGAGGATCATGTAAGCATGGGTGCAAATGCGGCCACAAAACTATATCGCGTACTTGAAAATGTTGAGCGTGTAATGAGTATTGAATTAATGACTGCCTCACAAGCAATTTCTTTTAGACAAGAAAAATCTTCCGACTTTATTGAGAGCTTTTTACAAGCTTATCGAAAAGAAGTACCCGTGCTCGATAAAGATGACGTTTTACATACCTACATACAAAAATCGTTGGTTTTTATAGACATGCTAAGCTTTGAAGAAGATTTACTCTTTTAAACTTTTTGACAAATTATTATTCTCAGTTTATTGTTCATCAGCGTCGTTGCAAATAAATAAACATCGCCACCTTCTTTAAAACCTGTTTTTTTTCTGATCTGGCTGACGGTTAGTGGAAAGTTTCTTTTGGTAATATTGGCTTTATTATTTTCTAAGAAAGGAATGATTTTCTTTTTATCAAACTTAACTACCTCAATAATTTTAAATGATCTTCCAGGAAAATTAAGTCGATTTTTTGAGGTGTAGAGATGACTATTAGGATGAATTTTTTTAATATTTAGCTTATTGCCTACACTATTAAAAGCACCAGCTTTTAGAATAGAAACATTTGGCTCATATAAATAATTCATTGGCAAGGAAAATTTACAAACTTGATTTTCATCTTCAAGTTTGAAATTAAAGCTAACATCTTGACTTAGATCTATACATTTTATACTTATTCTAGTCTGGTAGCTTTTATTTAATATAAATAATAGCTCTTTACATTCATTATCGATTGATATGATATGCAACTGCTTGATATTAGGAATTAGACGAATTGCTTGCTTTATGTCTAAAAGAGGAGAGGTTTTGAGTAATATATTTTCAGTTTTAGAAAATAATGTATCAATAATCGATAAGACATCTGGCTGATAATCTTCTACTTGAACTAATTTATTGTTTTGTTCATTTCTTCTAGATGGATCAAGATAAATTAAATCAAACTTTTGATGACTCTCTTTCAAATACTGTACTCCATCAGATAAGATTGTTTTGACGTTAGAATTAAAAAGGGTGTAATTATATTTTGTTATAAAGTGTAAATCTCGATTTACCTCACAGTGAATAGCCTGCTCAAATGATTGCCCCATAAAATAGGCATCAACTCCTAACCCACCAGTTATGTCAATAAATGAATCTCCAACAAATAGAGATGATTTATATCGAGCAGTCAGTTCTGATGAGGATTGTTCAAGATTTATTTTTGGTGGAAAAATGACGCCTGGCTGATTTAGCCAAGACGGAATCTTTTTTCTAATGATTTTTCTACCAATAAATTGATCCGCTAATATTCCTTTATCAATTGGAGTATTTTTATCTAAAGAAAATAAAATATTTTCTAGAGATTTATTTTTGTTTGTCCTTATGAATGTTTGCCAATATTCATCAGTTATAAATTCATACTTATTGTTTGAATTATCAGACATTAAATATTCTTAGTCAATTCTTGAATCAATTTAAATTCATTAAGAAACTCTTTAGCTATGACTCTTAAAAAGGTGTAGAATGGAATAGCTATAACCATTCCTGAGATGCCCCATATTGTACCTGCAGAAAGAACAACTAAAAATATTTCAAGTGGATGAGCTTTTACAGAATTTGAAAAAATAATAGGTTGAAGTATGAAGTTATCAATGAGTTGCATGCCTCCAAATACTATACATATTTTTAATATTAGTGGTATCATTTGAGAGTAAAAATCTAAATCTAAATTGGTTGAAATCCCAATAAAAACACCAATAAAAGCACCAATTAATGGACCTATGTATGGAATTACGTTGATAATTCCAGCCAGCAACCCAATCAAAATAGCATTTGGAATACCTAATATACTAAGACCTATACTTACAATTATTGTAATAGTAGTAAGCTGTAAAAAAATTCCAATAAAATAACGGCTTAAAAGACGTTTTACGTTTTTTAAAGCTTCTTTAATCTTTACTACATTATTAGCTGGCGTAATTGCTATAATAAAATTAGTCACAAGATTTTTTTCTTTTAACATGAAAAAGGTGATAAAAAGTATAGAGAAAATCGCAATTAAACTATTACCTAAAATACCTATAGCTGAGTTGAAAATAGTAGTGACATCAGTTAAACCGACAAGTGAAGATAGTTCTTCATCGAGGCTGGAATTTTGATTTAGTAAATAATTCTCTTTTAAAAAGAATTCCAGATCGTTAATTGGTTCTTCTAACTCAACTAATACTGATTGAAAATCTATTGAGGATATTATTCTAATCTCATCGATCACTAGAGGAGTGAATAAGGAAAATAAGCCGAAAAACATTGTTAGTAATACTACTAGCGTGAGGCTGCTTTTTACTATGGAAGGTAAAGATCTTTCTTTGATTTTGGCTTTATCTAAAAAATGCATTATTGGTCTTCCAATTAGTGCTAACACGACAGAAACAACTATATAAGCAACAACTGTTTTAAGATAAAATATTAAAATTAAACCTATTAAAATAGATATGAAAGTAACTGTGTTTTTAAATGAAAAATTCATTTGACCAATGTATTAGTTTTGATTAGAAAACACAAAGTCGATAATATTTGCACCCATTTTTAGTGCATTCAATCGGGTATTTGTGCTGTTGTTGTGCACTTCTTCGTCCTCCCAGCCATCGCCTAAATCACTTTCGTAAGAATAAAAACAGACCATTCGTCCTTCATAAAACAAACCAAACCCTTGCGATGGTTTACCATCGTGTTCGTGAATTTTGGGTAAACCATTTTCAAAATCAAATTTGGCATGATAAATGGGATGATTAAAGGGTAACTCTACAAAATTACTTTCAGGAAAAACTTTTTTCATTTCAGGTCGTACAAATTTATCCATGCCATAATTGTCATCAATATGAAGAAAGCCACCGCCAATTAAATAATTCCTTAGATTTTCACTCTCTTGTGAAGAGAAAACAACGTTCCCATGGCCTGTCATATGAATAAAAGGATAATTAAATAAATCTGAACTACCAATTTCAACAACCTCATATTTACTATCGATATTAGTTTTGAGATTCTCATTACAGAAGTTTATTAAGTTGTTTAGTGCAGTTGGATTAGAATACCAATCACCTCCACCATTATATTTTAAAACAGCAATTTTATAGCTTGGCGAGTAAAAACTCATTAAACTTAGGGCAAGCATTGATAACAGGACTTTTTTCATTGATTTAATAAATTAATGGTATGACAAGCCACAATAGCGGCTGTTTCAGTTCGAAGTCTACTATTTCCTAACGAAATTGAGTTAAAGCCTTGTTGTTCTGCTTTTTTTATTTCTTCACTTGAAAAATCACCTTCAGGGCCTATCAAAATAGTAATATCTTCATTTATTGTCATAATTGTTTTTAAATGTGGTTTTTTATCACCTTCACAATGAGCTATAAAACTATTTTTTGAATAGTTTTTAGAAATAAAATCTTCGAATGTTATTAGTGAATTTAGTTTTGGTAAATATGCTCTATTAGATTGCTTCATAGCATTTACAAGGATACTTTTCATTCGATCTAACTTTAAAACTTTCCTCTCAGAACGTTGGCAAACGATTGGTGTAATAGTAGTAATTCCTATTTCAGTGGCTTTCTCTAAAAACCATTCAAAACGCTCATTATTTTTTGTTGGTGCTACGGCTAAATGTAAATTATAGTTTATATCACAATCAAGCTGCTCCACGTGTTCAATTTTAAGAGTGCATTTTTTTGGATTTCCATCTACTATTATCGCAGAATAAAAATTACCTTTTCCATCTGCTAATTGAATTTTATCACCGGCTTTTTTTCTTAGAACCTTTATACAATGTTTACTTTCATCACTATTTAAAATGTGTGTGTCAGTCAAAATATCAGGTGTGTAAAATAGTTGCATTGTTTTTCAAAAATAAAAAAACTAGTTCTATAAGTTAAATTTATTTTATTTGCTTTTAATTATAAGCAAATGCTCCACAATTACAACGGTACTTACAGTGAGAACATTTCGATTAATATCACTAATCGATCATTTTTGTATGGTGATGGTTTTTTTGAGTCTGTTCGAATGTTCAACTGTCGAATTTTCAACAAAAACAATCATCACAACCGCATACAATATGCACTTTCAAAACTTAATTTGAAATTAGAAATTTCTATTGATGAATTGTTCCTACAACTTGAAGTGTTAGCCAAAAAAAATAAGGTTAAGCTTGGAGGATTAGCAAGAATTAGCATTTTTAGAAATGAAGGTGGTTTGTATACGCCGACAACGAATGATTGTTCGTATTTAATCAAAGCTGAACCTGTTGTAACAAATATTTTTGAGTTAACTGGAGGGATTAAAACAGCAATTTGTGATGGGTATATAAAGCCCCAACAACCTTTATCATCTTTAAAATCTTCAAGTGCTTTGACCTATGTTATGGCCGCATTAGAGAAAAAAAATCGGGGCTTGGATGAACTTATCTTACTTAATCAAGCAAGAAATGTAGTTGAAGGAACTAATTCAAATATTTTTATCGTAAAAAATGATCAAATCATAACTCCCCCTATACAAGACGGTGCTGTTAATGGCACTATGAGGGCCTTATTGCTGAATTGTTTTAATATTCACGAAAAAACGTTAGTGGAAAGTGATCTTATAAAAGCTGATGAAATCTTTTTCACTAATTTTAAAGGGTTGAGATGGGTCAAACATCTAAAGAATCATTCACAGTACTCCTCAAAAAAGTCAGTGGAAATAAATCGATTTTTAAATAGCTTAATTTAGTTCTGGGTCATCTGGCATATTATGCCATATTGCGTAGTCCTTATCTAAAGTTTTAACTAGCTTTTGCCATAGTTTATTATCACTTTTTTCTAAAGCAATATTAGATTTAGTGTTGGTTAATATCCAGGCATTTTCTTGTAGCTCATATTCTAACTGCCCAGCACTCCAACCAGAGTAACCTAAAAAAAACTTAATTTCTGACTCATTTACTTTCCTTTGTTTTATTAACGATTTTACTGTTTCAAAATTACCACTCCAATACAGCCCATGAGAAATTGGAATTGACTGTTCTATTCTGTCGCCTAAAGAATGAATAAAATGTAAAGTGTTTGTTTCAACAGGACCACCTACATAAATTGGCGAGGAGAATTGAGGAAAACCTTCTATTATTTCTGAGACTTTGTATTTAGTCGGTCGGTTGATAATAAAACCAATACTTTCATTCTCATTGTGTTCTGTAATTAAAAGTACAGAGCGTTTGAAGTTTTTATCCTGCATGCTAGGCTCAGAAAGTAAAAATTTACCACGTTTTAGGTGTTTGTGATTCATATATCAATAACGATTAAAACATACAATTGGTATATCAGCCTATTTCGTTAAGTTTAAAAGTCTCTTTTAATCTAACACCTTTTTCGGTACGATGTACAGTACAACACTCATTATAATTGTCATGTTGTAAGAAAATGATGTATTCATTGTCAGCCGCCTCATTCAAGAATTTTTCTTTTTCTGACAGTGTTACTAAAGGTTTGGTATCATACCCCATAACATAGGGAAGTGGTATGTGACCTGTACTAGGTAAAAGATCGGCAGCAAATACTAACTTATGTCCTTTATAATTGATATGAGGTATCATTTGAGCTTCCGTATGGCCATTGACAAAAAGTGTTGAGAAATTGTTAAACAATTCACCTTCTTTTTCTACAAATTTTAAATGGCCACTCTCTTCTATGGGTAAAATATTTTCTTTTAAAAAAGAGGCTTTTTCTCTTTTATTGGGTTGAGTAGCCCATTTCCAATGTTCTTTGTTGCTCCAATATTGAGCATTGCTGAAAGCCATTTCAAATCCTGTCTTATCCTTATTCCATTTTACGCTTCCTCCACAATGATCAAAATGAAGATGAGTAAGAAATACATCCGTGATATCATCCGAGCAAAATCCATATTTATGTAGTGATTTTTCTAAAGTTTCATCACCATGTAAATAGTAATGTTTCAAAAATTTATCATCTTGTTTATCGCCTATACCATTATCAATTAAAATTAACTGATTATCGTTTTCGATTAGTAACGATCGCATAGCCCAAGGACACAAATTATTACTATCAGCGGGATTTGTTTTACTCCAAAGCACTTTAGGCACTACCCCAAACATTGCACCACCGTCAAGCTTAAAATATCCCGTATCAATTGTATACATGTTCATGTTGATAAAATTAATCTTTTAATCATGATAAACTATTAAATTTAGATAATTTACGTTTAAAATTTAGTCCTCAATGAAAGTACATTTGATTGCTATTGGAGGAAGTGCCATGCACAATATGGCACTTGCATTACATCATAAAGGGTTTGAAGTGAGTGGTTCTGACGATGCTATTTTTGAACCTTCCAAAAGTCGATTACAGGCCTACGGCTTATTACCCAAAGAGCTTGGTTGGTTTACGGAAAAAATACATGATGACTTAGATGCTATTATTTTAGGAATGCATGCACGGATTGATAACCCTGAACTATTAAAAGCTCAAGAAAAAGGGATTCCTATTTACTCCTATCCTGAATATATATATGAGCAGAGTAAAAACAAAAAACGAGTAGTAATAGGTGGTAGTCATGGTAAAACATCTATTACTGCAATTGTGCTTCATGTTTTGAAAAATGCCAATATTAATTGTGATTTTATGGTTGGTGCTCAATTAGATGGGTTTGATACAATGGTAAAGTTATCCGATGATGCATCTATTATCGTATTAGAAGGTGATGAGTATTTATCCTCACCGATAGATTTACGACCAAAATTCCACTGGTATAAGCCACATTTAGCAGTAATAAGTGGCATTGCTTGGGATCACATTAATGTATTTCCAACCTTCGAAAATTATGTCGATCAGTTTAGGATTTTCAAAAATGACATTTCTGAAAAACTGTTTTATTATGCTAATGACGAATACCTACAAAAATTAAGTAATGAACCCTCAGGATGTCAAAAAACACCTTACGACACACCCAATCACATTATTGAAAATGGAATTACATATTTGATAGAGGGTTCTAATCGTATTCCTTTGCAAATATTTGGGATTCATAATTTACAAAATATTCAGGCCGCACAACTAATCTGTCAATCTTTAGGCGTTGATAACACTATATTTTATGAGTCAATACAATCATTTAATGGTGCTGCTAAACGTTTAGAACTTGTCAAAAAAACAAAAACAATGGCTGTGTATAAAGATTTTGCTCACTCTCCTTCAAAATTAAAGGCAACAACCGAAGCTATGAAGAACCAATACCCAAATCGTCAATTGGTAGCTTGTATGGAATTACACACCTTTTCTAGTCTGAATAAATCTTTTCTTCGTGAGTACAAAGGCAGTATGAATATGGCTGATCTTCCTATTGTGTTTATTAGCCAAAAAGCTATACAACACAAAAAGCTTGAAGAAATTAAGCCAAATGAAGTTTATACAAGTTTTGGCAGAAATGACTTAAAGGTAATTACTGACTCAAATGATTTAAAAAACTTATTGAATTCACTAGACTGGAAAGACTCTAATTTATTGATGATGAGTTCAGGTACTTTTGACGGCTTAGATTTAGAGGATTTAGCCCAGCTAATTTCCGATTAAAAATAGGGTCTTTCATTATCACTATTTGATAAGCCAATTAGAAAAATAGCTAACAAAGATAACATGAGAAAAATACTCGTTCCAAGTCCATACCAGGCCGATCGTATCATATCTTTTTTATCTATGGCGTAACAAATAACTACGCCTGTTATACCTAATAATAATCCAATTAAATAACCGCCTAAGTGAAAGTTAGCTTTTGCAACATGATTTAATGTAATGAATTCTTGAGTTACTGGAAATGCAGCAAAAATAGAGGAGTGAATTAATAAAGCACTTACAAACAATATTAAGCTTTTCATAATTTAAAGATAAAAAAACCTCCTTATAAAAGGAGGTTTTGAAATATTACATGCGCATCTTACCTTGAGCAATCTTAATGAGATCAATAATGACCCAAATTCCACAACCACCTAAAGTTAATAGCATTAAAATTCCGTTAGTAACATCGCCTATGATGAATCTATGGATTCCTAAAGCACCAGCAAACCAACAAATAATGAATAATGTCCAGTCGATATCAGCTGCGGTCATTGGAGCAGCTGCTTCAGCGCTGGATACGATTACTTCACTATTTGACAATTGCTCAGTTACCGGAAAAGATGCAAAGCAAACAGCACTCACCGATAATACGGCTAATGCGATAAATAAAATTTTCTTCATAATTATACTTATTGTTATCTCTGCAATATAGAAAAATATAATTAAGTCAGTTTTTTAAAGGCTTTTTTTATTGTTTTAAGGTAAGAAAATATAAGTAGTGGCAGTACAATAAATGATAGTTTGTTAAAGGTGTAAGCTTCTTGAAAATCGAAATGTATAAGGTGTTGAATAGCTCGAGTCATACCACATGCATAACAATTTTGTTCGAATAAAACGACTGACAAACAAATGGATTGACCCTCGTCAAAAAAATCTGCTGGAAGAATAAGTAATACAATAGGAAATACACATAAACCAATGAAATAAATAAATTGAATTTTTTTCTTCACATTTCAAATATAATTATTTCACTACATTTTTATTAATTATTATTTTTTCTGTTATTTGATAACATGAAATCAATTGTATTTTTCTTTTTTATATCTGCTCAGCTGCTAGCCCAAAGTGAGTACGATTTTATGGGTTTTTTGTTTTTAGAAAAGGCAAGACCTATTAGTTACCGCATGATTTTTGATGAAGAAAAAGGGCAAATTAATGGCTACTCTATAACGGGTATAGGTACTAATTTTGAAACTAAGAGTGAACTAAGTGGTCAGTACTCAAAAAAAAATATTGAAATAAAAGAGTTTCAACTTATATCAACACTTTCTGAAGAACCAATTAGTAATTTCTGTTTTGTAGAGTTCAAGGCGGAACGCAAGAATAAAAAAACTTATCAAGGTGAATTTACTGGCTATTACCTGAACGGGGATGTATGTGCTAGTGGTAAAGTTTTATTTTCCGAAAAAGCTAAAATTGAAAAACAGATAAAAAGAGTTCAGAAAGTACAAGAAGTTATTACAAAGCGTAAAAATAATCAGTTGACTGTTTTAAAGTCCGGTGATATTCATCACATAGACTGGGAAAGTCAAAAATTTAAAATGCAACTTTGGGATTCAGCTCTGGAAGACGGTGATAGAATGACTGTAGTTATCAACGGTGAAAAAGTACTAGATAATGCCATTATGCTAAACAAAAAAAACAGCATAAGTCGAAAACTTATAAAAGGTGAAAATACAGTTGATATAATTGCTGAAAATGAGGGGCAAAAGGCTAATAATACTACCCGCATTGAGTTGATAGATAAGCGTTCAAAACACGCTATATTATCTGAGCTCCAAATAGGCAAGAAAGTTACTATAAAAATAAACTATAGTAATTAACTATTCATCGTAATTATAAACTCTTCATTAGTTTCAGTTCTTAGTAATCTATCTCTCATAAATTCTATCGATTCGACTGGCGTCATATCAGCTAGATGATTTCTTAATACCCATATTTTCTGGGTCAATTCTTTTCCAAGTAGTAAGTCTTCACGTCTGGTGCTAGAAGAAGTTACATCAATGGCTGGGTAAATTCTACGATTTGAAATCTTTCTATCTAACTGAAGCTCCATATTACCAGTACCTTTGAATTCTTCAAAAATTACTTCATCCATTTTACTTCCCGTTTCGGTCAAAGCAGTAGCAAGAATAGTTAAAGAACCACCATTTTCAATTTTTCTTGCAGCACCAAAGAATCGTTTAGGCTTTTGAAGTGCGTTGGCATCTACACCACCTGTTAATATTTTCCCTGAGGCAGGTTGTACTGTATTATAGGCTCTGGCCAATCGAGTTATGGAATCTAAAAGAATAACTACATCATGACCACATTCTACCAATCGTTTTGCTTTTTCAAGAACAATATTAGCTATTCTAACATGTCTTTCTGCAGGTTCATCAAATGTAGAAGCTATTACTTCCGCATTTACGTTTCTGGCCATGTCTGTAACTTCTTCTGGGCGTTCATCAATTAGTAATATCATAAGATAAGCCTCAGGGTGATTGGCAGCAATAGCATTTGCTACTTCTTTTAAAAGAACTGTTTTACCTGTCTTGGGTTGTGCAACTATTAATCCTCTTTGGCCTTTACCAATAGGAGCGAACAAATCAATCATTCTGGTAGATAATGAGCTTTTGCCATTTTCAGTAAGTCTGAATTTTTGATCTGGAAATAATGGAGTTAAAAACTCAAACGGCACTCTATCTCTTACGATTTTGGGTTCACGGCCGTTAATTTTCATTACTTTGATTAAGGGGAAATATTTTTCACCCTTTTTCGGTGGTCTAACTGTTCCTTTGACGGTATCTCCAGTTTTTAGACCAAACAATCTTACCTGTGAATTAGAAACATAAATATCATCAGGAGAACTTAAATAGTTATAGTCTGATGACCTTAAAAAGCCAAATCCGTCGGGCATAATTTCTAATACACCTTCAGCAGTAACAATACCATCAAATTCATAGTCATCCTGAACTCTGTGATTCGGTTTTTGGGGATTATATTTTCTATTTTTGTTTTCTTTTGGATGTTGCTTAGGTTTATTTTCAACTGATTTTTTTTCAATTGAAAGTTGAGTAGCCTGAACATCAAGAATTTGATATACTAAATCTTTCTTTTTAAGCTTTTGATATCTTGGTACACCAAGTTCTTTTGCTATTTCCTTTAACTCAGGTAACAGCTTTTTATTCAGAGTATGTATATCAATCATTAATTTAAATAGTTAAATTGGATTTTTTAGTAAGAAAATTGTGGAATTTAAACAAGCTTTAGGATGCTTTCGCTGGTGCAATAATACTAATAATTTGTTTTAAAACAAGATTTCAGAATTTAATTTTAATAAATTAATTTTACACTTCTTTAATTTTAAAATATGATACAAAGAGTTCAATCGATTTATTTGTTTTTTGCAGTATTGTTTATTCTGTCAATTACGTATTTTTTTCCAGTTGTTTTAAACACTGATAATACTGTTGTTTATACCTTCAATTCTATTTATTCGCATGCTACTAGTTTATTATCTTCTTTGATTCTTAGCTATTCCATTTTTCAATTTAAGAATAGACAAAGGCAGTTGCTACTAAATCAAATTGCTAAGTTTAGTCTTTCTGCAACTTTTTTTATTATCTTTTTTACTAAAGGGGAGGGTATTCCGAAGGAAGGAATGTTTGTATTTATTATTCCTTATGTTTTAATCTTATTGGCAAACAGGTTCATAAAAAAGGATGAAAAATTAGTTCAATCTGCTGATAGACTTCGTTAGTTCTTATTAAATTCTATCAATTCAAGGTGTTTCACTTCACTATTAATTACATCAAATCTTAACATAGTTATTTTTTTGTGAATGCCATATTTTCCAGCGGCGCCAGGGTTCATGTGTAGTAATTCTCTTTTTTCATCATACATTACCTTAAGTATGTGAGAATGTCCGCAAATAAACAGTTTTGGGCAGTTGGTATCCAGTTCTTTTCTAATTTGTGGGGAATATTTATAGGGGTAGCCACCAATATGGGTCATCCATACATCAAGACCTTGGCAGTTAAAACGTTGGTCTTTAGGACATACATTTCGAATAATGTAATTATCTATATTTCCATAAACGGCTCGTGTAGGTTTAAAGGTATTTAAACGATCATAAACCTCTATTGACCCAATATCACCAGCATGCCAGATTTCATCACACTGCTCGAAATGCTCGAATACTTTTGGGTGTAAGTATGAATGTGTATCAGAAAGCAAGCCTATTTTCATTAGTTTATCAATTCGATGTTAGATTGTTCAATCCAACCAGTTTGCCCATCTGTAAATAAAACTTCAGAAAGAGAATTTGAAAGTTGAAGTTGAATTACTTTATTACCTGATTTCATAGTTTTTGATTCAATAGCTTCTAATGGTGAGCTATATAGATTAGAATCTTTCATTACAATAGCATATTTTTTACTCTTTTGCTGATTGGAGGAGAATAAGCTTAAAATACAAAAAGTCATTGTTAAAAGACAACTAATGAAAAGATTGAAGATTATTTTTTTTCTAAATCTTAAAAATAATATAAGTAGTCCAACAACTAGCCATACTGCTACAACAACTAATACTGCCCATGTGATAGGTTTTAATAGGTTAACACAATTTTCCCACCATTGTACGTAGAAAATTTTAGGTATTGTATCGACTAAATCTATTCTTTCTTTGGCCAGTTTTAAATTGAGCAAACAATCACTATTATTTTTTTCTAGTAAAAGAGCTTTTTCGTAAAACAATATACTTTTAGGAATTTTACCAAATTGATAATAACTATTGGCAAGGTTAAAGTATAGTTCAAAAGAATGATAGTTAGAATCTATAATAGATGTATAAATGTTAATTGCTTCGGCATAATTTTCATTTTCATACAAGTTATTAGCATATAAAAACAAACTATCATTGGAGGAGTATGATTGTACTCCTAAACATGAAATGAGACATATAAAGAAAATATTTTTCATTTTTTCAAATCTTGTTCGACTTCTACAATTACTTGTGTTGCTAAATCCAATACCTTATTCATGTCCTCTGAGTCTAGTGAAGAAGGAGCAAATCGGCAAAACTCACACTTTTCTATAATTGAAGTAAAGTTATTGGATACCTTTTTTGAAATATTATTTTTACTAAAAAAGTCATTAATTGTTTCTTTTGCTAAATCAGCGGAATTAACATTGAATTTATTAGAAAAATAGCTCCAAAGTGATTTTTCAATTTCTTCAAAAAACAGCTCTTTTTTGTCATTTTCGAGGTGTTTTTGAGCTTTTATAAGTCTTTTTTGAGCAGTTTTTAGTGATTTTCTATATTTATTTAATATGGGATTTGACTTATTTTTTTGATCAATATATTGTGCAATTAAAAATACTAATAATGCTATGATAGGTAATATGATAAGTATATATAATATACTCAAATTGAATTGACGATTATCCTTTTGAAAAAGAGTAGTGGTTGGTTTAATATCTTTTAATTGTTGACTTTTACTAGCTTGTAATTCGTCAGAACTGAAATATGATTCATCCCCATCTTTTCCTTTTAGTACATTTATTATTATGGGATCTGTTTTAAGGGTATTGTATTTTTTGCTTTTTGTATCAAAATAGCTGAACTCTGTTCCTTCAATTACATATTCTCCTTTATAACGAGGTATGAGTAAATGCTCAAACTCTATTTTTCCTGCAATTCCACTATTGGTTGTGAAGGTTTTATCTTTTTTTTGTGGATCGTAGGCTTCGAAATTTTGAGGAAAACTAGCTGGAATATTATCAATTAAGTGAATATTACCATTTCCTGAAAGTGTTAGTTTGTAGTTCAACGCTTGATTGGTATTTACCGAAAGCTTATCCACTGAAGCTTTTAATTTAAATTGACCTACAGCTCCACTGAAATTCTTAGGAGCCCCTTGGGGAAGATCCTTTACTTTTATAGAAATATTTTTTGAGGATAATTCTTCTTCAATATTTTGGTATGATCCAAAAAATCCAAATGGGTCTCGGAATGGGTCATTGCTCTGTCTATTTTTAATTTGAATACTTACATTTATTTTTAGTGGATCAATATCGAGTGTACCACTTTTTTGTGGAGTAAGAATGAATCTATTGATTTCCCATACATTATGCCTAACTCCATCAATGACCTCTAATTTTGGTGTTGAATTTGTTTCAACTTCTTCTTTCCAAAAACCATTTAACTCAGGCACTGCAGTTAGATTTATGTCAGAAAGATTAATTTTTGAATAAAGTTTATAGCTAACAATAATTTGTTCTCCTTGAAAAATAGTTCTTCTGCTAACATTAGCCTCAACATATACATTTTCTGCAATAGAATAGGTATTTGTTTTTGATTTAGGATTAGCTTTCAAAACTTCAATTTGTCCAGCTTTAGAACGGTATGTTTTTCCATTAGACTTGACACTTGCTTCTCCAATAGTTAGGGTTCCTTGATTTAAGGCTGAAACATAGAAAGAGTAGGTAGTAGTTTTTGAACTGGTAACTTTACCATTTATAATTTGCATACTACTACTTGAGGATTGATTTGGACCACTTATCTTCCTTAAGCCGTTAAAATTAGGGCCTCTAAAATCAGATGATGAGCCTTCAAATACAAAGTCAATTCTAAACTGTTCTCCAACTGAAACTGGATTTTTACTAACCGTTAATTGAAGTTCCTGACTAAGTCCTAAAAATGGAAAAAGTAATAATATAGAGATTAACCATTTCATTTTACCAATCTTTCAATATTTTTAATTTAACTCCTTTTGATTTTTTCTTTTGCAAGTCTTCTTGAACTTCTCTTTCCTGCTGTTGTAAAGCATCAAGAATTTGTTGAGCTTCTTCCTCAGTCATTTCGTTAGGATCTTGAGGTTGTTTAGGTTCTTCTTTAGATTGTTCTTTGGATTGTTCGTTTTTGTTTTCTTGTTGTTCCTCCTCTTGTTGTTCTTGTTGTTCCTCCTCTTGTTGTTCTTGTTCTTCCTCTTGTTGTTCTTCCTCTTGTTCTTCTTTTTCTTGTTTTTGATTTTGCTGTTGTTGTTTTAGTTTTTGGGCATAAGCTAAATTGAATTTAGTATCAATATCATCAGGATTATTTCTCAGAGCATTCTTATAAGCTTCAATAGCTTCGTCTATTTTTTGTTCTTTAAACAGTGAGTTCCCTAAATTATGGAAGCTTTTTGATTTTTCAATTTTTTGTTCTGTTTTTTCAGCTAGTGCATTAAATAAAGATGAAGATTCTGAAAAGTTTTCTTGTTTATAAATTGCATCAGCCAAATTAAACGATGCTTCAAATGAGCCTGGCTTTTTGATTAATGCCTCTCTATAATATTTCTCCGACTCTGTAAATGAACTGTCTTGATACTCATAGTTTCCACTTCTAATTAATTGATTAGGGTGTTGAGCGAGAGTTGTTATGGATGACAACACTAGTAGTAAAAGAAAAGTTTTATTTTTCATCTTTGTCGAATAAATTGATTTTACTACTCCACTTATTTTTAGTATTACTTATAAGTAAATCTAATAGTAACAATACAATGGAGATTGCAAGAAACCATTGAAATCTGTCTTTATAGTCTGTAAATACTTTTGTACCAATTTCTTTTTTCTCCATTTTATTAATTTCTTTAAAAAGTGTATTGAGACTATTTAGTGTAGAGTTTGCTCTTATGTATGATCCTCCACCTGACTTGGCTATTTCTTTGAGCATTTTTTCATTTAATTTCGTGATGACTGTATTGCCTTCATTATCTTTTTGATATGATGTGATAGTTCCGTATTTGTTTTTGAACGGAATAGGTCCGCCGTCAACAGATCCCATGCCTATTGTATGCACAAATATCCCTTTTTCTTGAGCTTCCATCGCTTTTTTAAGTGCGTCATCTTCATGGTTTTCACCATCAGTTATGACGATGATAGCCTTATTTTGTTCATTATCTAATTCAAAACTCTTAACAGCTAAATCAATTGCCTTACCAATCGCTGTTCCTTGTGTGGGTATTATTGATGTATTTATAGTGGAAAGAAATAATTTAGCGGCTGAATAATCGGTAGTTATTGGCAGTTGAACGTAAGCATCACCTGCAAAAACAATAAGCCCAATCCTATCACCATCCAATCGGTCTATTAATTTAGAGATAGATTGTTTTGCTCTTACCAATCTATTTGGTTGAAGATCTTCAGAAAGCATGCTATTTGATAAGTCAATGGCAATCATTAAATCGACTCCTTCTCGTTTTACCTCTTCCATTTTCGATCCTATCTGAGGGTTTGCTATACCAATGATTAGAAAAACCACAGCCAAAGCAAATAAAATAAACTTGACACTTGACTTTACAAATGATGCCATAGGCATGAGTTTCATCACCAGATCTATCTGACCAAAACGTTCTATAGCCTTTTTTCTCCACCTTTGTGTAAGCAGAAATATCACTACTAGTATAGGTATTAAAACTAGTAAAATTAACCACTCGCTATTTTCGTATCTCAACATTAGGTTATACTTCTATAAATACTATGTTTTAAAATAAATTCTACCATCAAAAAACCTAAAGCTAATAAAGCTAATCCAAAGAATTCTTCTTTCTTTTTATGGTATTCTTTCACCTCAATTTTTGATCTTTCTAACTGGTCTATTTCCTTATATATTTCTACAAGAGCTTTATTTGAGGTGGCTCTAAAATATTTTCCGTTTGTAACAGAGGCTATATCTTGAAGTGTTTCTTCGTCTATTTTAACTTCTACATCTTGATAAACGGTAGTGCCAAAGGGAGTTTTAAAAGGGTAGGGGGCGTAACCTTGTGTTCCAACTCCAATGGTATATACTCTGATTCCAAATTTTTCAGCAATATTAGCAGCAGTAAGGGGTGCAACAGATCCTTGATTATTAACTCCATCAGTAAGTAATATAATAACTTTACTTACAGCTTCACTTTCTTTTAATCTGTTTACTGCCGTGGCTAATCCCATCCCTATAGCCGTACCATCTTCAACCATCCCGCTTTTAACATTTGAAAATAGATTTTTTAGTACTTGATGATCTGTGGTTAATGGACACTGAGTAAAACTTTCACCTGAAAAAATAACTAAACCTATTCTGTCATTTGGTCTTCCAGAAATAAAGTCCATTGCTACTATTTTTGAAGCTTCAAGTCTATCAGGTTTTAAGTCTTGAGCTAACATGCTGCCTGAAATATCCATGGACAATACAATATCTATTCCTTCAGTTGTCATGTCTTCCCATGAAAGGGTCGATTGAGGTCTAGCAAAAGCTATTATTAGTAAGCTAAGGACAATTAATCTTAAGAAAAAAGGAATGTGCCTAGATTTTGATTTCCATGTTGTAGAATTAATAGCCTTAATTGATGATATTTGAATGTGAGCAGATTTCCTTTTAGTAGAGAAAAAATACCAAATAATTAAAATCGGCACTAAAAAGAGTGCGTACAAAAAGTCAGGGTTATTGAAAGTCCAATTACTCCACATCATTGGCCGTAGGTTTAGTTTTATGAACAAAATTAACTGCAATTGTGTAGCTTTCTTGATTTTCTAGTTCAATTGGTTTTGCCTTAGCGAATTTGGCTAAATCTGATCGATTTAGTAAATTATGTAACGTTTTAGTATCAATCCCCTTTTGATTTAATCTTTCAATAATATCTTTTGTTGGCATTTCCATGGCAGCTGTCCCTAATCCATCCTCAATGTAAAATCTTACTATTTCTGATAGTTGAGAATAGTAATCTTTAATATTGCCTTTTTGCCATAACTTTAATGCATGTAGTTGTTCTAATTTATTTAGGGCAATTTCGTGCGGAAGCATTTTTTGTATTTCTATATTTTCAAGCGGAGTTACTTTTTCTTTACTTCTTAACCACTTCATTATTCCGTAAATGATTAATGCTATGAGAAGAACAACTAAAAGGTAAGGCCAAATTTCTTCAAAGGTTATTGGTGTATGTAGAGGGGGCTTTATGTCTCTAATTTGAATTTCACTCAAGTTGACACTATCTGGAAATTCAATACTATTGACAACGACAGCCAGTGAGTCAATATAGAATCGCTCATCTACATTTGAGGGAATGTAAAATGTGCCTTCATTCCAAATGGTAAGGGTGTAGGTTTGAGTTATTTTATGTTCAAAGCTATCAGATTTAACAGCCATTATTTCAGCAGACCCAATGGAGTCTTTGAAAGTGGGGAAGGAGTCGTTTAAACTGCCTGAAAGAACAAATTTTAATTGATCTCCGATTAGAATACTGTCTTTATCAATCTCAACAGTAAATTGAGAAAATGTACTTAACGGAATAAGAAATAAAACGAATAGCCTTCTCATTAGTTGCGTTTTTTGAAAAATCGTATAAGCGGTTTAATATAATCTAAATCGGTTCGTAATTCTATGGAATCTACACCACTATTTTTAAATAATTGTTCTGTTCGATTAATACTTTCCTTATAATTTCTGTGATAACTTTCTCTAGTATTTTTGTTTGAAGTATCTACCCATTTTAGTATTCCGCTTTCAGCATCTTTTAATTGAATTAATCCAACATTTGGAAGTTCAGACTCCCTCAAATCGTTGATACGTACCGCTATGACATCGTGTTTTTTATTAGCTATTTTTAAAGGTGCATCAAACCCTTGATCCATGAAGTCAGAAATTACAAAACAGACCGCTCGTTTTTTTATGACGTTGTTGAAGTACTGTAAAGCAACAGCTATATCCGTTTCGCTGTTTTCAGGTTCAAATACAATAAGTTCTCTAATTATTCTAAGAATATGAGATTTCCCTTTTTTTGGGGGTATAAATTTTTCGACTTTATTACTGAAAAAAATTACACCAATTTTGTCATTGTTTTGAATGGCTGAGAAAGCTAGTACAGCTGCAAGCTCTGTCACTAGCTCTTGTTTCATTTTGTTTTGACTTCCAAAATTTTTAGATCCGCTAAGATCAATTATCAGCATGACTGTTAATTCCCTTTCTTCCTCAAAAACTTTAATATATGGCGTATTGAATCTGGCAGTAACGTTCCAGTCTATGGTTCTAATATCATCACCTGGTTGATATTCACGAACTTCACTAAAAGCCATTCCTCTTCCCTTGAATGCAGTATGGTATTCTCCAGCAAAAATATGGTTGGATAGCCCTTTTGTTTTGAGCTCAATTTTTCGAACTTTTTTTAGTAAATCAGTTGTGTCCATTATGGAATTTCAACAGTGTTTAAAATTTCCGTTATGATATCTTCACTTGTAATATTTTCTGCTTCTGCTTCGTAGGACAAGCCTATTCTATGTCTTAGTACATCATGACAAATTGCTCTAACATCTTCTGGAATTACATAGCCTCTGCGTTGAATGAAGGCGTAGGATTTTGAGGCAAGTGCTAAACTAATACTGGCTCGAGGTGAAGCACCAAAGCTTATTAAGTCTTTAAATTTTGATAAACCACAATTCTCAGGAAACCTTGTGGCAAATACGATATCTACAATGTACTGCTCAATTTTTTCATCCATGTAAATATCTTTTACGAGACTCCTAGCAGTTAAAATATCCTTAGTCTTCAGAATTTGATTGGCTTTGGGAAACGATTTTGCTAAATTATTCCTCACAATCAATTTTTCTTCTTCTTTTTTAGGGTAATCTATAACTACTTTGAGCATAAATCGATCAACTTGTGCTTCAGGTAGAGGGTAGGTGCCTTCTTGTTCTACTGGGTTTTGAGTGGCTAATACCAAAAACGGTTCATCAAGTTTAAAACTCTCGTCACCAATAGTAATTTGTCGTTCTTGCATGGCTTCTAATAAAGCTGATTGAACCTTTGCGGGTGCTCTATTTATTTCATCAGCCAGAATGAAATTAGCAAAGATTGGACCTTTTTTGATTGAAAAAGATTCATTTTTAGGACTGTAAATTTGTGTTCCAATAACATCTGCTGGTAACAAATCGGGAGTAAATTGAATTCTGCTAAAATCAGCGTCTAAAGTTTGTGCTAATGTGTTTATAGCAAGTGTTTTAGCTAATCCTGGAACACCTTCTAGTAAGATGTGACCATTTGATAGTAAGCCAATTAAAAGACGTTCAGTCATGTTTTTTTGACCCACAATAACTTTATTCATTTCGAGCATAAGCATATCTACAAAAGCACTCTCTTTATTTATTTTTTCGTTGAGTTCTTTTATATCTACAGTTGAAGTTGTATCCATAGTTTTCGTTATTAAAAGTGCGAATTTATTATCTACTTTCTTTTTTTCAAAATTTTTAAACGGTACAAATTTAATCCTATTGTACAAGAATGCTTAAATTTTTGTTAATGTTTTAATCTTAATTTTGAAGCCTAATTCTGTTCAATTGAATATCTTAGCGGTTTTAGAAATGACTAGTAGATATTTCCTAGAAATAAAATATGATGGCTCCACTTATCATGGATGGCAAGTTCAGCCCAATTCAATTACTGTTCAAGAAAGAATCAATATTGCACTTTCTACTATTTTAAGTGAAAATATTAATGTTGTTGGTGCAGGAAGGACGGATACAGGAGTGCATGCAACTCAAATGTATGCTCATTTCGATAGTAGTCAGTGGTTTGATTTAACAAAAATAGTATTCAGACTTAATTCATTCTTGGAAAATGAAATTAGTATTGTAAATATATATAAGGTTATCAAAAATGCTCATGCTAGGTTTGATGCAATATCTAGAACATATTCCTATAAAATACATTATCACAAAAATCCATTTTTGATAAATAAATCATGGATGATTCATTCTAAATTAGATATTGATAAAATGAATGAAGCGGCTTCTGTTTTGTTAGACTATTCCGATTTCACTTCTTTTTCTAAACTTCATACCCAAACAAGGACTAATAACTGCTCTGTCTCTTTCGCACATTGGAAAGAAACACCTGATTCATTGGTGTTTAAAATTAAGGCTGATCGTTTTTTGAGAAATATGGTAAGAGCAATTGTTGGTACATTAGTTGATATAGGCTCTCATAAAATTTCGATTGAAGATTTTATCAATATAATTAATTCTAAAGATAGAAATAGGGCGGGTTTATCTGTTCCTGCTCATGGCTTATATTTGACAGAAATAACATATCCTAAAGCGTTATTCAATGAGTGAGAACAATGGGAAAACATTTGATGTTGAGTTGCTTAGAAGAGTAATTGCCTATGTAAGACCTTACAAAAAATTATTCATCGGAACTAGTGCTGTGGCCATTCTTATTGCCTTTTTATCGCCTTCAAGACCAATTCTTATCCAATATGCTTTTGATAATTTTATTCTTCAAGCCGATGAAATAAAACTTTTTTACATCACTATTATATTGATTGGTGTATTGATACTAGAAAGCATTTCGCAATATTTTTACACCTATTGGGCAAATTTACTGGGACAGAGTGTAATAAAAGATATTCGATTACAAACCTATAAGAAGATTATCAATTTTAGACAGCAATTTTTTGATAAAAACCCCATTGGGTCTTTAGTTACCAGGGTGGTTTCCGATATTGAAACCATTTCTGAAATTTTTTCTCAAGGACTGTTGGTAATTATCGCTGATATTTTAAAACTTTTGATCGTTGTATTGGTAATGTTTATAACTGATTGGAGACTAACATTGTTTAGTTTAGCTTCTATCCCAATATTATTAGTTGCAACCTATTGGTTCAAACGTTCCATTAAAAAAGCGTTTCAAGAAGTTAGAAAACAAGTATCTGCCCTAAATACGTTTATACAAGAACATATAGTTGGGATGTCAATTGTTCAGCTTTTTAATAGGGAAGACATTGAGCTTGAAAAGTTCAAGAAAATTAATGATTTACATAAGAAAGCTCATATTCAGTCCATTTGGTACTATTCAATTTTTTTCCCGATTGTAGAGTTATTATCCGCCATTTCGATAGGCTTACTAATTTGGTGGGGAGGTATTGAAGCAGTAACCTCAGATGATGTGACCTTAGGTGAATTGATAGCCTTTATTCTTTACATACACATGCTTTTCAGACCTATCAGACAATTAGCTGATAGATTCAATGTATTACAAATGGGAATGGTAGCTTCAGAACGTGTTTTTAAGATATTAGATACAGATGAAATAATTGAAAACAAGGGAGTTAAACAACTTCAAGACTGTAAAGGAGATATTGAGTTCAGGAATGTTTGGTTTGCTTACAATGAGGATGACTGGGTCTTAAAAGGTATTTCTTTTAAACTTCAGTCGGGAGATTCTCTGGCTATCATTGGTGCAACTGGATCAGGAAAATCTACCATTATTAATTTACTTACCAGAAATTACGATATAAATAAAGGAGAAATTCTTGTTGATGGTATCAATATTGTTGATTATGATTTGAATTCCCTAAGGCAGACTATTGCTGTAGTTTTACAAGATGTATTTTTATTTTCGGATACAATTTTGAATAATATTACACTTGGAAGGTCAATATCTTTGGAGAAAGTGAAAGCCTATGCCAATGAGATTGAAATTGAAGAATTTATTCAATCACTACCTAACGGCTATGATTATAATGTTAGAGAAAGAGGGAATATGCTATCGTTAGGGCAGCGACAGTTAATCTCTTTCCTTAGAGCTTATTCTTCACTACCTAAAATTTTGGTATTGGATGAAGCCACCTCAAGTATCGATTCAGAAAGTGAATCACTAATACAGCGTTCAACAGAGAAATTAACTAGAGGAAGAACATCAATTATTGTTGCTCACAGGCTTTCAACCATACAAAATGCTTCAATGATTATGCTTTTGGATGATGGCGTGATTCAGGAACAAGGCACTCATCAAGAGCTTTTAGCACTGAATAAGAAGTATAAAATACTACACGATTTACAATTTAAAGGGATATGATTTTTTTGATTTTGTAACAAAACAAGTAAGCTATCAGATAAATCTCAATAGTTTTTATTAAATTGCATGTCTGTTTTAAATTTGTATCCACTATGTCAAATAACTTACTAAATAGCCTTTTATCTTTTCTGCTATTATTTAGCAGTGTCACTTATAGTCAAATTACAACTGATAATAATCCACCTTTCGATACTCCAATGTTTCTAGTGGATAGTATACTTTTAGGTGATGGTGTTACTGCAGTAAACCATGGTTATCAGGGTGATGCAAATCAAATTGGTTACTTTGATGGCGTAAACTCAAATATTGGAATTGACAGCGGAATTATCATGGCCACTGGTGATATCTCAGAAATTGTGCCTGGAAATTTTGGCGGTGGTATCATAAATGCAATTAACGATCCTGATTTACTTGATTTAGCAAATTCTGTTCCTGGTCAAATTGGTCAGAACTTTACTGTTACAAGTGTTAACGATGTTGCTATCTTGGAGTTTGATTTTATACCAGTATCTTCATATTTATCGTTTAAATATGTTTTTGCTTCCCAGGAATATTACGGTTTTGAGAATACTCAATACAATGATGTGTTTGGTTTTTTTATTTCAGGCCCAGGAATAGTCGGCCCATATGATAGTCCTGCTGCATTTCCTGATGGGGCCATAAATATCGCTACCTTTTCAAGTACTGAACCTAATAGTTTAGGCATTGATTTACCTATTACCATATCTTCAGTTAATGCTACCTATAATTCAAGTTTCTTTATACCCAACCAAGATAATGGTAATAATACTGTAAACCCTTCAAACGCTGATGGTTTTACCACCGTGTTTACAGCCGAAGCCAATGTTGTTTGTGGTGAGTTATATCATATCAAGTTAGCTATAGCAGATGGTACCGATACTGGCTTATCCTCGTTCGTCTTATTAGAAGGAGGTAGTTTTAGTTCTCCTCCACTTGAAATTACAAATAGCCTCAATATTGATTCCGTCAATATATTTACCGATTGTGGTGCTCCAGTAACCCTATCACCAAACCTTTCTGATGGAGATTATACTTTCCTATGGAATACAGGTCAAACTTCCGAAAGTATTATTGCTTCTCCTGGTTACTATTGGGTTGAAGCGACTGATGAATTTGGATGTACAACACAATCCGATTCTGTGAGAGTTTATTCTCAACCATTACCAGAAATAATATTGCCAGACACCATTTACTTTTGTGAGAATACATCATTTACAATTGATCCTGATATCAATAGCGGAACTGCTCCTTTTGAATACGATTGGGGAAATAATAATACAGACTCAACCTTAACTATCAGTCAGCAACAAACGATTAATCTTACTGTGTTAGATTCAAATGGTTGTAGTGACTCTCATCAAGTCGTTCTTATTGAGCAACCTATACCATCATTATCTTTTTCGCCCCAAGAATTGTTGGTTTGTGGTGGTATACCCGTTGAGGTTACCATTGAAGGTGCTGAAAGCTATCAATGGTCACCAAATCTCTATCTATCATCAGATACCGCTTCAACCGTTCAGATAACAGCTGAATCTTCAATAGTGTATTCAGTTACTGGAACTGATTCAATAGGATGTGTAAATACAATTTTAGTACCAACAACTGCAACTAGTGATTTTGATGTTACAATTGGTATTGATCCTGTTTCTTGTCAAGGTTTTACTGATGGTAGTATTACACTTCTAGCCCAAAGCACTGCTGTATCACCAATTCTATATTCTATTGACGGTGGTACTAATTACTCCTCAAACTTTATTTTTGAGGACTTGGATTATGGTACTTACGAAGTAAAAGTAAAAGATGGTCTTGGATGTGTCATAACAAATACTGCTGTTATTGGTTCGGCGGCTCCCGAAATTGAAGTAATTGTAGATGCTGTAGATTTATTATGTCATGAATCTACTAATGGAGAAGTTTTTGTTTCGTCCATTACAGGAGGTAACATAAGTTCTGGCTATAGCTACAATTGGTTTAACTCTAATAATAACCAAGTAATTAGTACAGACTCGTCAGCAATTGTGCCAGCAGGTGGGTATTACCTAGTCGTAGAAGACGATAATGGATGTATTGCTACTGATGAGGTATCTGTTGAACAACCAAACCCATTGTCTTATCAAATCCTAAAAAATGATATTATTTGTTACGGAGAAAATAATGGATACATTCAAGTTCAAGTAAATGGTGGTGGTACATCACCTTATAATTATTCTTGGACTACAAATGGAAATAACCCAAATCCATTTCTTACTAACCTCATTTCTGGTACCTATGAATTAAATATTAACGACGCCAATAACTGTTTGACGCAGTTGAGTGTTGATGTGAGTCAATCTAACTCACCATTATCTACTCAAATATCCAATTCATCCATTTCTTGTTTCGGAGATGCGACAGCAACCGCAGAGGTTAACGTTAGTGGTGGTACCCCACCTTACTCTTACCTTTGGAGTAGTGGTCATGTCACTTCGACTGCCTCTCAGCTCCCTTCTGGATTACATACGGTAACAGTTTCTGATTCCAGAGGTTGCTCCACTATCGACAGTGTTCTGATTAATGAAAGTCCAGAAATTATTTTAAATACCTCATCTACTCCTACCTCTTGCTATGGTGCTTTAGATGGAACAGCTACAGTCACTGCCAATGGCGGACAAGGAAACCTGACCTTTTTATGGTCCAATGGAGTAAATACATCATCCATAACCTCAGATTTTGGTGAATATTGGGTTAAAGTAGAAGATGATTTAGGATGCTATCTTATAGATACTATTTTGATTAACCAACCTCAAAAAATTCGTGTGTCTTTGGATGTTACGGATGTGAATTGTTTTGGTGGCTCTGATGGTGTCATTACATCCGATGTTACTGGAGGATTACCATTCAATAACCAGACTTATACTTATCAGTGGTCTATTAATGGAAATTTATTTGGTTTTAATAATTATTTTGCCAACAATCTGCCATTTTCTACCTCACCATATCAATTAGAAGTACAAGATGCTAACGGATGTACTGAAACAGTTTATGCTTTTGTTAATCAACCAGCACCTTTAAAATTAGATACTAGCACACTAGTTTCAGCTTATTGTACTAATATAGCGACAGGCCAAGCGTCAGTAGTTGTTGAAGGTGGTTTTTTAAATCCTGATAATAACTACTCTTTTTTATGGAATACAGGTGAGACAACCCCACTGATTCAAAACAAAACAGCT
>JBMHBP010000023.1:0-228671 GCA_049890295.1 Flavobacteriales bacterium | reverse complement strand
TACATTGTCACCGTCTTCATCAGAAAGGATTACTCCCCATCCGTTCCAACCGTTCCATGAACCATTGATCACTACATTGTCATAATCAATCATGTTTGGCTGACCAGTTGAACTCATGTCTACACTGAAGTTTACAAGCATAGTTGGAGTAGGACACTCCACTGTATGCATTCCTAAATCAGACCAATCGTTCTGTTCAAGAACAATCCATTCTGAATCATCAGTATTTGTTCCAGCAGATGCTGTCCAATCTGAATTACCTTGCTCAATAGAGCACTTACGTACTAAAGTGTGATCTTTTGTTGCATTGCTTACACCTGCAACTTCCCAACCATATCCTGGATCTCCATTGAAATCACCTATACGATCTAAAACAACATAATTATCTTCTGTTCCGTATACCAAAGCATATCCATCATCACCATTACTTAAATAGTTATGTGTTTCATTTGCTAATGCTAGTATTGTTTCATCAGATGAGCCATGAGCTATAATATAAATACTATTTGCTGCAATCTCTGCGCCTGCGTCGAAGGTATTCCAATACTCATATTCACCTACCGTTGAAGGGGCGTTAGAAACGTTAGGATATGCATAATCTGCTAAACTAACAGTAACATCACTTGGATTATAAATCTCTAAATACTTATTATTACTACTACCTTCAGCATATTCAGAGAAGAATAAATTAGCCATTGGTGCAGGATATGTACAAGAGCCATCATCTTCTGTAGCTGTTGCATCATAGTTATTAGCTGCTGTATCCGTACATCCTAATATTACATCTGGACATGCTTCGCAAGACTCCCAGCATACTGTTGGCATGATAACATCAGCATCTGTAATTGAAGCTAATCTATCGTTACCATATTGGCCACCTACACAATCACCGAATGGTCCTGATTCGTACCAGCCGTCATTAAAATTGTAAGTGTAATCTCCAGCTTCTAGTTCAGTAAATGTGTAGCTCCAAACATTATCTCCCATGTCTGTCATAGCTGCCCACATACCATCATTAAGTCTAATAGCCATTGATGAACCATCTAATCCATCCCATGTAGAACCATCTCCGGCAGTAAAGCCTTCAATACTCATGTCTACTGAAACAGTCAATGAATAGGTTGTGATTGCATATTCACAAGACCCGTCATCTTCTGTGGCTGAAGCGTTATAGTTACTAGCATTTGAATCAGTACATCCTAAAATTGAAGCACAAGGTGAAATATGCGATCCTAATCCGTCATAAACATCACCTAGAACAATCCATTCTGAATCTTCTTCATTTGTGCCAGCAGAAGTTGTCCAGTTTCCATCGTTACCTTCTGTTACTGAACATTTTCTAACTAAAACGTGGTTGGCTGTAGCACTACTTACTCCAGCAACATCCCAGCCTGAGCCTGGGTCACCGTTAAAATCACCAATACAGTCTAATACTTGATAGCTGTCTTGCGTACCATATACTAAACAATAACCATCATCACCGTTACTTAAAAAGTTATGTGTTTGATTGGATAATTCAAGTATAGCAGATTCTGCATCGTCTCTTGTTATAATATATACACCACCTGCAGCAATAGTAGCACCATCGGAGAAAGTATTCCAATATTCATACTCACCGACAACAGTTGGTGCATTTGAAACGTTAGCGAATGCATAGTCGGCAAGGTTAACTTCAGTATCACCAGGATTAAAGATTTCTAGGTATCTGTTTGAATAAGCAGACGCAGGGTCGGCATATTCAGAGAAGAATAAATTAGCCATTGGCGCAGGATATGTACAAGAGCCATCGTCTTCTGTAGCTGTTACATCATAGTTATTAGCTGCTGTATCCGTACATCCTAATATTACATCTGGGCATGCTTCGCAAGACTCCCAGCATACTGTTGGCATGATAACATCAGCATCTGTAATTGAAACTAATCTATCGTTACCATATTGGCCACCTACACAATCACCGAATGGTCCTGATTCGTACCAGCCGTCATTAAAATTGTAAGTATAATCTCCAGCTACTAATTCAGTAAATGTGTAGCTCCAAACATTATCTCCCATGTCTGTCATAGCTGCCCACATACCACTGTTAAGTCTAACAGCCATTGATGAACCATCAAGTCCATCCCAAGTAGATCCATCTCCGGCAGTAAAGCCTTCAACACTCATGTCTACAGTGACTGTGAGTGAGTATGATGGCGGATATTCACAAGTGCCATTGTCCTGATTAGCATCTGGATTGTAATTACTAGCATCAGAATCTGTACAACCCTCAATTACTAGGTATTCACATGATCCATCATCTTCTGTAGCACTAGCATCATAATTACTAGCTTCAGAATCTGTACAGCCTAAAACTGTTGGACAAACCGATGTGTGTGAACCTAAGTCAGTCCAGTCATTTTGATCAAGAACAATCCATTCTGAATCATCAGTACTTGTTCCAGCAGACGCTGTCCAGTCAGTATTACCAGACTCTACCGAACACTTTCTAACTAAGGTATGATCTTTTGTTGCATCTGAAACTCCAGCAACTTCCCATCCACTTCCAGGATCACCATTAAAATCACCAATAAAGTCCAATATGACGAAATCGTCTTGTGTACCATAAACTAAAGCATAACCGTCATCACCATTACTTAAATATGAATGTGTCATGTTAGCTAAAGCTAAAATTGATGGGTCAGCAGATGGGTGTGCTACAATATAAATTCCGTTTGGAGCAATCTCTGCACCCTCATCAAATGTATTCCAATATTCATACTCTCCAACTACTGATGGAGCATTAGAGACATTAGGCATTGCATAGTCAGTTAAGCTTACTGTTTCTGAACTTGCATTATAAATTTCTAGATATTTATTATTACTACTTCCTTCAGCATATTCTGAGAAAAATAAATTCTGCATGGGAACTGGGTAGTGACAAGAGCCGTCATCTTCAGTTGCAGCAGAATTGTAATTAGAGGCTGTTTCATCTGTACAGCCTGGTATATTTTCAGGACAGACATCACAAGATTCCCAACATACTGTTGCTATTATTAAGTCTGTAGAGTCTACTGTGAATGTTCTATCATTTCCGTAAGTGCCATCACCGCATTCTTCTAAACTATTTCCTGATTCATAACCACTACCAACTCCATCATTAAAATTGTATGAGTAAGTATTATTTGGTAAAACCAATAGAGTGGCTGTCCATACACCATCTGCATCGTCATCTGACATTGCTTGCCATGAACCACCATCGACTCTTATAGCCATAGTAGTTCCGTCAAGACCATCATAATCAATACCATCTGTTGGATCAAAACCTTCGACAGACATATCTACTGAAACAGTAACACTTAATAAACAGGATAAGTCACCTTCACAAGAACCGCAGTCATTAGGAAGAATACAAGAACCATCATCTGAAGTAGCTCCAAGACTTGCATCATAATTACAAGCTAGTGGGTCTGTACAACCGCTAATAGCTTCTTCTCCAGGGCATGATGTGCCAGGATCGGCATAATATTGAGTAAAACCGGCCAAACCTAATGGAGAAAGTACAGCATCAGAAGATTCGACTGCTGTCTGGAAAGATGAAGATAGTGTCCAATTGCTTCCGTCATTCATATCGGTAGTCGGGTCACAAAGGTTGATAGAGTAGGCTGTACCAGATGGAATTTCTGGCCATCCATTTGTATCGTCATAGGTGAAGTTAATTACTTCCTCATCAGTTGTATTAACACAAACTAGATTTTCACCACCTGTGCTTAAATAGCCTGATGAAATTTCAAAGTCAGGTGCAAATCCAAAATAGGATTGGAAACCACAACCGTATGTTAATGCGCCACATTCGTCATTCTGGAAAAATGCTGGTCTAGCGATAATAACATATTCACCAACGCCTAAGGAATACTCTGGGAATACAATATTTATACCTTGGTTAAAAGCTAACCCTCCTAATGGATAAGCTGAATTACCATTGTTAAAGATCTCAAAATATGCTAGATTGTTGTATTGTCCCGGGTCATCGTAGTTTACTTCGGTTACCACAAGATTTCCTTGATGATTATTGTGAACTAAATTCTCAACTACTTCGGTGCCAACATTACCTGCTTGGTCTGTAACCTCAGTTACATTAACGCTGAAATAATCACCATCTGTAAGTGAAGAAGTTAGTACAACAACTAAGTCGTTGCCATTAGCTCCAATATAGGAGTTGTCAACTGTGTAACCTTCTACCTCTACATTAGCATTTTGAATTTCTTCAGAAAAGGTGAGGTTAATTGTTTGATTATCAGCAATACTAGCTGTAACCACACTTGGAGCTAAAAAATCACCTGCATCATAGAATAGCATTAGATCATCTAGTCCAGCCCAGTCATCACCATTTTGTTTTGCTCCAATTCTAAATCTAAGATAAGAAATGGTGTCTGGTAAATCAATAACTTCATTGACCCATAAACCATCAGTTTCTTTAGAAAGATAAGCTGAAAAATCGTGAGTGGTGTCTAATGATGAATCCCAGTTGCTATGCCAGGTTGTGTCATCATTAAATTGTAATTCATAGCCCATGTAATCTGAGGAGTGAAATCCATCAACAAAATAGTTAAATGATAGTTTCAAATCAGATGGTGACGGCTGTGGAACCACAATCGTAGACATCGTTAAATAATGGTAGTAATTACCATCTAAAGGGGGGTTTCCATTAGGATTCTGCAGGTCATGAAATACAACATAAGAATTGCCAGTAGCAGCACTCATGGTCTGATACGGTGTACTCAAAATTGTAAAAGCATCACCATTTTGTGAAAAATCGTAAAATGATGGGTAAGTGGAATAGGTCCAATCACCTTCGCCTTCAAAACCTTGTGAAGTTAATGGAATTTGTGCAAAGCTGAGTGTAGAAATAAACAACAATGCTAGAATAAAAATTCGCTTCATAAATTAATTGTTTTGGTTTGCTTAAAATTAAGTCCTACAATGTAAGTGTTAGTTATGAAATAAAAAAATTAAAATAAAAAAAAGTTAAAAAAATTGGCTTCTAAAAGGCGTGTTTAATATTTAATTAAGGTTTAATTAACAATCTCTTAATATTTGAATATTTTAAGTAAATTTTGTTCATTTTTTAACACATAAATTCCTTTTCTCCAATGTGATGTTTGTACAACTTCATTAGTAGATTTTGTGGTGTAAACATGCTGACCATTTATATTAAATATCTTGCTGTTTTTTGGAACATTTAAATAATTTGTGAAGGTATTTTTACCCGAAAATGTGTTATGAAAATTAAAAATATTGTTAGTGGTAAAGCATCCAGTATTAGGTGAGGCGTATACATTAAATGAAGTTAGTTGATCTTCTATAATAGGGTCAAATCCTGTGTATATAAAATTCCCGGTTTGTGGCGATACAGTCCAATTTGCACCAATATTATTATCAATATTGAAATCACAAATTTCGATAGAGTAACCCCCACCATCGGCTTGACTATCGTGCCATTCGGCATTAGCAAAATACTCTACCTCATCAACGACTACGCCTGATGAGTTAGATAGTTGTATGATTTCACCATTGTTGTTTAGAGAAACAGATCCTGTATCTGACCAAGCAAAAAGGTTATCGTTTGTGATATTAAAAACTCTTTTAAGTGTTTCTGGATACTTACTAATTACTACATACGACTTAGAATTTAGAGTGTATTGAGGAAATGTAAAGGATACACCGTCTGAAATTGAGTAGTTGGTTAATTCTAAATCAGAATCAGTGTAGTTGTATAACTCAATAAATTCTAAACTATCATTGCCTGAGCCAGGATCATTGTATAAAAATTCAGAAATAACGATCTGTGCATTTAGTTGAATAAAACTAAAACAAACGAACAATACAGAAAAGGTTTTCATTTTCAAAATTAATTCTTAGTGACATAATTATTGCTCAGCAAAGGTATTAAATCCATTCAAATACGTAACCATTTATTAATGTAGAATTTAATAGTCTTACTCAAAACTACAATAGTAACAACGTATTCAATTTATTAATTATTTAATAATACTCATTTCTCTCTACAAATGATAATATGTTGTTCATTTGTATGTTGTTTTAATAAAATCATGTTTAAAAATAATTTTCACTCATCTCACTTTAATTAAAATAAAACGCACTTTTACATTATGATTTCTGAACTTGATTTTAAAATGAAGCAAATTACAGCGGGAGGGTTAGTTTTTAATAAGCATAACGAAATTTTATTGATTTACAGAAAAAATTTATGGGACTTACCAAAGGGTAAGCTTGATCCTAATGAAACTATCGAAAGTGCTGCTTTAAGAGAAGTGGTAGAGGAAACAGGTGTAAATGAGGCTAGTCTAAATCTAATAAAACCATTAATTTCAACGAAATATACTACTAAAAAGAGTGGTAAGACCATCAAAAAAAAAGTAAAGTGGTTTTTAATGAGATACGATAATGATGATTTAAGTCTATTCCCTGCTGCAGATGAATCTATTGAGGATGCTCATTGGGTTTCAATATCAAATTTCAAACTATATGCTAAATATTCTAGGCATTATGTTAAACCAGTAATAAAGGCTTATTTATCTTTAAAATTAAATTGAATACTATTTATTAATACATTATGAGCATTAAATATTACTCAGCTTTTGAAAATATATCTGATTCTGAATATCAGAATGAAAAGTTTAGACTACAAGTTGAGCTATTAAAATTGCAAGAATGGGTACTCAAGGAAAATAAAAGAATTGCTATTGTTTTTGAGGGAAGAGATGCAGCAGGAAAAGGATCAGCAATCAAGCGAATTGTTGAGAATCTTATGAGTAAACATCACCGAGTTGTTGAATTGGGTTCACCTACTAAAAAGCAAAATAAATCGTGGTTCAAAACCTATGAAAAAAGGTTGCCTAAAAATGGTGAGATAGTTTTCTTTGACCGTTCATGGTATTCAAGAGCTATGGTTCAACCTACTATGGGTTATTGCACTCAATCACAGTATCAATACTTTATGTCAAAGGTCAACAGTTGGGAAAAAAAGTTAATCAAAGATGGTTTAATTATCATTAAGTTTTATCTATCAATCGATAAAGATACTCAGTTAAAGCGGTTTCATGTAAGGCGTAACCACTTATTGAAATATTGGAAGCTTTCAAAAAATGACTTGTTATCATTATCAAAGTGGAAGCTTTACACCTATTTTAAGAACCAAATGTTTGAAAAAACATCATCAAAATTTTGCCCTTGGATTGTTATCAATGCCAATAATAAACTTACAGCACGATTAAATGCAATTAGATACATGCTTGAAAATATCGAATATGATGGTAAAAGTAATCTTCAATCAAGTTACTGGAATATCGATAAGGACAGAAAGAAAATTAAATTAGCTGGCGTTATTTTTGATAACTTGACAGAAGAACAATATGATTTGTTGAGCGACCTCAAGCAAATAATTTAATTTTTATTTTACATAAGTCTAGATTTTCAACTAGTAATATTAATAATTAGTTGTCTTAAAATAAACACTTCTACTTTTCAAAATTGGTTTATTGCAATTATGAAAAGAAAAGTTGATTTAGTTATCATTTCAGATGTTCATTTAGGCACCTATGGATGTCATGCATTAGAACTACTGAATTATTTAAATTCCATACAGCCACGAATATTAGTCCTTAATGGTGATATAATAGATATATGGCAGTTTAGAAAACGTTATTGGCCAAAATCACATATGAAAGTTGTTAAACGACTGATTGATTTAGCCAGTAAAAAAACTACTGTATACTACATTTCAGGTAACCATGATGAATTACTCCGAAAGTTCACACCACTATCACTTGGTAAACTACATTTTAAAAATAAATTGGTGCTTAACATAGAAAATAAAAAGTTGTGGATTTTTCATGGTGATATATTTGATTTCACTATGAAAAGAACAAAATGGTTAGCCAAACTTGGTGGTATTGGATACGACTTTTTAATTGTTCTTAACAGATTTTTAAACCAAATATTATTTAAACTTGGAAAAGAAAGGGTTTCATTTTCAAGAAAAATTAAAAATAGCGTTAAGAAAGCAGTTCGGTTTATTAGCGATTTTGAAAGTACTATTGCTGAAATAGCTATCGAAAACGGTTATGAAATGGTAGCATGCGGTCATATTCATCAAGCTGTAATTAAAGAAATTAAAATAAAGGACAGTAAAGTAGTATATCTAAATTCAGGAGATTGGGTAGAAAGTTTAACAGCTGTAGAATATCATGAGGGTAATTGGAGAATTTTTAATTATCACGAGGATTTTATAGATAATGCTTCTTTAAATTTTGAAGAAATCGATGAGCTTGATTTTAGATTAATTAATGAGCTTATAAAATGAAAATATTATACGGTATTCAGGGAACAGGAAATGGTCATATCAGTAAAGCCGAAACAATATACCCTCTATTAAAAAAATATGGTCAAGTTGATGTATTGGTTTCAGCCAAAAACTATAGTTTAAGACCGTCTTTCCCAATAAAATTCCATAAAACAGGTATTTCGTTTGTAACAAAAAACGGAAAGATAGATCTGTGGCAGTCCTTGTTGTGTCTTCGACTCTATACTTTTTTAAAAGATATTTTTACACTTCCATTTTTTAAATATGATTTGATAATTTCTGATTTTGAGCCAATTACCGCTTGGGGAGCTAAACTTAATAAGTTAAAATCGATACAAATAAGTCATCAAGCTTCTTTTTATTCCGAGTTTACACCAAGACCTATTCGTAAAGATATTTTTGCAGAGTTTATAATTAAATATTTTTCACCTACTACTACTTATATAGGCTTGCATTTCAAATCGTACTCAGCAAATATTTCAGAGCCTATCATCAAGAAAAAATTATATGAAATAACAGTTACTGAACAATCACATATTACGGTTTACCTGCCTTACTTAAACAATGATATATTACTGTCTTTTTTCTTATCATTTACATATTATGATTTTCATGTATTTGCTCCACAAGTAAAGTCAGAGTATAGGAAAGGCAACGTGGTTTTTAAACCAGTTTCTAACGAAGGTTTTGTTGGAAGTTTAGCCTCATGCTACGGAGTAGTTTGCAATGCTGGCTTTGAAACCCCATCTGAAGCACTATTTTTAGGAAAACGATTACTAGTTATTCCACTAGCTAATCAGTATGAGCAATATTGTAATGTAAAAGCTTTAAAATTGTTAGGCATAATGTCGATTAATAGTCTGAATCAATACACTAAACATACATTTTTCAATTGGCTAAACTCAAAGCCCATAAAAATGGCATTCAATTGTACAATAGAACAACTGATTTATTCAAAAATCTCTAATTTATTTGAAAAAGAAATATTTGATATTGACTACAAAAAAACCCTCTCACCATTAAGTGAGAGGGTTGAATGAACGTGGTGCTACCAGGAATCGAACCGGGGACACAAGGATTTTCAGTCCTTTGCTCTACCAACTGAGCTATAGCACCATTTCAATAAAGTGGGTGCAAATGTAAAAAAAATTCTATTGTTCTAAATAATTTTATTTACGCTTTTGCTTTTATTAAATTTGAACTTTCAAATTATGATAAAACTAACCATAGATCAAGGTAATAGCCGAACTAAATTGGCAGTGTTTGAAAATGATACAATTATCCAAAAAGAAATGGATGCCTCATATTCATTAGTAAAAACATTGATTAATCAATCTAATTTATCAATTCTATCAACAGTAAAATCAAAGAGTAAGTACTATGATTTATTGAGAGAGGATGATATTTTTTTGAATACAGCAACTTCCTTACCAATTACGATTAAATACCACACACCCAATACATTAGGCAATGACAGAGTGGCTTTGGCTGTTGGTGGTGTTCATAATTTTCCTAAAACAGATCTTTTAATAATAGATTTAGGTAGCTGTATAACTTATGATTTTATACATTCAAATCATGAATTTGTCGGAGGTGGAATATCGCCTGGATTAAAAATGCGATACAAAGCACTCAACCAATATACGGATTGTTTACCTCTATTAAACCCTGATTTAGATAAGTTAACACTTACAGGCAAAGACACAATAGAAAGTATACATTCAGGCGTTATTAATGGGATGGCTACTGAAATAGATGGTATAATTAACCGTTATGTTATTAAATACCCAAATTTAAAAACAATTTTAACCGGTGGTGATCTTAATTTTTTTGATAAGGTTTTAAAAAGTAGCATATTTGCATCCCCTGATTTATTAATGATCGGATTAAACACCATTTTAGACTATAATGAAAACAATTCATAGCATTTTTTTAGTTTTAATTCTATCGTTAAATCTCAATGCTCAAAATGAGTCAAACTCCCCATACTCTAGATTTGGAATAGGAGAATTACAACGATTTTCAACGGCAACACAATCAGCCATGGGCGGTGTAGGCGTAGCAAGTAGCGATCCTTTGGCTATTAATTTTTCCAACCCAGCATCATATTCCACCGTGTTTAAACAACGATTTATCATGCAAACTGGTGGTGTGCATACAACTAAATTATTACAAACTGAAAGTCAAAATCAAGTTGCAAATGCAACAAACTTCAATTATTTGATTTTTGGATTTCCAATTCATAAGTCGTGGGGAGCTAGTATTGGATTACTTCCTTACTCAGATATGTCGTATTCTTTTACAGATGTTAATATTGATCCGCAAGCCAATTTGTATTTTGAGGGTAATGGTGGTATAACTCAGTTTTATTTTGGAAATGCATTATCAATTAATAAAAATATTTCTGTCGGGGCTAACATTAGTTATCTATTCGGTAATTTGAATACAAGTAGAAAAGTAGTCTTTAATGACACTGATATATTTAATACAAGATCTAATGATGACACCAGTATAAAGGGGCTAAATTTTGATTTTGGATTTCAATATAAAGCAACAATTAAAAACTGGCAAACTGTCTTAGGAATTACCCTTGATGAAGGCGGAGAAATATCAGCAAAGCGAACTTTACTAACTGAAACCTTTAGATCTAATGGTGAACTTGAAGTAGTAGAAGACACTGTGCTTAATAACACCTTAGCCGATGGCCAACTAACTTTACCCACAGCTCTTGGTTTTGGAATTGCACTAGAAAATGATAAGTGGAAAATATTAGCTGATTATAATACTCAAAATTGGAGTGAATATTTATTATTCGGAGATAACGATAATCTTGAAAATAGTTCCAAAATCTCTCTAGGAGGTGAATTTGTTCCCGATAAAAAATCCATCAATAAATACTTCAAAATGATAAGGTATCGTTTTGGATTGTATACGGCAAAAACATATCTAAATCTGAAGAATCAGCAATTAAATGAAAATGCTGTAACATTAGGTCTTGGTCTACCATTAAAAAGATCTGGTACATTATTTAATATTTCAGCTGAGTTAGGTCAGGTGGGTACAACAAACGATGAATTAATAAAAGAATCATTTGCACGATTTAAAGTAGGCTTTATCTTCAGTGACATTTGGTTTGTAAAACGAAAATTTAACTAAACAATGAAACATATAATCCTAATTACTTTAGCAACAATAACTTTTTGCTTTGCAGAATCAAAACCAATAGTAGAAAGTAAATTTGGACAGGATAGTATAAGCTGCGTAACCAATATTTCATTATACAGAGAATATGTTAAGCAAAAAAATTATGAGGATGCCATTAGTCCATGGAGAAAAGCATATATCGATTGTCCAAAAGCTAGTAAAAATATTTACATAGACGGTGCTAAGATTTTTAATTATAACATCAAGAAAAATAAGGGAAATAAGTCTGTTCAAAAAGCCTATCTAGATTCACTGTTAAGTTTGTACGATAATAGGATAGCTAATTTTGGTCAGAAAGAATACGTTTTAGGACTTAAAGGCTCAGATATGATAAAATATTCCTTCTCTAATTTAGATGAAGCCTTCAATAACCTTAAAAATTCAGTAGAGGGAAAGGGTAAAAAGTCAAAAGCAACAGCATTATTTTCCTATTTCAAAGCAGCTACAGAAAAATTTAAAGCTGAAACCTTTACAAAAAAACAAGTACTTGAAGTTTATGCTGTGGTATCTGATTATCTAGATTATAACGTAGCAAACGCCTCTCAAAAGAGTAAAAAGTTTTATGTTAAAGCATCTGAAAACGTTGAGAAATTATTTGTGCCTTTTGCAACATGTGATGATTTGGTAGAGATGTTTGAAGCTAAATTTCAAGAAAGTCCAGATGATATTAACGTGATAAAACGTATCGTTAAAGTATTGAGTAAAAAAGATTGTACAGATGCTGAGGTATATTTTCAGTCGGCAACTAAATTGCATGAATCAGAACCATCGGCCTTATCTGCCTATAACATGGGTACGCTTTCATTGAAAAAGAATAAATCCAGTCAGGCAGTTAAATACTTTAGACAAGCTTTAGAGATGGCTGAAAATGAAAATGAGAAAGCCGATTATTATTATGGTCTTTCTGGAGCTTACTTTAAATTAGGTTCTAACTCATCTGCCAGAGCAAACGCCTACAAAGCAATGGAGATCAAGCCAAATTGGGGGAAGCCTTTAATTTTGATTGGTGATATCTATGCTAGTTCGGCCAGTGAGTGTGGAACCAATTCCTTTGAATCAGCCATGCTTTATTCAGCAGCAATTGATAAGTTCATAGCCGCCAGAAAAAAAGATGAATCTATGATAGATATCAGCAAGAAAAAAATTGCATCCTATTCAAAATATCTACCCTCTAATGAAGATGCATTTTTTAATGGCTTCAAAGAAGGTGACACTTACACCATTTCATGTTGGATAAATGAATCCACAACAGTAAGAATTAAATAAAGCATTTATAATACCTTTAAAACATATTATTACTTCATTAGTATATATTTTTATACTGTCTGCACTATTTTCATCATGTTCAAATGATATTGAGAAAATAATGGAGATTTCCATACAAAATGATTTAGTCTATCCCGTCGAAACTATTATAGATTGTGAAGTGATTTACAGTGACTCTGCTAATATTAGAGTTTTACTTAATGCCAAAGAAATGAATCGCTATAGTTCCGATACCAATTATATAGAGTTTAAAAACGGTCTAAAAGTGCAATTCTTTGATGATCATGGAAAAAAAGAGTCAGAACTCTCATCCGACTACGCCATTATCGATGAAGAAAACAATATAATGAAGGCACAACATAATGTTATTGTAAGAAATATAGACGGTAATATTTTAGAAAGTGAAACATTGAGCTGGGACCAAGAGAATGAGAAAATATATACTAATGATTTCGTCAAAATAACTACAAAAAAAGAAGTCATTTTAGGCCATGGGTTCGAATCCAATCAATATTTTTCTAAATATTCTATAAAAAAAATAAAAGGGACTATTGTGTTAAGTAACTAATCATGGAGAACTGGTCTTTTATTTCCATTTCTATTATTCTATCAGCCTTCTTTTCAGGAATGGAAATTGCCTACATTTCCTCCAATAAACTAAAGCTTGAACTGGATAAACAGTCATCTTCTTTGGTTTCTTCTCTACTACAAAAGGTGCTACATTCACCATCAAGATTTATCGCTACAATGTTAGTGGGTAATAATATAGCTCTTGTCACTTACGGTATATTTATGGCAATAATTTTAGAGCCTCTTATTGAGTTCTACACCCGAACACCATTTTTAGTCTTACTTTTTCAAACTCTAATTTCAACTCTAATCATTTTGGTGACAGCAGAGTTTTTACCAAAGGCCTTCTTTAGGCTTAATCCTAATAAGTTTCTGAAAATTTTCATATTTCCATTAACATTTTTCTACTACCTATTGACCCCAGTTGTCTTAATTACATTATCTCTTTCCAAAGTAGGTCTGAGGCTTCTTGGGATGGCATTAGTAGAAGACTCACCAATATTTGGAAAACTAGACTTGGAAGAATATTTAAAATTACACCTCGAAGGCAAGGAAAGTAAAAACTTAGATGTTGAAGTTCATATTTTACATAATGCACTGGACTTTTCTTCAATAAAAGCAAGAGAATGCATGTTGCCACGAACAGAAATTGTAGCTATCGATATCACGCATTCAATAGAAGATCTAAAACAAATTTTTATAACAACAAAACTATCTAAAGTTTTAGTGTACAGAGAAAATATTGATCAAATCATTGGTTACGTACACTCAAACGAATTATTTAAAAAGCCAAAGGATATAAAATCTATTTTAATACCCATACCTTTTTTGCCGGAAAGTATGTTAGCAATTGATATTCTTGAACATTTTATAAAAAAAAGAAAAGGAATTGCTGTAGTTGTTGATGAATTCGGTGGTACCTCAGGAATGCTAACTGTTGAAGATATTGTGGAAGAAATACTTGGAGATATTGAAGATGAACACGACATTGAAAAGCTGCTTGAAAAACAAGAGGATGAATTTACTTTTCGTTTTTCGGCAAGGCTTGAAATTGACTACTTAAACGATAAATTCAGTTTAGATATTCCAAAATCTGATGAATACGAAACTATTGGGGGATTTATTTTAAATCATTTAGAAGAAATTCCTGAAAAGGGAGTGGAGGTATCATTCGAAAAATTTCTAATAGTTATAGAGAAAGTTTCCAACAATAAAATTGATGAAATTAGCTTCATAAAAAGTCACTGATTTTACTTTTTATTTATCATATAACATTTGTATATTCGCCATCTTGATAAAAATTGAAGCATGGTAAGTTTAGAAAATATTAGAAATCGATCAGGTTTATTACTTTTCGTAATAGGAATTGCAATGTTAGCCTTTCTCTTAACAGATTTAATGTCATCGCAAGGTGGTGGTGGAATGGCAACTGATATGGTTGTAGGTGAAATCGGCTCACAAGAAATTGACTATCAAAATTTTGAACAACGTGTGCAAGAGAGCATTGATAATCAAAGGCGGTCAAATCCCAATATTGATGTCACACAAGTAAGAAATTCCGTTTGGAATCAAATGCTTCGTGAAACTATAATGAAACAAGAGTTTTCAGATCTAGGATTAGAGGTGTCAGCTGCTGAGATTTTTGATATGGTTCAAGGTGAGAACCCTTACCCAACTGTTCAACAGGCATTTGCCAATCCTGAAACCGGAGAGTTTGACAGAGCAAGGTTATTACAGTTTCTAAAGGAAGATATCAATAATGACGAAACCGGTCAGGCTAAACAACAGTGGATAAACTTTGAAAAAGCTATCCGTGATGAAAGGCAAACTAATAAATACAATGCCCTTGTTAGTGGCGGCTTAACGGTGTCTGACTGGGAAGCAAAAATGGATAAATACTATCAAAGTGAAATTCGCAATGTATCATACGTGCAAATTCCTCTAACAACTATTCCAGATAGTTTAGTAAACCTAACTGATACTGACTTAAGATCTTTCATCACTGAAAATAGTGAACAATATCAACAAGAAGCATCAAGAGAAATAGAATATGTTGTGTATTCAGTATTGCCATCTGTAGATGATCAAAAAGCGGCAAACGACTGGATGATTGATGTCAAAAAAGATTTTTCTGAAAACGATAATGACGAATTATTTATACGTAAAAATTCAGATGTTTTCAATAGAGTATTATATGTTTCTGAATCTGATTTAGATGAAAACATTCAAGGCTTAGTTTCTTCTGAAAATGGTACTGTATTAGGTCCATATACTCAATCAAGAAATTTATTACGTTTGGCAAAGTTAGTTGACGCTAGTTTTAGACCTGACTCCGTAGAAGCAAGGCACATATTAATAAGTGGCCCCAATGCTGAAACTACCATTGATAGTCTTAAAATTCTAATTAATCAGGGAAAATCGTTTGCAAATTTAGCTGAACAGTTTTCAGAAGACCAAGGTTCGGCTGTTAAGGGCGGAGACTTAGGTTGGTTTGCTGAAGGTGTAATGGTCCCTGAGTTTAATGAGGCCTGTTTTACTTCAGCAAAAAATGAGTTGTCCATTGTAACCTCTCAGTTTGGTACTCATTTAATACAATTGACTAATAAATCAAAGTCATCTAAAAAATATAAAGTTGCTTTTCTGGATAGACAAATACTATATAGTAATACAACTTACCAGAACGTATTTGCACAAGCTGGAAAATTTGCTGCTGAAAATAGTAACTATGAACAATTCAACGAGTCAGCTATTAATGAGAATCTTTCCAAGCGTGTAGCTGATGGATTACTTGAAACAACTACAAATATTGCTGGTTTAGAAAATCCAAGAGAATTAGTAAGATGGGCTTATGAATCAAATGTTGGTGATATTTCTGATGTCTTTGAGTTTGGCAATAAAATTGTTGTTGCTTCTTTGACTTCAATTAGAAAGGAGGGCCTAACTGATCTTGAAGATGTTAGAGCTACTATTGAGCCAATAGTTCTAAATAATAAAAAATCTGAAATGCTTTTAGATGAATTAGCAAATGTGCAAACATTAGATGAGGTTGCTACTAGTTTTGGACTAACTATCAGTAAATCTGATGGAGTAAACTTTTCAACTAATCAAGTACCTGGTCTAGGAAGTGAGCCTTCATTTGTTGGAGCAACTTTTGCTCTTGAGCAAGGACAAACTTCTTCAGCTTTTAGAACTTCAAAGGCTGTTTGTGTAGTACAATTGGATAAAGTTATTGAAGGAGCTATGTCGGATAATTTCCTTTCAAATAAAAATAGTTTGGAGTCATCACTTCAATCTAGATCCACTTTTCAGGTCTATCAAGCACTACAAGATTTAGTAGATATAAAAGACAATAGAGCTAATTTCTATTAATATTCAAATACCATAAAAGTTAAACCCTCAGTTAAAATTTTAATTGAGGGTTTTTTTATCTCAATACTTGAAGCCTATAAGAATCAAGATTAATAAAAATAAATAATAATATTGTGAAACCCCACAATGAAGATCCACCATAACTTATAAACGGTAATGGGATACCAATAACTGGAGCTAAGCCGATGGTCATAGCAATATTGATAGCTATATGAAAAAATAAAATACTCACCACTCCATAGCCATATACTTTACTGAACACTGATCGTTGTCGTTCTGCCAAAATAAGCAGTCGGATTAAAAGTGCCAGGTAAAGTGCCAGTAATAAAAAACTACCTATAAAGCCCCACTCTTCACCAATTGTACAAAATATAAAATCGGTACTTTGTTCTGGAACAAAATTGAATTTTGTTTGTGTACCGTTTAAAAAACCTTTACCAGTAAATCCACCAGAACCTATTGCTATCATAGACTGATTTACATTATAGCCAGCCCCGTGAGGATCACTTTCTTGTCCCAATAATATTTTAATTCTAGTTACTTGATGATCTTCTAAAATTTCCTCAAAAACGTAGTCAACACTGAATATAAAACCAACACTACTAGCTAAAAGTGAGAAAATAACTAAAAACTCTCTTAGCTTTCTATTAGAAATTACAAAAAAGAATATAGCAATCGCAATTAACATTATTATTAAAACGATTTTGGGAACTATAATAGAAGTAATAAATAATATGGCAGTTACAATTACTAAAATTAAAAAATTGGAGGGGAGACCGAACCTGTATAGAACTAAGATGAACGCAAAATAAACTAAGGCAGAACCAGTATCATTTTGTAAAATAATTAAAACGAATGGTATGAAGACAATAAGCCCGGTGACAAATCTATTTTTGAAACTATTCAAACTAATATTAAGTGTACTCAAAAATTTAGCAATAGCCATACAGCAACCAACTTTTGCAAATTCGGACGGTTGGATTCTTGTAAAACCAAAATCTAACCATGATTTTGCTCCGTTGACCTCTATTCCAAAGATAAGAACACCTATTAAAAAGAGTATTGTAAAAAAGTAAATCAAATAAGCAAAGCCCTCAAAAAATCTCCAATTGAAAAATAAAATAAGGATAGCAATTAAAAAGGCTACTATTATCCAAATTAACTGACGACCGTGCTTTTGGCTAAAGTCAAATAATTCAAGATTGTCATTATATAACGATGCATAAATATTTAGCCATCCAATAATAACCAATACGAAATACATTCCGATAGTCCACCAATCAATATGATCAAATATTTGATTCTTAAATCGCATTAGTAGTCAATTTTACCATTTACTATTTGATTTTCTAGACGATTTCTGACTATCGTATCATTCAAATATTTTTCAATCATTAAACTACCAATTGGTACTGCCCAAGTTGAGCCCCAGCCACCATTCTCTACATATACTGCTAATGCAATTTTTGGTTGGTCCTTCGGTGCAAAACCAATAAATATAGAGTGATCTTCTCCATGAGGATTTTGAGCTGTTCCTGTTTTACCGCATACAGTAATACTATCCATTCTGGCAACGTTAGATGTTCCGAGTTCTACATCTTCAACTACTTCTTGCATACCTTTTATAACTATATCAAACAAGCTTGAATCGATAGTGGTATAAATAGGTGTTTTAAATCGTGAATGAATAGTATCATTTTGTATTTCTTTTATGATATGAGGCGTATAATAATACCCTTTATTTGCAATGGCAGCAGTCATATTAGCCATTTGTATGGGTGTTGTCAGTAGGGCATCTTGACCAATTGATAATGACAAGTTTGTTAGTGCTTTCCATCTCTTTTTGCCATATATTCTATCATAAAATTTAGTATTGGGTACAAATCCTTTTTGACCTGTCGGTAAGTCATTATTAAGCCAATTTCCTAATCCAAAACTTACTACATGATTTCTCCAAACGTCATACCCTTCATAAGTAGTAGAGTATTTTTCGATGATGTTCTTATAAACATTACAATAGTAAGCATTGCAGGAGTTGGCTATCGATTCGATTAAATTAAGTGGAGAACGGTGCACATGGCATTTCATCTTTCTTTTTTCCTCACCGTAAACAAAACCTTCGTCACAACCATATCTACTAGTTGAGAACAAAACATTTTCTTGAAGACCAATTAAAGCATTTATTAGTTTAAAAGTTGAGCCTGGCGGATATTGAGCCAAAGCTGCTCTGTTGAATAGAGGTTTATTCAAAGTATCCTCTTTAAGAAAATTATAATTCTCAGATCGTTGTCTTCCAACTAAAGTATTTGGGTCATAATTTGGTGCTGAAATAAGACAAAGTATCTCCCCTGAACTTGGCTCAATAGCGACTATACTACCTCTTTTATTGCTCATTAGTCTTTCTCCATAGTTCTGAAGAAATATATCGATTGAAGATGTTAGATTTTTTCCTGGAACTGATTTAGTGTCGTATTTTCCATTCATGAAGCCGCCTTTGATATTATTGTGTACATCTTTCAATAATAGTTTTTCGCCTTTCTTACCTCTTAATTTATCTTCATAGGCTTTTTCTATCCCACTAATTCCAATATAATCTCCTTCTTTGTAGTAGGTTTTTTTATTAATGATATTTTTATTTACCTCACCCACATAGCCTAAAAGGTGACTTGCAGTAGAGAATGGATATTTTCTAAGTGTTCTTGGTTGGACATAAAAGCCAGGCATCAAGAACATGTTTTCTTGTAATTTGGTGTATGATTCAACAGAAATTTGAGTCATAAATACACTCGATTTATACATAGAATAGTTCTGAGCTTTTAATAAGCGTTTTCTAAAGCTAATTGTATCAATAGATAGTAATGTACAAATCAAGCCTGTATCAATTTCAGTGGCTTGATTGGGTGTAAGCATTAAATCGTATGCAGCTTCATTATACACTATAAGTTCATTATTTCTATCATAAATTAGCCCACGTCGGGGGTAGTCAGTTTCTTTTTTTATGACATTATTTTCAGAAGACATTTTAAAGCTGTCGTCGATAACTTGTATAGAAAATAAGCGAATGATAAAAATGAGAATTACTAACGAAAAAAAACCGCCAATGATAATTGCTCTATTTTCAAATTTTTTCACTTTATAGAATTTCTAGAGTTAAAAAAATGGAAGATGATTAATAGTACAGAGGTGACTAGACCACTGGAAAATGTTCGAAGTAAAATATTAAGAAGGTCAAAACGGAACGCTTCAATCAGAAATAAAGTGAAATGATGAATAAATACTAGGCTACAGGTATAAAAAATCGTGATTGGTATACCATATTCGTTTAAAGAAAAAGGAATAATTTGTTGGGATTTATTTTTAAGTTGAGGTACAAAATAAAGAAGAAGTGGTTCTTTTACATACATGAGTAAAACACAAGAAAAGGCGTGAAGACCCATTGAATTTTCAAAAGCATCGATAATTAATCCTGTTAAAAAACCGATGACCAAATACATGTTTTTTTTTGATTTGTTTATGGGTAATAGAATTAAAAACATTAGATATATATATGGATTTATATAACCAATAAAGAAGATATTATTGAACACTACAATTTGTAATGTAACAAACAGTAGAAATTGAAAAAAATGTCTAATTACTAATGGCCCCATTGTTTGTTTGTTGTTCTAAACTATCTTTTTCAAATCTATTCATAGATTGACAGATAGTAACAAATTTTATTTCTTTAAGATTTTCAATAAACTGAATATTAGCATCATGAAATTTGTCATCACTTTCAGTAGTAATCTCGTAAATTGTACCTATTGACAAATTAGAAGGAAAAATATAAGAAAACCCACTTGTTGTTATTGTATCGCCAATTTGTAAATCAACATGTGAGGGAATATCTTTTATTTTTGCTCTTTTATAACTTTTTCCATCCCACTCAAGAGAGCCAAAATGATTATTTTTCTTGACAACAATACTCACTTTACTTTTAGAGTGTAAAATAGATATTACTGTACTGAAATGATCTGAGGTTTCTCTTATAATACCAACTATCATATTATCTCCAATTACACCCATTCCTTTTTTAACACCATCAACTTTTCCTTTATCTAATGTTAAATAATTATTGGCTTTTGCAACTGAATTATTTATAATTCTTGCAGGGGTAAAATAAAAGGGATTAGCTGTACTAATACTATCAGTCTGATGTAAGCTAATGAGGCTTCTAAGTTTAGCGTTTTCCTGAAAAAGTAATTCGTTAGTACTTTTTAGTGTCAGATAATCTTTTACATTACTTGCCAATTTAAAACCACTTGACGTGATACCATTTGTAGAATTAATAACAGCAGAACGTTGAAAATTATTATTTTGAATAATTAAACTAAAGGCCAATACTTCTAGTATAATAAATAAAATTAAATGATTATTCTTATTTATTAAATCTAGTAAGTTTCGCATTCTTGCCCAAAGTTAACGAATTAAAAACGGGAAATTATCGGTATTTTTTAAAGCAATACCAGTACCCCTAGCTACTGCTCTTAAGGGGTCTTCGGCTACATAAACAGGAAGTTTTGTCTTAATAGAGATTCGTTTGTCAAGACCTCTTAGCATGGATCCGCCGCCAGTAAGATAGATGCCAGTATTGTAAATATCAGCAGAAAGTTCAGGAGGTGTTTGTCCCAATGCGGCTAGTACTGCTTGTTCTATTTGAGAAATTGTTTGGTCTAGAGCTCTAGCAATTTCTTTATAGGTCACAATAATTTCTTTTGGTATACCGCTCATCAAATCTCTTCCGTGAACTGCAAAGTTTGGAGGTGGTTCTTCTAATTCTTGAAGTGCTGCTCCTACATTAATTTTAATTTTTTCAGCCATACGTTCTCCAATATCGATATTATGATGATTTCTCATGTATATTCTAATATCAGTAGTGAAATTATCACCAGCAACTCGAATAGATCGATCAGTTACAATACCTCCCAGCGAAATCACAGCAATTTCAGAAGTTCCTCCACCTATATCAATAATCATATTTCCTTTAGGTTCTAATACATCAACTCCAATTCCTATAGCTGCAGCCATTGGTTCATGAATAAGAAATACTTCTTTTGCACCAGCGTGTTCAGCAGAGTCCTTTACCGCTCTTTTTTCAACTTCTGTGATGCCTGAAGGAATACATACTACCATTTTTAGAGAAGGGGAAAAAAGTGTTTTACGCCTTGGAATCATTTTAATCATTCCTCTGATCATTTGTTCAGCGGCAGAGAAATCAGCAATTACACCATCTTTAAGAGGTCTAATTGTTTCAATGGTTCGGTGGGTTTTTCCATGCATTTGCTGAGCTTTTTTACCGATAGCTACAACTTTGCCCTGAATAATATCTTTAGCTACTATTGAGGGTTCGTCCACAACAACTTTATCGTTGTGAATAATTAGAGTATTTGCTGTTCCAAGATCAATAGCAATCTCTTGTGTCATAAAATCGAAAAACCCCATACTTCTTTAATTTAATGTTTAAAATGTCTTTTGCCAGTCATAACCATTGCCATATTATGTTCATCGCAAAAGTCTATCGATAACTGATCTTTTATAGATCCACCTGGTTGAATAACGGCTTTTACGCCTGCAGAATTTGCAATTTCAACACAGTCTGCAAACGGAAAAAATGCATCAGACGCCATTACACACCCTTCTAAATCAAACCCAAACTGCTGTGCCTTTGCAATCGCATGATTAAGCGCATCTACTCTGGAGGTCTGACCAACTCCACTTGCTAATAATTGCTTGTTCTTTACTAAAACGATAGCGTTAGATTTTGTGTTTTTACAAACTTTACTGGCAAATTCTAGATCTACTAATTCTTGCTCAGTAGGCGATACTTTGGTTACCGTTTTCATTATTTCAATACTATCTGTAAAAGTGTCTTTTTCTTGTTCTAAAACACCATTTAAGATAGTTCTAAATTGTTGGCTTGGGAGATCAAATTCCTTCTGCACTAATATAATGCGATTTTTCTTGGATTTCAATTTTTCAAGAGCATCTTTTTGGTAGGATGGTGCTATAATTATTTCAAAGAAAAGTGAATTAATTTCTTGGGCAGTTTTAAGGTCTAATTCTGAATTACATATTAAAATACCACCAAAGGCAGAAATTGGGTCTCCAGCTAAAGCTGCTTTGTAAGCCTCGCTGAGTAACTTCCTTGAGGCTATACCACATGCGTTATTATGCTTTAAAATAGCAAATGACGTTTCATTGAATTCTGAAATAATATGAATTGCAGCATCGACGTCCAGAAGGTTGTTGTAGGATAATGCCTTTCCATGTAATTGATCAAAAAATGCATCTAGATCACCATAATAGGTTCCTTTTTGGTGAGGATTTTCACCATACCTCAAACTAGTACTATTTGATATACTATACTTGAACGCTGTATTGTCAGTGTCAAAATATGAAAATATAGCACTATCATAATGAGATGAAATATGAAAAGCGTTCCTTGCTAATGTGAGTCTATCATCCAATGTGGTTCCATTATTTTCTTTTAATAAATGACAAATCGAAGAATAGTCATTCTTTGAAGAAATAACGACAACATCTTTGTAGTTTTTTGCAGCAGCTCGTATTAACGATATTCCACCTATATCAATTTTTTCTATGATTGATTGATGATCAGCACCAGAAGCCACGGTATCTTCGAAAGGATAAAGGTCAACAATTACTAAATCTAAATTTGGAATACCATATTGAGATAACTGATTGTTATCATCTTCTAACTCCCTTCGGCTAAGAATTCCACCAAATACCTTTGGGTGTAAAGTTTTTACTCGTCCACCTAATATGGACGGGTAGGAAGTCAAGTCTTCTACTCTATTTACTTCAACACCTAGTTTTTCAATATAGTCTTGGGTACCACCTGTAGAATAAATTGAAACATTTAAACGGTTTAATTGTTCAATAATTGGCTCAAGACCATCTTTGTTAAAAACAGAAATGAGGGCATTTTTGGGTTGAATAAAAGTGTTCATCAAAATGGGCAGTTTTATTGCAATATTACCTAATTACTATTTTAGAATCAATTACACTTAATATGTTTTTAGCCTTTGTTAATAACTTTAGAATAGTCTCAATTTAACTATCTTTGAAGAAGATTAATTGTAATGATTTTACTTCGATTATTTACAGAGAGTTTACGTTTTGCTTGGCAAGCTATTATTAATAATAAACTAAGGACCTTTTTATCTTTATTAGGAGTAACGATAGGTATTTTAGCAGTAATTACGGTATTTACTATCGTTGATTCTTTGGAGAAAAACGTTAGAGATAGCATTAATAAGCTTGGTAGTGATGTAGTCTATATTCAAAAATGGCCTTGGGGCAGTTCTGACGGCGGTGAGTATAAGTGGTGGGATTTTATGAGTAGGCCGGAGGTCGAAATTAATGAAATGACCAAGCTAGCCTCAAAGTCAAAAAATGCTCAAGCCATCGCTTTTTTAAATAGTGCTCAACGAACTATTACGTTTGAAAATAATAGTATTCAAGGCGTCGATGTATTAGCAGTGTCGTATGATTGGCAGTACATAAGAAATTTTGAGTTATCTGCTGGAAGGTATTTTACAGAGCAAGAATCGGCAGGTGGTAAAAATTACATTATTGTAGGAAATACGGTAGCAAGAGCACTTTTTAATAGACTAGATGTAGTGGGTGAGACTGTAAAAGTAAAAGGTGTTAAGGTTAAAATAATAGGCGTTTTCGAAACCGAGGGAGAAGATATTACTGGTAATTCATTAGATGATGCTGCAGTAGTACCGGTAACATTTGGTAATCGATTGATGAATAAACGAAGAAGTAACCCTGTGATAATAGCTAAAGCTAAGCCAGATATTACTAATGAAGAATTGCGTGACGAGCTTGCTGGTGTTATGCGAAATTTAAGACGACTGAAACCTACAGTTGCTGATAATTTTGCTATGAATGAAATCAGTTTGATCAGTAATCAACTTGATAGTTTGTTTTCTGTTATTGGCTTATCGGGTTGGGTTATAGGCGGTTTTTCAATTTTGGTAGGCGGCTTTGGAATTGCTAACATTATGTTTGTATCGGTCAAAGAGCGAACAAAGTTAATTGGAATACAGAAAGCTATTGGAGCAAAAAATATATTTATTCTCTATCAGTTTTTGTTTGAAGCTGTAATTCTGTGTTTGATTGGCGGTTGTTTAGGTTTACTATTAGTATTCATACTCACTCAATTGGTTGGTAGTTTTACAGATTTTGAAGTGGGACTTACCTTCGAAAATATTTTTTTAGGATTGAGTGTATCAATCATCATTGGAATTATTTCAGGCATCGTACCAGCACTTTCAGCATCTAAACTAGATCCTGTTGAAGCAATTAGAAGATAACCTATTGAATAATTAATTTTTGTCTTATAAGTTGGTTATCAGTTTTTAGTATTATAAAATAAACTCCACTGGTAAATTCATTAGCTTTTAAGAAATAATTCTTTAGTCCATTAGGAATATTTCCGTCATGTATAACAGAAATTTCTCTACCATAAATATCTATCAAGCTTAATTTTCCAATTTGTTCTTTAGATGAATGAACAGGAATGCATGTTATGGCTGAGGCTGGGTTTGGAAAGATATCTAGACTTATTTTTGCATCTTGAAAAGTAGAAATGTCAACCGATTGATTTTCTAAAATTTCAAAATGAAAATAGCCAGCTGGAGCTGGTAAAGGTCTATTTAAGCTTTTGCCAGAGTTAGAAGTTGCCTCGATATAATAATAAACAGTATTAGGAGATGGAATATTTTCAGTTATAGTAGCTTGCCAATTATTTCCATTAGTATTTGTCATACTCACTTGCTGATAGCCTAAATTTAAATCTGTTGTCCAGTATAAATTTGCAGATTGTATACCACTTCTATGTTGAATATTAGCATTGAATACATATTCATTCTGAGGATAGGTATTTTCAAGCGATTGATGTTGGATTAAAAGAGGATCATTAACGCCTACACTGTGCGTAATACAATGAATGGCACCACTGAAAGAGATTAAATTCTCTCCTTGATTGTCTACATCAATTCCAATGATATTGTAGCCAGGCAAAGCTTCTTCATAAATGCGTTGAGCTATACTGTCGTATTCCGTTCTGTAGAATGGTACTAAAACACTATTATTAATGAAAACAGAGTTGGTATATGTTCTATAATAACCATTGTTATCTGGATAATTACCAGAGCTGCTTGGAGGACTTGGAATACGAACTACCTTAAATGGAGTGTCAAAAGAGGAGTTATAATTAGCTAAGACGTATTGTAAATTAGCCTCAATTTGAGGGCCGTCTGCAACTCCTTCAGGATATTCAGCAACCAGTAGTGTTTCCTCGTTTAATAACTTCATGTGCATATCGATATGGTGAATGCCATCAAAGGGTAGCGTTTCCATGAGAATATATTCTTCAATACCCATAAACTCAAACATAATATCATTTATATCCATTAATGATTGATCTGGAAAAGAAACAATTCCCTCAGGACCTTCCCAAGCGTATCCTCCACTATTTTCATCAATAATAAGCTCGGAAGAAAAGCCTAGGCCCATACCATCACTCATAAAATTACCTCCAGTTGACATTAAGTCCCAAGGAGCTTCGGAAGTAGTGTAGAGGTCTAAATTTAAATATTCTGCTATTTGGTCAGGTACCAAATCATCATAAGGTCTATTTCTGTTGTACAACCAGTCGACAAGTATGAGATCTTCAACATCTTTCTTGTAAACACTATTTTGACCATAGTCTCTAATCCAAATATTATTAAAATTGGACTCTAGTAGTATGACATTTTCAGTGTTTATATTTTGGCCTTCTAAATAATCTATCACCACATTTTGATTTTCACAAATGATAATAACCTGACATTGTTCAACAGCATGTTTGACGATTTGAGATAAAATGGCTTCTTCTTCTATATTGTAACTTGTACTCCAAGTAATGGTTAATGCTTGAATCTCTTCCCATTCAGCCATAGTTCTAACGTTTTCATCAGGAGGCACATTATAGATATTCAAACTACCAGAACGGTTTTCATAAGGATTTTCGGTAACCCCTATACTATTTAAAAAACCTGGACTTCTTTCATCTTGAGAAAAGCCTTTGGGAAGTGATTGAGCTAATGTTAATGAATAACTAAATAGAAATAATATGATAAAAAATCTCATTTTGAACTGTATATTAAGGTGTCTTACAAAAATAAGAACATTATTTTAATATAAGCTCACAAGACTGAATAGCCTTTTCAATATCTGTAACATTTTTTATTCTAAAGATTAACTTTCCTTTGATTTCTTTCATTTCACAGAAACTATGGTTTTGTTTCAAATAATTTAGAATTTTTCCGAATGCTGGTGACTGAAAATAAGGATGATCTTGAGGGGGGAAATAAGCTGTAAAAAGTGATTTTTTTAAACTAATTTTTTGAAATCCAATTTGTTGCCCAAGCCACCTTAAATTTACTGACTTAATAAGTTCATTTACTTCAAATGGAATGGGGCCAAAACGATCAGTCAGTTTAAGTTTTATGTCTTCAAGTTGGCTTTGTTCTTTACAATTACTAAGCTCGTTGTAAAGGGATAAGCGCTCACTAATACTACTAACGTATTGATTAGGAATTAAGATTTCCATATCTGTATCAATTAAACATTCACTAATAACAGTGGATTGATCACTGTCTTTGTAGAGTTCTTTGAACTCACTATCTTTCAGTTCATTAATACATTCATCCAGTATTTTTTGATACATTTCAAATCCAATATCACTAATAAAGCCACTTTGTTCGGCTCCCAGTAAGTCGCCAGCACCTCTAATGTCTAGATCCCTCATTGAAATATTAAACCCACTGCCAAGTTCTGAAAATTGTTCAAGTGCATTTAGACGTTTTCGAGCATCAGCAGTTAAAGAATAGGTGGGTGGAGCTAATAAATAACAAAATGATTTTTTATTACTTCGACCTACTCTTCCTCTAAGTTGATGAAGGTCGCTGAGCCCAAAGTTATTGGCGTTATTAATGATAATTGTATTAGCGTTTGGTATATCTAACCCACTTTCAATTATGGTAGTAGAAACTAAAACATCAAATTCATTTTCCATGAAAGACATCATTAGCTTTTCCAATTCTTTTCCATCCATTTGACCGTGACCAACACCTATTTTCGCATCTGGACAAAGTCGTTGAATTAAACCCGCTACCTCTTTTATATTTTCTATTCTATTATGAACAAAATAGACTTGACCTCCTCTTGATATTTCATAGCTTATAGTGTCTCTTATTAGTTCTTCATCAAAAGTCGTAACTTGTGTTTCTATTGGATATCGATTAGCAGGAGGAGTTTTTATTATGGATAAATCCCTAGCTCCCATGAGTGAAAATTGTAAAGTTCTAGGTATAGGAGTGGCTGATAAAGTAAGTGTATCAATGTTTGCTTTAAACGTTTTTAATTTATCTTTTACAGCTACACCGAATTTTTGCTCCTCATCAATAATAAGCAGTCCTAAATCTTTAAACTTGACATCTTTTCCGACAAGTCGGTGTGTGCCAATTAAAATATCAAGTTCACCTTTAGCAGTAGATTCTAAAATTTCTTTTTGCTCTTTTGCTGTTCTGAACCTATTAATATAATTTACCTTACAAGGTAGATCTTTTAGTCGTTTTCTAAATGTTTTAGCATGTTGCATTGCTAAAATGGTGGTAGGGACAAGTAGGGCCACTTGCTTATTGTCTGTTACAGCTTTGAATGCTGCTCGAATAGCTACCTCCGTTTTTCCAAAGCCAACATCTCCACATACGAGTCTATCCATGGGAGTAATACTTTCCATATCATTTTTGACGTCTACAGTAGCCTTGTATTGATCAGGCGTATCCTCATACATAAATGAGGCTTCTAACTCATGTTGAAGAAAGCTATCTGGAGAATATTCGAATCCCTTTTGTTCTTTTCGTTTTGCATACAATTGTATGAGATCGTATGCTATAGTCTTGACACGTTTTTTAGTTTTGGCTTTAGTTTTTTGCCAAGCCCCTGAGCCTAGTTTATTTGTCTTTGGTTCAACGCCATCTTTTGCACTATATTTTGAAATTTTATGCAATGAATGAATGCTGATAAACAAGGTGTCACCATCTTTATAGAGTAATTTAATGGCTTCTTGTTTTTTATTATTGACCTCTATGGCATGAAGTCCAGCAAATTTTCCTATGCCATGATCGATATGCGTGACAAAGTCGCCTGGTTCAAGACGATTTAACTGCTGTAGAGTGATTTTTTCATTGTTAGCAAAACTTGATTTCAATCGAAATTTATGATACCGCTCAAAAATTTGATGATCTGTATAGCAACATAATTTCAATTGATGATCAATAAAGCCGCTACTCAAACTACTAATGTATGTCTCAATTACAATTTCTTTTTCAGTATCAGCTACAATACTATTAAACCGTTTAATTTGCTCTTTACTTGAGCACAAGATGATATTCTTGTAGCCCTTTTGGTGAGAATCTCGTAGATCTTCTATGAGTAATTCAAACTGCTTGTTGAAGGAGGGTTGAGGTGATGATCGAAACTCATAGGAGTCACTAGCTTCAAAGAAAAATTGGTTACCAAACTCAACAACATTTTTTTTATCGACTTGTTTCAAAAAAGTCTCACCATTCAAAAATAATCGATTTGGATTAATGTGTTTTATTGTATTTTCTTTTAGGTCATCAAAGTGACTAATCGCTTTTTCATAAAGTTTATTCAGTTTATTTTGACAAGATTCAACACCATTTATCCAAACAGTTGTATTCTTTGGTAAAAATTCTAAAATACTCTCTTGTTCATTATCACTGAAAACAGGAAACTTAGGTACAATAGACATAATAGATTGTTTGTCTGTAGACCGTTGAGAATTGATGTCAAACGTCCTTATGCTTTCAACATCTTCATCAAAAAATTCAATTCTGTAAGGAAACTCATTAGAAAATGAAAAAATATCAACTATACCGCCACGAATGGAATATTGACCTGGTTCTATAACAAAATCAACACGTTTAAAATCATACTCTTGAAGACAGTCGTTTAAAAAGTCAATTGAAATGGAATCGCCAACTTGTATGTCAAAAGAATTTTGTTTGAGTTGTTCTTGACTGATCACTTTTTCAAAAATAGCTTCGGGATAACTGACAATTAAGGGTTGAGATTGATGGTTTAAGGTTTTTAAAACCTCTGTTCGAAGAAGTACATTTGCGTTATCAGTTTCTTCTAGTTGGTAAGGTCTTCTATATGAACTTGGATAAAATAGTGCTCTTTTTTTAGAGAGGGTTTCAAGGTCATTCAGAAAGTAGGCTGCTTGTTCTTTATCTTCAAGTACAAACAACATTGGGTTTTTAAGGCTTTTGATAGCTTGTGATACTATTAATGCTTGTTGTGAACCTATTAGGTTTTTAATATGATATTTGGAGATTGAATTATTCTCAAAACAATTGACAAGACCTTTGATACATTGGTGGTCTTTATAAAGTTCTGTTAATGGATAAGTTTTCAATTATCTTTCATGAATTGTTCAGCCTTTTCAACCATTTCTTTAGAGCCAATAAAAAAAGGAACTCTCTGATGTAGGTCTTCTGCTTTTAAATCTAAAATTCGTTTAAATCCGTCAGATGCTTTTCCGCCAGCCTCTTCAATTATCCATGCTAGTGGTGAACATTCATATAATAATCTCAACCGTCCCTTAGGTGCATGCCTTGTGTTTGGATAAATATAAATACCACCTTTGAGCATATTTCTGTGAAAGTCTGCTACTAATGAACCCATGAAACGTGCAGTATGAGTACGTTTGCCATCAATAGTTTTTTGACAATGATGGGTAAATGATTTTACACCTTCTGGCATTACATTTTGATTGGCTTCGTTCACAGAATAAATTTCACCATTCAATGGTGTTTTTATATTAGCATGAGAGAGGCAAAACTCACCAATAGAAGGGTCAAGTGTGAAGCCATTCACACCATTGCCTGTAGTGTATACTAACATAGTTGATGATCCATAAATGACATAACCCGCTGCTACTTGTTCAGTTCCTTTCACAAAAAACTCATCTTCAGTTACTTTCTTATTAGGATTTTTTCTTTTTAAAACAGAGAAAATTGTCCCAACCGATACATTTACGTCTATATTCGATGACCCATCAAGAGGATCAATACATAAGAGATACTTTGCATTTTTAGATTTTGCATTATCTAAAACAATAATCTCTTCATTTTCTTCAGAAGCTATTGCCGCACATTGCCCACCAGCATTGAGTGAGGAAATAAAAGCATTATTGGCATATATGTCTAATTTTTTTACTGGCTCACCTTGGATATTTTCATCGCCTATTTCACCTAAAATATCGACTAAGCCGGCTTTATTAATTTCTCTATTTACAATTTTTGCAGCAATTGAAATATCATACAGAAGTCGTGTTAAGTTTCCTGTAGCTTCTGGTTTTAAAATTTGCTGTTCGGTTATAAATTCCGCTAATGTGGTGATTTTAGCCATAAACTAAATTATCAAATTCTTGGCAAATATCGAATTTTTCATCTAATAATAGCGTTCAAAAATAATTAACTTTGTATCAGATTATGATTGTAAACATTAGAAAAGGTATTAAATCTGATTTGCCATCTGTTTTATCCCTAATAAAAGAGTTGGCTGAATTTGAAAAAGCCTTAGATGAAGTTACAGTAACTATCGAAGATCTTGAAAATGATGGTTTTGGTGAGCGTCCATACTACTGGTTTTTAATAGCAGAAGTCGATAAAAAGATCGTTGGTCTTTCTTTTTATTTTATTCGTTATTCTACATGGAAAGGTCGGTTTTTATTTTTAGAGGACTTTGTGGTAAAGTCTGAGTACAGAAAAAAAGGAATTGGTGCCTTACTATTTGAAGAAACTATTAAAATAGCTCAATTACTAGATGTCAAAGGGATGATTTGGCAAGTTTTAGACTGGAATATAGACGCCATACGTTTTTACAAGAAATACAATGCCGACATAAGTACAGATTGGTATAATGGAAAATTAACTCAAGAACAACTTAAAACATTTAATTTTAAATGAAGATTTATAAGTTTGGAGGTGCCTCAGTAAAAGATGCTGACGGAATCAAAAATATTTCTAAAATCCTAAAGTCAGATAACACCCAAGATATTGTTATTGTGATATCAGCCATGGGAAAAACAACTAATATGTTAGAGAGTGTGGTTAATGATTATACTTCCGCTCAGACGGTATCATTAGATGAAGTAAAGTCCTATCATTTTGAAATATTAGATCAGTTATTTGAAAAAAGTCATTCAATATATGATACGGTAAGTAACTTATTTGTTGAAATTGAGTGGGCTATTGAGGATTCTCCAACATCCACATACGGTTTTGAGTATGATCAAATAGTATCGGTCGGGGAGTTATTATCAACTTCTATCATTAGTGCATATCTAAATCAAGAAGGCGTTGTGAATAATTGGTTAGATGCTCGAGATTTAATTCGAACAGATAACACTCATAGAAATGCTAGAATAGATTGGAAAGAAACACTTTATAATATTGAGCAAAACATTAATACCAATGGGCGGTTTTTAACTCAAGGATTTATCGGCTGTACTTCTGAAAATTTCTCAACCACTCTAGGACGAGAAGGTTCGGATTTTAGTGCCGCTATATTTGCTTATGCATTAAATGCTGAAGAAGTTGTAATATGGAAAGATGTTGAAGGAGTGTTAAATGCTGATCCTCGTTTTTTTGAGGATGCTAAACTATTAAATCAACTTTCATTTTCTGAAGCAATTGAATTGGCCTATTATGGAGCAAAAGTGATTCATCCTAAAACTATTCAACCTCTAAAAGAGAAAAAAATTCCTTTAAGAGTAAAGTCATTTTTATCTCCTCAGCAAGCGGGTACTACTATTTCTGAAAATGTAGAAATGATACCTTTTTTACCCTCATTTATTTTAAAACAGAATCAAATATTATTGAATATTTCTGCTACGGATTTATCGTTTATAGTTGAAGATCATCTTAGTTTTATTTTTTCTGTATTTTCTAAAATCGGAGTAGCTATTAATATGATGCAAAACTCAGCAATTAGCTTTTCGGTATGTGTAGATAATGATATTCAAAAGGTGCCCGGTCTTATTAAAATTTTAAACGAACATTTCAAAGTTGTAAGTCAGGAAAGCCTAAGCTTGTGTACCATAAGACACTATAATAAAGAAGATATTAAAAAAGTGATAGGTTCAAAAACTGTTGTTCTTGAGCAAAAGACTAAACAAACTATTCAAGTTATATATTAGATTTGTAAACAACTTACAATTCTTAATAGCTAATGAAACCCTTATTTTTTTTACTTCAGTTTGTGCCATTTATTTTATTTTCTCAAAGCCCATTTGTGTTTGATTATACTTCTGTTTTTATTAATGAGATTCATTATGATAATGTTGGTAGTGATATAAATGAAGGGTTTGAAATAGCTGCATTGACAGGTAGCGATTTATCATGCTATAAGATATATTTTGTAAATGGTAATAATAGTGAAATTTATAGTTCATTAGTCTTAGACACCGTGGTGACCGAAAATATATGTGGAATGGGTTTTGTGTTTTTTTACAAACCGTCTATTCAAAATGGAGCAAGCACCTCTGGTGATGCAATAGCACTATATAATGAATGTGAGGATAGTTTGATTCAATTTCTAAGTTATGAAGGTCAAGTCACTTCAGTCAATGGGCCTTTTTCGGGGCAAACATCAACAGATATTGGTGTTTTTCAAAATGGTGATCCAATAGGTACTAGCTTACAGTTAAAGGGAAGTTTAGATAGTATCTTCTATTGGGAATCTGATAGTTCAACTTATGGTCAAATTAATCAGCAACAGAATTTTTGTCAACAACGGATAGAATTGTCAACTATTGAGTTGGAAAGCTCATGTGTGCTAAGTAATAATGAAAGCGTTAGTCTTCAACTCAAAAATGTAAGCTATTCTAATCAAATAGATAGTGTTATTGTCTTTTTTCAGTCCAACGATAGCACTTTGTTGAGCGACACCATTGGTCCATATTTGACGGTCGGAGATAGTGTAATGTACACATTTTCTGAGGGTTTTGATTTGTCACAAGCTGGTGATTACTACTTTGAGGCATGGGCAATACTTGAAAATGAGACGACTAGTGACACCCTGTTAGACAGTATTAATTTAATGGATGATGACAGTATACACATCGTCTTACAAGAACAATTAGTGTTTTGTAAAAGTAACGATAGCTTAGTCTTGGAGGCCCAAATAAATGGTGCCGACTTGTATATCTGGAATACTGGGGACACTAATCAGCAGATAGTAGTATTTCCATACTCGGACACTACCTTTCAAATTATTGCTCATAACAACTGTTACGTTGATACCGCTACTGTAGTCATAGATTTTGCAGATCCTGAGATTACTTTTTTTATAACCACTCTAGAGGGAGATACTTTTTATGAAAATTACGAATGGTGGGGTGGCCAAAATCAGACAATAGTACACTTGGGTGTTAATTTGACAGAACAGGTTCAATTGACTACCATTGAATCATTTGAATCCTACACCTATTATTTCATTCCTAACACATACTCCTCAGATACTACATTCATCTATGATTCGATAATTGTTCTTACTGATGATTCTGTTGGAGGAATTTCATACACTGGTTGTTGTCATGTTGAAACTTGGATTTATTTGCAAGCTACGGATTCATTTGGTTGTACAATAAAAGATAGTACAATGGTTATGATTGAAATTATTAGTATTCAAAAAAATACTCTACATCCCTTTAAGTTGTATCCTAACCCAGCCCGGGACATTGTTAATCTTTCATTAGAGGAACAACTTTCTGTAAACACTATATGGCTGATGAATCTCCAGGGCAAAGTGCTAAGGCGTTTCGACCCTAGTATGAAAATTCTAGCCCTTGATAACATACATGCAGGGACGTATTTTTTAAAGCTTCATACCAATAAAGGTGTTTTTACCAATCGGCTCATTATTTTGAAATAGAAAGCTTGAAAATAAATGAAATAGTATAAACTAGAAGTCCTAGTTATTTTCAAGGGCTTTAATCTTTTCAAATAGTACTTGTGCAATTTTAAGATAACTTTCGACTGTCCAGCCAGCAATATGAGGAGAAAGTGTTAGCTTATTAGATTGTATGAGTCGTTTAAATAAATTTGTTTGATCTAGGGATTCAAATGATATTTTTTCAATTTCCAAAACATCTAAACAAGCCCCCATTACCTTTTTGTTATCAATAGCTTCAAGAAGTGCTACGGTATCCACACATTGACCCCTAGAAGTATTAATCAGATATATGGGCTTTTTGAACCGATTAAGAAATATATCATTGACTAAATGATGAGTTTCTTTGGTTAAAGGAATATGCAAACTTAAAATATCAGCTTCCTCATAAAGTGTTTCCAATTGCGATTCTATGATATTATCCTTACCGAAATTATTTAGGTATTTATCATAACTCAATACTTTACAATCAAATCCTCTGAGTAACCTACCAAAAGCAGAGCCAGTATTTCCACAGCCAATAATTCCAATTGTTTTTCCTGAAAGTTCAACTCCTCGATTAGATTCTCTTTTCCAATGTCCTTGTCGAACTTCTTGGTCGGCTCTTTTTAGATTATTAAATAGATTTAGCAACATGCCTAGAGCATGCTCAGCTACTGCCTGTCGATTTCCTTCAGCTGCATTTATACATTCAATACCTTTTTGTTGAGCCAATTTTTGGTCAATATTTTCCATTCCAGACCCTCCTCGAGCAATAAATTTTAAATGATTACAGTTTTCCAAAAATGAATCATCGATTTTAAAGCGTGAACGAATAATCAACCCATAAAACCCACTAATAATTTCTTTTATTTCTTCTTTGTCAAGGTGATAGCCTTCTACACAATGAAAACCAGATTCAGTTAGTTGATTCCAAAGAGATGGATGTAGCTGATCGATAAATAAAACCTTTTTCATAGTGCTAAAATAAACTGTCCTATTAGGAAGTATATCAGTAGACCGAGGATATCATTTACTGTAGTAATAAACGGACCTGTTGCTAACGCAGGGTCAATATTATATTTATTGAGGGTTAATGGAACAAATGTGCCAAATAAAGCAGCAAAAATTACTACTGATAATAGTGCAATACTAACTGTAAGGCTAAGGCCAATACCATAACCTAAGAAATAGGTAGAAACTAATATGATTATAGAGCAAATTATTCCATTGACCAATGCAACCCCTAATTCTTTGATGAGTTGTTGTGATATGTTTTCTAAAGAAGCAGTACCACTAGCTAAACTTTGTACGACAATAGCAGCAGATTGAACGCCTACATTACCACCCATTGCGGCAATAAGAGGAATAAAAAATGCCATTTCAAAGTTTTTCTCAATATCAAAAATTCCAATGACTTTAGCACCAAAAATACCTCCAATCATACCTATTAACAACCATGGTAATCTAGCTTTAGTAATATCCCAAATACTATCGGTTGATTCGACATCATCGATAATACCAGATGCCATTTGATAGTCTTTTTCAGCTTCTTCTTTCATAACATCCATCACGTCATCAGCAGTTATTCTCCCGATGAGTTGATTGTCTTCATTAACAACTGGTAAAACTATTAGGTCATACTTATTCATAGTATTAGCTACTTCTTCTTGACTCAATACAGCATTAACTTTGATAATATCAGTTTTCATGATTTTAGAAATTACTGCCTTCGAGTCTGTTAGTAGTAATTTTTTTAGGGACAGAGTGCCTAATAATGTGTTGTTATTATTTACGACATAAATGGTATAAACAAATTGAACATCTTCAGCCTGTCTTCGCATCTCTTTGACACACCGCATTACTGACCAATCTGCGTTAACTTTAATAAGTTCTTTAGCCATTAAGCCTCCAGCAGTGTTTTCATCATAAGTCAATAAATCAGCAATATCACTGGCAGATTTATCATCTTCTATGTGAGATAAAACCTCTTGTTTTTTGTTTTCTGGTAACTCTGAAATAATATCTGCAGCATCATCAGAATCCATATTATCAACGAATTCCTCAGCAATTTCTTTTGGAGAATGAATATTGAGTAAATCTTCTCTGAGGTCGTCCTCTAATTCTACTAATACATCTGCAGCAGTAGCATCCTCTAAAAGTTCAAATAAAAAACAGGCATTTTTAAAGTCAATATTATCGAGTATCTCAGCAATATCGGCTGGATGACAATCCTTAATAAGGTCAACCACAGATGAACTGTTTTGTTGTTCAATGAGTGAATTTATCTCACTTAAAAAATCTTTTGTTAGTTCGAACTTCATTATTCAAAACAGTCTGTTAGTTTAAAAAAATCTTCAACACTTAGCTGTTCAGCTCTCTGATTTAAGTATTTTTCTGCAGAATTTTCGTTCAACAAGGTAAGACTTTTCAAAGCATTTCTCAAAGTTTTCCTTCTCATTCCAAAAGCGGTCTTCACAACTTTAATAAATTTTTGTTCATCACAAGGAAGATTCTGCCTTTGATTCCTCTTAAGTCTGATGACTGCAGATTTCACCTTGGGTGGCGGGTCAAAAACATCTTCGTCAACGGTGAATAGATACTCCACATCATAGTAACATTGAATAAAAACACTGAGTATACCGTATGATTTTTTACAGGGTTTGGAACTAATACGTTCAGCCACTTCTTTTTGGAACATACCAACAATTTCAGTAATACAGTTTTTATGTTCTAAAACTTTAAATAAAATTTGAGAGGATATATTGTAAGGGAAATTACCTATCAGTCCAATTTGATGATCAAATAACTGTTCTATTGGAAGTTTGAGAAAGTCTCCACTAATTATATGGTTTTTAAGGGAAGGGTAATGATGGTGTAAATAGCTGACTGATTCCTTATCTAATTCAACGACAAATAGTTCTGATTCTCGTTCAATAATAAACTGGGTTAAGACACCCATACCAGGTCCAATTTCTAGAATTGTTTTTTGAGGGCTTAAATTGTTGACAATATTCTGAGCAATTGAATGATCAGTTAAAAAGTGCTGACCGAGGTATTTCTTTGCTCTTACTTTTGCCATTATTCTATGATTTCTAGCAGTGTGCGGAAGGCACCAAATTTTCCATTATACCGTTCAGAGTGTTTCTTTTGCAATATGGTAGCAGATTTTTTTTGATAGTGTTCTAATACTTCTTGACTTTCACATGTATACTGAATAGCATAAGTAATTTCATCCTCTACTAATACTCTACATAATTTATGGTCTAAAAAAAAACCAGTTTGCATAACTTCTGGAATATGCACTTCCTTCATCCATTGTAGCCAGTCTTGGTGAATACTTGGGTCTAAACTGACTGTTACATTGTAAATTATCATACTTATAAATTTTCGTCTCCTCTCAATGTTCTGAATCGTTTTCTTGCCTCAGTAGTATATATACTATCCGAGTAATCATTGATTAATTTTTCATATAAGGACTTTGCTTTTTCTTTATTTGAAAGATGACTTTCTGTCAATTCTGCCCATTTAAAAAGAGCATCATCAGCTAATATATCAAATGCATAATCAGTTGCAATTTTTTCATAAAGAGAAATTGATAAGGAATATTTTTTTTGTTTTGATAGAATATTAGCTTGTTTAAACATGGCTTCGTCAGTCAGTGTATGACCCTTAAAATTTGTTTGTAAACTATCTAATAAATTATAACTCTCGTTCAGTTTGTTTTGTAATTCTAATAACTCGGCAGCAGCGTACATTTCCATTGCTGTTGTAGAGGTGTCTAGACCAGTATTGTCCGTGATTAGTAATGATAACTTCATAGCATTGTTAGCTATAAGTTTTGTTGTGGATGCTTTTAATACATCGAGTTGAGCTTGTGCCCAGTCAAATTGACCCTGAAAGTAGGCTGTTCTAGCTCTTAAAAACTTAGCTTCATGGCCTAAAGGATTTTCTTTGTTTTCTTTCTCTACTTTAGAGTATTCTAAAATGGCATCCCAATCTTTGTCAATGATTAGATAAATATCGCCTAACATTAATTGGCATTCTGAAAGTAATTGGCCTCTTGGTAATAGTGAAATAGTTTCACCTAGTATATTTACTGCAAAGTCATAATCGTAAAGATAGAACGCTTTGAGTTTAGCGTAGTCTTTGAGTAGATAAGCTAACTCATAGCTTTTTCCAAACTCATTTATTACAGCTGAATACTTTTGGTCTAAGTTTATGAGTTCAGTATCTGAATAGTCTTTTTGAGTAATCTGTTCAGCTAACACCATGACTTCTGAAATTTTTGCTTCGGTGTAATATGGGTTATTCTTTCCTAAGTTAATAAGGTAAGTATAGCACTTTATAGCTTCTTTGAAAGCCTTATTTTCATGAGCGATGTTTGCTAAAGTATAAAGTCGACTTCCATCTTCTTTAAGTCTTTTGTCAAGTGCTTTGGAATAAATATAAGCGGCATTATATTCGCTGGTCTGAATATGTAACCAAACCAAAAGTTCAGTCAATGTAGTGTTATTCGTTTGTTGTACTTTCAGCAATAACTTTTTTTGTAGTAGGTCATAATTGTCTTTGCTACTTTTTGTTCTTCCTAGACTATTTTGAAGTCTAATTTTTACACTCCTAAGGTGATTAGCATTCTTTTCTACCAAATCTAGGTAGGTATCAATCATCTGTTCCGTTTGACCAAGGTTGGCTAATGCTGTAGCTAGCTGAAAACCAAATTCATAAGTAGGATTTAATTCTTGACCTCTATCAAATGTTTTAATAAGCCATTCATATTCTCCATTAGTAGAAAATTTTGAGGCTAAAATATTAACATCATTTGATCGCCCTTTTCTAAGAGCATTCACACATTTTTTAAATTCTTTTTCAGCTTTGAATTTCTCTCCTTTGGCTTTGTAAACAATACCTAAATCAACACCATATTTAAGTTGATTGGGATATTTCTTTTGTGCTTTTTTGACAAGCTGAAGAGCCATGGCCTTTTCTTCCTTAGATAATAAGCATTTTAGAAAATTTGTGTAATAACTCTTAAGACTTATTCTTTCTTCAAAAGTTTCAAATAGTTCAATAGCTTTATCACATTGTCCTGAATTGGCATATTTATTTGCAATCCTTAAATCTGTACTGGATTGTGCATGACCAAATATTGAAATACAGCATAACGTTATACAAATACAGAAAACTTTCATTATTGAAAATTAAAAGCGTTGGACAAAAGATAAAGGCTATCGAATCGACTTTCAGAAACAGTGTATGCTGTTTTGAAATCTATCAATGATTTTTTGATACTTTTTAACTCATTAACTTCTTCTGATAAAATACCTTGTAGTTGAGTTTGGTCAAAAACTGAACCGTCTATGTCAACAATTAGATTGGAAAGTTGCTCTTTGTTGGTATTAATTTTTGAGACTAGTTGAGTTTTAATTTTTGGTGCATTTTTAAATTGACGCCTCATTAATTTGAGATCATTCAAATAGTTCATCGTTTCTATTTCAGGCAGCACATCTTTTTTCATCTTGGATTTAGATAACTCTATGACATTATTATATCGTTTCAAATTTGGTGCTGCTGATTTAATATCAAATGATTTCAGTTCTAGCAATAAGCTGTCGTACTCTGTAATCATTAGATTAACCGACTGCTTTTCGGATTTAAAGCCCGAGCAAGCTAACAAAACAGTAAAAGAAAGAAAAATTAGTATTTTATTCATTTAATCAATACGTTCAAAGTTAGTGTATGGTACCAATGCTTTTGGAATAATAATACCATCTTCTGTTTGGTTATTTTCTAAAAGTGAAGCTACAATTCTGGGTAATGCTAAAGCACTACCGTTCAAGGTATGGCAAAGTGTGTTTTTTTTGTTTTCGTCTTTAAAGCGGAGTTTTAACCGGTTTGCTTGGTAGCTTTCAAAGTTTGAAATAGAACTAACTTCCAGCCATCGTTCTTGAACAGCCGAAAATACTTCCATGTCAAAGGTTAGGGCAGAGGTAAAGCCCAAGTCACCACCGCATAGTTTTAACATTCTAAAAGGCAACTCTAAATCTTCAAGAATTCCACAAACATGTTTGACCATTTCATCTAGTGCTTCATAAGAACGGTCAGGGTGTTGAATCTGAACAATTTCCACTTTATCGAACTGATGCAATCGATTTAACCCTCTTACATCCTTGCCGTATGAACCAGCTTCCCTTCTGAAGCAAGGAGTATAAGCGGTACACTTGACTGGAAAATTTTTGGCATTGAGAATAACGTCTCTAAATATATTAGTTACGGGTACTTCTGCTGTTGGAATAAGATAGAGGTTATCTTCAGTAGCATGATACATTTGTCCCTCCTTATCAGGTAATTGACCTGTTCCAAATCCACTGGCTTCATTAACTAAGTGAGGAGGTTGTATTTCTTGATATCCAGCTGCAATATTTTTATCTAAAAAATAATTGATTAGTGCACGTTGAAATTTAGCACCTTTACCCTTGTAGACAGGAAATCCAGCTCCACTTATTTTAGTGCCTAATTCAAAGTCAATAATGTCGTATTTTTTTGCTAATTCCCAGTGGGGTAAAGCATTTTGAGGCAGCGTAGGGACATTTCCGCTACTCATGATAACCTCATTATCCTCATCTGAATTACCCTGAGGTACACTTGGGTGTGGTACATTTGGGATTTGAGTCAGAAGTTGTGTCAATTGCAAGCTGATAGAATTTAGCTGTTCGTTTAGTACTTTGCTTTTTTGTTTTAATTCTGTCGTTTGTAATTTTGCTTGTTCGGCCTTTTCTTTTTCGCCATTTTTGAAAAACTGTCCTATTTCCTTAGCTAAAGTGTTTGACTGAGCTAATAGTATATCTAATTGACTTTGAGTTTCTTTTCTTAGTTTATCTTTTTCAAGAATTTCATTAATGAGTTCTTCAGATTGAAGATTTCTAGTTTGTAATTGTTTGATTACTTCTTCTTTATGTTTTCTGATGTAATTGACTTGCAGCATAGGATAATTTTCAATAGATACAAAAATAGCATTCTTATTCAAAAAAAAACTCCCAAACTTAAAAAGCTGGGAGTTAATTTTTTGAGTTAAAACTTTTACTATTAGTTTTGAATCGGATCTACAGAAACGAAAGATCGGTTATTTGATTTTTTAGTAAATTGAACAACACCGTCTGTTAAGGCAAATAAAGTGTGGTCTTTTCCTATACCAACATTTTCACCTGGATGGTGTTTAGTACCTCTTTGTCTAACGATGATGTTTCCAGCGATTACGCCCTGACCACCAAAAATTTTGACGCCAAGTCGTTTACTTTCTGATTCTCTTCCGTTTTTACTACTACCGACACCTTTTTTATGAGCCATTGTATTTGTGTTTTAGATAATTTATTCTTCTGTTTTTTTAGCAGCTGCCTTTTTAGTTGCCGGCTTTTTTGCTGCTGGTTTTTTTGCTACAGTTTTTTTTGCTGCTGGTTTTTTTGCCGCAGTTTTTTTAGCTGTTGGTTTTTTTGCCGCAGTTTTTTTGGCTGCTGGCTTAGCATCGGCACTTGCTTCTGCTGTTTTAACAGCAGTTTTCTTAGCTGTTCCAGCTTTAGCAACGATACTTTGAATTTCTATTTGAGTGAACGATTGACGGTGTCCATTTTTCACTTTATAGCCTTTTCTTCTTTTCTTTTTGAAAACGATGACTTTGTCACCTTTCATGTGGCCAAGCACTTTTGCAGTAACTTTTGCTCCACTTATAGCTGGGGCGCCAACATTTACTTTTCCGTTGTCGTCGATTAATAAAACTTTGTCAAAATCAACTTTTGATCCTTCTTTATTATCTAAACGATGAACAAAAATTTGCTGGTCTTTTTCAACTTTAAATTGTTGCCCTGCTATCTCTACAATTGCGTACATCCTTTAAAAATTTTAATTCCACTTATTTTTGTGGGGCTGCAAATGTAATAATTAATCAATAATTAGCAAAAATAATTTAGGCTTTATTAACTAGGTAAATACCAGTTAAAATAATCCCAATACTAAAAATTTGCATTGGAAAAATAGTTTCCCCATCAATTACCCCCCAAAAAATAGCCACAATAGGAATAAGATAAGTAACCGATGAAGCAAAAAGAGCAGTGGTATTTTTCACTAGTTTATTAAATAGAATCAATGCAAAGGATGTGCCAATAGTAGATAACATGACGATGAATATTAAGGCTGTGTAAGCTCCTTCATAGTGTAATTTTTCTATCGAATCAGATAAACCTAAAGCTAATAGACAAAAGGGACCAACAATAAAAAATGCAATACCCGAAATATCTAAGGCGGACATGTCTTGAAGTGTATGCTTAATTGTGTTTAAACTTATAGCGTAGCAAATGGTTGCTATGACAACATAGTAGGCGTAATGTGTATTTTGAAAGTTTATACCCCCATATGCAATTAAAGAAATAGCACCGCACAATCCTATAAGAATTCCAATGAGTTGTCGTTTTTTGACAGGGTTCTTAAATAGAAAAACAGCAATAATAAAAGTAAAAATAGGTACTAACGCATTCAACATACCTACTAATGAGCTATCTAATTGAGTTTGAGCCTTAGTAAATAAAAAGGCAGGTATGCCATTACCAAACAGCCCTACAACTAGCAGGGGTATAATATGTTTTTTATTGACGTTGAATACTTTTTTCCAAACAAAAGGCAGGAGACTTAACCAGGCAATAGCCATACGTAGTTGTGCTACTTCAAAATCATTGAAAACTAGCAAGCCTTTTTTCATAAGAATAAATGAGCTACCCCAAATAAATGCTAGTAAAAGCAGTAAGAACCAATTAATGATTTTTTTTGAATAAAAAGACACAAACAATATTTTATACAAAGATATGTTAGTATTTTTGTAACTCCCTAAAAAATATAATAGTTATGCTCAAAAATGTTTTAAAAAGTTTACTAATAGTTTTAATTTTCGTTAGCTGTGGTCAGGGTAATACATCTGTAAATGCCAGCCAAAAAATTGTTTTGGCCGATACAAAGGCTACCTTATCAATTGAAGGTATGAGTTGTCAAAAGGGTTGTGCTGACTTTATTAGCAAAGAGCTTGAAAAACTGGATGGAGTCGTAAAATCTGATATTAGTTTTGAAAACAAACTGGCATCGGTTGAGTACAATACCAGCCAAGTCAGTGAGTATGCCATGATTGATTTGATTAATACCATAAAAGATAGTGTTTACAGGGTTACTAATGTTGAGGTTGAAATCATTAAGACTATTGAAAAAGGCACTATTCAAACTCACTAAATAATGATGATTTCCACCACTTTTGTTCGCTTTAATTGGCTTGCTTTAGTACTGATATTTTTAGTCGTGATAGCGGGTAGTTTTGTTCGTGTCACAGGAAGTGGAATGGGTTGTCCGGACTGGCCCAAGTGTTTTGATCAGTGGGTACCACCCACCCACATAAGCCAGGTGCCGCCCAACTACAAAGAAAAATATGTTGAACAACGCCAACAGAAAGTAGAGAAATTTGCTATGCTACTTTCTAATATAGGAATGTATGATGTAGCTTTACAGCTGAAAAATGATCCAAACCTCACTAAAGAAGAGGACTTTAATGTCAGAAAAACCTGGACAGAATACGTTAACCGTTTGCTTGGATTTTTAGCCGGCAATTCTGTTTTGATAATTTTTATTTGGGTGCTATTAGCTTTTAGAAAGCATAAGTCATTATTGTTTTTAAGCTTCCTTAACCTCATTTTTATGTTGTTTCAAGGCTGGTTTGGGTCCATTGTTGTAGCATCCAATTTAGTGCCATGGACGATAACTGTACATTTATTTTTTGCACTGCTTATAATAGGCATTCAATTGTATATTATACGCATGGTAAGCCCTTCACAGTCCTTAAATATTGAAGTACCAAAATCGGTTTACTATATAGTATGGTTTAGTTTTCTTATCACTTTCTTTCAAATGTTTTTAGGAACACAAGTAAGAGAGTATATTGATGAACTTAGTCGAATGGGCATTGGAAGAGATCAGTGGACAGAACAATTAGGTATTTCCTTTTTTATACACCGTAGTTTTTCGTGGATAGTATTGGGTTTATTGACTTACATAGCCTACCTTAATGAGCGGTTCTTCAAGCTAACTATACTTCGATGGCTGTATGGTATTTTAGCTGTAGAACTGTTGAGTGGAGTTATCTTAGCTCATTTGGGTATGTTGGCTTTAATACAAAATGCTCACCTTTTGTTTGCTTGTATCTTGCTCGGAATAATGTGTATGTTAGTTTTTAGAATGCGTTTGCTTAAAAACTAATCTAGTACTTTCTTATGAAATCTGTCCTACGATAATCTTGAATGCGTAAGGATTTCTGTTTTTTTGATTTTTTAATGCAGTTTATGGTTTTAACTTAGCACTGAATTTAATTTTTAAAACCCATTTGTTATGAAAAAATCATTTTATTTACTGCCAATTTTCTTGGCTACATTAACCGTAAATGCCCAACAGACTTATACTTTTGATTGTAATGGCACTGAAATTACTATTTCAATTGAAGAATACCAGGCTTTTTCTCAGACAGATTTTAATTTTGATGACGTTATCGATGATGCAGATTTATTATTTTTATATGGATGTGATGACGAGTCTACTGGCTTAGATTTTGAGGGGGATATAGATGCTGAAATTCCTGAAGATTTAGATTTAAATGACCTCGTTGATTCTTTAGGTTTAAATTTCATTGACGGATCAGTTGATTTTACTTGTACTGGTGACAGTATTTTAATTGAAGAATACCAAGGTAATTCATTATTAGATTTTGATGGTCTTATTGATTTTCTAGAACTGAACTTCAATGATGGCTCAGTTTATTTTACCGATTTTATTGATAATATAATTGATTTTGACAATCAAACGACTGATTTAGACAATTTTGATTTTACTGATATTAGTGACACTATTTTGATTGAAGATTACGAAGGTGATTCACAAACAGATTTTAATGACCTCATTGATTCTTTAGGTTTTAGTTTCATTGACGGATCTGTTGATTTTACTGATGTTGGTGACACTATTTTGATTGAAGATTACGAAGGTGATTCACAAATAGATTTTAATGACCTCATTGATTCTTTAGATTTTAGTTTCATTGACGGATCAGTTGATTTTACTGATATTGGTGACAATATTTTGATTGAAGATTACGAAGGTGATTCACAAACAGATTTTGATGGTCTTATTGATTTTCTGGATTTGAGCTTCAATGACGGCTCAGTTTATTTTACTGATTTTATTGGTAATATAATTGACTTTGACAATCAAATAATTGATTTAGACAATTTTGATTATACCGTAATAGCTGATACCTTTTTTATCAATGACATTTGCATACTAAATAATGGCGAGGAGTTTGATTTTTCTTTCCAGAATAATTCCTATGTATTTAACAGAATGTCTGCGCCTTCTTCTGTATTGGAGCAAAAAGAATTAATTGAAATATTAGACTTACAAGGAAGGCCTGTATCTTTTAGACCCAATCAGCCTCTAATTTATCTATTCAAAGATGGTACTTTTGAAAAAAGAATGACTTTGGACAGGTAAAAAATCTAGACGCATTTTAAAAAAAAGGGCTTCATATGAAGCCCTTTTTTTTAAATATAAGTGAGTGAATTACATCATTCCTGGCATTCCGCCACCACCCATTGGAGGCATTGGAGGATTTTCTTCAGGAATTTCTGCCAAGACACATTCAGTTGTGAGTAACATGCCGGCTACAGAGGCAGCGTTTTCTAATGCTACCCTTGTAACTTTTGTTGGGTCAATAATTCCCGCTTCGAACATATTTTCATATTGCTCTTTTTTAGCATTGTATCCAAAATCTGCTTTACCCTCTTTTACCTTTGAAACAACTACCGAGCCTTCGTTTCCGGCATTGGCAACAATTTGTCTTAGCGGCTCTTCAATAGCACGAGTAACGATTTGAATACCTGTCGTTTCATCAGCATTATCACCTTCTAATTTAGAAAGGGAGTCAGCAGCTCTTACTAAGGCTACACCACCACCTGCGATAATCCCTTCTTCAACGGCTGCTCTGGTAGCATGAAGTGCATCATCAACGCGGTCTTTCTTTTCTTTCATTTCTACTTCGGAAGCAGCACCAACGTATAATACAGCTACACCACCAGCTAATTTTGCTAATCGCTCTTGTAGTTTTTCTTTATCGTAGTCTGATGAAGTACTTTCAATCTGAGCTTTAATCTGATTGACTCTGGCCGATATAGCGTCTTTTTCTCCAGCACCATTTACAATTGTAGTATTGTCTTTGTCAATGGTTACTTTCTCTGCTGTTCCTAGCATATCGATAGAAGCATTTTCTAATTTAAAACCACGCTCTTCTGAAATAACAGTTCCGCCAGTAAGAATAGCGATATCTTCGAGCATTGCTTTCCTTCTATCACCAAAGCCTGGAGCTTTAACGGCTGCAATCTTTAAGGAACCCCTCATTTTGTTGACTACCAAAGTTGCTAGGGCTTCGCCATCCACATCTTCAGCAATAATTAATAATGGTTTACCTGATTGTGCTGCTGGCTCTAATACTGGCAGAAGATCTTTCATATTTGATATCTTCTTATCGTAAAGTAGAATGTAAGGACTTTCGAGGTCAGTTAGCATCTTGTCTGCATTGGTCACAAAATAAGGAGAAAGGTAACCTCTATCAAATTGCATTCCTTCTACGACTTCAACATAGGTGTCAGTTCCTTTAGCTTCTTCTACAGTTATGACACCTTCTTTTTTGACTTTGTCCATTGCCTCTGCAATAAGTGAACCGATAGTGTTGTCATTGTTGGCAGAAATAGCTCCTACTTGCTGTATTTTTTCAATACTATCACCAACTTCCTGTGATTGAGATTTGAGACTATCAACCACAACATTTACAGCTTTATCAATTCCTCGTTTTAAATCCATTGGATTCGCACCTGCAGCAACATTTTTTAGGCCATCAGATACAATAGCTTGTGCTAAAACTGTTGCGGTAGTCGTACCATCTCCTGCAATATCAGCTGTTTTTGAAGCTACTTCTTTTACCATTTGAGCACCCATGTTTTCAATGGTATCTTCTAATTCGATTTCTTTAGCGACAGAAACACCATCTTTAGTGATAGATGGGCCGCCGAATTTTTTGTCAATAACCACGTTTCTTCCTTGTGGTCCTAGTGTCACTTTTACTGCATTAGCAAGGGAGTCAACGCCACGCTTAAGGGCGTCTCTTGCTTCAACATCAAATTTTATTTCTTTTGCCATTTTCTAGTAGTTTAAATAATTGCTAAAATATCAGACTCACGCATGATCATGTAGTCTTTTCCTTCGAACTTAAGTTCAGTCCCTGAATATTTACCGTAAAGTACCGTATCACCGACTTTAACGGTTAATGGTTCGTCTTTCTTACCATTACCAACAGCCACGATTGTACCTTTTTGTGGTTTTTCTTGTGCTGTATCTGGAATGATAATTCCTGATGCTGTAGTAGTTTCTGCCTTAGCAGGTTCAACGAGTACCCTATCAGCTAATGGTTTTACATTCATAGTTTTGTTTTTTTGTTTAATTATCTAATATGGATTCAAAAATCATGCCACAGCAAAATTGATACCGTGTAATGACTTTTTTTCAGTTGTAGATTACAAATTTGTCAGTAAATCGCTTATTCAGATGGTGTTTCCTGAACGGGTAAATTTGGTAAACTCTGAGTTGGAATAGGCGTGTCATCCAGTTGTTCTTGGATAATCGATTCATTTTGTCCGTTGTTATCAGTACTTGAAGAGATACTCAAGTTTGACATTAATGAAAAGAATAATAATGCAATTGCTAAGTACCAAGTTGCTTTTTCTAAAAAATCGGCAGTTTTTTTAACTCCCATAACTTGATTTCCACCACCAAATGTTGCTGACAGACCACCTCCTTTCGGATTTTGGACTAGCACAACTAACAATAATAAAATACAAGTTATGATGATTAATATAGAGAATATAGTATACATGCGTTATTTGTTTTTGATCAATTGATCGATTAATTCAATTCGGGATGCAAATAAAGAACTTTTTTGGGGATATTTCAAACTCAATTGTCTGTAAGCCTCTTTAGCTCTTTCATAATGTCCTTGTTCTAAATAAACTTTTGCCAAGGTTTCGGTGACTATACTAAATTCAAATGTTTCACTTTCTTTAGATTTATCACTGGCGGAAAAGAAGGTTGTTTTTTGAGGTTTTCGATCTCTATTTGCAATGTATTTTTCAATGCGACCGACTTTTTCTTGTAGTGTATTTTTTTCTTCCTTTCGTTGAATAGGTTTAGCTTTAGTTAGTTTTAACCATTCGCTAAAAGAATAAGTTTCAGATTTATTAAATTCTAATGGTTCGCCTATGTTGAGTATATCTTCTTTTTGCTTAATTTTTGAATCTTCAACAGGCTTTATTTTTTCTTTTATTGCTGTAAGTTTATTATTAATTTTTGTTTTTTTAGTAACAAGATCGAAAAGTCTTCTCCTGTCACCAGAGTAGGCAGCTGTTTGTTTGAGATGTTGGTTAAATTGAAAACTACCTATATTCTGTAGACATATGGTTTTTAGTAAACGGGTGGTTTGACAATAAGGAAAGGTCTCAATCAGTTCATTTAACGGTTCCAAATCTTTTTCAGTGAGCTGATAAGGATCATTAACCCATTGGTTATATGTTTCTTTAGAAATTACCAAGTTGCAACAGCTTCGTTAAAAATATTTTCAACCAATTGATCGGTTATTTCTGCCAATAATTCACTCTCGATAGTGTTTAAATCTTGGTTGCTGTCATAGTCAGCATATTGACTAAATGTTTTATCATAATTGTATTCCTCTTGTATGCGGTTAGTAAAAGTCACTTTAACGGAAACAGTGAGCCTATTTTTTGCAGCCGTTTCATTGGCCTGTATAGCTATTGGCTTTATACTATAATTTGAAATATAACCACTAAAACTTAGATCTCCGTCTATATTGACAGGAGATAATGCTGTTTCAGCAATAAATTTATCCTTCATAGATTCGGTGAAAAAATTGGGATAATCAGGCGGTAGTAATTCAGCTTGACTATCAAAATAACCGATAGTTATCGTTTTTATTTCAGAAGAAATAGAGGCCCCAGAAAAGGAATATATACCACAGGCACTTAGTGATAAAATTACTGACAACATAATGGTTAGTTGACTTTTCACAACAAATACTCTTTTATTTTACGGTAAAGTGTTCGTTCTGAAATTCCTAGTTCATCAGCCGCGTCTTTGCGACGACCTTGATGTCTAATTAAGGATTCTTCAATGAGTATTTTTTCTTGTTCTTGAAGTGTGAGTACCTTTTTTTCTATTTCAACTTGCTCTTTAGTTTGTATAAGTAAGTTCTCGTCAATTACATTGTTGGTGTTGCTTTCTGTTTGGCCTGACATTAACTCACTAGTCACACGCTTTAAATCGTTCAAATCGTTTTTCATATCAAAGAGCACTTTGTACAAAATTTCTCTTTCAGAAAAGTCATTTTCTTTGCTGTTATTATTAAATAATATTGGGGTGGTATTTTCCTTTGGAATATACTGATTTAAAACGCTAGCATCTATACTACGGTTTTGCTCAACAGCCGATAATTGTTCACAGACATTTTTTAGTTGTCTGATATTTCCTGGCCATGAATAATGTTCAAGCCGCTCAATGGCTGATTCATTTAGTCTTATAGTTGGAATATGATACCTGTCTGCAAAATCGGCTGCAAACTTTCTGAAAATTAAATGAATATCCTCTTTACGTTCTCTAAGAGGTGGCATTTTAATATTTATTGTGTTTAATCTGTAATAAAGGTCTTCTCTAAATTTCCCTTTTTTTATAGCTTCTTCTATATTTACATTTGTGGCTGCTACTACTCTTATATCGACTTTTATAATTTCACTAGAACCGACTTTCATGAACTCGCCACTTTCAAGAACTCTTAATAATCTGACTTGTGTGTTTAATGGTAATTCACCTACCTCATCTAAAAAGATTGTGCCACCATTGGCTACTTCAAAATAACCTTTTCGTTGTTCGCTGGCTCCTGTGAAAGCACCTTTTTCATGTCCAAATAATTCACTATCAATGGTGCCTTCAGGAATAGCTCCGCAATTTACGGCAATGTAGTTGTTATGTTTTCTTGAACTATTTTGATGTATGATTTTTGGCATGACCTCTTTACCAGTACCACTTTCACCAGTAATTAGAACAGAAATATCCGTTGGTGCAACTTGAACGGCAGTTTCTATAGCTCTTTCTAGCTTTACAGACTGACCCATAATGCCAAAACGCTGTTTTATTTGTTGTAGTGCGGTCATAGTTTTACTATTACTTTTCCTTTCAGAGTAGCGGCTGTACATGAGTCGACATGAACCATAACGTAATCACCAGCATTGAATTGTTCTCTTGGGAATACAACCACAGTATTTTGAGTATTTCTACCAAACAGTTCGTTGTCGGATTTTTTGGATACACCTTCAATCAACACTTTGTGGGTTTTACCTACATGTTGCTGATTTCTGTACAATGAATGTTTCATTTGAAGACTTATGATTTCTTGGAGTCGTCTTTTTTTAATTTCTTCAGGAATATCATCGGTCAGCTTACGTTGAGCCTGTGTATTTGGTCGTTCAGAATAACTAAACATGTAGCCAAAATCGTATTTAACAATATCCATAAGGCTTAGTGTATCTTGATGTTCTTCCTCTGTTTCACTACAAAATCCGGCAATAATATCCATAGAAACTGCACAATCGGGTATAATTTGTCTAATAGCTGCTATTCGATCTAAATACCATTCTCTTGTGTATCCTCTATTCATCAGTTCTAGTACCCTTGTATTTCCTGATTGTACAGGTAGGTGTATATAGTTGCAAATATTCTCATACTTAGCAATAGTATGGAGAACATCATCTTGCATGTCTTTTGGATGAGAAGTAGAAAATCGTACACGAAGTTCAGGGCTGACCTCTGCCACTAGTGCTAAAAGTTGAGCGAAATTAGTACTCTTAGCCTGCTCTTCTTTACTAAGCTTATGAAACTCTTTTTTAAGCCCGCCGCCATGCCATAAATAGGAATCTACATTTTGACCTAAAAGTGTGACTTCCTTGTAGCCGTCCTTTACTAATTGATGACATTCATTGACAATACTTTCAGGATTTCTGCTTCGCTCTCTACCTCTAGTAAAGGGAACTACACAAAACGAACACATATTATCACACCCTCTAGTAATGGAAACAAAGGCAGTAATACCATTTCCACCTAGCCTTACCGGACTGATTTCGGCATAGGTTTCTTCTTTTGAAAGAATTACATTAACAGCTTTGCGGCCATCATTTACTTCCTCTATAAGATTTGGTAAGTCTCTGTATGCGTCTGGCCCAACAACTATATCGACTAATTTTTCTTCCTCTAAGAATTTCTCTTTAAGTCGCTCAGCCATACATCCTAATACGCCAACTAGCATAGCAGGGTTTTGTTTTTTCTTTATGGCATTGTAGACCTTTAGCCGATTTCTAACAGTTTGTTCGGCTTTTTCACGAATTGAACAAGTGTTAACGAGAACCAAATTGGCTTCTTCTATATTTGGTGTTGTTGAAAAACCTTCTTTGTTTAATATTGAAGCAACAATCTCACTATCAGAAAAATTCATTTGACAGCCGTAGCTTTCAATATACATTTTCTTTTCACCTTGAATTGGGGAATATTTATCTAGTGCTTGGCCTTGTTTTGAGGGGTCAATAATTTTTTCTATTTCACTCATTGGTTTATGTTAGACGTGCAAAATTAACAAAAACTGACAAATTGACAGAAATATTTTTTTTTGAAAAACTTATATTATATAATAATATAACGTATTAATGTTGAGTCAGTCAATTGTGATTTTGAAAAAATGAGTAATATATTTGCACTCTATTTAACGAATCAACTTATTTTCTTATGACAAAAAATTTAGTAATCGTTGAGTCCCCTGCTAAAGCTAAAACTATTGAAAAATACTTAGGCAAAGACTTCACAGTAAAATCCAGTATTGGACACATTAGAGACTTACCAAAGAAGGGCGGTATGGCTATCGATATAGAAAACGGATTCAAGCCAACCTATGAAATAAGCCCTGATAAAAAAAAGGTAGTCGATGAACTCTCGAAATTATCTAAGAAGTCAGAGCTTGTATGGCTTGCAACGGATGAGGATCGAGAGGGCGAAGCAATTGCATGGCATTTGGTTGAGGCTCTAAAACTAGAAGATGCTAAAACTAAACGTATTGTGTTTAATGAGATTACTAAATCTGCTATTCAAAAAGCAGTACAGAATCCAAGGAATCTGGATGTCAATTTGGTTAATGCTCAACAGGCACGTAGAGTGCTTGATCGATTAGTGGGGTTTGAACTTTCTCCTGTATTATGGAAAAAAGTTAAATATGGACTTTCGGCAGGTAGAGTACAGTCGGTGGCTGTTAGGCTGATAGTAGAACGCGAAAAGGAAATTATTGACTTTGTTAGTGTATCATCTTTTAAGGTCACTGCAATTTTCACCAATAATACCGGAAAATCATTTAGGGCTGATTTAGATAAACGCTTTGACTCAAAAGAAGAAGCGTTAAACTTTCTTACGACTTGTGTAGATGCTCAGTTCACAGTATCTTCCTTGGTTAAAAAACCGGCAAAAAAGTCACCATCAGCACCATTTACAACTTCTACACTTCAGCAAGAAGCCTCTAGAAAATTAGGTTTTTCAGTAGGTCAAACAATGAGTGTAGCACAAAAATTATACGAGTCAGGTACGATCACATACATGCGTACGGACAGTGTGAATTTATCTAAGGAAGCAATGCAAACTGCTGCTAGCTATATAGAAAAGGAATTTGGAAAGGAATATGCTAAAAGCCGACAGTTTAGTACTAAATCAAAAGGTGCTCAAGAAGCACATGAGGCAATTCGACCAACCAACCTCTCTCAGCCAGTCATAACAGCCGATAGAAATTTACAACGATTATATACTTTGATTTGGAAAAGAACCATTTCATCACAGATGGCCGAAGCTCAACTTGAGCGGACAACTGTCCACATTACCAACTCCAATAATAATAATCTATTTGTTTCTAAAGGAGAAATGATCAAGTTTGATGGTTTTTTAAAGGTTTATTTGGAAGGAAACGATAATGAAGATGAAGAACAGGATGGAATGCTTCCAAAATTATCAGAAAATGAAGTAGTATTAAATAAAGAAATAGTAGCAACAGAACGATTTAGCAAACCCAAAGCAAGATACACAGAGGCTAGTCTAGTAAAGCGTCTTGAGGAATTAGGAATTGGACGTCCATCAACTTACGCATCTACAATTACCACCATTCAAAATAGAGGTTATGTTGTGAAGGGTCAAAGTGAAGGAGTAAAGAAAGATCACGTTTTGCTAACACTAACAAATCAAGAAATTAGTGAAAGTATAAAATCTGAGAAAACTGGATCAGACAAATCTAAAATGAAACCTACTGATATAGGAATTGTTGTCACGGACTTTCTAAATGATAACTTTAAAAAGGTTATGGATTACAGTTTTACCGCTGAGGTAGAAAAGGAGTTTGATGATATCGCTAAAGGCGATAAGGTTTGGAATGATATGATTGGACAGTTTTATAATTCTTTTTCTAAAACAGTCAATGATGTTGCTGATAATTCTGAAACAGCTAAAGGTCAAAAACTGCTAGGAGTTGAGCCTGCATCGGGTGAAAATGTCTATGTCAAGATTGGTCGATTTGGTCCTATGGTTCAAATTGGTGAAGTGAGCGATGAAAAGAAACCGCGATTTGCTTCATTACTAGCAGATCAAAGCATTTCTACCATAACATTGGAGGAGGCTTTAGAGCTATTCAAGTTACCTCGAACAGTAGGAAATTTTGAAGATGAGGAGGTTGTTACTTCCATAGGAAGATTTGGTCCATACTTGAGACATAAAGGTAAATTTATTTCAATAAAAAAAGATAATGGAGACGAACCTTTGACTATTGAAATAGCAAGAGCTGTAGAACTCATTTTAGCCCATCGTAAAGCAGAGGCTGAGAAAACTATAAATCGATTTGAAGGCGACCCACTAGTTCAAGTATTGAATGGTCGCTATGGACCATTCATTCAAATCGGAGAGGGGGCTAGAAAAAACAAGACCAATGTTAAGATTCCTAAAGATGTTGAACCTAAATCTTTGACTCGAGAAATGTGTCTTGACTTAGCAGCAAAAAGTAAGAAAAAATAATGGAATTTGAGCTGAGTTTTAAGCCAATTATTGATGATTTAGGTCACTTTTTACCAAATCAGTTAGGGAGTAAAATTATGGCATATACTAAGGGAGATTTTCCAAATCTAGCCGAAGCTGATTTAGTCATTTTTTGTGTACCTGAGCTTAGAGGCGATATGGCACAAAATGAGGAAATATCATTTTCATTAGTTAGGAAAGAGCTTTATAGTCTATTTGAAGGGCCTGAAAGATTGCGAATTGCTGACTTAGGAAACTTAGTGCTAGGAGAACGTTTGACAGATACCTATCAGCTGTTAACCGATGTTTTGATAGAGTGCGAACATCGGAATTTATTTTCTTTAGTAATTGGTGGAGGTCAAGATTTAACTATTTCGCAGTACAATTCTTGTGTTAAACAATCAAAAATATCAAGCTTTGTTTCAATCGACTCAAGGCTCGATTTAGGTTTTGAAGGTTTAAATCACCCTTCTCATTCTTACCTTTCTGAAATACTAAATACCAAACCAAATGTATTATTCAATTATTCAAATATCGGCTATCAATCGTTTTTAAACCCATCCTCATCCATAAAGCTAATGGATGATTTGTATTTCGATATCTATAGACTAGGTGAAATACGTCATAAGATTAGTGAAGTAGAGCCTATTTTGAGAAATACAGACTTCATTTCTTTAGACTTAAATAGTATACGTTTATCAGAATCGCCAGCCAATGCCCACGGTTCCCCCAATGGCTTTTACGCAGAAGAAATTTGTCAGATTATGCGTTATTCAGGTATTGGTAGTAAGTTAAAATCACTGGGTATTTATCATTACGATTTTAAGCGAGACGTAGAATCGAAAACTGCTCGTTTGATTGCACAATTGATATGGTGTTTTTTCGATGGATTTTTTCACAAAATGAAGCAATTTCAGCCTACAGATGCTGATATGACAAAGTTTCACGTATCAATGCGTGATGGCGAGTATAATATTTGTTTTTATAAAAATACCAAAACTGATAAATGGTGGGTAGAAATACCATTTGCTCAAACCACTGAAGATTCTGAGAGCTGTTTTATTCCATGTTCCTACCAAGATTATCAAGATGCAGTCAAAGGAAATATACCTGAAAGGTGGTGGAAAGCTTTCCAAAAATTAAACTAAACTTTTGACGATAATAACATTTCTTTTAGCACTAAAAAAAAATAGTTATTTTAGCCGAATATTAATGTGATAAATGATTTGACGTTATCTCTTATGAAAAAATACTTTTTACTTTTCCTGTTGCTAAAGATGACGATTTTATCTCAAGCTCAACAAGATCCTCAATTTAGTCATTATTTATTCAATAAATTAGCTTTCAACCCTGCATCTGCTGGAAGCGAACAAGCAATTTGCGCAACCGCATTACATAGGTCGCAGTGGGTAGGATTTGAAGATGCACCAACAACTACAAATTTATCAGTTGAAAGTCCAGTTCGTTTATTGAATGGTGGTCTAGGGCTCAATGTTATTACTGACAAAATAGCTCAAAATGAGTTTTTGTCATTAAACTTATCCTATGCTTATCGACTTGAACTAGCTGGTGGAAATTTAGGAATTGGTGTTTCGGTAGGCGTTATACAAGATGGAATTGATGGTAGTAGTATCATTACTGAAACTCCAGACCCTTCAATTCCTACTACAGATGAAAAAGCATCAGGTTTAGATATAGGAGCAGGCTTGTATTTTAATTCAGAAAAGGTGTATGTAGGTATTTCATCAAAGCATTTAAATGAGCCTACTATCTCAACATCTATTGATATACTAGATATAAAACGTCATTATTATCTTACGGCAGGCTACATACATGCATTGAGTGAAAAGATTGATTTAAAACCATCAATTTTAGCCAAAACTGAGGGTGTGACAACAACCGTTGATTTAACATCGCTATTAGAATACAATAAAAAGTTATGGGGAGGAGTTACATATAGACCAAGTACGCGAGCTGTGTTATTATTAGGTATGCATATAAATGATGATTTGAAATTTGGAGTTTCATATGATATTCCAACAACAAACGTGTCCAATGCTGGTAGTATTGAGTTTATGTTGGGGTATTGTTTCAAAATAGATTACAACAAGGTTTTCAAAGGGTATAAAAATCCTAGATATCTGTAAAAGTTTATTATATTTGTGACTTTCCTAAATCAAATCATCACTATTTTTACAGTGGTGATTTTGTGGCTTTGAGAGAAAATACAAACCCTCGCTAGAGGTAAAAACAAGAATTATGAAAAATTTATTTGTCTTAGGTTTAATTGCTATCCTAGCTGGAGCTTGTTCCAACTCTGGAAATGGTGAATTAATAGGTGTTCAGAACCGCCCTGTTTGGAATCCAACTGACCCTTACGGAATGGTCTTTATTCCACAAGGAAGCTTTAACATGGGGCCAGGCGATCAAGATGTACCTTATGCACACGTTACCCAACACAAAACGGTATCTGTCGCAGCTTTTTATATTGACGAAACTGAAATTACCAATAATGAATATCGACAATTTGTTCATTGGGTTAGAGACTCTATAGCTAGAGTTTTATTAGGTGAGAATGGTGTTGAAGGTTATGAGTTAATCGAGGAAGATGATTATGGTAACTTTATCGACCCTCCCATTATCGACTGGAATAGAAATATCAGATGGGATGATGCTGAGGTTCGTGAAGTGCTCGAAGATGAGATGTACTTACCCGAACATGAAAGATTTTACTCAAGAAGAGAGTTTGATACAAGAAAATTCAACTATGTCTATGAAGAGGTAGATATTCAGAGAGCCTCAACTAAAGCCAACAAGGCCCAAGGTAAAATTGATCGTTCAGTTTTTGTAGAAAAACCAGAGCTTAATATTTTTCCAGATACATTAGTGTGGACTTCAGATTATACCTATTCTTATAATGACCCCTGGTCAAGGAACTATTTCCATCACCCAGCTTTTGATGATTATCCAGTAGTTGGAGTTAGTTGGAAACAAGCTGTTGCCTTTTCCAAGTGGAGAACTCATATTTTAGATAACTATTTAATTAGTCGTGATGAGCCTTTACATGATGAGTTCAGGCTGCCAACAGAGTCTGAGTGGGAGTATGCAGCACGTGGAGGATTAGATTTGTCTCCATATCCTTGGGGAGGCCCTTATACCACTAATGAAGTTGGGTGTTTTTTAGCCAACTTTAAGCCTAGACGTGGTAATTATGTTGCTGATGGCGGAATCAAAACCGTAAAAGTTGCTTCTTACAATCCAAATAACTTTGGTCTTTATGATATGTCAGGTAATGTAGCAGAGTGGACAAATAACGCTTACGATGAATCAGCGTTTAATTTCTCACATGACATGAATATGGATTTCAGTTATGATGCTCAAGATACCGACCCAGAGATTTTGAAAAGAAAGGTCATTAGAGGCGGATCATGGAAAGATATCTCACACTTTATTCAAGTAGGAACAAGAGATTATGAATTTCAAGATACAGCAAAATCATACATAGGATTTCGTAATGTGATTTCTTTCATTGGAAGAGATAAAGCAGATTTTAGATAAACTTTAAATATTTTACACTTATAAATTATGGCATTAATAAACCCAAACTCTAAGAGATTTAAAAATGGTATGGCAAAGCTTTATGGTTTTGGAGCTGCTATCGTAATCCTTGGTGCATTATTTAAGCTTATGGACTGGCCAGGTGCTGGTGCAATGTTAACCATTGGTCTATCAACCGAGGCTATTATTTTCTTCTTTTCTGCTTTTGAAAAGCCACATGAGGAACCAGATTGGAGTTTAGTTTATCCTGAATTAGCATACATGAAAGATCCAGATGAAAAATTATCAGCCTCAGGTGCTGCAAAAACACCTGTACAAGAATTAGATAATATGCTTGAAAATGCTAATGTGGATCAGGCACTAATCACTAGACTTGGAGATAACTTAAGAGCATTTAACGACACCGTAGAAGGCGTTAATAAATCAATGGATGCAGTATCTGCAACTGGAGAATACAGCGATCAAATGCGCGAAGCCTCCAGAAAATTAGCTGAAATGAATACTTATTATGATTTACAGCTTAAAACCATGCAAAATATGGGTAATTCTGTTGGTGATTCAGAAAAATTCCAATTGGAAATTTCCAAACTTGGAGCAAATCTTGAAGCACTCAACAAAATGTATGCCAATATGTTGAACGCAATGAATAACAAATAAAAAAACCATTAACTCCTAAACCTAGTTAAATCGAATGGCTGGAAATAATCTTTCTCCTAGACAAAAAATGATCGGTATGATGTATTTGGTGCTAACAGCCCTGTTAGCTCTGAATGTATCTAAGCAAGTTTTGGACGCCTTTTCTAAAATTAATGACGGTATCGTCAAAACAACTAAAAACTTTAGTTTGAAAAATGATGATATCTACAATGAATTTAATTTAGCTGCTGAGACAAATCCCAAAAAAGCAGGCCCATGGAAAGACAAAGCCTTTACTGTAAAATCAAAGTCAGATTCCATAGTTGACCTCATTCAAAGACAAAAATTTAATTTAATAATGCTCGCCGACGGAGGTGTGACAATTGAGGGTGAAAATTTAGATCAGGAAGGTGTACCACAACCTATCAAGGGTATAGGCTATGATGATTTAACCCCTGCCCAGAAACAAAAAAATATCATCAATGTTAAAAAGAAGAAAGATAGATTTAGTGCTGGAAACTACCTTGTTAAAGAAACTAATGGACAAGAATTAGTCGATAATCTTGAACTCTATAGAGATTATGTTTTGACTTTGTTAGATGATGAGTTCCTCAATAAATCAATTTCAGAAACAATGAGTTATGAAGTTGAAAAAGTAAACGTTGGGGCCAAAAAAGCAGATCAGACATGGTTAGAGAGGAATTTTCTCGATATGCCTCTTGTTGCTGCAGTAACATTACTTTCTAAAGTTCAAACAGACATAAGAAATACTGAATCTGACGTAATTAATTACCTTAAGCAAGAGATAGATGCTGGTTCATTAAAGTTTACTTCAGCTGATGCAATTCAAATTGCTACTTCTAATTATGTTTTTGTCGGAGACTCTTTTAAGGCTGATGTATTTTTAGCTGCAAAAGATACCACTCAAAACCCAGTAATTTTGGTAGGTGATTATGAAATGAGCGAGGATGGAAAATACCAAATGATTGGTGACTATGACTCAATACCTGTAGTTTCCGGAAAAGGAATTTATTCCGTAAAAACCTCCTCTCAAGGATATAAAAAATGGGGTGGTCTTATTTCTATGCAAACAGACGCTGGTGAGAAAGTATATCCATTCAATGGTGAGTACCAGGTTGCTAAGCCGAGTCTTGTGATCTCACCTACAAAGATGAATGTGTTTTATATACTTGCAAGCTACCCACTAAAAGAAGGTGCTTTAGGTAATCCTATTGATGTTTCAGTACCCGGTGTTCCAAGAGACAAAATCAGCGTAAGTTGTGATAATGGTACTGTCAAAAAAGCAGCTACTGGTTGGGAAGTATTTCCAAAGAAAACAGGTAGAGCAAAAATAAATGTGATTGCTGATATTGATGGAAAGCGTAGAAGTATGGGGTCTTTAGAATTCCGTGTTATGCGTACTCCAAAACCAGAGCCAAAATTTTTAGGTTCAAAAAATCAAAAAATTAAGAAAAGCCAATTACTTTCTAGTAATGCAAAACTATATGCAGAACTTCAAAATTTCGTTTTTGATATCAAGTATAATATTACTGGCTTTTCAGTTGACGTCACTCAACGTGGCGAACTAGTCACTAAATATGCAAAAGGTAACAAAGTCACTCAAGAGATGAAAACAATGTTTGAATCTCTACAAATTGGATCAGTTATCTATTTTACTAATATTACATGCAAGGGTCCTGATGGTGCTCCAAAATCACTACCATCAGTAAAACTTACAGTAAACTAATACTACTATTATGAAAAAATTAGCAATTATTTTAATCGCATTAGTTTGTTTCAGTCAAGTATCATCTGCACAGGATATTTTAGACGGTGCTTACCAAAAGGATATTCGTGATGGAGATAAATCAAGAATGATTCAGTCTTATCAGCATGTTAGAGAGGCCGATGTCATGTGGTCTACTAAAATTGAAAGAGTCATTGACCTAAGAGAAAAAATGAATCAAGTATTCTATTATCCTCTACTTCCTATAAATGATCGTCAAAATCTAATAGATGTCTTAATGCAAGCTATAAATGAAGGAACGATTACCGCCTATGGAAATGCTACCAACGATGATGAGTTTCAGTCACCAATGTCTCCATCAGAGGTTGAGTTAATTGGTATTATGGAAGGTGAGAAAATGTCTGTAGAAGAGCGTTTTGATCCAGATTTACAAGAGTATTATCTTGATACAACCTATAATATCTTTGAACGGTCAGAAGTTAAAAGTTACCGAATCAAAGAAGAGTGGTTTTTTGATAAACAACGTTCTGTAATGGAAGTTCGTATTATTGGAATTTGCCCGGTAATTGATAGAAAAAATGAAGATGGTGTTTATACCGGAAAATCTTCATTATTCTGGGTTTATTTCCCTGAAGCAAGAAAAATTCTTTCTAAGGCAGAAGTATTCAATCATAGAAAAAATGATGCTGCACGTCTAACATATGATGATATTTTCCACAAAAGATTCTTTAGTAGTAGAATTGTTAAAGAGTCTAATAAATACGATCGTAAAATTGAAGAATACAAACAAGGTATTGATGCACTTCTTGAAGCCGAAAAAATTAAAGAAGAAATATTTAACTTGGAACACGATTTATGGGAGTACTAGTTTACTCTAATAACGATTTAAAAAGTCTTCTTTGGGAGACTTTTTTTAGTTTGGTTTCATAAAACAAGCTATTTAATGAATTATAATATTGCCGTTATAGGTTTAGGTTATGTCGGCATACCCTTAGCAGTAGAGTTTGGTAAAAAATACCCAACCGTTGGTCTAGATATTGATGTACAAAGAATCAAAGATTTAGAATTAGGAATTGATAAAACACTCGAAGTTTCAGAGGAAGAATTATCTGCAGCAAAGTATTTATCATATACTACTGATATAAATGATACAAAAGAATGTAACATTTATATTATAACAGTACCAACTCCTATTACAAATAAAAACCAACCTGATTTAACGCCTTTAGTTAAATCAAGTACCTCCGTTGGCTCAGTACTTTCAAAAGGAGATATTGTGATCTATGAATCAACAGTTTATCCTGGCGTAACCGAAGATGAATGTGTTCCAATACTTGAAAAAGAATCAGGATTGAAATATAACGTAGATTTTTTCTGTGGCTATAGTCCAGAAAGAATAAATCCAGGCGATAAAGAAAGAACACTTACAAAAATTCTAAAAATTACTAGTGGTTCTAATGCTGAGATTGCAGAGATTGTTGATGAATTATATTCTTCGATTATTAGTGCTGGAACATATAAAGCCTCTTCAATTAAAGTAGCAGAGGCAGCCAAGGTAATAGAAAATACTCAGCGCGATGTTAATATCGCTCTGGTAAATGAATTAGCACTGATATTTGACGCTATGAATATTCCCTCTAATCAAGTGCTAGAAGCTGCAGGAACAAAATGGAACTTTTTAAAATTTCAGCCTGGTCTTGTTGGTGGTCATTGTATTGGTGTAGATCCATATTATTTAACTTACAAAGCTCAAAAGTTAGGTTATAAGCCCAACCTTATTCTTTCCTCTAGACAAATCAATAATGGAATGTCAGCATATATCGCCAAAAAAACTGTACGATTATTAGTAGATGCTGACAAGAATATAAAGGATTCCAAAATACTTGTGATGGGTTTTACGTTCAAAGAAAATTGTCCAGATATTCGTAATACCAAAGTAATTGATATCGTTGAAGAATTGGAGGAGTTTGGATGTAATGTTGATATTTACGATCCATGGGTAAACAATAAAGACATGGAAAATGATTTTAATAGACAACTAATAGATAATCCTTTTGAAACATCTAAACGATATGAAGCTATAATAGTTTGTGTTGCCCATCAACAATTTAAGCAGTTAACAGATTATGACTATCAGTTAATTTCAGAGGGTTCACCGATTGTATTAGATGTAAAGGGAATTGTAGAAAAGCCAACTTGGAGATTATAATGAAAAATTTTGCATTAATAGGAGCTGCCGGATATATAGCCACAAGGCATATGAAAGCAATTAAAGATACAGGTAATAAGCTTGTCGCTGCATTAGATCGTTTTGATAGTGTAGGTATTATAGATAGTTATTTTCCTAATTCAAATTTTTTTACTGAACCAGAACGATTCGACCGACATTTAGATAAAATTAAACGTTCAGATGATAAAGTCGACTATGTAAGTATTTGTTCACCAAATTATCTTCATGATGCTCATATCAGACTTTCTTTAAGAAACCGTTCAGATGCTATTTGTGAAAAACCACTAGTTCTTAATCCTTGGAATATTGATGCCTTAGAACAAGTTGAAAAGAACACAGGTAATAAAATTTATAATATCCTTCAGTTACGATTACACCCTGCCATTATTGCCTTAAAAGAAAAAGTTGACAATGGTCCTAAGGACAAAATTTATGACATTGATCTCTCATATTTGACAAGTAGGGGAAAGTGGTACTTTATTTCATGGAAAGGAGATAATTCTAAATCTGGTGGTATAGCAACTAATATAGGCATTCATTTTTTTGATATGTTATCATGGATTTTTGGCTCAGTCAAAAGTAACGTTTGTAATCTTTATGAAGAAGATAAGGCAGCAGGCTATTTAGAATTTGAAAGAGCTAGAGTGAGGTGGTTTTTAAGTGTAAATTATGATATTATTCCTGATCATATTAAAGCTACTGGACAACGAACTTATCGATCAATAAAAGTTGAAGGTGAGGAAATAGAGTTTAGCGGCGGATTTACAGATTTACATACAAGGAGCTATGAAGAAATTCTTGCCGGTAACGGCTTTAGTTTGTTAGACGCAAAAACATCTATCGAAATAGTACACGAAATACGAAATTCTGATCCAGTAGGTTTAAAAGGTGAATACCATCCATTTTGCAAGTAATGAGTTTTTTTTTACATCCAAGTTCAATAGTAGATGACAATGTCAGTATTGGTGACAATACAAAAATATGGCATTTTTCACATGTTTTATCGAATACCAATATTGGCAAAAATTGCTCTTTTGGACAAAATTGCGTAATTGGCCCAAATGTTAGAGTTGGCAATAGTGTAAAAGTTCAAAACAATATTTCCATATACGAAGGAGTAGAAATTGAAGATGATGTCTTTTTAGGTCCTTCAATGGTATTTACAAACGTGGTCAATCCAAGGAGTTTTATTGTACGACGAGAAGAATTTAGGAAGACTTTACTAAAGAAAGGCTGTTCAATTGGGGCAAATGCTACTGTTGTATGTGGTATTACTATTGGTGAATATGCCTTAATAGGTGCAGGTTCAGTGATAACCAAAGATGTAAAGCCTTTTGAGATGGTTTATGGCGTTCCAGCTAAGCATCAAGGCTGGGTTAGTAAAGCTGGAAATAGACTTTCTTTTGACAATAATAATATTGCGATAGATTCGTTTGATAATACGAAATATCAACTAGAAAATAATAGTGTATCTATAATATAGATTTATGAACATTCCATTTATTGATTTACAAACTCAATATCAGAGTTACAAAACAGAAATAGACGCCTCTATTCAAGAGGTGCTAGATTCTTCACAGTACATAATGGGGCCAAAATTAAAAGCCTTCGAATCTAATTTAGCAGCCTTCACTGGAGCAAAACATGCTATTGGTTGTGCCAGTGGAACAGATGCTTTATTAATTGCTCTGATGACTATTGGTATAAAACCTGGTGATGAAGTTATTACATCCCCTTTCACATTTATCGCCTCTAGTGAGGTTATAAGTTTGTTGGGAGCGATACCTGTTTTTGTAGATATCGACCAAGATACATATAACATTGATGCAACTTTAATTGAGGAAAAAATTTCCCCAAAGACAAAGGCCATTATGCCCGTATCCTTATATGGTCAAACAGCTGATATGGATGTAATCAATGCTATTGCAGATAAAAATAACCTAACGGTTATTGAAGATGCAGCTCAAAGCTTTGGGGCCACCTATAAGGGTAAGCGAAGCTGTAATTTGAGTCATATTGCTTGTACCAGTTTTTTTCCATCCAAACCGCTGGGATGTTATGGTGATGGTGGGGCTATTTTCACCAATAATGACGCTATTGCTGAACAATTAAGGCTCATTTTAGCCCATGGATCCAAAAGACGATATGATCATGAAGTAGTAGGCGTAAATGGACGATTAGATGCCATACAAGCGGCTATTTTAGATGTTAAACTTTCAAATTTTGAAAAGGAAATTGAACTTCGAGGTGAAGTAGCTTGTCGTTACTTTAAACTACTAGCCAGTAAAAACTTAACCTTACCAGTTATAAAAGATAAACGTACCAGCGTATTTGCTCAATTTACCATACAAACTGAGAATAGAGAACACTATATCAAGCGATTAAATGATAAGGGTGTTCCAACAGCTATACATTATCCAAAACCACTTCATTTGCAAACCTGTTTTGAATATTTAGGCTATAAAAAAGGAGATTTTCCAATTTCAGAAAAAGCATCAGAAGAAGTATTTTCTTTACCCATGAGTCCCTTTTTGTCGCAAGAACAACAAGAGTATATAGTAGATTTATTTTAGCATAGGTTGGCTTAGTTGAAAACCTATGATAAGATTTAAAAATACGCTTTTAACTACTGGATTTTATAGAAATGCTATTACCTTATTAAAGGGGTCAATTTTATCTCAGCTATTACCCATAATCATTTCTCCTTTATTAACCCGTTTATATTCCCCATCTGAATTTGGTGTTTTGGCCGTTTTCACCTCAATTTCTACTATTCTAGGTTCCGTCATAAACGGTCGTTATGAGCAAGCTCTTGTTTTAGTTCGATCTAAAAATGAAGCTCAATTAATAACAGCATTATCATTATTGATTTCTTTTGTTGGGAGTGGAATACTATTTTTTCTTTTTCTTTTTGTAGGACCAAATCTTATGCAGTGGCTCAATATATCCGAACTTGAAAATTGGTTTTATTATATTCCTTTGGTAGTCTTTTCAATTGGCTTTTATAATACCTTGAATTACTATGAGCTTAGAAAAAAGCAATTTAAGTCTATTTCAAATTCAGAGGTTAGTCGCTCTATTTCCTTGTCTGCTATTCAGCTTCTATACCCCTTTCTCAAAACAGGTTTTCAAGGATTAATTATTGGTAAGATTATTTCTTCATTTATTGCTCCTTTATACTTACTTCGAAATGCTAACATATCATTTGATGAGTTTAGGTTTAAAAAAATGCTCGTCATAGCTAAACGTTACATTGATTTCCCTAAATATACCAACTCATCTATACTACTCAATAACCTTAGTTTAAATGCCATATTATTGATAATTCCTATTATTTACTCATCCTCAATTTTAGGTTTATATTCTCTAATGATGAAGGTCATGGGTACGCCATTTGCTTTTTTAGGTAACTCAGTAAATCAAGTATTTTTAGAACATGTCGCCCGTCAAAAAAGAGAAACAGGAAACGCATTTAAAATTACTAAACAAATACTTATACAATTAACTATACTTTCAGTGTTTTCTTATGGGATAGCGGCTTTTTTTATGGAGGATTTATTTGCTTTTATTTTCGGTGAGGAGTGGCGATTATCTGGTGTATATGGTGTATGTCTTATTCCTTATTTTATTTTGAAGTTTATTGTATCTCCCTTGACAAGTATCCACACTGCATTTGAGAAACAGAAATTAGGTTTTAAGTTACAGATATTGATGTTTATATTATCACTAACTTCGATTGTATTTGCGTATCTGCATCATTGGACTTTTATTAATTATTTACATTTGTTCAGTGCTTTATTATCTATCTTTTATATATTGAGAATGATAATTATCTTAAGAATTTCAAAAAATATAGGTATCTAATGAATCAGAAAAGTGTTTTTCATAATTCATTATTAACCATTGTAAGGCAAGTTTTTAGTATTATTTTTGGGTTTCTAGCCATGGTACTAATAGCTCGTGTATTGGGTAAAGAAGGACAGGGTCAGTATACTTTAGCAATTCTACTACCCACTCTATTATATACTTTGATGAATTCAGGGGTACCAGTATCTACGGTCTTTTTTATAGGACAAAAAAAGTACTCAGATGAAGAAATATATTCTACTACCATTTATTCGACATTGATTTTGAGTCTACTATCCATTTTAATTGGATTAGTAGTAGTCTTTTTTTTCAAAGACTACTTTTTTGCAAGCTTAACTACTGGATTACTATTTTCAACCTTATTGATTATTCCCCTCATATACTTACAAAAGAATTTGCAAACATATTTTCAAGGCAAAGAAGATTTTAAATCATATAATATGATTATAATACTCAATCAGTTGGGTTTACTTATTTTTTCATTAGTATTTGTCTGGTACTTACAGTTAGGTATTGAGGGAGCTATTCTAGGTTTTGCATGTTCGCAGTTGATTATGGTTTTAGTTTCTGTAGTCTTTATGTATAGAGATTACAGATTAGGTTTTCCCAAATTATTTTCATCGACCTATTTTAAGGATAGTTTATTTTTTGGATTGAAAGGTCATCTTAGTAATGTATTGTCTTTTATAAATTACCGAATCGATATGTTTCTTTTGGCATATTTCATAGATGATATCGCTGTAGGCATTTATTCTATAGCTGTTTTGTTAGCCGAACGTATTTGGTTAGTATCTCAGTCTGTTTCTTCTGTTTTATTTGCTCGAGTGGCAAACCTTACTTCAGAAAAAGAACAAAATATTTTTACATCTTTAGCCTCTAGGAATACACTTTTTATCACCCTTTTAGGGGGTGGTTTTCTGGCTTTGATAAGTCATTGGCTCATACTGACCTTTTTTGGTACAGAATATTCTGAGAGTATAGAACCTTTCTTATATATCATTCCAGGTATTATATTATTTTCCATGAGTAAAGTCCTAGCCAATGACTTTATTGGAAGGGGTTTTCCTGAAATTAACACTTACATAGCACTTATAACAGCTTTAACAAACTTGGTGCTAAACCTATGGCTCATTCCAATTTATGGAATTAAAGGAGCTGCTATTTCTACTTCTACATCTTATATTTTAGATGCCTTAATTAAATCAATTTATTTTTCAAGAAAAAATAATATACCTTTTAGTGAATTTTATTTAATCAAATCGTCTGATATTAAATTATATAAATCAAAAATCACAAAACTATTTAACTAAAAATATGCACGTTTTATTAATTACACCAGCATACAAAAGTGACTTTAATCAACTAAGTGCTTTGTTTTTTAGAGATCAGGCTATGGCTCTAAAAAATAGTGGTTGTCAGGTAGGTGTAATTTGTCCATTACCCATTTCATTTAAATCAATCTGGCACAAAAAAAGTATTCGATTTAAAGATGAATTTTATGATGATTTTGGCATAAATACATATGTTAGAAAGTTCCCTTCTTTGCCTAAAATGGTGAACTTAAGACAAGCGTTTAGTTTTAGGTTTGGCAAACAATTATTTAAACTCTATATTGAAAAAAATGGACTGCCTGATATTATTCACGTTCACACCTTTTGGCCTGGTGAATTAGCCATATGGATAAAAGAAAATTATAGTATACCCTATGTTGTCACTGAGCATTCAACGGGTTTTTCAAGAAAATTATATTCGAAAAAAATTATAGAGTACGCTAGAAATACTTACCAAAATAGTAAAATTAATATAGCAGTTAGTGAACCCTTTTGTCAGTTATTAAAAGGTAAGTTCGATATTCCTTTTCAATTTATTCCAAATGTAGTTGATACCACCTTTTTTAGCCCATCAGACAATGTAAAAGAAAAGAAAGAATTTGTTTTTTTAAATATTGCTCACCTTGATAAAAAGAAAAATCACGCTGGATTAATCAATGCTTTTTCCAATCAGTTTAAAGGGGATATGAAGTATAAATTAGAAATAGTAGGCGGGGGTGAAGAGTTTACTTCATTAGCTAATTTGATTAATGAGATAGGGGTTCAAAAACAAGTTTTTTTGTTAGGTCGAAAATCTAGAGAAGATGTAAGGGCTATTATTCAGCGTTCTAATTGTTTTGTATTGTCTAGTATTCATGAAACGTTTGGTGTAGTTTTAATTGAAGCCATGTCATGTGGGTTGCCAGTTTTATCGACTAAGTCAGGAGGCCCTGAATCCATTATTACTAGCGATGAACTGGGTATATTGTGTGAATTTTATGATTTAGAAAAAGCACTGAAAGTTATTTCAACTCGTACATACAACTCAAATACTATTCGTAATCATGTGCTCAATCATTTTTCTGAAAAGGTAGTAACAGAAACCCTAATCCAATATTATAATGATTAGGTCGAATCATTTTACAGAGAACTTTATAATATTATTGATAGTCTCATCAATGTTTTTACCAACAATTCCTATTGGTATTGATATTAGACTCGATGACTTGATGGCACTTTTTTTAATTCCTCTCCTTTTATTGGTTAGACCAAATTTTAAAGTAAACAGACTAGTGTTATCTTACTCATTGATTTTATTATTATTTCTTCTTTCGACAGTTTATGGTTATTCGTTTTTAAGTGTACCAACTTCATTGAGAGATGTCAATGAGTTTGTGAGAGTGATAAAGCCTTTACTAATTATTGTTGCAGTAAGTTATTGTGACTCAAACAGCTTGTCCATAAAGTTGAATACTGTGTTTAAATATGGTGCTATTTTAATTATTGCAATTGGATTTTTAGAGTTTTTTGATTTTCCTGGCTACCGAAAGCTAATATCAATCATTTACAGTGGTCATCGTTTTGAAAATTTAGATAGAGCAAGAGCTGTTTTAACAGCTGGTGATCCTAATATTGCAGCAGCCTTGATCATATACTTCATAACTTATATTTTACAGTCAATGCTAATGACAAAGCATAAGATAAGAAATAGTATACTTTTACTTTTTCTAATGATTGTTTTATTAATGACTTCATCGCGAACATTATTAGTAGTGTTTATTGTTATACTATTCATAAGCTTATTTTTTCATTTCAAAAAAAATAGGTTCTTCACATTTATGATTTTGACCCTTAGTTTTGCATTGTTGATTCCTTTGGTTCAGTTTTTTGATTATATAATCATTGGCTTTAGTACTTTTAGTGAAGGAACAAATACATCAATGCTTCTTCGTTATAAACAATGGGCTGAGGCATATGCTTTGTTTCTAAAATCACCAATCATTGGATGGGGGCCTGCTAAGGCCATTCACACTACAATAGTGGATAGTGAACATTTATTATTGCTTAGAAGGTATGGGGTTTTGGGTTATTTAGCTGTTTTTAACTTTATTTTTGGCTACATATGGGTAGTGTTTAAAAAAAGAAGAAAGTTTAGGAACATGGATTTACAACATAAACGATTAGCAATTACATCATTATTTTCTTGTCTTATGATATTTATCGTAATGACAACAAATAACTTTTTCTCAGGCTATCAGCTCATTCCTTTATTTGTAGTAATGATCACAGTTGTTGAGAATAAATTGAGTAACATATAGGCATGACCTACTTATTAATTATCTTATTTATTTCAGCCATATTTTGTAATTCAGCTTTTGGTATTGGGCCTAATCTTTACCCTTTAAGATTACTATTACCAATTGTGCTAGCTTATTTTTCAGTATTAACTTTTCAAAAGGTAGTGTTGTTAAAAAAGCCATTGAAAATTGATCTTTTACTCCTTTTATCTTTATCATTTTTTGCATACATGTTCTTTCATACTTCTGTGGTTAGTTACTTAAGGTATGATTTTTTAGGAGATAGTTATGAGTTGAATTCCTTATTAAATTATGGTTTTCTGATCACACTTATAATAAGTCTATTTCTGGTAGTCATCTCTGAAAGAAAACAATTCTTAACACTATTCAAAGGTGTAGTGCTATTATTTTATGTGGGCTATGTAGTATTTGCTATTTATGAAATTATTAGTGGTAATCATTTGGAAACGTCAAATTTAGTTGATTCCCCTAGTTGGATGAGACATATGCCAACGGTAGTTTTTTTCAATTCCAATGATTTTGCAGCTATTTTCACATTAATGCTACTATATCTTTCATCAGTTTTTGATACTAAGAAAAAATTACCTTCATATATTGTTATACCATTTTTGTTAATTCACCTTTTAATAGTGTACTATTCAATGAGTCGATTAGCGCTAATTTTATCCATGCTGTTTTTCGTATACAGGTATCCAAAGTATATACTTAATATAATTTTTCTTTCTATTCCAGTAGTAATTCTATTTTTCGTTTCGGCTAACGAATCACAACTAATGACGCTATACGATTCCGTAATAGCCTTAAAAAATGATTTATCATTTTCTGAAAGAGAATCAACTTCTGTCCGTTTATATCTTTATAAATATGCTTTACTATCTCCTCTATATAACTATGGCATGGGTTTTGGTATTGACTCTTCAATAGCTTATTATCAATCAATACACGATCCAAATCTGGATTTTATTATCAATCCTCACTCATATATTTTTGAGTTACTAATTAATAGCGGCGTTTTAACTACTCTTATCTATATCGTTTTGAACGCCTATTTAATTATAAAAAATATAATGATGAAGCAATATATTTTGATGGCACAAGTAATAACCTTTAATTTACTATTATTTTCATCAAGTTCATCATTATTTTTATGGCCTACATACCTGTTTTTTATTGTTTACATTTGCAGGACATCGGACAACATTAGTTTATATAAATTAAAAGATTAATATGGATATTTTTAATTTACTCAAATCGATTTTAAACTTTTATCAAAGACAATGGAAGTTTATCTTTCTCTTTTTCATTTCAGGAATCATTTTAGGTTTTGTTTATGACTTATTAAAAACTCCATATTATGAAACTTCAGCAACTGTCACCTCTGGACTTTCTTATTTTGAAGGTATAATAGATCCTAATGAATTAGATTATCCGATTATTGATCAGAAAATAGCCGTTAATATGGTGAATGCCTTAGCTGAAATCGTTGAAAAGAAAGAATATGAGATTTTAGCTAAAAAGTTGAGTATACCAGCAGATAAAGCAAAAACAATTAAGTTTATTGAAGCTGAACAGTTGTACGAACTTGACTTAGAAAATAGAAGGCAAAAACTATCTCAGTTTTTGATAACAATTAGAACTACAGACAATAATTCAATACGAGACTTTAGTGATGCCTTGTTAGAATTTTTTAATCGTAATGGTTACTCCAATAAGAATTATCAGTTGTTTCAAGAACAATCGCCAAAGTTTTTAGAATATATTGATAATGAAATAATTGATTTAAAAAACTACAGAAATAGTATGTTAGGAAAATCTGAAGTTGAGTTAAGTTCTATTTCTATTGCTAATGATAAAAGTGAAGTTTTACAAAATCAAATCATTCAACTTTACGAAAAAAGACAAGCTATTGAGCGAAATATCATTCTATTAAAACCACTTTCATATATTTCAAGCTTTCCGGTATACGAAAAACCTAAGGATAGAACACTATTTAGGGTCGGGATTCTTTCATTTGCTTTTTTGTTTATTGGAATGATTGTTGCACTTATTAGAGATATTAGTTCCGTATTAAACAAATGATGAAAGTTTGCCATCTTACTTCCGCTCACCCCAGATACGATACTAGAATTTTTCTAAAAGAAAGTAGAAGTCTTGCCAATCATGGGTTAAACGTTAGCATAGTTGTAGCAGACGGATTAGGAGATGAATATAAAGATGGCGTTCACCTTTATGATATCGGAAAAAAAAGTAATAAACGCTTAAATCGTTTTACAAAAACAACAAAATTGATTTATCATAAAGCCATAAAATTAGATGCAGATATATATCATTTTCATGATCCTGAGCTAATGTTTTTTGCTTACCTACTTAAACTTAGAGGTAAAAAAGTTATTTATGATGTGCATGAAGATTTACCAAGACAACTATTAAGTAAGCCATATTTAAACAAAACTTTTGGTCATGTTCTGTCGTATTTTATAGAAAAAATCGAAAATTATTTTGCTAAAAGATTTTCACATATAATAACAGCTACTCCTCATATTAGACAAAGATTTTTAAAATTAAACGATAATACTACAGATATTAATAACTATCCTCTAAAAAAAGAATTGCATGATTCGAGTTCAAAAAACAGAAAAAATCAAATATGTTTCATCGGAGGTATTTCCGAAATAAGAGGAATAGAAAGTCTAATTAAGGCCTGTGAAAAAATTAATGGAATACTAGTATTAGCCGGTAGTTTTAATAGTTCGGTATTCGAAAAACGAATGAGATCCTTAAAAGGATGGCAAAATGTCGATTACAGAGGTTTTGTCAATCGACAAGAAGCAAAAAAAATACTTTCAGAGTCTAGAGCTGGCATAGTAACATTTTTAGCAGAACCTAATCATATAAATGCTCAGCCAAACAAGATGTTCGAATATATGTCTGCTCAATTACCAGTCATTTGTTCTAATTTTGAGCTTTGGAGGTCAATCATAGAGTTGAATAATTGCGGTTTTTGTATTGACCCTGATGACCCTAATGCAATTGCTGATAAAATAAATGTTCTATTAGAAGATAATAATAAAGTAAACAAATTAGGAGATAATGGAAGACAAGCCGTTTTATCAAAATATAATTGGTCAATTGAGGAATCCAAACTCTTAAAACTCTACAAAAAATTATGAAAGTAGTAACTATAGTAGGTGCAAGACCACAGTTTATAAAAGCAGCAGCAGTAAGTAGAGTATTTAATACCAACAATGAAATTGAAGAAGTAATTGTTCATACAGGACAACATTTTGATGCAAATATGAGTGATGTTTTTTTTGAAGAGTTACATATTCCAAAACCACACTACAACTTATCAATTAATAGCCTAAGTCATGGAGCTATGACAGGTAGAATGATGGAGTCAATAGAAAAAGTATTAATAGAAGAGAAGCCAGAATATGTTTTAGTTTATGGAGATACTAATTCAACCCTAGCTGGAGCATTAGCAGCAAAAAAATTACATATCAAAGTTATACATGTTGAAGCTGGACTAAGAAGTTTTAATATAAAAATGCCTGAAGAAATAAATCGTATTCTAACCGACAGAATTAGTGATGTTTTATTCTGTCCAACTAGTGAGGCTGTCAATAATTTAAAAAGTGAAGGGTTTGAAAATCTAGACGTTCAAATAATAAAAAATGGCGACGTTATGCAAGATGCGGCTTTATATTACAGCAATATGGCTAAGAAACCACCTTTTGATTTAGCCAAAGAATATGTCCTCTTAACAATGCATAGAGCAGAAAATACCGACGATTTAGAAAAACTTAAAAATATTATAACTGCCTTAAATATTATGCACAAAAAGATACCAATAGTTTGGTTAATTCACCCTCGAACTAAAAATATTATTGAGAAACACAATATAGAGGTCGAATTTGATATTTATGACCCTGTTGGATATTTAGAAATGATATACCTACTAAAACATTGTAAAATAGTTATGACAGATAGTGGCGGCCTACAAAAAGAAGCGTTTTTCTTTTCAAAAAATTGTATCACACTTAGAGAAGAGACTGAATGGGTAGAATTAGTTGATGGAGGGTTTAATATATTAGTAGGATCAGATTCTAACAATATAATTTCGGCTTTTGAGGAAATGGTAAACAAGAAAAATAATTTTAATGTAGATCTCTATGGAAGTGGGCAAGCAGCAAGTAATATAGCTCTAACTTTACAATCCAAATTATAAAATGACTAGTTCCACTAAAAATTTGTGGATTATTAATCAGTACGCTGGTTCTTCAAAGCATGGTATGACCTTTAGGAGTTTTTACTTAGCTAAAGAGTTTATAAAAAAGTATAATGTTGAAATTATATCAGCCTCATATTCTCATGTGATGAATAAACCACCAGAAGTCCATGAAAAATTCACAAAAGAAGAAGTAGAAGGGGTTAGTTTTAATTGGGTCAAAGTACCGAGGTATAAAAAATCTAAAAGTATTGGTCGTATTTTGAGTATGTTCCTATTCCTGTTTGAGTTATTTTTAATTAACACTAAACACCTCAAAAAACCAGATGTTATTATAGTTTCCTCTATTTCACCCTTTCCAATTTGGAAAGCCTATTTATGGGCTAAACGATTTAATGCAAAACTCATCTTTGAGGTTCGAGATATTTGGCCATTGTCAGTTATAGAGTTGGGTGGATTTAGTAAATACAATCCATTTGTTATGCTTTTACAATTAACTGAAAATTTTGCTTACAAATACTCAGATTATGTTGTTTCAGTTTTACCTCTTGCCTTTGATCATATGAAATATCATGGGTTAAAAAAAGAGAAGTTTATTTACATACCTAATGGAGTAGAAATTAAAGAATCAATTGGTTTAACTAACACCAATAGTGAAACATTTAAAGTAGGTTATTCAGGTACTTTAGGAATTGCAAATGCGTTAATGTTTCTAGTTAAGGCAGCAGAATTAACACAACCATTAAATATTGAGTTTCATATTTTAGGTGATGGACCAGAAAAAAAGAACCTTCAAGAAATAGTTTTGTCAAAGGGGCTATCTAATGTTATTTTTCATGATGCAGTTCCTAAAGAGGAAGTTCAGGCGTTTTTATCTAAAATGGATATATTGTATATTGGGTGGCATTTATCAAGCTTGTACAGATTTGGTATTTCAGCTAATAAATTATTTGACTATATGATGTCAGCAAAACCAATTGTTCATTCTGTTTCAGCAGGAAATGATCCAGTAAAGGAAGCCAAAGCTGGTATATCAATTGAACCTGAAAACGCAACCTTAATAGCAGATGCTATTATTGAAATATATAATTTATCTAGTGAAGAAAGAACTATTTTGGGGAAGAATGGCAGAAAATATGTTGAGGAGAATCATTCATATCAACAATTAGCAAAACAATATGAGTCTTTATTTTATTAGTGGAATATTACTATTAGTATCTTTAATTGTATTTATACAAATTGCTAAAAAATACAATATCGTTGATGTTCCAAATCATAGGTCATCTCATCAAACAGTTACTATAAGAGGTGGGGGAATTATTTTTCCACTTTCAGTGTTCATTTTTTATGTGGTTAGTGACTATTCATACACGATGTTTTCGTTTGCAATATTACTAATAGCTATAATCAGTTTAGTGGATGATATCCAACCTTTAAAGACGACAACACGTCTAATTTTTCATGTTATTTCAGCAAGTCTAATAATAGTTGAGTTATTTAATATGTTAGATTTAATATATATTCCAATCGTTCTTTTCATTATTATAGGAGGAATAAATGCATATAACTTCATGGATGGTATAAATGGAATTACGTCGACTTACAGTATGGTTGTGCTAAGCACATTATTGTATTTGAATCACGAAATTGATTTCGTTAACAACGACTTAATTATTATACCATTGATTTCCGTAGTTATTTTTTCCTTTTTCAACTTTAGAAAAAAAGCGATTTGTTTCTCTGGAGATGTCGGTAGTTTGTCAATTGCTTTATTAGTACTTTTTCTGTTACTCAAACTAATTATAACTACCAATGAGCCATTATACGCCTTGTTACTTTCAGTATATGCTATAGATACAGCCTATACCATGATTGTTAGAAAGTTTAGAGGAGAAAATGTGTTTAAACCACACCGCAATCATTTATTTCAAATTCTAGTTAATGAGAAAGGTTATTCTCATCTATTTGTATCAACAATTTACGGTATTATTCAACTCATTATTAATTATTTAGTAATAATTCATATTATAAATCTAAACTATTCCTATTTTTGGGCCTTAACTTTACTAGTTTTTATCTCGGCTTTATACATTTTTGTAAAATCTAAAAATGAAAGAAAGATTATCTAATTTATCTAGAAATCAAAAACAAATATTGATGATTATTATTGATATTATCATCTTATTGTTTTCGATTTGGTTTTCTTTTTCATTACGTTTAGGAAGTTATTGGTCGGAAATGATTTCAGCCAACCTTTGGATTTTTTTTGCTGTACCAATTTTAGCTATTCCGTTTTTTATTCAATTTGGTTTATATAAATCAGTACTTAAATTTATGGGCACTAAAGCCATTGTTAGTGTTTTTCAGGCAATAACAGTAACTAGTATGGCAATAGGCTTTGGGATGATGATTTTTAGAGAAGCTGATATGCCTAGAACCGTAATACTCATTTTTTGGTTTGTTTCCAGTATTTCAATAATCTTAGTTCGATTTTTGTTCAAAGGATTTTTATATTCATGGGATAATTTTGTCAATAATAGAAAACCAACCATTATATATGGGGCAGGCAGTGCAGGGGCACAAATAGCTGAGAGTTTAAGAAAAAATCATGAGTATGCTCCAATCGCGTTTATTGACGATGATGAAGCAAAACACGGAACATTTATAAATTTCACCGAAATTCACCCATTTTCAGATTTACGTTTACTAGTTCTAAAACGAAGAGTAAGGGTGATTTTATTAGCCATACCCTCACTCTCAGAGCCAACTAAAAGAGATTTATTAAAGAAGTTATCCAAATACCCTGTTGAGGTAAAGCTATTACCATCATTATCAGAAATAGTAAGTGGAAAAGTGTCTATTGAAAATATAAGACATGTTGAGGTAGGAGATATACTAGGAAGGAAAGCAGTAAAACCACAGCCATCATTACTTAAAAAGAATATTCACTCAAAAAATATTCTAATTAGTGGTGCAGGAGGTAGTATTGGTTCAGAATTGTCTCGACAAATCATAAATCAAAAACCTAATAAAGTAATTCTTTTCGAACAGTCAGAGTTTAACTTATATAGTATAGACCTTGAATTATCGGCTTTAAATATTAAAAACTGTGAGATAATTCCAGTTTTAGCAGATGTAACCAATGCTGACGCTGTAAATAATATTGTAAAATCTTATCACATACATACCATTTATCATGCTGCTGCTTACAAGCATGTTCCAATGGTAGAAAAAAATGTTGTAGAAGGTGTATATAATAATGTAATAGGTACTTACAACCTAGCAGTTTCAGCTATGGAGAATGATGTTGAGAATATGGTGCTGATTAGTACGGATAAGGCCGTTAGACCCACCAATGTTATGGGAGCCTCAAAACGTCTTTCGGAACTTATTTTACAAGCATTTGATTCCAGAGAAACCAACACTTGCTACAGTATGGTTCGTTTTGGAAATGTATTAGACTCAGCAGGTTCAGTTGTTCCTTTGTTTAGGAAGCAGATAAAGCAGGGTGGTCCTGTAACGGTTACGCATGCTAAAATTACGCGTTATTTTATGTCTATTCCCGAAGCAGTTCAATTGGTTATTCAAGCGGGTGCAATGGCCAAGGGTGGAGACGTCTTTGTCTTAGATATGGGAGAGCCAGTAAAAATTTTAGATTTGGCATATCGTATGATTAACCTTAGTGGATTAAGACCTATAACTGAAGAAAACCCTGAAGGCGATGTAAAAATAAAGTTTACGGGCTTAAGGCCAGGAGAAAAGCTTTATGAAGAGTTGCTTATTGGTAAAAACGTCATTCAGTCGAAACATCCGCAAATCATGCAGGCAAACGAGGAGTCTTTGAGCTGGAATGAAATTAAACAAATTATTGAAGCTATAATGAAGGGCTACATGCAATTAGATGAAAAAATAATTAGAGAAATTCTCGTAGATAAAGTCGAAGGGTATACCCCCTCTTAAATACTAATTTATGAAGCTTGCAATTCTTGGAACTAGAGGTATTCCAAATTTTTATGGTGGATTTGAGCAATTCGCAGAATACCTTTCAGTAGGATTAACGCAGATGGGTCATGAAGTCGTGGTTTATAATTCACATAATCATCCATACCAAAAGAATGAGTGGAAAAATGTATCAATCATTCGTTGTTATGATCCTGAACATAAATTGGGAACAATAGGACAATTTATTTATGATTTCAACTGTATTATAGATTCAAGAAAAAGAGATTTTGACGTCATTCTTCAGCTTGGTTATACTAGTAGTTCTATTTGGAATTGGCTATTTAGAAAAGATGTAAGAATCGTAACTAATATGGACGGTTTAGAATGGAAGCGTACAAAATACTCCGAGCCTACTAAACATTTCTTAAAATTTGCTGAATGTTTAGCGGTAAAGTTTAGCGATGACCTTGTATCCGATTCTATTGGAATACAGAAATATTTGCACCATAAATACAATATAAATTCTGAGTATATTCCTTATGGTGCCACTGTATTTGAAACTCCAGATGAAAAAGTCTTAGAACAATATGATTTAAAACCATTTAAATATGATATTTTAATCGCTAGGTTAGAGCCTGAAAATAATATTGAATCCATCATCAATGGATTTATAAAGTCAGATGTCAATCGTAAATTAGTTGTTGTTGGTAGTTTAAAGACTAAATTGGCCAGAAAAATACATCAACAAACTTCAGATAATAGAGTACAGTTTTTAGATTTTATACCCTCTTTAGAAACTTTAAATAACTTAAGGTATTTCTCCAATCTATATTTTCATGGACATACGGTAGGTGGAACTAACCCATCATTGTTAGAAGCCATGTCATCAAATGCTCTAATCTGTGCTCATAATAATATTTTTAATAAGTCTATATTAGAATCACATGCCTTTTATTTTGATACCGAAAATGATATTACAGATTTAGTAAATACTGTAAATAAGACATCTTTTTTGTCATACTGCACATTTAATCAAGAAAAGATTTTAAGTACGTATTCTCATTCAACAATTAACAAAACTTACGAGAGATTCTTAAATAAATTTTGATTTACCTTCTTTTATTTTTATCTTTATAACACTTGTCATCCTTAACATTTATTTATGAAAGTAAAAGCTAATAAACTACGTTTGTTATTTAGTTTAGGTGATATATTTCATATCACCCTCTCTTTGTTATTAGCCTACAGAATTACTTTTTATTCTTTAGACTTAACCGATAAGTACTTGTTTTTTGCCATTATTGTTAATTTGAGTTGGCTATTAATTGGCTATTCATTTAAGTTATTCACTTATGAAAGTGCATCGAGAATAGAGAAAATGTTTTCAAGCTTTATTAAAGCTGTAGTATTTCATGCTTTACTAACTACATCATTTGTATTTGCACTTAAGACAAATACCTTTTCTACCGATTACTTGTACTACTTTTTTATCCTATGCTACCTATTGTTAGTTCTTTGGCGGGTATTTTCAATAGTGTTACTCAAACAATACAGGAAGTTAGGATATAATTACAAAGAAGTCGCTATAGTTGGTGCCGTAAATGAGTTTAATCCACTTTATCAGTTTTTCTTAAAATATGAGAATGGTTTTAAATTAGTTGCCCACTTCAACCCAGATATAAAACGTGTAAAACTAAATTGTCCATCCTATCATATTTCTGAGTTAGAAGAGTTTTGTTCAGAAAATAATATTGATGAAATCTATTTTTCTGACTCTTTGCAAGAAGAAAATATTCTGAGGGATATTATGAAATTGTGTGATGATTCAATGATTAGATTGAAGATTATTCCAGATTTTAGTGCCTTCAAGCAAAGAAAAGTTAATATTGATTTTTATGGTGGAATACCTGTCATTACTCTTCGAGAAGAACCACTTCAAGATGATGTAAATCGCTTACTAAAAAGAATTTTTGATATTCTTTTTTCATTTTTAGTTATCATATTAATTTTGAGCTGGCTAATTCCTCTTGTAGGACTTATCATAAAACTAACCTCTCCAGGTCCAGTGTTTTTTATTCAAAAACGTTCGGGTCTAGATAATAATGAATTCAATTGTTTTAAGTTTCGTACCATGTCATTGAATAATATGTCTGATGTTAGGCAAGCTTACAAAGATGATCCAAGAATTACTCGATTTGGAAGTTTCCTCAGAAAGTCTAGTTTAGATGAAATGCCCCAATTTATTAACGTTTTTTTAGGAGATATGTCTGTTGTTGGCCCAAGACCTCATATGCTAAAACATACTGAAAGTTATTCTAAAATAATAAATGGTTATATGGTTCGCCAGTTAGTATTACCAGGAATTACAGGAGCAGCCCAGGCCAATGGTTATAGAGGCGAAACAAAAACTCTTGTAGATATGGAAAATAGAGTTAAATACGATGTTTGGTATATAGAGAATTGGTCACTTTTGTTAGATATTAAACTCATCATTTTAACAATAGTAAATATATTTAAAGGACAGAAAAATGCTTTTTAATAAAGTATTCTTTTTCTAGTATCTTTGTTTTAATTTAAGCCTATCTGTTATGAGAATATGCCTGTCTGTTTTTGCAATATTTTTCAGTATACTTTCTTATTCACAGTGTATTCAAATCAATTTACAAATAGTATCTGAACCTTTTTGTCCTGGCTCTTTCAATGGGGGACAATTATATGCTGAGGTTACAGGCGGCTCTGGGGTTTATACTTACGAATGGCTCAATTCAAGCGGTGGATTTTTGCCCGGTGGTGAGCAATTAAACGACACTACACTCAGCTTCTTAAATTTAAATCAAGAATGTTGGGTATATGTAACCGACGTTATTCAAGAATGTACTGATTCAGCCTCCTATATTTTTACATCCTATTCATGTCAGATAGATACAGCAATATTAGAAATATATAGTCCATTTGATATCAACCCAGTTGGATATAACTCCTACACGGAATGTGACATTAAGTTAACTAATTTAGGTTGTCAGCTTCAGTTCAAACCTGAGTTTATAATTTCTCATGCTAATGAGGATTTACAACAAGATGATTTTATTATTGAGTTCAAAAATGCACAATCAAATTGGGAAAGTATTGACTACACCATAAATACAAACGGTCAAGCTGTTGGATTTTGGGGTAATCAAACTGGTGAAACTTTAAATTGTGATGAGGTTAGAATGCGACCAGTAAGAGTAAAGTTTAATCAGTTTAACCCCTCCGCTCCCTTAGGAGATTATACTGCTACTTTACGCCTATGGAGTGTCGATGAAAATGGTGACTTATTATCTATAGTTACTGAGCAACAACAAATTTTCTTAACCCTAATTGATACAGTATGTGACCAATTAATAGTTAATTCTAATCTTACCGATGCTAGTTGTGCTGGTCAAACCGATGGACAAATACAATTAGTTGGATCAGGAGGTCTCCAACCTTATGAATTTTCATTTAACAATAGTGGTTACTCATCAAATAATACATTTACTTCTCTAACAAATGGTTTTTACTATTATTCAATCAAAGATGCTGAAGGCTGTCAAAACTCTGATTCTGTATACCTTAACCCTGCACCAGTGTTACCAGACTCACTATGGTTTACAAACCTATTACCATTTGAAGCTATCATCAATTGGAATATAAATTCATTAGTAGATGGCTATAAATTTAGATATAGAGAAGTCGGACAAGCAAGTTGGATAGCAGTTGTTGCCTCAGGGGCTTACAATAATGGGTTAGCTGAAATGTTACCTAATAAGCAAATTACTGGATTATCACCAATTACTAACTATGAAGTTCAAGTAAAAACTAATTCCTTGTCAGATTGTGAGGAAGGTTGGTCCGTTTCTCATTTTTTCACCACACCATTAGAATTATATACCTACAATGTTGTTCAAACTTGCCAGGGCACTAACTCAGGAGAAATTTATTTTAATATTCAATCTCTGAATAGTTATGTTTTTTCTTGGTCTGGTCCAAACGGTTTCACTTCAACAGATACTTCGATATATAACTTAGAGGCAGGTGATTATAATCTCATAATTACAAACAATGCTTCAGTAGTATTTGACACCACTTTTTCAATAACAGTCAGTAGTTCTTCAATTGGATTGACTCTCAATAATGATACCTCACTAATAACCTACTCAGTAATTGAAGATTTATATTTTACTCAAGTATGTAATGATAATAGCTTTTTAATTGCAGATAGTGGGTTTACCAACTACTCATGGACTTTTGGTGAAACAGGTCAGCAATTACTTATTGATACAACGAATGTTTTTGTGAGAGTACAAGCAACAGATTCGAATAATTGTATTACCTATTCTGATTCAGTATACGTAATAATGATTTCTGATTATGTTGAGCTTATGCAAGCCAATACTAATGAACAATACCTTCAAAGCTCTTACACATTTTGTAGTCAGGATAGTTCTTTAGAAATTGATATTAGTCCATTTGAAAGTAGCAGCTATCTCATAAATTGGCGTCAGGTAATAGGTCAAAATAGTGTTGTCATTGGGAGCTCTTCAACTATTGAAATTTTTCCGACACAGACATCGGACTATATTTTGGAGATTGCAACATGTTTTTTTGATTTCACAATAAATTACTATCAAAATCCAGTTTTACAATTGCAAAATACTGATCTATTGTGTTTTGGAGATTCAGATGCTAGTATTATAATGTTTGCGGACTCCACTTCATCCACTGCACATTTTGTTTTAACTGACTCTACCAATACTGTTTTATTAGATAGTATTTCAAATCAATTAGTAGATACTATAGCTGGATTATCAGCAGGTCAGTACACTGTAGAGTTTATTGATCAATGGCAATGTACTACTGAGCAAGAGGTTAATATTCTACAGCCTGAGCAAATAAGATTTGATTCAGTTTATGTTCAAAATATTTACTGTAATGGTGAAGGATTTGGACATATTTATTTCAAATTAGAGGGAGGTATTTTACCCTACACCATTACTCTCGACTCAATTGCAATTAGTCAAACCCCAAACCCCGATGGATTTTACTTAATTGAAAATTTACCGCCAGGTACATTTTTATTAGAAGTTGTTGATGACAATAATTGTTATTTCTCTTACACCTTTGAAATTGTTGAATCGCCATTGCTAGTTTTTTCATTAGATTCTTTTGAAGATACCATTTCTTGTTTTGGTGATTCTACAGCATTTATTCAGCTATCAGCTAGTGGAGGAACTCCAGAATATACCTTTCAATTGATTCAAAACAACAATCTTTTAACCCAGCAAAGCTCAGATTTTTTTGGTAATTTATCGGTAGGGGTTTATGAAGTCATCGTCAACGATTTTTACTTGTGTGCCGATACAGTACAGTTAGAGATTGTTCAAAATCAAGAACTAATAATAAGTGAAAATATAGCAGCTCATCAAAATAATCTATGTTTTGATGATATGGAAGGAGTTATTGATTTGTCCGTTTCTGGAGGTGTTTCACCATATACATTAACAGTTTTAGCAGGGGTAGTTCAATTTGACTATCCTCATTTATTCGATAGTCTGGCTACAGGTTTTTATACATTTCAAGTGACGGATAGTATAGGATGTATCAATCAAACAGATAGTATAGAAATTTCTTCACCACAGCCCTTAGTTTTAAATACACTAAGCACTGTTGATCCAAGTTGTCAATTAGCTTTTGGAACTGGAATTTTTGAAGTTTTTGGAGGAACACCTACTTATGATTTTGAATTAAATGACTCCAGTATCAATGTCAATGTTACAAATAATGGTAGTTTTAACTTGACTAATTTACAATCAGACACCTTTCATCTTCAAGTAATAGATGCAAATTTATGTATTGATTCTGTTGAGTTTTTTATCGGTAGTCAGTCAACATTTGATTTCCTTTTAGACAGTTATACAGATACCCTATTGTGCTATGGAGATACAAATGGTATAGCCATAGTATCAGCAGTAGATGAAACACCACCTTCTACTTATTTCATATACAGAAATGATACTCTGCTATATTCTCAATCCGATACATTATTTTCAAATTTATCATATGGGGATTATCAAATTAATATTGTTGATTCAGAGGCTTGTGCTGATTATGTCCAATTCACTATACATCAAAATCCACAACTTGTTTTACAGGAAGATATTGCCTTTCACCAAGACGTACTGTGTAACGGACTAGGCCTAGGGCAAGTAAGTATAGACATTACAGGTGGAGTGCCTTCTTATACCATTGGGCTTTTAAATGATGTTATGTTTAATTACCCCCATGTCTTTACAGGTTTAGATTTAGGATCTTATACAATAGTTGCTACCGATATTCACGGATGCACGGGTCAAACAACCACAGAAATTATAACTAACCCTCTTTCGCCAGATTTGAATGAAGTTTCTATTCAACCTATTGACTGTCAAACATTATATGGTAGTGCTATTTTTGAAATTTCTACTAGTATTGCTCCACCTTTTATTTTTACATTAAATGATCAAGTTATTCCGGTTGCCTTAGATAATAATAATCAATTTACCTTAGATTTCTTATCGGATACGACCTACACTTTAAAAGTAGAGGATAATAATTTATGTTTTGATACTGCAACATTTAGCATAAATAATACAGTCATTATTGACTTAGAAATTTTAAATCATTCAGATACCCTACAATGCTATGGGGATACAACGGGTTTTATTTTTAGCCAGGTCATAAATGGAGTCTTTCCATGTTCTTATGTTTTAATAAAAGAAACAGATACCATTGCTCAGCAAGATTCAGCTAATTTTTATAATCTATCAGCAGGAACGTATGAATTAGTAGTAACCGATGATTTGGGTTGTAGCAGTGCTGAACAAATTATAATAGAAGAAAATGAACTCATACAAGTTTCTGATAGCTTAGGCTTTCATTTTGATGTCAGTTGTTATGGCTTTAATGATGGTCAATTCATGCCTCATGTTTCTGGAGGTATGGCCCCTTACACCTATGACTTTAGTGATTCTATTCAAACTTTTCAACATCCTTTTTTATTTCAAAATTTATTTGCCAACACCTATGAATTTGATGTGATTGATGCATTGGGGTGTATTCAACCATACTCTATAAATATTTCTCAACCAGATTCACTTTATATCGATAGTTTGATCTTATCAGATATTATCTGTCATGGAGATAGCACTGGTATGATTGAGTATATTTTGGGAGGAGGAACCCCACCATTCAACTATCTAATCAATTCAGATTCTACGATTTTGTCAACGGCCCTTACTGTTGGCAATTATCAAATTGAAATAATCGATTCAAATCAATGTGCCGTAGATACCAATTTTGTCATAAATGAACCTCCAATATTACAATTATCAGTTGTAGATACATTAACGTTTGACGTTAGTTGTTTTGGTAACAATGATGGTCAAATAGGTTTGTCAGCATCTGGAGGGGTGCCACCATACGAGTATAGAATAAATGGAGCAGTATATGATACAAATATTATAATTGATTTGCTCGCGGATACTTTTATTGTTTCGGTGATTGACAGTATTGGCTGTGAAATAACACAGGAAGTTGTCATTACACAGCCAAGTCAAAATATATTTATTAGTAACTATACACTTTCAGATTCTTTAGGATATTGTGCCTTGTGTTATGGAGATTCTACCGGTTCAATTTCTATTGATGCGATAGGTGGAACTTTACCCTACAGATATTTTATGGTGAGTAGTCCTGATACTTTTTACTCTTTACCAATAGAGCAATTAGTTGGTAGCACGGAATATGAATTCTATGTGAAAGATACACTAGGTTGTGTTTCAGATACTATTTCAGTAGAGTGTACTTCATCTGATGAAATACTTATGACTCTAGATTTAGTTAATTCGCCAATATGTTGTTACTCCTGTGATGCATCAGTCAATTTATCGGCTTCGGGAGGAATTTCGCCATACCAGTATGGAATTAATAATCAATCATATCAATTAAATACTTTATTTGATGAAATGTGTGGTGATACATCTTATGCCTTCAAAGTGTTAGATAATTTAGGTTGTGAGAAGATAGATTCTATTGTTGTGCCAAATATTCCGTGTCTAACTGTCGATACCGTTAATTTTATCAATCCAAACTACCCAGCCGTCATTAGTGACTCATGTCAAGTTGATGGTACAGCACAAATATATGCTACAGCTAACAATGGTAGTGGTAATTATTTCTTCTCAATTGGAGATACCTCTGATTTTATTCAAAGTCAAACCTTCCTCTTTGAGGACTTATCGCCTATGAGTGAATATATCATCTTCGTTAAAGATGAAATGAATTGTATTGACTCTATCAATGTTACTATCCCAGAGATTACACCTATTACTATTCAATTAGTATTTGATTCTGTGATATGTGCCAGTCCTTTTATTGATGTTGTATCCTTGCAGTCTGATACACCTGCTTTTAATGTGCAAGCGTTTGGAAGTTTTAGTAACACTTACTCCTATTCAATTGATCAGTTTGATAGTACTAATTTCTTAAACTCTGGAGAATTTATTAATCTGGATACTACATTCTACACATTGAATGTTAAAGATGGGTTTAATTGTATTACTGAATTTGATATAAATATTCCTTCAATAACGGTAGATTATGACTATACTATCTATGATATTTCATGTGCCGGTAATAATGATGGTTTAGTACAAGTGAACACCTTAAGTAGTGATCAAGTTTCTCCTTGGTTTGAGGTTGATAATATTCAACCATCTTCTAATATAGTTTCAAATATGGGAGAAGGATTACATGAAATTACATTTCAATATTTATTTCCTGATGGCAGTGGTGTATGTACTCATTCTGAGTTTTTTGATTTTGTTGACAAGGAAGAATTGAACGTTACTTTACTCAAAGAGGATGTGAGCTGTTATGGAAATTGTGATGGTATCATCACAATAGACTCAACTTCAGGGGGTACTTTGCCTTATGTTTTTGTAAACATGAATAGTTTAGATACTAATTCTATTTTTGAAGATTTATGTGCAGGTCAGTATGCCATTAAATTGATAGATGCCAATGGGTGCTATCTCATTGAAAATTTATCAATTTCAGAAGGAAATACCATTTACCCTATAATTGATTATGAAAATGGAAATTTAGTGGTTCAAGAACCAACTTCAGAAAATCCTTCTATGGGAATACCGCCCTATTTCTATCAATGGTATTTCGATAATAGTCCTGTTTCAGAGGCTACAAATCCAATATATTATGCCGAATCACCTGGTAATTATTTTGTAATTGTTACCGATAGTTTAGAATGTAAGGGACAGTCAAGTAATTATTATATAGAAATATTGGGAGATAACAACTGGCAAGGAAACGCTGTAGATATTTATCCCAATCCGTTTATTAACGAAATAAATGTTGAAACCAATTCAGAACAAAATACAAGTTGGAATATTAGTGACTACAGAGGAAGAGTATTGCAGTCTGGTACTAACCATAATTCATGGCGACTAAACACTTCTGAACTTCCAAAAGGAGTATATATATTAAACTTACATAATACAAATGGTTATTTATTTTACAAGATAGTTAAGCATTAAAATTTGTTTTTAAAATTTATTACCTTCGTACAGACTAAATTTGATTAGAAATCTCAATGAAAAAAATAATTCTTTTAACGTTAACAATATTATTATCCTTTAATAATTCTAAAGCCCTTACCCTTAATTCGGATGACAACCAGGCTGTAGTCTCAATTGGTGTTAATGATTTGATTATCGTTTCTGATGTTAATAAAATTACGGATTACGCCAAGTCTAAGGGGTTAAACGACAGGGCCTTAGAACAATTGAAGTTAGCTGAGAATGCTTATGCTGAAGGCGTTCAGTTTCTTCAACAATCTGATCCACCTCAGGCTATTCAAGCCTTTAAAACAGCATTCAAAAATTATAAAAGAGTGAAGTTCAATGACGATGCATTGAATTTTCCAAATATACAGTTAGCTGTTGCTCATCAACTTAGTGAAGAAGAAAGAAACCGAAAAAAGGTTGTCAGATACCTTGACTTAGTTACTAAATCCATTGAAAAAGAAAAGGATTGGATTTATAATTTAGCCATTTTGAATTACTTAAATAACAGCGAAGCAAAGTCTGCTGAACTTTTAGAAGCCGTTATTAAAATGGACAAAAACTTTTTCAAGGCATACGGTAATTTAGCTGCTGTATATCAGAAAATGAACCAAAGTAAAAAAGCTGATAAAACCCTTCAAAAGTTAAAATTTGCACAAGATGCCTTAGCGGAGAAACAACGAAAAGAGCAGTTGGCATTAGCTAAGAAAAAAGAAAGAGCTAAAAACTCAGGAAAGGCTCAAGAGCCAGAAATTCTCGAATTACCACCAAAAGGGATTAATATTGACCCAATGTTATTAAAAGCTAAAGGCGATAGTAAATCTGTTCTTAAAAATGAGTCTATTACTGCCTTTGATGATAGATTAAGAAAAAAACTGAGAGAAGGTCAAGAGTATTATGATCAAGGTGTCGTATTATTTAATTCAGGCGAATTTCCATTAGCTATAAAAGCGTTTAAATCCTCAGTAAAAAAGTTTAATCAAGCTAAAGTATCACAATTGACCCTAAGTTATGTCAATGCCAACTTAGCAATGTCATACTTTAGAAGCCCAGAAAAAAGAGATAAAAAGAAAGTTTTACCTATTATTGAGTCTTTGTCAAAACAAGTTTACGAAGAACGAGATTGGGCCTATAATATTGCAGTCATTCAGCATGGAATGGGAAACAGCGAAAAAGCTATAGATTTATTAGAAGAATGTAATTCTCTCGATAAATACTACTTATTAGCTTATCAAAATCAGATTGCAATTCATAATGAGTTGGAGGATGAAAAAAGTGCTAAAAAAGTACACAAATTACACGAAAAGTATAAAAATGAATTAACAGAAATCTATAAGCAGTACGTTAAGACTGGTATGAAAAATAATAATGTTGACCTATCTTTTCTTGAAGGTGCTGTATTTAGAGTAGCACTTGGCGATTTTAGTGAATATAACATGCCAATAGATATTTACTTACATGAAGACTTATTGACAATACCACTAGGGAATGATTTTTACTCCTTTATTTGTGGTAACTATGGCAATTACACAAAGGCAGAATCGTATCTTTCTAAAGTTTATGAAAACGGATATAAAAACGCTTTTATTATTGCCTTTAAAGATGGTGTGAGGACTGACTTTGCCTCAGATTTTAAATAGAAATTATCTTTAAGATATACGTCAAACACATCACCATAACGGGGATGTGTTTTTTTTTATTTACAATCCCAGTTTTCTGTCCAGGAATATTTGAATAGTGAAGACGAGTCACCCACTACAAAATCGTAATTAAAAGAGGAGTTTTTAATATCTTTTAATTCGTCACCACATTTTTCAGAAACGGAGACTGGACTTAAGTATAGAGCTAAGTCAGAATATAAAGCATTAGGTAAATCATCAACAATGTAGCCTGGACCACTATAAGTATAGACCGAAGAAGAGTCAAGTACATATACAGAGTCATTTGACCAGTATTCTATAGTTAAATTGATATCAGTGCTTGTTTGGCAATCCATACAATCCATACACGATGATAAACCAATTGTAATAAATACAAAAAATGCGAGATGTTTAAAGTTCATAAATGTTATAATTAAGTGTTTTTTTAAAATACTAAGTATTAGAATGCGTAACCTATTCTAATTTTAATTCTGTAGGTATCTATTTTAGCAAAATCAGTTAGTCCAGGTAAATCTCTGTAAAATCCAGAAGTAAACTTCAATGATTCATCACCTTTACCATTGATGATTATGTTGTCTCCATTTTCATCCACTATACCATAATAACCATTTGCTACATCAGAATCGGGAGCTGTACCATCAAAGGCGTAAACATCACCGAATTTTGTTTGTAGATAATAGTCAGGAGATACATTATTTGCAGCAGCTATTGTATTGACGTTGTTTACATTTTGGTTTAAGTTCCAACTATCATTACCATTGAATACTCTTTCGCCCCTATTAACTACTTTGTATTGAGGTCCTATTTGTACGTCTAAAGATAATTTATCAAAAAATATCCATTGACGCCCGATAGCAATACCCCCCATCAAAGTAAACTCATTGTGCTTGTATGAAACATCATGCCAGCTTAGGTCATTGTTTTGAAGGGTTGTATTTCCTAGGTTTTTATTATCATTAATAGCACCATTTGTGTTAGGCTCACCAAAATTTTCAGCTGAAGCATCGGTGTTTTCAGTCTGTAGCCATGGACCTTGATAGCTTCCAAAGACTTCTGCCTGATACAAACTTGGGTACATAAGATAGTTCATTGCTTGATTAGTTTCAAGAGGTGTATTGTCATCAAAATCTATAGTTGTACTTTGAATATTTAAAAATGGAGCGACATACCATCCTCTTGGCGGGTCACCTATGCGTTGTCTATACGTTTTGATGTAACTTCTATATTCGAATCCAAATCCAAAACCGTTTACCGTAGTAGTAGTTTGTCTTGAAACTGAATGTTCTAATGGATCTGCTACGACCTGAATACCAGCAACTAGATTACCAGGATCATGGTTAGAGTTAGTATCGATTACAGCTGTCAAACCATTTCCAAATACCTGATCGTGTTTTGATGAAAAGTAGGCTGCCGAAATTTGTAAAGACCCTTTTGTAAGAATATTAGGCCATTTTACTTGTTTTCTTGTTTTTCCAGACGGTTTAATAGTATTCATCCCTTCGTTGAAAGTTCTTTCATACGAAACTTCATACATTCCAAAGGCTGCGTCTAAACCACTTACTTTAATAACACTTTCTTGTGCATTTGAAAGGAGTCCAAAAAACAAACCGACGAGCAATAGGGCAATTTTTTTCATTTTTACTAAGTATTTACTTTTTAATTAGTTGCTGTCAAATATAATAAATAGAAATTACATTCTCACTTCAGCACCTACTTTAAGTTCAAATGCTTTGATGAGTTTTTTCATCACTTTATCAATCTCCTTATCAGTTAGTGTTTTTTCAATACTCTCTAATGAGAAACTAAGTGCATACGATTTTTTGCCAGTTGGTAAATTTTTACCTGAGTATTCATCAAACAAATTCACTGATTTCAATAAAGTATTTTCCGTTTGATGTGCGATAGTTTTGAGTGAAGAAAACGCTACATCATTATCTAATAATAATGCTAAATCTCTTCTTACAGTAGGGAATTTATTTGTTTCTTGAGCTTTGGTTTTATTTGATCTAGCTAGTTTTACTAATAAGTCCCAATCAAATTGAGCATAATAAACAGGAATTTTGATGCCAATTTTTTCAAGAATAGATTGGTTTACTTCTCCAAAATAAACTAGGGGCTGTTTTTTTAAAATGAAACAAAAGGCATCGCTGAGATATGATAAATCTACGGATTTCCCTTTATAATTTGTGATGCCCAGTCGATTTAAAACAACCTCAACTTGCGTTTTTAACCAATAAAAGTCTTTTTGTTTATTAGAATTTTCCCAAATCTCCGAAGTGGTATTGCCACAAGCATAAATAGCTAGATTATTTTTTTCAAAAAATTTTTCATCAGTCAATCGATATGTTTTCCCAAATTCATAAAAGCTCAAATTGGTTTGTTTGCGATTAACATTATAGGCTAGATTTTCAAGACCAGAAAATAATAAAGTCTGTCTTAAGGCATTTAAATCTTGACTTAGTGGATTTAATAGGTTAACATTTTCAGAAACTTCTAATTCTTTGATCAACTCTACAAATTCACCTTTTGTAAGTGAGTTGTTTTTACATTCACTGAAGCCATTAGAAGACAACATATCAGCAATTATATTCTCAAGTTTGAAGGGTGAATTTTTTTCAGAGTAAGAAATTGAAGAGGTTAGATTTTTTGGCATTCTTATAGCATTGTAGCCATAAATTCTTAATATTTCTTCTATTACATCAACATCTCTTGTCACATCAATTCTGTAGGGGGGAACACTTAAAAGTAAAGACGTATCATCAGAACTTGTTATTTCAATATCTAAATCTCTTAAAATACTTGCCATAACTTCTCTATCAATTTTTTGTCCAATAATAGAGTCTATTTTTTGATAACTAATTTTTACCGCTTTGTGTTCTATTTTATTGGGGTATATATCTGTAATTTTAGATGAGATTGTTCCATTACAATATTCTTCTATCATTAAACTAGCTCGTTTCAATGCATAGATTACTAAGTTTGGGTCAACCCCTCTTTCAAAACGAAAAGAAGCATCTGTACTTAAGGCATGTCGCTTAGCTGTTTTTCGAACACTAACAGGGTTAAAGTATGCACTTTCAAGAAATATATTTTTAGTATACGTTGTAACGCCAGATTTTGAACCTCCAAATACTCCAGCAATACACATTGGGTCATTTTCTCCATTACAAATCATTAAGTCTTGATCTGATAGTTCGCGTTTTTGATCGTCTAGAGTAACAAAGGCTGTTTTATCTTTGAGTTGTTGAACCTTAACCGTTTTATTTTTAATTTTTGAACTATCAAAGGCGTGTAAAGGTTGACCTGTCTCATGAAGAACGTAATTAGTAATATCTACAACATTATTAATAGGAGTTAAACCTATACTTTGTAATTTTTTCTTTAGCCATTTGGGTGACTCTTGAATTGTAACGTTTTCTATACATACCCCCGCATACCTAGGGCAAGCATTGATATCTTCAATATGAATGGACATCCCTTTTTCATTTCCTTCTTTGAAAGTATTAATATCTGGGAATTTAACTTGACAATCTATATTGTTATGCTTTAATACTGTTGCTAAATCTCTGGCAACACCTATGTGTGACATAGCATCTGAACGATTTGGTGTTAATCCAATTTCAAACACAACATCAGTTTCAATCTTGAAGTAATCACTAGCTAGTTGACCATTTTCTGCATTTGAATCTAATACCATTATGCCTTCATGGCTTGAGCCTAAACCAAGTTCATCTTCTGCACAGATCATTCCCTCAGAAACTTCACCTCGAATTTTACCTTTTTTAATTTTTAGAGGTTTTTCATCAATGAATAAGGTTGTGCCGATTGTTGCAACTGGCACTTTTTGACCAACTTGAACATTTGGAGCACCACAAACGATGTGTAATAAATTTTCTTTTCCGATATCAACTGTGGTAAGGTTTAATCTATCGGCGTTTGGGTGTTTAGATTTTGTTTTCACCTCACCAATGATAACTCCCTTTAATCCTCCTTTAATACTTTCAACTTCTTCAATTCCTTCGACTTCTAATCCTATATCGGTGAGATAAGTCGCCACTTGTTTAGGATCAAGATCAATATTTATATAGTCCTTTAGCCAGTTGTATGAAATCTTCATTTAATATTATTTAATTGAGCAAAAGTAAGAAAAAGAATCAGGTGATTTGAGGATGAAATTTAGGATATTCTGCTCCATTCTATTTTATTTCGACTGATCTCCTTATAGTAATTTTTGATAGGTTTGTTTTTTGGTAGTTCTAATTTTGGATCTTCACTTAACACTTCCAAAGCTAATTGTCTGGCATAGCTAAGGATGGCATTATCTTTTACTAAGTCTGCAATTTTTAAATCAATCATACCACTTTGCTGCGTTCCCATTAGATTACCTGGCCCTCTGAGTTTTAAATCAACTTCAGCAATTTCAAATCCGTCACTTGTTTTGACCATTGTTTTTAGTCGTTCTTGTCCTTCTGTACTAATTTTTTGTCCACTCATCAAAATACAATAGGACTGTTCGGCACCTCGACCAACTCTTCCTCTTAACTGATGTAGTTGTGATAGCCCAAATCGTTCGGCACTTTCAATTACCATTATACTTGCGTTTGGAACATTTACGCCAACCTCAATAACTGTTGTTGCAACCATTATTTGAGTTTCACCTTTAGCAAACCTGTTCATTTCAAACTCTTTATCTTCTGATTTCATTTGGCCATGAACGATGCTGACATTATGATTTTGGAATGCTCTACATATACTTTCATAACCATCCATTAAATCTTTATAATCCATCGTTTCACTTTCGTTGATAAGTGGATATACAATATAAGCTTGTCTGCCTTTATGTATTTCATCTTGAACAAATCCTAACATGTTTAGTCTACTAGATTCAGATTTCCAGATGGTTTTGATTTCCTTTCTTCCTGGAGGAAGTTCATCAATTACCGAAACATCTAAATCACCATAGAGTGTCATAGCAAGAGTTCTGGGAATTGGTGTGGCTGTCATTACTAGTACATGGGGTGGTTTAGTATTTTTTTGCCACATTTTTGCTCTCTGAGCAACACCAAACCGATGTTGTTCGTCTATGACTACAAAACCTAAATTTTCAAACTGAACTTTATCTTCCAGTAGAGCATGAGTGCCTATTAAGATATTTGTTTTACCGTTTTCTAACTCTTCATGAATTATATTTCTTTGTGATTTTTTGACGGATCCTGTAAGTAATGCAATATTGATTGGCAAATTTTTCAAAAAATTAGAAATAGTTTCAAAATGCTGTTGAGCTAATATTTCTGTTGGTGCCATTATACAAGTTTGAAAACCATTATCTATGGCCATTAACTTACACATTAAAGCTACTAGTGTTTTCCCACTACCTACATCACCTTGAAGTAATCGATTCATTTGAGAAGGTTTGGCACAATCGTGTCTAATTTCTTTGAGAACTCGTTTTTGAGCATTGGTCAATTCAAATGGTAAGTGGTTATGAAAGAAATCATTAAAATTTTGTCCGATAGTTTTTAGTGGAAATCCCTGTAGTTTTTTTTGACGAACTATTTTCATTCTTATGAGCTGTAGTTGAATAAAAAAAAGCTCTTCAAATTTTAGCCGATACTGTGCTCGTTGTAGGATTTGACTATCTTTTGGAAAGTGAATATTTTCGAAAGCTTCGTGTCTAGGGATAAGGTTTAATTTTTTAATCAGATTAGTTGATATATTTTCGATTAGTTCACCTTTAATACTGATAAGTAAAGTTTTAGTTAGTTTTCCGAAAGCTTTATTACTTACACCTTTGTTTTTTAGTTGTTCGCTGGAAGGGTAGACAGGTTGTAGTGCTGAATGATTATTTTTATTATTTTCTGAAAATAACTCTATTTCTGGATGAACAATATTTATTTTACCATTGAAAAGACTGGGTTTTCCGAAAATGACATACTTCGTATTTAGTTGAACACTATCCTTGACCCATTTTATTCCTTTAAACCAAACGAGTTCTATTGTGCCTTGTTGATCTTGAAATAATGCCGTTAATCGTTTGCTTTTTTTACCCCCTATTTCTTTAATATTGGATATTTTTCCAATAAGTTGAACATGTGGTAAATCACTAACTACTTCAGAAGTATTGAAAAACTTTGTTTTATCGATGTATCGAAATGGAAATATGTACAATAAATCTTGGAAGGTATGAATGGCTAATTCGCTTCTAAAAAGTTCGGCTCTTTTTGGGCCGACACCTTTTAAATATTCTATTGAACTGAGAAGCTGTTGCATGCAATAAAGATAAAAAAAAGCCCTATCAACTGTGATAGGGCTGTCATTAAAATTGTCGAGTAATGAATTAGATTGAATTAGACCCCATAAAAAGTACCGGATTTTCTAAATAACTTTTTAGTGTGGCTAAGAATTTAGAGCCAACTACTCCGTCAACCACTCTATGATCACAAGATAAGGTAACCTTCAATGTATTTCCGATTACTATTTCACCATTTTTGACAATTGGCTTTTCTATAATGCCACCTACTGCTAGAATACAAGCGTCTGGAGGGTTTATTATAGCTGTGAACTCTTCAATATCAAACATTCCAAGATTAGATATAGTGAATGTGTTACCCTGCCAATCTTCCGGTTGTAATTTTTTGGCTTTTGCTTTTACACCATACTCCTTTACCTCGCTAGAAATTTCTGAAAGTCGTTTGTTATTTGCAAATCGAACAACTGGTACTAAAAGACCATCTTCAACCGCCATGGCTACACCAATATGAATGTGTTCGTTATATCTTATCTTTTCACCTAGCCAGCTGGAGTTGACCTGTGGGTGCTCTTGTAAGGCCATTGAACATGCTTTTACAATCATGTCGTTAAAAGATATTTTAACTGGTGAAACAGAATTAATCGCTTGTCTAGCTTCAATAGTTTTGTCCATATTTATCTCAGTCGTAAGATAAAAGTGTGGTGCAGAAAATTTACTTTCTCCAAGTCGCTGAGCAATTACTTTTCTCATTTGAGAAACTTCAACTTCTGAATACCTTTCAATGGAAGGCTTAGAGTTTCCGCCCATAAAGTTATCAACATCACGTTTTACTATTCTGCCATTATCTCCTGTGCCACTAACTAATGATAAATTGATGTTTCTTTCCTTAGCTAATTTCTTTGCTAGAGGTGAAGCGGAAGATTTGCCATTTGATTCTTGCATTGACGAACTTTGGGAGGGAGCTTGAACGGAAATCGTCTTTTCTGTAATCTTTGGTTGTTCTTCTATTTTAGGTTGTTCTACAACTTTTTTAGGAGCTTCTTTTTTAGGTTCTTCTTCTTTTTTATCAGAGGACTCAGCTTTGAGAAGTTCGCTAATGTCTTCATCTTTTTCACCTAATATAGCAAGAATGCTATCGACAGGGGCCTTTGATCCTTCTTCAACACCAATGTGAAGTAAAAACCCTTCTTGAAAACTTTCAAATTCCATTGTGGCTTTATCCGTTTCAATTTCTGCCAACAGGTCTCCCTCTGAAACTTGATCGCCTACTTTCTTGTGCCATTTAGCTACAACACCTTCTGTCATGGTGTCGCTCAATCGGGGCATATTTACAACTTCTGCCATAATTTATTCTGTAATAAAAGGATAATCTTCTTGTTCGTAAACGCTATCGTATAAGTCTTGTTTACTTGGAAATGGTGACTCTTCAGCAAATTTAACTGCTTCAGCAATCGTTTCTTTTACTTCTTGGTTGATAGCTTCTATTTCTTTTTCTGTAGCGTATTTATTTTTTTTAATAACTTCCAAAGTGGTATTTATTGGGTCAATTTTTTGATATTCGCTAACTTCATCTTTTGTTCTGTATTGCTGAGCATCCGACATGGAATGTCCTTTGTATCGATAGGTTTTGGCTTCTAAAAAGGTTGGTCCACCACCTTTTCTAGCTCTATCTACAGCTTCTTTTACAGCTTCATACATTGTTACGGGGTTCATGCCGTCAACTGGTTTGCTTGGCATTTCGTAGCCTAGGCCTAACTTCCAAATGTCAGAGTGATTTGCAGTTCGCTCTACTGAGGTTCCCATGGCATATCCGTTATTTTCTACTATGAAGACAACAGGTAACATCCAAAGCATAGCTAAATTAAATGTTTCATGAAGAGAGCCTTGACGAACAGCACCATCACCCATGAAGCAGAGGGTAACAGCGTCGCTGTTATTGTATTTATCGGCAAAAGCTAATCCTGCACCTAATGGAATCTGACCTCCTACAATTCCGTGTCCACCGTAGAAGTTGTGTTCTTTACTAAACATATGCATAGAACCTCCGTTTCCTTTTGAACAGCCAGTTACTTTTCCCATAAGTTCAGCCATGATATATTTAGGCTCAACGCCCATAGCTATTGGCTGAACATGATTTCGGTATGCAGTTATCATTTTATCTTTGGAGGGATCTATTGCTTCTCGACAACCAGTAAGTATTGCTTCTTGACCATTGTAGAGGTGTAAGAATCCTCTAATTTTTTGTTGAATGTAAAGAGCTGATGCCTTGTCTTCTAATTTTCGCCAAAGCAACATTTCTCTATACCATCTCAAATAGGTTTTTTTGGTAAACTTTTTAGCCATATTTTTTAAAATAAAAACAAATTTAATACAAAAAGAAATAACTCTAGTAATTCTTTTTGAAATTGATTATAAAAAAGAAATTCTGTATAGTTTGAATAAGTAATATTTTATACACTATATTTTTTTACTCAGTAAAATAATTTGATATTTGTGCTATGTTAAAGAACTTACAATTGTGTGTGATACTACTGTTACCCTTTATGGGTTTTTCTCAAACGTTCAAAGTTTCTGAAAATGTCTTGGGTACAAGTTTGTATCAACCTTTCGCTAAGATATCAGGCTATTCATTGGCATTTGAAAGAATGCTAGATCCCGGTTACAGTAAAAATGTTGCTCAATTTTCTTATAAATTAACAGCTTCACTATTATCTGATCAAGAAAAGTCAGAAATACGTGAGTATGAGGGTCAAAGTTTTTTCGATTTAGATGCTTATCAGTATTCAGGCTACATGGCTGTGCCTGAGTTAAGATATTACTTTACTTGGGATGCTCCAATGGGAGTTTATATTAATCTTTTTGGTACATATACAAGCTATCTTGAGTCTTTCACTGATGTAGTGGATGAAAAAAATGGCTACGATAAAAAACACTCTGTCATTGGTAGGGGTATAGGAGCTGGCTTTCAATTTAAGATTTACGGAGATTTCTGTTTAGATATCACTGGAGGGTATCATCTTAAAAATATTTCATCAAAAACTAAAACTTTTGGTGTAAATGACTTTGAGGATAATCCTGACTCTAAAAATGATCAACTCTACATAAATGTTTTTTTGGGAGTTAACTTTTAATTTCGTTAATAGTTTTCCTATTGAAATATAGATCAATAAATTCTATTGATACTCGAAGTTTTCAAATTTACTAGTTATAGTTTTAGTGTGTTGAGAATCCCTTCGTCAACCAAGTTTGGTAGAGTGACCTTAAGTTGTGGTGTTCTTTCCATTTCTCGTTTGATAGCAAAAATAGCTTCTTTGTTTCTTGCCCAATTTCTTCTGGCAATACCATTGTTTACGTCCCAATGTAACATTGATTCTAGCTTGTTTTCACTTTCCTGACTACCATCAATGAGCATCCCAAATCCCCCATTAATAACTTCACCCCATCCTACGCCGCCACCATTATGAATGGAAACCCAGGTAGCACCTCTAAAACTATCACCTATAACATTCTGAATTGCCATGTCAGCGGTGAATGAAGAACCATCGTAAATATTTGAAGTTTCTCTGTATGGTGAATCTGTCCCAGAAACATCATGATGGTCTCTTCCTAGTATAATTGGTTCAATTTTACCGCTTTTGATGGCGTCATTAAAGGCTTTTGCAATTTTAATTCTTCCCTCAGAATCAGCATATAAAATTCTAGCCTGTGAGCCTACAACAAGTTTATTTTCTTGTGCACTTTTAATCCAGTGAATATTGTCTGCCAATTGCTGCTGAATTTCTTTTGGAGCTGTTTGTTTTATCTCCTCTAAAACTTCACATGCAATCTTATCTGTAATCTGAAGGTCACTTTCTTTTCCACTGGCACAAACCCAACGAAATGGTCCAAAGCCATAGTCAAAACACATAGGTCCCATAATATCTTGAACATATGATGGGTATTTAAATTGAATTCCGTCATTAGCCATAATATCTGCTCCAGCTCGTGAAGACTCTAACAGAAAGGCATTACCATAGTCAAAGAAGTATGTGCCTTTTTCAGCGTGAAGGTTTACGGCTTTGGCATGACGTTTTAGTGTTTCCTGTACTTTAATTTTAAATTCTTCAGGATTCTCTGACATTAAAGTGTTAGATTCTTCAACACTTAGGCCTAATGGGTAGTAACCGCCAGCCCAAGGATTGTGTAATGAGGTTTGATCTGAACCTAAATCTACGTAAATATCTTCCTCCAAAAAAGCTTCCCAAACTTCAACCACATTTCCATGATAAGCAATGGATATAATTTCTTTATTTTCTTTGGCTAATTTAACTCGTTGACACAAGTCGTTGATGTTATCAAATACCACATCCACCCATCCTTGTGAATGTCTAGTGTGTATAGCTTTGGAATTAACTTCTGCAACAACAGTTATACAACCAGCAATATTACCTGCTTTTGGTTGAGCACCACTCATTCCACCAAGTCCTGCCGTTAAGAAGATTTTACCGCTCAATCCATCATCACTTATTTTCCTTCCAGCGTTTAATATGGTAATAGTGGTTCCGTGAACAATACCTTGAGGTCCGATGTACATGTATGATCCAGCAGTCATTTGCCCAAATTGAGTTACACCTAAGGCATTAAACTTTTCCCAATCGTCTGGTTTTGAGTAATTAGGAATCATCATCCCATTACTGACAACAACACGTGGTGCATCTTTATGTGATGGAAATAGTCCAAGTGGGTGACCAGAATTCATGATTAATGTTTGTTCATCCGTCATCTCAGATAAATATTTCATACAAAGTCTATATTGAGCCCAGTTTTGAAAAACACCACCATTACCACCATATGTGATAAGTTCATGTGGATGTTGAGCAACGGCATAGTCTAAATTGTTTTGAATCATTAACATAATAGCTTTTGCCTGCATGGAGTTTCCTGGGTAGTCATTGATGCTTCTTGCTTTGATTTCAATATTTGGACGATATCTATACATGTAGATTCTTCCGTAGTCCTTTAATTCATTAGCAAATTCATCTGCTAGAATGGCATGCTGATGTTTGGGAAAGTATCTTAGTGCATTTTCAATGGCTAATTTTTTTTCTTCAGTATTTAAAATGTCTTTTCGTTTTGGAGCATGATTTATTGAGCTATCATAATCTTGAACACTAGGAATTTCTTTTGGAATTCCTTCTAAAATACTGTTTTTTAAACTACTCATCTTTGTTTAGGTTTTGATATTGAATCGGTTTTTTTTATGTAACCGTAAGGGCAATGCTTGCATCCATTTCTACAACAATATCCTCTTTTCAAATGATATTTTTCAGTGAAAATGATATATCCTTCACTACTTGTGTAAAAATCTTCCTTTAATAATTTATTCTGATTCGAGAATTTTTCCATTAAATTATAATGAAGTACAAAAATACAACAATCATTACTTATATTCGATGATGATTTTTGATTCAAAAACACAAGGGGTTAAAGAAGTTTTTTATGATTCATTGACTGAAAATAACATTAGATTATTAATTCAAAGAGAAGATTTAAATAATAGGTATTGTTCTGGTAATAAATTGTGGAAGTTAAAATATAACCTTCTTGAAGCAAAACGATTAAATAAAAAATCTATACTAACATTTGGCGGAGCATATTCAAATCATATTGTAGCAACTGCCTATGCTTGTCATTATTTAGGTTTTCAATCTTTAGGAATTATAAGGGGAGAGGAAAAGGAGCAGTTGAATCCGAGTTTAAAATTAGCTCAACGTTTTGGTATGCAATTTCAATATATTGACAGGCAGTCTTATCGAAGTAAAAATTATAATGATTGGCAAATAAAGTATCCATCTAGCTATGTCATTCCAGAGGGGGGGGCTAACGAGTTAGCAGTTAAGGGTTGTAGTGAAATGATAAATGAAATAAACTTTGACTTAGTATGTGTTCCAGTTGGAACAGGAGGAACATTGGCAGGTGTTGTGAAAGCTATTAAACCTAATCAAACAGCACTAGGGTTTTCATCACTTAAAAATGGTCAGTTCAATAATGAAGTAGTAGCACAATATGTCAATTCATCAAACTGGTCGATTGAATGTAAGTATCATTTTGGTGGATATGCTAAAATTAATAAAGAGTTGATTGATTTTATAAATGAGTTTAAAAAACAATTTTCTGTACCATTGGACCCTATTTATACTGGTAAAATGTTTTATGGTATTTTTGACATGATCAAACAAAATAAGTTTGAAAAAAATACTACTATACTTGCCATTCACACTGGAGGTTTGCAAGCTATAAACGGCATGAATGAACGTATAAAGTCAAAAGGATGGAAAATCGAATACTAATTATATTTTTCTTTATTACCTCTGTTGTTTTTTCACAAGAAATAAGTCGAGAAAGGTACATTGAAATGTATAGCGATGAGGCGATTAATCAAATGAGGAAATATAATATTCCTGCAAGCATCACATTAGCTCAAGGTATTCTTGAAAGTGGTAATGGTAATAGCGAATTAACTAAAGCGTCCAACAATCATTTTGGTATAAAATGTCATTCAGATTGGTCAGGTGAAACAGTTTATTATGATGATGATGCAAAAAATGAATGTTTTAGAAAATATTCATCTGTCAGTGAATCATACGAAGATCACTCTAAATTTTTATTGAAAAAAAGGTATTCAAAATTATTTGAATATTCTATTTACGATTACAAATCATGGGCTAAAGGGTTGAAAAAAGCGGGTTATGCGACAAACCCAAAATATGCTAAACACTTGATAAAAATTATTGAGGATAATACTTTATATGTATTTGATGAAGCAATTGAAAACAAAAAGAAAATATATTCAGGTTTTTCTATTGGTTATGTCGATATACTTACACAATCTTATTTTTATTTAAACAATGAGAAAAAGTATTTTGTTTCATCTGCTTTATCGGCATCTCTTGTGGATGTTTCATTGATGTTTGGTGCTGGAAGGTTGATTTCAAATAATTTAGCAGTAGGAGGGGAGATTGGAATTCTAACTGAATCTGAAGATTATTTTCAATTAGATTTAAAAGCAAATTTTGGACTTGTAGGTCACTTTTTTGTGCCCATAAAGGATAAAAAGCTAGCCCTAAAGCTGGGACTTACTACTACTAATGCAAAACAATTTATGCCTAGAGTATCTATTGGTATTCTTAAGTGATAAAACTATTCTATTGTGTAGTTGTTCAATATATTATTATTGATTACTATAAGGTTTAGCTTGTTGTCTTTGTCAAGATCAGTACATGTAAATTCACCATTGCCAAACAAAGGTTTATCTGTTACAAGTGAATTTTCACTGTCAAAAATATGGCAATACCCATTGCTGGAAACCCCTAAGTAAGTATCTTCCTTAAACGTGAATGCTCTAATCATTTTCTCTGTTGGGACTTTAATAGTCATAATTTTTGATTCCATATTAAAGCAATATATTTTTTCAAGGTCTGAAATGAATAAGTCCATCATATTGTCGTCATTGAAATGGGTAGCATAAAAAATATAGTCATTAATCTGTGATGATTTGATTTTACTCGTACTACCGTTGAGTGTAGTTAACCAAATATTACCATCACTATCGGAAGAATAAATATCACCGGTTTTAGAGTCTATGTAGTATGAATTTACAATTGGAATTGTATCTAGATCTACTCTTTTTTTACCATTTCTACCAACTATATTAATATTTCCAACTTGGTCAATTACATAAATATAGTCTTTACCAGAAATATTAGCATATTTAACTTGGTGGGTTATTTTTTCAGGCAATTTTTCAAAACCCCACCCTTTAACTTTCTCGCCAAACTTATTATAGTTGTATAGCATGCCATCTTGTGAAGGAATTAGAATTCTATAATTTCTATTTTTATCATAATCTACTAATGTATGTCCTCGCTTAGCTTTTGAGTATAGTGAAATGGGAAAATTTTCAACATTCCTTCCTAATCTATCAACAAGATATAAACTGTCTTCAGTGTTAAAGATATATTGCAGTTTTCCATTTTTGAATGCATCAATTTGGTTAATATTATCTAAAACCTTACCACCAATTTTTCTTTCCCATAGTATTTTACCACTTTCGTTTATAAGGAATATATTTTTTAAGTCGTCTTGAACAATTATATTATTAGTCTTACTTTGATGATTATAAACGACTTGAGGTGAACTAATGATTTGATGTTCTAGATCAACTATCCAATCAAGTTGACTATCTTCTTGAATATTATCTTCATAATGTAAAACAGCATTATTATAAAACAGTTGATCCTTTGAGCTTAATTGATATATAAACCCATTAACATTTGACCAATTTTCAACTTTAATTATGGTGTCTAATTTTTTATTTAACTGCTTTTGCCAATTTAAGAGAGAGGGATTATAATAAAGCAGATAGTTGCATTTTGAAGTGATTTTATCACTTAAATTAATGTAGCTCGGGTTATTGGAAAGTACTTTTTCAGAGAGAAAGTTATTAATAAAAGTCTTTAACTCAGCTGGTGAGTTTGAAACAATTAAGTATCCCTCAACCCAAGTGTAATAGTTATTATAAACTGAGCTAAACAAGTAACCGTATAGCTTACTGAAGAGATTTGTTATGTCGATTTTTGCTATAGAAAATCCTCTGTAATTTTCTTTAAAACTACTGTTTTCTTTTTCAGATGATAACTTTTCTAAAGCGGCTATCGTCTCTCTATTTGTCTTAAAAAATAAGTAATTATTTAGATTACCAGAGCTAGCTTGTGTTTGTAAACTACCCATTTCATTTTCTACCATTCCGTTTACTACGGACTCTATGTCAACTGAAAACGTTGTATTTATTTCATTAATAGCTTTATTATGTTCATATAGGTTATTGTGTTTAGCTAAAAACTCTTTATAGTTTGAGTAAAATAAGTTGATATTTTCTATGCCAAGTGCATTGGCAGTAACAGTATTTTTAGGTGCTACTTCACTGATTTCAATTTTTTGTTCAATTTGACCAAATAAGGAAGTAAGATAGTTTGAAGATGAATCTTCTACTAATGTAAAACCTGAAAAGGTTAAATCATTACTAGAGATTTCTAAATCTAATTCCGTCCAACTTGCCCAACGACTTATCCATTTTACATGTGAACTAGAAAGCATTGAATTTTCATTTATGAGCTTTGCTAGTGTTTTGTAATTGACATAAACATGAGCTACGGAAAAAGTGCTTTTTGTATTTTGGACAGTTTTGAATGAGATGTTGTCTAGTAAACTCACCGTATTATTAAGTTGACGAATACCATCTTCAACTAGCAGTTCTGAATCACTCATAAACAACATTCCATTATGGTTACACAGATTCAGACCATTTGTGAGTTGATAGATTTTTACTCCATCGTATAATCTTTCCTTGGTTTTTCCTATTATAGAGTCTGCATCTAATATGAGATTCATTTCATCTTCATTACAAAGAGTAGATACAAAATAATTATACTGACTAGTAGAATGGTGAATAGATAGATAGAGTTTTTGGGAGTTAAAAAAACGGTTTAAATCTTCATTTTTGGAAAAATTTAGTTGAAGACTGTCAATAGAAGCTTCTATTAGTTCCAAATTTGTATTTTTAACTAATTCATTCCAAATTGTTGATTTATTTATTTTATTGAATGTTAAATTCCAATCATCGTTTTCTACAATTATGGCTGCATTAATAGGTATTGCTAGTATAGCATCTCTTTCTGTTTGATTTAAATCTTCATATTTCTGATACATGAGATAAAACAAAACACCAAGTAATAGGATTAATACAATTGAGACTATGTTTTTATTTTGATTCATAATTGTTTTAGAAAATGAAATCAAATTTAATTAAAATTCAATTTCTATTTGAGTAGGTAATAACTTAAAACTTTTTCTATGGTATTTGCTTGTGCCATTTTTTAAAATAGCAAGCCTGTGCTTCTTTGTTGGATACCCTTTATTGTTTTTCCAATCATAAATGGAGTGTGTTTTATGCAGCTTATTCATGAGACAATCTCTATGGTTTTTAGCTAAAATAGAAGCTGCAGCTATTGAAGAGTATTTTGAATCTCCTTTTATAATGCAATGGTGTTTTACAGTCTTGTATTGTTTGAACTTATTACCGTCTATTAAGAGAAGGTTGATTTTTGATTGTAATTGGTCAATTGCTCTATGCATGGCTAAGATAGAGGCGTTTAAAATATTTATTTCATCGATTTCTTTTGCTGATACAACACCTATTGACCATTCGATTGCTTCCTCTTTAATATACGGCTCTACTTCTAAACGTTGTTTTGAGCTTAACTTTTTAGAATCGTTTACAATTTTATGTTTGAATGAGTTAGGTAAAATTACTGCTGATGCAACTACTGGACCAGCTAAACATCCTCTACCGGCTTCATCACAACCAGCTTCTATTAATCCTTTTGTGTAAAAAGGTTGAAGCATTTAACTTTTTACTCGTTCGGAGTAACTACCAGTTCGTGTATCAATCTTAATTTTATCACCAATGTTGATGAACAATGGGACATTAACCTCTGCACCAGTTTCTACAGTTGACGCTTTTAATGAATTAGTAGCAGTATCGCCTTTAACACCTGGCTCTGTGTAGGTGACTTCTAAAACTACTGAGGCAGGTAGTTCGCATCCAAGTACTTTTTCTTCTTCTGCATGAAATAATATATCGGCATTTTCGCCTTCTTTTAAAAAGTCTGGGGCGTTAATTAGATTTTTATTCACGAATATTTGCTCGTAATTATCTGTATTCATGAAATGAAAGATGTCTCCTTCGGCGTATAAAAATTGATGTTTTCTATTTTCAATACGAACCACTTCAATTTTTACTCCTGCGGTAAAGGTATTATCTAGTCGACGACCATTAGTTAAATTTTTTAGTTTTGTTCTAACAAATGCAGGTCCTTTTCCAGGTTTTACATGCTGGAATTCTACTATTTGCCATAAGTCATTATTGTGTTTTATACACAATCCATTTCTAAAATCTGATGTTGTTGCCATATTAAAATTATTTTAGTCCCTTTATAATTCCTCTTTCAGAAGTTCTTATAAACTTTATTATTGAATCTCTTTCTGGAGATTGGTTATATTCATTATCTATTTTTTCAATGGCCTGAGCATTATTGTATGAGGATTTAAATATGAGTCTGTATAATTGTTGAATTTCTTCTATTTTTTCTTTTGAGAAACCTCTTCTTTCTAATCCGATATTGTTAACCCCAATAAAAGCAAGGGGTTCTCTAGCTACTTTAATGAATGGAGGAACATCTTTTCTTACTAATGAACCACCTGAAATCATACTATGTTCTCCGATTTTTACAAATTGATGTACGGCAGAAGCTCCACCAATAATAGCATGTTCACCAATCTCAACGTGTCCGCCAAGCTGAACTGAATTTACAAGAATTGCATGATCAGAAATATGGCAATCATGAGCAACATGAACATAAGCCATAATAAGACAATTTTTACCAATAGAAGTTAAACCGCTATATTTAGTTCCACGATTTATTGTTGCATTTTCCCTGATAATAGTATTGTCTCCAATTTTAACTAAACTATCCTCACCTCCAAATTTTAAATCTTGAGGTACAGCAGAAATTACTGCACCTGGAAATACTTTACAGTTATTTCCTAATCTAGCACCTTTCATTATAGTAACGTTTGGCCCTATCCAACAGTTATTTCCAACTTCGACATCTTCTTCTATAGTTGTAAATGATTCTACAATAACATTATTCCCAATTTTTGCTTTAGGGTGAATATTTGTAAGTTTTGATGACATGAGGAATTATTTTACTTTTTTGATTTGAGCCATTAGTTCACCTTCAATAACTAACTTATTACCCACGTATCCTTTTCCTGACATGTGGCATATTCCTCGACGAATAGGGCTTAAAAGTCTACAATCAAAAATAATTGTATCACCAGGCAAAACCTTTTGTTTGAATTTTACCTTGTCTATCTTCATGAAATAAGTGAGATAGTTTTCAGGGTCTGGAACGGTGTTAAGGATTAAAATGCCACCAGTTTGAGCCATGGCTTCAATTTGTAAAACGCCTGGCATTACAGGAGACCCTGGGAAATGACCATTAAAAAAGTCTTCGTTTATCGTTACGTTTTTCACACCAATAACATGATGTTCACTTAATTCAATGATTTTATCAATGAGTAAAAACGGTGGTCTATGGGGTAGCATATCCATTATGCCATGAATGTCTTTTACTGGCATTTTATTTGGATCGTAAATAGGTGGCTCTGTTTTCATAAGATGTACAATTTTTTTTGCAAATGCGATATTTGATTTATGACCAGGCTTAATTATTTTAAGCTTTCCAAATATATTACAATTTGTTAATGATATGTCTCCTATTACATCTAAAAGCTTGTGCCTTGCAGCTTCATTGTCATACTTTAGTTTGGTGTTATTTAAAATTCCGTCTTCATTGACATGTATTTCTTCTCTGCCAAATAGCTCAGCTATTTTAATAAGTTCCTCAGATTTTTTTTTGTTTTCGACAAAAACTACAGCGTTTTCTAAACTACCGCCTTTAATAAGTCCTTTCTTTAATAGGGGTTCAATTTCATGTAAAAACACAAAAGTTCTAGAGTCAGAAATTTCACTTTCAAAATCTTCAAGAGATTCTAAAATAGCTCTTGAATTAGGTAAAACCTTTGAGTTGTAATCTATTTCAACTTCAACTTTAAAGCAATCTGAAGGTTCTAAAAAATATTCACTATCTGTTTCTTCATCTTTAAAATAGTAGGGTTTTCTAACGATAAAAATATCTTTAAATCCATTTTGTTTTTCAACTCCGGTTTCTTTTAAAATTTCAAAAAATAATTTTGAGCTACCATCTAAAATTGGGACTTCCGGACCATCAATTTCAACTACTAAATTGTCAATTTCTAAGGCTTTTACAGCTGCTAGCAGGTGTTCGGTAGTTTGTATGGTCGCTTGTCCTTTTTTGAGCTGTGTATTACGTTGAGTTTCATGAAAGTTACTCAAGTTAGCTTCAACCATAGGCCTTCCTTCTAGATCCGTACGAATAAAACAAACTCCAGTATTTATTTGGCTTGGTTTTAGTGTTAGATGAGTCTTTTTGCCAGTATGTAACCCTAAGCCTGAAATACTACATGGTGAAGTAATTGTTTTTTGATGATAAGACATTTATTTACTTAATAAGGTATTCAATTGTTTTTCAATTTTATTGACTAATAGATTAAGTTGCGGTAATTTTTTGAAATAAACATAAGCCCTTTTATAATCTGATATTGAAAAAGCTGGTGAGCCCTGTACAATATTGTTGTCGCTTATATTAGATGATATTCCAGATTGAGCGGCTATTTTTACATTATCTCCAATTTGTAAATGACCAACAATTCCAACTTGCCCTCCAATCATGCAGTTTTGGCCAATTTTTGTTGAGCCTGCAATTCCTGTTTGAGCAGCAATGATTGTATTCTTACCAATTTCTACGTTGTGTGCAACTTGAATAAGATTATCTAATTTTACTCCCTCTCTAATTATTGTTGACCCCATTGTTGCTCTATCAATTGTGGTGTTAGATCCAATTTCTACATTATCTTCGATAATCACATTACCTATTTGAGCAACTTTATCGAATTTATTTTCGCTATTTGAGGCAAAGCCAAAACCATCTGCGCCAATTATTACTCCAGATTGTACTATACAGTTTTTACCAATCAAACAATCTTGATATATGTTAACAGATGGATATAAAATGGTATAATCTTTTATTGTAACATTATCTCCAATGGTACAATTTGGATGAATAACAACCTCTTTTCCAATTTTACATTCCTTTCCGATGAAAACATTTGCTCCAATACTTGTGCTTGGGTCGATTGTGTTTTCTGTTTCAATAATTGCACTGGCATGTATGCCTTTAATAATTTGCTGTTTTTTATTAAAAATATTTAAAATAGTAGCAAAGCATAGATAAGGGTCATCTACTTTTATCAGGGTTGGTAGGTGGTCTTGTGGAATTTCAAAATTTTTACCAATAATTAGTGCACTAGCTGATGTTTTTGAAATGAAATGATAATACTTTTCATTTGCGATAAAACTAAGACTTCCATTTTTAGCTTCTTCAATTTTGGAAAGTTCAGAAATAACAATATCATTTAGCCCATGAACTGTACCTCCTACTAAATCTGCTATTTCTTTAACGCTTAATTTCATGTTGTAAAATTATTTAAAATCATAAGTTTTTTGGGTAGCAATAGAAATACTTTTTAACGTTGTTTGTTAATGCAGAAATTGTCGATTTGTCGGCTGAAGAAATCAAATCTGATATGGTTTTGTTTTTATGTAATATGTTTATATCTGAATCATTCAGCTTATAAGTACTGTTTGTAATTTCACCTTCCATAAAGAGGTAGTTTACCTCTGAATTGTCCAACGCATAAAGTTGAGAAATATTTTTTCTGAGTTTAATTTTTTCATCATTTTTTAAAGGTTTTTCAAGAATTTGAGTCTGAAAGAGTCTGCGTTGTACAATACTTTTGCATAATAATGCTAGTACTTTGTCTTCATGGTTCTGCCATTCTTTAATAGAAGTAAATATATCAAAATCATCAAGTTGCGTGAATGCATTCAAAATTTCATCATTATCTATAAAATCAGCGTAATAGACTTTCTTTTCAAAAAATAATTTCAAAGATGAGGTGCAAAAAATAGTTCCATTTCTGCTGTATAGTTCTTTAGCTCTTTTTAAAATATTGATGAGTAGTTGCTCGGCACATACAACAGTTTTATGAAAATACACTTGCCAATACATTAATCTTCTGGCAATTAGAAATTTCTCTACAGAATATATTCCTTTACTTTCAACTACTAATTCGTCATTTACAACATTTAACATGTTGATGATACGCTCAGTCCCCACAATACCCTCTTGGACACCTGAATAAAAGCTATCTCTATTTAAATAATCCATTCTGTCCATATCTAATTGACTAGAAACTAATTGATGTAGGAAAGGCTTTGAATATTGATTTTTAAATATCTCAATTGCTAAATCTAGTTTTCCATTAAAAATTTTATTTAGCTTTTTCATATAAACTAATGATAGTTGCTCATGAGTAATATCATTTACAATACTATTTTCTAGTGCATGTGAAAATGGTCCATGACCTATATCATGCAATAAAATAGCAATACTAACTCCTTTAGCTTCTTTATTAGTAATTTTAATGCCTTTAGAACGTAGTACATTGATAGCCTTCTGTGTGAGGTGCATTGCACCAATAGCATGATGAAATCTAGTGTGGTTTGCTCCAGGATAAACCATATTTGAAAGCCCTAATTGAGATATTCTTCTGAGTCGTTGGAAATAGGGATGTTCAATTAATTTTAAAATAATTCCTTTGTCAAGGCTAATAAAACCATACAATGGGTCGTTAATGATTTTTGATGACTTTTTCATTTAAAAAATTACTGTAATTTTAAACCTAATTAATTCTCGATGAATATATGAATTTTAATGATAAAATCTCTATTCTGTGGGTTGATGATGAAATCGATTTACTGAGACCTCATGTAATATTTCTAGAGCAAAAAGGCTACTACATTGAAACAGCAAACAATGGTGTTACAGCCATTGAGATGATGGATAATACGTACTACGATTTAGTTTTCTTGGACGAAAATATGCCAGGTCTTTCTGGATTAGAAACCTTACTTGAGATTAAGTCAAAGCTTCCAAATCAGAAAGTAATAATGATTACAAAAAGTGAAGAGGAGAGTATTATGGAGGAGGCGATTGGTTCAAAAATTTCTGATTATCTAATAAAGCCTGTAAACCCAAATCAAATTTTGTTGTCCATTAAAAAACATATTGATAGCGATCGGTTGGTTTCAAAAAAAACAAACTCTGAGTATCAAAAAGAATTTCGAGAAATTGGTATAAAGCTCGGTTCAAATTTAGATGTAGATGATTGGATAGATTTATTTAAGAAAATTACCTATTGGGAGTTAGAGTTAGATAGATCTGGTGATCATAGTATGAAACAGATTTTAGAAATGCAAAAATCTGAAGCTAACTCTCAGTTTTTTAAATTTATAAAATCAAATTATAAATCGTGGTTTGCAAATAACACTAACAAACCTCAATTATCACCTAGCATATTTAAACAGTCAGTTTTACCTGAACTAACTGATAAGAAAAGTACTTTTTTAATAATTGTAGATAACTTAAGATACGATCAGTGGAAAATGATTGAACCAAGTTTATCAACTGATTTTAGAATAGAAAATGAATCGATTTACTTCAGTATCTTACCTACAGCTACACAATATTCAAGAAATTCAATTTTTTCAGGACTCATGCCCTTAGAAATGGAGCAATTACATCCTGAATGGTGGAAAAACGATATAGATAAGGGCGGAAAGAATAATTTTGAAGAACATTTTTTACAAGCCCAATTGAAGCGTTTAGGTAAATCAGATTTAAAATTTTCTTACAATAAAATAACAAATTTAGACGCAGGAAGAAAATTGGTCGATAGTTTACCGAACTTATTAAATAACTCATTGAATGTTATTGTATATAATTTTGTTGATATGCTTTCTCATGCTAGAACAGATATGAAAGTAATAAAAGAATTAGCAGAAGGTAATGCTGCTTATCGATCGTTAACTACTTCTTGGTTTGAACATTCACCACTCAAAGACATGTTTACTTTTATTTCAAAACATGATTTGAAAGTAATTGTTACAACAGACCATGGTACAGTTCAAGTGAAAAAGCCGACTAAAGTTTTGGGTGAAAAAGAAATTACTTCAAATCTTAGGTATAAGCAGGGTAGAAATATGAAGTATAACGAAAAAGAAGTTTTTGAAATAAATAATCCAAAAGAAGTTTTATTACCAAGTGTAAACGTAAGTAGTAAGTATATTTTTGCAAAAGAAGATAATTTCTTTGCCTATCCCAATAACTTCAATTACTTTGTAAATCACTACAAAGAAACTTTTCAACACGGTGGCATTTCAATGGAAGAGATGATGATTCCTATTCTAACACTTTCAGCAAAATAATTTTATGAAGTGGATTTGTAATACTTTGGAAGATTTAGATCAAATAAGCAAAGAAATTCTTGATCATTGTACATCTAAAAATATTTATTTTCATGCTCAGATGGGAGCTGGAAAAACCACACTCATTAAATCAATGTGTAAACATTTAAAGGTGGTTGATGTTGTGAAAAGTCCTACCTTTTCAATTGTAAATGAGTATATTAGTGAAGTTAATGACTTAATTTATCATTTTGACTTCTACAGATTAAAACATCCACAAGAGGCATTCGATATTGGTCTTGAAACATATTTTGACAAGTCATCTTATTGCTTTGTAGAGTGGCCGTCTGAAATAAATAATGCCTTACCTGCAGATGCTTCAAATATATATATTGAGTTAGATGGAGAAAAAAGAATTTTTAAATTAGTAGTATGACAAATATTTCATCATTTAAAAGTGGTGGTTTGCTGCCTCAGGAAGAAAAAGTTGAACTGAAAAAAGAATCAAAGTCCCTATTTATTGGGGTGCCAAAAGAATCTGCTTTTAAAGAAAGTAGAATTCCTATAGTGCCTGATGCTGTACAGCTTTTGGTTAGTCATGGTCATGAAGTTCTTATTGAGACAGGGGCAGGAGATGGAAGTAATTTTACTGATAATGAATACAGTGAGGCTGGTGCAAAAGTCGTTTATGACAAAAAAGAAGTATTCCAGGCCGATATTATTTTAAAAGTTGAACCACCTACATTAGATGAAATAGATTTAATGAAAGGCCGTCAGACGCTTATATCTGCCTTACAAATCAAAACACGTAATAAAGAATTTATTTCTAAGTTATCTGATAAAAAAATTACATGTCTTGCATATGAGTTTATTCAGGATGAAGTGGGTATTATGCCTTTAATTCGTTCAATGAGTGAAATTGCTGGTATATCATCGATATTAATAGCATCAGAATCTTTATCTAATGTTAATGATGGTAAGGGTTTGTTAATGGGAGGTATTTCAGGTGTTACACCAACAGAAGTAGTGATTATTGGCGCTGGTACAGTAGGGGAGTTTGCCGCACGATCAGCACTAGGGTTGGGTGCTTCAGTCAAAGTATTTGATAACTCCATATCTAAGCTAAGAAGGCTTCAAAATGATATTAACCTACGTGTTTTTACTTCTATTATTCAGCCGAAAGTCTTATCAAAATCACTTCGAAGAGCTGATGTCGTTATCGCAGCTTTAAGATCTACTGAAAATAGAACGCCATGCGTGGTGACTGAAGAAATGGTAAAAAACATGAAAGTAGGTTCAGTAATTATTGACGTGAGTATTGATCAAGGTGGTTGTGTTGAAACGTCTGAATTAACACACCATGCTCGTCCAACCTTTGAAAAATATGGTGTTAAGCACTATTGTGTTCCAAATATCCCGTCTCGAGTATCAAGAACCGCTTCCTTTTCATTGAGTAATATACTTACCCCTATTGTTTTAAGAATTGGTGATTTTGGTGGATTAGAAAATGTAATTTCATCCGACACTGGACTGCGTCAAGGTGTATATATTTGTCACGGAATTTTAACTAACAAAATGGTTGGTGACTGGTTCAATATGAATTACAAGGAAATAGATTTATTAATTGCTACTATGTAATATGGCTAGAAGATTCAGTATTTTTTTGTTTGGTATTTTACTTGGTGTGATGATCATTCGTTTCGCTTTTCCAGGTAGATTTTCTGAGTATATGCAATATTTTAGTTTAGATTATAGGGTTATTTATCATCTTAATCAAGATACTATTTATGTCAATTCCAATACACAATGTCTATTGGAGTGCTTTGAAATGCAACAAAATGAAATAGTGGATGTCTTGAATGGTGGTGAGGTGAATTTTGATAAAAGCAAAGTTAATGAAGAACCTTGCAAATTCTACTTTGTTGAAAAAGACGCTTTAAGTGTTCAATTTGAATTATGTGCTGAAAACGTCGTCAAAATAATCGATTTTAATGTAGTAGGAGGGAAGGATAGTTGTAATTGTGATTAAATCCTTCTTCTTTGCTTTTCTTTAATAATTAAATTCAATTCTCTTCCAGTCTGACCAGAAATAGATGTATTTTCTTGTGCCCTTCTTATTAAATATGGCATAACCTCTTTAACTGGTCCGTAAGGCATATATTTTACAACATTGTATCCCTCATGTGCTAGATTAAAACTGATATGATCACTCATCCCTAATAGCTGTGAGAAATAAATGCGCTCATCATTATTTGAGATATTAAATTTAGCCATTAACTCAGTCAAGTAAATTGAACTTTTTTCATTGTGAGTTCCAGCACAGATAGCAATTTTATTACTATGTTCAACGCAAAACTTCAAGGCTAAGTCATAGTCTTGGTCACATTGATTTTTATTTTTTTGAATTGGACTTGGGTATCCATAAGTAGAAGCTCTGTCTCTTTCTTTTTCCATATAGGCTCCTCTTACTAATTTTAAACCTAAGTAGTAATTATTATTTTCAGCATCAGCAAATAATTGCTTTAGAAATGCTAGCCTATCCCATCTATATAATTGTAGGGTATTATAGACAATAGCTTTTTTACTATTAAATTTTTGCATCATTGCAGTAGCTATATCGTCAATAGCATCTTGAATCCAGCTTTCTTCTGCGTCAATAAATACCTTTACATCTAAATCAAAGGCTGTTTGACAAATTTTATTAACTCGTTCTTTTAAAAGATCAAAGTCATTAGTTTCTTTTACAGTGAGTAATTTATTTGAACTAATTTTTTCTAATAATTCTAATGCACCTAGGCCTGAAACCTTAAAAACGGCAAAAGGAATACTTGTATCATTTTTTGCTCGTTCAATGGTTCTTGTTATTTCCTTTGTAACTGCATTGAAATCATCTTCCGAATGTTTCCCTTCAACCGAATAATCAAGAATTGTTTTTACATTATATGTCTCTAAATTTTTGATACTTTCTTTACAGTCTGCTATGGATTCTCCGCCGCAAAATTGTTTGAATATGGTAGCTTTAATTATTGACTTGATTGGTAGTCTCATAAGTAATGCGAATTGCATTAATGAAGATCCTATTTTAACAATTACAGGACTTCCTACAAGTTTAAACAACCAGAACGATTGTTGCAATTCAGAATTTGATTTTGACTGAAAACTTATTTCTGTATTTTCAAATGAAAGCTTACTCATTTTACTTTACGACATATCATTAACCCATCTCTTACTGGCAATAATACATTTTCTACTCTATCACTTTTATGTATTTTGCTGTTAAATTCAATTATAGATTTGGTTTCATTATCCTTTTCAGATACTTCTTCTACGACTTTACCACTCCATAAAACATTATCCGCTATAATAAATCCACCTATCGGTATTTTTTCAATTACAATATCGAAATAATTACTGTAATTTTCTTTGTCAGCGTCTATAAAAACTAAATCAAAATTATCATCAATAGTTGGAATTATTTCTAAAGCATTGCCGGTGAATTGTCTAATGGCATTTTTTATTCCTGCTTTTTCGAAGTAAGAAGATGACATCGATTCAAGTTCTTCATTGATATCAATTGTATATAGAATTCCATTTTTAGATAATCCTTCTGAAAGACAAATTGCCGAATAGCCAGTATAAGTCCCTATCTCTAAAATAGATCTTGGTGTAATCATTTTACTTAACATGCTCAAAGTTCTACCTTGCAAATGACCTGAAAGCATTCTTGGAATAAGAACTTTAGCCCAAGTTTCTCGATTCAGTTTAGAAAGAACATCACTTTCTTTTTGAGTGTGATTACAGACATAGTTGTCTAGCTGTTCAGGTAAAAATTCCATTATAGTTTATAGATTAACTGAGATAAGTTATTAGTGTCTAAAATTTCATTTGCAACTTCTAAAAGTTCAGTTGCATTTACTGCTTCAACCTTTTCTTTTACTTCTTCAAAAGTATCAACTTTATTATAATATAGCACGCTTTTTCCCATTGCTAACATAAAGTTCATATCGTTTTCCTGAGCTATAGCAATTTGTCCTATTAGCTGTTTTTTAGCCTTTTTTAATTGCATTACACCTAGTTTCTTTTTACACAGTTTTTCAATTTCTTTTATTGTAAGTTGAATACTTTTTTTTAGTGCATTATTATCACTTGCTAAATAAATTGAAAAAATACCAGTATCACTGTATGGGCTATAATTTGACTCTATTGTGTATGTAAATCCGAACTTTTCTCTAATTGCTAAATTTAGTCTGGAGTTCATTCCTGGTCCACCAAGAATATTATTAAGAAGTATTAGTGCTGTTTTTTTTGGATGATCAACACCGTATGCCTCTCGACCTAGAACACAATGGGCTTGGAAGCCTTTTCTAACGGATGTTACCTCTTTTGCTTTATAATTTGAGAAGTCTATTTTTTTTCTTAATAGTTGACTTTTTGGAATATTAGAAAAATATTTTTCAATAAGTTTTATCAAACGTTTCATGCTAATATTGCCAACTGAGCTAATCACCATTTCATGTGTTAAATAATTACGCCTAATAAAATCACGTATCATTTCCTTTGTAAAAGATTGTATATGTTTTGGTGTGCCTAGTACGTTTTTACCTAATGGGTGATTGTCAAATACCACTTCTTCAAATTCATCAAAAATCAATTCTGAGGGAGTGTCTTTGTAATAGTTTATTTCGTCAAGAACAACAGTTTTTTCTTTTTCTAACTCTTTTTTAGGAAAATTTGAGTTGAATCCAATATCACTTAAAAGTTCCAATGCTCTATCATAGTATTCAGGTAAAAACGATGAATAAATGCAAGTTTCTTCTTTTGTTGTAAAGGCGTTTATCTCGCCTCCTACATCTTCCATTCTACTCAAAATATGATAGGCCTTTCTCTTTTTAGTCCCCTTGAAAATGACATGTTCTATAAAATGAGCAAGCCCTTGTTCATGTTCAAGCTCATCTCTAGAACCACCTTTTATTATAAGTCCACAATGTGCAACAGAACGTTCAGTTTCTTTATGAACAATTCTTATCCCATTTGATAATTGGTACTGATGAAAGGTCATTATTATACTAAAAATAAGAGATTAGGATAAAAAAAACTCGAACAGTAAATACTGCTCGAGTTTTTTTAATATTTAGATAAATTTATTTTGAGGCTGTTTTCTTACAACACCCTTGACTCTTTTTGTCACAATTAGCGACAGTTTTTCCAGTTTTTTTACAACAAGAATCGCCTTTAGTACATTTTTTAGTAGCATCTGCTTTTGATTCAGATGATGCACATTTTGCTGATTTGTCTTTACTGCAGCATGATTTTTTCTCACCTTTTGAACAAGATGATGCTGTTTTTTCAGAACTGGAACATTTTTTTACTTCGTCCTTAGAACATGACGATTTAGAAGTTTGCTCTACTTTAACATCTGATTTTTTATCATTGGAAGAGCACTGAGCAATAACACTTTGGGATAAAAACCCAATTAGCATTATTAGTAATATCTTTTTCATTGTTTTTTTGTTTTCTATTTTTTTCGAAATTACTAAAAAATTAGAACCTAGCCAAAATAGTTTTATTACCCTTAACGACTTGATTTAGATCCACATTGATTTCAGTGCCAATTGGGAAAAATAAATCTACTCTAGATCCAAATTTGATGAAACCAAAATCTTGACCTTTAATAGCTTGATCGTTTTCATTAGCATAAAGCACAATTCGTCTTGCAACTGCACCAGCTATTTGTCGAAATAATACCTCAAATCCATTATTTTCTACAACTACAGTGGTACGTTCGTTTTTAGTGGAAGATTTTGGGTGCCAGGCTACAAGGTATTTGCCTGGGTGATATTTTGTGTATTTTACTTTACCGCTAATGGGGTATCTATTTACGTGTACATTAATAGGTGACATGAAAATCGAAACTTGAAGTCTTTTATCTTTAAAATATTCGGGTTCTTCGACTTCTTCAATAATAACGACCTTACCATCAGCAGGAGCTACAACTTCATTCTCTTCAGCGGTGACAGTTCGTTTTGGGTTTCTGAAAAATTGTAAGACTAATACTAACACAACAATTGAGACTCCTAGAACGAGATTTTTTAACCATTCTATTTCTAAAGTACCCATGAAGTAGTTTAGGATAATAAGAATAATGAGTGTAGTAGTTATAATTTTATAACCTTCTTTGTGTATTAAATTCATGCTACGAATGTAAGAAAAATATATGCTAGAGGTATTACGAATAATGCACTATCTATCCTGTCTAGCACACCACCATGACCTGGTAAAATAGTACCACTGTCTTTCACATTAACAGCTCTTTTAATCATTGATTCTATGAGATCTCCAATTATTGACCCAGCTGTGATAACCACTCCAAAAATAATCCATTGCAATGGAGATAACACTGTCGTAAAATTAGAAATAATTATACAGGAGATGATACTAAATATTAGCCCCCCTAAAGCTCCTTCCCATGTTTTTTTAGGTGATACCCGTTCAAATAGTTTGTTTTTGCCAAATTTAGAACCAATGAAATATCCACCAATATCGCTCATCCAAATTAATATAATAATACACAGTAAAAGTGTGTAATTGAATTCCTTTAAGTTATAATGAGTAAGAAAAAATGTTAAGGACAAAGGCACTGAAATATAAAATATGCCAAATAAAGTAATGGCTATATTTTTTAGGCTATTTTCTTTATTTCTAAATAGTTCAATTGCATTAATGACTAGTAAAAATAGTAAGGTAAATTGGATAAATATTGCAGAAAGTTCAATATTTTTAAAATAGAAAAAAGCAGATGAATAAATACAAAATGATGTGAGTAATCCTAAAATTATCTGAGGATTTATGTTTTTATTTGAGCTGATAGTGTAAAATTCGTGTAGCGAAATAAACATAGCAATAAGAAAAAATAACGCTGAACTCATTTCACCTAATAACAAACTACTAATTAAAACTACACCATAGATAGTTCCTGTAATTGTTCTGGTAAGCAAGTTTTTATTGAGCATTTTCTATAATTTTTTGAGCTCTTTCTTTATCGGCTTCTTTGATTTTCAGTTCAGCTTCTCCAAACTGTAAATAAGATGAGTCAATTTTATTTATAATTACAGCGTCTATTTCATGCTCTGATAGTTTTCCCTTAATAATGTGAAGGTGATAAATATCAGTCGTTGTCTTTAACGTTATCCACTTGCTTTGACTCATCTTCGTCTTTTTCTTTTTCTTTGTCCCATTCTCTTGGGCCAAAAATAGCTAGTAAATCTTCTTTAAAAATTACTTCTTTTTCTAAAAGAAGTTCTGCTAACTTAGTAAGTTTTGCTTTATGTTTCTTAAGAAGATCTAATGTTTTCTGATAGCAGTCCTCAATCAGTTTGTTTACTTCATCGTCAATAAGCTTTGCTGTTGATTCACTGTATGGTTTTGTAAAGCTATCTCTACCACTCGAATCATAGTAGCTAATATTACCTAACTTATCACTTAATCCGTATACTGAAACCATTGAATAAGCTTGTTTAGTTACTTTTTCTAAATCACTCAAAGCACCTGTTGAAATTTTATCAAATATAATTTTTTCGGCTGCTCTACCTCCAAGTGTAGCACACATTTCATGTGTAAGTTGTTCGGTAGTGGTAAGCTGTCTTTCTTCTGGAAGATACCATGCCGCACCTAATGATCTTCCTCTTGGTACGATAGTTACCTTGATAAGTGGTGAGGCATATTTTAGGAACCAGCTAACTGTAGCATGACCAGCTTCGTGAAAAGCAACAATTCGTTTTTCTTCTTTAGAGATAATTTTATTTTTCTTTTCTAGACCTCCAATAATTCTATCGACAGCATCTAAAAAATCTTGCTTTTCGACAATTTTTTTATTTTTTCTGGCTGCGATTAGTGCTGATTCATTACACACATTGGCAATGTCTGCACCTGAAAAACCTGGAGTTTGTTTTGACAAGAAATCGATCTCAATATCTTTTGCCAGCGTGAGTGGTTTTACATGAACTTCAAAAATTTCTTTTCTCTCTCTCAAGTCAGGTAAATCAACGAATATTTGTCTATCAAACCGGCCAGCTCTAAGCAATGCTCTGTCTAATACATCAGCTCGGTTTGTTGCGCCAATAACAATTACACCAGAATTTGTTCCAAATCCATCCATTTCTGTGAGAAGTTGATTAAGTGTGTTTTCTCTTTCATCGTTACCGCCAGTAATATTGTTTTTTCCTCGTGCACGGCCAATGGCATCGATTTCATCGATGAAAATAATGGAAGGAGATTTTTCTTTAGCTTGCTTGAAAAGGTCCCGCACACGTGAAGCACCAACACCAACAAACATTTCTACAAAATCGGAACCTGACAGAGAAAAGAAGGGTACTTGTGCTTCACCAGCTACGGCCTTGGCTAATAATGTTTTACCGGTACCTGGAGGGCCTACAAGCAAAGCACCTCTTGGAATTTTACCGCCTAAAGCTGTATATTTTTTTGGGTTTTTTAGAAAGTCAACTATTTCTTCTACTTCTTCTTTGGCACCTTCTAATCCAGCTACATCTTTGAAGGAAACATTTACTTTTGTCTTATCGAATAATGTAGCTTTTGATTTACCAATATTAAAAATTTGACCAGCAGGACCACTGCCACCACCACTCATTCTCCTCATTAAAAATATCCAAATTGCAACCATAATAAGAATGGGAAAAATCCAACCTAAGGCATCTCCTATGATATCTTTTTGTGTGGAATATAAAATCTCACTTTTATCTTCATCGTCAAAGTCTGATTGAGCTTCTTTTAATTTACTTTCAAAATCATCTGGTGAAGCGATTTGAAAGAAATAATGGGGTCCATTATTTTCAGCACTGCCAAAAGATTTATTAGCTACAGCTTTATGTTTTTCTTTGTTAAGTGCTGATTTCTTAACAAACACTTGTGCTGTTTCTCTATTAACAACAACAATTTTTTCAACTTCTTTGGCTTGTAGTATGGTTCTATTGAATTCCTGCCAAGAAATTTCTTTAGCGCTATTTACATTTAATAGTTGTAAACCAAAAAATATGACGGCTATAATTGCGTATATCCAGTAAAAGTTAAACTTATTTTTTTTTGGTTCTTTTTTGTTTTTCTTCATAATTATGCGGACTCTTTGTAAAGTTGAATTTTGGCATCCCCCCATAGTTTTTCAATGTTGTAATACTCTCTAGTATCTTTTTGAAATACATGAGCAACAACATTACCATAGTCTAACAATACCCAATCGTTATTAGTTAGGCCTTCTCTGTGCCAAGGTTTTTCCTTTAGTGTGTTTAAGGTTTCTTCAATAATTGATTCTGAAATAGCCGAAACGTGAGTATCTGAAGTACCATGACAAATAATAAAATAGTCACATACTGCTGTATCTATATCAGTTAAGTTGAGACTTATAATTTCTTTTGCTTTTATGTTCATCATGCCTTCCACCACAGTACTGGCTAAAATGTCAGATTCATTTAGGTTTTTTTGATTTACCATTAATATTGAGAGGTACTAATTTTAATAAGTCACAAAAATACAGAAATTTATCCTTTATTTTGCTGAAATGAACACCTTGATTATTGGACAAAATCGTATTGACCTAAACAGTGTAAATTCTACTAATAGTTACCTTTTAGAATATTCGTCAGAAGAAAAAATTATTGAAGGGACTATTGTTGTTACGGAAGAACAAATTGACGGTAGAGGTCAGAGGGGTAATGAATGGTTATCAGAGCCAAAAAAATCATTGTGTATGAGTATTTTGCTTTATCCTAAAATAGATATCCTTCATCAATTTATACTAAACAAATCTGTTTCTCTAGCAGTACATTCGTGTTTAAAGCGTTTAGGCGTGTTGTCACTTATTAAATGGCCTAATGATATTTTCGTAAAGGAAAAAAAGATAGCTGGAATTTTAATTGAAAACACAATTCAAAATAAGACGATAACAAAAACTATAGTTGGTATAGGTTTAAATGTAAATAATGAGTCGCTTATTGCTACGGCCACATCACTAAAAAACACATTAGGTGTTAATGTAAGTCTTCAAATCGTCATTTCTGTATTGTGTGAAGAAATTGAAAAATATTATTTTCTTTTTAAAAATAATAAAGATAAAGTATCAAGTCTGTACAATGAAAATTTGTTTGGAAAAGAGGAAATGACATCCTTTAGCCAACAGGGCAATACTTTTGAAGGTGTAATAAAAAAGGTAGATGATTACGGAAAACTAATTGTGGAAGTAGATGGAAAGAACCGTTTGTACTCTTCAGGTGAATTAAGCTTTAATATCTTTTAGTTTTTCGACCAGTAAGTTTAAAAAGTTTGTTAATGGTTTTTCGACCATCATTTTCATCATCATGTTAAACTCAGCATCGAAAAGAAATTGTGCTTCACAAGATTCATTACTAACTCTATTTAATTGACATTTAAGACTAAATGGGACTTTTCCGTCTTCTGCAGTCATAATGATAGTATTATAGGCTAAACGTTCAGTAATACGTAGGTTGATAGTTGGCATACCTTCTAAAGTAAATGAGCAGGTATCTCGGGTAATTTTTAAATCTTTAGCTTGTGGAGGCATCAACTGGCTAAAATTTGTAAAATCACTGATGAAGTTAAATATGTGTTCGTCAGATTGATTTATAATTTCTTTACGACTAGTGATTTGACTCATTTTATTTTTTCCAGTTTGAAGGATCTTTTCGCCATTCTTTCAACATATCAAAATCTTCGATTGAAATATATTTTGTTTCTAATGCTTGCTCTATTAAGCATTCATAATCTCCTAGAGTGAACAAATCACAATCAGCATTTTTAAAATTTTCCTTAGCTTTTTCAAAACCATAGTTGAAAATGGCAGCCATTCCTTTTATATCAAAACCGCTATCTTTAAGAGCCTTAACGCAGGCTAAACTACTTTTACCACTACTTATTAAGTCTTCAATAACTACTACAGTTTGACCTTCTTCAATTTTCCCTTCAATAAGGTTTTTTCTGCCATGTTCTTTTGCTGAAGCTCTAACATAAATAAATGGTAATCCTAATTCTTGAGCTACAAGTACACCATGAGCAATGGCTCCAGTTGCAACTCCAGCGATAACATCAGGTCTGCCATATTTTTCTAATATTCCTTGAACTAAATGTTGTCTAATAAATGTTCTCACCTCTGAATAAGATAGTGTAATTCTATTATCACAATATATAGGTGAGTTCCAACCTGAGGCCCAAACAAAAGGCTCGGAAGGATTTAACTTAATCGCTTTGATTTGCATCAAGGATTTTGCAATTTGCTTGGCAGTTTCTTTATCCAAAATCATAGTGCTAATGTATGAAGTTTTTATAAATCAACATCTTATTATTTTCTCTAATTCTGAGCAAAATTCGAGCAAAATTTTTTCATTCAATGAAAGGTGTAATTGGCAAGATATTTTTGATTTATTCGAGAATAAAAAACCTCAAATTATACATGTCAAATCTGTAAATTTAAGTCATGCCTGGTCTAGTTTTAAATCAAATTTCAAATTAATTAAAGCGGCAGGTGGGTTAGTGTTAAATAATAAGTCGATACTTTTTATTCTTCGAAATGGAAAGTGGGATTTACCAAAAGGAAAGCTAGAAAAAGGTGAAAGTATTGAGCAATGTGCTGTCAGGGAAGTTATGGAAGAATGTGGTATTGATTCAATAGAGCTAAAGCATAAGCTTATCAATACTTATCATATTTACATGGAAAATGATACAATGATACTGAAAGAAACACATTGGTATTTGATGTTGACTTCCTTTTCGGCTGTGTTGACTCCACAACTTGAAGAGGGTATAAGTTCAGTAGAATGGATAGGAGTCAATAACTTACAAACAGTTTTGGCTAATACCTATGAAAACATTAAGCGAGTAATTCAGGTTTTTACTGATTAGATATCGATTTTTTCTGGTAAAAAAGGACTTACATCCCCTCCATTTTTAATTATATCTCTTACTAGTGTTGAACTAATGTGAGCAAATTTTGGTTCAGTAATCATAAAAACTGTCTCAATATCTGAACAAAGCGATTGATTCATTTGAGCTATTCCCTTTTCATACTCAAAATCATTAGGATTTCTTAATCCTCTTAGAATATATTTCGCATTTACTTTTTTACAAAAGTCAGTGGTTAGACCTTCATATTTTTCAACTCTAACTTTATCAAATTCTGAAAAAGTATTCTTTATCCAATCAACTCGTTCATGTATTGAAAAGTAATCGTTTTTAGATGAGTTTATACCAATTGAAACGATGATTTCATCAAAAATTGATAACCCTCTTAATACAATTGATTCATGCCCTTTGGTAAATGGTGAAAAGGAGCCTGGAAATACTGCAATTTTTTTACTCATGCCTTAAAGTTAAAAAAACTAAAGTTAACTCGACCATATTCCCTCCGGTATTTAAAAAAAACATGTTCACTAAAGTCAGTGTTTTTATCATGCTCAATTACTAGTAGACCATCATCTACTAGTGTGTTGGATTTAAAAATAGCATTTGGGATTTCACTAATTTTATCAAAATCGTAGGGAGGGTCTGCGAAAACAAAGTTAAATTGATACTTGTTTGATTTTAAAAACCTCAGTGCTTCAGATCGTATAACTTTTCCGCTTATACCAATTTCTTTTTGTGTTTTTTTGATAAATCTCACACAATTATAGTTTAGGTCCACTGAAGTAATAGAGCTACATTCTCTAGATGCAAACTCATATCCTATATTTCCAGTTCCAGCAAATAGTTCTAGTAGTTTTATTTCATCAAAGGAGACAATATTGTTCAACACATTAAATAAACTTTCTTTTGCAAAGTCAGTTGTTGGTCTGACAGGCAGGTTTTTTGGTGCAATTATTGACTTTCCTTTATATTTTCCGCCTATAATTCTCACAAATGTTGGTGTAAAAGAGGATAAAACTGATGCGATTCTATTGATTTCAAATTAGGGCTTAAGTCTATTTGACCTTTACTAAATACCACCTGTCTTACATAAGTGTAGACTAGCTCATATAAAGTATCACTTTTTTGAATTTGACCCATAAACTCTAGTATTACACTTTCTGGATTAAGATTTAGCTGTTCACAGGTAAATAATATATAATACAAACAATCTTCTGGTGTTCTGTGAAAAAAGGTATTATTAAAAACCAAATTTGAATTATCAATAACAATAATATTAAGGTGTTTATGACCAACATTAACTATTATTTTTTGACAATTTAGGTTTTTATTTTGAGTGATTAAATTTGGAATTAGTCTGGAGCTAAAGTGATTAATGGTTGATTTTGGAAAAAACGTTTTTATAAAATCTTGTTCAGCCTTTGAAATACCATAAACAACATAGCTATTTATTGAGTTTATTTCATCATGAAAAATATCTGTATTTTCTATTTTTCTATGATTAATTTCGAGGTATTTTCGGAGGTGTTTTTTATCAAATAATGGGGCAGGGAGCAGGCTAAACTTACTACTAGTTATTGAGACATTAATAGAAGAATAAGTTTTGTTTAGCCAATTTATTTGATTCACTGATTTTTCTATTTCTGATAATGATATGGCATATAATTCAATACCAATGCATTTATGATCATTGAAAATTGCATATGAGAAATCGAATAATCCAATTTGGATAGAGAGATGACAATCTAATTCAGTAGAAAGTTGATCTAGGGCTTTAATATCAAAGGATGAAAACCTTGGACTATTCACCCCAGTTTCCGTTAATCGAAGCGTCTGACATCGATCCAACTCTGATGACTTTCTCCAGATCAATTCCTTTATTAGTAGCATCTAAGTCAGCTAAAAAGGAAGAATAGGTGGTAGATACCTCAAAAACTTGAACAATTACTTTTCCCTTTTCAACACTACCAGCTTCAATGGCATAATTTTTTTCAGAAAAAGGTACTCTCTCCAATTTAGTTAAATCAAATTCAAATCGACTGTCACGAGAAGAAAGATAATCTTCATTAAAAATATTTTCAAAGGCTGAAACAAAAACAGTATCTCTGCTAATAATTCCTTGACTCAATGCTTGTTCTTCACTAAGAGAGTCAGGAACTTCGCCGATTGCTTTTATTACGGCCAATGAGTCATTTTGAACAAATGATATCAACGTATTAAAGTCGCCAGCATAAACCCTATATTTATCCTTAAATGCAATTTGAGCAGTACGAATATCTTTTAAGTCTTGTATAACAGCTGATTTTCTGTAGTCAGAAAGTTCCTGAAATTCTTTTAGACTGATAGGGCTTCTGTATACCAGCCAAGCTAAGATAATAATCACTGGCCAAAGAAATAATCGGATTGTTTTTTGATTCATGATTTTTTTTGCAAATAGGTTTAACAGAGACAAATCTACAATTTTTTTGATGATATTTTGGTAATTTTGTATCGACTTCAATTCAAAAATGAGTACTAAAAAACTTCAACAACTTTTAATTAAAAATTTTCCGTTCGATCCTACAAAGCAACAAGCTGAAGTGATGGGGCAGCTTTCGGAATTTGTTGAAGAATCCTCTTCACAAAGTCTTTTTTTATTGAAAGGCTACGCCGGTACAGGAAAAACTAGTCTTATTAGTGCATTAATCAATAGCCTATGGTCGGTAGGAAAAAAAGTAGTTTTGTTGGCACCTACGGGTAGAGCAGCAAAAGTACTTTCCTCTTACTCAAATAAACCAGCATTTACTATCCATAAAAAAATCTATTGGGTGAAAAGTAATTCACAAGGAAACACCTATGTTTCACTTCAAGAAAATAAGCACACCAATACCATATTTATAGTCGATGAAGCATCAATGATTCCAGATGCTGCTGATAATGGTTTTAGCGGTAGAGTTCTATTAGATGATTTGATGGACTATGTTTTTTCCGGTAGTTTATGTAAACTTATTTTAGTTGGAGATACAGCTCAATTACCTCCAGTTCATTTAGATATTAGTCCGGCTCTAAACGAAAATCTATTAGGGCTTAACTATAAAAAAGATGTTTATGGTAACGAGCTTTCAGAAGTTGTTCGACAGCAGTCAGATTCAAGTGTTTTAAAAAATGCTACTCTTTTGAGAGAAAATATAAAAAAAGAACAATTTTCATTTCCCGAATTAGTAATAAAAAATGAAGTGATACGACTTGACATAGGAATGGATATTCAAGATGCATTGGAAAGTGCTTATGCTAATGAGGGTGTTGAAGATACGGTTATTATTTGTCGCTCAAATAAACGAGCAAATTTATATAATCAACAAATAAGGCTTCGAATAAGAGGTCATGAAGAAGAAATATCAACGGGTGATTTTCTAATGGTGGTTCGAAATAATTATTTTTGGCTTCCAACAAGTAGTAAAGCAGGCTTTATTGCAAATGGAGACACGGTTGAAGTCATGAGAATTTATGAAATTAATGACTTATATAATTGTCGATTTGCCCGTATTTCTGCTCGATTAGTAGATTATCCAAATCAAGAACCGATTGAGTGTATTGTTATACTTAATACATTATCGAGTGATACTGCTTCGATGACTTACGAAGAATATAAATCACTTTATAATGAGGTTGCACAAGATTATCAGGATATCCCAAATGGTGTAAAACGTAGAAAAGAAATTAAATCAAACCCATTTTTAAATGCCCTTCAAGTAAAATATGCCTACGCTATTACTTGCCATAAGTCACAGGGTGGACAATGGGGGAATGTCTTTATTGACCAAGGTTATTTTATAGAAGATATGTTGAATAAGGAATACCTCAGATGGTTATATACTGCTATGACTAGAACCAAAAACAAATTATTTTTAATAAATTTCAAAAAAGAATTCTTTAACGAATAGAAAGTGAGAAGAATAATATCCTCCATATACCTTTCTTTAACATCTTGGCGAATTGTGGGTCAATTGCCAAAGGATAAAAAGTATATACTCATTGTTGCTCCACACACTAGTAATTGGGATTTCGTATTGGGTAAATGTTTTGCTTATCAATTTCAGATTAAAGCTAAGTTTTTTGGAAAGAGTCAATTATTTAAACCACCATTTGGATGGTTGTTCCGTCTTATGGGTGGCATAGCTGTTGAACGATCCAAAAATAATAACCTGGTCAATTTTGCTATCGAATACTTCAATAACTCGGACGAATTTATACTTGGATTAGCACCAGAAGGTACGCGTTCTAAAGCTGAAAAATGGAAACTTGGGTTTTATCATATCGCCCAAGGGGCAAATATTCCTATTGTTGTTTCATATTTAGATTATAGAAAAAAAGAGGCTGGGGTAGGAATGATATTATGGCCTAGTGGTGACATCACAAGCGATTTGAAAAAAATTGAAGATTTTTATCAAACCATCACTCCAAAATATCCTCAGAACTATAACACTAAAATACTCTAGAGTCCATAAAAGACTAACTCAAGTTCAGCTTCAGTTACTTCGGTTAGAGAGCCAATAATTTCGACATGATCCTGAGTAATAGTTGCGTTAGCTAAAGCGTATAAATAGCTGCCGTTTGATTCGGCAACAACTACGAAAGTTACATCCATATTGACAGGCGTAGAATAACCAGCACCTAAGTCAAATGTACCATCTGTATCATAATCACTTAGACTGGCTACAGAGTTTATGTCGTTATAGTAAATAAATACTGCTGTATTTTCACCATTAAATGTGTCAGGTAAAATAACCTGAACGCCTGTTAAAGGGTCTCCAGAGTTATAGAAATAGTCACAATTAATCCATCCTATAGAATCGATTTCAAAATCGAGAAAAAAGCTTTCAAAATTGGTGGTATCATTTTGATTTCCATTACCAGTGTTGGTTAAAACAGTGTCATCTTCACTCTCATCCCAGCCAAAGTTTCCTATACTATCGAAACTTCCATCAAAAAAATCCATTTGTAAATAGTCTTCTGTAGGAATGCTCACTGTGACTGGTTCACTGTCGTTAATACTCAATTGCTGACCATTTTGTGTTGCATTTAAATAGACTACGCCACCTGAAACAAGTAGTTCACCACTATGTGTAAAAGTTGGTCTATTTAGCATCAACATTTCATTATTGGTAAGCGCTTCAATTACTTCTATTGTAAAATTTCCACTTACTGGATTGCCTGATGGTGTGATAAAAGTGTTTGAGCCAAATGTGTAGCTTATACCTTTATTACTTGTAAAGGAATTCGTTGATGATGTATTTACAGTAATACTTTGTGTGGCATCATCAAGGTTGTCATCAAAAAACTTTTCTAGAAGATCTGCTTGTGATGAGGGTGAAATATTTGCAGGTAATACGATGACTTCACTTTCTTTTTCACATGATACAAAAACTAGCATTGCGAATACAATGACCGAGCTGATTAATATGTATTTTTTCATTTTTTCATTTTTTTTGTATTGTTAAATATAAAAAAAAATAAATTGTTTCTATTTCTTGAGTTAACTTGCTTTAGTATTTAAATAAAAACTTACAAAGCTTTAGCTCATTTTAGTTTTAAGCCCACTATTTAATGCTGATAGAAATTCTTCAGTTGTAACATAATGACTTTCATTTAATTCTTTGCCATGAATACATAACGCTAAATCTTTGGTCATTGTTCCATTTTCAACAGTTTCTATGCATACTTTTTCTAGTGTTTCACAAAAATCAATTAATGCTTGATTATGATCTAATTTGCCTCTGAAAGCAAGACCTCTTGTCCAAGCAAAAATAGATGCAATGGGGTTAGTAGATGTCTTTTTCCCTTGTTGGTGTTGTCTGTAGTGACGTGTAACGGTTCCATGAGCCGCTTCTGCCTCCATAACATCACCTTCAGGAGTCACAAGTGTTGATGTCATCAAGCCTAATGAACCAAAACCTTGAGCAACAGTATCGGATTGCACATCACCATCGTAGTTTTTACACGCCCAAACGAAAGCTCCGTTCCACTTCAAGGCCGCAGCTACCATATCATCAATTAGGCGGTGTTCGTAAGTGATACCAGCCTCATTAAATTTAGCTTTAAATTCATTTTGATAAACCTCTTCAAAAATATCTTTAAAGCGGCCATCATAAGCTTTTAGAATCGTATTTTTAGTAGAAAGATACAATGGCCATCCTTTTGAAAGTGCTTGATTAAAACACGATCGTGCAAATCCATAAATAGACTCATCTGTGTTGTACATACTCATTGCTACTCCGCCTTGCCCTTCAAACTGATATACTTCCCATGAAACTTCTTCTCCGTTTTCTGGCGTGAAGGTCATAGTCAATTTCCCTTTTCCTTCAATTACAGTGTCTGTGGCTTTGTATTGATCGCCAAAAGCATGACGTCCAATACAAATTGGTTGTGTCCAGTTTGGCACTAATCGAGGTACATTCTTACAAATAATAGGCTCTCTAAATACAGTGCCTCCGACAATATTTCTAATGGTACCATTTGGCGAACGCCACATTTTCTTTAGTCCAAACTCTTCAACTCTATCCTCGTCGGGCGTAATAGTAGCACATTTTATTCCTACTTTATATTCTTTAATAGCGTTTGCTGCGTCAATTGTAATTTGGTCATCAGTTTCATCTCTACTCTCCATACCCAAATCATAATACTTAATATCTAAGTCTAAGTAAGGTAATATGAGTTCATCTTTTATAAATTTCCAGATAATGCGTGTCATTTCATCGCCATCTAACTCAACAATTGGGTTGTCTACTTTTATTTTAGTCATGAATGTAAATAATTTTTGTTTTTTTATTTAAATATTAATATCCAAATACATCTTCAAGAGTTAAGAATTTTACCGTACCAAATTCTTTTAAAGTATTGATATTTAATTCGTCTTTGTTACCTAGTACAAGAATTGTGTAATCGTTGTTAGTCATGTGTAAGTTGTGGAAATTGGTTAAATCAGCCATATCAAAATCATTTATGGACTGATAAACATCTTGCCTTGAGTCATAGTCATAGCCTAGTCGTTTGGCTGACTCGTAATTAAACAATACTTTGTCTTTGGTAATTCGTTCAGTTCTTATTTTTTGTATAACTGCATCTTTTGCATTTTCTAAATTAGCTTCTACTTCTGGTAGTTCATTCAACAATTCGTTCATACCATCCATAGCTTCTTTAAGTTTGTCTGCTTGTGTACCTATGTAAGCCATAACGTAGTGAGATTTGTCTAACTCTCGGGGACTGCTGTAGGAGCTGTAAACCGAGTAGGCTAAAGCTTTTGATTCTCTTAGAGTTTGAAAAACAATACTTCCCATACTACCGCCAAAGTATTCATTGTGTAATTTGATTAATGGCATTTTCTTTGGATTAAACTCCTCACCCTTAGATACCATTAATATTTCAGCTTGTTTCATGTCATAATCAACAACATATATGGACGTTTTATTGATTTCTAGCTCTTTAAAATCTTTTGTATCTACAACTGCCATTAAGTTTTCTTTAATTGGGTGAAGGTTTCTTAATGACTCAGTAGCTTCATCAATGGTTTTTGGTCCGTAGTATAATACTCTGTGATCGTAGGCAGTTAAGTTTTTGATGATGTTGATTAACTCTTCTGAGCTTGTATTCATTATTTCTTCATCAGTCAATTTATTTGTAAATGGGTTTGTAGGGCCATATTTAGCGTAATTGCTCATTCCACTGTATAGAATGGTTTGCTTGTTTAATTTGGCATCTGCTCTTTTCTTGAGTACATCCATCTTAAGATTTTGAAGTGCTTCCTCGTTTGGAGTAACTTCAGATAATAATTTTTCAAATAGTTCTACTGAAGATTCAAAATTATCGTCTAAACCACTTAATGAGATATAGCTTTGTTCGTTTTGACTACTTACAGAAACCTCACAGCCTAATTTATAAAACTCCTCTTTTTTCTGACTAGGTGAAATATCTGTAGTTCCAAGGTAATTGAAATAATCAATAGCCATACTAAGTTTTTTGTCATGATTATTTCCTCTATCACTAATGTAATATAATTTAAATCTACTATTCTCAGTGTTTTTCTTGTGTAGTAATGGAACGCCTATGTCTGTTTGTTGAATATCCTCTTGATAGTTGATAAAGTCTGGCTCGATTTCTTTCACTTCAGTTTCTGTGACTGTTACTAGAAAGTCGGATTGGGCTTCTCTATTTACTTCAACTGGTGTAATAGCTGGCTTTGTTACTTTAATTACACTGTTATCTTCCCCGCGATTTTTTCTGACGAAAACGTAATTATTTTGGTAATATTTATTTGCTACCTCAATAACTTCTTCTTTTGTTACATTTTCCAGTACATCTATTTCATTGACATAATCTTCCCATTCGAAACCTTGAATAAATGCTTGAACAAATTCATTTGCTCTACTAGAATTACTTTCGTACGTTTTAATTTTATTGAGCTTCATATCGCTAATAATAGCTGGAATAAGCCAGTCTGGAAAATCACCTTTTTTTACAAGTTCAATTTCGTTTAAGAGTAGGTCTTTTAATTCGTCTAAACTTTGACCTTGTTTAGGAGAACCGTATAAAATATGTGTGCTATAGTCAGTTAAAGTATATGGAAAACAGCTGGCTTGTAATACTTTTTGTTGTTGATTAAGGTGTAAGTCTATTAACCCAGCTTGACTGTTGCTCAATATCATATCAATAATTTTCATGATTTGAGTATCTCTTTCTTTCACGCCGGGAAAACGGAAGCCTAGGTATAAACGCTCTGCATCTGGACCATATACATCTTTAACGATAGGCTTTTGTATTGATACTTCAATACCAGGATTAAATTCAGGATCTTCTTTTCGTTCAAATTTTCCAAAACGATCATTTATCCAAACGATTACTGAATCTGGGTCAAAGTCACCAGACATACAAATGGCCATATTATTTGGTACATAGTTTTTATCAAAATACTTCCCAATTTCTTTGATTGATGGATTTTTCAAATGTTCAACTGTACCAATTGTAGTTTGAGTACCGTAAGTATGTTGTTGGAATAGGCCTGACATTAGGGCTTCAAACATTTTACGACCATCATTGTCTAAGCCTCTATTTTTCTCTTCATAAACAGTTTCTAATTCGGTATGAAACAGTCTAAAAACTGGCTTACGGAATCGTTCCGCCTCTATATCAAGCCATTTTTTTAGCTGATTGGAGGGTATGTCATTGACATATACCGTTGCTTCGGCAGAGGTATAGGCGTTTGTGCCTTTAGCACCCAAGCTAGAAATCATTTTATCATATTCATTAGCGATTGCATATTTAGCAGCTTCATTGGAAACCGAGTCAATTTGTCCCCAAACACGGTCTCTATTTACTGTATCGGTCATTGCAATTTGACGGTATTCTTCATACAAGTCTTCAATTTGATCAAGTAATAGTGATTCTTTTGTATAATCTAATGAACCGTAGCGATCTGTTCCTTTAAAAAGCATGTGTTCAAGATAATGAGCTAATCCTGTAGCATCTGAAGGATCATTTTTACTACCTGCTCTAACTGCAATGTAGGTTTGAACTCTAGGAGCGTCTTTATAAACTGTCAAATACACTTTTAGGCCGTTGTCTAAAGAAAAGACACGCGTATTCATGGGGTCATTTTTAACTGTTTTGTAGTTATTTTCAACTTTACTCATATTACCTGTGGCGTTATACACTATGAATCCTACAACTAAGAGGATTAATAGAAATGATAATTTAGTTTTCATAGTATTTAGTGGAATGTTAATAGTCGATTTCTAGATTGAATTCATCTTTCATTTGTAATAGTACTGGCTGCTTTTCAGCCATTTTTTTGAACTTGTCCTCATCTGTGTAAGCCTTCACCTCGTGTTGTTCTAACTCCTTAATTTCGGTTTGCAAAGATATCATATCATTATTTAGTTTGTCCCTTAAAAATGATATAATTTCTGTTTTTTCATTCATTAACACCTCTTCTTGAACTTTATTGTCTAGTGTAATTGTTAAATTATTAGAATCAGATAATAGAATTTTCTTTTCAACAAGTATGGATGACAAGTTGTGTTTTCCTTCTTTAGACTTAATCTGGCTAAGTTCAATAATTAACTCGTTCAATTTTTCTTGATCGAAAGATTCCTTTCTTTTTACAATAATTTCTTCTTTTCTGTCTTCACTTTCTTTTTTCTGATCAGGTGAATTAAGATTAATTGAAATGGTTTTTTTTTGAACACCTTCATTAAAGTCAACAATTTTAATGGCTTTTTTATTGTCGCTTTCAATTATAGACTTTCTATCTAAATCAGGCTTAGTTTGTTCAGTCTTTTCTTTAAATCCCTGATTTGTTTCAGTCTTATTTTTAGTTTTTTTTTCGTTTAACTCAGTTTTTTTTACGTTAAACGTTTTTTTTTCAGCCGAATCATTAGAAATGTCAATGCTACAAAGACGCATCAGGCTTAACTCAATAAGTAAACGCTGATTTTTGCTTTGTTTGTAGTTTATATCGGCTGTATTGCAAAGCTCTAAAGCTTTCACTAATGATCCTTGATCCCAGGCTTGACTTTGGCTTATAAATTGTTTTTTTACTGAATCACTTACTTCTAACAATTGTGTTGTTATAGGGTCTTTTGACACCAATAAGTTTCTGAAATGCATAGCCATACCATTGATGAAATGATGACCGTCAAAACCATTATTTAATATCTCATTGAAGATCGTTAAGGCAGTTGGAATATTTTGTTCTTTCAAACTGTCAGTTAGCTTAAAATAATAGTCATAGTCTAGTATATTAAGGTTTTCGATTACATCTTTGTAAGTCAGCGTATTACCACAAAAACTTATAATTTGATCAAATATTGATAAAGCATCTCTTAGTGCACCATCTGCTTTTTGAGCAATTGTATGTAAGGCTTGCTCTTCTGCCTGAATACCTTCATGCTTTGCTATATGGCTGAGATGTTGGGTAATATCGCTTATCTGAATTCGCTTGAAATCAAAAATCTGACAACGCGAAAGAATTGTTGGAATAATTTTATGTTTTTCAGTAGTTGCTAATATGAAAATTGCATGTGCAGGTGGCTCTTCTAATGTTTTTAGAAATGCGTTAAAAGCAGCTTGAGAAAGCATATGTACCTCATCAATAATATAGATGTTAAATTGACCAACTTGGGGGGCAAATCGAACTTGATCTACTAATTCACGAATTTTATCAACCCCATTATTTGAGGCTGCATCCAGTTCATGAATATTGAATGAATGATTATTGTTGAAGCCTTTGCAAGATTCACATTCATTGCAAGCCTCGACTGAATTGGTCAGGTTCATGCAATTAATGGTTTTTGCCAGAATTCGGGCACAGGATGTTTTACCAACACCACGAGGACCACAAAACAAAAAAGCTTGAGCAAGATGATTGTTTTGAATGGCATTTTTTAGGGTAGTTGTAATAGAAGACTGACCAACTACAGTGTCAAATGTAGAAGGGCGGTATTTACGTGCTGATACAACAAACTTTTCCATCTATTTTTTAGCAAAAACAAATATAATATAATGTTTGAATTCTTCAGACTTTGTAAAAAAATGTTTAACTGTAAGTACCTTATTTAAAATAACAATTTCTGAAAAATTATTAGTGGTGGAATACTCAATTTTAGTATTTTTAACTTTAAATCTTAAAAACTTAAAGCATGGAAAAAGTAGATATCTTATTTGAAAAAGTTGTTGAATTCTTTTCTCATTATGGCCCAAAGGTCTTGGGGGCTGTCCTAATCTTTTATTGTGGTAACTGGATGATAAAAAAATTACTAATTGGTTTTAAACAGCTAATGGCTAAAACAAAATATGACCAAACACTACAACGGTTTTTTCACAATATAATCTCATGGGCATTGAAAATATTACTGATGTTACTTATTATTTCAACATTGGGCATAGATATTACTGCTTTTGCAGCAATAATAGCAGCAGCTGGTTTGGCGGTTGGCTTAGCCTTACAAGGGTCTCTATCCAATTTTGCAGGTGGCGTGTTGATTATGGTCTTCAAACCCTACAAAATTGGCGATCTGATAGAGGCTCAAGCTGTTATTGGTCAGGTAGAAGAAATAGATATTTTTAATACGCGATTAATTTCTCCTGATAATAAAATGATTGTTGTTCCTAACGGTACAATGGCCAATGGTAATATTATAAATTATACATCTGAAGGTAAAATAAGAGTTGATTTGGAGGTAGGTGTATCTTACAGTTCTGATATTAAAATGGTGAAAGAGGTTTTGCTAGCTACTCTTACGACTAACCCTAAAGTACTCAAAACGCCAAAGCCATTTGTGGGCGTATCCAATTTAGCTGACAGTTCATTAGTTTTTGTAGTTCGGCCTTTTTGCAAGCCTGAACATTATTGGGATGTCTATTTTGAAAGCTTAGAAAACATCAAATTAGCATTGAATGAATCCAATATTGAAATCCCTTATCCCCATACGGTTTTAATCAATGCTAGGAATTAAAGATGTGAGTAATATAATACTTCTAAGGTATCACTATATAGTACTGGGGCGTTATATCTGTTCCTTATTGTTATAGCTGCGGAATTGAGAAACTATGGTATGGTATCCATTAGATATTTAAACTCATATTCTTGGTCATACATTATTGTCGTATTTTCAAGATCTTCATCTAGTAAATTCAATAAAAATTCAGCCGTTTCAGGTTTTAGCTTTAACTTTTCTATATTTTGGTTTTCCTCAAGCTTGAATCTACCAATTTCTAACTGATACTCATCTTTCTCTAAATCTATCAACCTATCAGCTTTTAATTTTTGATTTTTGTTCAACACATAATCAAATAAATATTGATTGACGTGTTTATCGTCTCCACTAATAACCCTGATTGATTCGTTAAATAAGTGGTAATTATCAATAGTAATATTTAAATTGTATCCAATTTCAAGATATATTATTGAATATTCAGAACCGATATCCAGGTAATAAAAACCAGTATTAAATGATAAAGTGTCTTTAAAAAACCCATTTTCATTTTTAGTCATATAGGCGAAGTCATCGTAGTTATCATAGTTAGTGATGAAAATGGTGTCTATAGTTGGGTTGTCACCAATTGAAACGGTTAAAATTACTCCCTTGTTTTGGTCGTATTGACAGGCAAATAATAAGGTCAATAAAATTAGTGTAGACGCTAAAGTAATTTTCATGGGGTAAATGATTTTAAGATACTATCAAATATAAAGGATTTTTTTGAGTAGTCCTAAGTTTGCTTTTCTCTAAAGTTTAGATTACTTTTGCGTCCCTTTTGTAAAAGGGAAACTATATATAATAACAAAAATCAAATTTATGAATCATTACGAAACCGTTTTCATTATGAATCCCGTTTTATCTGAAGAACAGATAAAGGAGACGGTTCAGAAGTTCAAAAAACTTCTTAAAGATAGTAAAGCAAAAGTTGTTGCTGAAGAACACTGGGGGCTTAAAAAAATGGCCTACAGCATTCAAAAGAAAAGAACTGGCTTTTATTATTTGATGGAATTCACTTCTGATGACCGCGAAATCATTAATAAGCTAGAACTGGCCTACAAACGTGACGAGCGTTTTATGCGTTGGATAACCGTTAAGCTAGATAAACACGCTTTAGCATACGCTGAGCGTAGACGTAAAAGACTAAGTACTAACGAAAAACAAGAAGCATAATCATGGCAGACGAAATTAGATACCTATCTCCAGTAGATGTAAACAACAGAAACACAAAGAAATATTGTCGTTTCAAAAAAGCTGGAATTAAATACATAGACTATAAAGACCCTGATTTTCTTATGCGATTTGTTAATGAGCAAGGAAAAATTCTTCCAAGAAGAATTACAGGTACGTCTTTGAAATACCAAAGAAAAGTTTCACAAGCCATCAAAAGATGTCGTCATTTGGCCTTGATGCCATACGTAGGCGATTTGCTTAAATAATTATTAACATGGAATTGATATTATTACAAGACGTAGAAAAGTTAGGATTTAAAGATGAGGTTGTGAACGTGAAAAACGGTTATGGTCGAAACTTTTTAATTCCAAAAGGAAAAGCAGTTTTAGCTACTGAAGCCGCCAGAAAAGTTTTAGAAGAAAACTTACGTCAGCGTGCTAAAAAAGAAAATAAAGCTGTTGAAGAAGCAAATGTTATTGCTGAAAAAATCAATGGAATAACTATTACTATTACCGCCAAAACTATTGAAGGTGGAAAGCAGTTATTTGGTTCTGTTACCTCTAACCATCTGGCCGATGAATTAGAAAAATTAGGACATACAGTTGATAGAAAATTTGTTAAGCTAAACAACGTTAAAACAACTGGTGTTTTTGAAGCTGAAGTTAGACTTCACCGAGAAGTTAAAGCATCACTTTCTGTTGAAGTTGTAGCAGCAAAGAAATAAGTCAATAGACTCATATCATTAATTAATACCCTCAACATTGAGGGTATTTTTTTTTACTCATGTCGCAATGCTTCAATAGGGTCGAGGTTAGCTGCTCTTGAGGCAGGTAAATAACCTGAAATTAAGCCGACCACAATACAAAGCACAACACCAGAAAAAATCCAAACCCATGGAATAATAAAGCTACTTCCAATAAGTACTGAAGTGAGGTTGCCAATTAAAATACCAAAGACGATACCACTAATTCCACCCAATTGACATATTACAATGGCTTCAATCAAAAATTGCCAACGAATAATTGATGAGGTCGCTCCTAATGCTTTTCGTGTTCCTATTTCTTTTGTGCGTTCAGTTACGGATACCAACATGATATTCATTAAGCCTATAGCAGATCCAAACAAGGTGATTACGCCAATAATTAGTGCAGCAATAGTCACATATTTAATATTTTCCAACATAATTTGAGTCAGGTTATCACTTCTGACAATATCAAAATTGTCTTCTTCAACAGGCTTTAATTGTCGTATTGAACGCATAGTAGAGATGGCTTCACCAATAGTAGCAGTCAGGGAAGAGGTATTTTTTGACATGACGCTAATGGTAAACGATTGATTTGCTCTTCCAAAATATTGTCTGGCATTAGTGATAGGAATAAAACAAGTTTTATCGCCGCCAAACGACATGCTAGCGCCTTTTTCTTTTAATACTCCAATGACTCTAAACTTTACATTTCCTACAGAAATAAGCTTACCGATAGCCACATCATTTCCAAAGACAGATTGTTTAACATCTTTACCGATAATAATAACATGCTTGCCGTTTTCTGTTTCCTCTTTACTAAAATTTCTGCCTTCAGATAATTTATAGCCAGCTGTCAATAAATAATTATTATCTGTTCCGGTAATATTAATGTTAGGGTCTGATTTTTTAGATTGATATTTTATGGTTGCCGTACTGGTTGCCCAAGTCGATAAAGAGGTTGTGTAATTAAAGCGGTTTTTAAACGCTTTAGCTTCTGAAAAAGTAATGCTGGCATAACGCTTTGGTTTTGTTCCACGCTTTCCAATTCTAACGTTTGTACTTTTATTTCGAATATTAAACGTATTGGCTCCCATTTGAGTAAAGTTGTCATTAATACTAGACTTGATAGACTCAATAGAAGTTTGAATACCCACTAAAGCGGTTATTCCGATTGAAATAATTAAAATAGTCAGAATAGTCCTTAATAGATTTGTTCGAATAGATTGAAGAGCAATAGTGATGTTTTCAAGGACTAATTTCATTACTGCTAAAGTATAACATTCTCTTGTAAAACTAGACTAAAAAAAGTAATTTCGCGAGGCTTTAAAAAGAAATAACAACCATAAAAATAACGTCTATGGCCTTTGACATCGAAATGATAAAAGCGGTTTATTCAAAATTTCCAGAACGAATAAATAATGCAAGACAAGTAGTCGGAAAACCACTCACGTTGGCAGAAAAAATTCTTTATGCTCACCTTTGGAATGAGAGTACTGAAAAGCCTTTTGAACGGGGTATAGATTACGTAGATTTTGGACCAGATAGAGTAGCTATGCAAGACGCTACGGCTCAAATGGCTTTACTACAATTCATGCAAGCCGGTAAAGATAAAGTAGCAGTGCCTTCAACGGCTCATGCTGACCACCTTATTCAAGCTAAAATAGGTGCCGACAAGGATTTACAGGAAAGCTTGAACACAAATAATGAGGTGTTTAATTTTTTAAGTTCAGTGTGTAACAAGTACGGAATAGGCTTCTGGAAGCCTGGTGCAGGTATTATTCATCAGGTGGTTTTAGAAAACTATGCCTTTCCCGGTGGAATGATGATTGGTACTGATTCTCATACTGTTAACGCTGGAGGTTTGGGCATGGTAGCAATAGGCGTTGGTGGAGCCGATGCAGTAGATGTTATGGCTGGCATGCCTTGGGAATTGAAATTCCCAAAATTAATCGGAGTAAAGCTTACTGGAAGATTAAATGGCTGGACTTCAGCTAAAGATGTTATCCTAAAAGTTGCTGGAATTTTAACCGTGAAAGGGGGAACAGGCTGTATTGTTGAGTACTTTGGGGAAGGTGCTGAATCTCTTTCTTGTACTGGAAAAGGAACAATTTGTAATATGGGGGCTGAAATAGGTGCTACAACCTCAACTTTTGGATACGATGATAGTATGGAAAGGTATTTGAGAGCAACCGGAAGAAATGATGTAGCAGACGCTGCTAATTCCGTCAAAGAACACCTTACCGGTGACGCTCAAGTATATGCCAACCCAGAGCAATATTTTGATCAGCTTATTGAAATAAATCTTTCAGAACTTACACCACATTTAAATGGGCCCTTTACGCCAGATTTAGCGACACCTGTTTCTGAAATGAAAGCCAAGGCCAAAGATAACGATTGGCCACTTGATATAGAATGGGCATTAATAGGTTCATGTACCAATTCTTCTTATGAAGACTTAACGCGTGCAGCCTCCATTGTTGAAGATGCAGTTGCCAAAGGATTGGAGCCAAAAGCTACATTAGGAATTAATCCAGGTTCAGAACAAGTACGATACACTGCCGAGAGGGATGGTCTAATCGATACCTTTAATAAATTTGAATCTACTCGAATATTTACCAATGCCTGTGGACCCTGTATTGGTCAGTGGGATAGAGAAGGAGCTGAGAAGCAAGAGAAAAATTCTATTGTACATTCCTTCAATCGAAATTTCGCTAAACGTGCCGATGGTAATCCAAATACTCATGCTTTTGTAGCATCACCAGAAATGGTTGCCGCTATTGCTATTTCAGGTCGATTAGATTTTAACCCTATTAAAGACACTCTAACTAATGCTGAAGGCCAAGCAGTAAGTTTAGCCGAACCTTCAGGTTATGAATTGCCTGAGAAAGGCTTTGATGTTGAAGATAATGGCTATCAAGCCCCTGCAGAGAATGGTAGTGGTGTTGAGGTAGTAGTCAATCCAGATTCTAATCGGTTGCAATTACTCACTCCATTTAAGCCTTGGGATGGAGCTAATATAATGGGGGCCAAACTACTTATTAAAGCTCAAGGAAAATGTACTACTGATCACATATCAATGGCGGGTCCATGGTTAAGATTCAGAGGCCATCTCGATAATATTTCTAACAACTGTTTGATAGGAGCAGTTAATGCCTTTGGAGGGGCTACAAACAGTGTGATAAATCAGTTAGACGGAAGCAAAGATGAAGTGCCTAATGTTGCTAGGGCTTACAAATCCGCTGGTGTAGATACTATTGTGGTTGGCGATCATAATTATGGTGAAGGCTCATCTAGGGAACATGCGGCTATGGAGCCTCGTCATTTAGGTGTAAAAGCAGTTATTGTAAAATCATTTGCACGTATTCACGAAACCAACCTTAAAAAACAAGGTATGCTAGGGCTGACATTTGTAAATGAAAGTGATTACGACTTAATCCGCCAAGACGACACCTTTAACTTTATAGATCTAGCTCAATTTGCCCCTAAAAAAACCTTAACCCTAGAAATCATTCATAGTGATGGCACAACGGATAACATTAGCTTGAATCACACCTATAATGCTCAACAAATCGATTGGTTTAAAGCAGGTTCTGCTTTGAATTTAATTCGAGAGCAAAACGCCTAAATTTTTGTATAAAAAAAAGTCTGTGATTTTTCACAGACTTTTTTTTAAAAATACTACTCAGACTATCTGTATATCACTAACTTATGTGTCTCAGATACTGAGTTAGATATAATGTTTATAGTATACACTCCTCGTGCCATTTCAGTGAGATCTATATCTTTTTTGATACTACTATACAGCTTGTTGAAGTAGGTTTGGTATACCACTTCACCAACTGTGTTAGTAATAAATATAGTCACTTTTTCAAGCTCTCTCGAAGGGTTTAGCTTAATACTAAATAAACCATCGTTAGGATTAGGATATATTTCTACATCTCCTAATTCAGATTCAAGTATGCCAACATTACAACTATCCGCTGGTAAGTAGCTTACTTCAACGTTTTCGTTAGCTTTGCAATCAAATTCATCAGTTATCACTAAAGTATAGATGCCGTCGTCCAACACCTCAACGCTTTGTTCAGTAGAGATGACACTATTGGCAAAAGTCCATTCGTAACTACTTGCTTGTGCACTGCTCAAGACAATGGTGTCTCCTTCACAAATTTCTGTTAACCCAGAACTGATAGTAGCATTTGGATCACTTACAACAATGTTATAATTTATCTCCTCAGTATAGCATTGATTAGAAACGGTCAACTCAATTATTGAGTCGGTCTGAACAGATACTTGGATAGATACAAGTGAATCTCCAGTATTCCATACATAACTTTCTGCATTAGCTATTGAATCTCCAATAATCAATGATTCACCAATACAAATGGTTGTATCAAAAGCGTTAGCAACTATTTCTAACTCATTTACAAACTGTAAATTAAATGTGTCGTTTTCGTAAAATCCTAAGCTATCGTATGCAAATAGGGTAATATCCGAATTCGTATACAAATAAACAGATTGCGTATCAGCAGTGATGATTTGTGTTGTGTCAGAGCTAAACCAAGCATACGACAACCAGTTGTCAGGACCGGTAATCAAAATGCTATCGACACCACAGGACAAGGTGTCAGGCAAAGTAAACTCAGGAATATCCAGGACATTTACATCATCCAAGCAAATATCGCCGTTTGAACCACTATCATTTGTTTTATGTGCTTCAAAAATCAATACGATGGTTTGTCCTATAAATAGGTCAAGATCATATTGTTGGAATAACCATGGATTGTTTCCAGGTAATTGAGTTTGACCAACAATAGTACCTAATACTATGGTTGTATCGCCTTGAGCTTTAACAACTAAGTCTCCTTGGTCACTACCAGATTTATGATAATGAAATCCTAGTTTTGGATTGACAGCATTTGTCAGATCATAACACCTTGAAGTGATGGAGGCTATGTCACCCGGATTATCCTGTTCTACATAAAGGTAAGTACCATTTCCACCGTTACCTGATGAAGGTCCTGTGTACGGGTAAGAGGGCGTAGAACCTTGATGTGTTCTCCAAACATAATTAGAAATCGTGTCAGCATTACTAATCCAAGCGTCATTGTCAAAGTGGTTAATGATACTGTCTTCCAATGCATCGAATGACTGAAGGTTTGGAAGGGCGTTAGTGTTTAAGCTAATCACTTCAATGATAGAGTCGTTTTCCCAGTTGTAATCGCCTGTCAGATTTACGCTTATTTCCAGGTTGTGATCACCCACATTTGATAAGTCAAAGGAGTTAGCTAGTGTAAAACTCGCTTCCTGACCGGTCAAAATTTCTAAGTCAACACTATCTGTATAAAGAGTGCCATTAAAGCTATAGTTTAGCAAAAACTCTTGGATGTTCACTAAGGAACTAATATTCTGTAAATTAATTACCACTTCCTCCTGATCTGAAGCAATACACCCTGACTCTAGGTTTACTTGGGTGATGGCCAAATCTGGCTCTTCGCAATAGAAGAACGTGCCACTATTATATGTGTCTGCATTTCCTGGAAGAATATTTTCAATTGTACTGTGGAAAAGAGTATCAGAGAGAGTACTATCCACTTCTGTACTACTGAAAGTGATATGTCCACCATTCCACCCATCGCCAAATGAGTCAAACAGTTCTATGGTGTATGTTTCACATTCATCAATACAGATATTAGTAGTGAAATTGTTGTTCACTCCTGAATATGATGGCGAAGTAATGAGGGTATCGTTATTTTCATTTATCATTAGCCAAGATATTTCACCGGGGTAACCACCCACATTTATATTAATAGTTGTTGGTAAGGTTCCGGATAAATCAAAACTAGTAGCCAATGAATCATTGCTATTGTTAAGATCATCTAATGAACTTACCCAGGCAACAAGCTGATAGGTCCCTTCAGCACTAAAGTCTTCTACGGCACTAAAGGTGTAGTCGTAAATTTGACCTGGTGCTATGGTGTCGTTGATAGTCTCAGTTACACTAATAGCTGCCGTATCTAATAGATAGTTAACCTCTAAAGTGAAAATGGTATCTGTTCCGGAATTTTCTATTTGTATGCTAATATGATCATCAAAAGCAGTACAAGTAGAATTTATCGGAATGCTGTGTAGTGTTGCGTCGAATCCTATACAATAAGATAATACATCGACTCCATAAGAGCCACTGGCTAGTGCACCTTCTTGAATAGTCTCATAAGGGATAGAATCGATGCCAGTTGGTGTCAGTATGGTATAGTCGGCAGCCTCCCAGCCATCGTACCATGACGATCCAACCGACATTTCAAAGTTGTAATTCTCGCAACTGTTGATACAAAACTCGTCAGAGTAAAAAGTGGTGAAGTTATCCCCGTATGTAACAGAGTTAATAATGGTATCGTTGTTGGAGTTGGTAACTGCCCAGCCGTAATTACCATAATAGTATTCTATGTTTGTAGCTACTACCAAGGCCACATCACCGTTTAACCAAACCGTATCTTGTGCAATGGAGTCATTATCGGAAACCAAATCACCTGAAGTCACTATCCATGCTTCAAATTGATAAGCTCCTGAGTTAGATAAATCTTCGATAGTAGTAAAGGTGTGAGTGTATTCTTCATTTGGGGCAATGGTGTCATAAACTGTTTCCGTAACGGTGCTACCACCATTTAATATGTAAGAAACTTCGACACTAGAAGTGCTATCTGCTCCAAAGTTCTTTATGGTCAATGAAATGAAAGAAGAATCAGATTGAACACAACCATTTCCATTGAGCGAAGAAGTTATAATTCCCATATCAATACCGTCACAATAGATGAAAGCGTCGGTACCAAAATCACCACTTGATAAACCACCTGAAATAATATTTATATCAGGTAAGGTATCAGAATCTGGGTTTGGTGCGTCAATAGAATAGGTTCCTCCGTTCCATCCATCGCCAAACGAATCGTGCATTTCAATGGTGAAGTATTCACAGGTCGTTATACATAAGTTGTTTTCATAGGTTGCATTACTACTAAATGCTCCTTGATTTGTCATGGCTACTGTATCGCCACTGTAATCATTTATGACTATCCAGGATACTTCGCTCCCATAGTTGCCTGTACTGGTCGTCAATGTCAATTCAAAGTCACCGTATATATCCACTTCTGAATTTAGTGTGTCATTATATAACCCTAAGTCGTTGGTGGTAGTGGCCCAAGCTGTAAAGCTGTATATACCTATAGAACTTAAATCAACGGTAGCACTAAAAGTATATTGGACGCTTTGACCTGGCAATATGGTGTCGGTGGACGTTTCTGTTACTGACGCTAATGTATCTAGATTGTAGCCAATATCAAATCCAAAAATGGTATCTGTTGCTACGTTACTGACTTCCACCACTACATTTTCAGTATCGGACCTTGCACAACCATCTTCTATCAAGATATCGGTAAGTGCAATATCTATACCATTACAATATCTGAAATTTTCTGTGGCATAATAATTTGATGTTACGCCACCAGTCGCTACTATTTCGGGTGTTGTATCAACTGTACTAATAGAAATATTTCCACCATACCAACTTGAATATCCAGAAGTCATGTTTATGGTATAATCTTCACATTCTACAATGCAAAAACTATCGACATAAGTGGTGTAATTAGTGGAATACTCTTGTGAGCTTAGAATGACATTGTTGTTTAAATCAATTATTTCCCAAGCTATACCTACACCAGATTCGGCATAAGGGCCTGAATAGGTACTTATGGTCATTGGTGTGGTTCCAGATAAATAGGCTTGCTGACTAAGTGTGTCATTACTTGACTGTACGTCATTGGTAATAGTAACCCAGGCGTCTATATTATAATATCCTGTTGATGAAAAATCTTCTGTGGCCGTAAACGTGTAGCTATGGCTACCTGAAGGGGGTAGGGTATCATTGACTGTTTCGGTTACTACAGTACCACTGTCTAAGCTGTAGCTTATGTCCCATGTAAATAAGGTGTCGCCTCCATTATTAAATACTTCTACTACTACGGGTTCATGAGCACTAAGCAAACAACCGGTTGTTGGAGTATGTATAGCTGTTACGCTAGCATCGGCACTGTAACATAAGGAGAATTCATTTGAGCCAAATGAGCCAGAAGTTAATCCTCCCGCTGATATTTCTACTGGAGGTAAAGTATCTATTTGATTGGGTGTGGTAACGGTATAGGTGCCACCATTCCATCCATCGCCCCACGAGTCATGCATATTAAAGGTATACGTTTGGCAAGTAGATAAGCAGATTTCATCTGTGTAAGTAGAGTAACTGTTTAGTGAGCCTTGCGATTCTAGTACAATACTATCATTTGAATCTTGAATATTCCAAGATACCTCTGATCCGTAGCCAGCAGTATTCATTGTTATTGTAAGGGGCAAATCACCAGCCAGTGTGGTTGTTACGTTTGTTGTATCATTGGCGTATAAAGTATCGCCGGGGCAACTCAACCAAAAGGCTACATAGTACGAGCCAGCGGACGAAAAATCGTAGCTGCTGGAGAAGGTGTGATTGTAGCTGCTTCCAATAGCTATTGTATCGTAAAGCACTTCACTGACCACTGTCCCTGAGTCTACTTGATAGTAGAGATAAACGGTGTCTACATCCATTCCACCAGTGTTTGTAATTTGAACCGTAATACTTTCGTGTGCTCCAAGTACACAACCGTCAGTAGGTGACAATACAGTAGTTGCTTCTAGATCAACTAAAGATTGGGCATACAACGAACTAATGGAGATTGCAAAAAACGCAATTAGAAAAATAAGTAAATTTTTTTTCATTGTTCATGAATTTAAGTTAAAAAATAAATTCACAAATAGACTTGGCAAGGTTTTGCTAATTTAAACAAAAAAATAATTCAACCAATTAGAATTCCCAAAAAATATGCTGGTTGATGGTTAATATATTAGAAAAATCGAGGCTTTATTATTTTTTGATATGTTTTCTATAGTTATCAATGGCAACGAAATAATCAGGATCTTCAACGACATTAACATCACATATGGTATCTGCTCGTTTTATTAATGCAATACAATCTTTTGAAAGGTGTCTAAGATGAACACTTTTGCCCTTTTTGAGGTATTTTTCCGTTAGCTTATTGATACATTCTATAGCTGACTGATCGGTAATTTTAGAATCTTTAAAATCAATAATAATCTCTTTAGGATCATCAGCAACATCAAATTTGCTTTGGAATAACTCTATTGAACCAAAAAATAATGGACCGTAAATTTCATAATGTTTTACGCCATGTTCGTCAGTATGTTTTCTGGCTCTAATACGTTTAGCGTTTTCCCATGAGAATACCAATGATGAAATAATAACTCCAGCAAAAACTGCAATAGCAAGGTCAAAGATTACTGTCATTACGGTCACTAAAATAATTACAAAAACATCGCTAAATGGAACTTTATTCCATACCTTGAAGGTACTCCAAGCAAAAGTGCCTATAACCACCATAAACATTACTCCGACTAAGGCCGCAATTGGAACCATTTCAATATATGTAGAGGCAAATAATATAAAAGCTAGAAGAGCAATAGCAGCAGTAATTCCTGACAATCTTCCTCTACCACCAGACTTTATATTAATGATACTCTGTCCAATCATAGCACAGCCTCCCATACCACCGAAAAATCCATTTACAAAATTTGCAGCACCCTGAGCCACACACTCTCTGTTTCCATGACCATGCGAGTCAGTCAGTTCGTCGATGAGGTTTAATGTCATTAATGATTCAATTAGACCTATGGCTGCTAATATTAAGGCGTAGGGAGTAATAAATTTAATGGTAGCCCAGTTCAATTCTATGACTGGTACATTAAAAGTTGGCAGGCCTGCTTTAATACCCTGACCACCATTTGAAATAATAAATGACTTTACCGTTTCAGTATCTAAGCCTCCAAAAATTACTATTAAGGATACAGTGACAATAGCTGTTAAGGCGGCGGGTATTTTTTTTGTCAATTTAGGGAGGAAATACATAATTCCCATGGTTAAACCAACTAGTGCTAACATGATGTTAAGGTTATATCCGCTGAGCCATTCTCCATTTGATTTGAACATGCCTAATTGAGAAATGAAAATAACTATTGCTAGGCCATTCACAAAACCCATCATAACCGAGTGGGGTATCATCCTCACAAATTTCCCTAATCTAAAAGCTCCAGCTAACATTTGAAAAATACCAGCTAAAATTAAGGTGGCAAATAAATACTGTAAGCCAGCACTATCATTACCACCCAAGATATTGCCTTCACTCACTAAATGAACCATTACAACTGCTAATGCCCCCGTAGCTCCCGAAATCATGCCTGGCCTTCCTCCAAAAATAGAGGTGATTAAACCCATCATAAAGGCACCATAAAGCCCAATTATTGGTGATATTCCTGCAACAAATGCAAAAGCCACTGCTTCTGGAACAAGGGCTAGGGCAACGGTAAGACCTGAAAGTACATCGTCTTTTATACTTCCATTTGTTTTATCAATAAATGTGAACTTGCTCAATGAAATGTAGATTTGATTAAAGACGGCAAATGTAAGTTTTTAAGTGGATTCAACTCAGTATAAAGAATAGATATTGTAATTTTATTGTACATTCGACTTTATGATTTCAAAAGATAAGCCGTCAGCTATATGGTCTTGGGCTCTGTACGACTTTGCAAACTCTAGCTTTACTACAATTGTTGTTACCTTTATTTATGGCACCTATTTTACTCAATCCATAGCTTTAAATGAAATTGATGGCACTCAATGGTGGTCTTGGGCAATTTCAATTACGGCTATAGTCGTAGCATTGTTATCTCCTTTTTTAGGAGCTTTTGCAGATGCCTCTAATAATAGAAAAAAAGTCATGTGGTTCAGCACTGTAGGATGTGTAATGGCTACTTCACTTTTATTTTTTCCTACTCAGGGTCAAGTCTATTTCGCCTTGATTATCTTTGTTTGTGCTAATATTTTATTTGAAATAGGTACCGTCTTTTCTAATGCCTATTTACCCGATCTGGCTTCAAAAAGTAAATTAGGAAAAGTTTCAGGCTTAGCCTGGGGTATGGGCTATCTGGGTGGATTACTCGCCCTTGTTTTAGCCTTACTACTTTTAGTTCAAACTGATTCGCCAATTTTTGGTTTTGAAATCTTAAATGGTGAGAATATACGTGCAACTAATTTCTTAGTTTCTATATGGTTTTTAGTATTCAGCTTACCTTTTTTTCTATTTATTAATGAAAACTCTAAAGCTAAGCCAAGACCATCCATTAGTCAAATGATGAACGATTCTTTGTCAAGATTACAGTCTACTTTTAAATCAATCACTAGCTATAAAACCATTTGTAAATTTCTGCTAGCTCGATTAATTTATAACGATGCTCTGGTGACTATTTTTGCTTTCGGAGGAATATACGCTGCCAACACAGTAGGTTTTTCTTTTGAAGAAATTATCATCCTGGGAATTATACTTAATGTTCTGGCCGGTTTGGGAGCTTTTGTGTTTGGCTACCTGGAAGATTATTGGGGTAGTAAAAAAGTAATCAACTGGAGTATCATAGGTTTATCATTGGCCTGTGTAATTGCTATTCTATCGCCAGAACTTCCTGGCTTATTATCTCTTGTTTTTGGAGGTGATTCTATTCCTAATTGGTTTAGTCCTAAATTTTTATTTTGGTGTTCAGCAGTGTTGATTGGTGTATTTTCAGGTCCTAATCAATCTTCAAGTCGATCGTTGATGTCTTCATTGACACCCTCAGAAAAGAAAAATGAATTTTTTGGCTTCTACGCTTTTTCCGGCAAAGCTACTGCCTTTATTGGTCCTTTACTATTCGGTTTGGCAACTTCACAATTTGGAACTCAGCAAGCTGGTCTAATTGTCGTTGTATTCCTTTTTTTAGTAGGATTCTTAGTATTCAGAAAAGTATAACTCACTTATTGTTTATCTTTGTGTTATGCGAAATATAATCTTGCTACTGTTTATATCAACCTCTATTTATGGTCAACAATTTATGTCGAAGAAAGGAGAAATTCGCTTTTTTTCTGAGGCTCCTATTGAAAATATTCAGGCTGTAAATAATCAAGCCATGGGTATCATTGACTTGAAACAGGGTGAATTTGCCTTTAAAGTTTCTATTGCTGATTTTGTTTTTCCTAACTCACTTATGCAAGAGCACTTCAACGAAAGCTATCTTGAAAGTGATAAATACCCTTATTCTACTTTTACTGGAAAAATAGAACCTTTAAGCAATATAAATCAAGAAAATATTATTGATGTAGTGGGGAGTTTGACTATACATGGTATTCAAAAGGCAGTTAAGCTTCAATCATCAATTCAACAAACAGGCGATGATATACAGATTAGCTCAGAGTTTGAAGTTGTTTTAAATGATTTTGATATTGACATTCCAAAAATTATGATGTACAAAATTGCCGAGGTAATACAAGTATCTGTAACAATGAACCTCCAAAAGATTGACAATGAATAAGTTTTTTATAGTAATAAGTTTTTTTTGCATACCCTTTCTACATGCACAAGATTTGATGAGTATGCTTGACGATAAGGCGTCATTAAATCAGCCTATTAATAGTGTCTTTAAAGATAGTAGAGTTGTAAATGCACAATCCACAAAACAGTCCTCAAAGGGTGAATTTAAATTTTTAGTTCAACATCGTTTCGGGACTTTAAATTCAGGCTTTTATAACCTTTGGGGTTTAGATAATTCCATGGTAAGAATGGGCTTAGACTACGGTATCAGTGACCGATTAATGTTAAGTATTGGTAGAAGTTCAGCTACAAAACAATACGACGCCTCCATCAAAGCAAAAATTGTACAACAGACAAATCAAGTTCCACTAATAATCTCTTTTTACTCGGCTGCATTTATAAAGCATCCTTCCAAAAGTGATATGAAAGAAGATGACTATGATTTTCTAAATCAAATGTCATTTGCAAATCAATTGATCATAGCTAGAAAATTTTCATCAAATTTGTCATTGATTTTATTGCCAACTCATATACATAAGAATCGTGTTGAATTTGGCCAGCCCTCTGATCCTCTTTTTCTTGGCTTTGGGGGACGGTATAAGATTACAAAGAAGGTATCTGTAAATGGGGAGTATTTTTACCCACTTACTGAAATGACTGAAAATTACAATAAGTTATTATCATTAGGTTTTGATGTTGAAACGGGAGGGCATGTTTTTTCATTACACCTTAGTAATTCAAGAGGTATGACAGAACATACATTTCTTTCCGAAACGAATGGGGATTGGTTGAACGGTGACATCTATTTTGGTTTTAATATTTCAAGGGTCTTTGCATGGTAGAAAATAAACATTTCGATTTAGCTGTTATAGGTGGAGGTATTGTTGGGCTCTCATGTGCATACAAAATTCAGAAACATTATCCTTCATTGAAATTAGTCGTAATGGAGAAAGAAGATCGTTTGGCTGCTCATCAGACTGGAAGAAACTCAGGAGTTATTCATTCCGGATTATATTATAAGCCGGGTTCGTTTAGAGCTAAAAATTGTGTTAATGGCAGAAAGCAGTTAGTTCAATTTGCTAAAAGACATAATATTGCCCACGATATTTGTGGTAAAGTAGTAGTTGCAGTAAACGATCAAGAGTTAAAACGTCTAGATGGCATTTACGAACGTGGTAAAGCCAACGGCCTTGAGGGACTAGAAAAAATAGATAGCAAACAGCTAAAAGCAATAGAGCCTCATGTTGAAGGCTTGGCAGCCCTTAAAGTGCCAGAATCAGGAATTATAGATTTCGTTGGAGTAACCAATGAATTAGCAAAGCAAATTGAATCCATTAATCCCAATAGTAAAATTCTTGAGTCATGTCAAGTTTACGATTTTAATAATGATGAAATCAATACTAGTCAAGGCCGATTTTCTGTAAAACACAAAGTGTTTTGCTCAGGATTATTCTCCGATCGATTAGCTAAAAAAGATGGTGTTGACTCTTCACTTAAAATTGTGGGTTTCCGGGGCGATTATTATGATCTTACGGAACAAGCTAAACACAAGGTTAAGCACCTAATTTATCCAGTTCCAAATCCTGAATTTCCATTCCTTGGCGTTCATTTTACACGCATGGTAGATGGTTGTATAGAATGCGGGCCAAATGCAGTTTTTACATTTAAGAGAGAAGGGTATGGGAAAACCGATTTCAATTTAAATGATACTCTAGAAGCACTCATGTACAAAGGCACATGGAAATTATTTTTCAAACATTGGCGATTTGGTTTAAATGAATATAAAAGAGCATTTTCTAAGCGATTATTTTTGAAAGAATTAAATAGATTAATACCTTCGTTAGAGATGAATGATATTGTTGTAGGACGTAGCGGAGTGAGAGCAATGGCTTTGGGTGCTGATGGTGAAGTTTTTGATGATTTTAAAATCAAGTGTAAAGGCAATAGTATTCATGTTTTAAATGCACCATCTCCCGCAGCTACAGCTTGCTTAGCAATTGGGGATGAAGTGTTAGAAGTTGTAAAACAAAATTTTAGTTTACTTTAGCAACATATGTTAAAAATATTTGGCTTTAACAAGAAGAAAAAGGTTGGTGTTCAGGAATTATCTACTGTCTATGTCAAAACACTTTTTGAAGTTATTGATTTAGGCTTTCCAGAGATTATTGGTTTTGTAAATGATAACAGAAAATTTGAGGAGTCTCCAAATCTCAAAACCGATGACGCTAATTGGTTCATGATGATCGTGTTTGCTGCTAATAACTATGCCCTTTCTGAGCAATTTTCAAATGATATCGTTCAAAAACTACAACTTAATAGTATAAATGAATTGGTAAACTACATTGATATGGAGGAAGACCTTGTTCGTGATATGTTTATCGATTATGAATCATTTTTTAAAGAACAGTACTCCGAAGATATTAGTATAGAAAAAGCCATGGCTAAATCTATTTTTGTCAAATACAATCTCAATGAGTTTCAAGGTAAGCTACTTAAGAATCAAAACGAGCCAAACCCTGTTTTTCTACAAGAATTAACAGACTTGATGAGCAATTTTATCTGGAACTGGTCTGATTATCTAGCTAAATATAAGGTAGTTTAAAGTGACTCAATACCCGTATAGTTGAACGGTGTAATAGTTTTTAGATAGGCTTTTAACTCATTATTTACGGCTAAACTATCAATAAAAACTGCTAAGGTATCTTCAGTAATTTCAGCATTAGTGCGTGTCAATTCCTTTAATGCTTCGTAGGGTTTAGGGTAACCTTCCTTTCTTAAAATAGTTTGAATAGCTTCAGCAACTACCGCCCAATTATTATTTAAGTCGGAATGTATTGCTGATTCATTTAATATTAACTTATTAAGGCCTTTTAAAATCGATTTAAAAGCCAGTAAAGAGTGTGCAACAGGAACACCTACATTCCTTAAAACAGTCGAGTCTGTTAAATCTCGTTGAAGTCTTGAAATAGGTAGTTTTGAAGATAAATGCTCATAAATAGCATTTGCAATTCCTAAATTTCCTTCGGCATTTTCAAAATCAATTGGATTTACTTTGTGTGGCATGGCTGAAGAGCCGACTTCACCTTCTTTTATTTTTTGTTTAAAGTAATTCATTGAAATATAGGTCCATACGTCTCTACTTAGATCAATAAGAATGGTGTTGATTCGTTTGAAACCATCAAACAAAGCAGCTAAATTATCATAATGTTCAATTTGTGTTGTGATTTGAGAACGATCTAATCCTAGAGTATTTTCTACAAAATCATTCGAAAATGAAACCCAATCTATTTCAGGGTATGCGATATGGTGAGCATTGAAATTTCCTGTAGCTCCTCCAAATTTAGCAGAAAAAGGTATAGTATTCAATAAGCCCATTTGTCGCTCTAGCCGTTCTATAAACACAAATATTTCTTTACCCAATAAGGTTGGACTAGCAGCTTGACCATGAGTTCTGGCCAATAGTGGGATAGAGGCCCATTGGTCTTTAAGATCAACTAGTTTTTCAAGTAGTTGCATGTAGGAGGGTACAAAAACTTCTTCAACAGATTCTTTGATTAACAGGGGAGTAGCTGTATTATTGATATCTTGTGAAGTTAGTGCAAAGTGAATAAACTCCTTGTACTGACTGATTCCTAGTTCATCAAATTTTTCTTTGATAAAATACTCAACGGCTTTAACATCATGATTAGTTATTTGCTCAATATCCTTTATTTTTTGAGCATCATCATTGCTGAAATTTTCATAAATTAATCTAAGTTTATGATATAGCTTCGAATCAAATTTTTCTAATTGTGGTAGTGGTAATTCACATAACGCTATGAAATATTCTATTTCTACTCTTAGGCGGTATTTGATAAGTGCTGACTCAGAATAAAATTCACTTAGTTCGCTAGTTTTTGACTGATAGCGACCATCAATAGGAGAGATAGTTGTTAAAGGACTGAATGACATAAACTATAATTGGATTAGGCTGACAAATTTAAGCCTTTTAATGCTTAGAAAAAACAAACCGCCCAGCAATTGCTGGGCGGTTTACAAGTGAAGTATTATTATTGTTTTATGAATTGTAAAAGTTCAATTTCATCATCATACTGGATTTTCACTAAGTATATTGAAGGCTTTAAGCCGCTAATATCTAAGTCTATTTGCTGTTGTGCTTCTAGATTACCGTATTGTTTTTCAAAAACTCTCTGTCCATTGAGTGAATGAATAGAAAGACTGAATTTTTTAGCAATAGAATTAAAAGTTAATGAGATGTACTCGCTAGCTGGGTTTGGACTAAATCTAAAATCTGATATATTGGAGTATGAAATATCTGAAATACACTTAGATTCACAGTCTTGTAAGCTAGAATATTCTCCTTGACCTGTTCCAGGATCAATGCATCCATTTGCTTCACAGCTCCAAGTCGGTATTACTGTTGTATTACCAGTAATATCTATAAATTTAGCGTGTATTACCTCTTTAGTATCCTCATCTTGAACAAATACTACAATAATACAGTTATCCAAATCTTCCCAAATTCTATAAGAATCTGCAGTAACGTTTCCTACTGCAATACTTACAGATTCACTTATATTGGTTGTACTTCCATAGCTCAAGTTTGCTGAAGTACCTTCCGCGGATGGAAGCATTTTCCTCATTACTTGAAAAAATTCACTTTCACCATTTGTACCGGCTGTATTGGTGTATTCATTCTCTACAATAGCGATGTGAATAGTAGCATTGGGTAAATCGGTATATGATGATACACTAACTTCTATAGCTAATTCTGTACCGTCCGTAGCAACTGCAGTTCCACTAATATCTAGAAAAGAGGGTTCATTTCTTTGGCTATCTATTTCTGCTTGTGACGAAGATGTCGGTGTGCCATCTATATGTGCAAAAGGAACACTATTTACTGCATAGTATTTAACCCTTGATGCTACATCTCCATTATAAGATTGATCCGCACTACCAGGCCAATTAACTTGATACTTAATCGCTCCTACTTTTGCACTTGTTAAATCATTAACATTATTAGCGTCCAAAAGAGTTTGAAAGCCAGGATTAAAGCTAGCACATGGCCCGCATGTATTACTAGTAAAATGTTCATAAAGAGGAATACGTTGTGTGACAAATTCAACCCCAATAATAGTCATGTCAATAATATTATTACTGATATCTAAATCAGTTCCACTATTAATATTTTCTATAGTAACGGTAATATTTGCGGTGTCTAAAGTGTTTAAAACTAATTGATCGGAATGAATGAAGTCATAAGTGTCTAAGGTTTGAATCGACAGTCCGCTTAGGTTATCTGTGTAAGTGTTAGTGCCATCAGTCCAGACGATATCCATAGCAGTTATTGTTTCAGCACCATAATTTAAAACAGTACCTTGAATGTCTACATTAGTTGGAATTTGAACATAGGTTGGTGTAGATAGCTGGGTCAATATGGCGTTAATACCAACTGGGTTAAATGGTGCGTGTGACACTTCTACATCATCTAAAAAAAATGAATGACCAGATAAAGGGAATATATCTAATGATGCAACTGCATTAACTGTATTAGAAAAGCTTCCAATAGAGTTACCATCAATTAGCACTTCCCATTGGTTCAGCGTCAAGTTGATGCTTAGTTCAAGGTTAAACCAACTATCAAATGGATAGCTTCCAGTTAAAAATGTGGTAGCTCCACCGCCAGTAGAGAATTCTATTGAACCGTCATCATTCATAAAGCAATCCATAGCCCAAGTATTTCCAACCGTAGTTTCAGCTTGAAAATTAAAATAAGCTCCAGTATTATTTTCGACAAAGAAATTAGCAGAAAATATAAAATCTCCTTGTTCAAACACTTCTCCAAAAGGCAAAATAACATCTTGCGGCCCGCCATTTGCTGATGTTGAAGTAAAATATATAGATTGAGTTCCACTTGAGGCGTTATCGGTAGTCACCTGTGCATCTTCATTATTTCCGGTAGTTCCAGACCATGTTGACCAGTTTACATTTTCAACACCTATATAATCACCATTTGAATAGGATTCAAAATCATCTGAAAAACTAAATTGTGCTGTAGTTGTAAATGCAATACAAGAAAATAAAATAGTGTATACAGTTTTCATAAAAAATGGGTTTAAATTTTTACAAGTTTAACTAATTCTTTACAAGAAAAAAAACAATATGTAAGCTCCTTTGTTTTATTTTTGTTTTATGGCTACTTTAGTTATAATTATTTGTTCTTTTTTATTGTTGCTCGGAATCTTAGGTTGTTTTATCCCTGTTATTCCCGGTCCACCTTTATCGTTTATAGCTCTTTTAGTATTATCCTTATTTACTGATTACAAAGCCGATGATGACTTTTTGTGGTTATGGGGAGCAGTAGTGGTTGGTGTTACAGCTTTAGACTTTTGGTTACAGGTATATGGCGTTAAAAAATTTGGAGGGACTAAAAAAGCTATCAATGGAACAATGATTGGTCTGGCTGTAGGAATCTTCGTTCCGATACCTTTAGGATTTATTATTGGGCCATTTTTAGGTGCTTTGATAGGAGCCTATTTAGATGAAAAAGAGGATTTAATTAAAGTTATCAAAATTGCTTCGGGAGCTTTATTAGGTTTTTTAGGTGGAGTTGTACTTAAACTTATGGTTTGCTTTTATCTTGTTTATGAATTTTATCTTTTAATACAATCGTAGCTTGAAAGTTTGTTCCGTTTCATACCTAAACAGTATTCCTTTTGTATATGGATTGGAAAATAGTCCATTAAACATTGAATTATCCACAGCTATTCCATCCTTATGTGCAAAAAAATTAATAGAAGGTTCAGTTGATCTTGCTCTTGTTCCAGTAGCTATTATTCCAGAATTGACCTACTCAAAAATTATTAGTCCCTTTTGTATTTCAGCCACGGGCGTTGTAGAAACGGTTTGCTTATTTAGTCAATGCCCAATAAATGAAATAGATACTATACTATTAGATTATCATTCTAGGACATCAAATCAACTGATTCAATTACTGTCTAAAAAGTATTGGAATATTAGCCCAAAATTTATTCAACCTGACACAGAGTTTATTCATCAAATAAAAGATCATACTGCCGGTCTGATAATCGGAGATAGAGCGTATCAGTATCGCAGCGACTTTCCTTACACCTATGATTTATCACAAGAGTGGCAGAAATATACCGGCTTACCATTTGTATTTGCTTGTTGGGTAGCCAACTCACCTATTGACATGTATTTTGAGCAGCAATTCACTGAGGCTTTACAATTTGGAATTTCAAATCTAAATCAAGCTATTAAAGAAAAAGAGCATCAGTTTATTACCTCTATAGATAAAAGAAGATATTTGACCGAAGTCATTGATTATCATTTCGATAGAGAAAAAAAACAATCTTTAGATTTATTTTTGAAAGAAATTCAGAAAGCTTAGCGTCTTTTTTTAGTTGCTTCTTGCTGCTTTTTAGCCATCTCTTCCAATCGCTGTTGGAATTTAGATTTTTTAACAGGCTTTTTCTTATTACTTTCCATTTGGGCTAATAACTCAGCTTCATTAATGAAATATTTTCTCATTACAAATTGCTGACCAAAAGTTACCATGTTGGCAAGAAAATAGTAATAGCTTAAGCCAGCTGCGTAATTATTAAAGAATCCTAAAAACATGATTGGCATGAGGTACATCATCCATTTCATCTGTGCCATTTGCGGACCACTCATTTGACTATTCATTCTAGTATATAATAGAGTAGAGATAGTCATTAGCAAAGTAAATAAACTTACATGATCACCATAAAATGGAATTTCAAATGGTAAACTTAGTACAGAGTCATAACTCGATAAATCATCTGCCCAAAGAAAAGATTGCTGTCTTAACTCAATACTAGCAGGGAAAAACCTAAATAGGGCAAATAAAATAGGCATTTGAAGCAACATTGGAATACAACCCCCTAATGGATTTACGCCGGTCTTTTTGTATAAAGCCATAGTCTCTTGCTGAGACTTCATGGGGTCTTTATCTTTGAACTTCTCTGTGATTTTATCAATCTCTGGCTTTAGTACTTTCATCTTGGCTTGCGATTTGTAAGCTTTTAAGGTGAAAGGGGCCAGTACCATTTTGATAATAATTGTCATGATTAGAATTATGATACCATAATTACTAATGCTATTATCTAACCAGTTAAAAATGGGTATTACTGCATACTTATTTACCCATCTGAATATTCCCCAGCCTAGAGGTATCATTCGTTCAAGGCCCATGTTGTATTCAGATAACGTTTCATAATGATTGGGTCCAAAATAAAACTGTAATGGAATACTTTCTTTTTGCTGATGATTATAGGGAAGGGTTGTATATAAACTTAATTTTCTAACAAAATCTTGTGAGTTTTCGTTAGTTACGGCTTCAACCGTTGTGGGTTTTTCAAAACCTTGATTATTGATGATAACAGAACTAAAAAACTGATGCTTGAGGCCAATCCATTTTGCCTTTCCGCTAAGTTCTTCTTGGTCGTTTTTTGTTTCAGACAAGTAGTCGATATCATCGTTCAAATACTTGTAATAAACTGTAGAATACATACGCTCGTTATCAAGACTTTTTTCTGTATGAGGAAGATTAACCTCCCATTTCAGCTCAAGCTCATTTCTATTGGTTGGAATGATATTTTCTAAATCAGAAGTATTGATTTGAAAATCCATTAAGAAATCATCATTCAACGTATATATGTATTCTAAATAGCCTCCGTTTTCGGCTAGCATTCGCATTGATACAGAATTATTAGTCTGATTAAATGATCTAAAGAACAAATCTTCAGTATTGATAATTCTATTACCTTCCGAGAAAAAAGTAATATTAAATTGTGAAGAATCTTTATCCAATAGATTTAAAGGAAAACCTGTAGAGGTTTGGTAATCTTTCAAAATTGCTGAAATAATTCTTCCGCCCTTTGATGAAATTGTAAGAGCTATTTTTTCGTTTTCTATAACTATTTCGTTTTCATCCCCAATGGCCGAAGGTGAAAATACACCAAATTGTCTAGAAATGGCTTCAGCCTGATCAGTGCTGTCAATTAAAGAAGGTTCAATATTTATATCACCAACTGCTTTGTCTTCAACCAGAACGGTAGTTTGGTCATTAGTATCTGTAGTCTCTACGTCTACAACTGGTGGAAATAAAGCATTATACCCTATAACTATTATTACAATTAAAATGACACCTGTTAATGAATTTCTATCCATAAATTATTTGTTTTTAGAATAGGTTATAGCCGCCTTGATGAATCCTACAAAAAGTGGATGTGGTTGAGCAACTGTACTTTTATATTCTGGATGAAATTGAACTCCAACAAACCATGGATGTTGTTTAATTTCTACAATTTCAACCAATGAAGATTCTTTATTAATACCGGTGGCGATCATACCCTTCTCTTCAATTCTTTGCTTGTAGTTGTTATTGAATTCATAGCGGTGACGATGACGCTCTTCAATGTCGTTGTTTTGATAGCATTCAAATGCATTGGTATTGTTTTCTATTTGACATTTGTAAGCACCCAATCGCATTGTTCCACCTTTTTTATGTACTTTTTTTTGTTCATCCATTAAATCGATAACTGGGTTTGAAGTCTGTGAATCAATTTCAGAAGTATGAGCGTCTTTTAACTGCAATACATTTCGAGCAAATTCTATGACTGCACATTGCATCCCTAAACAGATTCCTAGAAATGGAACCTTATTAGTCCTAGCGTATTTTACAGATTCTATTTTTCCGTCAATTCCTCTATCACCAAATCCTGGGGCTACTAATATCGCGTCAAACGGACTAAGCTCTTTTTCAACGTTGGAAGCATCAATTTTTTCAGAATGTAGCCAATTAACATTTACCTTACATTGATTTTCTGCACTACTATGAACAAATGATTCGGCAATAGACTTGTAGGCATCTTGTAATTCAACGTATTTTCCAATTACTGCTACATTTACAGTAGATTTTGGTTTTTTTAAGTGATCTAAAAATATTTTCCACGTATTAAGAGGCACTTTTGTTTCATCTTTCAGTCCTAATTTTCGTAAGCTGACACTATCAAGCTTTTCAGACTGCATAAGTAAGGGAACGTGATAAATGCTTTCAGCATCTAATGATTCTATTACTGCATCTTTTTCAACATTACAGAAAAGTGCAATTTTTCTTTTTATTTTAGAGTTGAGATGGTGCTCTGTTCTACACACTAAAATATCTGGTTGAAGTCCTAGTTCGCGTAATTTTTTCACTGAATTTTGTGTGGGCTTAGTTTTTAATTCACCGGCAGCAGATAAATAGGGTATTAGTGTTAAGTGAATGCTGATAGCATCGTGTTCCATTTCCCATTTAAGTTGTCTGACAGCTTCGATAAACGGTAGTGACTCGATATCTCCAACTGTACCACCAATTTCAGTTATTACAATATCATACTTGCCTGTTTTACCCAACAGTTTAATATGTTCTTTTATTTCATTGGTTATGTGAGGAATAACTTGTACGGTTTTACCCAAGTAATCTCCTCTTCTTTCTTTATTAATTACACTTTGATAAATTCTTCCAGTAGTAACATTGTTGGCTTGAGATGTTCTGGAAGATAAAAACCGCTCATAATGTCCAAGGTCAAGATCCGTTTCGGCACCATCATCGGTTACAAAGCATTCACCATGTTCATAAGGATTCATTGTGCCTGGGTCAACGTTGATGTAAGGGTCTAATTTTTGGATAGTAACGGAATAACCACGAGCCTCTAACAATTTTCCTAGTGAGGCTGATACAATACCTTTTCCTAGAGATGAGGTAACACCCCCTGTAACAAAAATATATTTAGTTGGGGATGAATTGCTCATTGATTTAGTGATATGATGTTTGGTGTAATTCGTTTTGCTTGCAAATTAAAATAAAAATATATGACCAAATCATAATTTTTTTAAAAACTTAAGCTCATCCCCAAGCTAGGCATTACCGGTAATTGATTTACTCTTTTATATTCTATTCTGTTGAAATAGAAAATATTTTCTCTATTGTAAACATTAGTTATACCTGCATTGCACTCTAAAGTAGAATGTTTATTCAGCTTATATTCTTTTTTTACAGCAATATCCAGTCGATGATACCATGGTAAACGCCCCTCATTAAGTCCAGCATAGATAATTCCTAAATTGCCGGTTTCAGAGGTGTAGTCGGAATCTATTCCATCTGAATAGTCTAAGGAAGGGAAAAACCCTTGAGTTTGTGTAAATGGAAAGCCTGAACCTAAGTTCCATCGAGCGTCAAAGCTCCAACTCTTGTCCAAACCAAAACGATAGGTGCTAACAAGGTTAATGTTATGTCGTCTATCAAAATGTGGGTTATAAGTGATATTTTCACTTGTCCTTGAAATATGACCAAGAGAATATACAAGCCAAAAATAGACTTTTGGATCATTGTATTTTAATACTACATCAATTCCTTTAGCCAGCCCTTCTTCAATTATAAAGTCAGGGTCAGAGGCAGTCAGTTTTTCTTTGTTGATGTTAGTCAGTTGAGTAAAATCTTTGACATAACCTTCAATGTTGAAATCTATTTTATTACTGATATCGTACTCTGCTCCTAGAATTAAGTGATTGGCTGTTTGAAGACCGTTTACGACTTCTCGCCCTTTAAACTCGTCTGGAATATTGTCAGGTGCAGATAAAAATCCATAAAATAAATTGACAACATCTTGATCCGAATTTGTGCTCACAAGGTTTTGAGAGTATTTACCAGAAGCTAACTTTAGTCTGAATCGGTCAGAAGCTAAAAATTTAGCACCTAGTCTTGGTTCAAAAGTAGCCGACAATGAGTTGTATTTATAAATTCTAATACCTGGATCAAAAATGAACTTTCCTTTTTTAATTTTATATCTCACAAAACCAGATAATTCAGTAGAATTTTCTTTTTGTTCAATTAATAGACCGGTAGCATTAGTGAAATCAAAATCGGTTTGATAACCTAAAATCTCTAGTCCGTATTGCACTTCATTATCTGCCTGAAATGTGGTGAAATTAAGTCCTAAGTTAAAGCCATTTACCCCACTTTTCCTTGATGGTAGTAAAGCCTCATCCAGTTCAATAAGATAAGACGAATAGGCGAATGTACCCTCAATAATAGTTGAATTACCACTAGGTACAAGTATAAAATTACTTCCTGCTCCACTAGAATTCCAGCCAAGACGAGAAACATCTTTATAACTCACGTTATCTTTGAAGTTAAAGCCAAATAAGCTCCATTTACTACCACTATTTCCTGTGAAGGTTAATTTTCCATAAAGGTCTGTATAATTGTAGGGTAAGCCTGCAGTGTCAATGTAGGAGTAAAGTGTTTTTGAACTCCTATCCAGGTAAGAAGTTTTGGCTGAAAAAATAAAGGTTGAGTTACCTCCTTTTTTAAACAAAGGACCTTCTAGCATCAACTTACTGCCAAACGTACTTGCCGACACTTTACCACCCAATTTATTTTTGTTACCATCAATAGTTGTAATGTCCATTATGGAAGAAATTCTACCTCCATATTGTGCACCAAAACCACCGGTGTATATATCAGCGTTTCGCATGAGGTCTGTGTCGAAAACAGAAAATAATCCTATAGAGTGAAAGGGATTGTAGACAATCATTCCATCAAGTAAAACTTTATTTTGAATGGGTGAACCACCTCTTATATACAACTGACCACCTTGATCACCAGTAAATACTACACCTGGTAATATTTGGAGGTATTGAGCTAGATCAGGTTCGCCGCCAATTGAAGGTATAATTTTTATATCCTTGGGAGTAACCTTAGTAACTGAGACTTTAACTTCAGTTTTCATTTCTGCTCTGTCTGCCGAAACAGTAACAGTCTCTAATTGAACGGAAGATTCATTAATTTCTAGTTTCTGATTTAATATTTGATTGGCTTTGAGCGAAATAGTTTGACGTAAAGTATCATAACCAATGTAAGTTACTAAAAGAGTTTGTTGCCCAATAGGAACGTTGCTAATATTAAAAAAACCATTAACATCGGTTGCTGTTCCTATTGCTAAACCTTCGATAATAACATTACAAAACATGATGGGCTCCCCATTGTCTTTGTCATATACAAATCCACGAACATTTCCTGTTTGAGAAAATATCTGTGTACTAAATAAAAGTAGAATTGAAAAAAATAAAGTGTTTTTCATTTTATGATAACTGGGGAACAAATTTACTTATTTAATGTAAGATTTTAAAGAGAAGTTCTTTTAATAACTCACCACTGGTATTCGAATGGTTATTAAGGCCTTTAGCTTTTAAATCATATTCTCTAATCAAAGAAATAATAGTCATACATTGGCGTTTTCCATAGTGATTTGAAGCATGCTGGTATTCTTTGACAAAGTACGGATTTACTTTTAGCACCGAAGCCACATTTCGTGGTGATTTGTCCTTAGTAACATGAAACAGTAATAGTTTCTGAAAAAAATTGAAAAGTGTACCTAGCGTAACTACAATAGGATTGGCATTGGGGTTTTTGGCAAAATAATTAGCGATCTGATTAGATTTTAGAACATCTTTTTGTGAAAGTGCTTTAGTCAGTTCAAAATTGTTGTAATCTTTACTAATTCCAATATTTCGCTCTACAATGTCGGCAGATATTTCTGATTCTGGCGGTACTAAGAGCATTAGTTTTCCTAGCTCATTTATAATTTTGTTGAGGTCATTACCCAAGTATTCAGACAATAAGTGAGCTGCCTTTTGACTGATTGAAAAATGCTGTCCTTTTAAATAATTAACAATCCAATCTGGAACTTGATTGTCGTAGAGTTTTTTACTCTCAAATACTACTGTTTTTTGACTAAGAACTTTACTGAAGGCTTTACGTTTATCAATGACTTTATTTTTGTAGCAAATGACTAAGAGTGTTGATAATTGGGGTTGGTCAATATAAGCTTGTAACTTTTCGATTTGCCTTATATGTTGAGCTTCTTTAACAATTACAACAATTCTTTCACCCATCAATGGAAATTGCTTTGCCGTACTGATAATAGTGTCTGTTGAGGTGTCTTTACCATACAACACATATTGATTGAAATCTTTTTCAGAATCATCCAAGCAGTTTTTAGCAATTTCATCTGTAATAGCATCTATAAAAAAGCTTTCTTCACCCATCAAGAAATAGACCGGATGGTATTTTTTTGCTTTTAAATCTGAGAGGATATTTTCAAAATTCATTACTTTGGTCTAAATGTTCCAAAAATTAACTCTGCCAAAATACGACTTCAATCTCAAAACTGAAGATGGAAGCACATATATTTTTGATATCATTAGAAAAAAACATGTTGTGTTGACACCCGAAGAGTGGGTACGACAACATATCGTTCATTTTTTAATTCATGAAAAGCATTATCCGGCCGCATGGATGGAAATAGAGAAAGGCCTTTCTTATAATAAAATGAATAAGCGAGCTGATATAATATGTAATGACAGGACAGGAAAACCTTTCCTTTTAGTAGAATGCAAGGCAGCAAGTGTAACTATAAACCAAAGTGTTTTTGAACAAATTGCACGATACAATTTTGAACTACAAGTTCCTTATTTGTTGGTTTCTAATGGTTTAGAACATGTTTGTTGTAAGATGAATTATAAAGACAGAAGTTATTCATTTTTGAAAAATATACCAGACTTTTTGTGAGTTATCTAATTTAAACACCATACTATTTTTTCAATAACTCTTCGAATCTGTTAATTGAAGAATCCAAGCTTGAAATATCAGCTATATTGGGTGGCCTAATTTTGTTTTTTTGATTACTCTGCCTACTTTATTTCTTAAACGATTGTTTTTTTTGAGATTGAAAGACAATGTTTTTGACTTTTTAAAAAATAAGTACTGTTTTTATATTTAAATGACAATTAATTTTATTGATAAAATAGCTTATTGTAGTCTTAATCTTTCGATCAAAATTGTAGCTTTGCAGTCATAATTTTTTGATATGAATTTAGAAGGACTCTTATCCGTTACTGGAAAGCCAGGCTTGTATAAACTTGTAAGTCAGGCTAAAAATACCATAATTGTAGAAAGTGTAGTTGATAAAAAAAGAATACCATTGTACGCCACTCATCAAGTAAGTGCATTACAGGATATTGGTATCTACACATATTCTGATACTACTCCTTTAGAAGATATTTTTGATAGTATCGCTAAAAAAGAAAATGGAGGTCAATGCATTAGTCACAAATCATCAAAAGATGAAATGATGACTTGGATGAGAGAAGTTTTACCCGAGTTTGACGAAGATCAAGTCTATCATTCGGATATCAAAAAAATTGCTCAATGGTACAATATATTACAAGAAAATGGGCTTATTGAACTTCCTAAAAAACCCAAGAAGAAATCAGAAAGTAAAGAAAAAGTAGAAAAGAAATAATAAAATGATAACAGTAGAAATTCCAACTCGCCCAAAACGACAATTTGTTGATGAACAATTAGAAGTTAAGTCTTGGTCACAAATAGAAGCCTATTTTACCAATTTATTACAGTCAGAGATTCAATCTGTTGATGATTTGCAGAAATGGATGCTCAATCGAAGCGAGTTAGAATCTGTGTTGGAAGAAGAACAAGCTTGGCGGTACATAAAAATGAATATTGACACCACCAATGAAGAGCTTTCAAAATCATTTCAATTTTGGGTTAGTGAAATATCGCCAAAGGTAGCTCCATTCACCCATCAGCTAAACTTAAAAGTAGCTAACAGTCCATTTGTTAGGGACTTAGATCAAGAAAAGTATCGGATTTACTTGAGAGGCTTAAATAAGTCTATTGAGATATTTAGAGAGGAAAATATACCGCTTTTTACCCAATTACAAACTAAGCAACAAGAATATGGTGCAATTGCAGCTAAAATGACTATTGAGGTTGATGGACAAACTGTAACGATGCAGAAAGGAGCTCAGTTTTTGAAAGACAACGATAGAGTCAAACGCCAAGAAGTTTATCAAAAGATGAGTGAGCGTAGAGCAGAGGACGTAAAAAAACTAGATGATTTGTATGACGAGTTAATTGCTCTGAGACAAGAAGTAGCTAAAAACGCCGGTTTTGATAATTACCGAGACTATATGTTTGCCGCCATGGGGCGTTTTGATTATACGCCTAGTGATTGTTTTGATTTTCATCAAGCTATAGCTAAAGAGATCGTCCCAATAATAGACGGTTTTGATAGAGAAAGAAAAGAAAAGTTAAAGTTAGAAAATTATAAACCTTGGGATACTGCTGTTGATGTAGAAGGAAAGGCACCACTTAAGCCATTTGAAAATGGTAATGATTTAATCGATAAATCTATTCGTTGTTTTGATAAGCTTAGTCCTTATTATGGTCAGTGTTTGAGCATTATGAAAGCTATGAAACACCTTGATCTAGAATCTAAAACTGGTAAAGCTCCAGGAGGATTTAACTATCCATTATATGAAATTGGAGTGCCTTTCATTTATATGAACGCAGTGGGTTCTCAACGCGATTTAGTCACAATGGTACATGAGGGCGGACATGCCTTGCATTCATTCCTAAGTCGTGATTTGGAAATCTGTGATTTCAAAAGTACTCCCTCAGAGGTTGCCGAGTTAGCTTCCATGTCTATGGAACTATTGAGTATGGATTATTGGAATGAGTTTTATACCAATGACGATGAATTAGACAGAGCTAAAACTGAGCAAATGAAAAAAGTTCTGGAGGGTTTACCTTGGATTGCAGCTGTAGATAAATTCCAACATTGGATTTATACCACCCCGCATACTGCCGACGAAAGACGTCAAGAATGGTATAACATTATGAAAATATTTGGTAGTTCAGTAGTTGATTGGCAGGGGCAAGAGGGAGCCTTACATAATTTATGGCAAAAGCAGTTGCACCTATACGAAGTGCCTTTTTACTACATAGAGTACGGAATGGCACAACTAGGGGCTATTGCTATGTGGAGAAGCTATAAACAACACGGTCATAAAGCTCTTGAAGCTTATAATGAAGCCTTAAAATTAGGATACACAAAATCCATCAATGAAATTTACCAAACTGCAGGTATTGAGTTTAGCTTTACACAGTCCTATGTCAAAGAACTAGCTGACTTTGTGCAATCTCAATTTTAGAAATTAAATTGCTTTAAATATATTTCATTAGTTTGAACCTCATATTCAGTCTATTTTAATGTCTCTTTTAATCTAGTAGAGTTAAGACAATATTAAATTTATCTTAAACCTATTTTATTTATATAAATATTTTGGAAAAAATTTTACTTTCGCAGGCCTAAAATTTTTCAAATTTCTTAATCCAAAATTGGAAGTATGATAATTTTAGAAAATGGTGTTTCATTTATTTTTATACTGTTGTTATGATGATTAAATCAAAATTGAAAAGAAAGCAATTATTTGTTAAGAGAGTCAAGCCTACTATTCGAGTGATAGCACATACCCATTCAAGAGATTTTTTAGGTTGGGTTGCTATGACAGAAGACGACCAAGCTATTGGTTGGGTCAACTTGACCTTTCAAAAAGATAAAGTGATTAAGTTTCAAGATGCCTTTGTATCGCCAGAATATAGAGGAAGGGGTATTTATAAATTACTTTGGGACACACGTATGCAATGGGTCAAAGATAATTATTCTGGAAGTGGGTATACCATTGAGTCATGGTGTAAACAATCATCTATAGGGCAGTTTGTTAAGCAGGATTTTACGGTTGGCGAAACAGCAACTCGAGTTTTCAAGGAAATATAATGACACCTTTAATACTTTGTACTTTTAAAGTATTGTAAAAAAATCGAATCAAACATAATGTCTACACTGGTCGTTGAACTAGCGATGAAATGTAATTTTTTGATTGAATTTTAAAGAAACCCTATATTACTTACTTGTTCCACTCCAAAGAATTAAGAAAAAAGCATAATCGAAGCAATAGCCTATTTTAAATAGATAAATTGGTTACTTTTGCAGCCCATTAATAAATAGAAGTTCAGATAACTATGGATATTACACAAGAAAAAGTAGACGCTCTAAATGCCAAGCTAAAGGTTAAATTGTCTGGTGAAGATTATCACGATAAGGTAGAAAAGGTTATTGTAAATTACCGAAAAACAGCCAGTATTCCTGGTTTCAGAAAAGGAAAAGTGCCGATGGGTCAGGTCCGAAAAATGATTGGTAAATCCGTGTTAATCGATGAGGTAAACAAACTTCTACAAGAAGCTATTTATAAGCATATCACTGAAAATAAAGTTGAGGTTTTGGGGAACCCATTACCATTAACTTCTGAAGTAGATTGGGATAATGCCACCGATTTCGAGTTTGAATATGAAATGGGTTTAGCTCCAGAATTCTCAGTAGTACTCGATAAAAAAGGTAAATTTGACTATTTGCAAATAGTAGCCGATGACAAAATGGTCGATCATTACGTTACTGATATGGCCAAACGTTATGGTAAAATGACTCAGCCCGAAAAATCTGAAAACACAGATTTAATAATGGGTGAGTTTACACAATTAGATACTGAAGGTAATCCGTTAGAAGGAGGAATTCAACACACCGCATCAGTGGCCTTAGATATAGTTCAAGATAAAAAAGCTCAAAAAGCTTTAGTCGGTTTAGCAGAAGGTGATCAGGTCAATCTTAAAGTCAATAAAGATTTTTCTAACGATGCTCATCATATGCTGAACATCAAAAAGGAAGAATTAGAAACCCTAAATAGTGACTTTAACTTTAAAGTCAATAAGATAAGTAGAATGGAACCTGCTGATTTTAATCAAGAATTGTTTGACAAAGTATTTGGTAAGGACACAGTAAAAAGTGAAAAAGAGTTCAGAGCCAAGGTCAAAGAAGAAGTTGAAAAGTCATTCGTAAGCGAAAGTGATAATAAGTTAAAAAATGATGTAGTACTTCACCTTATAAAGAAAACTAAATTATCCTTACCTGATGCTTTCTTAAAAAAATGGTTAGTGGCTACTAATGAGCAAGGACTTACTGAAGACCAAGTAGAATTAGAATACGAGCAATATTCTAAAAGCCTAAAGTGGCAGTTGATTGAAAATAAAATCATCAAAGAGAATGATTTAGAAGTCAAAAATGAAGATGTAATAAATCATACTAAACAATTAATTGTTTCCAATTTTGCACAATATGGTCAGCCAGCACCAGAAGACCAAAAACTTGAAGAAATTGCTCAGCAAGTACTCACCAATGAAGAGGAGAGGAAAAAGGTATTCAATCAGCTGTATGATGTTAAAACAATGGATTTATTCAAAGAAAAGTTCAGCTTGAAAAACAAAGCGGTTACTTACGATGAATTTGTTAAATTAGCTTCAGAAAAATAAATCTAAAATTATGTTTGATCCAGCTGAAGAATTTAGAAAATTCGCCACTAAAGATAGAGGTATTAGTAGTACAACTCTAGATCGTTTTCAATCGGTTTATGGAAATTATATTTCACCTACCATTATTGAAGAACGTTCCATGAATGTTGCATCCATGGATGTATTTTCTCGCCTAATGATGGATAGAATTATATTCTTGGGAGTACCTATCAACGATTATGTTGCTAATATCATTCAAGCTCAATTATTGTTTTTAGAATCAGTTGATTCAGAACGAGGTATTCAGATTTATTTAAACTCACCAGGTGGTAGTGTATATGCTGGACTAGGGATTTATGATACCATGCAATACATTACGCCAGATGTGGCTACTATCTGTACGGGAATGGCAGCTTCTATGGGGGCAGTCTTGTTATGTGCTGGCCAATCAGGCAAACGTACAGCGCTTAAACATTCAAGAGTAATGATACATCAGCCATTAGGCGGAGCAAGCGGTCAGGCCTCTGATATTGAGATTACAGCTCGAGAAATCCAAAAGCTAAAAAATGAGTTATATGAAATTATAGCTCATCACTCAGGAAAATCTTTTGATGAAGTATGGAAAGATAGCGATAGAGATTACTGGATGACTGCTGAAGAGGCTAAGGAATACGGTATGATTGACGAAGTATTAGTCAAGAAAAATTAAAACCATACAATAAATAATCTAAAGAAACCACTCTGTACTTATAGAGTGGTTTTTTTGTATTTTTGTACCTATGTCAGAAGATAAAAATATCAAATGCTCATTTTGTGGAAGAGATAAACAAGACACAAATGTACTAATAGCCGGTATTGGCTCTCACATTTGTGATAATTGTATTGAGCAAGCTGTAGAAATTGTTAATTCTGAAAAAGAGGGTAAAGACAAGCAAGCTTTATCATCTCAGATGAATCTACTTAAGCCAATTGATATAAAATCTCATCTCGATAAATACGTCATTGGTCAAGATGATGCGAAAAAAATACTATCGGTTGCAGTATATAATCATTACAAACGTTTGGTTCAACCGACTAGCACTTCTAGTGATGATATCGAAATTGAAAAGTCCAATATCATTATGGTTGGCGAAACAGGTACAGGAAAAACTTTATTGGCACGTACTATTGCCAAAATTCTTAATGTACCATTTTGTATAGCAGACGCCACGGTATTGACTGAAGCTGGCTATGTTGGTGAAGATGTAGAGGCAATATTATCGAGGTTGTTACAGGCAGCAGACTATGATGTTAAAGCCGCTCAACGTGGTATTGTATTTATTGACGAGGTAGATAAAATTGCACGTAAAAGTGACAACCCATCCATAACTCGTGATGTTTCCGGAGAGGGCGTTCAACAAGCTATGCTTAAACTATTAGAAGGTTCATTAGTTCAAGTTCCACCTCAAGGTGGTCGTAAGCATCCTGAACAAAAAATGGTATCTATTGATACCAAAAACATTTTATTTGTTTGTGGCGGTGCATTTGATGGCATTGACAAAGTAATTGGGAAGCGATTAAGTACACAAGCTATAGGCTATGCAACCTCTAAAAAAGATAAGGTTGATAAGGGAAATCTATTACAATATGTGAGTCCTCAAGATTTAAAAGGTTTTGGTCTGATTCCAGAACTCATAGGAAGACTGCCAGTACTAACTCATCTAAAACCTTTAGATAAAACAGCCCTTAGACTAATACTAACAGAGCCAAAAAATTCATTAGTCAAACAGTATGTTAAATTGTTTGAAATGGATAAAATTAACTTATCAATTGACGAAAATGTACTAGATTATATTGTTGAAAAAGCTATTGATTTTAAATTAGGAGCCAGAGGGCTTCGTTCTATCTGTGAAATAATAATGATAGACGCCATGTTTGATAGTCCTTCATTGGAGGGGGAAAAGGCATTCAAAATCACGCTCGACTACGCTAGAAAGAAATTAGAAAAATCTAAGTTGAAACAACTCAAGGTAGCATAAGTCAATAATTAAAGTTATCGTTTTTCCAAAGTGATAAAACTGAAACTACTGCTATGTCTTTCGTCTGCCGTATGATTTTCTTTTTTGACCTCTTTCCATTTTTCCGATGATAACTTAGGAAAAAAAGTATCTCCCTCGAATTCATTGTGTACTCTGGTCAGATAAATTCTATCAATTAAATTATTTTCAAGGGCTTGCTTATAAATTTGTCCACCCCCAATAATGAATGGCTCCTTATCACCAGCACTTTTAGCTAATTCGATAGCTTGCTCAAGGGAATGAGTAATTAAACATCCATCAGCAGTATAATCCTTTTGTCGTGTTACAATAACATTAGTTCTGTTAGGTAAAGGACGATACTTTTCCGGGATAGAATCAAAATTTCTTCTTCCCATAATTACAAAGTGGCCTTTGGTGGTCGACTTGAAAAACTGCAAATCGTTTGGTAAATGCCAAACCAAATCATTGTCTTTACCAATAACATTATTTTCAGATACAGCTACAATTAGTGAAACGATCATTAGTATATTTTTTTAGAATAGGTTACTCCTCGGTTTTTTAAATAACTCACAACATAGTCAAAATGTTGACCAAGATATTCTGGTGGCGAAATACCAATTTTGTGATAGGTACCATCTAGTACTAGATTAGCTACAGCAGTACAAGTGTAACCGGTCGTTCTGGCCATTGAAATAGTATTATCTTGATAGCGATCCAGTAGATTATATTGATAGCGAATAGCTTGTCCGTTTTCTTTTCCTTCAATTCTAATACGCATTGCAGTAAAATCTTTCTCTCCCTCTTTTAGTTGCCATTTTGGAAAGAGAAGTTTTGAGGTTAAATCGATGGGACGAATTTTTTGACCGTTTATATCTATTTCGTCGTAAGAGAAAAAACCACTGGCTCTTAGTACTTTTAAATACTCAACGCAGCCTGGATAGCGAAGGGTTTTCTCAATCATATTTGGAATATGAGGCATGGTATGAATCAATGAACGCAAGCCATCTGAATTCCAACTTTCTAAGGTGCCAATTCCATCAAATTCTATCAGTTCTGTATCTGATAAAGCTTCTTTTATGACAAGTTGATTATTCTGTACATAACGGGCTGGTCTAATATATTCTTCAATAACGTCAATAGGAGAAAACACTGCTTTATATTCAAAAGGCCATTCTCTTATTTCAGGTAATCCGCCCACCAGACATTCATAATCGGTAATTTTCATTTGTTGATTATGATGACCCAATATAATATTTCCCATTCCTGGTGCAACGCCACAATCTATAACTGCTACTACGCCCATTTCTTTTGCTTGTTTATCTAAACTAAAAGGATCTTCAGGGAAGAAAGAAATATCGACACAATTTTTACCAGCATTAATGACTGCCTCCAGTGTCTGATACCCCATAAAACCTGGAACAGCCCCAACCACCAAGTCGTAATCACTAATGAGTCGTTGAGTGGTATTTGTATCAGATAAATCGGCATGAATTGTGTGAATACCAAGTGCGGCTAATGGCTCAAGAGCATTTTCATTAAAGTCAACAGAGGTTACCTCATGATCTTTTGCTAAATCCTTAGCCATGACATTACCTACTAAGCCGGCACCTAAGACTATTATTCTTGACATTAGACGGCTACTTTTCCTTTAATATGTGGGTGTGAGTCGTAGTTTTGAAGCTCAAAATCTTCGTATTTAAAATCAAAAATAGAGTTCACCTCTGGGTTGATTTTCATTGTAGGTAGTGGACGGGGGTCTCTACTCAGTTGAAGTTTTGTTTGTTCAAAGTGATTGCTGTATATATGAGCATCTCCTAAGGTATGAACAAAGTCACCTAATTGTAAATTACAAACTTGAGCCATCATCATAGTTAATAAGGCGTATGAGGCAATATTAAATGGTACTCCTAAAAAGATATCCGCACTTCGTTGGTACAATTGACAAGATAACTTTCCATCGGCAACATAAAACTGAAAAAAAGCATGACATGGAGGAAGTGCCATATTTTCTATCTCACCTACATTCCAAGCACTGACAATCATTCTTCTGCTGTCAGGGTTATTTTTAATTTGATCTAAGACTTGACTTATTTGATCAATATGTTTACCATTAGGAGTCGGCCAGCTACGCCATTGATAGCCATAGACATGACCTAAATCTCCATTTTCATCAGCCCATTCATCCCATATACGGACACCGTTATCTTTTAGATATTGGATATTGGTATCTCCTTTAAGAAACCATAATAACTCGTGAATAATTGACCGTAAATGTAGTTTCTTGGTAGTTACACATGGAAATCCTTTTGATAAATCAAATCGCATTTGATGACCAAAAACACTTTTCGTGCCAGTTCCTGTTCTGTCTTTTTTCAGAGTGCCTTGATTCATCACTCTTGTCATTAAATCTAAATATTGTTGCATATCTTATAAAATCATTCCTACAATTACAGCGGTGAATAAACAAGCAAAGGTGCCAGCTATTAATGCTAAAATGCCAAGTTTTGATAAATCTTTTATTCTGGAGGGTGCTAACACGCCAATTCCTCCAATCTGAATACCTATTGAAGCAAAATTAGCAAATCCACACAATACGTATGTTGCTATAATTATAGATTTTTCTTCAAAAAATTGACCGCTGCTCTTTAATTCTCCTAATGAGACATAGGCAACAAATTCGTTGAGAATGGTTTTTTCACCCAGTAATTGTCCAACTAAAATAATATCTTCTTTACATACGCCCAATACCCATGATATAGGAGCGAAAATATAACCTAGTAAAAATTCTAGGCTGAGGTTAGTATATTGACCATCTGTAAACCGTTCTACCCATTGATTTATACCTGTTAAATCTCCTACAAATTGATTTAGGAAATAGTTTATCATTGCTATGAAAGCAATAAAAACTAATAGCATTGCTCCGACATTCACAGCTAGTTTAACGCCTTGGGTTGTACCAATACTAATAGCTTCTAAGACATTACTTCCAAGCTGCTCGTCAGTGATAGTCATATCCTGATTAACATCTTCAGTTTCTGGCAAAAGAATTTTAGCAGCTACTACTGCCGCTGGTGCTGACATCACGGATGCCGCCAAAAGATGTTTGGCGAAGTATAATTGTTGAATAGGATCTGAACCACCTAAAAAACCAATGTATGCAGCTAAAACCCCACCTGCAATGGTGGCCATTCCACCACTCATTAGACACAATAGCTCAGAAAGTGTCATGCTTTTAATGTAAGGCTTTATCAATAGCGGGGACTCGGTTTGACCTAAAAAAATATTGCCTATAGCTGATAGACTTTCTGCCCCTGACAGCTTCAATGTTTTTTTCATTAAAACTGCAAAAAAGTAAACTATCTTTTGTAGTATACCATAATAAAATAACACGCTAGTAAGTGCTGAAAAGAAAATAATAGTGGGTAATACTTGAAAAGCGAATATATAGCCAAATGAGTCTATATTATCAATAAGGCCTCCAAATAAAAATAAGGAGCCTTCTCTTGTGAAAGCTAGTACAGTAACGAAGACTGCACTAAGACTATCAAATATTTTTTGAACGAAAGGAACTTTTAAAATTGCAACTGCAAAGATTATTTGTATAAATAGTCCTTTCCAGACGATATTCCAGTCAATCTTTTGCCTATTTCTACTTAAAATAAAGGCTATGCCTATCAAAATAATGATGCCTAAAAGTCCTCTTAATATACTTTTAAAATCAAAACCACTATTGGTAGACTTTTTATCAACTGACTTAACAAATGAATACTCAATATTATTTTCGGTTAGCACTAGTTGATTCTCATCAAAACGTATTTGATATTCCCTAATAGTATCAGTTGGTAAATTATATTTTAACTGTAGAATATTATTTTCAACCCTCCAGTCTCCGGATGCCCTTAAATCGATTGCGGACAACTCATATTGAAATGTGCTGTCGTCATTAATTTTCATGTAATCACTCTCAACTATTGTTCTGAGTGGTAAAGTGTCATTTACATTAGAAATATTCTTGAAACGCCAATTACCATCAATGTTTTGAGCGAAAACACTCAAGTTCAAACTGCTCAAAATTAGTATGTAAAGTAATCTTATCATCGCTACTATTCTCGATTTTTCAATTCATCTCTTAGCTTAGAGGCTAATTCATAATTTTCATTTTCAATGGCAGACTCTAATGATTCTTTTAACTCATTGTTACTTAAACTCGAAAAGTCGTTATTATTACTTTCCTCATTGGATTCAGTTTCTATTGACTTGGTTTTGGAAACATCCTTGTCAAGAACAATACCTGCTTTACTCAAAATAGCTTCATAAGTGAAAATGGGTGCTTTAAATCGGATAGCAATGGCAACAGCGTCTGATGTTCTGGAATCTATTTCAATTTCTTTACCGTTTATATCGGTGCAATAAATAATAGATGAAAATATACCTCCAGAATTTATAGAGCTGATGACAATTTTTTTTATGACTATGTCATAGCCTTTGCATAAAGTTCTGAATAGGTCGTGCGTAATTGGCCGTTGACTTTTAAACTCACTATCTAATGCTATTGCAATGGCTTTAGCTTCAAAGTTACCAATTACTATTGGTAATCTTCTAGTGCCTTGAACTTCACCTAGAACAAGAGCAAATGCTCCTGATTGTGTTTGGCTATTGGAAAGCCCAACTATATCGAGTTGAATAAGCTTCATTAATTAGATGACTTGAAGGCTTTTATTTCTTCAATAAGCCTAGGTACAACTTCAAAAGCATCACCTACTATCCCATAATCGGCTGCTTTGAAAAAAGGTGCGTCAGGATCAGTATTAATTGCAACAATTACTTTTGATGAATTTACACCTGCTAAATGCTGAATAGCTCCAGAAATACCAATGGCTATATATAGATTTGGTGCAATTGCTTTTCCAGTTTGACCAACGTGTTCACCGTGTGGCCTCCATCCTATGTCGGAAACTGGCTTAGAGCAGGCAGTTCCAGCTTCTAACAAATCGGCCAATTCTTCAATCATTCCCCAATTATCAGGACCCTTTAGTCCACGACCAGCAGAAACAACAATTTCGGCTTCAGCTAAAGAAATTGTTCCACTAGCTTTTTCGGTACTTTCATATGTAACATTGGAGGATTCTAATGCACTTTCAATATTTTTAACTTGACAGTTTGGATTTGAATTCTCTGTAGTTTTATAAGCGTTTGGCGACAATGAAATGACTGTTTTTTCGGCACTACTCTCACAAATTTCCAAAGCCTTGGATGAAAATGACTTCTTTTTTACACGTAAGGAAGTATCATTGGATGGAACTTCAATTGCGTTGCTAATGTATGCTGCATTCATTCTAACGGCAATTCTTGGTCCAATTGAACGGCCTAAATTACTATTTGAAAGAATAAATAGTTGAGCACCATGATCTTCAGCAACTTTTGATAATATTGCTGCATATCCCTTACTGTCGCAAGCGTCTATGTCACTCGAAAAACTAATGATTGTATCAACTCCATAGCCAGATAGCTTTTGGATATCATCATTTAAACTTCCAATCGATACCGCTATACAATCTAAACCAAAGCTTTGAGCTATGTCTTTGGCATAGGTTAGGGTTTCAAAGGTTCCCTTTTTGAAGTGGCCATCATTACTTTCTGCAAATACTACTACTGACATACTATATTACTTTTGCTTCTTGGTGAAGTAAGGTTACTAATTCTTTTTCTTGTCCATTCTCTACCATTATACAATTTTGCTTTGCTTGAGGTTTTTCAAAAGATATTGACAAGGATTTATTTCCGGTACTTGAGCCTTCAACAACAGTTAATGGTTTTGTTCTTGCAGTCATAATACCTCTCATGTTTGGGATAAGTAAGTCCGACTCTTCTACTAGACCTTTCTGACCGCCTATAATAATTGGTAAGTTGGCATTGACTTTTTCCTTTCCACCCTCTATTTCTCTTTCTAATTTTACTGTTGAGCCTTCTAATTCAAGACCGATACATGCGTTTATAAATGGTAAGTCTAATAATTCAGCTATCATAGCTGGTACAGCTCCGTTGTTATAGTCTATAGATTCTCTTCCGCAAATCACAACATCATATTTGTTTTGTGTAATGATAGCTGATAATTCTTTAGCTACGACAAAACTATCTTTTGGTTCAATATCAACTCTTATAGCATCATCTGCACCAATTGCTAGTGCTTTTCTCAGGGTAGGTTCGCTTGTGTTTAGCCCTACATGAGCAACAGTTACCTTCCCACCATGAACTTCTCTCAATTTTATTGCTTTAGTTAATCCAAACTCATCGTAGGGATTTATAATAAATTGAATACCATCCGTTTTAAAAGCTGTGGCGTCTTCTGTAAATTCAATTTTTGAGGTTGTATCAGGAACGTTACTAATACATACTAATATGTTCATTTTAATTTTGTGTTAATTGTGCTTCGCAAAAATAAGATTTTTGACCGATTATCAATACCAGAACAACACATAAGTATTAACAATGTTTTAATAATGTAAATAGGTCTTTGTCAGTTTGTAAAAAATGTTATTTTTGCGAGCTTAATGATAAGTTAGTTTTACTAAATGAGAGAAGTACAATTCAGAGAAGCTGTTTGTGAAGCCATGAGCGAAGAAATGCGCCGTGATGAATCAATTTATCTAATGGGTGAAGAGGTAGCGGAATATAATGGTGCTTACAAGGCATCAAAAGGTATGCTTGATGAGTTTGGTGATAAACGTGTTATTGATACGCCTATTTCAGAATTAGGATTTGCTGGAATTGGTGTTGGCTCTGCTATGAATGGTTTGAGGCCAATTATTGAGTTTATGACATTCAACTTTTCACTTGTAGCCATCGATCAAATTATCAGTAATGCCGCCAAGATGAGACAAATGTCAGGTGGGCAATTCCCAATTCCAATTGTATTCAGAGGTCCTACAGCATCTGCCGGTCAATTGGGTGCTACTCATTCACAAGCCCTTGAAAGTTGGTACGCTAATTGTCCAGGTTTGAAAGTGGTAGTACCTTCAAATCCCTATGATGCCAAAGGGTTATTAAAATCCGCTATTAGAGACAATGATCCCGTGATATTTATGGAGTCAGAGCAAATGTATGGTGATAAAGGTGAAATTCCTGAGGGTGAATACTTACTGCCAATTGGAGTAGCAGAGGTGAAGCGTCAAGGAAGTGACGTTACGATTGTATCATTTGGAAAAATTATCAAAGAAGCCTATAAAGCGGCTGATGAATTAGCAGAACAAGGAATAGAGGCAGAGGTTATTGATCTGAGAACAGTACGACCAATTGATTATGATACCGTAATCGAATCTGTTAAGAAAACAAATCGATTAGTTGTACTTGAAGAATCATGGCCACTAGGGTCAATTGCTACAGAAATTAGCTATAAAGTTCAAACTGAAGCATTTGATTTTCTTGATGCCCCAGTTAAACGTGTTACTTGCTTAGATACACCAATGGCTTACGCCCCAACCTTAGTTGATGCATTCTTGCCTAATAAAGATAAGCTTATTAAAGCGGTTAAAGAAGTAACCTATTCACACTAATATAACTTAAACTAAATTAAAATCTTATAATATGGAAATGATTGTTGATTATTTACCTCTGTTTGGAATTATAGCTTTAGGCTATGTGTTTTGGAAAAACGCTTGGGTTGCCAAACAAGAGGAGGGAACTGAAAAGATGTCAAGAATAGCAAAGAACATTGCTGATGGAGCGATGTCGTTCTTAAAAGCAGAATATAAAATTCTTTCTGTGTTTGTTCTTGCAGTCGCTATATTGTTATTCTTTAAAGGTAGCAACGAAGTAGGTTCAAATGGAATGGTTGCAGTATCATTTATAGTAGGAGCTATTTGTTCTGCCTTAGCAGGTTTTATTGGAATGCGTGTTGCTACAAAAGCTAACGTTAGAACAACTAACGCTGCCAGAACTTCACTAGGAAAAGCATTAGAAGTTGCTTTTGCTGGTGGTGCAGTGATGGGCTTAGGAGTTGTTGGTCTAGGAGTTTTAGGATTAAGCACTTTGTTCTTCATTTATAGTGGACAAGGTTGGGAGATTACAGAAGTGTTAAATGTCTTATCAGGTTTTTCATTAGGTGCTTCTTCTATTGCTTTATTTGCTCGTGTAGGTGGTGGTATCTATACAAAAGCTGCTGATGTTGGAGCTGATTTAGTAGGTAAAGTTGAAGCGGGAATACCTGAAGATCATCCCTTAAATCCTGCTACTATTGCGGATAATGTAGGGGATAATGTTGGTGATGTTGCAGGTATGGGAGCCGATTTATTTGAATCATATGTAGGATCAATCATTGGTACTATGGTTTTAGGAGCGGTATATGCTACATTGCCAGAATTCCAAAGTCAGTTTGATGGCTTAGGTGCTGTAATGCTTCCTTTAGCTTTGGCAGCAGTTGGAATTATCATGTCTATCATCGGAACATTTTTTGTTAAAGTAAAAGACGGTGGCTCACCACACACGGCATTGAATATAGGTGAATTTGGATCAGCAGGATTAATGCTTATTGCATCATACTTCATAATAAATAGTATGTTACCCGAGAGTTGGATAGAGGGTGGTGTTCAATATACAGCTATGGGTGTATTTTGGGCTACAATTGCTGGTTTGGTTGCCGGTCTATTGGTTGGTAAAGTCACTGAATATTACACGGGTACAGGTACAAAACCGGTAACTTCTATTGTTAAACAGTCAGAAACAGGATCTGCAACGAATATCATTGCAGGTTTAGGTGTAGGAATGATGTCAACTGCTATTCCAATTATTTTAATAGCTGCTGCAATTTTGGTTTCTCATAAATTTGCTGGTTTATATGGTATCGCTATTGCAGCTGTAGGTATGTTGGCAAACACAGGTATTCAGTTAGCAGTTGATGCTTATGGTCCGATTTCTGATAATGCTGGTGGTATTGCAGAAATGGCCGAATTAGACCCTGAGGTAAGAGAAAGAACAGACAAACTTGATGCGGTTGGAAATACAACTGCAGCTATCGGAAAAGGTTTTGCAATTGCTTCAGCTGCTTTAACAGCTCTAGCCCTTTTTGCAGCTTTCATGAAAACAGCTAAAATTGAATCTATTGACGTATCTAAACCAGAAATTATGGCTGGCTTATTGGTTGGTGGAATGTTGCCTTTTGTATTCTCGGCACTATCAATGAATGCAGTAGGAAGAGCAGCTATGGCTATGATTGAAGAAGTTAGAAGACAATTTAGAGATATCCCTGCTCTTAAGGCTGCATTAGATGTAATGAGAAAAAATAATTCAGACATGTCAAAAGCATCAGCTGAAGATAAAAAAATCTTCGACGCAGCTGATGGTATTGCGGAATACGATAAGTGTGTTGAGATATCAACACAGGCTTCTATCAAAGAAATGGTTATGCCAGGTTTACTAGCAATTTTAGTACCGGTGCTTGTTGGTTTTTTAGGAAGTGCCGAAATGTTAGGTGGTCTTTTAGCCGGTGTTACGACATGTGGTGTATTGATGGCTATTTTCCAGTCAAATGCTGGTGGTGCTTGGGATAACGCTAAAAAAATGATTGAAGAATCTGGTAAAAAAGGTTCAGAAGCTCATAAAGCAGCTGTTGTAGGTGATACAGTTGGTGACCCATTTAAAGATACTTCTGGTCCTTCTTTGAATATACTTTTAAAGTTGATGTCAGTTGTTGCTTTAGTCATTGCCCCTTCTTTGATTTCAAGTGGTCTAGATACACCTACTAACACCAGAGTTGAAAAAGAACTTGTGTTTTTATCTCAGGAAACAGGAGATTTACCTTTAACTTTATCAATGAATAATAAAGCAAATGGTGAAGTTTTATTTATAAATAATTCACTATTAAAAGTAAAAGTTGATGATAACGAGTCAGTTGTAGCAATGAAATTTAAAGTAAGAAATGTTAATCCACAAAATTTAGTTTACAAAACCAAATTTTTTCAGTCAACAGATATGTCATTTATAAGCGGAGAAATTTTTAGAGATGGTAATAGATTTTCTGTAAAAGGAGTTTTGAAATCTGAGTCTGAAAAAATTGATGCAATGTTTAGCTTTGAAATAGTTGACAAAGCAGCTAAAGGCATGTTATATTTTACCGAGTAATTTAAATTGATATTATAAACCCATTTAAAAAATCCAGCATTTGCTGGATTTTTTTTTAGTTATAATTATGTGGTTTAGCTAAAATAAACCATTTATTTCCGCATCAATCTTATCGATAATAAAACCAAGATCTTCTTTGTTATTTTGAAAATCTAGTTTATCTACATCTATAATTAGTAGTTTACCGTTTTTGTAAGAACTTATCCAAGCCTCATACCTTTCATTTAGACGTGATAAATAATCAATACGTATTGAGTTTTCATAATCCCTTCCTCTTTTTTGTATTTGTTCAACAAGGTTAGATACAGAGGAACGAAGGTAAATGAGTAGGTTAGGTGCCGGAATAAAGTTGTTCATAGAGTTGAAAAGATTCCGGTAGTTATCAAAATCTCTAGTACTCATTAATCCCATGGCATGTAAGTTTGGGGCAAAAATATGTGCATCTTCATAAATTGTTCTGTCTTGAATGATATCCTTTTCTTGTTGGTGAATTTCTTGTACTTGGTTAAATCGACTGTTTAGAAAATAAATTTGTAGGTTGAAAGACCATCTTTGCATGTCTTTGTAGAAGTCGTTTAAATAAGGGTTATCATCTACATCTTCAAACTGTGGTTGCCAATCATAATGTTTAGAAAGTAGTGTTGTTAAGGTCGTTTTACCTGAACCTATGTTTCCAGCGATAGCTATATGCATGGTTAAAATATTTTTCCACTAATTTAAGAGAAATTCTATGATTTCATAATTTACATCATATTAAAAATGGAATCAATGTACTCTCTATGATTAGCCAATCTTGGAACCTTAAATTGTCGTCCTAATTTACCTTTAGATTTCATCCAATTATAAAAGGTTCCCTTTTTAGCTATTTGTATGATTGGACGTTCTAATGCCATATTATTATTGCGCTTGGCAGCATAATCAGAATTTAACTGTTTGAGCATTTCATCTAAATCATCTGTAAAAGTTTCGATTTGAGTCGGTATATTTTCAAATTCAATTATCCATTCATGTGCACCTTGACTATTGTCTTGCATAAAAATAGGTCCAGCAGTATATTCAAGTACCGTAGCATTATTTTTTTTACATGCATATTTGATTGCTTTTTCGGCATTATCCATAATCAGTTCCTCACCAAATGCATTAATAAATTGACTAACTCGACCAGTAATATGAAATCTATAGGGGCTAGTTGATGTGAATTTTATTGTATCACCAATCATATATCTCCAAAGTCCTGCATTGGTAGAAATTAATAATGCATAATTTACTCCAATTTCGACCTCCCACAAAGGAATTGCATCATCTCTGTTCATCTTGTCGGAAGGTATGAACTCATAAAATATGCCATAGTCTAGCATCAGTAGCATCTCGCTGCTGTTTTTTTGGTCTTGAATACCAAAAAAGCCTTCAGATGCATTGTATGTTTCCAAATAGTTTACACCAAATGGAATGAGTTTGTCAAATTGTGATTTATATGGTGTGAAATTAACACCTCCGTGAATATACAGCTCTAAGTTTGGCCAAACTTCATTAATGTGTTTTGCATCTGTTTTTTCCAAAATTTTATGAAACAAAACTAACATCCACGATGGTACACCTGAAATATTTGTGACGTCTTCTTGTGACGTAATATTGGCCATTTGATCGATTTTTTTCTCAAAATCATTCATTAGTCGAATTTCCTTATTTGGTGTTTGGTGAAAATTGACCCAAAAAGGAAGATTTTCAACAATAATGGCTGAAAGGTCACCGTCTTTTTTTTGTGTACTTAAAGAAGGTTCATGGCTTCCACCCATTATAACACTTTTGCCGTTAAAAACCTGCGTATCTTGATAGTTGTTACAATAAATAGATAACATGTCTTTACCGCCTTTAAAATGACAATCATAAAGGGATTCTTTTGTGACAGGTATATACTTACTTCTACTACCGCTAGTTCCAGAAGATTTGGCAAACCATTTGCTTTTACTAGGCCATAATATATTTTCTTCTCCTTTACGTAATCGGTCAATATATGGCCTTAAGTCGTCGTATTCGGAAACAGGAACTCTTTGCTTAAAATCCTCGTACGAAATAATCTCCGAGAAGTGATATTTTCTACCAAATTCAGTATTTTTAGCTGTATCAATGAGCAGTTCTAACCATTCTTTTTGTACATCATTTGGATAATTTAAAAACATATCTATTTGGTAAATGCGTTTTCTCATTACCCATGACATCAATGTATTTTTTAAAGAAAAAATCATATTTTAGAACTTGAATATCCTATTGGGTAAAAATACTATTTTGTTATGAAAGTAAAAGGGAGCTTACTAAAAATGAAATCTGAATTAAAATCACCAATTCAGTACCATTTACCTATTGGTGAACATTCGATTGATATGAATGCATTGATTGGTAGGTCAATTCGTTTCTCTTTTGACAATAAAATTATCTGTACCAATTGTGGTTCTAAGACATATAAGTCTTTTAATCAGGGTCTTTGTTACCCATGTTTTAAATCTTCACCAATTGCTTCAGAATGTATCATACATCCTGAAAAATGTAGAGCACATTTGGGAGAGGGTAGAGATATGGAATGGGAAAGAAAATATCACCTTACTCCCCAAATAGTTTATTTGTCTTTGACTGCCAATGCAAAAGTTGGAATAACCCGTAAACCACAGATTCCAACCCGTTGGATTGATCAAGGTGCAGTTCAAACTATTGTTTTAGCCGAAACACCTAATAGGTATTTAGCAGGTATGATAGAGGTTACACTTAAACAGTTTATTGCAGACAAAACTCTCTGGCAAAAAATGCTTAAAAATGACATAAATCCTGATATCAACTTAGTGGATTTGAAACGTGAGCTTATAGATTATTTACCAGCTGATTTGAGGCAATATGTTCTTGATGATACTGAATTAAATGATTTAGAATATCCGGTCATTCAATACCCCTTAAAAGTTAAAAGTATGAGCTTTGATAAATTTGAAGTGATTGAAGGAACATTAACTGGTATAAAGGGTCAATATTTAATGTTTGATAATCTAAATGTTTTAAATATTAGAAAACATCAGGGATATGTAGTATCGTTGGAGTGTTAAAAGTCTAATTCTTCCCCAACCTTTAAGTTGAATTTTTTTCTGATGTAGGCGATCAAAATGTAGAGGATTGGTGTGTCTATTAGTGCCATTAACACTTTGAAAAGAAATCCATTTAAAAGTAATACCCAAAACTTATCCCATGCTATCCCACCAGTTAAACAAAGTAAAGTGAGAATTGTAGCCGTATCTACTAGTTGAGAACTAAAAGTAGAGGCATTATTTCTTAGCCATAAATGCTTACCCTTAGTTAAGTTTTTCCAAAAATGAAAAATTCTGATATCCACAAATTGTGCTAATAAATAGGCTAACATTGAGGCCCCTACTGCAACTCCTGTTAGACCAAATACATCACTAAACGTTTGATTATCCACTGGTGACCAGGCTGTTGCTTCGCTAGCGTTAGCTAGCATGACTATACCTAAAACAAATAAACTTGAAAAAAGACCTGATAAAACTACTGTGTTGGCTTTCTTTCGACCATATATTTCTGAAATAATATCAGTTACTAAAAAGGTAATGGGATATGGAATAATTCCAACCGATATTTCAAAGGTATAAATACCAAAGGGTGACCAAGTAAAAAACTTTTGGAAAATAAGGTTACAGCTCACTAGGGCTGCTATAAATATTCCGCTAAGGATTAAAAAAAGTGTTTGTGCTTGCTTATTCACCCAAAAAAAACTAATTAGTAAATCTCAAATTGCATAGGCATCCTCATTTGTATCCTATCCATATTTTGTATTTCGTTTAATTGCTTGTAATAGAGGTATGACTGACCTATCTCATCTTTAATTAGTTTATGCTTTATTTGTACACTAAAATCAGTAAAAAATTCTTCAATCGGATTTTTAAGCTTAGGCAAATTTGTAACTCTATAATTATCTATGTTAGCCATTTTAGCAGCAATACTTACTGCATCTTCAAGACCACCAAGTACATCAACTAGTCCTAGCCTTTTGGCATCTTCACCAGTCCAGACTCGTCCTTGCCCAACAGCATCAACGTCTTCTTTTTTAAGATTCCTTCCGCTCGCAACATGAGAAATGAAGGTATCGTATATTCTTTCGATTTGATTTTTTATTATGGCTTTTTCACGTGTTGTCAAAGGACGTGTGATTGATCCAAGATCAGAATACTTATTTGTGTTGACTCGATCTGTAGTTATTCCTAATTTATTTTCTAGCATACCCTCTATGTTTGGTACCACACCAAATACCCCAATAGATCCTGTAATTGTTGTTGGATTTGCTACAATCGTATCGGCTTTACATGCAATATAATAACCGCCTGAAGCTGCCACATCACCCATAGAAACAATAACTGGTTTAACAGTTTTTGCTAATTCCATTTCGCGTAAAATTGTCTCTGAAGCTAAAGCACTACCGCCAGGTGAATTGACGCGTAAAACTATTGCTTGTATCTTATCATCTTTACGAGCTTTTCTAATAGCTTTGGATGTAGTTTCTGAGCCTATAGATTGATTGTCTCCTTTTCCACTATTTATAGTGCCTTGTGCATATATAATAGCAATTTTATCTTTTGAATATTTTTTACCAGTATTTACACCAACAGATGCATATTCCTTTAATGATACTTTTGTTACTTTATCATCCGGTTGAACTTGTATTAGTTTTTTTAGGGTATCATTTACTTGGTCTTCATACAATAGAGCATCTGCAAGATGATATTCAACAGCATCTTTGGCAGACTTAACTAGTAAACTATCAGCAATATTATCAAGTTTTGAAATAGAAAGATTTCTTGATTGAGCAATTTGTGATTTTAAATTATTCCAAATAGTTGATACGAATAAACTGACTTGTTCTCTATTTTCAACACTCATTTTGTCTAAAATGTAAGGCTCAACGGCACTTTTAAATTTTCCATGTCTTATAATTTGAGCTTCAACATTTAGTTTTTTTAAAGCTCCTTTGAAAAACATACCTTCATAGGACAAACCCTTAAACTCAATAGCTCCTTCAGGATGTAGGTATACTTTATGGGCAACAGAGGAAAGGTAATAAGCACTTTGTGTATATACTTCACTATAGGCTACAATAAATTTATCCGTAGAATCTTTGAAAGTCTGAAGTTTATGGCGTATTTCGTTTATTGTGGCTGAACCAGCATTAATGCTTTGAACATTGAGATATATACCTTTAACTCTATCATCGTATCTTGCTTTCTCAATAGATTTTAGTATTTGATTTAGACCTAAGGCAATATCTTCATTCATTAATGAGTTAATATCAAAGTCAAACTCAGAACTCCTGTCAACAATATTTTCATTTAATCTAATTTCTAATACAGTTTGATCATTTATGGTTGTTTCACCATCTGATTGTGAAGTCGATAAACCAATCAAAACTAAAACTGAAAGGATAACAAAAAAAGAAATTAGTGTAACAAAAACAGATTTAAGGATACTTTTGAGGAAATTCAGCATAGCTTTTATTTTAAATATAATTATTGATTCAAATTTACTTTATTTTTAGAATATTTGTTAAACACTATTTTGAATTCTAAAACTAATGAATGATGTCTTTTTGTTGTTGGGCGGTAATTTAGGTCATACTAGAAGTTACTTTAGAGAGGCTGAATATAAAATTGGAATAGGAGTAGGTAAAATAGTTGGTGAATCGTCACTGTATGAATCTCCTGCTTGGGGGTTTGAACATGAAAATACTTTTTTGAACAAGGTTATTTGTGTCAATTCTCAATTTAAACCTGTTGAAGTATTAAGAAAGTGTATTTCAATTGAACAAGAACTTGGAAGAGAAAGAAATTTATCTACAGGATATAGTGCTAGAAAAATTGATATCGATATGTTATTTTATAATAATGAAATAATAAAAACTAAAGAACTAACTGTTCCACATCCTAGACTTCATCAGAGGCGATTTACATTATTACCATTAGTTGAAATTGCTGAAAACCTTATTCATCCTATTTTTAAAAAAACTGTTTTGGAGTTGCTAAGTTCTTGCAGTGATGACTCAAAAGTTGAAAAAATATGACAAATCAATTTATTGCCGTAGAGGGAAATATCGGTTCGGGAAAGACGTCTTTTTCAAAACTGCTTTCAAAAGAATTAAATTGTAAGTTAATTCTTGAAGAATTTGCTGATAATCCTTTTTTGCCAAAGTTTTATAATAACCCTGAACGATATGCTTTTTCACTTGAACTGTTTTTTATGGCTGAACGCTATAGACAGTTAGGGGAGGTGGTAACTAAAGATTTATTCTCGACTGAAATAGTTTCAGATTACTTCTTTAATAAATCCAAGTTGTTTGCTCAAGTGAATCTCAGAGATGATGAGCTTAGGTTATTTAATATGCTCACTGATATTGCGTTCAGAAACTTACCTCGCCCTGATTTAATACTATACTTACATTCTGATGTTTCTAGACTACAACATAATATTTCTAAAAGAGGAAGAACTTTTGAGCAAGGTATTTCAGATGATTATCTGATCTCTATTCAAGACATGTATTTTGATTACTTTAGAAAACAAAGTGAGTTTCCTGTTGTTTTAGTAGATGTTAGTCACTATGATTTCGTAACTGATAAGAACGTATTTAATAAAATCACGAGCTTATCAAAAGAGACTTATGATATTGGTTTTCATAAAGTTAGCATATAAAAAAAGCTCGAATTGTTCGAGCTTTTTTTTGTTCTATGATACTACAGAATTAGTTTACTAAATCCTTAAATGCTTGATTGCTATTTACTTTAATAAATTCTATATCGTTTTTAGCTTCAGATTTATAATCAGCATTCATGCTAATAGCTTTTGATAAATATTCAATACATTTTGAGTCATTACCTGAGCGTGCACTCGAAATGGCGTTAAGGTAATTCCCTTCAGCAGAGTTGTCAGAAGTAATACTATTGTTACCATTTAAAATTTGAGCGAGAGTTGAGTTGAACTCATTACCTTTTAGCTTGCTACTAGCTTCGGAATAGTTACCTGTTTTAATAGCAAGAATGCCTTTGTTTACATCAGAAGCATTTGATTTTGAATACAGTGTACTTGCAGATTCTAATTCTCCATTTATTGCGGCCAGTATACCTTTATTTTCCATTACCTCTTTAGCTTCAGGATTTAGATCTGATGCTTTTCCTAAATTCATTTTGGCTTTGTTTAAATCTTTTTCGATGATATTAATACCAGCTAAATTATTGAATGCTCTATGGTCAGAGGGATAGGCTTTAGTTATTACATTGTATATAGAGCTTTTAATTGAATTTTCTTTATATAGTGTTGCAGCATAAAGCATTTCTTTAATATCCAATTCAGAGGGGTTAGAAATTGCAAGTGAAGCAATCTCTTCGTCTGTTTTCTTAGGCTCATAGACCCTGAGTGTTATAGTCGCTTTTCTCAGCTTTGGTAGAACATCATCTTCGATGGCGTCATATATTTCTGCCATATCCCGAATAGCTTCTTCTCTCTTTTGCGGATCTTTTTGGTTTCTTACTACATTAAGAACCTTACTTTTGTCTTTTAAATTTGATGAATTAACTAAACTGTTGAAACCTCTCCAATCCTCACCTTTTGAGCTTTTAATGTAGATATCGTCATTTTTAGCACCATCAACTTTTAATCTTCGCATAAGTTGCTTAGCATAGTTGAAGGTTGATTTACCTCTATTCTCAGAAACTTTGTCGTTAATATCTAAACTTCCCTCAGGTGAAGCAAAGGATATTATTTCGATATCTTTTGTTTTATAACCCAGCTTTGCAAATTCTTTGAGTTTTTGGATTTCATCTGAACTTTTTTGAGAATATCTAACATTCGACTGATTAACTGTAAAGTAAATTACAGCAGTTTCTTCAAGGATAGTTTCCTTTTCATAAGTATGGTCAGATTTTGCAGGCACTTCTGTATTCATTACTCTAGTCGCAGTAATCATTACACCATCAGCAATTTTAATGGAGCCTAAACTTTTACTATTGTCATTAATAGTACCAACGGCTGTAGCAAATAAGTCGTAATTCATCATTCCGTCTTCATAATTTACACTGCCCTGGTAAGTAAATTTTCCACCAGTGGCATATCCGATAGTTTTACCATTAGATGATATTTTTTCTCCTTGAAGTACTACTGGCTCAAAAAAGACTTTATTTTCACTATTAGTAGATTCTGAAAGCATAGGTCTAAATTCAACCTTAGCACTTTTCTGAAAGTATTTTTCTGGAATTTCAACGTCTAATTCGATGTTGATGACACCTCCGTGAACTTCAACTTGAGTTGGACTAACCTGAAATTGTAAAGTATTGAACTTTGAAACCATAGTGTCTAAACCACATGAGCTCAATAGAAAAATTGCTGTAATGATTAGGGGAAGCTTGAAAAAACTTGAACGATTCATTATGATGATTATTAGATTAGAATTACTGCAAATATAAATTTAATAGTCAAACTAAAACGAAGTTGTCTAATTTTTTATTCAAGGGCATACTAAAATCATTATATTTGTTCAAACTAATTTTATTAAAGCTATGAAAAACAATTTACCCTTATTGTTTTTGTTGTTGTCATTTGTTTCATTTTCACAACAACAAAATCAAGACTCCTACAATTCAATCACCTTAGGTGCTGACTTTTCTTCAAACATTTTTTTAGGTGATATTAAGCAACATGATTTTTATCCATCTCGATTAGGGAACTTTAATGAGTTCCGATTTTCAGGTGCTGTAAATGCCAGAAAAATGTTCAACAACGTATATGGCTTACAAGCTGAGTTCGGAATTGGAAAACTGGCTGGCATAAGACGTCAACATGGAAGCTGTGATTTCTGTGAAGCCTACTATGATCCAGCAATCGATACCATTTCTACTAAGTTTTTGGCTAAGTATAGAAATTTTGATCTCTCTATTGTAGCTAATTTATCAAATTTTATTGTTAAATCAACTGACAAAAGACAATCAAAGATAAAGCTACTAGGAGAAATTGGGGCTGGACTAATATCATTTAATAGTACGCTCAAAAAAGTTGAAAATAATGAACTTTTAGCATTTCGAGGTTATGAAAATGAATCTTTGGAAACTGAAAAAAATCAAAGCGAAGGCTATTTTAAGTTAGCAACAAACATCATTTATCCAATTACCAATCGATTAGATTTAAATGCCAAGATCAAATACTATATTATAAATTCTGACGATATCGATTTAGTTAAATATTCAGGAAGAGATGTAGTAATGAGTACATCTGATAAATTTTTGTCATTTTCATTAGGCTTGAGTTATACTATCGGGAAAAAACAAAAGTCTTTACACTGGTACAATCCACTAGATGAGTTGTATAACAATCAAATTGACATAAATAATGAAATGCAAAAAATATCAACTGATACTGACAACGATGGGGTGTCAGATTATTTTGATAAGCACCCAAAAACATCACAAGGGATACAGGTTGATGGCTCTGGGGTACCCCTTGATGTAGATGGTGATGGTGTTTATGATTATAAGGATAAAGATCTATTAACTTCCAAGAAAGTATCGGTTAATGGTGATGGAAAAGAAATAGATTCAGACAAGGACGGTGTCCCTGATAGTAGAGATGTTGAAAATTCTAAGATTGGGTCACTAGTAAATTTTAAAGGAAAAACTATTTATAAGGATCCTAGTCAATCGACCTCAACAAGAGGAAGGCTAAGTTCTTTACCAACCCTGTATTTTAGTTCTTCAAGTGATATTATTCGAAAAGAAGAGTTTAAGACGCTCTCTGAAGTATCGAAGGTTATAAATGCTAATCCTCATACCGAATATTATGTTGTTGGGCATGCTGACACCAGAGGGTCTCTAGAATTTAACAATAAGTTGGCTATGAAAAGAGCTGAAAGAACTGTAGATTACTTAGTTAATATTTTTGCAGTTGACTCTAATAGACTCGAACCAATTTCAAAAGGAGAGACTAGTCCTTTATTATTTAACTTAGTTACAGATTCAGTTGAGTCGAAAAATCAAGTCTATATTGAAGGGTTTATGAATGAAGTCAATAGACGAGTAGAATTCATTCAAAAGAAGAAGTAGCATACTTTAAGCTTAAATCCCAAAGAACTATCCCAGCACTGACAGATACATTAAAAGAGTGTTTTGTTCCGTGCTGGGGTATTTCAATAACGTTATCACTTTCTGCGATACAACTATCATCAATGCCGTCAACTTCATTTCCAAAAACTAAAGCTAATTTGGTAATATTCTGAAATGTGAAATTTTGAAGTGTAATAGCATGATTGGCTTGTTCTATACATGCGATATTATACCCTTCTGTTTTAAGTTGCTTTAAACATTCGATTGTACTCTTTTTATATTCCCAATCTACTGATTCAGTAGCACCAAGTGCAGTTTTTTGAATCTCTTTTTTGGGAGGAATAGGACAAATACCACAGAGATATATTTTTTCAATTAAAAAAGCATCTGAAGTTCTAAAAACTGAACCAACATTATGAGCACTTCTTATATTATCTAAAACAATTACAATAGGTATCTTTTTTTTATCCTTAAATTCGGATAAATTTAGTCTATTTAGCTCCTTATTTTTTAACTTACGCATCTTTTAGTACAAAACACAAAATTAAATAAATAGATTAGTTGAAAGACAAAAAAAATAACGAACAAAAGAAAGTTACTCCTCTAATGAAGCAATATAATAGCATAAAGGCTAAGTATCCTGATGCCATGTTGTTATTTAGAGTTGGAGATTTTTATGAAACTTTTGGTGAAGACGCTATTAAGTCTTCAAAGGTTTTAGGTATAACATTAACAAAACGTTCAAACGGATCGTCTAACGCTGCTTTGGCCGGTTTTCCGCATCATGCTTTGGATACTTACTTACCAAAATTAGTTCGTGCTGGTCTAAGGGTAGCTATATGTGATCAGCTGGAAGATCCAAAATCAACCAAAAAAATAGTCAAGAGAGGTGTTACTGAACTGGTCACACCAGGAGTTTCTTACAATGATAAAGTACTTGATCATAAGAGGAATAATTTTTTAGCGTCAATACATTTTGGTAGAAAATTCTTAGGGATATCATTTTTAGATATCTCAACCGGTGAATTTTTAGTTGCACAAGGAAATGAAGAATATGTTGGAAAACTTCTTCAAAGTTTTAACCCTTCAGAAGTAATTGTACAGAAGCAGTTTCTGAATAAATATCATGAAATTTTTATTGATAAATCTTATGTAAGTTCACTTGAAGACTGGGTTTTTACATCCGACTTTGCCAATGAAAAATTATTAAATCAGTTTGGTACATTAACCCTCAAAGGTTTTGGTGTTGAAGATTTGAATGAGGGTGTGATTGCGGCAGGTGCAGCACTCCATTATCTTATTGAAACCCACCATTTTCATGTAAAACATATTGCAAGTTTAAAACGTCTTGAGCAATCTAATCATGTTTGGATGGATAGATTTACGATTCGTAATCTTGAACTCTTTCAGGCAACAAGCGAAGGTGCAACAACACTAGTTGATATCATAGATCATTCTATTACACCCATGGGCTCAAGATTACTAAAACGATGGTTAGCTTTCCCATTGAAAGAAAAGAAATTAATTAATGATCGTTTATCATCGGTTGAACACCTTTTAAATAATGATATTTCTGTTTTAGAAGAACAAATCAATAAAATAGGCGATTTGGAACGATTAATTACTAAGGTAGCCACTAGTCGTATCAACCCCCGAGAGGTAGTGCAATTGAAACGAGCACTACAAGCTATTGAGCCAATTAAGTCATACACTCAATCAGCTAATAATCAATCCTTAAAACAAATTTCAGATCAGCTAGACGTTTGCTCTATTGTCAGTGAAAGAATAGAAAAGGAAATCAATAATGATGTTCCTATTTCAGTGAGTAAAGGACTTGTAATTGCTGAAGGGGTAAATTCTGACCTTGACGATTTAAGATCAATAGCTAAAGACAGTCATCACTTACTGCAAGAAATTCTTGAAAGAGAAACTAGACAAACTGGTATACCATCATTGAAGATAGCATTTAATAATGTCTTTGGTTATTATTTAGAAGTTAGAAACACCCATAAAGATAAAGTTCCTCAAGAGTGGGTTAGAAAGCAAACACTAGTTAATGCAGAACGTTATGTTACTCAAGAACTAAAAGAATTAGAGTCCAAAATATTAGGAGCCGAAGAAAAGATATTAGTACTAGAATCTAAGCTCTTTAATGATTTGATTTCAAGTTTGATAGAATATATCCCAAATGTACAACGCAATGCACACTGTGTAGCTCAGCTCGATTGTTTATTGTCGTTTTCTAAACTCGCAAAACGACATAACTATATCAAACCTGATATTTCCGATGACTATAGTCTGAGTATAAAAAAGGGCAGACATCCAGTAATTGAGCAACAGTTACCCATAGGAGAGGAGTATATTTCAAATGATGTTTATCTTGACAGGGATCAACAACAAATTATTATGATTACAGGTCCAAATATGTCAGGTAAGTCAGCCATCCTTCGTCAAACAGCTTTAATCGTACTGTTAGCTCAAATAGGTTGCTTTGTACCAGCTGAAAGTGCTTCTATCGGGGTGGTAGATAAAATTTTTACTCGTGTTGGAGCTTCAGATAATATTTCTCAGGGAGAATCTACTTTCATGGTTGAAATGAACGAAACGGCAAGTATATTAAATAATGTTTCAGATAGAAGTCTCATCCTTCTCGACGAAATAGGTAGGGGTACAAGCACTTATGATGGTATTTCAATAGCCTGGGCAATAGCCGAATACATTCATAATCACCCTACTAAAGCTAAAACCTTATTTGCGACTCATTATCATGAGTTAAATGATATGACTAAAACATTTACTCGCATAAAGAATTTTAATGTATCGGTAAAGGAAATAGATAATTCAATTTTATTTCTAAGAAAACTAGTTGAAGGGGGGAGTGAACACAGTTTTGGTATTTATGTTGCAAAAATGGCTGGTATGCCATCAACAGTTGTAAAAAAAGCCCAAACCATCATGAAACGACTGGAAAAAGTACACTCCTCTAGTACAGAAAATAAAATTAAAGCAGAGCATTTAAATGATGATATTCAACTTAGTTTTTTTCAATTAGATGATCCTTTACTAGAAAAAATTAGAGACGATATTCAAGATTTAGATATTAATTCTCTTACACCTGTTGAAGCTCTAATGAAACTAAATGAAATAAAAAAGAATATTGGAAACAAAAAAACAAATTGAAGCCTTGTTCAGTCTTAAAAATATATTAAATTTGCCCACCCTATGCGAGTGTAGCTCAGGGGTAGAGCATCACCTTGCCAAGGTGAGGGTCGTGGGTTCAAATCCCATCACTCGCTCAAAATCCTCTTCTAAGCAAGAGGATTTTTAATGAATTAAGTCCATGCCCAGGTGGTGGAATTGGTAGACACGTTGGACTTAAAATCCAATGGACAGTAATGTCCGTGCGGGTTCAAGTCCCGCCCTGGGTACTTAACGAGAGATAGTCGTAAGATTGTCTCTCGTTTTTGTTTTTATATTCTATGAAAAAAAAAACACCATTCTTAATGGTGCTTTTTTACTTAAGGGAAATGAATCAAGATTTTTTAAAATGAAAAAAAAATCGTGAGAAGTAAGCCTGTTTTTATACGTTTTATGCTACAAATTAAAATCACTTTATTGTAAAATCAACAGTGTTTTTTGACGAGCAAATAAATTTATTAGATGAATCGGTATATTTTCTGATAAGTAAACTTCCTTACTGAAGAAAGGACTTTAAATCATCAAATATAATTTGTGTTGCACCTTTTCTTTTTTCACAAAATTCTAGAATAGTTTTTGTTTTAATTGATGCTGAGGGTATTTTTACAAAGCGATTAAAATCATCGATTGATTTGATACAATGAGCAATACCATAGTCCAATGTCTCTATAGCTTCGTCATTTTTTTTGAAATTAGGACCAAAAGCAATTGGAATTCCAAAAGCCATAGGTTCTAGTATATTATGTAGCCCTTTTTTACTAAAGCCACCACCAATATAAGCTAGGTCTGCATACTGATAAATTTGAGACAGCATACCGATGTTGTCAACAATCAAAATATTATTGTTGTGACAGCTTTTATTATTTAGTTGACTATATAATACACCTTCATGTTTCAATTTTTCTGAAAGTTCGATTTGATGAGGAGCAATTATAAATTTTATATCAGTATTAATTTTACTGCATTGTAGTATCAGTTCACTATCATTAGTGTAAGTGCTTCCGCAAACAATTAACTTATTATTGCCTTTAAATTCTTTAATAAACGGAATGGGCTTTTTGTTTTTAGCATTTTCTATCACTCTGTCATAGCGACTATCTCCACATATTTTTATTTGGTTAATATTATGTTGCCTTAATAAGTTTTCAGATATAGCATCTTGTACTAAAAAATGACTTACTTTTTTTAAAATTGATAGTTGCCAACTGCCGTACCATTTGAAAAAATAATGATTTGGTCTCAATTTCATTACGGCAAATACGGTTGTAATATTATGTTTCTGCAATTGTAACAGATAGTTAAACCAACATTCATTTTTAATAAAAATAGCTATTTTGGGGTTGGTCTTATGAATAAATTCTTTTGCATTTTTTGTGCTGTCTAGTGGAAGGTAGGATTTAAAGTCATATAAGTTTTCGGATTCAGCATGACGATACCCAGAAGGAGAAAAAAAAGTGAGAAGAATTTTATTTTCTTTGAAGTTGGTTTTTAACTGTTTTAGTAAAGGTTTTACTAATTCGAATTCACCCAAAGAAGCACAATGCACCCATATTATTTTATGTTCGTAGCCGTTGGGTAAATTAGCCATGACAGTTTTTTGTCCCTCATAAAAATAATCAGCTTTTTTTGAAAAAAAAGAGGCTACTAAAACTAAAAAGCGATAACATATTATCCCAAATTGATAGAGAAGTATCATGCTTAAAAGTAATAGTATTCTTTATTAGATCGCTTAGAGATAGGAATTATCCAACCTACTTTTAATCCTAAAAACAAGTCATTTCTGACTTCGTTTACAGCCATATTTGAATTGAAATTATAGCTTCTTTGATTCTTAGAAAACGCTCTACTGAGTTCAAGGCCGCTATAAAAATGTAATCCAGTCTTTTGACTTATGTTCAGATAACCAATAAAAATAGATGAACTTACCCCCCCTGCCAATTGATCATATATTTTTTTGTAGTTTTCATTTAATTGTGGAACAGCTGAATTTTTAACGTCAATATTAACTTTATGTTGGTGATAGCCAATTGAGGCGTAGCTAAGTAATCCTGAGCGATCATTTAAAATTGGCAAAAGATAACCCAGTTTAAGATTAATATTATAACCTCTCTCTTGAAGTAAGATGTCTGAAATCTGTCCATTCTGATCAATTATATTTCCATCTTCATCCATAAGATGATTTAGAATAGTGCTATCTTTTACATTATTACCAAAAAGGTAGGAATATGATATGGAGTAAAATATATTTTTAGGACTAATAAGACCTAATTCTAAACCTATTGTGGAATTAACACCAAAATCTTTCTTCATGTCACCAAACGGAAACTGAAGTTCATAATTTGGTGAAGTAAATATCAATTTATCTTTTGGATTGTCTTCTTGACCAATGACAGTTAACAAAAAAAGAAATTGAAAAAGAAATAAGAAATAAAATTTCATTTAAAATTTTTAGCTAAATTAAATATTATAGCAAAATAATAAACGGTATAATCCTACTTTTATTGATTATATTTGATATTACAAAAAAGTAACCTTAAATGAATTCTATATTAATTACAGGAGGAGCGGGTTTTATTGGTTCACACGTGGTTAGGTTATTTGTGAAAAAATACCCTAATATCAAGATTGTAAATCTAGATAAACTAACTTATGCGGGAAATCTTGAAAACCTAAAAGATATTCAAGATTTCAATAATTATATTTTTGAAAAAGGCGATATAGTCGATGCTCATTTTATTAATCAGTTATTTGAAAAATATCAATTTGATGGCGTTATTCATTTAGCTGCTGAATCTCATGTAGATCGTTCAATTACTGACCCATTAGCCTTTATTCAAACTAATATTGTAGGAACTTTCAATTTATTAAACGCAGCTAAACAGTTTTGGCAAGATAATTTTGAAAATAAGTTGTTTTATCATGTTTCTACTGATGAAGTCTATGGATCGTTAGGAAAAGAAGGCTTTTTCGTTGAAACCACGCCATACGACCCTCAATCACCTTACTCATCATCTAAGGCAAGTTCTGACCATTTTGTTAGAGCATTCGGAAATACCTTTAACTTACCCTTCATCATTTCTAATTGTTCAAACAATTACGGTGAAAATCAATTTCCAGAAAAGTTAATTCCATTATTCATAAATAATATTAGACACAATAAATCCTTACCAGTATATGGTGATGGATTATATACAAGAGATTGGCTGTATGTCGTTGATCACGCAAGAGCAATCAATGAGTTGTTTCATAACGGTACGGTAGGAGAAACTTATAACATAGGAGGGTTTAACGAATGGACAAATATCGATTTGATAAAGTTATTATGTGAAATAATGGATAGAAAATTAGAAAGAACCCAAGGTTCTTCCGAGTCACTAATTCAATATGTAAAGGATCGTCCAGGTCATGATAAACGCTACGCTATTGATGCTAGTAAGATTAATTCAGAAATTGGTTGGGAGCCTTCTTTACAATTTGCTGAAGGATTAGAAAAAACAATTGATTGGTATTTATCAAATCAAGATTGGTTAGATAATGTTACCTCAGGTAATTACCAAAAATATTACGCTCAGCAGTATAGTAGTTGATATGTTTTCCTTTTTTAAAAAAAAGAAGCCAAAATTATTACCATTAGACTTTAGGCAAGTGGTGACTGACATGCATTCACACCTTATTCCTGGAATTGATGACGGCTCAACAGATTTACAAACCTCCATCAATCTTATCAAAACTCTAAAAAAATTAGGTTTCAATAAGCTTATTACTACACCTCATATTATGAGTGACTTTTATAAAAATACACCAGAAATAATATTGGGAGGTTTACAAGAGCTTAATCATGAATTAAACCGTCAATCTATTGAAATTGAATTGAATGCAGCAGCAGAATATTATATTGATTATGAATTTGAATCTAAAGTTGATGCTGATGAAAAGTTTTTAACTTTAAATGGTAAAAGTATATTAATTGAAACCTCTTTTTTATCCTCTCCGCCTAATTTTGGTGATTCTATTTTTAAGTTACAATTGAAAGGTTATAATGTCATATTGGCCCACCCTGAACGTTATTTATTTATGAATATTGACGATTTACAAATGTATAAAGAGCGTTCTGTAAAATTTCAATTAAACTTACTCTCATTACTTGGCTATTATGGAAAAGAGGTTCAAAAACGCTCTGAATACTTAGTTGATGAGAATATGATTGATTATGTAGGCACAGATTGTCATAATATAAATCAGGCCGACTTATACCATAGATGTTTTACTAATAAGTATTGGCATAAGTTATTAAATAGTGGTAAGCTCAAAAACCATTTATTATAACTGGGCACTTGACGTTTCAAGTTGTCTATCTAACTTCTTAAACAACCCTTGAAGAACTTTCCCTGGTCCGACTTCAATTACAGATGATAAGCCATCTTGTTTCATTTGTTCCATAGTTTGAGTCCATCTAACAGAGGCTGTTAGTTGTTTGTTGAGGTTATTTTTAATCTCATTCGGATCATTTTCAGCTTTTGCAGTTACATTTTGATAGATTGGACAAATACCATTACTGAAAGGTGTATTTTCAATAGCTTCAGCAAGTTCAGCTCTGGCAGACTCCATCAAAGGAGAGTGAAATGCACCGCCAACAGGCAATTGTAATGCTCTTCTTGCTCCAGCTTCAGTAAGTTTTACACATGCATCATTAATAGCGTCATTTGTTCCTGAAATGACTATTTGACCTGGACAGTTATAGTTAGCCGGTACTACAACCCCTTCAACTTTTGAACATATTTCTTCTACAATTTCATTGTTAAGTCCTAAAATTGCTGCCATAGTTGATGGGTTCTGTTCGCATGCTTTTTGCATGGCTAAAGCTCTTTTGTAAACTAGATTTAAACCATCTTCGTAACTAATATAATTGGCACTAACCAATGCGGAAAACTCCCCTAAAGAATGTCCTGCTACCATATCAGGTTGAAAAGATTTCCCAATTGTATTAGCCAAGATAACTGAGTGTAGGAAAATAGCTGGTTGGGTTACTCTTGTTTCTTTTAGTTGCTCGGCTTCACCTTCAAACATTATATTGGTGATGTTAAAACCTAAAATATCGTTAGCCTGTTCGAACATTTTTTTTGCTAATGCAGATTGTTCGTAAAGGTCTTTTCCCATGCCCGTAAATTGTGCTCCTTGTCCAGGAAAAACGTATGCTTTCATAAAATTAACTTAATTTATTACTTATCAAATTCATAAACTCTGTCCTTGTTTTCTCACTTTCTAAAAATACGCCAGAAAAAGCTGAAGTCGTTGTTAAGGAGTTTTGCTTTTCGACACCTCTCATTTGCATACACATATGCCTAGCTTCCATCACAATAGCTACTCCTTTAGGGTTTAAAGTTTCTTGAATACAGTCTCTTATTTCGTTTGTTAGTCGTTCTTGCACTTGTAGTCGTCTTGAGAAGGCATCGATTACTCTAGGAAGTTTGCTCAGCCCAACAATTTTTCCATTTGGAATATAAGCTATGTGTGCTTTACCAAAAAAAGGAAGTAAATGATGCTCACACAACGAATAAAACTCAATTTCTTTCACGATCACCATTTGACTATAACTTTCTGAAAACATTGCTGACTCTAAAATTTCAGACGGTGTTGTATTGTATCCCTGAGTTAAAAAACGCATGGCTTTAGCCGCTCGAAGTGGGGTTTTAAGTAGACCTTCTCTTTCTGGGTTTTCACCAACAGCATATAGAATTTCAGAAAAAGACTCTGATAATTTTTCAATTTCCCTGTTGGAGTAAACTTCTTCTTTTTTGTGGCTACACATATATTTATTTTCCAAAATATTCAACAAAATTGTTTTCGGTTTCTTTAACTTTTACACAATGCAGTATCCCTCCAATTTTTCTAATATCTTGTTCTAATTCTTGCCAAATAGAGACTGCGAGAACTTCAGTTGAGGCCATTTTGCCATGCATAAAATCAACATCTAAATTGATGTTTTTGTGATCTAATTTATCAATCACTTTAGTCTTTATTAGCTGTGATAAATCTTTTAGGTCAACTACAAAGCCAGTATCCTCATTAATTTTTCCTTTGATAGTAACAAAGAGTTCAAAGTTATGACCATGCCAATTTTTATTAGCACATGGTCCAAAAATATTCAAGTTTTTTTCTTCAGACCAATTATCGTTCCAAAGCATATGAGCCGCATTGAAGCGTTCCCTTCTAGTTACGTAGAGCATTTGTATTCTGTAAAATAGAAGCCAAATATACGACCTTTTTACGCAAAGGAATTACGTATCTTTGTAATATGAACATCTTAATTGTTTCAGCCACTAAAGAGGAAGTAAACTTTCCAGTTAAACACCATTTAATTAGTGGTGTTGGGATGGTTTCTACTGCTATTTCTGTGACAAATGCTTTGAATCAAAATAATTATGATTTAGTGATAAATGTTGGTATTGCTGGATCCTTCAATCGGTCATTAAAAATTGGTGATGTTGTTGAGGTTGTTGAAGATTATTTATCTGAATTAGGTGCTCAAGATGATAATCGATTCCTACCTGCAGAAGAATTAGGTTTAGACTTGGTTAATAGTGTGTCAATGTCTGCAAGAACTCAATTGAAAAAAGTAAGAGGTATAACTGTCAATACGGTTCATGGTAATGAATTGTCAATTATGAAAATCTTGAACCGCCTTCATCCTGAAGTTGAATCAATGGAAGGAGCTGCATGTATGTTGGCTTGTAAGCAGGCCAATGTGCCCTGTGTACAGTTAAGATCAATTTCCAATTACGTTGAAAAACGTAATAAGTCAAACTGGGATATACCTTTAGCCATAAAGCAATTAAATCTTGAACTAAAAATTTTTTTATCGACACTATGAAAATAAGTTTTGGTTTTTCACCTTGTCCTAATGATACTTTTATGTTCGATGCCTTAATTCATCAAAAGATAGATACTGAGGGTATTGAATTCCAAGCTGTAATGGATGATGTTGAAGCACTTAATCAAATGGCTATTCAACATAGTTTAGAACTAACAAAATTGTCTTATAGTGCTTTTCTTCACGTTCATTCGAACTACAATATTTGCAATAGTGGTTCAGCACTGGGAATGAATTGTGGTCCTTTATTAATTTCAACTAAAGATAGTAGTTATTTAAATGAAGAGTCATTAATCGCGGTACCTGGAAAATATACAACTGCTAATAGCTTATTTAATTTTTGTTATCCAAATTATAAAAATACTATTCCAATGCTATTTTCTGAAATTGAACAGGCAGTATTGAATAAAAAAGTAGATGCAGGAGTGATTATTCATGAAAATCGATTTACCTACGCCGAAAAGGGATTAAAAAAACTAACTGATCTTGGTCAATACTGGCAAACTAAAACTAACTTACCAATTCCTTTGGGAGGAATTGCTGTCTCTAAATCACTACCAAAAGATACTCAAATGAAAATTGAACGAGTGATTAAACGTTCAATTAATTTTGCTTTTAATAACCCAAAATCGTCAAGAGAATACGTGAAGAAATATGCTCAAGAAATGGATAATGATGTGATTACTAAGCATATAAACTTATACGTAAATGAGTATTCTTTAGAGCTAGGTAATCAAGGAAGGCAAGCAATAGACTATCTGTTTAAACAGTCGAATATATCATCGAAAAATATTTTTATAGGACTATAATTCTTCTGATAGTTCTACTAAAAAACTTCGTATTTCTTTAAGTCTGGAAACAATTTCAACTGTGTTTACAGTGTCTTCTTTATTTTCTTTAAGTTTATTTTTTGCTCCATCAAGTGTAAAGCCTCTTTCTTTTACTAAATGATAAATTATTCTGAGATTATCAAAATCAGATTGAGTAAACATCCTGTTACCTTTTCTGTTTTTTTTAGGTTGAAGAATATCAAACTCTCTTTCCCAAAACCGTATTAAGGAAACATTTACGTCAAAAGCTTTTGCGACCTCCCCGATGGAATAATACAGTTTCTCTATTGGTTTTTCTTTATAAGGCATAGGTTAATCAAAAGACTGGTTTTCTTGTGAAGCAAGTTCAAGCATTCTGTCAAATTCTTCTGGAGATAAGTCATTATGGAAATAATATGCAGGATTTACTTTCTTGCCGTTTTTATGAACTTCATAATGAAGGTGCGGAGCAGTAGACTTTCCAGTACTTCCTACATAACCAATAATGTCACCACGCTTCACTTTTTGTCCTTTCCTGACCGTGTATTTAGTCATATGAGCATATAATGATTCATAGCCATAACCATGCTCAATGACGATATGATTTCCGAAGCCACGTCGGCTTTTCTTTGTCTTAGTCACCACCCCATTTCCAGTTGCATATATTGGTGTACCCTTTGGGGCAGAAAAGTCAACTCCATAATGAAATTTTAATTTCTTATAGTATGGGTCAATCCGTCTTCCAAATCCTGAGGCTATTCGTTTTAGTTCTTTATTTTTTACTGGTTGAATAGCAGGTATAGAAGCCATCATATCAGATTTACGCTGAGCCATTTCAATCACTTCATCAAACGATTTTGATTGGATATATAGTTGTTTTGAAATTTGATCAACTTTTTTAGTGGTTGAAATAATTAGTTCAGAGTTGTCATAGCCTTCAAGATTTTTGTAACGATTTACACCTCCAATACCAGCTTTTCTGATTGAATTAGGTATTGGTTCGGCTTCAAAAATAACTCTATAAATATTATCGTCTCGATCTTTAATATTGTCTAATACTGCTGAGATTTGAATTAAACTTTCATCCATCAACTCGTATTGTAATTTTAATTTATCTAACTCTCTTTTTAGTAATTTTTCTTTAGGGCTATCAAAGAAATTGAAGGCAATAACAAGCATTATAAAACCGAAGAAAGCACTAGCAGAAAGAAAAACTGTAATATTTTTTAATCGACTTTTCCATGTTTTCTCTATACGCTTGTAAGAAAGTGTCTTTTTATCGTAAAAATACTTTGCTTTTTTCATAAGGTATTTTGCCTAAATTTGTCGCAAAAGTACACAATTAGCATAAAATAGAATAAAGCTAGATTATTATTGCTAACAATAAGGTGTGAATTTAACCCAGTGTTTTAAAATGAAATCTACTGAAATACGTCAACAGTTTTTGAAGTTTTTTGAGGAAAAGTCCCATGAAATTGTGCCTTCTGCACCAATGGTTATTAAAAATGATCCAACCCTTATGTTTACCAATGCAGGGATGAATCAGTTTAAAGACTATTTTTTGGGCTATTCTCAGTCTAAAACCTCTAGAGTTTGTGATACCCAAAAGTGCTTGAGAGTTTCAGGTAAGCATAATGACTTAGAAGAAGTTGGATACGATACTTACCATCATACTATGTTTGAAATGTTGGGAAATTGGTCATTTGGAGATTACTTCAAATCTGACGCAATTCGATGGGCATGGGAGTTATTAACTGAAGTCTACAAAATAGATAAAGACAGATTGTACGTAACTGTTTTTGAAGGTAGCGATGTAGATAATTTAAAAAAGGATCAAGAAAGTTATTCTATTTGGTCAGAATTCATCGATACCGATAGAATATTAGATGGTAATAAAAAAGATAATTTTTGGGAAATGGGAGATAGTGGACCTTGCGGCCCATGTTCAGAAATCCATATAGATATTCGAGATGAGGATGAACGAAAAAATATAGATGGAGCTGAATTAGTCAATAAAGATCACCCATTAGTTATAGAAATTTGGAATTTGGTTTTCATGCAATTTAATAGAAAATCTAATGGTTCTTTAGAATTGCTACCTCAAACTCATGTCGATACAGGTATGGGGTTTGAACGATTGTGTATGGTATTACAAGGGGTTAAATCAAACTATGATACTGATTTATTTTCGCCTTTAATCAATAGAATTTCGAGCTTATCCAAGAAGCGTTATGGTCAAAATGAGAAAGACGATATTGCCATGCGTGTGATAGCTGATCATTTACGAGCAGTATCTTTTTCAATTGCTGACGGACAGCTGCCCTCAAATACTGGTTCGGGCTATGTGATTCGTCGAATTTTAAGACGAGCGGTAAGGTATGCTTTCACATTTTTAAATGCTTCAGAACCCTTTATGTGTCTATTAGTTGATGATTTGGTCAAAATAATGGGTGAACAATTTACTGAGTTATCCTCTCAATCTAAACTTATTAAAAAGGTTGTGAAAGAAGAAGAACAGTCCTTTTTAAATACCTTAGAAAAAGGAATTGCTCGATTTGAATCACTAAAAGTTACAGATAATATTATTTCTGCAAAAGATACTTTTGAATTGTACGATACTTTTGGTTTTCCAATTGATTTGACACAACTATTAGCACAGGAAAAAGGTGTAAGTATAGATGTGGATGGTTTCCACAAATTCCTAGAACAACAAAAGGAAAGATCTCGTAAGGCAACACAATTAGAGACTGATGATTGGGTAGAGTTATTGGAGGATGATGTAGAAGAGTTTGTAGGTTATGATACCACTAATACAACCATTAAGATTGTAAAATACAGGAAAGTAAAACAAAAGGGAAAAGAGTTCTTTCAACTGGTATTTAATTTGACGCCTTTTTACCCCGAGGGGGGTGGGCAAGTTGGTGATATAGGTTGTATTAAAAATAAAATAGAGCGTGTAGAAATTTTTGACACCAAAAAAGAAAATAATCTTATTGTTCACTACAGCCAAAAATTACCTGAAAATTTAAATGAGACTTTTTCTGCAGAAGTTAAAGCTAGCTCTAGACTTCTGTCAGCCAACAACCATACGGCTACCCACTTGCTACATGAATCACTAAGGGAAGTTTTAGGAGATCACGTTGCTCAAAAAGGATCATTAGTGAACTCTGATTATTTACGTTTTGACTTTTCTCATTTTTCTAAAGTTTCGTCAGAAGAATTAAAAAAAGTAGAAGATGATGTGAATGCAAAAATTCGTAAAAATTTAGCCCTTGAAGAGCATAGAAACCTTCCTTTTGATAAAGCAAAAGAAATGGGAGCAATAGCACTTTTTGGAGAAAAGTATGATGATACAGTTAGGGTCATTAAATTTGGAACTTCTGTTGAATTGTGCGGTGGTATTCATGTTTCCTATACAGGTCAAATAGGATTATTTAAAATTATCTCAGAGAGTGCTGTAGCTTCTGGAGTTAGAAGGATAGAAGCTATAACATCTAAAAGAGCGTTTGATTATTTTGAAGAAAATCTTGAGGTTTTAACTCATTTAAGTCAAAAATTAAAATCTAATGATTTAATAAAAACCATTGATCAGCTATTAGTTGAGAATCAATCACTAAATAAACAAATTGATGCTCTAAACGCACAAAAAGCAGATGACATAAAATCGGATCTTATCCAAGAAATTCAGCAAATCAATGGTATTCAATTCATAGCTAAGCAGGTTGATATTGATTCAAAATCTATCAAGAACATTGCATTTGAACTTACCAAAAGATTTGACAACTTATTGTTAGTTTTAGCTTCCTCATCAAATGGTAAAGCAAGTTTGACAGTTGCTATTTCAGAAAATTTATCCAACCAAAAAAACCTTAATGCTGGAAAGATTATTAGAAAGTTATCTGAAGATATTCAAGGCGGTGGTGGTGGACAAGCACTTTTTGCTACGGCAGGAGGAAAACATATTGCTGGCATACCTCTTGCATTAGAAAAAGCAAAGTCCTTTCTTTAAAATAGTGATAAGGCACCTTCTTTGAGGGCAAATTTGGATCGCTTTACACTTTTAATACCTGTTTTTTTAAGGATGTAGTTGATGAAAATCGCTGAAATGACTATCATATCAGCTCTCATTTTTATTAAACCTGGTGTATTGAGTCGAAGATTTAAATCACTTTCTAATAAGTACTTTATTGTCCAGTCTAACTCGTGCTGATGAATAGCAGCACACTTTTGTTGAATTCTAAAGTCATCATTAAATCGTTTAGCAATCATTTCTACAATTGTGTCAAATGAGCCTGATGAGCCAATTAAACGTAAACAAGGTGTTTTTGATATAGCTTCAAAAAAATCCTTCAATTGATTTTCGATGTAATTTTCAATATGTATTATTTCTGAAATTGGTATTGGATCATTTGGCTTTAAAATTTCCTTTAATCTAGAAACACCTAGTTGATAACTTTTAGCCCATACAACACCTTCATCGTTAGCAATGATAAATTCTGTACTTCCACCTCCAATGTCCATTATTAAATCATACGATTGATTCATTTCTAATACTTCTCTAACTCCGAGGTAAATAAGTTCTGCTTCTTTATCACCATCAATTATTTCAATTTTTATTCCTAACTGTTGGTCAACATCATTAACAAAATTTAAACCATTTTTAGTAGATCGTATTGCAGAGGTAGCAAAGGCTTTATAACGATGAACATTGTATTCTTGAAGTGAGGCTTTGTGTTCTTTAAGGGCTTGAATCCCTCTTTCATAGGCATCGCTAGCAATTACCCCTTTATCAATTCCACCTTCACCTAATTTAACGGCTATTTTTCTTTTAAAAAGTACTTTAGAATCACCCTTTACTGATTTTTCGGCAATCAGTAGATTGAATGTGTTCGTTCCTAAATCAATTATTGCTATTCTCATTCTTTATAGTTTATCCATTTCCAAAGTTCTTTATAGCTAATTTTTTTCCCATACATTAGAATTCCAACTCTGTAAATTTTGGCTGCTAACCAAGTAGTGAAAATAAAACCTAAAGTTAATAAACTAATAGAAAGTATAATTTCATGTACAGGAACGCCAAATGGTATTCTAGCCATCATTATAATGGGTGAGGTAAATGGTATCATTGACAGAATGTATGCAAGTCCACTGTGTGGTTGATCAATAACTAATTGAACTAAAATAAATGACAACACTAACGGTATAGTTATAGGAAGAATAAATTGCTGACTATCTGTATCTTGGTCGGAGGCTGAGCCTATTGCTGCAAACAATGAGCCATAAAGTAAATAGCCGCCTAAAAAGTAAAGAACGAATGAAATAATCAACTGATCTAAAGGCAGATTTCCAATAATTGAGTTTAATTGCTTAAAAAGTTCAGTGTTTTCATTTGAAATAGCATTAGGGTCTCCAGAACTAATAAACGTATTTGCCACAATTAATAAGATTAACCCTAAAATGATCCAAAGTAAAAATTGTGTTAAACCCACCAAAGCAATGCTGATAATTTTGCCAAGCATTAGTTGAAACGGTTTAATTGAAGAAACAATAATTTCGATAATTCGATTTGATTTCTCTTCTATGACGCTTCTCATGACCATAGTACCATATGAGAAAATGAAAATATAAATAAGAAATCCACTTATCATACCAATTCCATAACTAGCTTCTGAATTTCCTTCTGTATTCACCCCTAATTCGTCTACTACATATGTCTTAATTGATACTTTGCTTTGGGCATTTTCAATATGTTTTGGATCAATTCCTTTATTCAATAAATTTTCTACCGTGATATTGTTTTCAATTTGATTTTCAATATAAGTTCTGTCTGATAAACTCACTTGACTTTTGGAATAAATTATAATATTATTTTCAATCGCATTAAGTGAGTCAACTTTAGAAATATGTAGAATAAAATTATAATGATTTAGTAGTGTAGAAATTTTGGATTTTATGTCGATATCGTTTAAATAGTGGAATGAGATTGAACGATTAGATTGTAATTGTAGTTGATCAAAATTATTTTCATCAATGATAGCTACTTCAGATTGATTTTCATTATTGAAAGCAAGAATTGTTGGCACTACAAAAATACCCGTCAATAAAAAAGGCATAAGTAAAGTCATAATGATAAAACTTTTCTTTCTAACTCGTGAAAGGTACTCTCGTTTTATGACTAAAAGCAATTTATTCATGATTAACGGTTTGAATGAAAATATCATTTATTGAAGGTAGTACCTCATTAAAATTCAGAATATCCACTTGTGATATTAACTGTTGTAGTAAATCATTTGAACTCTCCATTTTTTTGGATTTTACTAATGCAATTTTATCCTTGTCTGAAATAACATCAAATCCATGTAGATTTTTTAAATCACCTTTGTATTTTATTTCATATATATCTTTTTTATAGTGTTGTTTTATGGCCATTACATTTCCATTCAAAACGGATTGTCCATTATGTATTAGTACTATGTCATCACATAGCTCTTCAACCGATTCCATTCTGTGAGTTGATAAAATAATAGTAGCTCCATTTTCTTTCAGCTTAAGGATTTCTTGTTTGATAATTTTACTATTTATTGGGTCAAATCCACTAAATGGTTCATCTAAAATAATAAGTTCTGGCTCATGTATAACTGTCGAAATAAATTGAACTTTTTGAGCCATACCTTTTGATAGTTCTTCTACTTTTTTATGTAACCAGTCTAAGATATCTAAACGTTTGAACCAATAGTAAATTTTTGCTTTAGCTTCATCTTTATAAAGCCCTTTAAGTTGTGCAAGATAAAGGCATTGCTCTCCAACTTTCATATTTTTATAAAGTCCTCTTTCTTCTGGTAAATAGCCTATTTTATGAATATGTTGCCTATTTAATGCTTGGCCATTAAAAAATAGTTCTCCTTTATCTGGTCCAATTATTTGATTGATTATTCTAATAAGTGAGGTTTTTCCAGCACCATTAGGCCCAAGCAATCCAAAAATACTTCCCTTTTTAACGGCAAGTGATATCGAATCAATGGCTACTTTATCTCCATACTCTTTTCTAATGTTTTTTATTTCAAGACAATGTTTCATTCTTCAATTAGATTTATAGAATAGGCAGGGATTTCAAACGAAGTACTGACATTTATGGTAGTGCTCTTATAAGATATACCGTTTGGTTGGTTATGATATTGTGTTAGTTCCCCACCACTAAAAATTGAATCTATGTTAATGGTTACGGTTTGCTGGCTTAAATTTACCACTAATAGCTTAGCTTTATCATTAGTGTTGTAACTGACATATGCATGAATTGGATTAAATTCAGTTGTAGTTTGAATTTTAGGATTATTAGGTAAACTGCTACTTTTTGGGCTATATGTTATCTGCCATTTTTGAAAATTATTTTTTGTAGAATAAAATCGACTGCTGTTCTTTGTCAATCTATTCCACATAGATGTCACTATACCGCTAGATGTTGGTGATAAATAGTTGTGATCTTTGTCCGATAAATTGAGAGCGGCAAAAACTGGAAAAGTTTCTGCCCCAATACTATGGTAGTGAAACATTTCAGAATTAGTCTGAGTGATTAATTGATCTATTTGACTAGAAACCAGTAAACCATGAACCCAGCGATTATTTATTTCATAGGGCTTATTTTCAATCATATTAAATTCGGTAACCCATGTTGAAAAATATAAGGTTTTATCCCATCGTGTTCTTTCTAATAATAGCTTAAGATCCATTTTTGGAAAAGCTATTAGTTTACGATAATCCTCAGTGCTATTGAAATCATATTTTGGGTGTTTAAAATAACTGTAGTAATGTAAAATAAAATGAAGTTGAGTGTGTTTCGATTTTGGAAAATAGTTTTTTACAGCTTTGCTTAGTTTTTCGTTCCAATGTTTAGTTCTTTTATTTCTATCACCACAAACTAATCCTATGTGTGCATTCGGAAAATTTTCCCAAATAGCCTCAGACCATGAAATACAAGTGTCTATGTAGTTATCAACACCTGGATATACTTTAGCTGTGAGAAGATTTTGAGCGTATACTTCATTTCCAAGTTCGATGAACTTTACCTCAATTCCTGCTTTTTCTGCTTCTTTTAGCATTTCAAGTTCATACTCTAAATAACTGGTTGTAACATTTAAAGTGAATACTGCTTCCGAGTTTGTTTTCGCGATAGCTGTTGAAAATTCTTTAATGGTATTATAACGAGGAGTCTTTGCATTATAGCGATGAATTTGTCTCCAAAATGAATTTTTAGATCTATTTTCTTTAGCTAATTGCCTAAGAGTATTAGCATTTTCAATTACTTTCTCTTCTAAGGAAATATCATATTTTTTAAGAAATGGAAGTAGTTCAGAAAATGAAAGTGTCCAGCCTTTTTGCCAGTTCCAATAAAGACTATTACTTCCACCAGGATAACGCAATGTATTAGGATGTAATTTATTTAAAGCATTACTAAAGTCAATATCACTCCATTTTGGGGTATTTGACATATCAGAATTATAACCCATTAGAGGAGGGGTGATTTGTTGGTCAATTGATATATTGACCATTTTCTGAGCAAATAAATTATATGAAAGTATACAGCCAACTATAAGTGTAATATTTTTTAAAAAAACTTTAGTTGGCATTTTAATTCAATTAGTTGAACATTTCTTTTACTCTATCAAAAAAAGATTTATCGGTTTTAGTGGGTTGTGGATTAAAATTTTCTGATTTTTTCAGTCTTTTGAAAACTTCTTCTTCTTCTTTGGATAAAGATTGTGGAGTCCAAACGTTAATGTGAACTAATAAATCTCCTTTTCCGTATCCGTTTAGTGAAGGTATTCCTTTATTTTTTAAACGTAATATTTTACCACTTTGTGTGCCAGATTCAAGGTTTATTTTTGCTTTTCCTGAAATAGTGGGTATTAAAACCTCACTTCCTAAAACTGCATCAATAAGACTTATGTAACAATCGTAGTGTAAATTATTATTTTCCCTTTTTAACTCAGGATGTTCTTCGACTTCTATAAGAACAATGAGATCACCATTATATCCATCAAAAGGAGCAGCATTGCCTTTTCCACTAACTTTCAACTGCATGCCATCTTCTACACCTGCGGGAATATTAATACTTACAATTTCTTCTTTTTGAATCATCCCATTAGCATCGGTACCACTAGGTCTTTTGTCAATTATTTTCCCTAGTCCGTTACATGAGGGACAAGCCACAGAAGTTTGCATTTGCCCAAGAATAGTATTTGAAACTCGTGTTACTTGTCCCTTACCATTACAATTAGAACATATTTTGTAGCTAACACCTTCTGCCTGTATAAGTTTTTTAACTTTTATTTTTTTGTCAACACCATTTGCTATTTCTTCTAGATTAAGCTTTAGCTTTATTCTGAGATTAGATCCTTTAACTTTTCTAGTACCACCTCTACCTCCACCACCGAAGAAACTTTCAAATGGATTTGAATCTCCACCAAAAATATCGCCAAACTGAGAAAATATATCATCCATATTCATTCCACCACCGCCGTATCCACCTCTATTTCCCATACCGGCATGGCCAAATTGATCGTAACGCTGTTTTTTCTCAGGATTACTCAACACATCATAAGCCTCAGCTGCTTCTTTGAATTTTTCTTCAGCTCCTTTATCATCAGGATTTTTGTCAGGATGGTATTTGATAGCTAACTTTCTGTAAGCTTTCTTAATTTCGCTTGCATTAGCCGACTTATTAACTCCTAATACTTCGTAATAATCTCTTTTGCTCATCTGTTCTAATTATTGGCTACTACTACTTTTGCATAACGAATGACTTTATCATTGAGAAAATAACCCTTTTCAATAACGTCAATTATTTTACCCTTCAATTCATCGCTAGGCGAGGGTACCTTCGTTATAGCTTCGTGAAAATCTGTATTTAGCTCTTTACCAATTGGATCTTCCATAGATTTTAAGCCCTTATTTTCAAGTGTATTTTTTAACTTGTTGTAGATTAAGCTTACCCCTTCATCTTCTTGCTGACCTTGAGCTTTTATTGAGCGTTCAAAATCATCCATAATGGGTAACAATGATGATAATATATCTTCTCCAGCAGTTTTGTAAAGTTCTAATCGTTCTTTTGCTGTTCTCCTTTTGAAATTTTCGAATTCTGCAAATAAGCGTAAATGCTTATCATTTAACTCTGATAATTTTTCTTCGATTGAAACTTCAGCTTCTGTATTTTTTACTGTTTCTTTTTTTGAATCTTTCTTTTTTTTAGTCATTTAAACAAAAAATTAAAAATTTAATTGAGTAATATGCAAATAGAGTGCCATAGGTGAAAAATGGACAAATTGTCACGATAAAATTTAATAGCTATTATTTTAACTCAGATTTTAGAAAGTCTTTGAGAGCTTTTCCTTTCAAATCTTTTGCAATAACTATTCCATTTCCATCAATAATAAATGTTTGCGGTATCGACCTGATATCGTAAAGTGAGGCCGCATCGGAATTCCAACCTTTTAAATCGCTAACATGATATTCCCAGAATAATTTATCAGTTGTCATAGCCTTTAGCCAGCTACTAAATTTTTTATCTAAGGATACACTATAAATTTCCAAACCTTTTCCTTTTTTGAAAGTTTTGTTTTTAAATTCATTGTAAGTTGAGACTAAGTTTGGGTTTTCTCTTCTACAAGGTCCGCACCAAGATGCCCAAAAATCAATTATAACATATTTACCTTCTAGGGAAGATAATTTCAAAATTTCATTTTTGGGGTTTTCAAGTGCTATCTCAGGAGCTTTTTCACCAATTTTTGGAGATTGAGAAATAACCTGGCAAGAAATAAGTAAAAAACAAGACAGTAACAGTATTCTTATTGACATGTTAAACTCTTTTAATGTTAGCACCTAACTTAATGAGTCGTTCATCAATGTATTGATAACCTCTGTCTATTTGATTGATATTATCAATGACACTTGTTCCGCTTGCTGAAAGTGCTGCGATCAATAGTGATACTCCAGCTCTTATATCGGGTGAGCTCATTTTGGTTGCCCTTAACGACGATTTTCTATCTAAGCCTATTACGGTTGCTCTATGGGGATCACAAAGAATAATTTGTGCTCCCATGTCAATAAGTTTATCGGTGAAGAAGAGTCTACTTTCGAACATTTTTTGATGAATTAAAACACTACCTCTTGCTTGTGTGGCTACTACTAAAACAATACTCAGCAAGTCAGGTGTGAAGCCTGGCCAAGGTGCATCTGATATTGTGAGTATAGAGCCGTCAATATAATTTTCTATCTCATAACTCTCCTGAGCTGGTATAAATATATCATCACCTCTCAGCTCTAATTTAATACCTAACTTTCTAAAAACATTAGGAATAATTCCAAGCTCATTAAATCGAACATTTTTGATAGTAATTTCAGACTGGGTCATTGCGGCTAAACCTATAAATGAACCAATTTCTATCATATCAGGTAAAATAGTATGCTCACAGCCTTTTAGCTCTTTTACGCCTTCTATTGTTAGCAAATTTGAGCCAATTCCAGAAATATTTGCCCCCATAGAATTTAGCATTTTGCAGAGCTGTTGTAGGTACGGCTCACAAGCTGCATTATAGATTGTAGTCTTGCCCTCAGCCATTACAGCTGTCATGACAATGTTGGCTGTCCCAGTTACAGATGCTTCATCTAGTAACATATTAGTACCTTTAAGATTATCTGCGGTTACTCTATAAAAACTTTCCTTGCTATCATATTCAAAATGTGCACCTAATTTTTCGAAGCCAATGAAATGAGTGTCTAAACGTCTTCGACCGATTTTATCACCTCCTGGTTTTGGGATAAATCCTTTACCAAATCTTGCCAGCAAAGGCCCAACAATCATAATTGAACCTCTAATTCTGGTTCCTTTTGTTTTAAATTCCTCAGAGGTTAAATAATTTAAATTAATTTCATCTGACTGAAAGGTGTAACTATTAGGGCTTAACTTCTGTATTTTAACGCCTAAATCAGATAAAAGTTCAATTAAGATGTTAATATCTACAATATCTGGTAAATTATTTATGGTTACTTTTTGGGGTGTGAGCAAAACGGCACAAAGAATTTGAAGTGCTTCGTTTTTTGCACCTTGTGGAATGATTTCACCCTTTAGTTTTCTTCCTCCTTCAATTATAAATGAACTCATTTAGACTTTTGTTGATTTTTGTTACGGTTATGATTATTTCTCTTCTTTTTTCTTGTGTTTTGCTTTGGGTTTGGGCTGTATTTTGCTAGTTCAACTCCTTCAGCTACAACAAGCTTATCGTTGGATATTTTTTTGAGTTGAGTGAAGATTAATTCGTCTTCAACTGTATCATTATTCCAATTGACATAAGATTTCTTCATCTGATTAGCAATTGCGATGGTTAGCTTATCCTTTAGCTCTTTATCATCCATCTTAATTGCTTCTTCAATTAAAAGTTCAATTACTTTACCGTAGTGATTATACTTAATTTTAGTGCTGGGGTAGTTTAAAGGCTCAGGTTTTTCAAATAGCTTTTCAATGACTGGTTTTTCATAGGGAGAATCAGCATCTAATTGAAAATTGGATATTACGAACAGATGATCCCATAGTTTATGTTTGAAATCAGCAACATCTCTTAAATGAGGGTTAAGGTCGCCCATGATATTTATGATTCCTTCAACAAATTTTTGTCTTTTATCTCGGTCTTTAATTGTAATAGCGTGTTCAACTAATTTTTGAATGTGCCTTCCGTATTCAGATATCACTAATTTGCCTCTGGAGGTATTATATTCTAATTCCATTTGATTGTTATTTGATGTCGAAAATACATTTTTATTTTTCAAAATAATTAGTTTATGATATGAAGTTTAGCAAACTTTAGTAACAACACCTTTTTTCCATGTGCTTCAAAGAAAACAGTCGCTTTTCTATTACTACCTACACCCTCAATTTGAAGTATTTTTCCAAGTCCAAATCTGTCATGATTGACTTTCATACCGCTTTGTAAAGCATTATTATCAGCATGAGAGCTAGAGGTTTTATTTAATGCTAGGTGTTTTTTAGTAAGGTTTTTAGGAACAAATTGATTTGTATTGATTTGTTTAGGCTTTGATGTTTTCTTATCAAAATGGGCTTTATTAATATTCAATCTCACATTTGGTTTCTCAAAGGAGAAAGTATTTTTTGAAAATTTCCAATCCAAAAAATCGTCATCTATTTCGTTTAAAAATCGACTAGGTTCACAATCTGTTAATTGTCCCCAACGCCATCGGCTGGTTGCGTACGATAAGTCTAAGTGTTTCTTTGCTCTGGTTATTGCAACATAAAACAGCCTTCTTTCTTCTTCTAGTTCTTCTCGGGAGTGTACAGAAAGTTGCGATGGAAAGAGATTTTCTTCTAATCCAACCACAAGTACATTTGAAAATTCTAAACCTTTAGCGGCATGAATAGTCATCAATGAAACTTTGTCGATATTATCTTTATCCTCATCATTGTCTTGATCTGTTAATAGAGCAACATCCTGCATGAAAAAATCAAGAGAGGCAGGTGCGTCATTTTTCTTATTTTTTTCTGAAAAATCTTTAATAGCGTTCAATAATTCTTGAATGTTTTCATAGCGACTAATTCCTTCAGGAGTTTTGTCTTTATCTAGCTCATAGAGTAGGTTAGATGACTTTGCAATGCTGTTAGCTAATTCAAAGGCGTCCTCTTTTAATTGTACTTTAAAGCTGTTTATGAGTAATGCAAACTGACTTAGTTTAGTTAAAGTGCCATTATTCACGCCTATTTGTGAATGAAAAATTGGATTATCGATGCACTCAAATAGACTAACGTTATTATTTCGTGAGCAAATGGTGAGCTTTTGTAAAGTAGTATTCCCTATGCCTCTTGCTGGATAGTTAATTACACGTTTAAATGATTCCTCGTCTTTAGAATTTATTATTAGTCTGAAATAAGCTAATAAATCTTTTACCTCTTTACGCTGGTAAAACGATAAACCTCCGAATATTTTATAAGGGATATTTCTTCTTCTTAACGATTCTTCAAGCACCCTAGATTGTGCATTAGTTCTGTACAAAATGGCGAAATCCTTGAAGGATAATCGTTGATTCATTTGCTGCTCAAAAATAGTTTGCCCAATTAATTGTCCTTCCTCATTATCGCTCATGGTCTTGTGAACTCTAATCAAAGAACCTATTTCTTTTTTACTAAATACAGTTTTCTTTATTTGGCTCTTATTATGCTTGATAAGACTATTGGCAGCATTTACAATGGTTTGTGATGAACGGTAGTTTTGCTCAAGTTTGACAGTTTTAAAATCTGGGTAGTCATTTTTGAAATTCAATATATTCTGAATATTAGCACCTCTGAAGGCGTAAATGCTTTGAGCGTCGTCGCCAACAACACAAATATTTTCATTCATTGCTGCTAAGCGTTTTACAATCATATATTGTACTTGATTGGTGTCTTGGTACTCGTCTACTAATATATACTTGAACTTATTTTGATATTTGTTTAGAGCTTCTGGAAAATCTCTGAATAGAATAAATGTGTTAAATAAAAGATCATCGAAATCCATTGACCCTGAAACAAAAAGACGGTTTTGATAAGTTTTATAGATCATTGCCATTTCATTCAATTTTCGGCTTGAATCTTCGGCAAGTAGAGTTCCGTTCGAAGCGTAACTAACGTATGAGATTAAGTTGTTTTTTAGGCTACTAATTCTAGAAAGAAGAATATTTGGTTTATAAATATCTTTATCTAAGTTTAACTCTTTAACAATACTTTTTAAAAGGTTTTTAGAGTCATTTGTGTCATATATAGTAAAATTTTGAGGGTAGTTCAATTTATCTGCTTCCAGTCTTAAAATTTTAGAAAAAATGGAATGAAAAGTCCCCATCCATATATTTCGAGCTTCTGCACCAATAAGATTCTCGATTCTTTCCCTCATTTCCTTAGCAGCTTTATTAGTAAATGTAAGAGACAGTATATTGAATGGGTCAACACCTTGGCTAATCAAATATGCAATTCTGTAAGTCAAAACTCTTGTTTTGCCAGATCCAGCACCAGCGATAACCATCAGAGGCCCGTTTACGAATTCAACAGCTTCTCTTTGAGGCGTATTTAGTTCATTTAAAATATGTTCCAATCTTCAGTTTTTAAGTCTTGTTGATACGATTTCAAAATTAAGTTTTATAATTATTTTTTTTATTAAATAATTTCACAGTTTTCAACAATACTGGTTCATGAAAAAAAGATTAATTTCGTAGTCAAATATGGCAAGATTTTTCATACTTACTTTACTTTTTATAAGCACAAACGCTTATTCACAATGCTCAATTGAAATAACTGACACAGTTCACGTTAATTGTAATGGAGCTTACACGGGTGCTGTTTATATGAACATTCAGGCAGCAAATCCATATACGCTAAGTTTGAGTAATGGAGCAATTTCGATTGATGGCTCTAGTTTTGAGGGTCTTTTAGCTGAAAATTACGAGATAATTATTGTTGATGCTAATCAATGTTCAGATACAGTTTCAATAAAAATAAAAGAACCACCAGTATTAGAAGTCGATTTATTGTGTGAGAATTCTCAACTTATTGCAACTGTAACAGGTGGTGTTTCAAATTATGAATACCTGTGGAAAGATAGAAATTCAACGATTATTTCTTATGACTCAGTTGTAGTATATGAACCAAAAAACTTATACGACTTTAAAATTACAGACGCCAAGGGCTGTGTATTTACTGATACAGTAGAGGTGGTAGCTGACTTCTCGGTTAACGATACCTTGGGCGAGATGCCTTTTGAAGTATTATTGAATGATCAAAGTATAAATTCAGAATTGTTTGAATGGGATTTTGGAGACGGTGAAAGCTCAACATTAAGTTCCCCTTCTCATAGTTATCAAGAGGTGGGGTCTTATGATTTATCGTTAACAATTTCCGACCAGCATCAATGTCAAGATTACAAAACAATAACCATTGAAGTACAGGGGTTTGAAATGGAACCTAATAATTGGGAAGGAATGTTCAATGCTTTTAGTCCTAATGGTGACGGTATTAACGACGATTTTTCGTTTCTTGAAAATAACGCCATTTCTTCATTCGAAGTCAATATCTATAATAGGTGGGGAAATATAGTTTTTAGTTGGAATGATCCAAAGCAAAAGTGGAATGGGCAAAGTAAGTCGGGTAAGAAGCTCAAACAAGGGGTTTATTTTTACGATTTGAAAGCTCAAGGTCAAAACGGCAAAAGCTATGAAAAAAAAGGGGTTGTAAGTCTATTCTAATGTTAAAAACTTTGTTAGTCTATAATTTAGTAAATTGCAGATGATTTTTAATAATAGTTATCTTTGACCAATTATTAGATTTAAATGATATTTTTGTGGGTTCAACATTAGAAGAATTTGCTTAATTAACCGATACAGAATGAATAATATTAAAAGTTTATTGATAGCAGCAATTTTGCTTTTAACCTCCGTCAATACGTTTTCACAACAAGTTTTTATTGACGAGGATTTTGAGGGAAATCATAATTGGACTTGGAATCAAGCAGTGCCTTTCTTAGGAACAGTAAGTTCAATTTCAAATACATTTGTAGTCAATGATGTATATTTAGGTGGAGCAATACAAATTGGTGTAGGCATCATCAATATACCAAACACATCAAATCAAGGTTATCAGCCAAACAGTAATTACCTTCACACAGTTGCTTTAAATGCGTTAAATGGTATACCACCAAATCTTCCTCCCGTTCCCAATACTAATTACGTTGATCAATTTATTGATGGTGTCAATCAAGAATTGATATGTGCCGTTACTCCTGACTATAATACAATTGGTTACGAGGATGTAGATGTTTCATATTGGTGGTTTAGTGGCAGCTCAGAAACCCCTTTTGGTACGTTGGTTTTTTATTCAATCGATCAAGGTACAAACTGGGTTCAAATAGATGGCCCAATTTCTGCCAATAACACATGGCAACAAGCCAATATCCCGCTCAATAACGCTATAGATAATCAACCCAACGTAAGATTTGCATTTGTTTTCAACAATGAACTTGAGGATAATATTTTATCACCTCCGCCTGTGTGGAACGAAGGTGTAGGTTTTGGATTAGATGACTTTCAGTTAATTGCTAAATGTGAATTTTCTTTAGATGAGGATTATACAGTTTGTTCAGGAGAAACAACAACCATTTATGCAGATACGACATGGTATAATAATTTTAATTGGAGTAATGGAACGACAGGTGACAGTACTTCTCTTGTAATCACTCAAGATACTCTTTTGATCGTAGAAGCTACAAATGATTATTGTACAATAACCGACAGTATAAATATTTTTGTACAGAACGAAAGAGCTGAGTTAGGATTAAGTATTAACGGTGAAGTTAATGGCGTAGGAATCCCATGTCATGGTGATTGCAATGGAGAGTTGCAATTAGAAGTAATAAACGGAACTGCTGAAAACGATGGTTCATATACTGTTCAGTGGTTAGACTCATTACAAAACCCAATTAATAGTAACGTATCAAACGAGGTTCTCAATAATTTTACCTCCACATTGTCCTTAATCTGTGAGGGTAAATATTATGTTCAAGTTTTAGACGCAGTTTGTACAGTACCTGAAATCGATTCAATTGAGATTTTTAGCAATGAGCCTATTATTAATACATTTGATTTTGATTCAGTTTCATGTTATAACGGTTCAGATGGTACAATAATGTCAATTCCTAGTGGAGGTATTGCTCCATATTCATTTAATTGGGGAGCTTATGGAACTACTCAATCTATTTCTTCACTTCCTATAGGTACTTACACAGTGGTAGTTACTGATAGCGTTGGATGTTCTGAAGATTTTAGTTTTGAAATTGAACAACCGAACCAATTAATTGTTGATGCTTTTATTGAAAATGAAATAAGTTGTTATGGGCAATCTGACGGTGTTCTTTCTGCAAATATTTATGGAGGCGTAGGAAACTATACATTTGTATGGAGTCATCCCAATTACCCATGGGTGGACGATCCTCAGTATAACACACAAACCTTGTCAAATCTACCTTTTTCAGTTGGTGCAGACGATATTGAAATTAATCCTAATTTCCAGTCTTACTCAGATCCTTACCTTGTAACTGTTACCGATTCAAATGGCTGTCAGTCACAATCTGAAATTTATCTCGTTGAACCACCAAAATTAGAATTATTCTTAACACAGCCTACATTACCGGCTTATTGCAATAATAATTTATTAGGATTTAACACTGGTTGGGCACAAGTTTCTGCAACCGGTGGAGCTCCAAACTCTAATGATAATTACAACTTTGTTTGGTCGGTAATTGGTCAAACCGATGAAGATGTGCTATTTAGTCAAATTGATAATATGAACGCTGGTTCCTATGATGTTACAGTTGTTGATAGTCGATTGTGTGCTGATCAGTTGACCGTTGAAATTGGATTAGAAAATACATGGCAATCTTTTACATCAACTACTTCAACAACATGCTTTGGATATAACGATGGATCAGTATCAATAACTATGGAAGGTGGTTGCGGTGATGTCGATAATTCATGTGGCTTTTCATACGTTTGGAATGGTGGTGCGGCAACAGGTAATCTTTTGCCGAGTGTAGATAACCTACAACAGGGTGTTTATTCTGTAACAGTTACTGATGATTTTGGTTGTGAGGGTGTTTATTCACTAGTAGTAGATGGTCCAGACAGAGTCGATTTTCAACTTACAGATCTTGTTCATCAAAGTTGTTTTAGTGTCGATGGCTCATCAGATGATGGTCAAGTAGATGTTGAAATTATAGGTGGATTAGCACCTTACACCGTAAGCTGGAATGATATGAATGCCAGTACCTCTAATAACGGAATCACTTCCGATAACATAACCATTACTGGTCTTACTTCATCCCTATGGGAAATACAAATTACTGATGCAAATGGATGTAATGGAATATACGATTTAACCTCTCTTCATCCAAATCCGTTTACCATTTTAGATGGAATTGAAGTGACTTCACAAATTAACCTTTCAGAGGTTGCTTTAACAGATACAATTAACTGCTATGGTGCATCAAATGCCATTGCTTCTGTTCTTAATCCAAATCCAAGTTTTCATTACACTTGGCATTTAGAAAATTCATCATTTATTTTAGACGAGGGGACTACAACGACAACTCTTCCTGCCGGAAATATTCAGGTAACAGCTAATTATCTTGATTTATGTACGGCTTCATCATCACCAGTCACTATAGTTGAAAGACAACCTTTTGCATTACAAAACAATAGTTCAATACCCTCGTGTCATGGATTAGAAGATGCACAAATTTCAATTTCTGTCACAGGAGCAACACCTTATCCTAATGATGCTCAGTTATCGGACTATAATTTTTCTTGGTTTCCTGGCTCATTGAACGGATTGGGAGTTGTTAATACAAACGGTTCATTAGATTTGCAAATTCCAGACCTAGACGGAGGAACATATTATCTTGAAGTAGTAGACAGGTATGGATGTGATACTGTATTTTCAATCAATTTAGAAGACCCCTTAGTAGTTGTAGCTAATATTAATTCAACAGACTTAGATTGTCATCAGTCTAATGGTGCACCCAATGGAACAATAGATATTGTTGCATCAGGGGGTACAACTCCATATGCCGATTATCATATTACTTCAACCAACTCAAATAATTCAGGTAATTTTACAGGACTTACATCTGGAACTTATCAAGTATTTGTTATTGATGATAGAGGCTGTCAATCCGATGTATCAACTATTATTTTGTCACAGCCTTCACCATTATTAGTAACTGCAGTGGCTAATGATGTCGATTGTGACGGAAATAATACGGGAGGAATAATAATAACTGCCAATGGAGGCGTTCAACCCTATGACACCTATTCTGTCAGTTCAGGTGCATTTAACGATAACAATACATCGGGAGTGTTTTCACAAGTTCCAGCAGGAAATTACACATTTGAAGTAGAAGATGATAATGGATGTGTTAATTCTGACAATATTATAGTAGACTCGCCACCATCATTTTCAACCCCATCTTTTGTTTTTGCAGACCCAAGCTGTTTTGAAGGTCAGGATGGTTTTATAGATTTAACAGTTTCTGGTGGTACAGCACCATTTAGTTACGATTGGTCAAATGGCGAAAATACTGAAGATATAGAGTTTTTATCTTCAGGGAGTTATTCAGTAACTATTACAGATGAAAATGGTTGTGAAATAATGGCTAGTCAAACTCTTACTGATCCTGCCCAAATAACAGCTGATTGGGTGATTACAACGCCTGGTGCTAACGGAAAACATCATCTTGTTTCAAAACCAGCACCATTCAATATTGAATTTATAGATATTAGCCAAAATTCTGACTCAAGTTTAAATCAGTACTGGATTAATAATGCTAATCAAACCTCAAACTTCTACAACGGATTTGAGATTAATTCACATCAGCATACCTTTTATGAAACCGGAGACTATGAGGTTGTAATGGAGGTATTTAATCCTTCAGGAAGTTGCTCGGATACTATATCAATGCTTGTTTCAGTACAGGGTATAATAGAGTATAACGCATTCTCACCCAACGGCGATAATATTAATGATGAATTCTATTTCGAAAATTATGGTATAACTGAATTGAATGCTATCATTTACAATAGATGGGGAGATAAGATTTTTGAGATAAATAAGCCCGCTGATACTTGGAATGGTATTTCTATGAACGGACTAGAGGTGCCTGAAGGGGTATATTTTTATGTATTAAACGCTAAAGGTGAAGATGGAACTCCATATGCTGAAAAAGGTTCTGTTACTCTTTACAGATAATTTTAACCAATAATATATTATCATGAAAAAACAACTACTTACAATCGCTTTGTTATTTTTGAGTTACTTTCTTAATGCTCAATTTATAACATCTAATGACACAATTATATGTCAAGGGGAAGAAGTTACACTTGTTGCATCTGGGGCAAATATTACTGAATCGCTAGTCAACACAGACGATATTCATTCTGATGCTATTGATATAGGTTTTGATTTTAATTTTTATGGAAATACCTATAATCAGTGTGTAATTTCAGCAAATGGTTACATAACATTTGATATGGCTCAAGCAGGTATGTTTTCTCCCTGGACGATTGGTGCTGCTATACCAAATGCAGGAATAGTTCCTGAAAATGCTATAATGGCTCCATGGCATGATATTGACCCAGGTGTAGATGGAAACATAGTTTTTGGCACCTATGGTGCTGCACCAAATCGAGTGTTTTATGTAGTGTGGTGTAATATTCCAATGTTTTCTTGTAATAATTTAATAGCTGGGCAATACCTAATATTACGTGAAACAACCAATATCATTGAAATGCATATTGAGTCTAAGCCAATATGTTCAACTTGGAATGGTGGAGCAGCAATTCAAGGAATAGTTAATGAAAATAGCACATTATTTGAAATTGTAGATGACCCTGCACTATTACAACCTAGAAACTTCCCCTTAGAGTGGGACGCTAATCTTGAGGGATGGGAGTTTGTTCCTAATGCAAACTTTGATGATTACACTATCAACACAATTCCTTATAATCCTATTGCAACAGGTACTGTAATATGGACAGATCAATTTGGAAATGTAGTGAGTAACGAGCTGGAGTTTAACATAAATCCACCAGTTGGAACTAATCAATATTTCATTACCGTTGAGGATGTATGTACTGGCGAAAATATTGTTAATGTAGATTCTGTCACAGTTCAAGTGTCACCCCCATCTAATGCGGGAATAGACGAAGATACGACAGTGTTTTTTTGTGATAACTTTGTAAATCAAATAAATATGAACACCTTCTTGGGTGATGATTATGATTTTGGAGGAAGCTGGTATTTTGAAAATTTACTAATAGACTCACTTGTAGATGTAAATGAATCTTCCACAGGGCAATACACTTACATAGTTTATGGTTTAAGCGAAAATTGTAACGATACCGCGACTGTTAATCTAATAGTAAACTCCTTACCACATGCAGGTGTAGAAGGTTTTAAACTTGTATGTTCAGGTGATCCTTCATTTAATTTATTTGATGAGCTTAATGGCAACCCAGATGCCGGAGGAGTATGGTATGATGAAAATATGGTTCAAGTACCAGAAATCTTTGACCCAGCAACTTCTCAAATTGGAGTATACACCTATGTTGTACAAGGACTAAATGCTTGCCCATCAGATTCACAAACAGTAACAATATCATACCAAGAAGGATTTGATATACAAACCTATTCAACCCCCGTGAGTTGTAATGGATATCAAGACGGTTCAATATTACTTGAAGCTGAAAATAATACAGTTTCTCCAATCACTTACTCCATCGATAATGGACAAACCTTCAATAATTTTAATTCATTTCAAAATCTGGAGTATGGCGATTATAATGTACAAGTAAGAGATGGCAACGGCTGTATTGCCGATACAATTGTAACGATTTCTTCAGCCGCGCCAGAAATTGATGTCTTAACAACATCTACAGATGTGTTGTGTAATGGTGATTCATCAGGCACTATAAGTGTTAGTTCTATTTTTGGAGGTAATATTTCATCGTCTTACAATTATACGTGGTTTTATTCTGGTACAGATCAGATAGTTGGCACAGATTCCTTTCTAACAGTGCCTGCTGGAGGTTATTATCTAGTCGTAGAAGACGATAATGGATGTATAGCTACTGATGAGGTTTCTGTTGAACAACCAAATCTTATAAATTACGATATTAATACATCTCATATTTCGTGTTTAGGCGAAAATGATGGTTATATAAGTGTAAATGTTAATGGTGGTGGAACAGCTCCTTTTACCTACAACTGGTTGACAAATGGTAATTCTTCGAATCCTTTTATTACATCACTTGTTGCGGGAACATACGAGTTAGAAATCAATGACGCTAACGCATGTCTAACAAATATTGAAATCGAATTAAACGAACCTAATCTTCCGTTAACTTTTAGTATAGATTCAATAAACATATCTTGTTTTAGTGAAGCTACAGGTTCAGCCACAGCTACCGTTAACGGTGGTACACCACCTTACTCATATTACTGGAGCAGTGGTCATGTTACAGCCACTGCAAATCAGTTATTTGCTGGCGATTATCAGTTGTCGGTTTCAGATCAAAGAGGATGCATTATAAGCGATTCAATAACTATCATTGAGAACAGCGAAATAGTGTTAAATACCTCTTCAGTTTCAACTTCTTGTTATAATTATTCGGATGGAATAGCTTCAGTTATTGCTAATGGTGGACAAGGAAATTTAACCTATTTATGGTCTAATGGAGATAGTAGTACGTCAATTACATCTAATTTTGGTGAATATTGGGTTAAAGTAGAAGATGATTTAGGATGTGTCGTACTGGATACAATTTTAATTGATCAACCAAATGAAATCAAGATACAGTTGTTAGCTTCAGATGTAAAATGTCATGGTGGTTTAGATGGTTCGATTTCTTCACTTGTTTTAGGTGGTACTCCATTCAATAACCAGACTTACACCTATCAGTGGTCTATTGATGGGAACTCATTTGGTTTTAATTCATCCACTTCTAATAATCTGCCATTTTCTACCTCACCATATCAATTAGAAGTCACTGACGCCAACGGTTGCATTTCAAGCGCCATAACTTTTGTTAATCAACCAGCACCTTTAAAATTAGATACTAGCACGCTAGTTTCAGCTTATTGTACTAATATAGCGACAGGCCAAGCGTCAGTAGTTGTTGAAGGTGGTTTTTTAAATCCTGATAATAACTACTCTTTTTTATGGAATACAGGTGAGACAACCCCACTGATTCAAAACAAAACAGCT
>JBMHBP010000022.1:0-16200 GCA_049890295.1 Flavobacteriales bacterium | reverse complement strand
TTATTGACTTATTAGGTCGTGAAACAAAAGAAATGAAGAATCAACCTCTTTTTTACATCTATGATAATGGAAAAGTGGAGAAGAAAATAATTCTTGAATAAATAAAAACCCACTCAATTGAGTGGGTTTTATTTTTGGTGGGCCCACCTGGGCTCGAACCAGGGACCAACGGATTATGAGTCCGCTACTCTAACCAACTGAGCTATAGGCCCTAAATAACTCTGCAATATTACACTTTTGTTGACTATCTTGCAACCATAAATTTAAAGGTGAATAAGATAAAAAATATACTGTTTGATCTTGGTGGAGTATTATATGATATCGATTATAACCTGACTAAAAAAGCGTTTGAAAACTTAGGTATTGATAACTTTGACAATCACTTTAGTCAAAAAACACAAAATAATCTATTTGATAGGCTAGAAACTGGTAAGATTTCAAATCAAGATTTCATTAAATCAATGCAGGAATTACTTCCTTCATGCTCTAGAAATGATATAATTACAGCATGGAATTCAATTTTAATTGCAATGCCTGAAGAAAATATTCATCTTTTAGAAAATCTCTCAAATCAATACTGCCTTTACTTGCTTTCTAATACAAACTCCATACATATTGAGTATATTGATAAAGAATTAAACTCCAGGTTCGGGCTAAAATCTCTGAAGCCTTTATTCAATAAGGTTTATCTTTCTCATGAAATCGGTAGACGGAAGCCAGACCAATCAACTTTTAGTTGGTTATTAGACGACGCCAATATTAAAGCTAATGAAACTCTTTTTATTGATGATAGTATTCAGCACATTGATTCAGCTAAATCAATTGGTTTTCAAACAAGGCACTGGAAAACAAATAAACCTATTTCTGAACTTTTTCTTGGCATAACTCTATAAGCACGCCATTAGTATGTTTAGGATGTAAAAAACAGATTTTTTTATTGTCTGCACCATCTTTAGCTTGTTCATTAATTAGAGTAAAACCTTCATCTTGTAGGCGTTTCATTTCGGCTTCTATATCACTAACTTCAAAAGCAATATGATGAACCCCTTCTCCTCGTTTTTCAATAAACTTTGCAATAGGACTGTCTGAATCGGTAGCTTGGAGTAGTTCGATTTTAGTTTCTCCCACTTGAAAAAAAGACGTTAAAACACTCTCCGATAATACTTCTTCTATCTTATAGCTTTTAGTATTTAAAAGCTTTTCAAATAAAGTGTTGGTATTAAAAATGTCCTTTACTGCTATGCCGATGTGTTCAACTTTTTTCATTTCACTAAAATAAAAAAGGGCGATGAAAATTCATCGCCCTTTTTATAAAATTATATTCTATCTAATTAGAATCCAATGTTTAAAGCAATCCAAGTTTTTGTGAACTCATTGTCAGCATCTCTATCAGATGTTGCATAGTTTACAGTTAAACCAGAGTTGTCAGTTAAAGAATAACCTAGTGAAAGATCCATTACTGAATAATCAGTAACTTCATCTTCAGAAGTAATTGTATGCATAGTAGCTCCAATCATGAAGTCACCCATTGCATACGAACCACCGATAGACATATCAGTACCTTCGAAATCCTCGAAAGTGGAATATTCCATTCCTGAACCGTACATGTCACCGAAGCTACCTGTTGCTAGGTAAAATCCGTGCTCGCCATACATATCGTAACCAGCGTGAACGTTTAAATCATCGTTTACAGCGTAAGATACACCTAATGAAGTTAAATCCATTTCGTGATCACCATCATCTGAAGTATAATACCCTAAAGATAAGTTGATACCATTGTTCATTGCATATGTTGCATCAAGACCCATAGAAGTACTTTCAGCACCAGTTACATCTTCTGTACTGTTAACATATAATAAGTTGAATGCAGCAGCACCCATTTCCTTACCTACGTTAGCATACATAGTTGTAGCGTCATAAGCACCAGTCATGTCTGTAGCAGCATAACCAACGTGTAGGTCAGCAAAATCATTATTAATGCCAACTAAGAAACCGTCCCAAGTGTTACCGTTTCCTTGTACCCAGTCATTATCTCCTAAAATACGACCACTACCAAAGTTTAAAGCCATACGACCAGCAGTTACAGAAGCAAATCCCATAACATCAGTTGTAGCATAAGCTTCACGAACAGATAAAGAAAAATCTTCACCCGCGATTGAACCTAAAGTGGCAGCTGAATTAAACTCAACATGAGCACTAACAGCTTCTCCACCAAAATCAACAGCAGTTCTAACTCTTTGCTCCGTACTCGTAGCATCCTCAGTCGAATTAACTCTTGTTCTAGAGTCAACAGACCAATCTTGTGCAGAAACTGTTGTTGCTAGTCCTAACGTCAACATTAGAACAATACGCAAATTCTTTTTCATAATAAATTAGTTAAAATTGGTTAATAACGGCCGCAAGATGCAAATTTTATCTAAAACCACCAAAAAAATTCAAATTCATCTTCTTAACACTAGATTGTTGATAATAAGAGTTATTTCAGGGTGTTAACCGGGGTTTAAAAACGACTTAAGTCTATGATTTTCAGCACTATATGTTATATTTTTTGTTTGTGTTAAAAAGGCACTAAATTTATTAGATATTAACGGTCCTTGTAATAAGCCCCTACTTCCTAAACCGTTAAAAACGCCAATTTTGGAATGAAAAGGGTGCAAACCAACCAATGGTTGACGGTCTTTTACCGTCGGTCGCACCCCTGCCCGACTACTAATAATTGTAAAGTTTAGGCTTAAAATATCTTTTAATTTTTCCGTCAAATAGTGCTGACCTTGTTGGGTAACTCTATCTGTTAGGTCTGTGTGGTTGTAAGTTGAACCTAGCAAATACTTGTAGTTCCCCAGAGGTAAAATATATACCCCCTTGCTTATTATGAAGTCCATTCGCTCTACAGATGGGATTTGTACAGTGAGCACCTCTCCTTTTGTAAGAGATAAAGGTAAGTTTTTGAAGTATGGATTAAGTATAACTTTAGATCCTTCACAAAAAATGATGTATCGGCTTTTTAAGTCTTTATATATCATTTTGGATGAATTGAATTGATCAAAGTCAAACTCCTCTTCTATCAAAAATGCCTTAGTTTTAAAATAATCTCTAGAGTGGTTTAAAAATTTCTCTGTATTAATATGAGCTGAGGGTTGAACCATAGCACCACCAAATTCATCCTTTACAAAAGAATAGGTATTGGCATCTGTTAAACGGTTTATATAGCAACTCATTTCTGTGTTGCTGTATTTAATGGCCCATTGATGCCTGACTTCATTATTGGAGAATAGTCTTAGAATAGGTTTTTTTTGTAGGAATTGAATATTCAGTTTTTGCTCAATCTCCGCATATCTTTCTAATGCTTTTGGTAAATAAAAATGCGCCCTGTTAGTAGGGATACAACGTTTCATAGCAACTGGGTTAATTATACCTGCTGCAACCTTACTTGACGATGAAGGAGATGGAAAATCAATTATAGCAACTGATTGATTTTTTTCTAATAAGTCATGGGCTAGTAGCGTTCCAGCAATTCCTTGGCCTACTACTATAAAATCGACATCTTTCATGTTTATGGCGTTTGGCTCAAAGCTAAACTAAAACTACCAATAATAAGAATGACGTCTATTTCGCTTATCGTTAATATTAAAACCTAAAGAAATTTCATGTGAGCCTGAAGTTACAGTACTAATTGAATTGATGCCGTAATCATAGGAATAAGAAAGGTTTAATGCTCCTAATTTAAATCCTAAAATAGCTACTAGTGATTGTGAAGACCTTAGTGATATGCCAGCCCAATATGCATCATCAATAATTATTCTTGTATTTATATCCATTTGGACAGGTGACGTTTCTGTTCCTTTTATTAAAATAGACGGTTCGACTTTTAGGTCAGAATATATGTCAAAAGTATATCCGGTACTAGCAAAATAATGTCTCACTTGATAATTATCCCCAAATATTGATGATATGCCCTCCTTAAATGTAGACTCAAACAATTGATGAGAGGATAATGATATAAAGAAAGATTTCGAATAGAGATAGGCTCCAACATTCGCATCTGGCACAATCTTGGTGAAAGATCCGCCTTCAAAGTCAGGGTCTGGATTATGAAAATCAAGCTCACCCATTTCCAGGGTTTGCTGGTTTATAATACCACTCAGTCCTAAAGCAAGGGTTGTTGTTTCTTTTCTATTTAATTGGATATGATAGGCGTACGATAATTGAAAAGATAATTGTTTGTAAGGACCTGTTTTATCTTGCATGATAATACCTCCAACACCCATAGAATTGTAGGCTATCGGCATATGATAGCTTAGGGTATTAGTTTGTGGTGCAATAGAGCCTAGGGAAGACCATTGTGTTCTGGTACTAATTTGTATTGGGAAAAACGATTTTGAACCCGCAACTGCTGGATTAATAGTGAAGTCGTTGGTCAAATACTGGCTATACATTGGTAGTTGTTGGGACTTAACATACAATGTTGAGAACAAAAAAATTAAAGGAAATATAAATTTTAATTTCATATTATCGAACAATTGTAACAGTTCCAACTAAAGGCTCGTCGTCATTATTAAGAGTGATTACATAATAATAAGTTGCCGATGGTAGTGGCTTATTATTATAAGTTCCTTTCCACGCACCGTCCCAACCATTAATGTAATTTTTGGTAGAATAAACTCTATCTCCCCACCTATTAAAGACCTCCACCAGACCATCAGGATAAAGTTCAATATTTTCTATGTGCCAATAATCATTGTTTTGATCGCCATTTGGTGAAAATGCTGAGTAGGCCGTTATACAACTTATATTACTAGAGGGTATGATTATTTCATCATAAGCCGTACAATTATGTGAATCTACTACGGTTAGCCCTAATTGACCAGATGGTACATTACTATTTATGGCTTGGTTAGCAAAATTTGTCCACTGATATGAGAAGGGCTGATAGCCTGTTAAAGGTATAGCCTCTACAAAACCGTCTGTATTATCTACACAACTAACTCCTTGAACATTATAATCCAATCTAATAGGTCGTATTGAGTCTAAGAAAAATTCAGCCTCTTGCATACAACCATTAAAATCGGTGACTTGAACAGAATAATTATCCGGATTTAATAAACTAATCGATGTGGTTTGTTCATTTGTATTCCATAAATAGGAATAAGGTGTTATTCCTCCCGAGGTGAAAACTGTTGCTATGGCTACAGAATCATTTTCACATAAATGAGAATGTTCAACAAATACCACCAATGAGTCAGGCTCTTCTAAAGTAGCGGTGGCTGTTAATTCACAGCCAAACTGATCAACCATCTGAACGGTAAAGGTACCAGGTGATAAGCCAGATGCTGTAAATGTAGTTTGAGCATTAGGGTCATCCCATGTAACATTAAAGTTGGAATTCAAATTAGCATTACTCAAAATAGCCTGTATTTGGCCAGAGTTAGCACCATAGCACAAAATGGGTGAAATAGATAAATCTATAACAGGTTCTGTTACTTCAAAATTCTCAACAATTTGGCAATTATTATTGTCTGTTATTGTTACCGAATAATTTCCAGAAACCAATTGATTAATATCAAATTGGGTAGAGCCATTGGACCATACAACAGTGTAAGCCGGCGTTCCGCCTGAAGGGTTCACAATGGCTGAGCCATCTGCATCACCAGAACAACCAGCATCTAGATAAGCAAGATTTGACTCAAGTAATGGTGGTTGTGAAATAAATTCGTTTGATGTGGCTGAACAGCCGTTAGCATCTGTTAAACTAATATTATAATTTCCAGAAAGGAGGTTGGAAACCGTATATGCAGATTGACTATTGGTATTATATAAGGCGTCTACATAATACGAATATGCTCCTGTTCCACCTGTTCCTTGAATAGTAATATCACCGTCTGAAAAATTGAAACAGGAGGCAGATGTTGTAGAAACATCACTAATTATTAACTCCTCTGGAGAAATTAATTCTACATCTAACACATTTGATAAACATTGATTATCATCGACAATTTGAACAGTAAAAATACCTGCAGATAAGTTTGAAATTAAATTTGAAGAGGGTAAAAAAGTTGTTGCTGGATCAGGTAGTAAAGAGTAATAGTAAGGTTCTGTACCTCCCTGAGCCAAAACTTCTACTATTCCGTCAGATAATTGATAACAGCTAATATCAGAACCATTATAATCAGAGATAACATTTAAACCGTTTAAGGTTAATAGTTCTGGTTCTGTTAGAAAATAATCTTCTTGAAAAACACAACTATTGTCATCAGAAATCTGAATGGTATAAGAACCTGAAGATAAGCCAGAAAATTGACCGTTAGTTTGTGTGGTCGTTCCGTTATCTAAAGAATAAGTGTATCCACCTACACCCCCAATAGCTTGTGTGTTAATTTCACCGTCAGAAAAACCATTACAACTGATTTCAGAAACAACAGTAACCGGGTTTAATGAAAGAGGTAATGGAGCGTCTAAAATTATTGTTTGAATTGTAGATTCACAAGAATTAGAATCTCTGACAATAATTGAATAGTTTCCAGCCGAAAGTGAATTTATTATTTCTGTTCCAGTTGAACTAAATGGAAATGTCAAACCGCCATCAATACTGTATTGATAAGGGGCGGTACCTCCGTTAGGAGTACATTCAATAGCCCCATCACTAGAGTTGGTACAACTGACATCAAAACCAAAATAACTGTTTGCCGATGCTACTGATAGAGTCAACGGTTCTGGAGCGGTAATAAATGTATTTAATTGTAAGCTACAATCATTGGCGTCGGACACTAAAATGGTTGGCGTACCTTGACAGACTCCTGTTGCAATATTGCCACCCCCATAGTCTACCCCATCAACCTGATAGTTGTAAGGAGGAGTACTTCCTGATGCGAATATAGTTAATGTTGCATCACACGAGCCATCGCATGAAATTGGAGTCGTGATTTCCACATTGTCTATGCTAATTGGCATTGGCTCTTCAATAGTTATCTCAACTGGTGATGATGAACAACCTAAATCATCAGTAGCAATAAAAGTGTAAGTATCAGCAGCCAAAGCAGTAACAACATTGGAAGTAGGTGTAGGTGTAACATCAATAGTGCCTGTATATTCATAGGTGTAATTTGACCCTAAACCACCCGAAGCAGTTAACGTTATTTCCCCATCAGAAACGCCTGCACAACTAATTGAATTACCGTTATAATCTGATGTTATTTGTGGGCTTAAAGTTATTTCAGGAGCAGGCTCTATTGTGACATCATATTCTTCGTAAACATAATCAGGGGCCATGCTGGCATCTCTTGCTAAGACTGAGTAATTTCCTGCAGGTAAATTTTGATAAACTAAATCGGAACTAAAAGGGCCAGCTAAGCCATTGATAGAATATTCAGTTGTTGCAGGAGCGCCAGAAGAAGGAGAGATTATAATTTCTCCACTATTTGGGCTGGCACAACTTATATCTGTTGTTGAAACTAAATCAATAAAGGCGGTTACGACTAAAGTATAGTCTTCTGTTTCACCGTGAGTGTAAGCTAATGTTGACCAATCAAAAAAATCAAAATCCCAAAAGAATGTACCACCCGTACCGTTAATTCTAACATATACGATCCTCATTGTTATTTCTCCAATAGATGCAGAGTTGGGAATCAAAACGGATGTATTAAATATAGGTGATGAAGAAAAAACTGGTGCAGAAGAGTAAACGAGTTCGCCCGCGTCCGTAAAATCATTGTTTGCATTAAAATCTACGAATACCTTAATACCTCTAGAACTTCCAAAAATATTAGGGTCTGAAATACAAAAACCACCCTCGACCTCTAAATCATAGGTTTGATTTTTAGAAACACCCAAACTGTAAACCGCATTATTAGTGTTTCCATCAAATAAATCTGAATTACCTATTGTAAAATCACTATAACCTGTGCAATTCGCTGTGTTGGTTCCAGAGGGAGGACTCATCAAATCGGAAGCATCAAAGGGAATAAGCCCAAAGTTTACCCTTGAAATTAATTCGTTGTCGTTTGACGTAGCTCCTTGTGAAAAAACAAATGTATTGCCAAGAAATAGGAAAACTATACACGTACAAATTTTCAAAATATGTCTTGATAAGGTCATCCTACAAAGTTAAGGATTTATATATTAATATTAATTTTCTGTTTATAACAAAAAACCGCAATAAACATGCGGTTTTTTAAAAGTTTGAGGTTTCGAGCGGATTCGAACCGCTGTAGATGGTTTTGCAGACCACTGCCTAGCCACTCGGCCACGAAACCAAAAATGGATAGCAAATTTAATCTTTTTTTTAAATTATGCTCTAATATATTTTTGAGAAACCGAAACACTTTTAACGTCACCATTGATTGGTGGGTTAATTTTAGCAACCTCAACCTCAACAGATTCAATGGATGTATGTGTTTTCACAATGGTATCAATAATTCGTTTTACAACATGCTCCAATAATTTGCTTGGCTTAGCCATCTCATTTTTAACTATTGAATTGATTGATACGTAATCGACCGTGTCAATTAAATCATCAGAAATAGACGATATAGCGAGGTCTGCATCAACAACAACATTCACAATGTAATCCGAACCAATGATTCGCTCTTCGGGCATACAGCCATGATTAGCAAATACCCTAATATCATTTACTCTAATTATTCCCATTTTACGACAGTGTTTGAATGGCCTTTTGGATTCTATTTATCACTTCTCTTTTTCCTAATAAAGCGCAAACTTCAAACATTGAAGGACCCATTCCAACGCCTGTCACAGCAAGCCTGAAAGGAGGTAACACCATACCTAGGCCCCATTCTTTTTCTTCTATTAGATTTTTAAAATTTACTTCAATATTTGAAGCAGAAAAATCTTCTAAAGACTCAAAAAGTGAAGTAAGCTCATCTAAGACATCAGGAGTATTCTCTTTCCATTTTTTTCTACGTGTTTTTTCGTCATATTGGATAGGACGATCAAAAAAGAACTGACTACTATTCCAAATGTCCTCTAAAAAGGTTGCTCTTTCCTTCATTAGCTCACAAATTGAAGCTAATTGTTCGACATCAACATTTCTGGACTTAGGTATTGATAGTCGCAATAACTCAGCTAATTCAACACCCGATTTACTTCTCAGATACTGTTGGTTAAACCATTTTGTTTTATCAAAATCAAATTTTGCACCAGCCTTTCCAACTCTTTCTAACGAAAACGTATCAATAAGTTGATCCATGCTAAATATTTCTTGTGACGTACCTGGGTTCCATCCTAAAAAGGCTAACATATTGGTAAATGCTTCCGGAAAATATCCCTCTTCTCTATAACCTGATGATTTATCATTGTTTTCAGGATTGCACCAATCTATTGGAAATACTGGAAAGCCCAATCGGTCACCGTCTCTTTTACTCAACTTACCATTACCGTCAGGTTTTAGAATTAATGGTAAATGAGCAAACTGCGGGCAATCCCATTCTAAAAAACGATAAAGTAATACATGAAGTGGGGCTGATGGTAACCATTCTTCTCCTCTTATGACATGAGTAATTTGCATCAAATGATCATCAACCACGTTAGCTAGATGATAGGTTGGCATGCCGTCAGATTTAAACAACACTTTATCATCTAAGTTATTTGTGTTGACCACTACCCAACCTCTAATGATGTCGTTTATTTTAACCTCTTCGTTTCGAGGCATTTTAATACGAATCACATAATCATCGCCATTACTTATTCTTCTTTTGACCTCGTCTTCAGAAAGTGATACGGAGTTTTGCATGCTATCTCTAACCACTGAATTGTATTGCGGTGAGGGTACCCCTGCTCTTTTCATCCGATCTCGCATTTGCTCTAACTCTTCGGTTGTGTCAAAAGCATAATAAGCATGGCCGCTTTCAATAAGCCTATCAGCATATTGCATATACATGCTTTTACGTTCTGATTGGCGATAAGGGCCATAATCTCCGCCGTGCTCTACCCCCTCGTCAATATGTATATTACACCATGATAATGCATCCAATATATATTGCTCAGCACCCTCAACAAATCTATTTTGATCCGTGTCTTCTAGTCTTAACAGAAAATCACCATTATGCTTTTTTGCAAAAAGGTAATTATACAAGGCTGTTCTAACACCACCCATGTGCAGGGGGCCTGTTGGACTTGGTGCAAATCGTACTCTTACTTTACCCATTACTATTGTTAAATTAAGCTCACAAAGATACGTTTTCTTCTAAATGCTGCCTTTTTATGATGACTCAATTTATCGTAACTTTGTAACATGAGTAGTCGAAACATCTTATTTAACAAGTTAGAAGAATTCATTAGTAAGTACTACAAAAACCTATTACTTAAGGGTGGTATATATTTTTTATCAATTTCATTGGCGAGTTTTATCTTGCTATCTACTGTTGAATACTTCGGAGAATTTGACCGACTTGTTCGCGGTATTTTGTTTTGGCTTTTTATACTTACTAACTCTTTCATTTTTTGGAAATGGATTGTTCAACCATTATTTGGTCTTTACAGGTTAGGGCGTTCATTATCACACAAGGAAGCTGCTAAAATAATTGGCAATCATTTTTCATCAGTTCAAGATCAATTAATTAATATTCTTCAACTTCAAGAGTTATCTGAGAAAGATAATGCACTTGTTGAAGCTAGTATTGAGCAAAAAGTAAAACGACTTCAGGCCATTCCTTTTGCTAGTGCCATTGACTTGAAATCAAATCTGGCATACTTAAAATATGTAATCATACCAATAGTTATTGTGTGTTTACTTTTTTTTACTGGCAACAAAGATGTGATTGTTGATAGTTCTTCAAGAATAGCGTCTTATAATACTGAGTTTTTACCCGTTGCACCATTCCAATTTATTTTAGAAAATGAAGAACTTATGGTAATAAAAGGCAACGATTTAATGTTAAATATGCGCCTAAAGGGTAGCGAAATACCAAAAAACGCTAAGGTTGTGGTTAATGGCATGTCTTATAATATGCTGCAAAACAAACAAGGGCATTTTTCTTATCTTTTTAAAACCCCTCAAGAAAGTATCCGTTTTCAATTTTTAGCTAATGGTTTTTTTTCAGAAAACTACTCGCTAAAAGTAATCCCTAAGCCAGTCGTATTGAAGTTTACTACTGAGCTTGTTTATCCAAAATATACGGGCAGACAAAATGAGATCTTAGAAAATATAGGCAACCTTGAAGTGCCTAAAGGAACACGAATAAAATGGCTATTCGAAACTAAAGACTCTGAAGATGTGTTTGTGAGGTTTGATAATATTTCAACGTGCAAAAAACAATCAGATAAAAAATTCATGTTCTCAAAACAAGTAAGTAATAGCAGCTCTTATAGTGTTTTCACAAAAAATGATTTTATAACGGGTGACAGTATTTCATATAAGATTTCTGCTGTAGCTGATGTTTACCCCAATATTACAATTAAAGAAACTGTGGATAGTATAAATCCTAAACAGCGATTTTTTGAAGGGTATGTAGAAGATGACTACGGATTGTCAAGATTAACTTTTAACTATCTCATAAATTCTAAAAACAATGATAATTGGCAAAGCACGGACCTTCTAATTCCAGCAAACAAAAGCTATAACTTCTTTGAAAGTTTCAACTTTGATGATTACGGTATAGATTATGGACAAGAAATAAGTTATTATTTCGAAGTTTGGGACAATGATGGTTTCAATGGAAGTAAAGCTTCCAGGTCAAAACGATATTCTTTCAAAAATGCCACAATCCAAGAGCTGGAAGAGGAGTCAGAACAAAATAATGAAAAGCTCAAACAAGATATTGAAGAATCCAAATCATTAGCTGAGCAAATTCAAAAGGAGCTAGAAAAACTGCAAGAACAACTACTTAAAGATAAAACACTTGGCTGGGATGAAAAACAAAAAGCTAAAGATTTAATTGATAAACAAGAAGCGTTAAAACAAAAAGTAGATAACATCAGAAAACAACAAGAAGAGAACAACCTTAAAGAAAACAACTTTAAAAAGCCTGATGAAGATTTAATAAAAAAACAAGAAGAAATACAGCGCTTGTTCGATAACATTATGGATGAAGAGATGAATGAAATGCTCAATGAGCTAAAAGAGATGATGGACGATATCAATAAGGAAGATCTAAAAGAAGCTTTAGAGAATATGCAAAAGTCTGATGAAGATATTGAAAAAGAATTAGATAGAACTTTAGAACTTTTCAAGCAAATGGAGGTTCAACAAAAGATAGAACAAAATATCAATAAATTAAATGAACTATCAAAGCAACAAGACGAACTTGCTGGAAAACGATCAGAAGAAAAAGAAAAACTTAAAGAAGAACAACTAGACATTGAATCTCAATTTGAAGACATACAAAAGGATCTTGAAAAAGCTCAAGAACTCAATGAAAAGTTAGAAAATAAGCAAACAATGCCCTCCACAAAATCATTAGAAAATATGATAAAAGAGGATATTAAAAAAAGCCTTGATAAGTTAAATAAAAACATGAAAAAACAAGCGGCTAAAAATCAAGAAAATGCTGCTGATAAAATGCAAGAGATGAGTCAGTCTTTACAGTCTGCATTACAATCTGCCCAGCAAGAACAAATTGTTGAGGATATGCAAACGCTAAGGCAAATTTTAGAAAATTTAGTAACCCTTTCATTAGATCAGGAAAACATCCTTAAAAGTATTACCGAAATAAATATCAACAGCCCTATTTTTCTTGATTACCTGCAATTACAAAATAAGTTACAAGCAGATGCTCAAATCATTGAAGACAGTTTGTTTGCACTTAGCAAAAGACAACCACAAATTCAATCAATAGTCAATAGTGAAATAAATACGATTAACCTAAACATGCAACGATCACTTGAAGAGATGTCAGAGAGACGTTCAAAAGTTGCGAGTGAAAAACAACAATTCGCAATGACCTCAGCTAATAATTTGGCATTAATTTTATCAGAAACTCTTGAACAAATGCAAAAAGAAATGGCAAATATTAGTGATAAGCCAAGTAGCAAAATGTGTAATAAACCTAAATCAGGCGGGGAGGGAATGAAGAAAATGAAACAGATGCAAAATCAAGTCAAGGATCAGATGAAGCAAATGCTGAGTAATAAGAAAAAAGGTAAAATGGGTAAGGGTAGTAAAGGATTAGCACAACTCGCTGCAAAACAAGAAATGATACGCAACAGAATGAGTGAACTAAGGGAAGAGTTAAGTAACGACCTTGGCAGCAAACAGTCCATTGATAAATTGATTAGACAGATGGAAGAAAATGAAGTTGATATCATAAATGATAATATTACCCTTGAAAGTCTAAAGCGACAGCAAAGTATTATGACAAGGCTGTTAGAAGCAGAAAAAGCACAGATGGAGCGAGACGAAGAAAAAACACGAGAATCAACTGAATGGTTAAACAATCTTTCTAATCGACTAGTTAACCCCTTTGAAGACTACCAAAAAGAGAAGGCTAAACAAGAAGAGTTGCTGAAGACCATACCGCCAACATTTAAGCCATTCTATAAAGAAAAAGTAAGAACCTATTTCAAAAACATTAATGGACAGTAGCATATACTTTCATTCGGAATGTGATTTCGATAGTAATTCAGTTAGTTCATATTTGCATGCACTAACAAGACTTATTAAAGAAGAAAAGATGAATTTAGGCGTCATAAATTATATTTTCTGCGACGACTCATACCTGCTTGAAAAAAACCAAATATTCTTAAAACACAACACCCTTACTGACATCATTACCTTTGATTATTCTGAAAAAAAAGTACTTAATGCCGATATTTTTATTAGCATAGACAGAGTAAAAGAAAATGCCATTAACTTTGTGGTGCCTTTTGATAGCGAATTAAGACGAGTAATGATTCATGGAATATTGCACTTAATTGGCTATAAAGACAAAACAGATAAAGAAAAAGTGCAAATGAGAGAAAAAGAAGATTTTTATCTTGAAAATATGTTTGTAAATAATTGATAAATAGGCTTTTATGAATAATTCTATCTATGATGTTGTTGTTGTTGGCGGAGGTCATGCGGGCTGTGAAGCTGCCGCAGCTGCCGCAAATTTAGGTTCTTCCGTACTTCTAGTTACTATGAATATGCAAACCATAGCACAAATGTCATGCAATCCCGCTATGGGTGGTGTTGCTAAAGGGCAAATCATTAGAGAAATTGATGCTTTAGGTGGTTATTCAGGAATAATAACAGATAAAACAATGATTCAGTTCAGGATGTTAAATCGATCTAAAGGACCCGCTATGTGGAGCCCCAGGGCACAAAGTGACAGAATGCGATTTGCTGAAGAGTGGAGATTAACTCTAGAATCAATTCCTAATATTGACTTTTGGCAAGATATGGTTACCGATCTAATCATAGAAAACAAAAAGGTAACGGGAGTTAAAACAGCTATGGGTCAAAGCATATCAGCAAAGACTGTAATCTTGACCAATGGTACCTTTTTGAACGGAACTATTCATATTGGTGATAAGCAGTTTGGCGGTGGAAGATCTGGAGAAAGAGCCTCTACTGGACTTACAGAATGTTTGAACGGTTTAGGTTTTGAAAGCGGAAGGATGAAGACTGGAACACCTCCAAGAGTTGATGGTCGTACATTGAACTACACAAAAATGGAAGAACAAGCGGGAGATATTAACCCTTCAAAATTTTCATTTTTGGACACACCAAAACTAGACACACAGCGTAGTTGTCACATTACCTACACAAACCCAACCGTTCATGCTATTCTTAAAGACGGCTTTGAACAATCACCTATGTTTACAGGAAGAATAAAAGGATTAGGTCCCAGATATTGTCCATCAATTGAAGATAAAATTGAACGTTTTTCGGAAAGAGAAAGACATCAAATTTTTGTTGAACCAGAAGGGTGGCACACCGTTGAAGTCTATGTTAATGGGTTTTCAACCTCATTGCCTGAGCAAATTCAATTTGAAGCCATTAGACATATAGCAGGTTTTGAGAAAGCAAAAATATTTAGACCAGGCTATGCTATAGAATACGATTATTTTCCGCCAACACAATTACACAGAAGTTTAGAAACAAAGCTTATCGATAACCTCTATTTCTCTGGACAAATAAACGGCACAACTGGATACGAAGAAGCGGCCTGCCAAGGGCTTATGGCCGGCATTAATGCTAGTAGAAAAATACAAGATTTAGAACCGATTGTTCTTAGCCGCTCGGAGGCTTATATCGGCGTGTTAATTGATGACCTGGTAACCAAAGGTACAGATGAACCATATAGAATGTTTACATCAAGAGCTGAGTATAGAATTTTGCTAAGGCAAGATAATGCTGACTTGCGACTAACTCCTATCGGCAAAAAGATAGGGCTAGTTAAAGATGAAAGACTTAAAAAACTGGATATGAAAATATCAGAGGTTGAAAAAGGTTTGAATATCTTCAATACACAGAGTATTTCACCAGACGAAGTCAATCCTATACTTTCTAACAATAACAGCTCGGAAATAAAACAAAAGACAAAACTATTTAAACTGTTGAGTCGGCCACAAATTAAACTTGAAGACCTACAAACCATAGATATGGTTCTAGAAAAAACCTCTTCTATCAGTCAAGAGGCGTTAGAACAAGCTGAAATACAAATCAAATATAACGGCTATATTGAACGTGAGCGAGAAACCGTCATGAAAACAAACAAACTTGAAGGAATTAGAATACCGCAACGATTTGATTATGGCAAAATACACGCCATCTCATCGGAATCAAGAGAAAAACTTAATAAAGTTAAGCCAGAAACAATAGGGCAAGCCTCTAGAATAAGCGGCGTTACCCCTTCTGATATTAACGTTTTATTAGTTTACATGGGAAGATAAAACTACCTTACAATGCCTTAAAAAACTAACCGTGGACCAATTGTTCCACGTGAAACATATTGTCATGAAAAAATTAAGCAACTGCCCATTGTGTAGTGGTAGTGATCTAGAGCATTATTTAAAATGTATTGATTACACAAAAAGCCGTAAAGCGTTTTCATTAACACTTTGCAACACTTGTGAATTTGTATTTACAAACCCGCGTCCGAGTAGTAAAGAACAATTTAAGTATTATGAGGTTAAAGATTACATCTCACATAGCGACACAAAAGAAGGACTAATTAACTGGTTTTATCATAAAATAAGAAAAGTAAACACTAGGCTGAAATTCAATGTTTTAGGAAATACAAAGGGAACTGTTTTAGAGATTGG
>JBMHBP010000021.1:0-6633 GCA_049890295.1 Flavobacteriales bacterium | reverse complement strand
TAGCAAGCGCTCAAACAGGAACTGGTAAAACAGCCGCTTTTGCATTACCAATTTTACATCATTTAGTTCAAGAGAGAAAGGGCAATAAAATAAAAGCTTTAATTGTAACTCCTACTCGAGAACTTGCTATACAAATAGGAGAAAACTTTACAGACTACTCAAAATATACTTCCATACGAAATACTGTGATTTTTGGAGGAGTTAAACAAGGACCTCAAACAAATCAGCTTGCTAAAGGAACAGAAGTATTGATTGCTACCCCAGGAAGATTATTAGATTTAATAGAACAAGGATTCATATCATTAAAAGATGTTACTTATTTTGTGCTAGATGAAGCGGATAGAATGTTGGATATGGGCTTTATAAATGATATTAGAAAGTTATTAAATCAGTTACCAAAAGAACGTCAATCTTTATTCTTTTCAGCCACTTTACCTAAAAACATCATAGATCTTTCATCCCAAATATTAAGACAACCTAAAAAAATATCTGTCAATCCTGTATCGTCCACTGCTGAAACTATTAAACAATACATATACTACACAAATAAGCCAGATAAAAAAGACTTATTACTTCACATATTAAATGATAAAAAAATTAATCAACTATTGCTCTTTTCAAGAACAAAGCATGGTGCGGATAAGATAGTTCGTAATTTAAGAAAGAAAAATATTAAAGCTTCAGCAATTCATGGAAATAAGACACAAAATCAAAGGCAAAAAGCATTACAATTATTTAAAGATTCTCAAATTCGAATTTTAGTAGCTACAGATATCGCTGCTAGAGGAATTGACATAGACAAATTAAATTTTGTTCTAAATTATGATATTCCCAATGAATCAGAAACATATGTACACAGGATAGGAAGGTGTGGAAGAGCAGGAGAAGAAGGAGTTGCTATTTCTATTTCCGAACCAGAAGAAAACGGATACGTTAAGAGTATCGAAAAGTTAATACAAAAAGACATTGAAATAATTTTAAATCATCCCTTCCCCCAAACAGACAGGCCTATGAATACTAAAGAAAAGAAAGAATTCGAAAAACAAAAACAAAAAAGAAGACAAGAGTTTTTTGCTAATAGAAATAAAAAGAAAAAAGATTCTAGAAATAAATAACACAATATATATAAAGTAGCATTATAAGCTAAATGAGCTTTAGCCAAAAGTTCAAAATAAGAACGCTTAGGTCCACCAAAGCGAAATCTAACTCATTGTTAGATTTTTTTTAACTTTACGATATGAATACTTACTTTATAAAAAATATGGTTTGTGACAGATGTATATTGACAGTATCACGTTTATTTAAGAAATTCGATATCAAACATATTAAATTAGGAGAAGTCAGAATTTCTAAGAATATACCGAAGTCCCACGAAAAATTTATAATTGAAGATTTAAAAAAAATTGGCTTTGAAATACTTACATCAAAAAATAAAATACTTGTAAATAAAATTAAATCAATAATTATAGAATTAATTAACAATCCTAACGAACTTGGGCTAGAAATAAAAAAAACATTAGAGAATCAGCTCAACTTAACTTACTCAAACTTAAATAAAATTTTCAAAGACCAAGAGAAGCTAACTATTAACAAATATTTCTTCATTCAAAAAATAAATAAAGCTAAAGAACTTCTATCCTATAATGAACTAAGTGTTAAAGAGGTGGCATTTATAGTGGGATTCAATAGCGTTGCTCACTTCAGTAGAAGCTTCAAAAACTTATGTGGTCAATCTCCAAAATCATACCAAATTAATCCAAATGATAGATTACCCATAGACAAACTAAATTAGTCAAGTAAAAATCAATAAAAATCAATTCTAACAAAATTTTTTACTTTAATATTGAAATAAAAAGTAAAATGAGAAATATAATAATTTGTAATTTTTTAATGATTAGTTTTTTTGCACACTCACAAACACATAGCATTGATGAATTAATAATAAACTTATCCGATGACGCTTCTGTTTCAGATTTTTATGAAAACACATATTATAACGCCTATGATTCTGTTAATGTAAATTGGAAAATAATAGAAAGTGAGATGCCTGATCAATGGAATTTTTCTAATTGCTTCCCAAATTGTTATAATCCTGGTGTTGTTAGTGGAGAAAATAGTTTTTTGCCAAACTCCCAGCAATATTTAAATTGTCATTTTTATCCAAATAATACTCCTGGAACAGGAGTTGTAAAAATGGAAATAATAACTAATAGTCAATTTACTGATACTGTTACATGGATCGGTGTCGCTAGTTCAACTAGTGGAATTAGTGAACTTATTCAAAACCAGACATTCAATAAAAATATTTTGATTTATGATCTGTCAGGAAAAAAGTTAGAAAAAATTCATAAAAACAAGCTTAATATTATTATCAATAAAAATGGTGTTGTTAAAAAGTATTTCTACATAAATGAATAAAATTATATTTAGATTAATTTTTACATGCGTTTTTGTTTCGCAACCATTTTTAGTCAGTTCTCAATCAAAAACCACTAAAAAAATTCTTAAGACTAGTTTTAAGGTTTTGGGTAATTGTGAAATGTGTGAAAAAAAAATTGAAGAAGCAGTTCTAAATTTAAATGGAGTAAAGAAAGCAGAATGGGATAAAGATATGTTACTTTTAAAAGTAAAGTATAATTTAAAACAAGTTCAATTATTTGAAATCAAGCAAGCTGTTGCCAATGTTGGTTATGACACAGATACAATTAAGGCAACTGATGAAAATTATAATGCCCTGCACTATTGCTGTAAATATGATAGAAAACAATGAAAACTATACCAATTATTATTATTACAATACTTTCAAACATTTGCTATTCACAAGTTGATGTAAATCTAATTTTGAATCATCTGTATAATGAAGAACAATTTATGTATTCTCAAAATTATCAAGATGAAAATGGAAATCTTATTAATATTTCTCGATTACAATATTATATTTCCTCAATTGAGTTAACGAATAACGCAGGAATAAACATTCCTCTCACTGATACGTACGTATTAGCTAATGGAAATGTAAGCAACTATTCCCTTGGAAGTTATGATATTAGTAGTGTCAGCAAAATTGAGTTTGATTTAGGAGTTGATTACACTGCAAATCATGGAAACAGTAATAATTACCCGACAGATCATCCTCTAGGACCGCAGTCACCCTTAATGGATTGGGGTTGGCCAGCAGGATATTTTTTCCTTGTTATTGACGGTACAATTGATGACAACGGCGATGGGGTTCCCAACAAAAATTTTCAACTTCGCTCACTCGGAGATATAATGCTTCAAAATGTTGATTACCTTAATGGGACTTATGAGAGTTTAAATAATTCTATTAATCTCGTATTAAATGTTAATATTGAAAAATGGCTCAATGGAATAGACTTGATAAATGTTGGAATTGATCACAGTAGCAGTAATAACAATCTGAACATGTGCAATAACACAATAGACAATCAAGTTTTTCAAACTATTAATCCAGCTAGTATTGATTTTTTTAATAAAGTTATTGATATTACTACGGATTATAATATCAGCTATGCTCCGACTATAAATTACAAGTTAGATAATAATCTTGATTTTAACTTGAAAATATTGAACTCCGTTGGTCAATTAGTATTAGAAGCCGAAAATATTGGTTTTGAGGGTAATTACTTCATTAGAAAAGAGCTTAAAAGTGGAAATTATTTTGCTGTATTTTACAATGATCAATTTAAATACACTCATAAATTTTCAGTTTTAAGATAAAAATGAATACCAAAAGTTTCATTTTTATAATATTATGCGTTTTCATTTATTCTTTCTCAAAAATTGAAAACGACAAGCCAAATCACTTTCCAGAACCTTATATTCCAGAACATAATCAATTGACTGAGGCTAGAATTAAATTAGGTAAAAAGCTATTTTTTGATCCCATTTTAAGTAGAGACTCAACTATTTCGTGCTCAACGTGTCATAATCCGCGTTTCGCTTTTACTGACAGGAAAGAAAAGGGGGTAGGCATTAGAGGTAGTATAGTTAATAGAAATACACCAACTTTAACAAATGTTGCTTATAACAATTCATTTATGTTAGACGGTGTTAATCCCTCTCTTGAAAATCAAGCCATTGTTCCATTTCATGAAAAAAATGAATTTGATCTTCATATTTTAATTGCATCCGATAGACTTTTAAATGATTCTGATTATGTTGATTTATCAATGCGTGCATATGGTGAAAACCCAAATCCATTTGTTATTACAAGTGCTCTTGCTAGTTTTCAAAGAACATTAATAAGCGGAAATTCAAAATATGACCAATACATTAAGAATAATATAGAATTAACTGAGTCGGAAGCGAATGGGAAAGATTTATTTTTTAATAAACTTCATTGTACTGAATGTCATTCTGGTTTTAATTTTACAAATTATTCATTAACTAATAATGGATTATATGAGTTTTATACTGACTCAGGCCGAATTAGGCTTACTGGGGATATAAAAGATAGGGGTGTCTTTAAAGTTCCTACATTAAGAAATATTGAAGTGACATACCCATATATGCATGATGGTAGTATAAATTCTTTGGAAAATGTAATTTATCATTACATGTCTGGTGGCAAGAATCATAAAAATAAACATGAAATTTTAGAGCCTTTTTTTCTAAATACTGATGAAGTTAAAAGCTTAATTTCATTTTTACACACTTTAACTGATACATCTTTTATTAACCAATATTAAAGTTCGATATAAAGAACCCTTAGACCCACCAAATCGGATCTATTTTATTAAGCTAAAATATAGAAGAAGTTATTATTCTTGTTTCTTTCTTGTTTAAAGAAACTCTAAACTTTTATTATTATAATAGCTTTAATTTTTACTAATTTAGACTGGTATTTTAACCCTCATTATGAAGCAAGTTTTTCTATTTATTTTTTCTTTATCATTAAGTTTTTCAGCAATACCACAGAGCCTTAGCAATTTAGATTTTGGCAATGATAATACCTTTGATGTAATCACCTGGAACCTTGAAAATTTTCCTAAAATTGATGGTGTTACTGAAAACTATGTTTCAGAAATTATATTAGAATTACATTCTGAAATCATTGGTTTTCAAGAGATTAGTGATATTAACGCTTTTCTTACAATGATGTCTTCAACAAACGGTTATACTGGTTATGTAGCAAATTCAAATTATGGTTCTTTAGATTTGGCATATGCAGTTAAAAATGATGTGACTGTTATTGATCATTATAAAATTCTATCAACAAGTAACTATAATTATGCGTTTGCAGGAAGGTCTCCTTTTCTCATACATGTTGAAAAAAATAATGTAGAATATTATGTCATAAACGTTCATCTGAAATGTTGTGGAGATGGAACGCTAAACACATCTAATTCGTCTGATGAAGAATACAGACGTTTTCTAGCTTTAAGTTACATTAAAAATTATATCGATACTTTCCTTGATGATAAGAATGTATTTGTTATAGGTGATTTTAATGACGAATTAAATGATGAGGTCAGTAATAATGTTTTTCAAAATTTTATTGATGATACAGATTATCAGTTTGTTGACATGAATATAGCTAATGGCAATAGTCAAAATTTTTCTTTTCCTAGCTGGCCCTCTCACATAGATCATATTTTAATTACTAACGAACTTTTTGATGAATTAAATACCAATCTTTATAGTGTTTCTACAATTCAAATAGCCAATTATTTTAATGGTGGTTTTTCGTTTTACGATTCGCAGATTACTGATCATATGCCAGTAGGGGTAAGCTTACCTTATTCGTCAGAATGTTTAGACTCATTGGATAATAGTAATTCTTGTCAAAATGATATAAGTAATGATGACGCTCCAAATATATTTATCTCTGAATATGCTGAAGGGTCATCCTACAATAAATATTTAGAAATATATAACCCTACTTCTTCAGTTGTAAGTTTGGATGACTTTGCAATAGCAATGGTGGTAAATTCACCAGATCAAATAGGGGTGTATGATTCATGGCATTATTTTGATTTAGGCTCTACAATTGAGCCGGATGGTATTTTTATTATTGCACATCCATCCTCAAACTCAACAATTTTATCTCAAGCTAATATGACAACAACTCATTTTAGTAATGGTGATGATGGGATAGCTTTAGTTTTTGGTAATCAACCACAAGTTAATTCTAGCCCTACAGAAGGTGGATATACAGTAATTGATAGAGTTGGTGACTGGAACGGAGACCCTGGAAGCGGCTGGCAGGTTGCTGGTATTCCAAATGCTACTAAAGATCATACACTTAAAAGAAAATGCTCTGTTGCAGAAGGAAATCCCAACTGGATTGAATCAGCAGGAACAACTGAAGATAACTCGGAATGGATTATTCTAACAAACAACGATTGGTCTGATATTGGTCAACATTATTTTCCTTGTGAATATACTGTTCAAGGCTGTACCGATCCATCGGCTACCAACTATAATACTGAAGCTACTGAAGATGACGGCAGCTGTGACTACCCTGTAGATGATCCTTGTGATGCTGCGGTAGTACCAACAGGATTAGTTGTCGATAACATTATCCACAACAGAGTAGTATTTAATTGGGATGCACCAGCTGCAGCACCATCATACTACATGATCCGTTACCGTGCAGTAGGCACTTCACAG
>JBMHBP010000020.1:0-5567 GCA_049890295.1 Flavobacteriales bacterium | reverse complement strand
GTTGGTGTTGCCGCAAGAGATTTAAAAGAATGTCTACTAATACAACTCAATCAAAAAACTAAAAGTCCTGCAACCGACTTAGCAAAAAATATATTAGCTAATGAATACACCGCATTTAGTAACAGAAATTATGAAAAATTAATTCGTGTTTTTGAAGTAAGTTCAGAAGAATTAAAATTAGCCTACAAAAAAATAGAACAACTTAATCCAAAGCCAGGCGCAAGCTTTAGTCACTACGATGAGGGTCAAACGTTCATCACTCCAGACTTCAAGCTAGAAATCGAAAATGACGATATAAAGGTTTCTTTAAACAATAGTAAAGTAAGGCGTCTAAAAAGTAGCCAATACTATAAACATATGCTTGTAGAATTGGAAAAAGGAAAGGGAGATAAAGAGGCTATTCGTTTTTTAAAAGATAAAATTGAAGGTGCAAATTGGTTTGTAAATGCCCTAATTCAGCGAGAACAGACCTTACTTAATACTTTGAATTGTATTGTAGAAATACAATCTGACTTTTTTAAAAGTGGTAATGAACAACTGTTAAAGCCGATGAAGTTAGTCGATATAGCTGAAAAGATTAAGCTTGATATATCAACTATTTCTAGAGTAACAAATAGTAAATACGTTGAAACACCTTATGGTACATTCTTACTTAAGGAGTTTTTTTCCGATGCTTTTAGTAAAAAAGATGGTACTACTATCTCAAACAAAGTCCTGAAAAGTCATTTGAAAGATATTATTGAACAGGAGAATAAGAAGAAGCCTTATTCTGATGAGTTATTATCAGAAAAATTTGATGAAATAGGCTTTCATATAGCAAGACGTACAGTTGCAAAATATCGTGAACAATTAGGAATTCCAACAGCTCGACTAAGAAGAGAATTATGATGAAGTTAGCTCAGCTTATTTCAATAATTGGCCATCCACTATTTATGCCTAGCTATGCCTTTGGCTTACTCATCTCATTCAACCCTTACATCAATATGATGATTAGCGACAGTACCAAAAAGATTTTGTTTATAATCCTTTTTCTGTTCACGATTGTCCTTCCTGTACTTACTGCTGTAACTATGAAGCAATTTAAACTCATTGACAGCATATTTATGAGAAATGCTGAGGAGAGAAAATGGCCCTTTACGTTCACCTTAATATGGTATTATATAGCTTTACAACTCATATCTAAGATGTATATTCCTCAGAGTTTTTTGTTACTAATGGTTGGAGCTATCAGTGTTATTGGTGTAGCTATCATCATAACCCTTCGCTGGAAAGTGAGTATACATATGCTTGGTATTGGCGGTGTAGTTGGAGCTATCATTGGCATTTCTCAACGCTTTCAATTTGATCATTCACCTCTAATTATTGGATTAATATTTATGGCAGGTCTTATAGGTTATGCCAGGCTTAAAACAAACTCTCATAGCTACCAACAAGTATACACGGGTTTTCTTCTAGGCTTTGTTGTTGAGTGGGCCTTCATTCTCTATTTTTAAAGAATTTTTATAGCTTTGTAAGACTAAACTAATTTTCTTAAAACTATGAAAAATTTACTACCATTAATTGGGCTTGGTTTATTATTATCTACCAGTCTTATTTCGCAAAATCTCTGTACAGACACATCTAATTTTTTTACTTTTCAGTTCAATAACTCCGACTATACCATAGTTAAAGATGGTAAAAGCTGGTCCGATGCCATGGCTTGTGCTAATCAGCTAGGCGGTGTACTCGCACAAATCGACAGTCAAGAAGAACAGGATGCTATTTGGTACGAAATTCAAAATGCTAATATTATTAATTCGAATACCGTTGCACCTGATGGCGGTCAAGGCTCATACATTTGGTTAGGCGGTACGGATGCTGGTGTTGAAGGTGATTGGGTGTGGATAGATTTAGACGGTAATACAACACAGTTTTGGCAAGGAACTGCTGATGGAAATCCTGTAAGTGGACTGTACAATAATTGGGGTAATGAACCAGACGACTACTTGGGGCAACAAGATGGATTAGCTTTAGGGCTTACAAGTTGGCCACTTGGTGCTGCTGGTGAATGGAACGATGTTAATGTTGAAAACCTTCTCTATTTTATTGTTGAAAGTGATATAGACACATCATCGTCTGGAGGTGGTGGAAACAATGACACAACTTCAATAGTTGAAAATAATAATCAACTTATAGAGAATGTTGTTCTGTATCCTAATCCTGCATCAAATTACTTTTTTATTCAATCTAATGATATTGTTAAAGTAGAAATTATAAATACACTTGGACAAATAGTATTTAAACAAAAATTTCTTCCACAGAATAAAATAGATGTAAGTGGCTTCAGTGAAGGGCTATTTATCGTAAAAATATTTACTAAAAACGATAAGATATTAACCCAAAATTTAAAAATAATTAGATAGTGATCACTAGAAAAGGACTGTCGTCAGTCCTTCTCTTTATATTCATAAAAAAATTGCTGTTCTGATTTATTTTCTTCTTCTATTAATTCATCAATCTCATACTGATAAACTTGTTTTGGTGGACCATTTTTTCTAAACCAAAAGGCTAAAATTAATCCTGCAAACGCACCTGATAAATGCCCTTCCCATGAAATTTGAGATTTCATGGGAAAAATACCCCATATCATTCCTCCATAAAGGAAAACAACGAACATGGATATAGCCATCAAACGAGTATGTTTTCTAATAAATCCGCTAAAAAATAGAAACGAGGCTAAAGCATAAACTAAACCACTAGCCCCAATGTGATAACTTGGACGACCAATTGTCCAAAGCCATAAACCACTAATAAGCCATGACCATAAAAGAACTTCTAAAGCTATTCCTCTGTAAAAAAACAAAAGGGTAGGAATTAAAACTAATAAAGGGATAGCATTATTTGTAAGATGTTTCCAATCACTGTGTATAAAAGGCGAGAACATAATACCTTTAACTCCCTCCAGTGTTCTTGGCAACACTCCAAATTTACTTACCCTAATACCAAACTGGTGTTCTATATATTCTACAATTACTAATAGCAGAATAAGACCAGCAGGTAAATAGAATAAATTTAATAATGATGTGATTTTCAAGTGTTGTTATTCAAAAATTATCTTGTGTTCATCCAATAACGTTTCATTTTCAAGAATAAGAAAATATAATCCTGAGGGAATTTCTCCTCTATCTATTATTGTATTATTTACAACATTCCCTTTCAAGACTTCACGACCGCTTATATCTATTAAATGATAATCAATTGGCTCATTAGTTTCAATATTCAAAAATTGACTTACGGGATTTGGAAATACATTAGGTTTATTAAAATTCTGTATGGATGACACTTGTTCAAAAGTTAGAAATAATATCGCTTCACACTGATTGACGTCATATACATAAAAAAGGTAGTCCGTATTTTCCGATGGATAAAATACGGAGTCTGTGCTAAGAACTATATCCATCTTATCAGTCCACTGGAAAGAATATGGTGGGGTGCCGCCATCTATTGTAGGATGAAAAGCATTGACAATTTGATTAACTTCTGCGGAAAGTAAATTAAAACTAACTATAGCATCTTGAGTATAAATATTTCCAGACTCAGCTGATAAATTTTGATTTACTATTATACTATTAGTTTGATTGGGATTAACGTAAGTACCCTTGGAATTTCCATCCCAAAAATTTACATTAAAATAGGTTTTATTACACCCATCAACTTTCCTAAACGGTAAGTATAAAAGTGTAACTCCATTATCATCATATTGATTTTCAGTAACTGGAGTATCTGTTGTGTAATTCAAGGTTAACATACTCAACTCTGAAGAAACCGAAAACACCTCTATACTTGTTGATCCTGAAACGCCTGTAATAGCGTTTGATACGTTAATTGAAGTCGTATAATTAGGAGAATTGATTTGTTGAACGATGTTAAGAGGCTCAATTATTTGAGGATTAAATGAGATATTAATACTCATGGTCTCAATAGCTAGATACTCATTTAACGAAATTGGTAACACAAAAAAAGCTTCATTTTGGTAGGTCCAATTATCATATTGGGGATAATCTTCCAAATAAAATTCATCAATAAATGTTATTGGTGTCTGTGAGAAAATCACTGATGAAAATGATAAAAATGTGATAAGTAAAAAAGATTTCATAACTGACATATTTGTATAGGGTTAAAGTAGTAAAATGAGCTTTATAAAGTTAGTGAATTTCTAAGTAATAGAAAACTGACCGTATCAATGTTCTTTTATTAAGTCTAACAAAACTTCTTCCCAGACCTTTATTTTGTGTTTCCAATCATAACTTTTTCCAAGCTTAAGAGCATTCAATGAATTTATTTTTAATAATTCTGGGTTTGATAGTAGGTTCGAGACTACACTCTTCATTTCATCATATGTGTCGACAACAAAACCATTTTCATTGTGTGTAATCCATTGATCTGCTCCATAATTTGAGTATACTAAAGATGGTATTCCACAACATGCTGTCTCTAAAATAACTTTGGGAAATCCTTCAGACTTTGATGGAAGTATGTGCAATTGCACATCGGATAATATCGCTTTATATTCATTACGATCTAGTCTACCACTAAATATTATATTTTTTAATTGTCGTTGTTCTACTGTGTTTTTAATTTTTTTGGAATACCCACCTATTAAATGAAATCGTAATAAGGGGAATTCTGAAGCTAACTTTAAATAATCGTTTATCCCTTTTTTTTCAAAATTATTTGCAATCATAACAACATTAGCTAAGGACCTAAATTCTCTCTTTTTTATCGCAAATAAATGACTATCGGTTCCTAACTCTAAAATTAAGGGCTCGGACCGTAATTGATGTTTGCCAAAATTAAACGTTTTAATAAATTTAGAAATTGAATAACATCTAGTAAATCGTTTGTAATAACTAAGCACATTACTACCACTTACTTTTTTTGCTTTTTGCAAATTTGTTATATCTAAAATACCCTCTATGGTTGTAAAACACTTTTTATTGAGTAGTTGACATAAAAAAGTATTGTAAGCTAATAATTCACCTTTAGGGAGATAGACTATATCTGCTTTCAAGATATTCCAAAAAAATGCCCAATAAACAGTAATTCGGTGGGGCCAAAGACAATTGGATATACCAACTCCTTCAATATCTACTTTTGGTAAAGAATAAAGGCTCAAAGCGGTTATCCTAAACATAGTTTTATCAAGATATTTTGCTAAAGACCGACAATTTAAATTTTGGGCATTAGGTGAATTTATGTATGCTCCTAAAAATATTATAGGCTTAGTACTAGACATCACATTGTAAATATAACTCATTATAACTAAAAAGCCCCAGCAATCGCTGGGGCTTTTATTATTGATTTGTTTTTATAAGTTATTGAACAACAATCTTATGATTCACACTACCCATTGAAGTTGTGACTTCTAAGAAATACACTCCTTTTGCTTGCGTGTTCATATCAATCACTTTCGTGAACTGACCAACAAATTCAGTTAATTCTTCTGTATAAATTTCCTCACCAATCATATTCACTACTTTAACCGCTATCGTTTGAGCTTCCTCAGAAGTAAACGTCACGTTAAAGAT
>JBMHBP010000019.1:0-2797 GCA_049890295.1 Flavobacteriales bacterium | reverse complement strand
TCGGAGATATTTAACTTAACACGAAGTGCTGGATCGACACCTATGTGGGTCATACTACTTGGGTGTTGAGCCAAGCTTTCTGTACTGCCCAGACTTACCGCCAATTTGATCAGTTTAAGATGGTTTAAAAAAGTGAAGGCATCTTTTTCTTTCCCTTTAATGTCAAAAGAAATCATTGCACCGGGTTGGGTACACTGCTTTTTATATATATCAAAACCATCTTCTCCATCTTTAAGTAAGCCTAAATAATAAACTTTCTCAATTTTGTTATGGGTAGTCAAGAATTGAGCTACTTTTTTGGCATTTTCACATTGCTTGTCCATTCTCAATTTTAATGTTTCAAGACTTCTCAACATTAACCAAGCTGTATTTGGGCTTATCATGTTACCTAAAAATGTACGTAACACTTTAACTCTATTCATTAATTCATGATTACCCATTACTGCACCTGCAATCAAGTCGCTGTGTCCTCCTAGGTACTTAGTGGCTGAATAAATAGTTAAATCTGCTCCAATTTCTAGTGGGTGTTGCCAAATAGGTCCCATATAGGTGTTGTCTACTGCGGTAACAACCTGTTTGTTGTTTTCTGATTCAAATTCTTTGGCTACTTCGCTAATCATTTCAATGTCAAAAAGAGCATTATTTGGATTAGCAGGCGTTTCGATATACATCATGGCCAAATTTTTGCCTTGCCCACTAGCTCTTATCTTTTTGATAATAGATTTCTTAGTGTCGTCTGTATAGATTCCAATGGTGTGAATTCCTAAAGTGGGGAGGAGGTGTTGAATGAAATGATCTGTTCCGCCATAGGTTGGGTTGCTGTACACTAAAAGATCTCCTGGTTTAAGAAATTCGAGTAGTACAGTTGAAATAGCTGACATGCCACTTTCAAATACGGCACAATCATCCGCTTTATCCCACAGACTCAATCTGTTTTCAAGGATTTCTAAATTTGGATTATTGATTCTGCTGTAAATAAGACCTAATTCCTCCGCAGGTTCTTTTTCTCTAATACCATAGGCAATTTCAAAAAAAGACTTCCCCTCTTCAGCACTTTTAAATACGAATGTAGAAGTTTGAAAAATAGGGCACTTTATTGCCCCTTCAGAAAGCTCAGGTTTGTAGCCATAAGTCATCATATGACTTTCGGGATTTTTGATCACTTTTTCCATGATGCAAAATTATATATTTATATTATTTTTCTATAATTAAATTATGTTTTGTAATATTTTTCTTAAATAATATATTTTAAAAGAATAATTTTATAATTTTTGCCTATTTTACATACTCTTAAAGAATATTATTATGGATGAAATGGATAAGCAAATAATTCGTTTCCTACAAAACGATGCTAAAATGACCATTAAGGAAATTGCTTCTAAATTAAATTTATCAACTACTCCTGTTTTCGAACGAATCAAAAAGTTGGAAGAAAACAACGTAATAACGGGATATCATGCACACATTAATAAGTCTGCACTTCATCTAGAACTCACTGTATTTTGTGCTATTTCATTAAAAGAACATCAATCTGATTACTTGATTCAATTTGAAAAAGAAATAAATCAATTAAGTGAGGTTCTTTTTTGTTATCACTTAGGTGGGAATGCAGACTACTTACTTCATATTGTGGTCAGTAATATAAATGCCTACCATAAATTCATTACACAGAAACTAGCTAACGTCCAAAATATTGCAACCGTACAGAGCTCTTTCGTGATGAAGGAGATGAAAAAGGGCAAGTTGTCCATTGTGTAAATTATATCAAGCCCATCATCAATAGAATAGCAAACATCATCAAGAAATAAGCTATGATGTTGTAAAGTACTTTTACTTTTATCTTATTAAGAAGTGTTTTACCTGCGATAGCTCCTAAAAAAGCGCAAAAAATCGCTATAAACAGTGCTTTGTTGAGGTGTTCGTTAAGATCAAAATAGCCTTCGTTAAAATAAATGGGTATCCTGGAAAGATCCACGGCTAATGCAATACAGATGCCCGAAGCAATGAACGAATACTTATCTAATTTGAATTTAGATAAGAATAAGGTTCTAAGCGCACCTTGGTGACCCGAAATACCGCCAAAAAAACCACTCAATCCTCCACCAACATAAATGCTGTTTTTATGGTTCAAAACTTTACTTTTTAAATTAAATACTTCAAACAAGGTAAATAGTAAAATTAATCCACCAATAATCAATTTTAATAAGCTGGTTTCAAATGAATTTGGACCAAATTGAAAGGATATACTATTCGTACTTTTCAACACAATATAATTTAGCAAAATTGATCCTGAGATGGCCCCTCCAATAGAGGGTAGTCCAAATTTCAAAACAACCTCCCAGTTTATTTGTTTATAAGTTAAAAAAAACTTAAAAATATTATTAAAAAGATGAACGACAGCGGTAGCAGCAATAGCTACTTCTATGTCGAAAAACAAACTAAAAACAGGTAACAATAACGTACCTAGACCAAATCCTGAGATAAATGTTAATAGTGAAGCAAATACAGAAGCAACTGCGATAATTACTTCAATTTGCATTTATTTTTTTTTCTTTTTCATGGGGTTGCTTCCGCTTCTATCTCTTCTATTTTTATATTGATATAATTCAAATTTTGTAGGTTCCATTTTAACAGGCCAGAAATTATTGTTTCTATCTGTATCTGCGGTTTCTAAAAATGGGTCTAATTCAATTTGCTTAACTTCTTTATCAAACGCAAATACCTTTGTAATTTGGGTATTGTTTTTCATCCAAATTTCAGCAGGTATTTTGATAAGTTGGTGAGTGTTGTTTTCAAG
>JBMHBP010000018.1:0-76572 GCA_049890295.1 Flavobacteriales bacterium | reverse complement strand
TAAATCCCAATATCCACCATAAGTAACGAGGGAATAATTACCCCATGTGCCTGCTTCAACAACAGAAAATGCCGTTAATGTACCTTCTAAACAGTTACCGTCACAGTCGAAACCGGCATCTGCATATGTACATGAACCATCATCTTGTCCAGCATCTGGACTATAATTACATGCTGACATATCCATACAACCCGGTACTACTGAATACTGACAAAGTGTATTGTCAGAAATATCAGCATTTGGGTCGTAATTATCAGCCAATTCATCAGTACAGGCTGTTACACATGTACCAATTAACGCATCAGAAGAATAGGTATCTCCTGTAGCATCTACAGTGACAGTCCATGAATTTTCATATCCGTAGGTTCCAGTAGCATTATACTGAATGGAAACACATGATGATAAATCTACGCATCCAGTAAAGGTTTCACCTTCATATGCACCAGGCTCTAAAACCTGAGTGTAGACGTTATCACCAACAGTCAATGAATTACCATTCCATCCATCCCCATAGGAATCGGTCAGAACAATAGTCACGTTGTCACATGCATCATCTTGAGCTTGAATGTTTCCAACAAAGAACATCGACAAACATAAGATCAAGAACAGCCCATAAAATGAGCGAGAGTTTTTTGTAGTTTTTAAACTCATAATACTTGTTTTTGGTTAATAAATAGTTAATTTTCTAATCAATCTCTAAACTAGTTCAAGGTTAAAAAATTTACGAAACAGACTGTTAATCAGAATGTTAAGGTTAATTAATCTCTAATCAGAGAATCTTAGAGTTTATAAATATAAGTATTGTTTTTATAATTTTCAAAAATTTAAGTGAAGTTTTTTGCTTATGTCACTATATTTATATCCATGAAAATCGTATTGCTTTTTAGTCTTATTGTATTAGCTGGATGTGCAAATATTTTGCCTTTGAGTGGCGGTGATAAGGACCTTACTCCTCCTGCTTTACTTAGTGTTTCACCAAAAAACTCATCGGTTTTGTTTAATAGTAATACCATTATTTTTGAATTCGATGAAGCAATAAGTATAGACCCTTCCCAGAATTTATTAATATCACCTGTGTTAAATACAAACATAAATAGTAAGGTTAATAGAAATAAACTCATTTTAACACTTGAAGAAACACTTAAAGAAAATACTACTTATTCAATAAGTCTCAACAATTATATTAAGGACGTTAATGAAGGAAATGTTTTAGAAAAATTAAACTATAAATTTTCAACCGGAACAAAACTTGATACATTATATATAAGAGGTCAGGTTTTAGATGCTATTTCTAAACAAAATGAAAGTAATATATTATTAAAATTATTTTCTACTAACAGCGAGGATAGTATGTTATTTAATTCTAAAGCTGATTATTTATCAAAAAGTAATAGTAATGGCGCTTTTGAATTTTCAGCACTTCCTTCTAACAATTATTATTTGTTTGCAATTGAAGATTTAGACAATAACTATTGGTTTAGTATTCCAAATGAAAGAGTAGGTTTTATCTCTAAGCTTGTTTCACCAAGTGTTGATAGCTTAAACGTTTTTATTTTTGACGAAACTAAAAAAGTTGACTCTATTTTTGTCATGAAGCAGGATAGTTCTATAACAGGCTTTGGTAAGCTAATAATCAATAATGTTCCCGAGAATTCAATCACTCAGGTTTTACTTAATGATACTATTATATACTCTTCAAATCAAACTAGCAGTTCAATGGACTCCCTAGTTCCAGGATCGTATACTTTAAGGCTCATAGACGACCATAACGAGAATGGACAGTGGGACACGGGCAATCTTAAACTGAGACAACAAGCCGAAAATATTGAATATTATACAAAAGAAGTTAAAGTTCGTGCTGACTGGGATATTATTATCGACTGGAGATCTAAATAATATTGAAGTGATCGGCATCATCTAAAAAGGGGTGTTTTTTTCTAACGTTTATTAGCTCATTTTTTTCTAGTATATGTGTACTAACCTCTTCACTGTTTGTAGCATTATATACTAATTTACCCGTTGGATCGACTAACATGCTTTGTCCATTAAACTCGACTTCATTAAAGTCCTTGCCTACCCTATTTACTCCAGCTACATAAGATTGATTTTCTATTGCTCTAGCCGGTAATAACTGCTCCCAATGGGATATGCGTGCTAATGGCCAGTTCGCTACATATAATAACAAGTCATAATTATCAGTATTTCGACTAAAAACTGGAAATCTCAAATCGTAACAAATCAAAGGGCAAATACGCCAGCCTTTATATTCTATTGTCAATCGATTTTTTCCTGGCTTAAAAAAATTGGACTCATTCATTAGACTAAACAAATGACGTTTATCATAATGAGAGATCATTCCGTTAGGAAAAGCACAAATTAATCTGTTGAATGTATCTTTTTGAAAACGTATAGGTAGAGAACCTATAACCAAAGCATTTTTGATAGACGCCAGATTTAACATCCAATTTATGCTAGGCCCTGACATACTCTCTGCTTTAGCAGTCATACTGAAAGCTGTTGTAAACATTTCAGGCAATACAATAAGATCAGTTGATTCTACTTTTTTAAGTAGCTGTTGGAGGTGTAATGTATTTTTAACTGGATTTTCCCACTCTAGAAAACTTTGTACTAAAGTTATTGAAAGAGTAGCCATTAGAATGTAAAAGGTATTATTTCTTTGTTTTAACGCTTGCCGATAAAAACTCTCTATTCATTCTAGCTATATTGTCTAAAGAAATTTCTTTAGGGCATTCTACCTCACAAGCACCAGTGTTTGTACAATTTCCAAAACCCTCTAAATCCATCTGGTTTACCATGTTAAGTACACGCTCTTCTCTTTCTACTTGTCCCTGTGGCAGTAAAGCCAACTGAGATACTTTTGCCGAAACAAATAGCATAGCTGAAGAGTTTTTACAAGTAGCTACACAGGCTCCACAACCAATACAAGTAGCAGCGTTAAAGGCTTCATCAGCATCCTCTTTTGGAACTGGAATAGCATTCGCGTCTAAGGTGTTTCCTGATGTATTGACTGACACATAGCCACCAGCTTGTGTAACTCTGTCAAATGCAGAGCGGTCAACAACTAAGTCTTTCACTACTGGAAAGGCTTTAGCTCTCCAAGGCTCTATATATAGTGTTTCGCCATCTTTAAACTCTCGCATATGCAACTGACAGGTAGTCACAGCACGTGCAGGACCATGAGCCTCACCATTGATATACATTGAGCAACTACCACATATACCTTCGCGGCAATCGTGATCAAAAGCTACTGGTTGGTCACCATTTTGTATAAGATCATTATTGAGGACATCCATCATCTCTAGAAATGACATATCAGGACTAATATCTGACACTTTATAATCAACAATTTTACCTTTCTCGTTAGCGTTTTTTTGACGCCAGATTTTAAGCGTTAAATTCATATCGAATTATTTATAACTTCTCTGTTTTAGCTCTATATTTTCGTAGGTCAACTCTTCCTTATGAAGCACTGAATCTGATGGTTTTTCAGCATATTCCCAAGCAGAAACAAAAGTGAACTCTTCATCATTTCGTAAAGCCTCTCCTTCTTTAGTTTGAGATTCTTCCCTAAAATGCCCTCCACAAGATTCTGTACGTTCTAGGGCGTCTTTACACATAAGCTCTCCTAGCTCGAGAAAATCGGCGACTCGGCCTGCTTTCTCTAGTTCTTGATTCAGCTCATTAGAATTTCCTGGAACCCTTACCTCTTTCCAAAACTCTTCGCGAAGTGACGTCACTTCATCTATTGCTCTGAGTAAATCTTCCTTGTTTCTAGACATACCACACTCATTCCAAATTATCTTACCTAATTTTTTATGAAAATAGTCCACTGGTTTAGTTCCATTATTTGAAACTAGCTTTTCAATTCTTTCCATAGAACGTTTTTCAGCCTCATCGAACTCTGGTAGTGTAGTTGATATTTCACCTGTTCTGATGTCATCAGCGAGATAATCACCGATAGTATAAGGCAGAACGAAATAACCGTCAGCCAGTCCTTGCATCAGAGCTGAAGCTCCTAATCTATTAGCCCCATGATCTGAAAAATTAGCTTCTCCACAAGCGTACAAGCCCGGAACATTAGTCATGAGATTATAATCGACCCATAACCCACCCATTGTGTAGTGAACCGCTGGATAAATTTTCATTGGCGTTTCATATGGGTTGTCGTCTGTAATTTTTTCATACATCTGGAAAAGGTTGCCGTACTTGGCTTTCACAAGGGCTTTTCCTAGTTTGGTGACAAGCGTTTTATCTGACTCATCTAAGCCTTTAATATTAGCTTGTTCTTTGCCGTAACGTTCAATGGCTGAAGCGAAGTCTAAAAATACAGCCTCACCCGTTTCATTAACACCAAAACCAGCGTCACAACGCTCCTTAGCAGCTCTACTGGCTACGTCTCTAGGTACTAGGTTCCCAAATGCTGGGTATCTTCTTTCTAAATAATAATCTCTTTCATCTTCAGAAAGTTCTGTTGGTTTTTTACTCCCTGAACGTATCGCTTCTACATCTTCTTTGTGCTTAGGCACCCAAATTCTCCCATCGTTCCTTAAAGATTCTGACATTAAAGTCAATTTAGATTGATATTCTCCAGAAACAGGAATACAAGTAGGGTGAATTTGTGTAAAGCAAGGGTTGGCAAAGAATGCTCCTTTTTTATGAGCTTTCCATGCGGCAGTAACATTACTTCCCATGGCATTTGTACTCAGAAAAAACACATTTCCATATCCACCAGAGGCCAAAACAACAGCATGTGCTGAATGACGTTCAATTTCTCCTGTGACAAGGTTTCTTGCAATAATACCACGTGCTTTACCATCAACTATAACCACATCTAACATTTCATGGCGGTTATACATACTAATCTTGCCTTTATTTATTTGCCTTGACATAGCTGAATAGGCCCCTAGCAGTAGCTGTTGACCCGTTTGACCTTTAGCATAAAATGTTCTGGAAACCTGAACACCACCGAAAGAACGGTTATCTAAATTACCACCATACTCTCTTGCGAAGGGTACCCCTTGAGCAACACATTGATCAATAATATTGGTACTTACCTCAGCCAAGCGATAGACGTTTGCTTCTCTTGACCTGTAATCTCCTCCTTTAATTGTATCATAAAATAGTCTGTAAACAGAATCACCATCATTTTGGTAATTTTTAGCAGCGTTAATACCTCCTTGAGCAGCGATTGAATGAGCCCTTCTTGGTGAGTCCTGAAAACAAAACGACTTAACATTATATCCCATTTCGGCTAAAGAAGCCGCTGCGGAAGCTCCAGCTAAACCTGTACCAACAACTATAACGTCAATTAGTCGTTTATTGGCTGGGTTTACTAAATTAATAGTATTCTTATGATTAGTCCATTTATCTTTTAATGGGCCATTCGGGGTTTTAGCATCTAATTTACTCATATTATTATCTTATCTGAAATAAATAGCTAATGGAATAATGGCAAATGCTGCTGGAATAATAATTCCAAAAGCAAAGCCTATTTTTTTAACCAATTGATTGTATTTGGGATGATTTGCACCCAGTGTTTGGAAAGCACTAGAAAAGCCATGTGACAAGTGAAAAGCAACGGCTATCATGCAAACAACATAAAAAATGACATACCACAATTGCTCGAAGGCTTGAGTGGTTATTAAGTATAAATCTTTGAATTCTTGACCATCTATGATTGTGATTGGCATTTCACCAAAATGCATTTCATACCAAAAGCTACGCATGTGTATGATTAAAAAGAAAAGTAAAATTGTCCCTAGCACACCCATATTTCTAGATGTCCAAGACGAATTAGCACTTGGCTTATTGTAAGCGTAGGCTACTGGTCTGGCCTTTCTATTTTGAATAGTAATTAGAATACCATCTACTATATGAAACAAGATACTGAAATAGGTGATGTATGAGAGAATTTTAACCAATGGATTTGTAGTCATAAACTTGGCATACAAATTAAAGGAGTCAGACGCTTCACTTATGGGTAATAACAACTGTAAATTACCTAACAAATGTCCCACTAAAAACAAACAAAGAAAAAGACCTGTAAGAGCCATCCAATACTTTTTTGCTATGGAGGATTGAAGTAATACGGATTTACTCATTTTTGAAATTTAGAATTACTTTTAAAGTTTACAAATTTAACACCCAAAATATATAAAAACAACTTTAGAATGAATTAAATGACTAAGTTTAGAATGATTCAAAATACTATTATCTTTGCCATCCAATAAAGTTACCCAAATGAAGTACGAAACCATCTCAAAAGAATTATTTGAATCGAATAGACAACGGTTTACTCCCCTAATGAAAGATAAAGCCTTAGCTGTTTTTTGTTCTAACGACCAAATGCCAACAAATGCCGATGGCACTATGCCATTTAAACAAAATAGCGATTTATTTTGGCTCAGCGGTGTTGATCAAGAGGAAAGTAAACTTGTTTTGTTTCCTACTTGCGAAAATGAAGATCATAGAGAGATATTATTTCTAAAAGAAACTAGTGATTTAATAGCCATTTGGGAAGGGGCTAAACTGACCAAAAAAGAGGCATTTGAGGTTTCTGGAGTCAAAACGGTGTATTGGAATAGCGAATTTGAAGATATACTTAATCAATTAATGAACGATGCCGAACATATTTACCTCAACAGTAATGAACATGCTAGGGCTACTTCAAAAGTTGAAACACAAACCGATAGATTTAACAAGTGGTGCCAATCTACTTACAACAATAAAAACTATCAAAAATCAGCTCCAATTTTACATGAACTTCGTTCTGTAAAAGATTCTGTTGAAATTGATTTAATGCAGCGGGCCTGTAACATTACCGAAAAAGGCTTTAGAAGAATCCTAAATTTCATTAAACCTGGAGTTATGGAATATGAAATTGAAGCTGAGCTGATGCATGAATTTCTGATGAACCGTTCTAAAGGGTTCGCCTACGAGCCAATTATTGCCTCTGGCAGAAACGCCTGCGTTTTGCACTATATTGACAATAATAAAGAATGTAAAGATGGTGACCTAATCCTCATGGATGTTGGTGCAGAATACGCTAATTATGCCTCTGACATGACACGTTGTGTGCCCGCTAACGGAACTTTTAGCAAACGACAAAAAGAAGTGTACAATGCTGTGCTAAAAGTAATGAAACAAGCGGGCAATATGCTAAGCCCAGGAACTATGCTGTCGGATTACCATAAAGAAGTTGGCTTAATCATGCAGTCAGAGTTAATTGAGCTTGGCTTATTAGACCGACATGACATTGAAAAACAAGACCCTAAAAAACCTGCCTATAAAAAATACTTTATGCATGGTACCAGTCATTTTCTTGGCTTAGATGTACATGATGTTGGCCCATGGGACAAGCCAATTAAAGAAGGAATGGTTTTCACCTGTGAGCCTGGAATATATATATTAGAAGAAAATTTAGGTATTCGTATAGAAAATGACCTACTAATTACCAATGACAAACCTTACGACTTAATGGGCAATATACCTGTCGAGGTTGAGGAAATAGAACAAATAATGCTAGGGTAGATATAATTTTACGACCTCTCGTTTTCCGTTTTTATGATGGAGCCCTAAAAGATAAAGCCCGCTAGTTAAAGAGCTAATTTCAACTCGTTTACTGTAACCATGACTTACCCTTTTACCAATCAAATTAAATAATTCATAGTAATCAAAATCTTCCTTAGCGTGTATTAACAAATCATTTTTGTTAAAGCTTACAAATGTTTTATTGACTTCTCGATCCTCAGAAAGATTAGTTGGACTATCTATAACATACACTTCTTTTATAAATTGATCGATTTCAAGAATATTTTGATCGGACACAAAGTCAGGATGATTAATGGTTGGCCAGACAACAATAATATTATCCCCCGCCACAAATGATAGTTCGGGTACAACCATAATATACGCACCAACTACTGAAGAAGTCGAAGAGTCAATGACCGGCCAGGGAGCATTACCTGACTCACCGGGAGAAAGAAAACTATCATCACCAAAATCTATCTGATAAAGGGGTTCAATTTCAACAGAATTAATGCTGAGTTGAATATCAATTGGCCAAAATATGGTGTCTTGCCCGACATTTACCACATCCAGTGTAATTCCTAAAATTGAACCAAACTGTACCGTGTCAGGAATAAAAATATGTTCAATTGATAAACTATGCTGAGATTTTACAGCACCGTGAAGTGTAAATAACACTAAAATACTTAGGATATACTTTCTCATGACTAGCTGACTTTTAAATTTATTTTACTAAAATAATTCATATTACTTTAATATAAGTATTGTGAAATTCCGTATCTTACGTGTTCAAACCTCCTTTAAAGACATGAATATCCTTAATCAACTTATCTCAAGTATGACTAAGCAAGAGCTTAGAATGTTTAAACTTATTTCTAACAGAACTATAACCCGTAGAAAACGAAAAGACTTTTTACTGTTTGATTATTATAAAAAAAAGGAAATCACAGATGAAAAGACCATTATCAAGAGATTATATAACAACAATCTCAATGCCTTTTATAGATTAAAAAATCGATTGTTAAATGATGTATTAAACACATTGACCTTTCAGAAATTGAATAATGATAATGACTTATTTGTCTACAAATATATATCCGTTTGTAAAAACCTGAGAGAAAAAAGAGAAATTAACCTTTGTTATCAATTATTAAAAATTGCCGAAAAGAAAGCACTAAAAAATGAATCTTATCATCTCTTGGATTTAATATACTATGAAGTTATCAGGCTTTCACATGACATCTCTGAAATAGACGTAGAATATTACCTGAAAAAGAAAAAAACAAATAATGATAGATTAAATCAACTAAGAGATATTGACGATATTTTAGCAGCGATAAATTTCAAAATTAAAAAGACACAAAATTACCCTAATACTGACCAAAAAATTATTGGACTATTAGAACAAACAATAAATGAATATTCCAACAATTCTGATCTTTTAAATAGTGAAAAACTAAAAATTAAGCTCGTGCAATCAACCAGTAAGTTGCTGCTTCAAAAAAGACTCTACAAAGAGTTAGAAGTATTTTTAAAGCACAGTTTTGATGAGTTATTAAAAAAGTCATTTTTCAAAAAATCAAACCATGAAATTAAATTACAATTATTGACTTATCTAATAAATTGCCTTTTTAAAAATAAAAAATACAGAGAGTCGATAAAAATGACTAAAGTGCTATTTGAGGCAATTCAGGAATACAACGGATTTTTGAATCATAAATATCTATTTTATTACTATAACGGGCTTGTAATTAATTATTCACGTTTAGATAAAGACAAAGCACTAGACGTTTTGATTGAAGCTAAAAACAATAAAATAATTTTAAAATCCGACTACCATTATTTCTTTATATGCTCTAACTTGGCATTACAATATTTTGATAAAAAACAATATAAACCATCCATTAAAATATTAAGCCGAATTATACTTCACAAAAACTTCCTTAGTTTTGACTATTCTTTTCAAATCAAAATTATGATTGCTGAATTAATCATTCGTTATGAAATAGGAGACTTTGATATTTTAGAAATGCGAATTAATAAAATCAAGAATAGATTTGAAAGTTTACTTAAGGCCATCAATTATGAAAGAGAAAACCTAATGCTCAAAATCATTAGTAAACTGATTTATACTCAGAGTGTTAGATTAAACAAGAACTTACAAGACGATATCAATAAACTACTAAGTAAAATTACGAATGAAGAAGCCGAGGAAATTGATGTTATCAATTACAACAAATGGCTGGAAGATAAAAAGTCAAGTTAAGGCGTTCCATCCTTGAGAAGTTAATGGATGTTGACTCTCGTCTTTTGCTACCAACACTGAACCATTAGAGGCTTCTGTTATATGACCAATAATGGTAAAATCAGAGTTGCTCTTGAGTGTATCATAATGTTTTTGATCGATTGTAAATAATAATTCGTAATCCTCACCCCCGTTTAAAGCACAGGTAGCTGCAGAGAGGTTAAATTCCTCTGCCGTACTAACAGCTTCAAAATCAATAGGTAGTTTATCTTCATAAATAGTACAACCCACAGCTGAATGTTTACACAGATGCAATAACTCTGATGAAAGTCCATCTGAAATATCAATCATCGAGCTTGGGACAACTTGATTAGAATGTAATAATTCTATAATATCTTTTCTAGCCTCAGGTTTGAGTTGCCTTTGAAGAAGATAATCTTTGCTTTCTAAGTTTGGCTGCATATTAGGGTTAGCTTCAAAAACAGCTTTTTCTCGATTTAGCACTTGTAATCCTAAGTAGGCTGAACCTAAATCACCAGATACTACTAGGAGATCATGTTCTTTGGCACCGCTTCTGTATGAAATATTTTCCTTTTCTACTTCACCTATGGCAGTGATGCTTAAACATAAGCCACTCGTTGAAGAGGTAGTGTCTCCTCCAACTAAGTCAACATTGTAGTTTTTGCACGCTAAAGAAATCCCTTCATATAATTCTTCAATCGCTTCCAAAGGAAAACGGTTCGACAAAGCTAAACTCATAGTAATTTGATTGGCTTTTCCATTCATAGCATAAATATCAGATAGATTTACTACCACAGATTTATAGCCTAAATGCTTTAATGGGGTATAAGTCAGGTCGAAATGAATGCCTTCAATTAACATATCTGTTGTAACTAGGCCGTACTTGTCACCCCAGTCAAGAACAGCACAGTCATCCCCAATACCTTTGATAGTTGACCCTTGTACTGAGGTGAAATTCTTTGATAAATGTTCAATTAATCCAAACTCCCCTAAATCAGAAAGAGGGGTGCGTTTTGGACTTTTGTCTTCTAATAAACTCATAGTGCAAATGTAATGGTAAATTTAGATATGATTAAACGCATAATATTTTGTAATTTTGCAGTTATAAAATGCATTTAAAAACACAGTGATACAAATAACCGAACAAGCAAAGTCAAAGTTAATATCTCTTATTCGTGAAGAAGGTCATGATACAACATCGACTTTTGTAAGAGTAGGCGTAAATAGTGGTGGTTGTTCAGGGCTATCTTACGATTTAGGCTTTGATAGTGAACAAAAAGAAGACGATAAATCGTTTGAAGATAACGGTATTAAAATTGTTGTAAACAAAAAAAGTTATCTATACCTAATTGGTACCATATTAGAATATTCTGGTGGGCTAAATGGTAAAGGGTTTGTTTTCAATAACCCAAATGCCTCTAGAACATGTGGATGCGGGGAAAGTTTTTCATTGTAAAGGAATAAGATTTGACAGAAGAAGATAAAATATTAAAAGAAGTTACCGATAGTGAATACAAATATGGATTCACAACAAATATCGAAAGTGACACTATTCAAAAAGGATTGAATGAAGACACCATTCGCTTAATCTCAAAAAAGAAAGAAGAGCCAGAATGGATGCTGAACTTTCGCTTAAAAGCATTTGCTAGTTGGCAAAAAATGGCCGAACCTAACTGGGCTAATATTAACTATCAAAAACCCGACTACCAAGATATTATCTACTACGCCGCCCCAAAGCAAAAGAAACAACTTAACAGCTTGGACGAGTTAGATCCGGAGATGAAAAAAACCTTTGATAAACTCGGAATATCCATAGACGAACAAAAAAAACTGGCCGGTGTCGCTGTAGACTTTGTCATGGACAGCGTCTCAGTGGCCACTAGTTTCAAAGACAAATTAGCAGAGTTAGGAATCATTTTTTGTTCCATTAGCGAAGCTGTCAAAGAACACCCCGAATTAGTAAAAAAATATATAGGAACCGTTGTTCCTACTACAGATAATTTCTTTTCAGCACTCAATTCGGCCGTTTTTACCGACGGATCGTTTTGTTATATCCCCAAAGGGGTCAAATGCCCCATGGAATTGTCCACCTACTTTAGAATTAATCAAGCAGGAACCGGTCAATTTGAGCGAACCCTAGTCATTGCCGACCAAGGCAGCTATGTTAGCTACTTGGAAGGGTGTACAGCCCCCATGCGAGACGAAAACCAACTGCATGCCGCTGTAGTTGAACTCATTGCCATGGACGATGCTGAAATCAAATACTCAACCGTTCAAAATTGGTACCCTGGCGACGCTAATGGTATCGGAGGTGTATTCAACTTCGTAACTAAACGAGGTATTTGCCACGATAGAGCAAAAATTTCATGGACACAAGTAGAAACCGGCTCAGCGGTCACTTGGAAATACCCTTCATGTATTTTAAAAGGCGATGATTCCATTGGTGAATTTTATTCAGTAGCTGTTACCAATAACTACCAACAAGCCGACACCGGAACTAAAATGGTTCATTTAGGAAAAAATACTAAAAGTACCATCATCTCCAAAGGTATCTGTGCCGGAAATAGCGAAGGTAGTTACAGAGGACTAGTTAAAATTCAGAAAAACGCACATAACGCTAGGAATTTTTCTCAATGCGATTCTCTCTTAATGGGTGATAAATGCGGTTCGCATACCTTTCCATATATTGAAGTAAAAAACAAATCGGCTAAAATAGAACATGAAGCTACTACTTCAAAGATAGGTGAAGATCAAATATTTTATTGCAATCAAAGAGGTATTGGCACGGAAGAAGCCATCGCCCTTATTGTCAACGGCTATTGTAAAGACGTACTAAACCAATTACCTATGGAGTTTGCGGTAGAAGCTCAAAAACTTCTAGCCATAAGTCTAGAAGGAAGTGTAGGATAAATCAACTATAACATGTTAAAAGTAGAAAATTTAAAGGCCTCAGTAGAGGGCAATGACATACTTAACGGAATTAACCTAAGTGTAAATGCTGGAGAAGTTCATGCTATAATGGGTCCCAATGGATCAGGAAAAAGCACCCTTTCGTCCGTCATTGCAGGTAGAGAAGAATACGAAGTACAAGGAGGTGATATTTTTTTCAATGGAGAAAGTATTATTGACTTATCACCCGAAGAACGTGCACACATGGGAGTATTTCTATCCTTCCAATACCCTATCGAAATACCAGGGGTTTCCGTTTCCAATTTCTTAAAAACTTCTCTCAATGAAAGCCGAAAAGCTCAAGGTTTAGAACCCATCCCGGCGGGAGAGCTTTTGAAAATGATGAGAGAAAAAATGGAGCTTCTTGAAATTAAAAAAGGATTTCTAAGTCGCTCACTAAATCAAGGGTTTTCAGGCGGAGAAAAAAAGAGAAACGAAATCTTTCAAATGGCCATGCTCAATCCTAAATTGGCTATTTTAGATGAAACCGACTCAGGATTAGATATCGATGCCTTACGAATAGTTGCCAATGGTGTAAACAAACTTAGAACAAAAGATAACGCTACTGTAGTCATAACTCACTACCAACGTCTATTAGATTACATTGTTCCAGATTTTGTCCACGTTTTACACGATGGAAGAATAGTAAAATCAGGCAATAAAGATTTAGCCCTAGAACTAGAAGAAAAGGGTTACGACTGGATCATTAAAGAAACTCAAGTACTGTGACATTCAAAGATAAACTCATAAAGGCGTACTACGATAATGAAAAGGCTTTATCTTTTCAAGATCTACGCAAGCAAAGTATCATGCAGTTGGAAAAAAATGGGTTTCCAACAGTAAAAGACGAGGAATGGAAGTACACTAACCCATTACCTATATTAAAAAATGACTACAAACTGACTACCTCTCCCTCTGAGATTACTAAAGAGCTATTAAGCGAATACATCCTGACTGAAACTGATACCTATTGCATGGTTTTTGTCAATGGGCAGTTTTCTGAAGGACTATCAAGTATCGATACTACCAAATTCGTGATTTGCCCATTGTCAGTAGCAGAAAACCAATACCCAGAGGTTATCAAAGCATATTGGGGAAAGGCTGTGCCTGAACAAGCAGACAGTTTTGTATCCCTAAATAATGCCTTGTGTTTAGATGGTACTTTTGTACATGTTCCAAAAGGCATGGTGGTAGATAAGCCTATTCAAATTATCTATCTTACCAATGGCATTTCAGAAGATGTGTTTTTACAAAATCGCAACATCATAATTGCAGAGGAAAATAGCCAAATACAACTCACTGAACGTTATCAAAACACCGATAATAAATCCGTGTTTACCAATGTTGTCACAGAAATTTTTGCTCACAAAGATTCCATTGTTGATCTTTACAAAATTCAAAATGACCAACGTAATTGCTCAGTAATAGATAACACCTGGGTCAACCAGGATAAGCAGTCTACCTGCACCGTTGATACCTTTAGTTTCGGCAGCAAGTTCATAAGAAATAACCTCAGCTTTACCCTAAATGGACAGTATGCTGAAAGTAATATGCGAGGCGTTACACTGATTGGTGAAAATCAACTGGTCGATCACCACACTCTGGTTGATCATGCTGTACCCAACTGCCTGAGTAATGAATTATATAAAGGTATTTTTGACAACAATGCCAAAGGGGTATTCAACGGTAAAGTAATGGTACGTCCCGATGCACAAAAAACCAATGCCTTCCAATCAAATAACAACTTGTTATTGACCGATGAGGCATCCATTGATACTAAACCGCAATTAGAAATATATGCCGATGATGTAGCTTGTAGTCATGGCTGCACAATTGGCCAATTAGACGAGGAGGCTTTATTCTATTTACGATCAAGAGGTATTCCATTCAAAGAGGCACAAGCTACTTTGATGTATGCTTTTGCCAATGATGTACTTAGCAACGTAAAAATACCAGAACTAAAGCAAAAATTGAACCGAATCATAGCCGATAAACTCAGCGTTGATATTAGTTTAGAATTATAATATGTTGAATATTCAACATATTCGCCAACAATTTCCAACCCTTCATCAAGAAGTTAACGGCCACCCACTTGTATACCTAGACAATGGTGCTACTACTCATAAGCCAAAAATAGTTATTGATGCCATTAGTCAGTATTACGAAAAAATAAACTCTAATATCCATCGTGGCGTACATCACCTTAGTCAGGTTGCTACCGATGCCTATGAAAATTCTAGAGAAACTCTACGACAACACATAAACGCCGAACATGCTCATGAGGTAATATTCACCAAAGGTAATACCGAAGCCATTAACTTAATTGCTAATGGTTTTAGAAGTATCTTGAAAGAAGACGATGAACTTCTTATATCAACACTAGAGCACCATTCCAATATTGTTCCTTGGCAAATGCTATGCGAACAAACAGGTTCTGTACTGAAAGTCATTCCCATGAATAACAATGGCACCCTAGATATAGATAGCTACCAAGACCTTCTTAATGAAAGAACTAAGATAGTAGCCGTTAATCATATATCAAACGCTTTGGGAACCATCAACCCAGTTAAAGAGATGATAGATTGGGCCCACCAAAAAGGAGCTTTAGTTGTAATTGACGGTGCCCAGGCAGGACCACATTGTAAAATTGATGTGCAAGACTTAGATGCTGATTTTTACTGTATTTCAGGACATAAAGTGTATGGTCCAACAGGTGTTGGCGTATTATACGGTAAAGAAAAACACCTAAGAACATTACCTCCCTATCAAGGCGGTGGAGAAATGATAGCAACGGTCAGTTTTGAAAAAACTACTTATGCCGATCTTCCTCATAAATTTGAGGCCGGAACACCCAACATTGCTGGTGGTATAGCCCTCAAAACAGCAATTGATTGGCTTAATGATTTAGGGCTTGAAAATGTAGCTCAACACGAACAGGCTTTATTGCAGTATACGACCGATAAATTAAAACAAATTGACGGTATGCGTATTATCGGTGAAGCTCCCAACAAAGCCGCTGTTGTGTCATTTTTGGTAGGAGATACACACCCTTACGATGTAGGAATGATATTAGATAAATTAGGCATTGCTGTACGTACTGGTCACCATTGTGCACAACCTATCATGGATAATCTTGGTATTCCAGGTACTATTCGTGCCTCTTTAGCCGTTTATAATAACGAAGAAGATATTGATCGATTAATAAAGGGCGTTAAAAAAGCCCAACAAATGCTATCATAATCATGGCAAGTATTTCAGAAATACAACAAGACATTGTCGAAGAGTTTGACATGTTTGAGCAATGGATGGACAAATACGAACATATCATTGATTTGGGAAAATCATTACCACTCATAGATGCTCAATTCAAAGTGGAGACTAACCTCATCAAAGGCTGTCAATCACGTGTATGGCTACACGCCGAAAAGCAAAGCGATAAGGTCATTTTTACTGCCGATAGCGACGCTGTCATGACCAAAGGAATCATTGCTTTGATGATTCGCGTATTTTCACAACAAAAGGCTAAAGATATCGTAGAAGCCAACACCGATTTTATTAATCAGATTGGCCTAAAAGAACAGTTGTCTCCAACCAGAGCTAATGGTTTACTCGCTATGGTCAAACAAATGAAAATATACGCATTAGCGTTTCAATCACAACACTAATAACTATGAAAACAGATAAAGAATTACAAGCCATTGGCGAAAAAATAGTAGAGAAAATCTGTCAAATCTATGACCCAGAAATTCCTGTTAATATTTATGAATTAGGGCTCATTTACGACGTTCAAGTCAGCGATGAATGCGACGTCGAGATTGAAATGACACTCACTTCGCCCAACTGCCCTGTTGCCGAAACCCTACCGGTCGAAGTCGAGGAGAAAGTTAAGGTAGTAGAAGAAGTCAGAAATGTAAAAGTCAATATTACTTTTGACCCTCCTTGGGACAAAGACATGATGAGCGAGGAAGCTAAACTAGAATTAGGAATGATGTAAACATGACGGAAGAGATTGTAAATAAAGTAGCCAATAGCGGCCTAATTACCTTCGATTTAGAAGAGTATTATCCTCAAGGGAAGCGAACGGTCATCGATCTCAAAGACTGGTTGTTTGAAGAGCTTATATTGAAGGAAAAGGACTTTAGAGAACAGGTCAGGCAACACGACTGGTCGCAATACAAAGACCAGTTCATAAGTATCGATTGTTCGGCCGACGCTATTGTACCTGTATGGGCTTATATGCTAATCGCTTCATCACTCATACCACATGCCAAAACCGTTGTCAGAGGTACCCTAGAGCAATTAGAAAGTTTCCTTTTTCAGTCCGTTATTGTTGATTTAGATGTTAGCCCTTATAAAGATCAACGTGTTATTATAAAAGGGTGTAGCAATTTAAACATTGTAGACCATGCCTATATGGCTATAACCACTAAATTAAGACCAGTAGCAAAAAGTATTATGTACGGAGAAGCCTGTTCTTCCGTACCTATTTTTAAACGATAATGAACGAACACATACAAGACATAAAAGAGAGTATTTTACCATTTAGAAAATTACTATTGAATCATCCTGTTTATCAGCAAATGCGGCACTTGGATGATCTTAAAATTTTAATGGAGCAACACGTTTTTGCTGTTTGGGACTTTATGGCATTGCTCAAGGCCTTACAATTTGGCCTTACCAGTACCAACGCCCCATGGATGCCTATAGGTAACCCTAAGACACGACGTCTTATTAACGAAATCGTATTAGAAGAAGAAAGTGACTTAGACATTCACGGTCAGCCAGCTAGTCATTACGAAATGTATCTACAAGCCATGCAACAATGTGGTGCTGATACTCAACAAGTAGAACGTTTTATTGACCGTTTACTAAAAGGATATTCACACAAAGAACTGCTCAAGTTCAATGTCGAAGACATCAAAGACTATACCCTTACCTTTGTAAAAACTACCTTTGACATCATTCATCGAGGTAAGTTACACGAAATAGCAGCTGCCTTCACCTTTGGCAGAGAAGACCTTATTCCAGACATGTTTCGCTCCATCGTACACGATTTAGATAAAAACTTTCCCGGCAAATTAGATACCTTTCGCTATTATCTTGACAGGCACATCGAACTGGATGAAGAAGTCCATACTCCTTTGGCCTTACAAATGATTAGTGAACTATGTGGTAAGGACGATAAAAAGTGGCAGGAAGCCAAAGAGGTAGCCAAGGTATGTTTAAATGCTAGAATTAAATTATGGGACGGCATTGAACAAAGCATCAAAGACCGTCAGCTGCTAGCTGTTTGCTGATTGTTAAATTTATAATATTTCAAAAATTATTTCGCTTTTATAAAGTTATCTACAATTTCTATACTAGAGCTTTTTAAAACTAAGTAACTTCCGCTTTTTATACCTTTCAAGTCTATTGAAAAAGAATTTGAATGTGTTGTTCTAAAGTTTGAGCAGATACTAATGTTAAAGTAGTGGATAAGATAGCTGATAATATAAAGTTTAATAATTTCTTGATTTAAATTTTAAGTTAATAAATATCGTGTCTTAGCATAAACACTATATTTCATAACAATTAATAAAACATAAAGTTTTACCCTTTTACTAAAACTAATACTATAGATTGTTGAAAAACTCACATTTCATTGTTCATTAGTTTATAAGAATTGACCTTCTAGAATTAGGGTTTTTATATTTCTTTGTAAGAGACATTCAAAAAAACAATTATGCTAAAGAAAATTACCCTACTAACTATGGCTTTCAGCTTTGGGTTTTTAACCCTAAAAGCTGACGAGGGCATGTGGCTACCGCTACTCCTTTCAGATAACGAAGCCGATATGCAAAACTTAGGCCTTCAACTCACTGCCAGTGATATTTACAACATAAACAATTCTTCCTTGAAAGACGCTGTAGTTTCTTTGGGTGGGTTTTGTACGGCAGAAATGATTTCTGATCAAGGCCTTTTATTGACCAACCACCATTGTGCTTACGGACAAATCCAGTCCCACTCAAAAGTGGGTAACGATTACCTTACCAATGGGTTTTGGGCCATGGATAAAAGTCAAGAATTAGAAAATGAAGATTTATTCGTATCCTTCTTGGTAAGAATGGAAGACGTCACTGAACGAATGAATGCCGAGCTAGACTCAGTATCTGACGAAGAAAGAAGTGCTGTTATTCGAAAACTTTCAGCTGAAATTGTAGCAGAAGCTACCGATAGCACACATTACAATGCCCGTGTGAAGTCCTTTTTTGGTGGTAACGATTTTTACCTAATGGTTTACGAAACATTCAATGACGTAAGATTAGTGGGTGCTCCACCATCGTCTATTGGAAAATACGGTGGCGACACTGACAACTGGATGTGGCCAAGACACACCGGCGACTTTGCCTTATTACGCGTCTACTGTGGCCCAGATGGTAAACCCGCTGAATATTCGGAAGACAATATTCCATACTCACCAAAACATCATTTCCCTATTTCATTGGATGGTGTTAAACAAGGCGACTTCTCTATGATTATGGGATTTCCAGGCTCTACCGACCGTTACTTATCGTCTTGGGGGGTTAATCAAGCAATTGAACAATACAACCCAACAGTAGTAGAAATCAGAGAGCGAAAGTTAGCCGTTATGCGCACCCACATGGACGCTAAAGAAAAAGTACGTATTCAGTACGCTTCAAAGTACGCTAGAACATCTAACTACTGGAAATATTATATCGGACAAACAAAGGGTCTAAAACGCATGAAGGTTTACGACCAAAAGAAAGCTCTAGAGGCTCAATTCGACACATGGGTGGAAGCCGATGATAGTAGAGGTGAAAAATATGACGAAGCACTAGACTTACTCGCTGATGCTTATTACGACAATGAGAAAATCAATGAAGTACGTATCTATCTCAACGAAGCCGTTTTCCAAGGGGCAGATGTATTTTACTTTATCTATCAAATACAGGATGCTATTAAAAATCTACCAGAAGACCCTAAGGCAAAGCGATTAGCCATAAATAAACTAAAAGGCTTGGCTAGAGAGCATTTTAAAAACTATAACAAAGACTTAGATCAAGACTTGTTTGCTGAGTTGTTAGAACTCTACAATGACAATGTACCTTACAGCAAGCAACCGGATGCTTTTGAAAAGGTTAGAAAACACAACTACACCAAAGGCGACTGGCATAAGTTTGCGGCCTATGTGTACAAAACCTCACCTTTTGTAAGCCAAAGTAAATTCTTTAATTTCTTAGAGAAGCCATCGGTTTATAAACTGGAAAAAGACTATGCCGTACGTATGTTCAACTCCATTATGGATCACTACATGAATAATATTCGTGAGAAGCGTATGGCAGTTCGTGAGAAACTAACTAAAGGCGAACGACTATACATAGCCGGTTTGAGAGAGATGATGCCAGAAAAGAAATTCTATCCTAACGCTAACTCTACCATGCGTTTAACTTATGGACAAGTAGGCGACTATGTGCCAGGCGACGCTATGCATTACGACTATGTAACTACCTTAGACGGTCTAATGGCCAAAAAGGACAATTCAGACGATGAGTTTATAGTGCCAGAACGTTTAGAGGAGCTATACAACTCTAAAGACTATGGCCAATATGCCGATGAAAACGGGGACCTTATTGTTAACTTCATAAGTGGCAATGACATAACGGGTGGAAATTCCGGTAGTCCAGTATTAAATGGCTATGGCGACCTTATCGGTACCGCTTTTGATGGTAACTGGGAAGCTATGAGTGGCGATATCGCCTTCGAAAACGATATTCAACGTACTATCTCAGTAGATGCTAGATACATCTTATTCATCATTGACAAGTTTGCTGGTGCTCAAAACATTATGGACGAAATTACCATTGCTCCAGAAAGACCAAGACCACTTACTGAAGAAGAAGTAGCGGCTAAAAAACAAGAGGAAATGGAAAATGATCCATTGACTATTATCAATACCTTAACGACAATCAATTATTTAGGTGAAGAAATACCAGTAATTGAAATGCACTCCTTTGGCTCGGCCTTTGATTTAGCAGTAGAGCAGTTTGGAAGTAGCCCAAACACCAAATTCTACTGGAGAGGTACGGTATATACTACCGAAAAGAACTAATGCTTGTTTTTGGATATCCTTCTCTTTAATACGAAAACCCCTGCTATACTAGCAGGGGTTTTTTGTTTAAGATTTTAGGTATAAAACTTTTATCAATAGTACCTCTTGATATATTCTTCTCAGCCTTTAGACTCTGCCGTTGGCTTGCTATACAAGATGTCAATATCTTTAACATCCATCAGTCAAAATGAGGTATAGAAAATTTGAAGAAAAAATTGAAAAAACTTAAAAGACTAATAGGCCCTTTGGTTTCGTCCTTCTATGTAATAAACAAATGATTTATTGACCACTCTATTCCCACCAGGCGTTGGGTAATCGCCCGTGAAGTACCAATCGCCTCGATGGTTGGGGCATGAGTCATGTAAATCTTCAATTGTTTGATAGATAATACTTACTTCAGCCTGTATTTCTTTGGGTCGTAACAATTGAGCAATCTTTTCTGATATCTGAATGGCACTGAAAGGTTTATATATAGCCTTAACATGATTTTCAGTATCAGAGGATGGGTCTTTTAGGGCCGTTAGGCACTGTTGATATACCTCTTCAATAATATTTTCTTGACCACTTTCTTTCAATAGGGCAATAGCGGCTTGAAAAGCAATAAAGTCGCCCAATTTGGCCATGTCGATACCATAGCAATCGGGATAACGGATTTGTGGTGCTGAAGACACAATTACAATTTTCTTTGGATGTAACCTGTCTAATATTCGTAAGATACTTTGCTTTAAGGTCGTTCCTCTAACGATACTATCGTCAATCATCACCAAATTATCAGTAGGTTGTACCGTCCCGTAGGTAATGTCATAAACGTGAGTGACTAAGTCGTCACGGCTGTCATCTTGGGTAATAAAGGTTCTTAATTTAGCGTCCTTAATTGCTATTTTCTCTGCTCTTACCCGTTCTGACATAATATCTTCTATAGCTTCAGTTGATGGGTTTTGCAAACTTAGAATAGCTTTAGCCTTTTGCTGATTTAGGGCTTTGTTCATACCTTTTAAAACACCATAATAGGAAACCTCAGCAGTATTGGGAATGTATGAAAATACGCTGTTTTTAAGGTCATTATTAAGATCCTTTAAAATGGCTTGGCAAAGGTTTTTTCCCAACTGTAAACGTTCATTATAGATGTCTTTATCGTTGCCTCTAGAAAAATAAATACGTTCAAAAGAACAAGCCTTTCGCTCTAATTGTGGTATAATTTCTACCTCCTTAAAACTACCATCGCGCTTGACAACTAAGGCATGGCCGGGCTTTACTTCTTGTATGCTCTCTATTGGTACATTAAAGGCAGTTTGAATAACTGGTCTTTCAGATGTAGCTACCACTATTTCGTCATCGGTATAATAAAAAGCAGGGCGAATACCTGAAGGATCTCGTAACACAAAAGCGTCACCGTGACCAATAATACCACTCATCACATAACCACCATCCCAATGCTTTGAAGAATTAATGAGCACCTGCTCAACATTCATTTCTTTGGCAATAACAGCTGAAATTTCTTTCTTACTATAGTTGTCTTTTTGATCGTAATAAATTCTATCGTTTTCTACATCCATAAAATGGCCTATACGCTCCAAAATGGTTACGGTATCGGCTTTTTCTTTAGGATGTTGACCTAATTCTACTAACTGGTTAAACAACTCATCAACATTGGTCATATTGAAGTTACCAGCTAAAACCAAACTACGCGTACGCCAATTGCTCTGACGTAAAAAGGGATGACATTGTTCTATGCCATTTCCACCATAGGTACCATATCTCAAATGACCTAAAAGGACCTCACCAGTAAACGCTAAATTTTCTTGTAACCACTGAATATCTTTGAACTTTTCTGGATCGTTATTTTGTAATTCTACAAAGCGTTTATTAATATAATCAAACAAGCTTTGTATGGGTTTACTGTCGTTAGAACGATGACGACTAATGTATCGATTTCCTTGAGATACATCTAATTTAATTGTTGCTAAACCTGCCCCATCCTGTCCTCTATTGTGTTGTTTTTCCATTAACAAGCACATCTTGTTGATACCGTATAATGGTGTGCCATATTTTTCTGCATAATAGGCTAGTGGTTTTCGAAGTCTTAAGAAAGCAACTCCGCATTCGTGCTTAATGGCATCACTCATGAATAGGGCTAATTTTTGAATCGCAAATGTAATTCATTTATTATAAAAAGTCTGTTTCTTTAATACCCAACCAACTAAGAACATTTTTATACCAAATGTCCTCACCATCTTGTTGGGTCAAATCACCAATTTCAATAGCATAATCTAACACTCTGCCAGGGTACGAGGTGCCTACCCCTTCTTTTTCACCTAAAGGAAATGGGTCATCTAAGCCCATAATTATTTGACTAACACCTACTCGCTTTTTAAGTAAATCCAGCGTATACGAATCATGAACAAGGGTGTCAAAGAAAAGGTTTTTATGACCCAGAGTTTTTCTAGGGTCTTCCAATTCTTGAAATATATCTGGCCTTCCGTCAAATCCTTGTATCCTTCTACCGTAATTGGCAATACCCAACATACCGCCATGGGCAAAACTGGTTCTTATGTTAGGAAATTTATTTGGTAAATCTCTAAGGGTAAAAAGGTGTAAGGTGTCCGCACACTGAGCCATCATCCAAACTAAATGGAAACGCCAATACTGATTTTTAAGGGCTATCATTTTTTCCCCATCGTATGGATGTATTTGAACCGCTAAACCATAGTCATTGGCTAATTCAAATAAAGGATCCACTTCAGCTTCTGCCACCGAAAGCCACTCGCCTTTAGAATTTAAAAAATGTGTTGGTAAGCACAATACTTTTAAGCCTAACTCATTAACGCATCTATCTAATTCTTTAAGGGCTTGTTGCAGGTATAATGGCTGAACAACAAAGCCACAAGTAAATTTTTCTCGATACTCACTTTGTACGGAAGCGTTAAAATCATTTTGAAAACGAATACCATCAATACAATCTTGTTTTTTCCACCCATTACAGTATAGTTGTGACAAACACAGCATTACGGCGTGGTCGATATCAAATTGCTTCATCCACTCTAGTTTACCATCAATAAAAAAGCTCGAATCATTGATAGGTCTTGACCAATTGCCTTGTCGCATATAAGATTTGTCCTCATCAATCCAAAAAAGTTTTTTTCTTTTCATAAACTCTGGAACCTGATGAGGTTCTGGCAAGATATGTCCATGTCCGTTTATTCGCATCCTGTTGCTTAAATATATCTTGAATCTGCTTCCATTACCTCCCCTGTAACGGGACAGGTTCTGAGCTTTTTATTAGTATAAAAACGCTTAAAAACAGGTAAAAAATCTTTTTCGATATTAGTTAAATGAAAATACTCTTCATAAAGTAAGTGATTAGCCGTATCAGAAAACCACATCAACCCATCTTTATCTGTTGCTTTTCGTTTTCTTTCAATAACTAAACCGACAGAACCAGCAGGTCGAATTGGAGAATGGGGAACTTTGGCCGGTAAGAGAAAAATTTCTCCTTCTTTTACAGGTATTTCTACCGCTTTGCCTTCGTCTTGTATTTTGACAATTATATCACCTTCTAATTGATAGAATAATTCTTCTGTTTCGTTGTAATGATAATCTTTTCTGGAGTTTGGACCACCTACAACCATTACAATATAGTCTCCTGAATTTAGGTACAAATTCTTATTGCCAACTGGTGGTTTGAGTAAGTCTCGATTATCATTAATCCATTGATGTAAGTTAAAGGGATGTTTGAACGCCATAAGTTCGATCTTTGATTTGATCAGCAATTTACACAAATTTGGCTATTTTTGACTTCATGAATTTAGACTTATCTAATAAAAACGCTCTGGTTTGTGGAAGTACTCAGGGTATAGGCTTAGCAACTGCGCATGCCTTAGCGGATTTGGGAGCTACTATTTGGTTACTGGCTCGCGATGAAAATAAACTACAGGCTATCTTACCAACACTGAATACTGCTAATGGCCAAAAACACCAGTATTTATGTGCTGATTTTTCAGCTATCGAAAGTGTAAAAAAAGTAGCTAATACTATAGAGAGATTACCTATTCATATTTTGATAAACAATACGGGTGGACCAGCCGGCGGGCCAATCAAAAACGCTCAACTTATCGAATTTGAAAAAGCATTTTCTATGCATCTGCTATGTAATCAATTACTAACACAAGCGGTACTGAAAACTATGCAAACGAGCTGTTATGGAAGAATTATCAATATTATTTCAACGTCAGTAAAAGTACCTATAAACGGTTTGGGTGTTTCAAATACTATTCGTGGTGCTGTAGCAAGTTGGGCCAAAACAATGGCAAATGAGCTAGGCGAACACGGCATTACTGTGAATAATGTCTTGCCAGGCTTTACAAATACCAATAGACTAAAAACACTTATCAGTAAAAAGGCTAAGGCTCAACATAAAACAGAAGATGCCGTTGCACAACTTATGCTTTCAACGGTTCCTGCCCAGCGTTTCGGTGAGGCTGAAGAAGTAGCTAATGCTATTGCTTTTTTATGTTCACCGGCTGCCAGCTATATCAATGGTATTAATCTTCCTGTCGATGGAGGTAGGACAGGGACTTTATAAATTTAATTATGAAAACAGTATTTAATTATATTGATGGCCAACAAGTTGAGCCGATTTCAAAGCAATACATTAATAATGAAAGCCCTATCAACGGTCTAGTATTTTCACAAATTCCTGATAGCGATGAGTCAGATGTTGAAAAAGCTGTACGAGCAGCAAAACAGGCGTTTCCGATATGGAGTAAACTAAGTAAACAAGAACGTCACGATCACCTCATGCGACTGGCCGACGGTATAGCAGCTCGTTTTGATGAATTTGTGATTGCTGAAAGTAAGGATAATGGAAAGCCTGAATGGCTGGCCAAACAAGTAGATATTCCCAGGGCGTCAGAGAATTTTAGGTTTTTTGCTACAGCCTCTTTACATTTTTCTTCACAATTGCATGAAATGGATGGTAAAGCCATCAATTACACTTTGAGGCAGCCAATAGGGGTTGTTGGTTGTATCTCCCCTTGGAATTTACCATTGTACCTTCTAACTTGGAAAATTGCTCCTGCATTAGCTGCTGGAAATACAGTAGTGGCCAAGCCTTCTGAAATAACACCCTATACGGCTTATCTTTTAGGTGAAGTCTGTCAAGAAATTAACTTTCCTAAAGGTGTTTTAAATATTGTTCATGGCTATGGGCATAAGGTAGGTGCAGCTATAAGTAGCCACCCCGACACACCGGTGATTTCATTTACTGGCGGAACTGTTACTGGTGCAAAAATTGCACAGGTTGTAGCCCCAATGTTTAAAAAATTGTCCTTAGAACTGGGTGGAAAAAACCCGACTATCGTATTTTCTGATGCTAATTTGGATGACGCTTTGGATATGGCTATTAAAGCAGCATTTAGAAACCAAGGTCAAATATGCTTGTGCGGCTCTAGACTATTTGTAGAGGCTTCTATCTACGATACTTTCAAGCAAAAATTTGTAGAAAAGGCTAAAGCGTTGACCGTAGGTAATCCGAAAGAGGAATACGATTTAGGAGCCATAGTTTCAAAAGAACATATGGAAAAGATTTTGGAAAAAATTGAATTAGCTAAAAAAGAAGGAGGACAAATATTATGTGGTGGAAATCGTATTGTACTAGAAGATGATTTGAAAAATGGCTATTATATAGCACCAACGGTTATTGAAGGTTTAAGTCATAACTGTCAAACTAATCAAGATGAAATTTTTGGCCCTGTAGTTAGCATTATGCCCTTTTCATCTGAGCAGGAAGTTATTGAAATGGCAAATAGCACGCCTTATGGTTTAGCAGCAAGTATTTTTACATCTGATATTAGCAGAGGGCATCGAATGGCAGCGGCTATCGATTCTGGCTTAGTTTGGCTAAATACATGGATGATGAGAGACCTAAGAATTCCCTTCGGTGGAATGAAAAACTCAGGCCTTGGTAGAGAAGGTGGTTTTAAATCATTAGAATTTTTTACCGAACCTAAAAATGTTTGTTTAAAGATGTGATTGAAATCATAAGTCATGGAAATGAATATGTCTACCTTGCCACTTATTAACTAAATGTAAGACCAAACACATGAAAAAACGAACTCCTGTATCTAAAATTATGACGACTGATATTGTAACGGTAAATACGACTCAAACACTTAGTGAAGTTGATAAAATTTTAACAGAAAATAACATTCGGCATATTCCAGTAGTTAGCGGAAAAACAGTGATAGGTATGTTGAGTAAGATTGATTTGCAAAAAATTTCTTTTGTAAATACTGTCGATGGGGATGAACTAACCACTGTCATTTATGATGAGTTAAGCATTGAGCAGGTCATGACAAAAAACCTTATAGTCATTCAAAAAGATAATACTATCTACGATGTGGCTGACATCTTGGCTACTAGCGAATTTCATTCTTTACCTGTGTTAGATGGGGAAGAGCTGGTAGGAATAGTTACTACTACTGACCTTATCAGGTATTTAATGGATTTATACTAGAATTGACCTCCGCTATCACCACCACCGTCTTTAATATCATCGTTTTTGATATTATTTCGGTCTTTGATAGCATCAAATCTCAATTCTCCAAAGGTGTATTTGAAACTTATCCCTATGGAGCGAAAAACTACGTTTCTATTGCTGTAAACAAGGAAGTCGTCACCTTCTAAATTAGTTTCAAACGATTTGTATTTTTTAAATGGTTCAATAAATCGTAGGCCTAAAGAGCCTCGTTTGTTACTGAAGTCTTTCTTAAGTCCTATGGAGAACATTGAAAATCCTGGAACATATCCTTGAGCCGTTTGATTTGGTGGTCTAAAAAAGCCAAACGTCTCTGCTTTATAGCCTTTCCCCAAATCATAATTTCCGCCCATATTCCAGTTTATTAGTATGCGGCCTAAATCTTCTGAAGTAGTTTGATAAGTATATAAATTAAACCCTGCTCTTAAGTTAGCATCCCCCAGGCTTATTGATCCATAATAGTTTAGTCCAACAGAAAGATTTTCGCCAATATTTCGATAGGATGTAATTACTGTATCGCCGTTTAACCTCACATTTGACTCAATAAGGTCATAAGACTGCTTGGCAAAAAGGTAATAACTACCCTTATATTTTCTGGCAAAACTATTATAGCCTACTTCAACTTGATGAATTAACTCAGGACTTAAATATGGATTTCCTTCTTCCTGGGTATAAATGTCCGTATAAGATGAGTTTGGATTAATATAACGCATTCCTGGTCTGAAAATACGTTTGCTATAACTAGCTTTCATGGACTTCATCATATCAATTTTCTTACTTAGAATAAAGCTAGGCAATAAGGTGGTATATTCATTTTCAAAACTGCCTTTGTTATTCATAGCCCACTGCCCATTTTCTTGCGAATTCCAAACTCCAGAAATATAGGTGTTTTCAGCCCTCAGCCCTATTACCGCTCCCCAATCCTTTGTTAGCTGCCATTTGGTTGAAAGGTAAAGAGAAGCTACATTTTGAGTGTAATCAAATTGTTCATAAGGCTGTATGTACACATTTTGAAAGGTAGAATAATTATTAAGGTAATTTCTATTAATGTACTTAGCGCCAACCTCTAGGGTATGCTTATCTTTGAAGGGATGTGTATAGTCTAATTGATAGGTGTAAGATAGTGGGCTGCCATCATTTTTATTAATGATACTGTCTGTAGGACTAGCTGAAATATAATTTTGATACACGTAATTGTCTTGATCGGAAACATCTCCGCCTAATTGAAAGGCAATTCGTAATTCTCTATCCTCATGATTAGCAAACTTTTTAATGTAATCGGTCGTCCATTCGTAGCCTAATGATAGGTTTTTGGAATCAGAATAACGCGTTGTATCATCAATTTGATAAGCTAATTCATCTAAAAAAACATTATCTAAGATCGAGTCGTATAGGCTATCTCTGGCCCATTCTTTGTTGGTTTGTCTGTTTCCTCTAAATTGGACACTAGATATTACGCTATTATATGGGTTTATATCATAAAACATTTCTGAGGTTCCTCCAAAACCAATCCACTGGCCCTTTGTTTTAGCGTTTTTAGTTAGCGTTGTGTTATCGCTATAATTTAATCGGTGATAGGTTTGCTCTCCACCCAATGGCCAGCCGTAACGTACTCTAGCTCTAGCTGAGAAACCAAACTTACCTTTTCCATAGTTTAGATCTAGTGATTGTTTGTTAACTCGTGTCCCGAATGACCCATTGATGGTACTTTTAAAACCAGATATTTTCTTTTGTTGAGTGATAATATTAATAATACCAGCAGCACCTTCACCGTCGTATTTAGCGGTTGGGCTTGTTATAACTTCTACACTTTTTACTTGCTCGGCAGGTATCATCTGTAGTGCGTCTGATGCGTCATTGGAAAAAAAGGAAGATTCTTTTCCGTTAACTAAAAACTTAATATTTGATGAGCCTCTTAAATTAACGTTACCCTCTAAATCTACTGAAAGTAAAGGTGTTTTTCGTAATACATCTGTAGCATCATCGAGCCCTTCGTTAACATCATTTTCTGCGTTGTAAACAATTTTTTCCATCTTACTTTCATAAACAGGGCGATCCTCATTTATAGTAATTTCTTTAAGATTTACTGCCGATGGTTCAACTTTTATCTTTTTGAGAAATACAAACGTTTTATTTTTATTTAATGATACTTCAACGCGCATTTGCTCATATCCTATGTAATTCACAAGGAAATAATAATTTGCCAAACCTAGGTTATTGAACTGAAACCCGCCTTTTTCATCAGTAATAGTTCCTTCCATTAAAATATCATTACTTCTAAAAAGTCGTACGTTGGCAAAGGCTAACTCTTGTCCCGAGTCGGCATCGACTAGCTTACCGCTAATTTGTCCAGTATGCATAGCTGCATTTTTACCTCCAAATCCACCCATATTAGGTGGTTGGCTAAAAGCTATAGTAGTAATCGAGAAAAGGAAAAGTAAAAGAATTTGTTTCATGGGTGCAAAAATAAGGTTTTTAAAAAAAAAAAAAGCTTATTCAAAACGAATAAGCTTTTTTAAAATTGTTACTTATTTTAGTGAGCGTGATCGTGCTCTTCGCAATGAATAGACGAACCAGGGTAGTAACCGGCAGGTACAGTATCCATTCCAACAACGGTTGGCTCAGCCAATGTGTCTCCATTACTTTCCAAGTCTGAAAGCTGGGCACCGCAGAACTCTCCTAATTCTACTTCAACCTCTTGACCTTGAGCATTTTCCCAAGCAATATGGCAGTCATGACATTCGTCACTATCAGAACAAGCAAATAGTACCCCAATAAATAAGATTAATGATAATTTCTTCATTTGTATAAATTTAAAGATTAGTAATTAGTTTAATAAAATATGATCTTCCCTGGTTGGGAATAATGTAGGGTTTTAAATTTGACAGGTGGGGAACATAACTTTCATTGAAAATATTTTTAACCCCAAGTGTTAAATTAAATAAAGGGTTTTTATAAAATGAAAAAGTCAACCCACCGTCTACTAAGTGATAAGCTTCACTAGGCTTTTCGTTTATAGCCGTATTCTGTTGTGCCATGTGAAAGGCGTGTTCCATGAATACTGTTTTTAATTGCATTTTTTTGTGTCTTTTACTGAATAAATACCTTACTGTTGATTGTGTATTATTGGCGGGCATATAGGATAAGAAGTTGCCGTCTTTTGACTTTCCTTCCAACAAACTCAACCCAATATCAAAATGTAATTGATGAGCAAAATGGGGGTGGAAATGAATGTTTAACTCTACCCCTTTCAATTCAACATTATCGAGTTGTTCATAGCGGAAAACGGGTACATTTTTTATAGTACTATCCAAAGGGTTTAGAGTAATGAAATCGCTGATGGAATGATAAAAAGGATTGATAATAAAACCTAAATGGTGGCCAGTCCACTCATAACTAAAGTCTATTTGATTACCTTTTTCAATATTTAAATCTTTATCGCCAATTTCATACCTTCTGGTGGCATGGTGTACACCGTTTGCTAATAGCTCATAAAAATGTGGTGTTCTGAAGGCTGACGAATAACTCATTCGCACATGATGTTCTTCCCATTGCTTAGCTAAACCTAACGATAAGCTAATGGCCTTGTAATCCTTAGAAAAGGAACCGTCTTGTAAGTCTATTTTTCGGTTATCTATTCTGATAGCAATTTGTGAAGAAAGGTGACTTTTTGAACTGTATTCTAACAAGGAATAAAGGCCTAAATCGGTAGTTTTAGTATTAGCAATGAGTTGTGTTCTGGCGGGTTGATTTAGGTTTAGCTGTAATCCAGACTGTGAACCTATTGTCCATTTTAGATACTTAGAAAGAGGTTTTGAGTATAGTAAATTTAGCTGAGAAGAATTTAAATAAACGTCTATTTCTGGTACAGTCCATGCTTCAAACTCTTCGAGTCGATTGTTAGAGTTAGCTAATATTACTTTTAGTGTACTATTAGAAAAATATATGCTATTCTCAATATTTAATAAATGAAGGGCGTTAAATTGAGTTGGCCGAGTAGGATATCTATTTTGAGAACTGGAGGTGAGCTGGTCTAACGTTGGCTCTGTATCGTGAGAATGAGCAGGAATTCCCATTGTATTTTGGTTGTATTGGTACCGCAAATTCATCACCCATTTGTCAGTATTGTAACCTAAGGCTGTCTTAAAGGCCATTTGTGAATAACGGGAATTAAATAAATAGGTTTTATCAGGCAGTCTATAGTCAGCCACCGAACCATATTCGATTAGTGTATTGTTTTTTATAGCTTTATTAGACCACTTCAGACCAATTTGATTGTTTATAAGCATTGAAGCTGACTCAAATTGAGTGATTATTTTGGTTTCTAACGGTTTGTTATTGTTAAAGCTTTCGTCCGATAAATAGAGTGCTCCCCCTAGAGCGTCAGCACCAAAAATAATTGAGGCTGGACCTTTAACTAGTTCTACTTTACCTATGCCAAGGTCAGTTACGCCAATACCGTGATCAGTACCCCATTGTTGGTTTTCTATTCTTGTGCCATTCATCAAGGTCACTACTCGGGTTCCAGACAACCCTCTAACCACTACCTTTTGAATGCCATTACCAGTAGTTTGTTGCTCAACACCACTAATTTTAGATAAGCTTTCAACCAAGTTAAATGAACTCGCATTTAATTGAGTCATTTTTTTAGATTGTATATTTAATGTCTGATTAGATGATAGTTTATTGTTTATAGAAGAAACCTCAACTTCATCTATGTTGACGTGTAGTTCTGAAAGTGTTATTTCGAATTTATCATTAGCTACAAATGGTATAGTTTGACTTTTATAACCCTCTTTACTGAAGTATAGTACCGACCGCTTTGGGGTACTATTATCAATTGAGAATGTTCCCTTATCGTCCGTTTCAACTTGTGTTGCTGTTGACATAATTATAACTTCAACCCCGCTTAATGGCTGATTGTTTTCGTTTGTAACAATACCAAGCGTTTGAGCTATAGTGTAAGAAGGTAAAAGAAAAAATAATAAAAGTCTACCCATATTTTTTTGCAACAATGTTGCAAATATAGTCTATTTTAATTATCTTTATACTATGAAAAGTGCTAATGTTAGAATAACTCCATTTCGTCAGCGTGTTCTAGATACCTTTAATCAAAAATCTGCTGCTCAAAATAGTAAGGAAATAGAGCAAAAGCTGGGTGAGTATGATAGAATAACACTCTACAGAACATTAAAATTATTTGTAAGTAAAGGTATTCTACACGAAATTATTTTGCCTCACGACAAAAAATATGCATTATGTAAGGAGGCCTGCAATGATTCAGGGCACCATCATGAACACTTTCACTTTCACTGCTCTGACTGTGAAGACACGCTCTGTATTGAATCTGCTGTTATGCCTGTTAACTTAGATGGTTTTAGGATTAAGAAAACTGAGTTAAACGTTTTTGGTCTTTGTAAAAATTGCCAATAAATAGATTACTATTTCGTATTTTTGTACCAACTGTTTTTTCAAATTAAATACGGTATATTATGGAAATTGTAATGATAAAAAAAGAGGGGTGTGGTCCCTGCAAAACCTTTGAGCCAATCGTTAAAAAAGAAGCCGAAAAGCGATCTTTAGGATTCAGACACATCATGCAAGAAGATATGCCTGAAGAAATTAGACCCCCGTATTTTCCTTACTTCTACCTCTACAACGAAGGCGAAGTAATAGAACACTGGGGAGGTACCAGCGATAGAAAGCTAGAGAAAGTCCTAAGTCGTCATCTTGACAAGTAACTATTTACTTACTGTAAAATATAGTCATTACAATAGCATGTGGTAGAGTGATGACTGAGATTATTATTATTGCCAAGAAAGGGACGGAAATATTAATTATCCCCCAGTAAGACAATGAAAGTAATAATGCTGTAAAGACGATACTTAATACTGAGTAAGGCAATAGAAGCTTTATAAATTCAAAAACAGAAAATGACTCATTTTCGGATTTAAAGAACATATATTCTTGGTGCATTACTACAATAGAATGTAGTACCACAAAATAGAGCGAGAAGCCAATTATAAAAGGGAATAAGAAAAAGGTCAAATGTATTAAGGCTATCAAAAATAGTTCTGAAGAAAACCGGCGACTAGTCAGTTTATTGGTATAAAAAAGAAAAGATAAAGTCGCGATATTCAATATATTAGTAAATAGAAAAAACCAAAACATGAGCCGTTCATTATAAATAGAATTGAAGCTCACTGTATCCTGAAAAATGGTAGTTATTTCCTTCAGTTCGCTAATATTATAATACATCAAAGTGGCTAGCAATGCCATGCCCCAGTTGAAATATATTAATGGTTTATTCCTTAGCCGTAATTGCTTAATATCAACCAGTTGAGATTCTCCAAAATGGTAGGCAGATAATAGTAAAAACAACACAAAACTCATTAAGGGTTGCCAGAACCATAAGCCAACAAAACAGACAATAAGGCCGAGATATAATGTATAAAACTTTAAGGTTGACATTTTTCTTTTGCGAAAAAATAATACATGATCAATTGCACCATGTGGAATACCAAATAATAAAATAAATAATGATGCCGCAATTAGCTGATGCTCTAAAGGTATTTCTATAAATGCTTGATAAACTAAGAATAAAGCATAAATACAAGTCAGAAATATAAATGTAAAGCGGTTCATCTGTTTTGTTATAAAATAAAAGCAGGCCGAATTGATATCCAGCCTGCTTTTATTAACCAAAAAATAGATTGACGATTATTTTGATTCTGTGACAGCTATATTATATACCACTAAACCAAAACCAATTTTGTTGATAGCATCAGCAATGTTATACCAAAGATCTACATTCTCAGATCCCCAGCCTAATGCTGTGTTTAACCATCCACCATCCATACACATGTATCCAATTGGATAGATTGCCCATCCGACTAATACAAACCAAGCTAGTGTACGTACACCTTTTTTGACTACTTCAGATTCACTCTTTTCAGCCAACTGTGCTACTTCACCAAACCAAGCTGCGTACAATATGTAGATATAACCAATAGTTGATAATACACCCCATGTTACTGAATGTGCAGTATCACCACCTTCTGGGTTAAATGACTCACCGATATAACCGGCTACTAGCATCCATACAGAAGCAATGATTAATTTCCATAATAGACTCTTGGTTGCTCCAGCAGCTCTTGTTAGTAGATAAAACTCTACACACATTAATGGAACTGTCAATGTCCAGTCTACATATCTAAAAAATGTTGGGTTATCCCCAGTTGCTAGGTAATAATCACGCATGTAGAAGTAGTGAACTGCTGCAATACCCGTAATTAAACCTGAGATTAATAATGATAGTTTCCACTTATCATTTACACTTCCTCTTTCGACGAAGAAAAATACTGATGCGGCAAACATAGCCATGTAGCCGATGAAAAACGTAAAGCCAACATAATCAGTTGGACTCATCGCTTGAATTTCTAATAGCATAACTTGTTATTTTTAATAGTTAGTGGTACAAACATATATAATTTTTGTATAACTTTTCAATTAATTGTCTATACATTCCATTATTTTTTTCTATTTCTTCTAGTAATTAGTGAAATAAAAAAAATATGCCAAAGGCTATTTTTAGTGTTTTTTTGAGTTAATTTTATGCTTTCATAACCCTAACAAGTGAAGTTTAAATACCTTAATACAGATAAAAAGCTTCAATTTTATACTATTGAAGATGTTGATTTGAACGATGTTCCGTTGTATGGTGACACTGTTCCTGCAGGCTTTCCGTCCCCTGCCGATGATTATTTAGACATGGATCTCAACCTACACGACTACTTGGTTCAGCATCCTTCAGCTACTTTTTGTGTACGTGCCGTTGGGGATTCAATGATAGATGCTGGTATACAAAGTCATGATGTAATGGTCGTTGATAGAGCGTTGACACCAAAAAATAACGACATAGTACTAGCGGTTGTAAATGGAGAATTTACAGTAAAGCGTATAAAGAAAAATGACAATGAGCTATTCCTCATTCCTGCCAATGATAATTATCGGCCGGTAAAAATCACACAAGAAATGGACTTTCAAGTTTGGGGTGTAGTGACTTTTATTATACACAAGGCCAATGCTAGCACTCGCTGATTGTAATAATTTCTATGCTTCTTGTGAGCGTGTCTTTCAGCCTAAACTGGAAGGCAAGCCTATTCTGGTACTCTCTAATAATGATGGCTGCGTAATTGCTCGTAGCAACCAAGCTAAAGCTCTAGGGATAAAAATGGGGGTACCCGTATTTCAGCTAAAAAAGCTGATAAAACAGTACGATATTCAACTATTTTCATCCAACTTTACATTATATGGCGATTTATCAAAGCGAGTCATGAGTACTATTCAGCAAGAGGTGAAAGCTATGGAGGTATATTCTATTGATGAAGCCTTTATGGATTTTTCAGGAGAAGGTAGCCCTTTAGAAAAAGGAATCGCTCTAAAACAAAAAGTCAAACAGTATACCGGTATTCCAATTTCTATTGGTATTGCTCCCACCAAAACCCTGTGTAAAGTGGCTGGACTGATTGCTAAAAAATATACCTCGTCAGGTGTGTTTGTCTTGCAAGAACCCGCTCTTATCGACCGTGCTCTAAAATGGTTGCCAGTAGAAGAGTTGTGGGGTGTAGGGCGACGCCATGGGCGTATGTTGAAAAACATGGGGATTAATAGTGCATATGATTTATGTCGTGCTGATGATAGCTGGATTAAGCGACGCTTATCAGTGGTAGGACTAAGAATGGTTAAGGAGCTTAAAGGGACACCTTGTTTTCCTATTGAACAAAATGCTAGTCGAAAAAAGAATATTTGTACTTCTCGTTCTTTTAGTAAAAGTATAACTACTATTGATGAACTGAAAGAGGCTGTTAGTAATTATGCTAGTAACTGTGCTTATAAACTTCGCAAACAAAAAAGCTGTACAACACGAGTTAGCGTATTCATTCATACTAATCCGTTTAAACCAAGCGACAAACAATACAAAGGGGTTACGTCTATAACATTAGATACTCCAACCAACGACTCTATGGAGGTTGTTCGCTTAGCAATACAGGCCCTTAATAAAATATATCGCCCTAATTATCGCTATAAGAAAGCAGGCGTTATTATTGGCGATATCGTTCCCCAAAAACAACAGCAACTGAGCTTATTCGACCATGTAGATCGTAAAAAACAACAAGCTATAATGACGGCCTTAGATAGTATCAATGATCGTGTGGGTCGAGAAAAAGTTCGTTTAGCCATACAAGGCAGTCAACGGAAATGGCGTATGAAACAAGAGCAGTTGTCACCTTGCTACTCCACACGTATCGAAGATGCTCTAACTGTTTTTCTATAAAATTAGCTTAAAATAAAGTCTATTTTTGTGCCGAAATTAATTTCACTATTTGGTGGTCAAGCTATATACTAAATCCGAATCTATTGATGCAAAACAATGGAATACTATTGTAAATGAAAACCCTTTCCTTTGGCTTTCGTTTAAACAAGCCTTTGAACAATCGCATCAAGAAAACGTAACACACTTATTCTATCTGCTAGACAATAAAACCAACCGACTAGCTGGTTATGCACAAGAGTTTGGTTTAAATGGTAATAGGATAATCACTTATCAAAAAAGGAATAAGTTAGGTAGAGGTATCATTAGTTTCATCATGAGTTTACTAAAAATAAGAGTTGTTGGACTAGGCAATGGGCTGATAACAAATATTCAAAACGTAAGCGCTAAAATGTTAAGTTCGAAAGAAGAAGTGATAGTTTCCTTAATAGAAAAAATTAGCCAGGAACGAAACATAAACAAATTTATCATCCCCGATCATTTTTTCTCTACTTTAAAAATAGAAAACCCTATATCAGTAATCCCTAATATGATAAAAGTTGAAGTGGAGGAAGATATGGTACTACCTATTAATCCTATGTGGAAAACGATTAGTGATTACACCCAATCGTTAAAAAAGAAATATCGAGTACGACAAAAGGTGGTCATGAAAAAAAGTCAAGAAATTGATATTAGACTACTGTCAAAGAGCGATTTGAAAACATACAAAACAACCATTCAAGAACTATTTTTTAATGTTCAAGGGAGGTCCTCCTTTGGAGCGATTACCTTCAACACCAACACTTTCCAACAATTGATTGAGCTTGACTTTCCAAAATGTAAAGTATATGGTTATTTCTTAAAGGAAAAAATGATTGGCTTTTCATCCGAAATTGAAGATAAAAACACCCTTTACTCCTATTTTATTGGCTTAGACTATGAATTCAGTAAAGCTTATAGTTTATACGAACGCATACTCATCGAAAGTATAAAACACGGTATTGCGTTACAGAAAAAAGCAATTGTATTTGGGCGAACTGCCGCCGAATTTAAAAGTAACGTTGGGGCTGAACCTAAGCGATCCTTCATCTATATTTATATAAAAAGCCCAGTGGTAAGATATCTGTTAAAACCTATTCTACAAAATATAAAACCAAAACGATGGGTGCAGAGACATCCCTTTAAATAAAGGGATGAAATCATCAACTCATTTAAAAATATTAGATTTGTGTTAAATGAGTCATATTTTTAAGGACATTCTGGTAGTTATTCCTGCCCGTAAAGGCTCAAAACGCTTGCCGGGAAAAAATTACAAACAATTAAACGGAAAACCGCTAATTGCCTATAGTATTGAGTATGCTTTAGAAAATGTTTCTGTTGAGGATATTTTAGTTTCAACAGACGATCCAGAGATAGTCAAAGTTGCTAACAAGTATCAAGTGATGGTTTTGGATAGACCCTCAGGGCTATCTCAAGACGACACCTCCACCGCTGAGGTATTACAACATGTGGCTAATACCGTTCAAAAACCATATCAATACCTGGCTTTGCTCCAACCCACTAATCCAATGAGGCCAAAACATCTATTTGAACAATGCTACAATATGTTAAAGAATGCTAAAGGCGATTCCTCTCTATGCGTAAGTACAAACAAGCGTAAGTTAGGTGAAATTAAGCATACTGTTTTCAACCCTTCAACCTATCATTTTGGTCAAAGAAGTCAAGATTTATCTCCTCTTTTTTATGAAAATGGTCTGTTGTATATTAGTGCTTTTGAATTAATCAAAAAAGGCCAAATTCTTTCTGAAAAACCCATTGCGGTTGTTGTAGACCACCCATTTGCAACCATCGACATTGATTCAGAGTTGGACTTTGATTGGGCAGAACTTATTTTAAATAAATATGATGATTGAAATAGCTGGTAGAAAAATAGGGGCTGATTATCCCCCCTTGATAATTGCTGAAATCGGCATTAACCACGAAGGCAGTTTAGATCTTGCTAAAGAAATGGTAGACGCTGCTCACAGAGCAGGTGTTGAGATGGTTAAGCATCAGACCCACATTGTTGAAGATGAAATGAGTGGAGCTGCCAAGAAAGTTATTCCAGGCAATGCGGATGTTTCTATCTATGATATAATGGAGCGGTGTGCCCTGAATGAGGAAGAAGAACTGGCGCTTAAAAAATATGTTGAATTTAAAGGAATGATATTCATCAGTACACCGTTTTCCAGAGCTGCTGCCAATCGTTTGGAAAAGTGGAATGTGCCTGCCTATAAAATAGGTTCTGGAGAATGTAATAACTACCCTCTACTAGAACATATCGCATCATTCGGTAAGCCGATAATTTTAAGTACAGGCATGAATACTATTCAAAGTATTGAAAAGGCGGTTAGTATTTTCAAAAAACATGAGATTCAATATGCATTATTACATACCACTAACCTTTACCCTACTCCCAATAATCTAGTACGTTTGGGTGCGCTTAACGATATTCAAAACGCATTTCCCGATACTGTTTTTGGACTTTCTGACCACACTATTACAAATCATGCTTGCTTTGGGGCAGTGGCTCTTGGAGCATCAATTCTTGAACGTCATTTCACAGACCATATGCATAGAACCGGACCTGATATTGTTTGTTCAATGGATGAGAATAGTTGTAATGAGTTAATTAAAGGAAGTCATATCTTGTGGCAACAACGGGGTGGGAAAAAGGGCCCTGCCAAAGAAGAACAAGTAACTATTGACTTTGCATTTGCAACAGTATGTTCAATACAAGCTATTTCAAAAGGAGAACCCCTAACAATGAATAATATTTGGGTAAAACGACCAGGTACTGGCCCAATATTAGCAGAGCATTTTAACACCATTTTAGGGAAATGTGCTACTAGAGATATAAATAACGACGAACAGTTAAACTGGAACGATTTTGAATGATATCAAGAAAATAGTATTTCTTACTGGAACACGAGCGGATTTTGGTAAATTAAAATCGTTAATTGGCACTAGTAGTCAATGTCAAAATTTTGAAGTACACATTTTTGCTACCGGAATGCATCTTCAAAATGAGTTTGGGTATACAGTCAATGAAATTGTAAAATCTGGATTCTCTAATATTCATAAATTTTCAAACCACACTAGTGAATCGAGCATGGATTTAACTCTTGCTAAAACAATTCAAGGTTTATCCGCTTTTATTAATGAACATCCTGTGGACTTAATTGTCGTTCATGGTGATAGAGTTGAAACCTTAGCAGGAGCTATTGTTGGTTCATTAAATAATATTTTAGTTGGACACATTGAGGGGGGGGAGGTTTCAGGTACCATTGATGAATTGATTAGACACTCTGTTAGTAAACTTAGTCATATCCATTTTGTGGCCAATGAAAATGCTAAAACAAGATTACTACAAATGGGAGAAATAGAAAATCAAATATTTGTTATCGGTTCTCCAGATGTAGATATAATGTTTTCAAAGAACTTACCCCGCTTAGAAGATGCTCTGAGCTATTATGATATTCCGTTTCAATCGTTCAGTATTTTTATGTTTCACCCTGTTACAACTGAAGCGAATATGGAGGTGTATGCCAATCAACTGGTTGATGCTGTTTTAGAGGATAATAATAATTACATTGTCATAAGACCTAATAATGATATGGGATCGTCAGTTATTAACAAAGCCTTAGAACGATTAGAAAATAATTCAAGATTTATTACTTTTCCATCTCTACGATTTGAATTCTTCTTGGTTTTACTAAAACATTGTCAATTCATTATAGGTAATAGTAGTGCTGGTGTTAGAGAGGCCCCGCTTTATGGAGTGCCTAGTATTGATGTTGGGGATCGTCAATTAAATCGAGTCAAAGCCAACAGTATAATTCAATCGACATACCATAAAAATGATATTGTATCCTCGATAGAAAAAACCAATAACCTTAATACTAAAGAAATACACCTTTTTGGTGGCGGAAATAGTGACAAACTATTTCTTGATTTATTAAAAAGTGAAGAACTATGGCGTATTCCTTGTCAAAAACAGTTTAAGGACCGACCCCTTAAAGACAAATAAATATTGCTTTAAAAATGATGAAAAGAATAATCTACTTAACCTTACTAGTCGTGTTTAAAGCATGTCTAATCTAATGTGGAACTGAATATTGTGTTTGTACGCTAAATGATGGCACTTGAGAAGCTGTGCTAGTGTGTTATGAAAAACTGTTCTTGGATTGTACTGCCAACTAAAGGGTTGATTTAAACTGCTTTAAAAAACGTACATCATTCTCAAAAAACAATCTCAAATCTTTTATTTGGTATTTTAACATGGCAATACGTTCTATTCCCATGCCAAATGCGTAACCGGTGTACTTGTTGGGGTCAATATTGCAATTAGCTAATACATTTGGGTCTACCATTCCGCAACCTAATATTTCTAAATAGCCAGTATATTTACAGACGTTACACCCTTTGCCAGAACATATATTACAAGAAACATCGACCTCTGCACTGGGCTCTGTGAACGGAAAATATGAAGGGCGTAATCTAATTTCCGTATGCTCACCAAACATCTCTTTTGCAAAATAGAGTAGAACTTGTTTAAGGTCAGCAAAAGATACCTTCTCGTCAATATATAAACCCTCGACCTGATGAAAAATACAATGTGCCCGAGCAGAAATAGCTTCATTTCTATATACTCTTCCTGGAGATAGCGTTCGAATAGGCGGCTTATTATTTTCCATATATCTGACTTGAACAGACGAGGTGTGTGTTCTCAGTAATACATCGGGGTTAGTTTGTATAAAGAAGGTATCCTGCATATCTCTGGCTGGATGTTCTTGAGGTAGGTTCAGGGCGGTAAAATTATGCCAGTCATCCTCAATTTCTGGTCCGTCAGAAAGAGTAAAGCCAATTCGGTTAAAGATTTCTACAATCTCATTTTTAACTAAAGATAATGGATGCCTGCTTCCCAATTGATCAATGGTAACGGGTTTAGTCAAGTCTTGTCCACTAGAATTAGATGACGTTTGTGAAAACCCTTTCTTAGAATCTTCAATTTTTTGTTGAATGGCCTGTTTTAACTGATTTAGAATTTGACCAAACTCTTTTTTTTGTTCATTAGGGATAGTCTTAAAATCAGCAAATAAAGCGTTCATTATACCCTTTTTACCTAAATATTGAATTCTAAACGCTTCTAATTCTTCAGCAGTTTCAGGATGAAATGAATGTATCTCTTGTAAAAGTTTTTGAGCTTTTTCTAGCATCTTATTTTATTATGGTAATTTTCATTTCCACTCTTTCTGAGGGTAAGTTGTTTTTATCTCTTCTAAGGTTTGAAATTTTTGAAATGACGTCCAAACCTGTAATGAGTTCACCAAAAACAGTATATCCGCCATCTAAATGAGGTGTTCCGCCGTCTTTCATGTAGGCTTTACGTTTAAATGGTGCGATTTTTTCTCCCATTCGTTTTTCCATCATATCAAGTTGTTGATTGTCAAACACTTGACCTTGAACAATATAAAATTGAGAACCTGAAGATTCTTTATTAGGGTTTACTGCGTCTGGCATTCTTGCTGCTGCCAAAGCTCCTCTTTTATGAAATCGTTCCTTATTAAACTCTGCAGGTATAGTATAACCGGGGCCTCCATTACCTATTTTTTCTTTGGCCTGTCTGTTTTTAGAAGCCGGATCTCCCCCTTGAATCATAAAGCCGGGAATAACTCGGTGAAAAATAGTACCATCATAAAATCTATTTTTAACTAGCTTTAGAAAATTATCTCTGTGTTGTGGTGTTTCATTATACAATACAGCTACCATCTCGCCATATTGTGTCTGAATTTTAACTTTTACTTGTTTTTCTTGTGAAAAGCTGGAAACTGCAATGAACAGTGCTACAAATAAGACAATGGTACGTTTCATTTAATTAGTATATTTGAAAAGCAAATTAACAAATAATCATTTATAAAATGAAAATTAGACAGCCGCTCTTTCTTTTGTTATTATCTTTATTATTTATATCATGCTACAAAGAGCCCCCCACAAAAGGGATTATAACAGTTTACGACAATCAAGGAAACACTGTTTCTAACGCAACTGTTACACTATCACAGGAAGAAATTGTAGGTGTAACACAAACGAATGTTGTTAGCGCTTTAGTATCCGATCAAAACGGACAAACTGAACATGTGTTTGAGTTAGAAGCTTTGATGAATGTTACGGCATTCACCCTGTCTTCCTCTAATGACACTTTATTGTATGGTGAAAGTGTAATTCGACTTACTAGGGGAAAAACCATTTATAAAGACATTGAAATACTACCTACTAATTAAAGTATTCTACAATTGCTTCTTTTATCAACTTATCTTGTTCAGATGGTTTTAGGTTGGGTAATTTATCTGTTGCTTCCCAATGTGGCCAACCGTCTTTATCATGACCACTAAATTCGTAATATCCCCATTGACTTAATAAAGCACAAACAGCTATATGTATAACATCTAACTTTTGATTCTTATTAAGACTCAAATAACCTTTGCCCAACTCCTGAATACCTATTAAAAATAAAATAGCTTGTAAGTCTAAATCATCATCAAACCTGTCGTTTAACTCAGCTACTACTTTTTTCCATTTTAAATTTAATTCAACACTATCCATAACACAAAAATACTACTTTTGAAGTCTTATGAACTATTTGGATATAATTCTTGTCATTCCTTTACTTTGGGGGCTTTATAAGGGCTTTTCAAAAGGGATTATTAAAGAATTAACTTCCTTATTGGCATTAATAGTGGGGATTTATGGTGCAGTTCATTTTGCTGATAATTTACACCCCTATATCATCGATTATTTATCAATTGAAAGTACTTTTTTGCCAATTGTTGCTTTTGGGACTATGTTTATTGGTTTAGTTTTAATTATTAGACTAATAGGCTTTCTGTTAGATAGATTGGTAAAGCTGGTGGCTTTAGGATTAATTAGCAGGTTACTAGGCGGTGTGTTCGGCGTTATAAAAACAGGCTTCTTTCTAAGTGCTTTACTTCTAATAATCAATACGTTTGATATTTACCTGAATATTATTCCAGTTAGTCAAAAAACTGAATCGGTTTTATATAAGCCTGTATCAAATATGATACCTTCAATTGCTCCTGATGTAAAAGATGGCACCTCACTCATTGAAGAAGCTAATAAGGTATGGGATGAGGCAGAAAATCGAATTACTCTTCCGTAATCGCAGCAATGCCGGGTAATACTTTTCCTTCTAAAAATTCAAGCATAGCACCTCCCCCTGTAGAAACATAGCTTACTTTTTGAGATAAATTATATTTATTTATGGCTGCTACAGAATCACCACCGCCAACAAGGGTGTAGGCACCATTTTCAGTAGCTTTAACCAATGAGTTAGCCACTGCCTCAGTACCTTTTGAAAAATTATCCATCTCAAATACGCCCATTGGGCCATTCCACAATACTGTTTGCGAATTACATATTACATCGTTAAACTGCTCAACTGTCTTTTGACCAATATCTAAGCCCATAAAACCATCTGGTATTTCACGTACGGAAGAATAAGACTGATTGGCATCGTTATCAAACTGATCAGCATTAATAGAGTCTACTGGAATAAATAAGTTTACGCCTTTTTCTTTTGCCTTTTGTATTATTTCTTCTGCTAAGTCAAGTTTATCATTTTCTACAAGCGAATTACCAACCTTTCCTCCGCTTGCTTTTACAAAAGTAAACGTCATTCCACCCCCAATAATTAGGTTGTTTACCTCATCAAGTAAACGAAGAATGATATCTATTTTGGAAGATACTTTTGCTCCACCAATAATGGCCGTAAAGGGTTGTTTTGCTTCTTTAGTAAGTCGAGTAATGTTTTTTATTTCATTAGCCATTACATGACCGAAGCATTTTTTACCTTTAAAAAACTGTGCAATAATAGCTGTTGAAGCGTGAGCTCTATGTGCTGTGCCAAAGGCATCATTTACATAGATATCTCCTAATTTTGAAAGTGATTCTGCAAATGCAACATCCCCTTTTGTTTCCTCAGAATAAAACCTAAGATTCTCAATGAGTAACACCTGGCCAGGCTTAAGTGATTGACTTAATGTTTCTACCTTTTGGCCTATGCATTTATCAATAAACTTTACCTCTGTAGAAAGTAAATGACTTAAATGATTTACTAAATAACGCATTGATAAAGCATCATCAAACCCCTTTGGTCTTCCTCTGTGTGACATAAGAATTACAGATCCGCCTTGATCTATTATTGTTTTTACAGTAGGAATAGCTGCACGTATTCTAGTATCGTCGGTTATTGTAAAATTTGCATCGAGCGGCACATTGAAATCTACTCGAATTAAAACACGTTTTTTAGAAAATGAAAAGGAATCTAATTGAGACATAAAATTGGTTTTTGGCAAATGTAAATCTTATTGAAGTATTGTAAAAGAATTTATTCATTACCTTTGGAATCAAGCTACGTTTTTTAATGAAATTTCAAGACATTCCATCAAATAGTCGGGTAAAACACCAACTCATTCAGGCTGTTAACAATAACCGCTTAGGACATGCTCATTTGTTTTGTAGTGAAGACGGAATGGCTGGATTACCAATATCACTTGCTTTTACACAATATCTATTTTGTGAACAAAAAACAGAAAACGACTCATGTGGAGAGTGTTCATCATGTATCAAAAGTGATAAGCTCATTCATCCTGATACTCATTTTATTTTCCCGGTAACAACAGGCAAAAACACTAAGCCTATCAGCGATCATTATATTCAAGAATGGAGAAAGGGGGTGATAGAAAACCCATTTCTTTCAGAAACTGATTGGTACTCAATTCTTGGGGTTGAAAATAAGCAAGGCTTTATAAGCGTAAATGAAGCTCAGGAATTATCTAAAAAAACCGTGTTGAAAACATACGAAAACTCTTATAGGGTCATCATTATTTGGCATGCTGAGAAACTTCTCGCTGCTGCATCAAATAAACTACTGAAACTTATTGAAGAGCCTCCAGAAAAAACCGTTTTTTTTCTACTTACGCCCTCACCAGAATCACTTTTAGACACTATTAATTCTAGGGTTCAAAGTACAATAATTGATAAATGTGATGAAAATACTTTGAGTCAGTTTTTAGTTGATAAATTTTCTATTGAGTTAAATAAAGCAAACGATATTAGTCGTCTAACCTCAGGTAATATTGGAAATGCAATTCGCATAATAAAAGGAAATGAGCAGTTGAGCCAAAACACCAATGAATTTCAAAATTGGATGAGGCTTTGCTATAAAGCTAAGGTTATTGAATTATCAAATTGGGTGGATTTAATAAACCGATGGGGAAGAGAACAACAAAAAGGGTTTATACATTATGCTTTGCATATGATAAGAGAAAGTCTAATTCAAAACTATGCCGACTCTGACATTCAAAAACTAAGAGATGAAGAAATCGGTTTTACAAAAAACTTTTCTCCTTTTATCCATCAAAATAATGTGATAGAAATCATCGAAGAGTTAGAATTAGCTCACCAACATATTTCAAGAAATGGAAATACAAAATTTATTTTCATGGATTTATCATTAAAATTGGTCGTTTTACTTCATGTTAAAAATTTAACTTTGCAATAGAAAAATATAGTATCAATGGGTTGCCAAGGCTGTTCTACAAAAAAGTGTGGTAGTGAACTACCAAGAGGGTGTAAAAACAATGGAAATTGTGGTACGGGTGGATGTAATCAATTATCCGTTTTTGACTGGTTGTCAAATATCCAACATTCTTCATTTAAAGATACCTTTAAAGGTGTAGAGGTAAGATTTAAGGGTAGTAGAAAAGACTTTTTTTTCAACAAAAACGAGCTGCCCTTGGTTGTAGGTGATGTTGTAGCGGTAGAGTCGATGTCGGGTCATGATATTGGAGTGGTTTCAATAGTTGGAGAAATGACAAAACTCCAGATGAAGAAAAAGTTGAATTCCACTAAACTAGAAGACTTAAAAGTTATATACAGAAAAGCCAAAGAAAACGATATTGAAAAATGGAAAGAGGCTACTTCATTAGAAAGTAAAACTATGCACGGTGCCAGAAAGATAGCGATTCAGCTAGGCTTAGAAATGAAAATTAGCGATGTCGAATACCAAGGCGATAAATCAAAAGCTACTTTTTACTACACAGCTAATAATAGAGTTGATTTTCGTGAACTCATCAAACACCTATCCTCTCAGTTTCAAATTCGAGTTGAAATGAGGCAAATAGGGGCCAGACAAGAGTCTGCTAGATTGGGCGGAATTGGTGCTTGTGGCAGAGAGTTGTGTTGCTCTTCTTGGCTAACCGACTTTAGAACTGTTAGCACATCTGCTGCTAGATATCAACAATTATCCATCAACCCTCAAAAACTAGCAGGACAATGTGGTAAACTAAAATGTTGCTTGAACTTTGAGTTGGATAGTTATGTAGATGCCATAAAAGAGTTTCCAAGCGTTCAAACAAAATTAAAAACTAAAGCTGGTAGTTGCTCATTTGTCAAAATGGATATTTTCCAACGAAAAATGTGGTACGCCTATGATGATAGAGATGCAGGCTCAATCGTAGAACTAGAATTGGCTGATGTTAAAAAGATTATTCAGGAAAATAAATCAGGAAATTTAGTTCATAAACTAGAGCAGTTTACTATTACCGAAGAGGTCAGAGATACCGATTATGAAAATGTAGTAGGCCAAGATAGTATTAATCGATTTGATACTAGAAAAAAGAAAAAAAAGCGACCAAATAAAAGAAGATTTAATAAAAGAAATTCTAAAAAACAATGAGGTACGTAGTTTTCATATTGAGCATAACATGTATACTTAGTTCGTGTGACTCTAATAGGATTTACGAAAAAAATATTACCATTAAAAATAATTTGTGGAGTATCGATACGGTTCCATCATTTGAATTTAATAATCAGGACACGATTTCTGAACAAGTTTTAAAAATAAATATTCGTCATTCCAGTGATTACGCCTATTCAAACTTGTGGTTGTTTATACACACACATCAGCCAGACGGAAACATACTAACAGATACTCTCGAATGTATTTTAGCTGAAAAAGATGGTCGATGGAAAGGTAGTGGCCTTGGAGATATTTGGGATTTAAAAAGTGATTTTAAAACCGAAACCTTTGATCAAATAGGCACCTATCGTGTGGAGATTGAACAAGCAATGCGTTACGGTGACTTGGCAAAAATTGAAAAGTTATTCGGCATAATGAGTGTAGGTTTTAGAATCCAAAAAAGTGAATAAATGCAAATTACTGACACAAAACAAAAGGTCTTTTCTATTTGGTTAGTTGTACTGAGCCCTTTCATTTTATTGTTTACTATTCTATACCTAACATCAATTGGTTTTTTTGGAGAACTACCTACTTTTGAGGAGTTAGAAAGCCCAAAAAATAACTTAGCTACTGAAATTATTTCTTCCGATGGAGTGGTCTTAGGAAAATACTTTTTTGAAAACCGTTCAAACGTAACTTATGAAGAAATTTCACCAATTTTAGTAGACGCATTAGTAGCAACAGAAGATGTTAGGTTTTACAATCATTCAGGAATTGATGTTAGAGCATTACTTAGGGCTGTAAAAGGACAATTATTGGGCGATAATTCAGGTGGGGCAAGTACCATTACTCAACAATTGGCAAAAATGTTGTTTACCAAAAAACCGGCTTCAGGGGTTGAACGTGTTATGCAAAAATTAAAAGAATGGATAATTGCCGTTAGACTGGAAAGACAATATACTAAAGATGAAATCTTAACAATGTATCTAAATAAATTTGATTTTATCAACAACGCTGTCGGTATAAAATCGGCAGCTCAAGTTTACTTCAATACTACTCCATCAAAACTAAACTTACAAGAATCAGCTATGCTTGTGGGTATGCTCAAAAACCCATCATTATACAATCCAAATCGAAGAGTTGAAAAGACCAAGACAAGAAGAAATGTTGTGCTTGCTCAAATGAAAAAGTATAATTTTATTTCTGATACAGAATGCGATTCGCTGCAGTCTTTACCTATACTATTAGACTTTAAAAAAGCAAGTCATAATGAAGGGTTAGCGCCCTACTTAAGAGAATATCTTAGAGGAGAACTAAAACAGTGGTGTGATCAAAATTTTAAAGCAGATGGAGGTAATTATAATCTGTATACTGATGGGCTTAAAATCTATACTACCATAAACTCTAAAATGCAGCTTCATGCAGAAACCGCTGTTTACTCACACCTATCAGTCTTACAAGAAGACTTTTTTAAACATTGGAAAGGTTATACTAATGCTCCATTTCCTAAGGATTTTACTAATGAACAAATTCGTGAGATCTTAAACCAAGGAATGAAACGCTCAGAACGTTATAGAAAGCTAAAATCATCTGGCTCTTCTATTAAAGAAATAAAAGAAGTGTTTCGTAAAAAAGTCCCAATGAGAGTATTTTCATGGCAAGGTGAAATTGATACGTTAATGAGCCCCATGGATTCAATTAAATACTATAAATACTTTATTCACTCTGGCCTCATGAGTATGGACCCAAATACGGGTCATGTTAAAGCTTATGTTGGTGGAATAAACTATAAACATTTTAAGTACGATCATGTTAAAATTGGCAAACGACAAGTCGGTTCAACTTTTAAACCATTCTTATATGCTTTAGCCTTACAAGAAGGCTATTCTCCGTGTTATGAAGTACCAAATGTACCCGTTGTATTTGAAAAAAATATTTGGGGCCTTCCAGAAAAAGACTGGGTACCCAAGAACTCCGATGATAAGTACCAAGGAACAATCATGACACTAAAGTTTGGACTTGCTAATTCAATAAATACTATAACTGCTTATATTATGAAACAGTTTGGTCCACACTCTGTTTTAGATTTAGCTAAAAAAATGGGAATAAGTAGTCGGTTAGACCCCGTTCCCTCCATCTGTTTGGGGACATTTGATCTTTCTGTGTATGAAATGGTTGGGGCATACAGTACTTTTGTAAATAAAGGAATTTGGACTGAACCAATAATTGTTCAAAGGATAGAAGATAAAAATGGTATTTTATTACAAGAATTTAGTCCAAAAACCAACGAGGCTATGAGTGAAAAAACTGCCGATTTAATGGTTAGAATGTTACAAGGTGTGGTTGATGGAGTATATAATCCAGAAGAAGATGTAACAATGGGTACAGGTGTTCGATTGAGAAGAAAGTATAAGTTTGAGAATGAGATAGGTGGTAAAACAGGAACAACACAAAACAATTCAGATGGCTGGTTTATGGGTATTACGCCCAATTTAGTGACTGGCGTCTGGTCAGGAAATGAGGATAGAAGTGTGCATTTTAGAACTACATTTTATGGTCAAGGAGCAAACATGGCGCTTCCTGTTTGGGCTGAATACATGTCAAGTGTTTATGCTGACTCAACGGAATTAGGGATTTTTCCTGAAAATTTTGACGTGCCTTTGTCAATAGATTTAGTGTCCGATTGTGGGTCACAAGATAATGGTACAATTGACTACGAAGAAGAATTTTAAAACATTATGATAAACAAAAAAGTACATTCAATTGAGGAAGCAATAAGTGGAGTTGAAGATAACATGACTTTTATGTTAGGTGGCTTTGGTTTATGTGGTATTCCAGAAAATAGTATCGCTGCCCTTGTAAAATCTAATATTAAAGGTCTTACCTGTATTTCAAATAATGCTGGTGTTGACGATTTTGGCTTAGGGCTATTGCTGCAAAAAAGGCAAATCAAAAAAATGATATCTTCTTACGTTGGTGAAAATGCTGAATTCGAACGACAAATGTTAAGTGGTGAATTAGAAGTAGATTTAATCCCACAGGGCTCATTAGCAGAAAGGTGTAGAGCTGGTGGTGCTGGAATTCCCGCCTTTTTTACACCTGCTGGATATGGGACTGAAATAGCAGAAGGTAAAGAAGTTAGAGAGTTTAATGGACAACCACACATATTAGAACGTGCTTTAGTGGCCGATTTTGCATTTGTTAAAGCATGGAGAGGTGATACAGCCGGGAACTTAATATACAAAGGTACCGCCCGTAATTTTAACCCAATGATGGCAATGGCTGGAAAAATAACTGTTGCTGAAGTTGAGGAGTTGGTGCCAGCAGGTGAATTGGATCCAGCTCAAATTCATACGCCAGGTATCTTCATACAACGAATTTTTGAAGGTAAAAACTACGAAAAGCGAATAGAACAATTAACTGTCAGGAAAAAATAATATGTCATTAGATAAAATAGGAATAGCAAAGCGTATTGCCAAAGAACTGAAGGATGGCTATTATATAAACTTAGGGATTGGAATTCCAACCCTTGTAGCAAACCACATCCCTGAAGGTATAAATGTAGAGTTTCAATCTGAAAACGGCGTTTTAGGTATGGGTCCTTTTCCTTATGAGGGAAAAGAGGATGCTGATCTAATAAATGCTGGAAAACAAACTATAACAACTTTAGATGGGGCGGTGTTTTTTGACTCCTCTACTAGTTTTGCTATGATTAGAGGCAAACATGTTCAACTAACCGTTTTAGGTGCCATGGAGGTGTCTGAAAAGGGAGATATCGCCAATTGGAAAATTCCAGGCAAGATGGTGAAAGGTATGGGGGGGGCTATGGACTTAGTAGCATCGGCTGATAATATTATTGTAGCTATGATGCACACCAATAAAGCTGGTCAAAGTAAATTATTGAAATCATGTAGTTTACCATTAACAGGTGTTAACTGTGTAAAAAAAGTAGTTACAAATTTAGCTGTAATAGAAATAACAGAGGGTGGATTTAAGCTTTTAGAGCGAGCGCCAGGGGTAAGTACTGATACAATTAAGTCTGCTACTGAAGGTAACCTTATTATAGAAGGTGATATTCCTGAAATGAAAATATAAAAAAGTCGCCAGCGTATTAACACTGGCGACCCACTTAACCTTAACAAGTTCATTTATGAAGCGTAAGATTCTCTTACTTTAAGTGATGTAAAGATATAACGTGATTGGGCTACAAAAAAGTATTTTTCGACGAGCAATAAAATTTTTAGAAGAAATATTGATTTATGCCGATGAACAATAAAAATAGAATTTAACATAAAAAAAAGTCGCCAGTGTATTAACACCGGCGACACACTTAACCTTAACAAGTTCATTTATGAAGTGTAAGATTCTCTGGCTTTAAGTGTTGTAAAAGTACAACAAGCCAAAGCGTTAAAAAAGTAAAACTTGATGGATAATAAAATTATTAGATAAACAGCGATTTTGAACCGATGAATTAGATTTAGGGTAGAAAAATTAGGCTGAAAGTTATACTTTTTTAATATTTTCCTTTCTCCCTTCTGGAATAGCCGCTATTAAACGTTGAGTATATGGCGTTTTAGCTTCAGAGTATATTTGATCAGCATCACCCATTTCTTCAATTTTTCCGTTTTGCATAACGACCATACGGTCGCTCATGTATTTAACAACTGAAAGATCATGAGATATGAAAATATAAGTTAAGCCAAATTCCTGTTTTAGGTCATTTAACAAGTTAAGTACTTGTGCTTGTACAGAAACATCTAAAGCTGATACGGATTCATCACAAATAATAAATTTTGGATTTACGGCTAAGGCTCTAGCTATACCTATTCGTTGCCTTTGACCACCAGAAAACTCGTGTGGGTAACGATTAAAATGTTCGGCTCCTAAACTAACTTTATCTAATAATTCTTCAACCCGTTTTTTACGTTCTTCATCGTTAGCTAAAATCCCATGTACTTTCATAGGCTCCATTATAGCATTACCAATGGTCATTCTAGGGTTTAATGAAGAATAAGGATCTTGGAAGATTATTTGTACTTCTTTTCTAAACGCTCTTAATTCTTTCTCATCAAAGGAAGCAATATCTCGCCCCTTATAAATCATATGGCCTTCGGTAGGCTCATTTAACCTCAGAATTGTTCTACCAGTAGTGGTTTTTCCACAACCCGACTCTCCTACTAAGCCTAATGTTTCTCCTGGATAGACGTCAAAACTGACATCATCAACGGCTTTTACATAATTAGTTATGCCACCAAAAAAACCATTTCTTATGGGAAAATATGTTTTTAAATTTTTAATTTCTAGAATAGGTTGTTGACTGAACAATTCTTTTTGGGCTTTATCACGTTGATTTTTACTTATTACTAGATCTTTAGTAAATTCTTCGACTGAAATATTATTTGCCACACTTTCACCTTTATCATTCGTTTTCATAAAGTCACTAACTGTAGGTAAAAACGTATAGCGTTTATCTAATGGTGGTCGACAAGCTAATAAGCCCTTAGTATAAGGGTGTTGTGGATTGTTAAAGATGTCCCAAACTGTACCTTGTTCTACAATACTGCCTTTGTACATTACCACTACTTTATCTGCTAGTTCGGCAATAACGCCTAAGTCATGAGTAATAAATAATATCCCCATGTCGTGTTCTTTTTGAAGCTTTTGCATCAACTCCAAAATAGTTTTTTGAACCGTTACATCTAACGCTGTTGTAGGCTCATCAGCTACTAGTACTGAAGGCTGACAAGACATAGCCATGGCTATCATTACACGTTGTTTTTGACCGCCTGAAATTTGATGTGGATAGGTGTCAAAAATACGTTGTGGGTCGGGTAATTGAACTTCCTCAAATAATTTAATAGTTAAGTCTTTTGCTTGCGATTTGCTTATTTTTTGATGTAGCATAATAGCCTCCATTACTTGGTCACCGCAAGTGAAAACAGGATTTAAGGAAGTCATAGGTTCTTGAAAAATCATGGCGATATCATTGCCTCTAAAGCCTCTCATCTCTTTCTCAGACAATTGAAGTAAATCTATCTTTTGATCATCTTTATGGAAAATGATTTCTCCACCTGCAATTTTACCGGGAGGGCTTGGGATTAAACGCATCGCTGATAATGAAGTCACTGATTTTCCGGAACCTGATTCACCAACAATACCAATAGTTTCACCCTTGTTTAATGTAAAACTAATATTATTAACTGCTGTCACCACATTTCCTTCGGTATGGAATTCGGTAACTAGGTTTTTGAATTCTAATAAGGTTTTACTCATGATTTATAAATATGATGGGTTCAATTTAATGGTTAATGTTTAATTATACAACTTCTATTTGCTTATCCTCTAAAATAGCTTTGTTTTGGTATTTAAGAAAGAGTTGAGCAACTGTTAAGGTGTCTTTTTGGCAATAGTTTTTAATCCGCTCTAGATCTTTATCTTGCCAATATACTTTTGCAACTTGACTGCCGTCAATATCATCTTTTGGTGTTGGAATTTTAAAGGTGGCAGCTAATAGTTTTAATGAAGTAAAATGTTTATAGTCTCCAAACTTCCACATTTCCATGGTGTCAAAATGACGAACTTGCCACGGTTTCTTGCCTGAAATATCTAAAATTTTAGGTAATCCAATACCATTGATTAACATTCTCCGACATAAAAAAGGGTAATCGAACTCTTTTCCATTGTGAGCACATAAATAATGTCTAGTTGTATTAAATTTACTGTCCAACAAGTTTTTAAAGTCAGACAGAAGTTGTTGTTCATCGTCCCCGTAAAAAGATTTGATTCTAAAAAAGGGCTGTCCCTCTTTCTCGTAAAGATAACCTGCTGAAATACAAATAACTTTAGCAAACTCAGCCATTATTCCTGATTTTAAGCTATAGAATTCTTCTGCACTTTGATGTTCACTGCGTTGCCAACGCGTCTTCTCCGACCAAAGGGTTTGGTATTCTTTGGACAAATCATAAAAATTTTGAGAAATAGGCACAGTTTCTATATCAAGGAAAAGAATTTTATGAATAGGAATGTTTTCTAGCATGGCACAGTATTATAAAAAATTCATTTCAAACTCTTTAGCAAGATACGTTTTTAGTTTCTGTTTAACTTCATGTATTGGCACTTCTTTACCTAGTTCTTTTTGCATGGAAGTGACCGACTTATCAACAATGCCACATGGTATAATATTTCCAAAATAAGATAAGTCGCAATTCACATTAAAAGCAAAACCATGCATAGTTACCCAGCGACTAGAGCGAACTCCTAAGGCACATATTTTGCGTGGATTGGATGTGCCAACACCTAACCATACGCCTGTTTCTCCATCTGACCGACCACTGTCTATACCGTAATCATTTAATGTCAGAATAACAGCTTCTTCAAGTAACCGCAAATACTTGTGAATGTCTGTAAAGAAATTATCTAAGTCTAAAATGGGGTAACCGACTATCTGACCCGGCCCATGGTAAGTAATATCACCACCACGATTAATTTTATAAAAAGTAGCCCCTCGTGATTTCAAATAAGCTTCATCAACCAGTAAATTCTTTTGATCTCCACTTTTTCCTAAAGTATAGACGTGAGAATGTTCACAAAACAATAAAAAAGAAGTTGTTGGTTGGTTTTGATTGTTCTTACGGTTTGATTTTTTTATTGCCAAAATTTCATCAAATCGTTTCTCTTGATAGTCCCAAGCTTCTTTATAATCAATAAGCCCTAAATCTTGAAAAACAACCTCTGGCATATTACACTTTGGCTAATGAACCTTTTAGATAGTTAATAACGTCTATTTCTATAGCGTCAACTTCATTCATTTCAGACAAATACCATGATACCCAATCACCTAGATTGATATGGTAAAGGGAATTTTCAATCTTTGAGTCTCCCTTGCTCCATACTTCAGAAATATTATCAGTGTATTTTGCTAATACTTCTTTATTAATGTCAATACGCACCTGATTTCTACTGTAATCACACTGGTTTCTGAAGTAAACTACGCCTAATTTTTCAGTGTTTATTCGCCACCCTAACAACTCATTATGGTTCATCTCAGGCACAACATGGTGCCAACACAGCATCTTACTGTTTTCATTAACCTGTTGTCTAAACCGTACACCAACACCTTCAAAGCCAGCAGCTGTGTAAATTACTGGTGTAGTGCCAAATAATTTTTTTGCTAATTCCTGAGCTTCAGATTTTATACTTTCTTGGTGTTCATCTAACAAGGCTATTCCCTTTTCAAATTCTAGCTGAAAAGAATCATCTATCAAACCATAATGATGAAGCATGAAAAATAATTGCGTAAAAGAATAAGCAAACATGGCTCGAGGAGGGTGCCCGCCAGGAATTTGGATAAGATTAAACCCTTTTGCTTTGGCTAGTTCAGCTAACTTACCACCAGAAGTGATACATGCTATTTGAGCGTTTCTGGATTGGCACTGATCTAAAGCATATAAGGTTTCTTCAGTATTACCAGAGTAGGAAGACGCTATGACTAAAGTATATTCATCAACAAAATTAGGAATAGAATAATCTTTAGTAGAGCAAATGGGGACATTAATGGTATCTGCTACCAAATCAGTAACAATTGTTCCCCCAATACCAGAGCCTCCCAAACCACATATCAATACATTCCTTATCTCTCCAACAGGCTCATACATAAAGGTTGTGCGTCCTATTTCAATAGCTTCATTTAAATGTGTAGTAAAATCAGCTATATAATCTTTCATTTTCATAATACTGTAAAAATAGGTTAAATTTAATGAGCCAAAATACGAAATTCGGGAGTTAATTATTTAATATCTTTGCCCAAAATTAAACCTATGAGTAACTCCTTGTCTGAACAAGAAATCGTTAGGAGAGAGTCCTTGCAAAAATTAATCGATTTAGGTATAAACCCCTACCCTTCAGAACTGTTCGATATTAATGTTTCAGCCACAGAAATAAAGAATAACTATTCTGCTAATAATACAGATTTTAAAGAAATACAAATTGCTGGTCGCCTTATGAGTCGTCGACTAATGGGAAAGGCAGCTTTTGCTGAATTACAAGATAGTACAGGTAGAATACAGCTGTATTTCAACCGAGACGAAATTTGTCCTGGAGAAGACAAAACAATGTACAACACCGTTTTCAAAAAACTGTTGGATATAGGCGACTTCATTGGTGTTAAAGGACATGTCTTTACAACTAAAGTTGGTGAGATATCCATACATGTCGAATCTTTTATGGTACTTACTAAAACCCTTCGCCCTTTACCTTTACCGAAAATGGATGCCGATGGGAAAGTACATGACGCATTTACTGATCCGGAAAAGCGATACCGCCAACGTTACGTTGATCTGGTGGTCAACCCTCACATTAAAGAAGCCTTTGTCAAACGAACGCAACTGACCAATTCCATGCGTTCCTTTCTAAACGACAAAGGGTATTTGGAAGTAGAGACGCCTATATTACAACCAATCTACGGTGGAGCTGCTGCTCGCCCATTCAAAACGCATCACAATACCTTAGATATGCCTTTGTATCTGCGTATTGCCAACGAATTGTATCTGAAACGCTTAATTGTTGGAGGTTTCGATGGGGTGTATGAATTTTCTAAAGACTTTAGAAATGAAGGTATGAGCCGTTTTCATAATCCAGAGTTTACACAGGTCGAATTGTATGTAGCCTACAAAGACTATAATTGGATGATGGACTTGGTGGAAGAAATGGTCGAGAAAATTGCTCTTGACTTACATGGAACGACTGAAGTACAGGTGGGTGAGAACTTGATTAATTTTCAACGTCCATGGAAACGTTACACCATGTACCAAGCAATTGAGCATTTCACCGGCATAGACATTTCAAGTATGGATGAAAAAGAAATGGCTGATACGGCCAAAAAATTAGGTGTTGAGATCGATTCATCAATGGGTAGAGGAAAGTTGATTGACGAAATTTTTGGTGAAAAATGCGAAAGCCAATTGATACAGCCCACTTTTATTACTGATTATCCGGTAGAAATGTCACCTTTAGCCAAAAAACATCGCGATAAAGACGGTTTGGTGGAACGGTTTGAAGCCATATGTAATGGTAAAGAGATTTGTAATGCCTTTTCTGAACTTAACGACCCCATTGACCAACGAAATCGTTTTGAAGAACAGTTGCAACTGGCTAAAAGAGGCGATCAAGAAGCCATGATTTTAGATGAAGATTTTTTACGTTCCATTGAATATGGAATGCCTCCAACCGCTGGATTAGGAATTGGTGTTGACAGACTATCTATGATTATGACAAATAGCAATTCAATACAAGATGTTTTGTTCTTTCCACAGATGAAGCCTGAGCAAAAACGTAAGGAAGAAGAATAAATGTCAGCTCCTCAAAACATAGCGGTTATAGGAGGAGGTAGTTGGGCTACAGCTATCGTGAAAATGCTATTAGAAAATAGAGAGCATATTTTATGGTGGATGAGAAACCCCGACACCATTGCTCACATCAAACAATATGGCAATAACCCCAACTACATAAGCTCAGCAGAGCTAAACCCAAATAAATTAACGATCAGCGAGAATTTAGATGAGGTTGTTGGTAAAGCCGACTGTTTGATATTGGCGGTTCCTTCGGCTTTTTTACGAACCATTTTAAAGCAAATGAATGGTTCATTGAAAGATAAATTTATTGTTTCTGCTGTAAAAGGCATCATCGCTGAAAAGAATAGAATCATAGGTGAGTATTTACACAACAAATTTGAAGTCTCTTATAATCATATTGGTGTGTTGACAGGTCCTTGCCATGCTGAGGAGGTAGCCTTAGAAAGGTTATCCTATCTAACTGTTGCTTGCGAGGATATAGAAAAAGCGGAGTGGTTTGCTCAACAAATTCGATGTCGATATATCAAAGCCAATACGTCTGAAGACATTTTTGGTACTGAGATTGCGGCTGTCTTAAAAAACGTTATCGCTATTGCTTCAGGTATTTGTCATAGTTTAGGCTATGGTGATAATTTTCAGTCTGTATTGGCGTCTAATGCTATTCGAGAAGTTAAGCGCTTTGTAGATGCTATTCATCCTATTCAAAGAGATATAAATGAATCGGCCTATCTGGGCGACTTGTTAGTAACCATGTACTCCCAATTTAGCCGTAACAGAACGTTTGGTAATATGATAGGTAAGGGCTACTCCGTTAAATCAGCTCAACTGGAAATGAACATGGTTGCTGAGGGTTTTTATGCTGTAAAGTGTATTAAAGAAATAAACGACGAACACCAGATTGAAATGCCCATTACAAAAGCAGTTTATAATATTCTTTATGAACGTATTTCGCCAGTTATTGAAATGCGACTGTTGTCCGATCAACTTAACTAATCGCACAGACAGTCTTGGCAGGCTACTTCACTTTCAAAACCCCATTGACTACACCCGCTATACGCTATTTTTTCACATTCATTGCTTTCTGAATTATAAAACCACCTCTCAAAGACCGCCAGGCAAGCTTCATCGGTAGGTGCGATATGAGAACACGCGTCTAAAATAGGGTCGCATTTTTCTGAACACGAATAAGAAAGTATTCCAAGAATCGTAATAAGAATTAGTTTTTTCATTGGTTAAATAAATTTATTTTGAACCTAAAATAAGCTCCGCTTTTTTCTTGCCAACCAGTTTAATAAGTTCTTTTTCATTGGCCTCCATGACACGTTTTACCGAACCAAAATGGGAAACTAGCTTCTCGACAGTTTTTGGACCAATGCCATCAATTCCATCTAGAGAGGTGCCTAAACCACTTTTACTTCGCCGATTGCGGTGGTGGTTTATGCCAAAGCGGTGAGCTTCATTACGAAGTTGCTGAATGACTTTCAAACTTTCCGATCGCTTATCTAAATATAATGGAACGCTATCGTTGGGAAAATAGATTTCTTCTAATCGTTTGGCAATTCCAATAATGGCAATGGTGTGTTGAAGGTTTAGTTTTTCTAGACTTTTTCGTGCTGAACTCAATTGGCCTTTTCCACCATCTATTACTATCAGTTGAGGGAGGTCTTGACTTTCATCCTGAAGGCGTTTATAGCGACGATAAACCACTTCTTCCATAGAGGCAAAATCATCTGGCCCTTCAACGGTTTTGATATTAAATAAACGGTAGTCTTTTTTACTAGGCTTAGCGTTTTTGAAGACTACACAAGCCGCTACCGGATGAGTGCCTTGCATGTTGGAATTATCAAAACATTCAATATGTCGTGGTTTTACATTTAGACGCAAATCATGTTGTAGTTGCTCTAATACACGTTTATTATCTAAACGGTGTCTTAGCTCTTCATTTTTACGAATCCGATCCTTTTGAATGTTTTTAGCGTTTTTATAGCAGAGTGTTACCAATTTGTGCTTATCACCAATTTTGGGCACACTAATTTTTAGTTGTTCCCAATTAGACACTATTGGAATGTTTACAAAGGCCTCTTTGGAAGTACTATGAAACCGCTGACGAATTTCAGTAATGGCCATTGTCAATAGGGCCTCATCACTTTCATCTAATTTCTTTTTTATCTCCATGGAGTGTGCTTGAATAATGGCTCCACTAGACACTTTGAAAAAATTGACAAAAGCATACTCTTGATCGGAAGCAATAGCAAAAACATCCACATCGTTTATAGTTGGGCTAACAATGGATGATTTTGCCTGATAATGTTCAAGTTGTTCGATTTTCTCTTTTACTTTTTGGGCTTGCTCATATTCCATCATATCGGAAAGTATTAGCATTTCTTGTTTAAAGTGGTGAACTACGGTACGTATGTTTCCTTTTAAAATTTGACGGATGTGTTCAATATCTTTTTCATAATCCTCAGATTGTTGTTTAGCTACACATGGGGCTAGGCAATTACCAATATGGTACTCCAAGCACTCTTTGAATTTTTTGGCTTGTATGTTGTCGTCTGACAAGTGAAATTTGCAGGTTCTAACTGGATATATCTGACGAATAAAGTTAAGTATAGTGCTGATAATTTTAGGGTTTGTATATGGTCCAAAATATTCAGAACCGTCTTTAATGAGTTGACGGGTATAAAAGACCCTTGGAAAAGGTTCTTTTTTGATACAAATCCAGGGGTAGGTTTTATCGTCTTTGAGTAAGATGTTGTAGCGCGGTTGATATTTTTTTATGAGGTTATTTTCTAACAATAAAGCATCCATTTCGGTTTCGACTACCAATATTTCAATGTGGTGAATTTTTCTAACCATATAAGTGGTTTTGAAACTGTCATGGGTACGATTAAAATAAGAACTAACGCGGCGTTTAAGGTTTTTAGCTTTACCCACATAGAGTAAGACATCTTTGTTGTCATAAAATCGATATACACCAGCTTCAGTGCTAAGGTTTTGAAGTGTTGATTGTATGTCCGCTGAAAGTTTCATTAAGTTTCAAAAATACGGATTTATAATGGGCTAATCTGTCTGTGATTACACCTACGACAAGTTTTATTTTAGCTTGTGTTATTTTCTACATTTAAGATTAAATGATTAGGAGATAAATTAATCTTATTATTTTTAACGCCCTACTACTATGCTTTGTTTTTCAACAATTGAGGGTCGGCTGGTGTGGATAGCTTCTAACCAAAAAATATAGCGCCCAGTATTGGCGGCTTCGTTACGTTCTGTTAGCCCATCCCAAAAGTAGGTGTTATCGGTTCCAAATAGTTCGTTGTTTATAAGGGTTTTAATCGGAAAGCCCTGACTATTAAAAATAATCAATTGCCCGCGATAGCCGCTGTAAGGAAAAGATAGTTGTATGCTAAGAATGTCTTCTTGTCCGTCATTATTAGGGGTTATGATTTGAGGCATTAGGCTCATTACTTTTAGCGGTGGGCTTAACGCCTGGGCTTGAGAATTAACCAATGTTGGAGTGGATGAACCCGATTGTTGGGAGGCCGAATGCCAACTGTTTGTTTCCGTGTTTAATCGTTCTAAAGAAACACCCTCGACATCTTGCAACAAATCAAAATGCATATTTTCATGATATTGAAATTCATCAATAATAATAGAGTCAAGAGCTAAAACAACTACGCCCTGTTCATTGTTATAGGACGGCAGACTCTCCAACTCAATGATTCGATTTTCTTCTGCGAGAGGATGGTAATATCGTAGTGTTTCTTTAGATTTGGTCAACACCATTATCTCCTTGGGTTGTAAAAAGGTGTATTTTTCAGAAATGGTTTTGAAATTTGATGGTTGATTAGCGTAATAATTGGCCAATTGAAGGCCTTTAGTGCACAAGTTTTTATCACTTCTATTTATAATTTCCACGAAATCGTTATCGCCTTCTATTGGGTTAAACAATATTTCATTAATGACAATATCGTTTTGATTGGGATATAAAAAAGTATCTATAAATGAATATCCCTCAACCTTTATGTTGTCAAAGAAAAATTTGTCGTAACGCGTACTAGTGTATTTACATTCAATACCAAAGGCTTGACTAGTTAAATAGCTATCGTCAATACATTGTCCTTGCAGAGTGTAGGTGCTATCTTGAAAATACTTGGCTTCCAATCGCCAATTGCCTAAACTATCTCTATCTACCAATAGATTAATTTCGACAAAAGAACTGTCTAAAAAATCGGTTGTTCCGGCTATTAATACGTCCTTATCTCCATCGGTAATTTTATATAGACTTACAGCATCTTCTGTGCCACCTAATTTTACAAGGTAGCCATTGCCTACACTATCGGATGACAAATGAATATTAGCGTAATTACTGCTAGAGGGGTTAAAGTCCATAAAAACATCTAGTTGCCATTGTCCTTTCAGAAGGGCTGAGCTAGAGTGCCAAATAAATACATTACCTGATTGTTGAGGGGCTATAAGTTGCAAGCGGTTTATCGAATCGACAACAAAGTAGTTGGTGTCGCCATACCAAGTTGAAAAATCATTAAAGTAGTCCGTAAACTGTGCACTTAAAACAACAGGAAATAAAATAAGTAGTAATAGTTTTTTCATTTTCTAGGGATGGGGCATTTAATTCACCCAAATATAATTATTTTTGAGTGCTAAATGATTTGAAAATGAAAGTCGCAGTAGTTGGTGTTACCGGAATGGTCGGTGAAATTATGCTTAACGTTTTACAAGAGCGTGCTTTTCCTATTACCGAATTGATTGCGGTTGCCTCTGATAAATCGGTTGGTAAAACCATAGAGTTTAAACAACAAACCGTTACTATCTGTTCATTAAATGACGCTATTGAGCGTGTTCCTGACCTGGCTTTATTTTCGGCAGGTAGTGATGTTTCAAAAGAATGGGCTCCTCGTTTTGCCGAAAAAGGGACTACCGTTATTGATAATTCATCGTATTGGCGTATGTCTCCAAACCATAAACTCATCATTCCTGAGATTAATGGTAAGATCCTCAGTAAAAAAGATCGCATTATTGCCAACCCAAACTGTTCTACTATTCAACTTTTGATGGCTTTAAAACCTTTACATGATCAATATAAAATTAAAAGAGTAGTAGTGTCGACCTACCAGTCGGTGACTGGAACGGGTGTAAAAGCAGTTGCCCAACTAGATGGTGAAATGGAGGGAAATACTGTAGATATGGTGTACCCTTATCCTATTCATAAAAACGCTTTACCGCATTGTGATGTATTTGAAGAAAACGGCTATACTAAAGAAGAAATGAAGCTGTCAAGGGAAACAAAAAAAATCATGCAAGACAACACCATTGAAGTCAGTGCTACCGCGGTAAGAATACCAGTTGTTGGTGGGCATTCTGAAAGTGTAAATGTAGAGTTTGTGTTAGATTTTGACCTCTCTAAAGTTCGTCAGTTATTACATGAAATGCCTGGTGTGGTGGTACAAGACAACACCGATGTTAATACCTACCCTATGCCTATATATACTGAAGGAAAAGACGATGTGTTTGTTGGGCGAATTAGAAGGGATTTTTCACAAGCAAACACCCTTAATATGTGGGTAGTGGCTGACAACCTACGAAAAGGAGCTGCTAGCAACACTGTTCAGATAGCAGAGTATTTAATTGAGCATAAACTAATATGATAATTAGTCACCAGTATAAATTCGTTTTTGTGGGTTTGCCCTTAGCGGCTTCCACTGCTATTTCAAAAGAATTGTGTGAAATGTATGGTGGTAAACCTATTCTTTCTAAACATTCCATTTACCAAGATTTCCTAAAGGTTGCTAGCGAAGAAGAAAAAGGCTACAAGGTAATAGCCTGCTCAAGAAACCCTCTTGATATTTCGGTAAGCTATTACACCAAAATGATAAAAGATGCTAGTGGTAATTTCAGCAATGAAAATTTATTGCGAAAAAATGGTGGGCATCTTAAAAATAGGGATTACAAATTAGCTAAATACTTCAGGAATAATGGGGCGAACTATACTACCTTTTTAAAAAAATATTATCAATTTCCGTTTGATAACTGGTTTAGTATTACCAAACCTTATTGTGATTATATTATTCGTTTTGATCACCTTCAAGTCGATTTTGAATCGGCTCTAAAAATATGCGGGATTAAACCCAAACGCAAGCTTCCAATGGTGAATAAAACATCTGATAAGGCCTCTTATTTAAGCTACTACACTACCGAAAACAATACTATTGGTCTAGCTATCTTTGGGCCATATTTAAAAGAGCATCAAATGACTTTTCCAAAAGAATGGAAGAAAACAAGTGTTTCTTTATGGCATCAATTTGTCTATCGTTTAATGCGTCAAATCCGTAAGTTGTTTTGGAAATATAACAGCTACAGAGATACCAATGCTCAAAAGGTATATAAAGAATTATTAGAAAAACACCAATAGCTCTATTTGAAGAAGGAGCGGTGAAAGAGTAAAATATTGATAACACCAATACTAATGGATGCATCTGCTATATTAAAGACAGGTCTAAAAAAAATAAAATGATTACCTCCTATTAGTGGTAGCCAATCTGGAAAATGGCTATTGATGAGGGGAAAATAAAACATATCTACTACCTTGCCTTGTAGAAAACCAGCGTAGCCCCCTTCAAAAACTGTAGCTATTTGACCGTAACTTTCGGAAAAAATAAGCCCATAAAATGCACTATCAATCATATTACCTATAGCACCGGCAAGAATCAATGCAATACTCAATAAAATACCTGGTTTTACTGCTTGTGTTGCTAGTTTTTTGAGATAAACAGCAATGAAAATAATAGCAATAATTCGAAAAATGCTCAGAAAGTACTTACCTATTTCACCACCAAACTCTAAGCCAAATGCCATGCCTTTATTTTCCGTAAAGTGAATGATAAACCAATCAAAAATTTGGTATTCTTGACCTAACATCATGTTAGTTTTAATCCAAAATTTTAGGAGTTGGTCAGTAAGTAAAATAAAGATTATTAAAGCAATTGGCTTTCTTAACATAATGGCTATTGAGCTCGTTTAGCTTCTATGCTTAAAGTGGCGTGTGGAACTAATTTTAAGCGTTCTTTCTGTATTAATTTTGCAGTAACACGACAGATACCATAGGTTTTGTTATCGATACGCTTTAAAGCGTTTCTCAAGTTAAAGATAAATTTTTCTTGACGTAAAGCAAGTTGGGCGTTTTCCTCTTTTGATAATGTTTCTGACCCTTCCTCAAAACCCTTAAAGGTAGGTGAGGTATCATCAGTGCCATTATTAGCATCGTTGGTATAAGCACTTTTGATTAACTCTAAGTCCTTTTCAGCCTTCTCTATTTTTTCAGTAATTATCTGACGGAATTCTTCTAGCTCAGAATCTGAATATCTTGTTTTTTCTGTCATTATTTAACGTTTTTGTATTGCTATACTTGTTCGTATGCCATCTACTAATTCTATGAGTTCATCTTCGCATAGCTCGTTAACGATACGTAAGTCATCAGCTAATGTTTCAGAACAAATATAATTTAAATTTTCACTTATGGCTGTCTTGAGTGTTTCTTGCTCTCCTACTAAGATTTGAATTCTATCGGTTACTTCTAATCCTGAATCTTTTCTGATGTTTTGAATCCTATTTACCAATTCTCTGGCTAGCCCTTCATTAATCAATTGTTGATCTAAGCTTATGTCTAGAGCTACTGTTAATCCATTCATGGAGGTTACAGCCCAACCTGGAATATCTTCTGTACTAATTTCAACGTCTTGAAGATCTATTTGTGTTTTCTGATCATTTATTGTTAAAAAATAAGTGCCATTATTTTCAATACTATCAATATCTTCGGATGTAAATTGAGCAATGGCTTGAGCAATAAGCTTCATTTGAGGGCCAAATTTAGGTCCAAGTGTTTTAAAATTCGGTTTTATCTTTTTCACCAAAATACCCGAATCGGCTGTCATAAACTCTAAAGCTTTAACGTTTACTTCGGCTAAAACTAATGGTTTTATAGCCTCTATTTGTTGTTTGGTTTTATCATCCAACACTGGTACCATAATCTTACGAAGTGGTTGTCTAACTCTTAAGTTTTCTTTCTTTCTCAGCGAAAAAGTAAGGGAGGTTAGTCCTTGTGCTATTCGCATTTTTTCTTCTAGTTCTTTGTTGATTTGCTTATCAATAACTTTGGGAAATAGTGCTAAGTGAACAGACTCATTAGTGCTTCGTTGAGTAACCGCATTTAGGTCACAGAAGAGTCTGTCCATAAAAAATGGTGCAATTGGTGAGCCAAGAATAGCTACCGTCTCAAGGCATGTGTATAGCGTTTGATAGGCTGATATTTTATCGTTACCATAGTCGCCTTTCCAAAAGCGTCTTCGGCACAATCGCACGTACCAATTACTGAGGTTGTCGTTAACAAAAGTTTGAATTAAACGTGCCGCTTTGGTGGGTTCATAATCTTCAAAAGAAGATTGAACCTGCTTTTTTAAGGTGTTTAGTTCTGAAAGTATCCATTGGTCTATTTCTGGTCGATTTTCAATGGAAATTTCTGATTCTTTGTAGCTAAACCCATCTATGTTGGCATAAAGGGCAAAAAAGGAATAGGTGTTGTAAAGTGTACCAAAAAATTTACGCTTTACCTCAGCTAGTCCGTCAACATCAAACTTTAAATTATCCCATGGTTGTGCATTGCTAATCATGTACCATCTAGTGGCGTCCGCACCGTATTCTTCAAGGGTTGTAAATGGGTCAACAGCATTGCCTAATCGTTTTGACATTTTATTACCTGCTTTATCCAAAACAAGGCCATTTGACACTACGTTTTTAAAAGCCACGCTATCAAATAGAATGGAGGCAATAGCATGAAGGGTGAAAAACCATCCACGTGTTTGGTCAACTCCTTCCGCAATAAAGTCGGCTGGAAAATTGTTTTCAAATTGTTCCTTATTCTCAAAAGGGTAATGAAGTTGAGCGTAGGGCATTGATCCTGAATCAAACCAAACATCAATAAGATCTTTTTCTCGATACATGGGTTGGCCGCTTGATGTAACTAAGACAATATCATCTACAAATGGCCGGTGTAAGTCAAAGGTATTATAATTGGCTTTTGACATGTTGCCAGCTTCAAAGTCAGAAAGTGGGTTTTGGGTCATAACACCCGCTTCTATCGATTTTTCTATTTCTTGTTGAAGACGCTCTACTGAGCCTACACATATTTGCTCTTGCCCATCTTCTGATACCCATATTGGTAATGGTATGCCCCAAAAACGAGACCGTGACAAATTCCAATCAACTAAATTTTCTAGCCAATTACCAAAGCGTCCTTCGCCAGTAGACTTGGGTTTCCAATGAATGGACTTGTTTAGGGCCACCATTCTATCTTTAGCGGCGGTTGTTTTAACAAACCAGCTTTCTAGTGGATAGTACAAAATGGGTTTGTCGGTTCGCCAGCAATGTGGGTATGAATGTTCGTATTTTTCTGCCTTAAAGCATTTATTCTCTTCCTTAAGCTTGATGATAATTTGTACGTCGGCAGATTTTTCAGGGGCTTGACCTTCGTCGTAGTATTCGTTTTTGACATACATACCGGCAAAATCAGTAACCTCTTTGACAAAGCGGCCTTGAGTATCAACCAAAGTTAATGACCCTATACCGTTTTGCTTGGCTAATAGGTTGTCGTCGGAACCAAAGCTTGGTGCTAAATGCACTATTCCTGTTCCATCTTCAGTGGTTACAAAATCACCAATAAGTACTTTAAAGCAATCACCATCTACCGGCTGAGTGTAGGGCAGCAACTGTTCATAGCGAAGACCTTCTAAGTCTGCACCTTTTAATTCTTGAACAACTTTAAATGGAAGTTGTTTATCGCCAGCCTGATAATCGGATAGTTGTAGATCTTTGTTTTTTTCTGAAAAATACTTTGAAGATAGTGCTTTAGCAACTATTACACTTATTGGTTGATGAGTGTAGGGGTTAAAGGTGTTTACTAGTAAGTAGTCAATGTTTTTTCCAACAGCTAGCGCGGTGTTTGATGGTAAAGTCCATGGAGTGGTTGTCCAAGCTAAAAAGAATATGTCAGCGTGATTGTTTTGAAATAAGGATGTATTATCGTTATTTTCCTTTAATTTAAATTGTGCAACAGCCGACTGGTCTTTGACATTTTTATAGCACCCCGGCTGATTGAGTTCGTGAGAGCTGAGCCCTGTACCCGCCTTTGGGGAATAAGGTTGAATAGTATGTCCCTTGTAAAGCATGTCTTTTTTACTCATTTCGCTGAGTAACCACCACACACTTTCAATGTATTTATTATCATAGGTAACATAAGGGTCGTTCATATCTACCCAATAACCCATTTTATCGGTTAAATCTTCCCACACGTTTTTGTATTTCATAACATTTTCCCGACATTTAATATTGTATTCGGCAATAGAAATACTTTTACCAATATCTTCTTTGGTAATTCCTAGTTCTTTTTCTACACTTAATTCTACAGGCAGGCCATGGGTGTCCCAACCCGCTTTTCTTTGAACCTTAAACCCTTGAAGTGTTTTGAAGCGGCAAAAAATATCTTTTATAGTACGCCCAATAACATGATGAATACCTGGCATTCCATTTGCTGATGGAGGGCCTTCATAAAAGGTAAAACTTGGTTGACCTTCCCTAGATTCAATACTTTGTTGGAAAATAGACTTCTCTTTCCAATTGGTTAAGACCTGCTTGTTTATTTGACTTAAATCAAGAAAATTATATTCAGGATATTTTTTCATTATATGGTTGCAATGACTTTTAATTCTATAGCGATTGGGGTGGGAAGGCAATTAATTTCGACTGTTGTTCTGCAAGGCTGATTATCTGCAAAGTATTCAGCGTAAACTTTATTATACGTTTTAAAATCGTCTTTCATATTAGTCAGAAAAACGGTTACATCGATGATTTTTCCCCACGAGGAACCCGCTTCTTCTACAATAGTTTTAACATTGTTAAACACCGACCGACATTGTGTTTCAATATCATAAGACTCTATGTTTCCATTAGTGTCTAGTTTTACTCCAGGAATGTCTTTAGTTCCGCGTTCTCTTGGGCCAACACCCGAAAGAAACAATAAGTTTCCATGTTGGCGAGCATGAGGGTATAAGCCAACAGGCTCGGGCGCTTTTTTAGATTCTACCTTTTTCGTTTGCATAGTAACAAATTTGATGGCAAAAATAGTTATTGCTAGTGAGATTAGCAATTTTATAATATTAGCGGCTTATGAAATAAAAAATGATAGTTTTGTAGAGATTTTGGGGATGTAGCTCAGTTGGCTAGAGCGCTTGACTGGCAGTCAAGAGGTCGGCGGTTCGAGTCCGCTCTTCTCCACCAAAAAGAAACCCGCTTATTTGAGTGGGTTTTTATTTATTCAAGAATTATTTTCTTCTCCACAGTTCCATCATCATAAATATAGAAAAGAGGTTGGTTTTTCAATCCATTAAATTGTCTTCCTAATAAATCTACAACATTGATTAATCTTTTTTTCTCATCAACAAAATCATCAATACTTGTCAAAGAAGCACAGAAACTAACATCAATTTCACTGTATAAATTTGGGTCTTGGTTTGGATCTTCTACCGTGTTAGCCATCATTGAAATTTTAACAATTTCATCACTTGTAGAAAAACAAAGTTGGTGAAAGTTGTCGTTGTCATTTATATCTGCTATCGAAATAGGTGCATGCGGTATTAGAACTCCAGAGCTGTCAGAATAGCCAACATAGTACTGAAATAAGTCAGATTCGGTATCACTACTTATATACGGTGTAATGCCACCATCCCAAGCAACTTGAATCGTTTGTGTTCCTGAATTACATTCATTCAGATTGCCATCAATTCTTTGGGCAAAGAATAAGCTTGGTCCATCATCAAGCGGAATAATATTCGTGGTAGTGATTCCATTTAGGTTTATGATTTCTGAACAAGCAGACTCTCCGGATAAAGCATCAGTTGAAAATAAATCCCCTACAACTCTAACTTCAACGGGTGGATTGGTAACGGCGGTACCAAATTCACCTAACAGAAGCACAGTTCGATTTTCTCCGTTTTCATTAGCTGGGGCCAAAAAAACACAAATTGGGGTATGTATATTTCCAAGGCTATCTAAAACTTCAAAATCAGATTCCGATAAACTGGATTCATCTATTGGGAATTTAAAATTAACAGGCACACCATCTAACTGACTTCCTAGTTGATTACACAATAGGCTTGGAAGTCCATTATCAAGTCCAAAAAAAGCCGATACAAGAGCATCTTGTGATTTGGCATTTAAAACAAAAGTTAAAATTGTTATAACTGAAACTAAGATTTTTCTCATTGTATATACATAAGCAAAACTTTTCTAAAAAGTTCGTAATTAGGACACTTAGGTCCACCAAAGCGGAATCCATCTCATTTTGAGATAGTTTTCCGTTTTTTTTATTAACTCATTATGTTCTTTTTGAGGAGTTGATATATTGTGTACATTTTTTCAGTTTGTAGAAATTTAGTATTTCTTTTCATAAACTAATTATCAATATCCATCCCAATCACTTATTTTTGGGAAAGGATCACAAATTTCTCTATTGTAGAGTCTTTTTTGATCCATTACAGAATCTGACCACCAATGTGATTTTCTTTTCTTTCTTTTTGTTTTACACTTTATATTTCCAAAATACATATTGAGTGAAATTTCATGTGTTGGTCCACTAGATGTATAACTTAATTCAGAAATATTTAAATCAAGACTATATGTAATATATAACTTATAAGGAATATTTTTAGCCTGTATATTGAATACTGAATTAAAAATTATTGACTCTGACATTAGTCTTCTTTCAAAGTTATTTCCTTGTTGATTTTTTAATTTCACAAATCCTTGTCTATATCCAACTCCAAGCATTAAAAATTTTCGCATAGAAACTCCTAAGCCTGATGAAATAGTTGTAAACGATTCACTTTGAGCTTCTATTTTACCTTGGTTTTCAAGCTTAAAAAAGACATTAGTATAATCGAAAAAATCACCTATTAAAGCGCCAGTTTTAAATCGTTTAAATGGCATTATTTTTGTAAATAAGTTTCCATGAATAGTGTATTTTACAGGATATCTACTATTTTCATATATTCCGTAGAAACTTTCAGTATTATTCCCAATAGGTATGTGGTGAGCGGCTATTCCGATAGTCCAATAATTATGTCTCTTTAAGTTATACTTTCCTTTTTTAGTTAGAATAAAACCTGCCGAGGGATAAATTCTTAAAAAAGATTCATTAGGTTTAGTTGCTGACGAATTATAAATATTACCAAGAATTGGGTCAAGTTCATCAGAAAATATCAATCTATCCCACTCAATAGTTCTATTAGCAAAAGTTGTCTGAATAGAACCCGATAAAGAGTAATTTTTTGAAAGTGGAACATGTGCTGCAATAGGTAATGAAAACTCATTTAATTTTAATAATCCTTCTCCTTCAATATTTTGTAATACAATAATTCCAATACCAAGATTTTTTTGACAAACCCTCCAATCGACTGATGATAAAGAAGTTGTGAATTTAATTGGAACGTTTGTCCATTGAGATCTATGATGAAAAATTGAGTGAATTTCTTGACCTCCTAAAATTCCTGTATAGGCAGGGTTTACATAGGGATTTTTTTGAAAAAATTGGCTAAATGATGGATCTTGTCCAAACACCAAACAAGCTTTTAACATGAAAAAGAATATGTATAATCTTACTATCATCTAATCAATGTTAAAGAACCAGGTTTATTATTTCCAATCCAGGCACTATTATCTGAAAATATAGCTTCTATTTTCCATACATATGTCCCTTGTGGTACCGGTAAACCATTTTTATTTTTTCCCCTCCAACCAATATTAGGACTTCCATTTTCATCTAATGAAGTAGTTTCCCAAATTAAATTACCCCAAGTATCAAAAATTTGTAACTTATATTTAATTAAAGATTTACCCGCGGGTAAAAATTCTCTGGCTAAGCCATTATTAGCATCTGGTGTTAATGCGTTTGGAACATGTAATCCTTTAGCGAATCCAACTCTAATTGTTTCACAGTAGGTGGAGTCACATTGATTAATACCAAATGGGCTTGTCACTGATAAGCATACTTCATATAATGTACCTTCATAGTTTTGTGTTGATGGGAAAGTATAATCTAAGTTTTGTGTTGGTTGATTAATGATTTCACCATTTATTGACCAATTGTAGCTATAATTAGGCGGTAGAAGTGTATTGCCTAATTTTGATATTGCAGAACCATAGAAGCGATAAGCTCCATAGTAAATATCATCTTGACTATATAATGTGTCGTAAGTAAAACTAGGGATTGGGGTAGGAAATATATTAACTAAAACTGTATCTTCATCTATACATGCGTTTTCAGTTTCAGCAAAGAATGTCAAATAATAATTTGTATTAATATCATTAAAAGTACTCAATGGACTTGAAACTATTGGTGTTATTTTAGATGTGTTACCTGTTATTAAAGAATCATAAATTCCGTTTTCTGACTGAATATGATAATTCCAATTATCAATATTCACATCTATATTACTATTTCCAACTGTGCTATAAAAAGCTGAAATATCGAGTGTTAATGGCTCACAGCCGCTTATTGGGTCTACATTTAATTCAACATTTATATTTGGATAAGAGAATACTGAAGTATCAACAACTGTTGTACAATTGAAAGATTGTTGATTATATTCAAAATAATTTACTCCATTAAATGAAATAGTTGTATCGTTTGATGGTTGATTTAAATATATCAAAGGGTTTTGTTGATAAGAGTGAGGTGGGATTGAATTATCGAAAGTAAATTCCCACCAGAAGTGGTTATTATTTGAATTTGAGCTGTCAATTAGGTCAGTTATGTCTGAAATAATTTGAACTTGTACATTATTACCACATTGTGTACTATCTACATAACTAATATCTATTATATCTATTTCAGGATTATCAAAAATTAAAACAGTTTCATTAGAAAAATTACTACAACCAAAATCACTCTGCACCAACAAGGTAAACTGTAAAGTATCTGCACCATCTGAATCAATTACATATGATATATTATTATTTGAAATTATTTCTTCATTTGTAATATTTATATTCTGAACAAAATTCCCTCCCTGACTTAAAGTTCCAATTGAATTAATACCCCATTTTGAAAAAATAGGGTTTATGATATTTGAAAATCCAGAGTTGTCATTTAAAATTAATGGTAGGTTGTCTTCACAACTATGATTAATAGTGAAATCTACTAAGGGCAATGGATGAATCAATACATTATCATTAAAGGTATTCGAACAGCCTAAACTATCATATAGTGTTAAAATTATTAAATTATTATCACCAGATAAAAATTCATTCTCATTTTGATAATTGTAATTATAATAAATTGTATCATTATTCATATTTTGAAAAGAAGTCATATAACCGTCTCCAAAACTCCAATTCCAAAAACTTAACGGATTTGACGGCATGTTACCCTCAATAGAATTATCTATGATTTGAATATCTTCACCAGCACAGACATCTTCAATAATAAAATTAGGAAGCGGTAAGTTTGAAACAGTAATTTCAATTGTAGTATCATCTTGACAACCAAAATAATCTGTAACTGTTAAATTCACAGGTACAAAGCCCGCAAAACTTAAAATTTCATTTGGGTTAGGGTCATTACTTATTAAATTACCATCAATCTCAGTCCATGACCAAAACTCAATAGAAGTATCTCCAAACACAGAAAGATCGTTTAACTGTACTGGAGAGTCATAGCATGCAAGATCAGATTCAAAATTAGCCAATGGATTACAATTAACTTCAATTTGACGAATAACACTATCTCTACAGCCAAATTGATTAAGTTCAACTTTCAATTCAACAGAAAACGCCGAATTACAACTATTGAATAAAAATGATGGGTTAATAGAATCAGAAGTTGAATTAACAAATGTGCCAGATGGAATAATCCATTCATATTGATTTATAAATAAATCAGAGCCAATATTCGATGAGGATGAAAGGTTTGAAAAGTTGGTCACTTCTCCAAAACAAACTGTATCATAAACTGTAAAATTAGCTGTAGGATTACATACAACATTTACATCAAACTCAGTATTTCCTACACAACCCAGATTATCAATAAACTCAATACTTGAAGTGAAAATACCACAATCTGAATATAAAAAGTTTGGTTCAAACTCAGTACTTAAATTAAAATTAGAAGTTGTATCACCAAAATTCCAAATTACACTTGTAATATTGCTGCCTTCTGTATTTAAAAATGAATTTGAAAATATAGTACTATCTCCAAAACAGCTTGTTGAAGAAGTATATAGCATTTCAGGTAGAGACCATACTTTTGTCGAATCATAAAATTGGTCTGTACATCCATTATAATCTACTACTTCTAGAGATGAATAGAAATATCCAAAAGAAGAAAAAGTGTGAAATGAGATACTATCATTTTCAGTATTTATTGAATTAAATTCTCCGTAATTCCATGTCCAAGAACTAATAGATGTATCTCCAACACTTGAAATGTCTGTAAAAGTAGTTGCACTTTCAAAACAAACTGTATCAGTAAAAAACTCTGCATCTGGATTGTTCAATACACGAACTATTTTTTGAGTAGTATCCACACATCCAAAATTATCTTCAATCACAAGTGTTACTTCAAAATTTCCTGACGAAGTATATAGATGATTTGGGTTAAAATTATTATTGTTTTGGATATTATCTGTTGAGTTTAAATCACCAAAATTCCAATTCCAAATATTAATGCTTGAACTAGTATAGCCTATTTGACTTGATGATGCATCAAAAATGGTAGGGGATGTATCAAAACAAACTTCATTTGCAACAAAATCTGCAATTGGGGTTGGGTAAATAGTAATAGAATAAGAAACGCTATCAATACACCCTCTATCAGAAATTGCAACTAAAGAAACATTATGTTCACCATCAGTTGTAAAGTTGTACAATAAGTTTATATCCGTTTCAGAAATTAGCTCTCCATCAACATACCATCTGTAGCCAGAAATTATTGTTGGTGGACTGATTATATCATTTTCTATTGTACTAGTGTTTTGAAACTCGATATTATTAAAAACACAACCATTTTCAAATTCAAAGTCAGCATCAGGTTCAGGAAAAACCACAACAAATGTGAAGTCAGAGGTATCAAGATTACAAATTTCATCATTAATAGAATGAATAACAGTATATGTTCCGGCTTCCGTATATGTGTATGAAATGGTATCTCCTAAACTAAATTCTTGAGGAGTAAAAGGAATGTTACATGTATTTGTATTACTATCCCAATCAAAGCACCAACTAACATTACTTCCGGATGGAGCTATAGATCCTTCAATAAAGTCTACAGTAAGACTTTCGCATGTATCATTGTCAAAATATTGCAATGTTGAAAAGAACGATTGTATCCCCAATGGTTTTACAATTACACTATCTGTAAATGAAGTTATTCCACATTGATTATACCCAAAGAGTTCAATGTAGTATGTAGTATCATTTCCATATAATGTATCACCAATATATTGTTGAAATGTATTATTCCAATCAGCAGGAGGAATAGGAATACTATCTGGCAAAATACTTTCAAATGTACCATTACCATAATCGATAAATAAAGAGTCTGTATTTCCAAAAATATATGGATCAAAAACAAACTCAACTACATCTTGTGAACACAACTCATATTTTGAAAGAAGTACTTCAATAATAGGAAGAGGTTTCACTAAAATTGAAATGTTTTTTGTTGATGAACCGCAACAGTTTGATGTTGTTAAGCTTAAAACGTAAGTTGTATCAAAAAGACCTTGTTCTAAAACTGGTAAATTTGGAATAAAGCTCGATTCTGAGCTTGAGGTAAAAAATGTTTCTCCAACTTCATTATATAGATTCCATTCATAATTTGTAATATAACCAGAACTGAATTCTGAAATAAAAATACTATCGCCAAAGCATATTGTATCCTCTAATATATTGAAGTTAGCAATCGGAATTTCAACAACATTTATTGTATCAATACTTAAATTAGAAACACATCCAAATTCTGTTACAACTTCTAAACCTATGATATTTTCACCTACTTCAAAACTTTCAAGGAATAAATCCGATTCTGCTAGATTAGAAATTTCAGTACCATTGATATACCAATAAGCCGAGTCTATATTACCACCAATTGGTTGCTCGACTGTTGATGAACTGATAAATTCTATAATAGAATCAACACAGACTGAATCGGGATAACAATTATAATTTATTTCAAAATCAGAGATTGGGTTTGGCCATACTATAATTGTATCGCAATATATGTTTTCACATCCGTATTGATCAATAACCTCTAGACAAGTTTCAAATTCGCCGAAAGTACTGTAAGTGTATGATGTGTTTTCATTTGTATTTTGATTTCCAAACTCGCCAAAACTCCATAACCAACTAACTATTCCAATATTTGTTGCATCTGAATTACTAAAAAATTCAATTTCAGATTGATAACAAACATTCTCAGCTGTAAAATTTACATTTGGTAATGGATGAATTACTACATTCATACTAGTTTCATCAATACATGAACTAGTATTTCCTACAAATAGTTGAATAGTATATAGACTATCGGTTGTGTTAGATGTATTATCGAGTTGGAAACTAGTAGAGAAAAGATTAAA
>JBMHBP010000017.1:0-8213 GCA_049890295.1 Flavobacteriales bacterium | reverse complement strand
ATGAGATGGATTCCGCTTTGGTGGGCAATGAGGGACTCGAACCCCCGACTTCCTCCTTGTAAGGGAGGCACTCTGAACCAACTGAGTTAATCGCCCGATAAGGGTTGCAAATATAATTGAATTTGTATCAATGCCAAATTTTAACTTTAAAGAATTTCGGCAACAGTAAAAGTACTCCCACCAATAAAAATTAAGTCATCATAATTAGCTGAATTCTGTGCCATTGATAAAGCTTCTCTTACCGATGAAAAAGTATTGCCTCTTAATTGAAATTTAGCTGCTATTTCTTTTAAGCGGTTAGCTTCTAATGCTCTTGGAATATTAGCTTGACAAAAATAATAGGTAGCTGTTTTAGGCAAAATCGATAGAATTGTATTAATCGATTTATCATTTACCATCCCAAGCACTATATGTAAGTCAGAAAATGATGTTTCTTCGATTTGTTGAACGACGCATCTAATGCTATCTTCATTATGAGCTGTATCACAGATAATTAATGGATTTTTAGAAAGTTCAGTCCAGCGTCCAATTAGCCCCGTATTATTTTGAACATTAGAGTAGCCATTTACGAAATCTATATTTGATACTTTCCATCCTTTTTGAATTAATAAATTGACGGCTGTAAATGCTGTGGAAATATTTTCTGATTGATAATTACCTTTTAAATCACAATCAAAATCAATAGCTTTAGCATAATGAATTTCAGATTGTTTTGACGTTGAAATGTGTTTAAAAATAGATTCAGTCTCAGTTTGCTTTCTGCCTATTACAACCGGTGTGTTTTTTTTGATAACTCCAGCCTTTTCAGCAGCAATTTCATGAAGTGAATTACCCAATAATGCCATGTGGTCATATCCAATATTGGTTATGATAGATAATTCTGGTTGAATTATATTGGTGCTATCTAGTCGACCTCCAAGTCCTGTTTCAATTACTGCAATATCTACTTTTTTGTCTGAAAAATATTTAAAGGCTAAAGCAACAGTCATTTCGAAAAATGACATCCCCAAATCTGTAAACCAAATTTTATTTTCAGAAACAAAGTCTACAACATATTGTTGCTGAATCATATTTCCATTGATTCGTATTCGTTCTCTAAAATCTTTGAGATGAGGAGAGGTGTAAAGTCCAGTCTTATAACCTGCTTCTTGAAGAATAGAAGCAATCATATGACTAGTTGATCCTTTCCCGTTTGTACCTGCAATGTGTACTGATTTAAAGTTATTATGAGGGTTGCCAAGGCGTTTTGTTGCCTCAACGATATTACCAATATCTGTTTTATATGCTAATTTTCCACTTCTTTGATACATGGGTAATTGGCTATAAAGCCAATCTAAACAATCGCTATAGTTCATTAATTAAGAGTGAAATTATAAACGATGGTGCCAATTTGAATTTCTGGAGCAGAACTATTTGGCTCAAAACTCGTTTTTAGTGCAGCATTCTTTGCCATAGATAACAGATAAGTATTTGTTGTAGTTGACCCTTTGGCTCCGGCTGTAGCATTGATTACTTTACCATTTCTATTGACTCTAATAGTAACAACAACCTTTCCTTGTTGTTGAGTATCATTTTTTGGTTTTATTATTTCTGCTATGGTACGCCCACCTAGTTGATAGCTTACTCCATTCGTTCCGATACCTCCCCCACTAAAAGTAGTAGAATTTGGATCACCTTTTTCGCTACCTTGATCTCCTGGTTGTCCTGTCTCTCCCTGACTTGAAGAGTTATTATTTTTTTTACCTGGGTATAATGCTTTAATATCTACTTTTTGTTCCTCTTTTTCTTTAACGGTTTCAACTTCTCTTATTTCTTTTTCCTCTTTTTTATTTTCTATGGCTACAGGTGTTTCTTCAACGTTTTGTATGCTAGTTTCTTCAATGACAGCTGTATTTTCTATTACTTCTTGACTTTTTTCTATTTGTGTTTCTTCAGATATTTGTTCTGATTGTTCAATTCCTTGACCTGCATCATCAAAGCCAAAATTGATGGTAATACCTTCTTCGGGAGGAGGTGGAATTTGATAAGTTAGTCCTAAAAAAATAAAACAACACAATAGACCAATATGAAATAGTATCGTTCCAATAACTGCCTGACGTTTATTTTTTTTAGAATTTGACATGATTAGCTTATTTTGGATTTGTAGCTAACACGACTTTGAATTTATTTCTGTAAGCGATATCCATAACTTTTACAGCGTATTCAATATCAACAGTTTTGTCAGCATGAAGAACTATAGCTGGTTCAATTTCATTTGACAAGCGCTCTATCAATTGAGCTTCAAGTTGATTAAAATCAACCTGTTGATCTTCAATGTAATAGTCAATTTCAGGCGTTATGGATACTGAAACTGTTTGTTTTTCTAGTGTTTTTGCTTTGCTATTCGGTAGTAGAAGCTTTAGTGCATTTGGGCTGACTAGGGTAGATGTAAGCATAAAGAAAATCAACAACAGAAAAACAATATCTGTCATTGATGACATGCTAAATGTAGCACTGACCTTATTTTTACTTCTTAGATTCATTTATTGCTGTGTAATAAGTCAAGAAACTCAGTGGTAGTGGCTTCTAATAAAAACACAACCTTTTCAACTTTAGTAACTAACAGGTTGTAGGCGATATAGGCTATGATTCCCACCACAAGACCAGCCACAGTAGTAACCATGGCAGTATAGATTCCTTTTGATAGCATCTCAATATCTATATTTCCACCAGCACTAGCCATCTCATGAAATGCCACAATCATTCCTATAACCGTACCTAAAAATCCAATCATAGGTGCTGCTCCAGCAATTGTAGCTAAATTAGCTAAGTTGTTTTCTAAGACATATACCTCTAATTTACCTTGATTTTCTATAGCTGATGAGATGTCAGTCATAGGCTTGTCAAAACGGTCAATACCTTTTTCTAACATTCTTGATATGGAACTGTCGGTGTTCTTACAAAGTGTTTTGGCAGCTTTTATATCGTTATCTTGTACATAGTTTTTGATGCTGTTAAGAAAGCTATTGTCTTTTTTTCCAGCTTTTTTTAAAGTGGAATAGCGTTCTATAAATATATACACTGAAATAACTGATAACACGGCTAGTGTAGTCATTATGATATTTCCACCAGTACCACCACTTGTAATGAGTTGTAATATGGAGAGTGTTTTTTCCTCGACTATTTCGTTTTCAACAGAAGATTGTACTAGAGTATCCGTGATAGTATTAATTTGTAGTAGAAAATGATTCATATAAAGAATTAAACGTTAGACTTATTCTTCTTATTGCATTAAAATATAGGTTACGGCACCTGCCATGTAACCTAAAAAGGCCAAAAGACTAATTTTTTTCATATACCAGATGAAATCAATTTTTAGTATTCCCATAACTGCAACTCCCGCTGCCGAGCCAATGATTAATACACTGCCACCTGTTCCTGCACAATAGGCTAAAAACTCCCAAAAAAGACCGTCAGTTGCAAAAACACCTGTACTTATCTCATACATGCCCATAGCACCAGCAACTAATGGTACGTTATCTACAATGGCTGATAGTAAACCAATAATAATATTTATAGCGTAAATATTTCCTTGGAAAGCATTATCCAATACAACCGCCATATCATTTAAATGTCCAAAACTTTGAAGAGAAGCTACTGCTAATAAAATTCCTAAGAAAAAGAAAATAGTGGCAACATCGATACGTTTTAAAACACCTAAAACGGTTAAGTATTTCTTATCCTCATATTTTTTGTTTTTATGAATAAGCTCCGTCACTAACCACATGATTCCTAAACTAAACAGAATCCCAACATATGGCGGAAGGTGAGTGATAGTTTTGAATATAGGAACAAACAATAAGCCAAACAGTCCTACATTGAATATTAATTTTTTCTCAAATAAAGTGGTAGGATTTGTTTTGTGCCCTACAGCAACATTTCCAGTTGGTCGTTCAATATTACCTTTCAATTTAAATGTCATGTAAACTAGTGGTACAATCATACACACTAAAGAAGGAACAATAATGGATGTAATAATGTTGGCGGCTGTTACTTGCCCACCAATCCATAACATAATAGTTGTGACATCTCCGATAGGCGACCAAGCTCCTCCTGCGTTGGCAGAAATAATAACTAATCCAGCATAAAGCCATAAGTCTTCTTTATCTTTTATGAGTTTAGCTAGTAGTGCTGACATTACTATGGCTGTTGTTAAATTGTCTAGAGCAGCAGAAAAGAAAAATGATAACACACATAAAATCCACATCAATTTTACTCTGTTAGTAGTCTTGATGCGGTCGGTTATAATTGAGAAGCCTTGATGAGCATCAACTACTTCAACGATAGTCATTGCACCTAAAAGAAAGAATAGTATTTGACCAATTTCTGAAAGGTGATGCGACAACTCATAGCTTACAAAATTACTTTTAATATAGTTTAAATTCTGAGCGATATACTCGGCTGTGTATTTGCTATCTTTGGATTGAAAATAGCTCAAAAACGAATTAAAAGTATCGGAGTTGATGTCAATTTCGAAAAGACCCAAGGCAAAAATGGCCCAACATAAGGAACCGCCAATAAGGGCCGAAGCGGCTTTATCAATTTTTAAGGGGTGCTCAAGTGCTATACATAAGTAAGCTAGAATAAAAACGGCAAGCATTAAGAGGTAAATCATTTTTTACTTAATTAGAGGGTTCATTTTTTTGCAAATATACTGTAGTGGATGGAAACGCAAACTCACAATTGTTTTTTTCAACGATTTCCATAATTTTAAAATTAATATCTTCTTTTACGTCTATAAAATCATCCCATTTAGTAGAGTTAACGTAATAAAGAACCATGATGTCTAGTGAGCTGGCACCGAATTCTTGAAACTTAACTCGACCTTCTTGATCAGTTCCAGGGTGCTGGTTTATGAGTGCTTCAATTTCATTTACGACTTTTTTCATTTGCTCTATGCTTGTATCATAAGTCAGTCCAATGTAAAATCGTGCTCTTCTAACTTTTCTAAGTCCTAAATTATCCAGTTCGGCAGAAATCATATTTTTATTGGGCACAGTAACAATGCTTTTGTCAAACGTTTGAATCCGAGTCGATCGAAAGCCTACTTTTTCAACAATCCCTGTGATGTTTCCTGTAGTAACTAAGTCGCCCACGACAAAGGGCTTGTCAAAAAATATAGTAAATGAACCCAGTAAATTTTCTAAACTTTCTTTAGATGCCATTGCAATAGCTATACCGCCAATACCAAGACCGGCGGCTAAGGCAGTAACGTCGACATCAAATATCTTGGCTAGTAAAACAAAAAATAAGATGACATAAACGGTGATTTTACCCACTTCGATAATGAATGGAATGAGTTGATCGTCCATTTTACTTTCCGTCTTATCGGCTCTGTTTTTAAATACCATTCCAAAATAGTCAACAAAGCGAAGCCCTATTTTCAATAAAGAAAATAAGACAATGACTGAAAATCCTTTGCTTGATAGAATATGTAGATTGAAACTGTCGTTACCAAAGTTTAACCCTTCAGGAAAGGCGATATTTAAAGAGCCTAGATAGATAAACATTAAGAATAAGGCAAAAGAAATAGGTCTAATGAGAAGTTTATCAAAGGTGTTAATGTCAATTGCTGGATCTCTGTTTACCAGTTTGTAAAGCAGATGACTGAAATAGCGTGAGATAAGGCGTTTAAAAATTAGTCCAAATAAAACAAAGCCAATAAACCATGCGTAATTTTCTATGCTATTGTCTAAAATAGTATGCTTCAAAATGCTATCTATATTCATTATTGTAAGAGTTGGTTAAGTGCTATTTCAAATGATGTTTTAGAAATGTTTTTTCGGCTATTATTTTTGGTGTGTGACTGTTGTAGTGCTTTTTTGATGGTGTCTGATGTATCTTTAAAAATAGCATTGTCACTCATATCAATATTGGCTTTCATTAGATAAGCAAAAACCCTTGCCATGCCACAATTGGCTATAAAATCAGGAAGTACGCTCACATGCTCATCGGCGAACAGACCTATATCTCCGAAAAATATCTCATTATCAGCAAAGGGGACATTAGCCCCACAAGAAATAACTTCTAATCCGTTAGCCATCATTCGCTCCAATTGATATTTAGTTACCAACCTAGAAGCGGCTGCGGGAATAAAGATGTCTGCTCCAATATCCCATATTTGTTCATTGACATCCTTAAACGATAGCATGCCTTGAGCGTTTAAGCTATTACCATTTTTGGTAACAAACAGCTCTTTAATTTCTTGGAAGCTAAAGCCATCTTTCCTTAGTAATCCTCCATCTCTATCAATTATACCAACAATAGTAGCCCCCAATTGGGCTTGGTAGAAGGCAGCAGCAGCACCCACATTGCCCCATCCTTGAATAATGACTCTTTTTTGACTGATGTCTTCATCATGAAAGGCGTAAAAATGCTTAACGGCCTCTGAAACGCCGTAGCCAGTAATCATATCGGCTACGGTGTATTCTTTGCTGACGTCGGGCGTTAGCGTTGGGTCAGTAAGGGCTAGTAATACACCCTTTTGTAGCTGACTGATAATGTTGAATTTATCTTCTTTGGTAGGCTTGAAATGCCCGTTGAATACCCCTTCTTGGGGATGATCAACACCCAAGGCTTGAGTAATAGGAATAACCTCATGAATTTCATCTACATTGAGGTCGCCACCAGTACCGTAATAATTCTTTAGTAAGGGGGAAATGGCTGCATACCAACGTTTTAATACCCCTTCTTTTCTAGGGTCATTAGGGTCAAAGTTAATACCCGATTTAGCTCCACCAATGGCAGGTCCAGCAACCGTGAATTTGACTTCCATAGTTTTGGCTAACGAAATTACTTCGTGTTTGTTGAGCCCTGAGCGCATTCGGGTACCACCACCAGCGGCTCCACCCCTTAGGGAATTAATGACTACCCAACCTTCTGCCTCAGTTTGGCTGTCTTTCCATTCAAAAACAATCTCTGGCGTTTTATTTTCGTATGCCTCTAATAATTTTTTCATTTCAAGTCAAGTTTGGGCAAAAATAGTTAATTATAGACTAAAAATGACATGTGCTAACTTTTTTGACCATGAAATGGTATTGAATAATAATAAGCCCTATTGTAACAGTAAAAAAAAGTGATGCAGAAACTAATTTTTTTCTCATTTATCTTTAACCAAATCTAAAATATTTAGGTTCGGTTGTTTATATTTAAATGGATTCATTTGCTTTTACCTGTTGATAGAGTACAACCAGAATCACATCCATCACAAAATACGATTGCTCCTAATTTTCTTGATTGTAATTTACAATCACCAGAGCAACCACTACAAGAAGCTGAAGAACTCATATTATTTGCTTTTCTAGGAATATATAATGAACCTTCATCTAATTTACTAAGAGGAATTGCCATCAAAAGTTTATACCCATTTGCATAAATCGGGGTGTATACCGTTTCATCATTAAGGCTAATGTCTTCTAATGGCACCTCCCATACTGCTTCTAACATTTTATCTAATTCCTGGTTTAAATGTTCATCAATATTGGAGCTAATATAGGGCGTTGAAACCCACTCTAAAACATCCGTTATATATCTATAATCACTAAATCCTGAAAGGGAATTAAAAATAGAATTGACTGTTGAATGGATTGGAATTTTTATAAAGTTAATTGATGATCTTGAAGAATTGCTATTTGATGTAGTTCCAATACAAGTTGAACAGCCCTCTGTGAAACAACCTAGGTATCCTCCTGCGGCAAAGGGTTTACACCCGCCATCACTAGATGTACAATTGCATGTAATGTTGCCACCGTTAGTAGTTGACTTTATCTTAGTTTGCTCATAGTTTAAAGTGATAAACTCAAAGCCATTAGGCAGTACAAACTCCATCTTATTTTCCGTGTTTTCTAACACATTAAATTCGGTTCCTTCAGGAAATAAGAAAATACTTTCATTCATTTCTAAATTACGCTTTTCAACAATGGCCTGATTTTTAGAACAAGAATAGAATAGGCTAGTTCCTACTATGGCAAGGAACAATACTCCGTTAATTAAATTTTTCATTTTAAAAAGGTGTTTAGTTTATAAATTTTCTCATTAACCCAAAGGTGGGTTGGGGTGTAGTAGCGTGACTACCATAAATGGCTTTTAGTTTTTTCTGCCCAAGGTTAATAATTTAGTTTACAAAGATTCACATTTGGCGAATACTATACAAACGTAAAATATTATGAGATATT
>JBMHBP010000016.1:0-49488 GCA_049890295.1 Flavobacteriales bacterium | reverse complement strand
GATAAATGTGATGGTATATCCCAATCCAGCGAAAGATTACTTTACGATAGAAGTATTGGGAGATAAAACAGGCCAGGAGTACGAATTCCAATTAATGGACACACGTGCCAGAGTAGTGATGGAAAAGAAATTCAAAGATGTGTTGAAAGTTAATAGAGAACAATTATCGGGAGGTATCTATTTTATTTTACTGAAAAATAATTCTGATTTTATTCAAAAAAAGATATTAATTTCGGACTTCGATTAGTAAATTGTTGTCAAACATTATTTTCAAAAACAGCCCTCATGATTTTATGAGGGTGTTTTTTTTTAAGAAAAAAGCTCTAATTCTGTTTGATAGTTAATAAAAATGATTAGATTTGCACCCCCTAAAAACTAGGTATTAATAAGAAATTAAACATGAAATAGTATGCCAACTATTCAACAATTAGTAAGAAAAGGAAGGACTAAATTAACTAAGAAGTCCAAGTCAATTGCCCTAACTAGCTGCCCGCAAAGAAGGGGAGTTTGTACTAGGGTTTATACAACAACTCCAAAAAAACCAAACTCAGCAATGAGAAAAGTTGCCAGGGTAAGATTAACTAACGGAAACGAAGTTAATGCTTACATAGGTGGTGAAGGACATAACCTACAAGAACACTCAATCGTTTTAGTAAGAGGTGGAAGAGTAAAAGATTTACCAGGTGTTCGATATCACATAGTTCGTGGTGCATTGGATACAGCAGGTGTTGATGGCAGAACACAACGAAGATCTAAGTATGGTACTAAACAACCAAAAAAATAATTTTAGCTTAAGTATATAAACAAATGAGAAAAAGTCCAGCTAAAAAGAGAAGATTACTACCTGATGCCAAGTATAATAATACTATGGTAACACAGTTCGTAAATAACATGATGTTAGACGGAAAAAAGTCTACAGCTTTTAAAATATTTTATGATGCACTTGATATCGTAGAAACTCGAGTAGAAGACGTTTCCGCTCTAGATGTTTGGAAAAAAGCAGTTGAAAACATAACTCCTTCAGTGGAAGTAAGAAGCCGTAGAATTGGAGGAGCAACCTTTCAGATCCCACAACCAATAAGAGACTCTAGAAAACTCTCAATGGCCATGAAGTGGATGATTGGTTATGCTAGAAAAAGAAATGATAAAAGCATGAGTCAAAAATTAGCAGCTGAAATTGTTGCGGCTTTTAAAGAAGAAGGTTCTGCATACAAGAAAAAACAAGATACTCACAAAATGGCAGAAGCTAACAAGGCATTCTCACACTTTAGATTCTAAGAAAAATGGCAAAGAGAGATTTAAGACATACTAGAAACATAGGAATTGCTGCACATATTGACGCTGGTAAAACTACTACTACCGAGCGTATCTTATATTATGGTGGTGTTAGTCACAAAATAGGCGAGGTTCATGATGGAGCAGCTACTATGGATTGGATGGAGCAAGAGCAAGAAAGAGGAATTACAATTACTTCGGCTGCGACTACATTAAATTGGAATTATCGTGATCAAGATTATCATGTCAACATCATAGATACACCAGGTCACGTTGATTTTACAGTAGAGGTAAATCGTTCATTGAGAGTATTAGACGGATTAGTTTTCCTATTTAGTGCAGTGGATGGTGTTGAACCACAGTCTGAAACCAACTGGAGACTTGCAGACAATTATAATGTACCAAGAATTGGTTTTGTAAATAAAATGGATCGTCAGGGTGCTGACTTTTTAAATGTTTGCCAACAGGTAAAAGATATGTTGGGAAGTCATGCTCTACCCTTACAAATCCCAATAGGAAGCGAAGATAATTTCAAAGGGGTTGTAGATCTAATCAACTTCAAAGGAATTGTATGGAATGAAGAAGACAAGGGTATGACGTTCGAAGAAGTTGAAATCCCTGCCGATATTCTTGAAGAAGCGAAAGATTACAGAGGTAAATTATTAGAAGCTGTAGCAGAATTTGATGATACTCTACTTGAAAAGTATTTTGAAGATGAGAATTCTCTTACTGAGAGAGAAATTTTAGATGCTTTAAGACAAGCTACTATTGGAGGAAAAGTAATTCCTATGATGTGTGGTTCAGCTTTCAAGAACAAAGGAGTTCAAACTATGCTAGATATGGTTATGGAAATTTTACCATCTCCTGTCGATACAGAAGCAATTGAGGGGACCAATCCAAAAACAGAGCAAGAAGAAAGTAGAAAACCAACAGTTGATGAGCCATTTGCTAGTTTAGCATTTAAAATTGCTACTGACCCTTATGTAGGAAGACTTTGCTTTACTCGTGCTTACTCTGGTGTTCTTCAATCAGGTTCTTATGTTTTAAATACAAGAACAAACAAGAAAGAGAGAATTTCCAGAATATTTCAAATGCATGCTAATAAGCAAAATCAAATAGAAAGCTTACAGGCTGGTGATATTGCAGCATTAGCTGGCTTTAAAGATATCAGAACGGGAGATACATTGTGTGCTGAAAATGCCCCTATTGTATTAGAATCTATGGATTTTCCAGATCCAGTAATTGGGATTGCCGTTGAGCCTAAGACTCAAAAGGATATGGATAAACTAGGTGTTGCTTTAGGTAAACTAGCTGAGGAGGATCCTACCTTTACAGTAAAATCTGATGAAGATTCAGGTCAAACTATTATCTCAGGAATGGGTGAGTTACACTTAGACATCATTATCGATCGTCTAAAAAGAGAGTTTGGAGTTGAATGTAATCAAGGTGCACCAAAAGTTGCATATAAAGAAGCAATTACTTCTTCTTTCAAACATCGTGAAACATATAAGAAGCAATCAGGTGGTCGCGGTAAATTCGCCGATATCCAGTTTGAATTATCTCCAGTTGATAAAGATTTCGAAGGAGAAGGCTTACAGTTTGTTGATGAAATTAAAGGTGGATCTATTCCAAAAGAATTTATTCCATCTGTTCAGAAAGGATTTACTCAGGCCATGCAGAATGGTGTACTTGCTGGATATCAAGTTGATACCCTAAAAGTGAGACTATTTGATGGTTCATTCCATGACGTTGACTCCGATCAGCTGTCATTTGAAATTTGTTCAAAATTAGCTTTCAAAAACGCTTGTAATCAGGCAAGTCCTGTATTATTAGAGCCAATTATGAAAGTTGAAGTAGTTACACCAGAGCAAAATATGGGTGATGTTGTAGCAGACTTGAACAGAAGAAGAGGTATAATGCAAGGAATGGACAGTCGTAACGGAGCTGAAGTTGTTAAAGCAAATGTTCCATTATCAGAAATGTTCGGCTATGTGACTACTTTGAGAACGATTACCTCAGGTAGAGCAACTTCTACAATGGAGTTTTCACACTATGCTGAGTGTCCAAATAATATTTCAGAAACAGTAGTTTCTGAAGCAAAAGGTGTAAAATAAGACTAAACTTATTAGAAATGAGTCAAAAAATAAGAATTAAACTACAATCTTACGACCACAATCTCGTAGATAAATCGGCTGAAAAGATTGTAAAAACTGTAAAATCAGCAGGTGCTGTTGTAAGTGGTCCAATACCGTTGCCAACACACAAGAGAATATATACTGTGCTACGTTCTCCGCACGTAAACAAAAAGTCCAGAGAGCAGTTTCAGTTATGTTCTCATAAAAGATTAATGGATATTTACTCGTCTTCATCAAACACTATTGACGCTCTTATGAAATTAGAGCTACCTAGCGGTGTTGATGTTGAAATCAAAGTATGATAGTTTATAATAAGAAGCTAAAAGACAATAAAGATGTCAGGAATAATAGGTAAAAAAGTAGGTATGACAAGCATATTCGATGATAATGGAAAGAATATTCCATGTACAGTCATTGAAGCTGGTCCATGTGTGATTACCCAAATCAAAACACAGGATACTGATGGTTATAATGCTTTTCAGTTAGGTTTTGAAGACCAAAAAGAAAGTAGAGTAAATAAGCCTAAAATGGGTCATTTTAAGAAATCAAATACTTCACCCAAAAAGAAACTAGTTGAATTTAGAGACTTTGAAGGTGAATTTCAACTTGGTGACTCAGTAACAGTAGATATTTTTGAAGAAGGAGAATATGTTGATGTAGCCGGTACATCAAAAGGTAAGGGTTTCCAAGGTGTTGTGAAGCGTCACAACTTTAGAGGTGTCGGTGATGCTACCCATGGTCAGCATAACAGAATGCGTGCACCCGGATCAATTGGAGCTGCTTCCTATCCTGCAAGAGTATTTAAAGGGATGAGAATGGCAGGTCAAACAGGAAATCAAAGAGTTAAGGAATCTAATCTAATGGTAATGAAAGTTTTTCCAGATAAGAACCTTTTAGTTGTAAAAGGAGCTATACCTGGGCCTAAAAATTCATACGTAATTGTAGAGAAATAATGGAGTTATCAGTTTATAACGTAAGTGGAAAGAAAACTTCCAAAAAAGTAAAGTTGAATAAAGATATCTTTGGACTAGAGCCAAATGATCATGTAATTTACCTTGATGTAAAGCAATACTTAGCCAATCAACGTCAAGGAACTCACAAGGCTAAAGAAAGAGGTGAGATTACAGGTTCAACTAGAAAAATCAAAAAGCAGAAAGGTACAGGTACGGCTAGAGCAGGTTCCATTAAAAACCCTTTATTTAGAAGCGGTGGTCGTGTATTTGGTCCTAAGCCTAGAAGCTACAGTTTCAAGTTAAATAAAAAGCTAAAAAAATTGGCTAGAGCATCTGCTTTATCAAAACTAGCTAAAGGTAAAAACATAACAGTTTTAGAGGATTTCAATTTCGATACACCTAAAACTAAAAACTATGTCGAATTACTTTCAAACCTTGAAATGAATGGGAAGAAAACTTTGTTAGTATTGAATCAGCCGAATCAAAACATCTTGTTATCCGCTAGAAATCTAGAGAAAACAAACATTACAACTTCCTCAAATTTGAATACCTACGAAATAATGAACGCAGGTAATTTACTAATGGTAGAAAGTTCAATCAAGGAAATCGAAAATATTTTAAGCTAATAAAATGAGTATTTTAATAAAACCTATCATTACTGAGAAAATGACTGCCGCCAGCGAAGAATTTAACCGCTACGGTTTCGTTGTTGATAGAAATGCTAACAAGATTCAGATAAAAGGTGCTGTCGAAGAGGCTTATGGAGTAACAGTTGATTCAGTTAGAACAATGAATTATGCTGGTAAAACTAAAAGTCGATTTACTAAAGCTGGTGTAATTAGTGGTAGAACCAGCCACTTCAAAAAAGCAATTGTTCAATTAGTTGATGGTGATACCATAGACTTTTACACCAATATCTAAAAAATAATACGATGGGATTAAGAAAACTAAAACCAACAACTCCAGGTCAGCGATTTAAAGTTGCAAATGATTTTGCAAGTTTGACAACAGGCAACTCTCCAGAGAAATCTTTGGTGTTAAAGCAATCAAAGTCTGGTGGTAGAAATAATTCTGGTAAAATGACTATGCGCTATACTGGTGGTGGTCACAAAAAGAGATTCCGACTTATTGATTTCAAAAGAAATAAGTTTGGAATTCCTGCGACTGTAAAAACTATCGAGTATGATCCAAATCGATCAGCATTTATTGCTTTACTTTTTTATGCTGATGGTGAAAAAAGATATATCATCTCACCAAATGGTTTAAAGGTTGGACAAACTGTTCTTTCCGGTAAAGATGTAGCACCAGAAGTTGGCAATGCATTATACTTAGCCGATATTCCTCTAGGTGCAACGATTCATAATATAGAAATGCGTCCTGGTCAAGGTGGTGTTTTAGTTAGATCAGCTGGTGCTTATGCCCAATTGATGGCTAGAGATGGTAAGTATGCCATTATTAAATTAGCCTCTGGTGAGGTTAGAATGATTTTACAAACCTGTTTGGCAACTATTGGTACTGTTTCAAACTCAGAACATAGTTTACAGAATTCAGGTAAAGCAGGAAGAAGTAGATGGTTAGGAAGAAGACCAAGAACAAGACCAGTAGCTATGAACCCTGTAGATCATCCAATGGGTGGTGGTGAAGGTAGAGCATCTGGAGGTCACCCTAGATCCAGAAAAGGTATTCCAGCAAAAGGTTATAAAACAAGATCAAAGAAAAATAGTTCAAATATTTATATAGTCGAAAGACGTAAAAAATAATTCTTATGGCAAGATCACTAAAGAAAGGACCATTTATACATTATAAACTACAGAAAAAGGTTGAAGATAATATTGCATCAGGTAAAAATAACGTCATTAAAACCTGGTCAAGATCCTCAATGATTTCTCCAGAATTTGTAGGTCAAACTATTGCAGTTCACAACGGAAGACAATTTATTCCAGTTTTTGTTACTGAAAATATGGTTGGTCACAAATTAGGTGAGTTTTCTCCAACAAGAACATTTAGAGGCCACTCTGGTAACAAGAAAAAATAATTAGAATGGGAGTAAGAAAAAGAAATACCGCACAAGCAATAAAAGACGCTAAAAAAAGTATAGCGTTTGCAAAGTTGAATAACTGTCCTACTTCTCCTAGAAAAATGAGATTGGTAGCTGATATAATCAGAGGCGTAGATGTCGAACAGGCATTAAACATTTTAAAATTTAACGCCAAAGAGGCATCTGGGAGACTTGAAAAATTACTATTGTCGGCTATTGCAAACTGGGAGTCTAAAAATGAAGGAGCAAAAATTGAGGACAGTAACCTCTTTGTTAAAGAAATTACCGTTGACAGTGGTAGAATGCTCAAGCGTGTACAACCAGCTCCTCAAGGTAGAGCACATAGAATTAGAAAAAGATCTAACCATGTTACCTTAGTATTAGGAAGTAGAACAAAAGAAAACCAAGATTCATAATGGGACAAAAAACAAATCCAATAGGCAACAGATTAGGGTACATCAAAGGATGGGATTCCAACTGGTACGGCGGTAGAAACTACGGTGATAAAATTGCTGAAGACAGTAAAATACGTCAGTATGTTGGTGTAAGACTTTCAAATGCCAGTGTAGCTAGAATCGTTATTGAAAGAACCTTAAAAATGGTTACTGTAACTATTCACACAGCTAGACCAGGTATCATAATTGGTAAAGGTGGTCAAGAAGTTGATAAACTTAGAGAGGAACTAAAGAAGATTACCAAAAAAGAAGTTCAGATTAACATATTTGAAGTAAAACGTCCTGAATTAGACGCAACACTTGTAGCAGCTAGTATTGCTCGTCAAATCGAAGGCCGTATTTCATTTAGAAGAGCAATCAAGATGGCAGTTGCCGGTACCATGAGAATGGGAGCTGAAGGGATAAAAGTTAAGATTTCAGGCCGTTTAAACGGAGCTGAAATGGCACGTTCAGAAATGTTTAAAGATGGTAGAACTCCCTTACATACTTTTAGAGCAGATATTGACTATGCTATTGAAGAAGCTCATACTACCTACGGAAGAATTGGTATTAAGGTGTGGATTTGTAAGGGTGAAGTATATGGAACTAGAGATTTATCACCAAACGTTGGATTATCGAATAAGCCAAGTGGTCCAAAAGCAGGCGGTAAGTTTAAAAGAAAAAGAAAATAAATTAAAGTAAAAGCGTAATAAAATGTTACAGCCAAAGAAGACAAAATTTAGAAAGATGCAAAAGGGCCGAATGAAAGGAAACGCCCAAAGAGGTCACCAATTGGCTTTTGGATCTTTCGGTATAAAGGCTTTAGAAGAAACCTGGATTACTGCTCGTCAAATCGAAGCTGCTCGTATCGCCGTTACACGATACATGAAAAGGCAGGGTCAAGTATGGATTAGAATTTTTCCAGACAAACCTGTAACTTCAAAACCAGCAGAGGTAAGAATGGGTAAAGGAAAAGGAGCACCAGATTATTGGGCAGCTGTTGTTAGACCAGGCAGAATTATTTTTGAATGTGAAGGCGTACCTCACAGTATTGCACAAGAAGCATTACGTTTAGCTGCACAGAAATTACCAATTAAAACCAAATTTGTAGTTAGAAGAGACTACGTTGAGGCATAATAGATATAGTGATGAAACAATCAGTTATTAGAGAAATGACAACAAGTGAGCTAGAAGATCTTCTAGATAATGAGAAGGCTCAAATTGAAAAAATGAAAGTAAATCATATGGTATCTCCATTAGAGAATCCAAAGCAAATTACTTTTGCAAGAAAAACTATAGCAAGAATTCTAACAGAATTAAAATCTAGAGAATTAAAAGAAGCTTAAAAAAGAATTAAAATGAGAAACCTCAGAAAGGAAAGAATAGGTATAGTAACAAGTGACAAAATGGATAAGTCGATTGTTGTTTCTGTTGCCCGTAGAGAAAAACACCCACTTTACGGTAAGTTTGTTATGAAAACAAGCAAATTTACGGCTCATGATGAAAAAAATGAGAGTAAATCTGGAGATAAAGTTAAAATTATGGAGACCCGTCCTATGAGTAAAAATAAGTGTTGGAGACTGGTTGAAATATTAGAAAGAGCTAAATAAAATGATACAGCAAGAGAGTAGATTAAAAGTAGCTGACAACTCAGGAGCACGAGAGGTTTTGTGCATCAAAGTACTAGGTGGCTCAAAAAGAAGATACGCATCTATAGGAGATACAATTGTTGTTACTGTAAAAGATGCTATACCAGCAGGTAATATCAAGAAAGGTACAGTGGCAAAAGCCGTTGTTGTTAGAACAAGAAAAGAAATTCGTCGTCCAGATGGCTCTTATATTCGTTTTGATGATAATGCCTGTGTTTTATTAAATCCTACTGGAGAGATGAGAGGTACACGTATTTTTGGACCAGTATCAAGAGAATTGAGAGATAAGCAATTCATGAAAATTGTTTCACTAGCACCAGAAGTGCTTTAATAGAATTTATAATTATGTCGAAATTACACATAAAAAAAGGAGATACTGTAAAAGTTATTGCAGGGAACTCGAAAGGACAACAAGGTAAAGTTATTGAAATGCAAATTTCTAAAAATAGAGCCTTAGTTGAAGGCGTTAATATGGTTTCAAAGCATACAAAACCAAATGCCGCTAGTCCACAAGGAGGTATTGTAAAACAAGAAGCCTCTATTCATACTTCTAATCTAATGCTTGTAGATCCTAAATCAGGTGATGCTACAAGAACTGGTAGGAAAATGGATGATAAAACAGGAAAATTAACTCGTTATTCTAAAAAATCAGGGGAGGTAATAAGCTAATGTATACACCTAGACTAAAAACAAAATATACAGAGGAAATTGTAGCAAAACTACAAGAAAAGTACTCTTACAAGTCAGTAATGCAAGTACCTAAATTGGTTAAAATTTGTTTAAACCAAGGTTTAGGCGAAGCAGTAACTGATAAAAAAATGGTTGAAAAGGCTTGCGATGAAATGACTCTTATAACCGGTCAAAAAGCAGTTGCAACCAAATCTAAAAAAGATATTTCTAACTTTAAGTTAAGAAAAGGAATGCCTATTGGTGCAAGAGTTACACTAAGAGGAGAAAGAATGTATGAATTTCTTGATAGACTCATTACATCTTCACTTCCACGGGTAAGAGACTTTAGAGGTATTAATAATAAAGGTTTTGATGGAAGAGGTAATTATAACCTAGGCATCAAAGAACAAATTATTTTTCCAGAAATAGATATTGACAAAGTCAATAAAATCACTGGTATGGATATAACATTCGTCACCACGGCACAAACAGATGACGAAGCTAGAAGTTTATTAACAGAATTTGGTTTACCATTTAAAAAATAAGACATGGCAAAAGAATCAATGAAAGCTAGAGAAGTAAAGCGTCAAAAACTTGTTGACAGATATGCAGAAAAACGTGCTGCATTAAAAACAGCAGGTGATTTTGAAGGGCTACAAAAACTTCCTAAAAATTCATCCCCTGTGCGTTTACATAATAGATGTAAACTTACAGGAAGACCAAAGGGTTATATGAGACAATTTGGAATTTCAAGGGTAACCTTTAGAGAAATGGCAAACCAAGGTTTGATACCAGGAGTTAAAAAAGCCAGTTGGTAATTAGCAAAAATTAAAACATGTACACAGATCCAATAGCAGATTATTTAACACGAATTAGAAATGCTTCTAAAGCAGGTCATAAAGTCGTAATAATACCATCTTCAAATACTAAGAAGGAGATGACAAAAATTTTAAAGGACAAGGGTTATATCCTTAACTATAAATTTGAAGAAGATAACAAACAAGGTACAATTAAAATTGCTTTAAAGTACAATGGCTCAAATCCAGCCTTTGAAAAATTAGAGCGCATCAGTAAGCCAGGTTTAAGAAAGTATGCTAACCAGCAAACTATGCCAAGAGTACTTAACGGTCTTGGTATTGCCATCTTATCTACTTCCAAAGGTGTAATGACTGATAAGGAAGCCAGAAGCTTAAATGTTGGTGGTGAAGTACTATGTCACGTTTATTAATATAATTTAACAATAAAAATAAGATGTCTAGAATAGGAAATAGTCCGATTGCATTACCTCAAGGGGTCAGCATTTCTAAAGGAGACGATAATACTTTTGTAATTAAAGGTAAGCTTGGAGAGCTATCAAGAACCTTTCACCCAGACATGAATTTCAATATTGGAGATACAGAGGTAGTTGTTGAAAGACCTTCAGACAGTAAAGAACACAAATCTATACACGGTCTATCACGATCGCTAATGAACAACATGATTGTCGGAGTTAGTGAAGGATATAAAAAACAACTCGAACTGGTTGGAGTTGGATATAGAGCATCCAATTCAGGCCAAAAATTAGAGTTGTCCTTAGGGTTTTCTCACAATGTGATATTTGAAATACCTTCTGAAGTAAAAGTTGAAACTCTTTCTGAGAAAGGGCAAAACCCAATTATAACTTTAACTTCTAATGACAATCAGTTGCTTGGTATTGTCGCTGCTAAGATACGTTCTCTTAGAAAGCCTGAGCCATACAAAGGAAAAGGTATTAAGTTCGTTGGTGAGGAAATAAGAAGAAAAGCTGGTAAAACTGCAGCTAAATAATAGATAAAATTTAGAAATATGGCATTTTCAAAGGTTTCGAGAAGAAATAAAATTAGAAAAAGAATTAGAGCTACTGTTTCAGGAACAGCTGAAACACCTAGACTTGCGGTTTTCAGAAGTAACAAAGAAATTTACGCACAAATCATAGATGATATTAATGGTAAAACAATTGTATCCGCTTCATCAAAAGATGTGACAGGAACAAAAGTTGATCAAGCTACACAAGTAGGTAAGTTGATTTCAGAAAAAAGTTTAGAAGCGGGAGTTACCAATGTAGTCTTTGATAGAGGAGGATACTTATATCACGGTCGAATCAAAGCCTTAGCTGAAGGAGCGCGAGAATCAGGATTAAAATTTTAAGATTTAATATATATGTCTAATATTAAAAGAGTAAAAGCAAGCGATATTGAATTGACTGACAGATTAGTTGGTATTCAAAGAGTAACTAAAGTAACTAAAGGAGGAAGAACTTTCAGTTTTTCTGCAATTGTTGTAGTTGGTGATGGAAATGGAATTGTTGGTCACGGCCTTGGAAAATCACAAGAAGTTACTGTTGCAATTAGCAAAGCAATCGATGCCGCTAAAAAGAGTTTAGTTAAAGTATCAGTCGAGAATGGTACAATCCCTCACGAACAAGAAGCTAAATTTTCAGGCTCACATGTCCTTATCAAGCCAGCTTCTAATGGTACAGGTGTAAAAGCCGGTGGTGCAATGCGTGCTGTTCTTGAAAGTGCTGGTATTAATGATGTTTTAGCTAAGTCAAAAGGGTCGTCAAACCCACACAACTTAGTCAAAGCAACGATGAAAGCATTGACTAGTTTGAGAAATGCTAAACAAGTTGCAAATCAAAGAGGGGTGAATTTAGAAACAGTTTTTAACGGATAAAACAAATACTGATGGCTAAAATCAGATTAACACAAGTAAAAAGTAAAATAGGAAGACCAGAAAGACAAAAAAGAACAATTTTGGCTTTGGGGTTAAAAAAGATAAATCAATCTGTTGAGCATGAAGCTACTCCTCAAGTACTAGGAATGGTAAAAAAAGTAGCTCATCTAATAAAGGTTGAAGAAGTAAAATAATTAAGATTTTATAAAGATGGATTTAAGTAATCTAACCCCAGCGAAAGGGTCAATTAAAAATAAAAAACGAATTGCAAGAGGCGAAGGTTCTAAGAAAGGTGGTACATCTACTAGAGGTCACAAAGGAGCAAAATCACGTTCTGGTTATTCAAGAAAAATAGGGTTTGAAGGTGGTCAAATGCCATTACAAAGAAGAGTTCCAAAATTTGGTTTTACCAACCCTAACAGAAAAGAATACAGAGGTGTTAATCTTCATACATTGCAATTATTAGTTGACAATAAAAAGATCAAAGACAAAGTTGATTTAGAAGTGTTGATCTCAAATGGTTTAGCACATAAAAATGATTTAGTTAAAATATTAGGAAGAGGTGAGTTAAAAGCCAAACTAGATATAACAGTTCATGGTTTTTCAGCATCTGCCAAAGCTGCTATCGAGTCAGTTGGTGGAACCGCTACGACATTGTAAGATATTATTATGAAAGGTCTAATTACCACAATAAAAAATATTTGGAAAATTGAAGAGTTAAGAACTAGAATCTTAGTTACCTTAGGTTTTATTCTTATTTATCGTTTAGGAGCTCAAGTTCCTCTTCCAGGTATTGATGCGAGAGTTTTAGCTGCTGCAAATGAAGCCAGCGGTGGTCCCGATGGACTACTAGGATTGTTGAACTTATTTACAGGTGGTGCTTTTGCACAAGCATCTATATTTGCCTTAGGCATAATGCCCTATATTTCAGCCTCTATTGTAATACAATTGATGGGAGTGGCAGTACCTTATTTCCAAAAGCTACAAAGAGAAGGAGAGAGTGGTAGAAGAAAAATAAATAACATTACTCGTTACTTAACTATCCTTATTACAGCTTTCCAGGCACCCGGTTTTATTTCAAACCTTAAAAGTCAATGGTTAAACAAACCCATTGATATGCTTGACGGTACTGTGGGATATGTATTCGTAAATAACGAAGCAACATTTTTCTTCAGTGTAATGTCAGTTATAGTACTTGTCACAGGAACAATGTTTGTAATGTGGCTAGGAGAGAAAATTACTGATAGAGGAATTGGAAATGGTATTTCTCTCATAATAATGATAGGAATTATTGCAGCATTACCAGGTTCATTATTTGCCGAATTCGCATCATCTCTAGAAAGCCAAGGTGGTGGACTAGTTATTTTCTTAATCGAAATATTAGCACTACTGTTAGTAATACTAGTGAGTATTTTGCTAGTACAAGGAACTAGAAGAATACCAGTCAATTTTGCTAAACGAGTAGTTGGTAATAAGCAATATGGAGGTGTAAGACAGTATATTCCTTTAAAAGTTAATGCCTCAGGAGTTATGCCTATTATATTCGCTCAAGCAATAATGTTTGTGCCGATAACTTTAGTAGGTTTTTCTGAATCAGAAGCACTTCAAGGGTTTGCGGCTGCATTTACAGATTTTGCAGGCTTTTGGTACAATTTTGTATTTTTCTTCATGATTGTAATATTTACTTATTTCTACACTGCTATAACTGTTAATCCAAAGCAAATGGCAGATGATATGAAGAAAAACGGAGGTTTTATTCCAGGTGTTAAACCAGGTAGAAAAACAGCCGAATTTTTAGATGATGCAATGTCTAAAATAACACTTCCAGGCTCTTTGTTTTTAGCTTTTGTTGCTATCCTTCCAGCATTTGCTATGCAGTTTGGAGTTAATCAAGGTTTCGCTCAATTTTATGGGGGAACATCCTTGCTAATTATGGTTGGAGTAGTGTTAGACACACTACAACAAATAGAAAGTCACTTATTAATGCGTCATTATGATGGATTAACTAGTACCGGAAGGATAAAAGGAAAGTCATCAGGAATGATGGGTCAATAATACAAATTCGATGATCTTTTTAAAGACTGACGAAGAAGTAGAATTGATAAGAAAAAGTTCTTTGCTTGTTGCTAAGGCACACGCTGAAATCGCAAAATTAATTAAGCCCGGGGTCTCAACTCTCGACTTAGATAAAAGAGCTGAAGAGTTCATTTGTGATTTTGGAGGAGTTCCTGCCTTTAAAGGGTATAATGGTTTCCCAAATACATTGTGCGTTTCTCCAAACGAACAAGTTGTTCATGGAATACCTAACAACGACCCTATTGAAGAAGGCACTATTTTATCAGTAGATTGCGGTGTAAAAATGAATGGCTTTTACGGAGATTCTGCATACACTTATTCTGTTGGAGAAATAGATGAAAACAAACAACAGTTAATAAATGTGACTAAAGAGTGTTTGTATAAAGGAATAGAGATGGCTGTCGAAGGAAATCGTATTGGAGATATCAGTTTTGCAATTCAACAGCATGCTGAATCATACAAATATGGAGTTGTTAGAGAGCTTGTCGGACACGGTTTAGGTGAGAACTTACACGAAAGTCCCGAGGTGCCAAATTATGGTAAAAGAGGTCATGGACCAAAATTACAGAATGGACTAGTAATTGCTATTGAACCTATGATAAATATGGGTACAAAGTCAATTCGTCAGCACAGCGACGGTTGGACAATTACAACAGCAGATAAAAAACCCTCTGCACATTTTGAACATACCGTAGTAGTAAGACAAGGAAAAGCTGAAGTTTTATCCAGCTTTAAATGGATTGAAGAAGAATTGAATAATAAATAAAATATGGCCAAACAGGCACACATAGAACAAGATGGAGTAATTACCCAAGCACTTTCAAACGCAATGTTTAGAGTGGAACTTGAAAATGGGCACGTTATAACCGCTCATATTTCAGGCAAAATGAGAAAGTTTTACATCAAATTGTTACCAGGAGATAAAGTAAAATTAGAAATGTCTCCTTATGATTTAACGAAAGGAAGAATAACATATAGATACTAATACAATGAAAGTAAGAGCATCATTAAAAAAGAGAAGTGAAGACTGTAAAATCGTTCGAAGAAAAGGACGTTTATACGTCATCAATAAAAAGAATCCTAAGTTTAAACAACGTCAAGGTTAATTTTAAAACATAGTAAATGGCTAGAATTGCAGGTATTGATTTACCAAAAAACAAAAGAGGTGTTATAGGTCTCACCTATATATTCGGAATAGGACCAACTATCGCCAAAGAAATTTTAGATAAAGCTGGTATCGACCACAGTGTAAAAGTTCAGGAATGGAATGATAAGCAACTTTCAGACATCAGACAAATTATTGGTGATGAAGTCAAAGTAGAAGGAGAGCTTAGGTCTGAAATTCAGATGAATATAAAGCGATTAATGGATATTGGTAGCAACAGAGGTATTCGTCATAGATCAGGCTTACCATTAAGAGGACAGCGAACAAAAAATAATTCCAGAACAAGAAAAGGAAGAAGAAAAACTGTAGCTAATAAAAAGAAAGCTACTAAATAATTAATACATCATTATGGCTAAATCAAATCAGAAAAAGAGAACTGTGAAAGTCGATGCTGTTGGACAAGCGCATATACAAGCTACATTCAACAATATCATTATTTCTCTAACCAACAATCAAGGTCAGGTAATTTCCTGGTCTTCAGCCGGTAAAATGGGATTCAAAGGGTCTAAGAAAAATACACCATATGCTGCCCAAACCGCTGCTGAAGATTGTGCTGGCAGAGCGTACGAAGCAGGTCTAAGAAAGGTAAAAGTATTTGTTAAAGGTCCTGGAGCAGGAAGAGAGTCAGCTATAAGAACACTACACAACAATGGAATTGTAGTTTCTGAAATAGTTGATATTACTCCAATACCTCATAATGGATGTCGTCCTCCTAAAAGAAGAAGAGTATAATTTATAACAAAGCATAAACACCCAAAAAAATGGCAAGATATAGAGGTCCTCAATCAAAAATTGCAAGACGATTTAATGAACCAATATTTGGTCCTGACAAGGCACTAGAAAGAAAAAATTATGGCCCAGGACAACATGGTAACAACAGAAGGGCAAAAAAGTCAGAATATGCCGGTCAGTTAGCTGAAAAACAAAAGGCAAAATATACATACGGTATACTTGAGAAACAATTTTCAAATCTTTTTCAAGAAGCATCAAGAAGAAAAGGTATTACCGGTGAGATATTATTACAACTTTGTGAGGTTAGATTAGATAACATTGTATACAGACTAGGAATTGCTCCAACTCGAAGAGCAGCCAGACAACTTGTAACACATCGCCATATCACAGTAAATGGAGCAGTTGTAAATATACCATCATACTCATTAAATGTAGGCGATTCTATCGGTGTAAGAGAAAAATCAAAATCTCTAGAGGTTATTTCAAACTCACTTACGAATTCTACTGAAAAATGTGAGTATGTAGAATGGAATTCAGACTTAATGGCTGGTAAGCTACTTGCTTTACCACAAAGAGAGCAGATCTCTGAAAACATTAAGGAACAATTAATTGTCGAATTATACTCTAAATAATAATTAAATAAATCTTAGATATGTCAATATTAGATTTTCAAAGACCAGATAAAGTATACATGATAGAGTCAACAGACTCACATGGAAATTTTGAATTCAGACCCTTAGAGCCAGGATATGGACTAACTATAGGTAATGCACTAAGAAGAGTATTATTATCATCTCTTGATGGCTTTGCAATTACATCTATCAAAATAGAAGGTGTTGAACATGAGTTCTCATCTATTTCAGGTGTTGTTGAAGATGTAACAGAAATGATTCTTAATCTTAAGCAAATTCGATTAAAACAACAAATCGAAGATGAGAACTCAGAAAAAGTTACTGTTCGTTTTGGTGGTAAAGAACAATTTACTGCTGGTGACATCGGAAAAAGTTTAGCCTCTTTCCAGGTATTAAATCCTGAGTTAGTAATCTGTAATTTAGATAAATCAGTAAACCTTGATTTAGAACTAACTATTGAAAAGGGAAGAGGGTATGTTCCCTCAGAAGAAAATAAAAGAGCATCAGCTCCACTTGGAACTATCTTTATTGACTCAGTATTTACGCCAATTAAAAATGTAAAGTTTAGCGTAGAGAACTTCAGAGTTGAGCAAAAAACAGACTACGAAAAATTAGTTTTTGAAATTATAACAGATGGTTCAATTCATCCAAAAGACGCTTTAACTGAAGCAGCTAAAATTCTTATTCAGCATTTTATGCTTTTTGCAGATGAAAATGTTTCGTTTGAACAAACTGAATCTGAAAACACACACGAGTTTGATGAGGATACTTTACACATGCGACAGTTATTGAAAACTAAGCTTGTTGACTTAGAACTTTCCGTGAGAGCATTGAATTGTTTAAAAACTGCAGAAGTAGAAACATTGGGAGAGCTAGTTTCTTTCAAAAAATCAGACCTTTTAAAATTTAGAAACTTTGGTAAGAAATCATTAACAGAACTTGAAGAAATGGTTTTAGTTAAAGGGCTTAATTTTGGAATGGATATTGCCAAATATAACTTAGATAAGGAATAATAAAATGAGACACGGTAAGAAATTTAATCACTTAGGGCGTAAAGCTGCACATAGAAAAGCTATGCTTTCTAATATGGCTTGTTCTCTAATAGAACACAAACGGATTAAAACAACTGTTGCTAAAGCGAAAGCACTAAGAAAATTTGTTGAGCCTTTAATTACTAAATCAAAGGTAGATACTACGCACTCTAGGAGAATCGTATTTAGTCACTTGAGACAAAAAGAAGTTATTACTGAATTATTCGGTGATGTAGCTTCAAAAGTTGCTGAAAGAGATGGCGGTTATACTCGTATATTAAAAACCGGCAATAGACTTGGAGATAATGCTGAAATGTGTATCATTGAGTTAGTAGACTACAATACAACATATACCACTGATAAGCCTAAGAAAAAAGCTAAATCTACAAGACGATCAAGAGGTGGTAAAAAAGCTGAAGAGACAGTTGAAACTGCTGAAAGTGTAAATACTAATTTAACAGTAACAGAAGAAGTTGAAAATACAGAAGCTGTAGCTGAAGCGAAAACTGAAGAGTCAGATTCTTCAGTTGAAGACAAAAAATCAGAAAACGCTGAAGATAAGGAAGAAAAGAGTGAGTAATATTTTGTGTCATTCTTTTTATTGTTAATTTAAAGGGGTAAGCGTTTTTCGTGTTATCCCTTTTTTTTGGGTATTATGAAAATGAAGTATAAAAGTAAGTCGGATGCAGTATTGTTGTTAGAAGATGGGACCGTATTTTATGGAAAATCTGCTGGCAAAATAGGGACAGCCTCAGGTGAGATTTGTTTTAATACAGGAATGACAGGATATCAGGAAATATTTACTGACCCTTCCTATTTTGGGCAAATTATGCTCACTACCAATGCACACATTGGAAATTATGGTATTCACAAAGAAGAGATTGAGTCAGATAAAATGAAAATCTCTGCCTTGATTTGTAAAAATTATAACGTAAAATTTTCTCGTCCTGACGCCGATGAATCTATTCAAGATTATTTTGAAGATCAAGAAATGGTAGCTATCTCTGATGTTGATACAAGGGCATTAGTTAGACATATTAGGGATAAAGGAGCTATGAACGGTATCATATCATCTGATACCACCGATATTTCAATTTTAAAAGAGAAGTTAAGCACAGTTCCTTCAATGAATGGGTTACAATTATGCGATAAAGTATCCACTGTTGAACCATATTTTTTTGGAGATGAAAGTGCCAGCTATAAAGTAGCAGTTTTAGACTTTGGTGTAAAGAGAAATATTCTTAAGTGCCTTTCAGAGAGAGACTGTTACCTAAAAGTTTTTCCATTCAATACAAGTTTTGAAGAATTACAAGCTTGGAAACCAGATGGATATTTTTTGTCAAATGGACCAGGTGACCCCTCAGTAATGCCTGATGTCATAGAAAATGTAAAAAAGATAACTAAGACAATGTATCCTGTTTTTGGAATATGTTTAGGTCATCAAGCCTTAGCTATTTCTGAAGGAATTGGAACTTACAAAATGCATAATGGCCATAGAGGAATAAATCACCCAGTACAAAATCTATCGACCTCTAAATGTGAGGTGACTTCACAAAATCATGGTTTTGGAGTCAATGCTGAAGATATAGAAAATCATCCTCAAGTTGAAGTCACACACATTAACTTAAACGATAATACAGTAGAAGGAATTAAAATTAATGATAAAAATGCCTTTTCTGTCCAATATCATCCTGAATCATCACCAGGTCCACATGATTCAAGATATCTATTTGATCATTTTGTTAACCTAATAAAAGAACATAAAAATAATGGCTAAAATAGCATCAATACATGCTCGACAAATATTAGACTCAAGAGGAAACCCTACAGTTGAAGCTGATGTGTTAACTGAAAACGGCTTTCTAGCAAGAGCAGCAGTGCCTTCTGGAGCATCTACTGGAAAGTATGAAGCGGTTGAGTTGAGAGATGGAGATACATCCACTTATGTTGGAAAGGGAGTGCTGAAAGCGGTAAATAATGTCAACACAGTTATTTCAGATCGTTTATTGGGGATGTCAGTAAATGATCAAGAATCAATTGATATGGCGATGATTGAATTAGATGGAACTGATAATAAATCTAATTTAGGAGCAAACGCCATGTTATCTGTTTCTCTAGCAGTAGCTAAAGCCTCAGCTTTGGAAAATAATATGTTTTTATATGAGAATCTAGGAGGCTCATCAGCTAGTATGCTGCCAATACCAATGATGAATATCTTAAACGGTGGTTCACATGCTGATAATAGCATCGATTTTCAAGAGTTTATGGTAATGCCAGTTGGGGCAAATTCATTCAGTCAGGCTTTACAAATGGGAACAGAGGTTTTTCATCACTTAAAGACAGTATTAAAGAATAAAGGGTTATCTACTAATGTTGGTGATGAGGGTGGTTTTGCACCCAATCTAGGTTCAAATGTAGAAGCAATAGAAATTGTTCTTCAATCCATAGAAAAAGCAGGTTACAGACCTGGAGAAGATATTTTTATTGCAATGGATGCAGCCGCATCCGAGTTCTACAATGCTGATGAAAACGTTTACCATTTTCATCAGTCTACTGGAGACAAACTAAGTCCATCAGATATGGTAAGTTATTGGAATGAATGGGTTAATAAGTACCCAATTCTTTCTATTGAAGACGGTTTAGATGAAGACGATTGGCAAGCCTGGAAACAATTAACCGATGTTATTGGTAATAAAGTTCAATTGGTTGGAGATGATTTATTCGTTACCAATACAACTAGATTATCTAAAGGTATAGATAACGGGGTTGCTAATTCAATTTTGGTTAAAGTCAATCAAATTGGAACACTAACGGAAACTATACAAGCAGTCAATTTAGCTCATGAAAACGGCTATACCTCAGTAATGAGTCATCGTTCAGGTGAAACAGCCGACACTACAATTGCTGATTTATCTGTAGCTTTATCCACAGGACAAATTAAAACGGGTTCTGCTTCTCGTTCGGATAGAATGGCTAAATACAACCAATTACTAAGAATAGAAGAAAAGCTAGGTTCTAATGCCGTTTATAAAGGGAAATCATTAAAGTTTTTAAATCAATAATATGTCAGAAAAAGCCGAATTACATTATAATGGAAAAGTTTACGAAATACCTGTTATAGAAGGAACACAAAATGAAAAAGCTCTTGATATTAGTAGATTAAGAGGTGAATCTGGACTTATAACACTTGATAGAGGGTTTAAAAATACTGGTTCTACTCAAAGTGCAATTACTTTTTTAAACGGTGAAGAAGGAATTCTTAGATATAGAGGATATTCAATAGAAGAGCTAGCTGAAAAATCAAGTTTTATTGAGGTATCTTATTTATTAATCTATGGAGAATTACCAAGTCAATCCGAATTAGAAAGTTTCAAGAATGAGATTACAAGCCACACGCTTGTTCATGAAGATGTAAAATCCATATTAGATGGTTTTCCATCAATGTCACACCCTATGGGGGTGTTATCCTCATTAGTATCTTCACTAACAGCATTTTACCCTAAATCACTAGATCCAAATCGTTCAAGTCAAAAGGTAAATGGGACAATTATTAGACTATTAGCTAAATTACCAACACTAGCTGCCTGGAGTTATAAAAATAGAATGCGACAGCCAGTCATTTACCCAACTAATAAACTAGACTACTGTTCTAATTTTTTGAAAATGATGTTTGCACTTCCTACTGAGGAGTATCATGTAAATTCTGTTGTTGCAAAAGCATTAGATAAATTATTAATCTTACATGCTGATCATGAACAAAATTGCTCCACGTCTACCGTAAGAATTGTCGGTTCATCACACGCAAGTTTATACACATCAGTTTCTTCCGGTATTGCCGCGCTATGGGGGCCATTACATGGAGGAGCTAATCAGGCTGTGATTGAAATGTTGGAGAGTATTAAAAATGATGGGGGTAATATTGAAAAGTATATTTTGAAAGCCAAAGATAAGTCAGATCCATTCAGACTTATGGGCTTTGGGCATAGAGTTTATAAAAATTTTGACCCAAGAGCAACTATTATTAAAAAGGCTGCAGATGATGTCTTAAACGAATTAGGCGTTCAGGATCCTGTACTGGACATAGCTAAACAACTTGAAGATATAGCCCTAAAAGATGATTATTTTATTTCGAGAGGTTTATATCCCAATGTAGACTTCTATTCAGGAATAATTTACAGAGCATTAGGTATACCTACAGATATGTTTACTGTAATGTTTGCCATGGGTAGATTACCTGGTTGGATTGCTCAATGGAAAGAGATGAGAGAAAACAATGAACCAATTGGTCGACCCCGACAAGTATACACTGGTAATCCAATGCGATTGTATAAGCCAATTGATAAAAGGTAGAATTTTATTAGTTTTAATAAAAAATAGGGTGTTCGAAAGGCACCCTTTTTTTATTTTTGTACCATGGCTTATAAAACATTAAATGATTGTATTCAAGACTTAGAAAAAAATGGAATGCTTATTCGCATTAAGGAAGAAGTAGATCCGTTTCTAGAGATGTCAGCAATTCATCAATTAGCTTTTAAGGATTACAAGAAAGCAGTATTATTTGAAAAAGTAAAAGGGAGTAAATTTCAGGCTGTCTCAAATTTATTCGCCACATTGGAACAAAGTCGATTTATATTTCGTCATAATCTTAAAGTAGTTAAAGATTTAGTATCCTTAAAAGCCGATCCTATGCAAGGCTTTAAAAATCCATTGAAGTATTTCTCAGCTCTTCTAACAGCTCCAAATAGTTTACCACTTAAAAAGTGGAGTTCACATAACTTTGAAGAAATCTCAATAGAAGATATTCCTCAGGTACAATGTTGGCCGATGGATGGTGGACCCTTTGTTACATTACCTCAGGTTTATTCAGAAGATATTGATAAGCCAGGAGTGATGAACTCTAACTTAGGAATGTACCGTATTCAGCTAGCCGGTAATGATTATCAAACTAATAAAGAAATAGGATTACATTATCAGATTCACAGGGGAATAGGCGTTCATCAAACAAATGCTAATAAAAAAGGTCAGCCATTGAAGGTAAGCATATTTGTTGGTGGTCCTCCTTCCCATACATTATCTGCAGTAATGCCATTACCAGAAGGTATGAGTGAATTAACTTTTGCTGGTATAATGGGAGGACGAAATTTTAGATATAAAGAAGTTGATGGATATGTGTTATCTACAGATGCAGATTTTGTTATTTGTGGAGAAATAAATTCTGATGATGTAAAACCCGAAGGTCCTTTTGGTGATCACTTAGGGTATTACAGCTTGACGCATGATTTTCCAGTAATGAAAGTTCATAAGGTTTACGCTCGTAAAAATGCAATTTGGCCATTTACTGTAGTTGGTCGACCACCTCAAGAGGATAGTCAATTTGGTGCTTTAATTCACGATATAACTGATGGTATAATGTCCACTGAAATACCTGGTCTTAAGGCTGTTAATGCGGTTGATGAAGCAGGCGTTCACCCCCTCTTATTAGCTATTGGAAGTGAACGTTACACACCATTTCAAGCCTTGAAACAACCTCAAGAATTATTAACGATTGCTAATCATATATTAGGTAAAGGCCAGTTAAGTTTAGCCAAATATCTATTCATTGTAGCACAAGAAGATAATTCCAGCTTAGATGTTCAAAATGAATTTGATTTCTTTCAGCATTTTCTTGAAAGAGTGGATTGGTCAAGAGACATACATTTTCAGACGAAAACAACTATCGATACCTTAGATTATAGTAGTAAAGGTGATATTAATCAAGGGTCAAAAGTAGTAATGGCGGCTGTTGGTAATCAAAAACGAGAGTTAATAAAAGATATTTCTAAATTTAAGTTTCCTAAATCTGTACGAAACGCCTCTTTAGGAATGCCTGGTGTCTTAATTATAGAAGGGGATGACTTAACAGTATTGATTTCTGATCTAGAAAAAATGCAATTAGAGGGTGTCGCACTCATAACCATAGTGGATGATGCTGAATTTGTTGCCCAAGATATCTCCAATTGGTTATGGATCACCTTTACGCGTTCCAACCCCGCTGAAGATATTTCTGGCTTAAATGAAAAAATAGAGAAAAAGCACTGGTCATGTGATATTCCCATTATAGACGCACGTGTAAAACCCCATCACGCTCCCCAACTTGAAATGCCTGCAGAAGTTTTGAAAAAGGCAGAGCTAATAATCAAAAAATCAACAAAAAAAATATGATTGCTCATTAAAAAGCAATCATATTTAAATAAGGGCTTATTCAGACTTTCCAATTGTCAGTCCAACGACTCCACCCATAATAGCTGCTGAAACAGTAGCTACTAACACATCAGTTATAAAATGCTCAATGTCAAGTGCTTTAGTCGAGAACATGTAAAAATTCATACTTAGACTGTATAAAAAGCCTAGAACTAGTCCTATAAAAGCTCCGCTTTTAAATGTACTTACAGAAGCCCATTTTGTGTAAATAAGAGAAAAAATGGCTACATAAAATAATCCACCTAAAAAAATAAAAATTAATGAAGTTTCACTTTGTTCAGAGGGTGGGTACAAATCGGGGAACAGAGTTCCGTAAAATAGCCATCCTAATAGAAAATAGGTAATCGTACCTGATAGTGTAGAAAGTAGAAAGGATTTGTTGTTCATAGTTTTAAGTATTGATTAAACCCAAATATAAGATTATTTTTTACTCCATTTTTTTTTCTTTTTGTGTTGTTTAAATCGGCGATGTCTTTTTTTATCGTTTTTTACTGTGTATTCAGGACCTTTTTCGAAGTGAGATGGCAGTGCTGTTTTTTCTATGGTTTTTTCAATAAGATCTTCAATTTGTTTGAACTTTCTACATTGTTCGGCGTTGATAAATGTAATTGCTTCTCCTTTTCTGTCAGCTCTAGCAGTACGGCCAATTCTATGCACATAATCTTCAGCATCATTAGGTACCTCAAAATTTATTACAATTTCAATCCCTTTTATATCGATACCTCTAGAAAGTATATCAGTGGCAACTAAGATTTTAATTTTTTTATTTTTAAAATCTAACAGTGCTCTTTCTCGTTCATCTTGTTCTAAATCGGAATGAATATCCTTGGCAGGTAAACCTATTTTATTAAGACTTCTTGTTAAATCTTTCACACTTTTTTTTGTAGAACAAAAAATAAGAACATGATTGAGTTCCTTGTCTTTTAGAAGCTCTTTGGTAAGGTTAATCTTCTGATGATCATAAACCATGAATGCCTTTTGAGAAATTCCTTCTGCAGGTTTAGAAATACTTAAGCTTATGCTGATTGGTTCAGTTAATATTTCATTAGCTAACTTTCTTATTTTGGGAGGCATTGTAGCGGAAAACAAAAGGTTTTGTCTTTTTTCAGGTAGTTTTTTTACAATACTTATGATATCTTCATAAAAGCCCATATCTAACATTCTATCAGCCTCATCTAGTATGAGATGTTTGATACCTGAAGGATCAAAATAATTAAATTTCATGTGAGCAAGTAGTCTACCAGGCGTACATACTAATATGTCGGATCCATTTTTAATAGCATTCTTTTGGGCATCAAAATCTGGGCCAGTTCCACCACCATAAATTGCAAATGAAGATGCATTAGTAAAGTAACTAAAACCTTCAACTTGGCGGTCAATTTGAATTGCTAATTCTCTAGTTGGAGAAATAATTATAGTATTTATTTTTTTGGATTGATTACCATATAATTTATGTAATATTGGTAGAACAAATGCAGCTGTCTTTCCAGTTCCGGTTTGAGCACATGCTATAATATCCTTATTAGCTAAAATATGAGGTATAGACTGTTCTTGAATAGGAGTTGGTGTTTCAAATCCCATCATTTCCAACCCTTCATTGAGTTGCGGGGTAAAATTAAAATCTTTAAAAGAGCTCATTGCGTTGTCTTATTGCTTCGTATAAAATTACTCCTGCAGAAACAGAAACATTCAATGAATCTATTGAACCAGCTAAAGGTATTTTTGTTTTGAAGTTACATAACTTCAAATATTCTTCTGAAATACCATCTTCTTCTGAACCCAAAATGATAGCTGTAGGTAGTTTATAGTTTACTTTATAGATAAATTGATTAGTTTTTTCAGTACAACCTACAATTTGTAGCCCACTTTGCCTTAAAAAATCTATTGTAGCCTTCAAATTAAATTCTCTACAAATTGGGACACTTGCTAAGGCACCTACTGATGTTTTCATTGCGTCACCATTGATAGCTGCACTTCCTTTTTCAGGTACAATAATAGCATCAACACCGCTGCATTCGGCCGTTCTTGCTATAGCGCCAAAATTCCTTACGTCAGTAATCCTATCTAATATGAGGATTAATGGTGTTTTGCCTTGTTCAAAAAGTTGAGGAATAATATTTTCAGTTCTATGAAAAAGTATTGGGGAGATAAAAGCAAATACGCCCTGATGATTTTTACGAGTTAATCGATTTAATTTTTCAACTGGTACATGTTTGTAGTTGACCCGATGTTTTCTGATCAAATCCCAAAGTTCAGAAAAGTTGTCACTCTTCAAACCCTTTTGAATAAACAGGGTGTCAAACTCTTTTCCTGAATGGAGGGCTTCGATTATTGGACGAATTCCAAAAATCCCATTTTCGTATTTACTAATTTTCATCTTCCTTAGCTCTATCTAAAATATTTTGTGGTAAGCTTTTTTTTGTTTTTGCTCCTAATTGTTTGAGATTTTCAATTTTCTTAATAATATTACCTCTACCATCAGTGAGTTTGTTCATAGCATCATCATAGCTTTCTTTAGAGGTTCTTAAACTTTTTCCTACTTTTATTAAATCTTGAACAAAACTTTCAAATTTATCATAAAGTAATCCACCTTCTTTAGCTATTTCTAATGCATTTCGTTTTTGATCTTCTTGTTTCCAAATAGAAGCAACTGTGCTAAGTGTTGCTAATAATGTTGAGGTGGATACCAGAACAATATCTTTTTCTAGGGCGTCTATGAATAAGTTTTTATCTTCATTTAGAGCTAACATTAAGGCTGGTTCGTTAGGAACAAACATAAGTACATGATCAGGTGCATTGATACCATATAAACTGGGGTAGTCCTTACTACTCAAATCTAAGTAATGTCTCTTGATACTTTCAATGTGTTTTTTGATGGCGTGTTTTTCAGTAATTTCATTTTCACTTTCATAATATTCAAGATATGCTGTTAGAGACACTTTACTATCGATTATTAAGTGCTTGTTATCTGGTAAATTAATAATGAAATCTGGTTTTTTAAGTTTACCCTCATCATCTTTATAGCCCCCTTGGGTACTGAAATGAACACCATTTTTTAAGCCAGATTTTTCTAAAATTAGCTCAAGTCTATTTTCTCCCCAATCCCCTTGTGTTTTAGAATCACCTTTTAGGGCATTTGTTAAATTCAAAGCATCCTGACTGAGTTTATTATTTAATGACTCAAGACTATTAATTTTTTGAAGTAAAATTGTGTTACGCTCAACACCTTTTTCATTTGTGTCTTCTACTTTCTTCTTAAATTTTTCTATTTGATCACTTAATGGACCTAATAAATTACTAATCTGTTCTTTATTCTGTTTCTTAAATTTTTCAGAGTTAAGTTCAAGGATTTTATGGGCTAAATTTTCAAACTCTTTTGTCAGTCGCTCTTCGTTCTCCTCTTTAGAGATTTCATTTTCAGTTATTTTTTCGTGTAGAATTTTTAGTCGTTCGTCTTTAGCACTTAGTTCTGATTTAAGCTCAATAATTTGTTGTATTAAATCTTCTTTTTCCGAATTATTATCTTGTTTAGGTTGGATTCTACTTTGATAAAAAAGCCATCCAAAACCTGTTAGAAGTAGTGTTATTATTAAATATTCCATATTGTCATCGGCTAATTTAAGCTTATTTATCCAAGATTAACACTTTTGTATTCAACTTTACATTTGAAAAAAGTTCAATCACATCTTTATTTAACATTCTAATACACCCATGAGACACAGGAGTCCCTATTTTGCCCTCTTCTGATGTTCCGTGTATGTAGATATAGCGCATGTAGGAGTCTATATTTCCTCCTTTGTTTAGGCCATTCTCTAACCCTTCTAACCATAATATTCTTGAGGTGATATCATCTGTTTTGGAACTAGTAGTATCCATATAAATAGTTGCTATTTGACCATAATATACCCTTCCAATCATTCTGCCATTCTCAGGAGTATTTGAGCCATATTTTTCTTTTATTGAATGTAATCCAAGTGGAGTTTTTTCACTACCTATGAGGTTGCCTACTCCTTTTTTTGCTGTTGATACAGGGTACTGATTAACTACTTTATTTTTTTTAATATGGTAAAGCATTTGATTTTTAACACTGACGTATAAAATTTCATCGTAAGTTTCTCCTTTTACATTACGACAATAATTATCGACGATTTCAATGACAGCATCATTGTTTGAAAATGATAATAACAAAAAAGTAAGTATTATTTGAGCCAATTAATTTCAGTTTTGTTTAATTGATGAAGTATAGCGTTAGTTTTTGAAAAATGTTTGCACCCAAAAAAACCACTGTGTGCAGAGAATGGCGAAGGGTGTGCCGCTTTAAGTACAAAATGATTGTTTTGATCAATCATTGTAGCCTTATTTTGAGCAAACTTCCCCCAAAGAATAAAAATTAAATTTTCTTTTTTATCAGATAAGGTTTGAATCACTAAATCGGTAAACTCTTCCCACCCTTTTTTTTGATGAGATCCAGCAAATTTGGCCCGTACTGTAAGTGTAGCATTTAGCATTAATACGCCCTGTTTGGCCCAGTGTTCCAAATTTCCAGATTTTGGTATCTCAACCTCCAAATCTGTTTGTATTTCTTTGAAAATATTTTGTAGCGATGGCGGTGGTTTAACACCATCTGAAACAGAAAAACAAAGCCCATTGGCCTGCTGTGGCCCATGATAGGGATCTTGTCCTATAATCACTACTTTAACCGAATCAAAAGGGCATAAATCGAAAGCTGAAAAAATCTTACTTCCAGAAGGATAAATAGTATGGTGCTTTCTTTCTTCAATAAGAAACTCTTTCAGAGATTTGAAAGTAGATGTTTCAAAAAATGAATGAAGTTCGTTTTTCCAGCTTTTTTCTAATTTAATTAAATTTCTTGACACGACTCAAAGTTAGTTTATCACTTATTTTTTTCAAAATAAATTCGTTAATTTTGTACTTATTAATAAAGTTAATTAAACTATGCAAAGGACATTATTACTTATGTCAGTATTTATACTCTCAATTGTTTTATTTAGTTCTTGTGGTGTTTCAGAGCCATGCCCAAATTATTCTGGAAAAACAGTTAATAATTATGAGCTTTCATAAATGAGTTGGATAAATTTATCATCTTTAGATCAATTGACCGATATAAAGTCGGAATCATTTAACAAACTTGTGATAATTTTTAAACATAGTACTCGATGTTCTATTAGTAAAATGGTTTTATCAAGATTTGAACGCGAATATGATTTAACCAAATCTTCATCATATTTTTTGGATTTACTAAACCATAGAGATATTTCGGATCAAATTTCTTCTGATTTTGATGTGAAGCATGAATCACCACAACTACTCATTTTGAAAGATGGTCAATGTGTTGTGCATGCTTCCCACAACTCAATCAATCACACAAACCCAATAGATTTCATTTAATGTCTGAGCAAACTATACAAAGAAAACCTAAGTGGTTGAGGGTCAAGCTCCCTACAGGAAAAAATTACAAACATGTCAGAAAACTTGTTTCTGAAAATAATCTACACACTATATGTGAAAGTGGTAATTGTCCAAATATGGGCGAGTGTTGGGGAGAAGGTACAGCGACCTTTATGATACTAGGTAATATTTGTACCCGATCCTGTGGTTTCTGTTCAGTGGCAACAGGAAGACCGCTGCCAGTAGATTGGGAAGAACCAGAAAAGGTAGCAAACTCAGTAAAATTAATGGGAGTCAAACATTGTGTGATTACATCAGTAGATAGAGATGAACTTCCTGACGGAGGCTCTAAATTGTGGGTAGAAACCGTAAAAGCAGTGAGAAGAAGAAGTCCAGGTACAACCATGGAGACCTTAATCCCAGATTTTAAAGGAAATGAAGAACAGGTTCAACGCATAATAGATGTAGCTCCTGAAATAGTTTCTCACAACATAGAAACCGTTCGTCGATTGACAAGAGAAGTTCGAATACAAGCCAAATACGATAGAAGTTTGGCGGTATTAAAACAGTTAAAGGATGGAGGTATGCGAACTAAATCTGGAATTATGCTTGGGTTAGGCGAAACTGAAGCAGAAGTTATTGAAACAATGGATGATCTTCGTTCAGTTGGAGTTGATATTATGACTATTGGTCAATACCTTCAACCCACCCCAAAACACTTACCAGTTAAAGAGTTTATAACGCCTGAACAATTTGATAAGTTTAAAACTATAGGTCTCGAGAAAGGATTCCGATTTGTTGAAAGTTCACCCCTAGTAAGATCATCTTACAGAGCTGAAAAACATATGGGATAACTTTTAATAAAACTTCACTAATGAATATAATAATAATTCGTAAATTTAACCCTTCTAATACAATTATAAAATGAATAGATTTGTTATTTCGTCAATTACGGTTTGTGCAACAGCCTTTTTTGTTTTCGGCTTGCTAAGCACTAATGATCAATTATACACACCTGTCTCTGAAAGGACTAGTATATCTTCATACGGAGCTAAAGGTGCTCTTGAATACTTACATCGTCTAAAAGCAAATTCTGATGGTGAAATTCCAATAGAGGCAGTTCTAGAAGCAAGAAATGCTGTTAATGCAAGACTCTCAGCCAGACAATCTCAAGCTGCCAATACAACCTTGATCTGGCAAGAAATGGGGCCTGATAACGTTGGTGGAAGAACACGAGCTATTTTAATTGACAAAGATGATTCCAACATAATTTACGCCGGTGGTGTTTCTGGAGGTTTATGGAAGTCAGTTAATTCTGGATACAGCTGGAATTTAGTTGATGGAACAGATCAACTAGAATTCTCAGGTGTAGTTAGTATTTGTCAAACAACTAATGGAGATATTTATTTCGGAACTGGAGAAGGGTCAACAGCTAATTTAGGAGGTAATTCAAATGGTTCTACCGCTTTTATCGGAGGTGGTATCTATAAATCTTCAGATGGAGGTACGTCATTCGAACAATTGCCTTCAACAGCACCTTCCAACTTCATCTCCACTAACTTTGGTTTTTCAGCAGTTACTGAAATGGCTGCTCACAAAACTGATCCAAATACAGTTTATGCAGCTACAAGAGGTGGATTAATGATGTCTACTGATGGTGGTACAAGCTGGTCTAATGAAGCCACAGGTGAGTTTTTTGATGTAGAAGTAACTACAGACGGAGCAGTGTTTGCTTCAAAATTTAGTACGGTTTCTTATTCGGAAAATGGAAATAGTGGTACATTTTCAAATCTAACTTCAGTACCTCCAGTATTTGGCGGTTCTAATAGTGGAAGAATAGAATTAGCAGTATCACCCTCTGATCCAAACTATATATATGCAATTTACTCTAATACGGGTGGTTTAGGTCGTTACAAAGGTATCTTCAGATCAACCGATAAGGGAGTAAGTTGGTCAATGATTTTACCAGGATGGAATGGGACAACACCCCCTGTTTATAATATTTTTAATGAACAAGCCAACTACAGTATGGCTTTAGCCGTTGATCCATCTAACAAAGATAGAATTATCATCGGTGGACTAGATTTATGGGAATTTGAGTATGGTGTCGGAATAGAGCCGTTATCATACTGGGTTTCAGGTTGGCAAGGCTCTGGTATTTATGTTCATGCTGATCAACATGAAATAGTTTATGATCCAAATAACCCTAATAGATTTTTCATAGGTAATGATGGTGGTGTATTTAGAACAGATAACAATGGCTTACCATTTTCATCACTTAATAGAGGGTATGGAGTAACTCAATTCTATACAGTAGATTACTCCAAAGATGGAAAAGTAATAGGTGGTACACAAGATAATGGTACTCAATTTGTAAACTTCAGTAATCCTGCTTCTAACAAAGCAGCTGTAGAGGTCTCAGGTGGTGATGGTGGACATACACAGATTTCTTACATAAATCCAGAGATTTTGTTCGTACAAAGCCAAAATGGTTCTGCACGTCGATCTGCCGATGGTGGTAATTCAATCGGTTCAATAGAAAACTTCTTAGGTGATACAATGGCTGGTTTAGCAGAAACAGCATCTACGGAAGGAAACGATGGATTGTTTGCTACTTTCATTAACCCAATGCACCTATGGGAAAGCGTTGATAATGACGGAAGCCCTATTGATACAAGTATGTTTTTTGCTGCAACTTCCTTACCAGGATCATCATCTAGTTATTGTGTGTACATGACAAAACAAGCACTAGATTTTGGTACAACACCTAACTGGTTCCAGGTTACTAAAAATTATAATTCTCCCATAGAAAGAATCTCAGTTACTGCTGACGGAAACCATATGTTTTTCTCATTTGGAAATAACCTCTACAGAACAGATAATCTAAATTTAGATACGGTTGCAGATACCTACTCTAATTTAGATGTAGGCGAATTTGATACAAATGACTTTCCAGATGATTTCGATAACCCAAATGCAGTCGTTAATGATACTGAGCTAGATAACTTAAATGCCTCATACACAATTACAGATATTGCTGTTGACCCTAATGATAATAATCACATAGTGGTTACAGTTGGAGGATATGTTTCAGGCACCCATGTTTTCAGATCTACTAATGCTTTATCTGAATCACCAACATTTACACCAATTCAGGGTAATTTACCATCATTCCCAGTTTACTCTGCGGTGATTGATGTTCACAATTCAAGTAATATAATTATAGGAACTGAGTTTGGAGTATATACTTCAAGTAATAATGGTTCTAGCTGGATTTTAGAAGATGATGGAATGCCAATAGTACCTTGTCATATGTTACGTCAACAATATCTTCCTGGTGCTAACAAGGGTGTTGTATATGTAGGAACTCATGGAAGAGGTATTTATAAATCTAATAATACATCTTCAGTATTTAATTTTGATGATAACGATAGCGAGTCAAATTACTCAGTTGACATTTATCCAAATCCAGCTCAGTCATATATAAACATAGACCTTCCATCTGATATTCAATATTTTGATATTACATTAATTGACTTAATGGGTAAAGAAGTGATGAACCAATCAAACAGATCACAAAGTCGTATTGATATAAGTACATTAGAAGTTGGGAATTACGTAGTTATTATCCATTACGAAGGGAAGAAGGAAATAGGTAAGTTTATCAAAACTAAATAAACTCATATTTTAAAATTCTAAGCCCTGCTTTTTTGGTAGGGCTTTTTTTTTCTTTAAATGAAAACAAGAATTGCAATTAATGGATTTGGTCGTATTGGACGTATTTTTATGCGAACTGTATTGCAGAATCCTTATATTGAAGTGGTAGCTATAAATGACTTGTCTTCAATAGAAACAATGGCTCATTTATTTAAGTACGATTCTGTTCATCGAACGTTTGATGGTCAAGTAAGTCACACAGAAAATACGCTTAAAATAAATCAATTTTCAATAAGTTATTTTTCAAAAAATAAGCCAACTGACCTTCCATGGAAGGCTCTAAACATTGATATTGTCGTTGAATGTACAGGTAAATTTAAAAGTTATGAATTAGCTAACCAACATATAATTGCTGGAGCCAAAAAAGTAATATTATCTGCCCCACCAGTTGACGATAAAATAAAAACTATTGTTTTAGGGGTAAACGATTCAATTATAACAAAAGAGGATATAATACTTTCAAATGCTTCTTGTACCACTAATTGTGCGGCTCCAATGATAGGTTTAATAGATAATTATTTTGGTATTGAAAGTGCATATATAACCACAGTACATTCTTATACAACCGATCAGCGTTTACATGACTCACCTCACTCTGATTTAAGACGTGCCAGAGCAGGTGCATCTTCAATAGTGCCAACTACTACTGGTGCTGCTAAAGCCATAACTAAAATTTTTCCAAATTTGAATGATAAATTGGGAGGATGTGGAATACGTGTACCAGTACCCGATGGATCATTAACTGATATTACATGTGTAGTTAGTCAACAAACCTCTATTCAAGAAGTTAATCAATTATTTAGACAAGCAGCGACTCATTTAAATAAAGGAATTTTAAGTTATATCGAAGAACCAGTTGTTTCTGTTGATATCATTGGCAATACTTACTCATGCATTTTTGATTCAATGCTGACCTCAGTAATAGGTAAAATGGTAAAAGTAGTGGGTTGGTATGATAACGAGCAAGGCTATTCTGCTCGTTTAGTAGACTTAATACTTAAAATTAGAAATACTTAAGCTCGAGACTTTCTCCATCAAACACAGCATAACTTTTATAATTTACCCATTCACCTAGGTTAATGTATTTTGAGTTTTGATTTAGATCTATATTTAATGGAAGGTGTCTATGCCCAAAAATAAAAAAGTCAATAGTGGTTGTTTTTAATTTTTCTTTACAGAACTGAGTAAGCCATTCATTATCACCGTGAAAAGTTTCATCTTTTTCTCCGTTAGCAATTCGACTTTTTTTAGACCAATATTCAGCAATACTAATTCCAATGTTTGGGTGTACTTTTTCAAATAACCATTGACAAAGTTTATTAGCAAAAATTCTTTTTATAAACTTGTAACCATAATCCTTTGGCCCAAGGCCATCACCATGACCAATGAAAAATCTTTTATTGTTTAATGTGATTTCTAAGGGCTTTCTGTATATTGTTAATGATATTTCCTTTTCAAGATAATCGAAAACCCACATATCATGATTTCCAGTAAAAAAGTGTATTGGAATTCCAGAATCACTTAATTCTGCAAGTTTTCCCAATAGTCTAATATAGCCTTTTGGAACGGCTTTTTTATATTCAAACCAGAAATCAAATATATCACCTACTAAATATAGGGCTGTAGCATCTTTTTTAATTTCATCGAGCCATTTTACAAATAGCTTTTCCCGTTCCAAACTTATAGATTTATTAGGAACGCCAAGATGTAAGTCAGATGCAAAATATATTTTAGTCAAGAATCTCTTTAATTTTATTGTGTAGGTTCGTTCCTCTTAAGTTTCGAGCAATAATAATACCGTTTTCGTCAATTAAAAAAGTCGAAGGTATACTTTCTATTCCATATTCCTTACATACTGAGGATTCAAAACCATTTAACTGACTAAGCTGAGCCCAACTAAGATTGTCTTTTTCAATGGCGTTAAGCCAATCCTTCTTGGCATTAGGGTTTCGAGTAGTATCGTCTAAAGAAATACCTACAATCTCCAGTCCTTTAGGCTTAAATTCATTGTATAGATCCACAATTAATGGGTTTTCTTTGCGGCATGGAACACACCATGAAGCCCAAAAATCGAGTAAAACTAACTTACCTCTTAATGAGCTAAAAATGAAGTTATTTCCAAATTTATCATTTATTGAAAAGTTAGGTGCAATAGCTCCAATTGCTGTATTTTTTACTGCATTAGTTTTTTTAATAATATCTTTTACCCATTGATTATTTGGGTATTGTACCGATAAACTATCGCTAACTAGTTTATAGTATTCATAAAAAACAGAAACGTCTCCAAGTTCTTGTAATGCTATTAGGTTTGTGAAAAGTGATGAATTAGATTTTATAAAATTTTTGACTTTCTTTTCTTTTTCAAGCACTATAGCCTCGTATTTTAGCCTTATTCTTTCTAGTACTATGTTTTCGTCTTCAGTACCTATTGCTGTCTGATAAACCAATCTAAGTGAGTCTGTTTTTAGTCTTACGTTATTTATTATGGAAAATAGCTTTGTGTTAGCTTCTAATTCGTTACTTCCTATAGCACTATAATTAAAAAGTGATCTTGCATCGGCCGAAAAGTCTACAGTATCATTTTTTGAAAGAGTTAGTATAGCAAAATTATCGTCGGAAAGCGTTAGTCTATAAAATCCAATAGAGTCAATTGAATAGTTAAACTGAAAATTACCATCATATATTTTTGATGAATCTACTTTCTGAATATCAGTAACTGAAATTTTTTCAAGATAAATCCATTCATCTTCAGTGGTGTTGGTCAACTTGCCATTAAAGGTATTTTTTTCATTAGAGCATGAAAATAGTGCGGTCAATAGAACAAAATAAACTAGTCTAAACATAATTATTTTTCTAGTGATTGTTGTATAAGTTTATTAGCAATTTTAGGGTCGGCTTTTCCTTTAGAAAGTTTCATTACCTCTCCCATAAACAAGCCTATTAGCCCTTTTTTACCGTTTTTATATTCGAGTACCTTGTCGGGATATTTTTCTAGAGCTTGTTGAATAAATTCTTGAATACTATCAGAATCACTTTCTTGAATCCAATTATTTTGGATGGCTATCTCTTCAGGTGAGCTTTTAGAATTTATCATTTTTTTGAAAATTTTCTGAGTAGCTACTGTGTTACTAACCTTATTTTCGTCGATAAGTTTTATAAGTTCTGCTATTTTGGAAGGGGGTATAGCCAAGCTATCAATCTCTATAGCATTTTCATTCAAATATGATTTTACAGATCCACTAACTATGTTGGCTGCTGTTTTAAAGTTTGTGGTATGATTACAAATTTCATTGTAATATAACGCAGTATCTTTATCTTCTATAAGAACTCCAGCATCATAATCTGACAACCCAAATTTAGTTGTAAACTTGTGGTAAAGTTCTTTTGGCAGTGGTGGTAAGCTTTTATGTATTTCTTCTACATATTTTTTTGATACCAGAACTGGTTGTAAGTCTGGCTCAGGAAAATACCGGTAATCGTTGGCGTCTTCTTTCGTTCTCATCACACTTGTACTGCCGTTAGCAGCATTAAAGGTTCTGGTTTGTTGTTCTACTTGACCGCCACTTTCAATTAGGTCTATTTGTCGCTTCATTTCAAATTCGATAGCACGTTTGACGTTTCGTAAGGAGTTCATGTTTTTGACTTCTGTACGATTTCCAAATTCAGTACTCCCTTTAAGCATTACGGAAATATTAGCATCACAACGTAGACTTCCTTCTTCTAGATTACCATCACAAATATCTAAGTAACGCACAAGTTTTCTAACCTCACTTAGGTATTGGTAAGCTTCGTCAGAACTTCTTATATCTGGTTCAGATACAATTTCGATAAGTGCAACACCAGCTCTGTTTAAATCTACTAGTGAATTAAAAGGATCAAGGTCATGAATACTTTTTCCGGCATCTTCTTCCATATGAATTCGAGTAATACCAATAGTTTTAGTTTTACCTTGATGGTCTTTTACTAAAATTTCTCCACCATTACATATTGGTGTTTTATCTTGTGTAATTTGATATCCTTTAGGAAGGTCAGGGTAAAAGTAATTTTTTCGGGCATATTCATTTCTTTCACGAATAGTTGAGCCACAAGCTAAGCCCATTTTAATGGCATATTCAATAACTTTTTTATTGCTCATTGGTAGAGTGCCAGGATGACCTAATGTAATAGCACTGGTTTGTGTATTCGATGGCCTGCCAAAGTCGGTAGCATCGCCACAATATGCTTTACTTTTTGTGGAAAGCTGAGCATGTACTTCTAACCCTACTACAAGTTGATATTTATCATATACACTGCTCATAATTCATTTTTTGTAAATATATTAAAGTATTTCTTGCAATGAATAATCAATTGCATGAACTGTTTTTTCTAATAGTTCTTTACTGTGAGTGGTTGATAAAAATAGAGATTCAAATGCTGATGGAGCAAAATATACGCCACGTTTTAATACGGCATGAAAAAGTGATTTGAATTTATCGGCGTTGGCATTACAAGCATCGTCAAAATTTTCTACCTTATCAACATCGAAATGAAAACTAATCATTGAGCCAACTCTATTTATAACATAATCGAGAGAATATTTATCAAATACATAACGTAATTGATGTTCAAAAAACTGACCCTTATCCTCTAAATCTGCATATATTGAAGGGTTTTGATGTAGTTCTTTTAGTAATGTGTAACCACATGTCATAGCTACAGGATTCCCGCTCAGAGTTCCAGCTTGATAAACTGGACCTGTAGGGGCAATCATATCCATTATTTCAGTTTTACCTCCAAAGGCCCCAACTGGTAGTCCTCCTCCAATAATTTTGCCTAAAGTTACCAAGTCGGGTGTAACACCATAATGTTTGCTAGCACCGCCTTCACTTAGTCTAAAACCAGTCATTACCTCATCAAAAATTAAAATTATTTGATGTTTATTACACAAGGTTCTAATCCCTTCTAAAAATCCTTTATTTGGTGGAATACAACCCATATTTCCTGCCACTGGTTCTAAAATAATTGCAGCAATTTCATTTGTATTTTCTGCAATGATTTTTTCAACGGCACTTAGATTGTTATAGGGTGCTAATAAAGTGTCTTTAGCAGTGCCTTTAGTAACGCCAGGACTATTTGGTACGCCTAACGTGATTGCTCCACTACCAGCTTTTATCAAAAAGGAGTCTGCATGACCGTGATAATTACCTTCGAACTTTAAAATTTTATCTCTGTTAGTATATCCTCGAGCTAATCTAACTGCACTCATACAAGCTTCAGTACCTGAGTTGGTCATTCTAACTTTTTCAACAGCCGGAACCATTTGGCAAATTAACTGAGCAATTTCAATCTCCATTTCAGTTGGTGTTCCAAAGGATGTTGAATGGTTTACGACTTCTTTAAGGGCATTAATTACTGGAGGATGACAATGACCCAGTATCATTGGTCCCCATGATCCTATAAAGTCAATATATTCTTTATCATCAGCATCGGTAAGAATTGATCCCTTGGCAGACTTAAAAAATAAAGGGGTACCTCCAACTGATCGAAAGGCACGTACAGGTGAATTAACACCACCTGGTATAAACATTTGTGCTTTTTGAAATAGAATTTTACTATTATTCATTTTTTAAAAGTTTTGCAGCATCTTTAGCAAAGTAGGTGACAATCATACTAGCACCAGCTCGTTTAAATCCAATTAACGATTCTATGACGATGGAATCATAGTTTAACCAACCTTTGTTTGAAGCTGCTTTTATCATAGCATACTCACCAGAAACTTGATAGGCACAAATTGGAATATCAAAATTATCTTTAACAAAGCGAATCATATCTAAATAAGGTTGACCTGGTTTTATCATAACGATGTCTGCACCTTGTTCAATGTCCCTTTCAACTTCACTCATTCCTGCAGACACATTTGCTGGATTCATTTGGTATGTTTTTTTATCCCCAAAACCCGGAGCAGAGTCAAGAGCATCTCTAAAGGGGCCATAATAGGATGACGCATATTTTATGCTGTATGATAGAATGCCTACATCCACATAACCCTCATCTTCAAGTCGTTTTCTTATCGCACCGATTCTACCATCCATCATGTCTGAGGGTGCAAGCATGTCGGCACCTGCTTGAGCATGAGAAAGGCCCATTTCAGCTAAGACATTAACGGTTTTGTCATTCATTATTATTTCGTCTTCAACAATACCATCATGACCGTGAATGGAGTAGGGATCTAGAGCAACGTCTGTCATGACATATAGTTCAGGAATATTTTCTTTAATGAGTCTTATAGCACGTTGCATAAGCCCATTAGGATTGATAGCTTCTTTTCCGGCGTTGTCTTTTAAGTTATCTTCTACTTTAACAAATAATAAAACTGCTTTTATCCCAAGTTCATAACAACTCCTAGCTTCTTCAACAATTAGGTCTAAAGAAAAGCGATAATAATCTGGCATAGAGGCAATCTCTTCTTTTTTTGATTGGCCTTCCATTATAAACAATGGAGCAATGAAATCACTAGGGTGAAGTCTATTCTCTTGCACTAAATCTCGAATGGATTGTATTTTACGTAAGCGTCTATTTCTCTTTTCTAAAAACATTGGTTTTATTTTAGGCCCAATCTATTGGTTGTTGTAATACTTTGATTAATTGTTCCTCAGGGCTATTTTCAATTGGGTTATGATTGTACTCCCACCTAACTGTTGAGGGTAGGCTCATTAAAATGGATTCAGTTCGGCCCTTAGTTTTGATTCCAAAATGAGTTCCTCTGTCATGTAAAAGGTTGAATTCAACGTAACGACCTCTTCTAATTTCTTGCCATTTTTTTTCTTCTTGAGTGAAAGCTTCTTCTTTATGCTTTTCAACTATTGGGACGTAGGCTTGTAAAAATGAATTTCCGGAATCTATGCTAAAATTCATTACTTCTTCGGTTCCATCGAGGTAATCAAAGAATATACCACCAATGCCTCTTGCTTCGCTTCTGTGAGAGTTGTAAAAATATTTATCACATTCTTCTTTGAACTCAGCGTAGTAGCTGTGATTATGCTTGTCACAAACTGTTTTATTTACTTGATGAAAATGTCTTGCATCATCCTCATCTAAGTAATACGGTGTTAGGTCGGTGCCACCACCAAACCAAGATGTATTTAGATTACCTTTACAATCATACATTTCAAAGTACCGCCAATTAGCATGAACTGTTGGTACTTTTGGACTTAGTGGGTGGATAACTAACGATAACCCACAGGCATAAAAAGTGGCTTCTTTAACATTAAATTTTTTTTGAAAAATTTCCGGAAGTTCACCATGAACAACGGATACATTAACTCCTCCTTTTTCAATTACATTTCCGTTATTTAGAATTCGCGTTCTTCCACCTCCACCGCCATTTCTTTTCCAGTTGTCTTCTTCAAATTTTCCCTCACCGTCACTATTTTCTAATCCTTGGCATATGGTGTCTTGTAGCTTGAAAATATGTTTTTCAAATGTGCTTTTTATATTCATGGTTTAAAGTTTTTTATGGCATTAATAAATGTTTTGGCGTTTTCTACAGGTACATTAGGCAAAATACCATGACCTAGATTGGCTATGTATCTATCCTTTCCAAAACTATTTATCATTTTAGTGGCAAGTTGTTCAATTTCTTCCTGGGAACCAAATAACCAAGATGGATCAAAATTCCCTTGTAAGGTCATATTTGGACCTACTAATTCTCTCGCTTTTTTAGGTTCAAGGGTCCAATCTATACCTAAAGCATTACAGTTAAGTTTGGCTAAATCTTCTATAGCATAATAGGCTCCTTTAGCAAAAACAATGGAGGGTGCACCCGAAATATTATCGGTAATTTGTTTGATGTAGGGAAGGGCAAATTCATTAAAATCTTGTGGTGATAATAAGCCAGCCCAAGAATCAAAGAGTTGGACAGCTTGTGCACCAGCCTTTATTTGTGCATTGAGGTAATGTATTGTCGTATCCGTTATTTTTTGAAGTAAAATATGAGCAGCTTTTCTTTCTGCATGACAAAAAGCTTTAGCTTGTGAGAAGTCTTTTGAGCCTTGTCCTTGCACCATGTAGCAAAGAATTGTGAACGGAGCACCAGCGAAACCAATTAAAGGTACACGGCCATCTAAATCTTTTCTAGTTAATGTGATGGCGTCCATCACATATTTCAGTTTTTCATCAACATCGGGGACTTCGATGGCTTTAGCATCATCTAAATCTTTAATGGTTTCGGGCAAAAAAGGTCCTTTTCCAGCTATCATTTGCACTTCATAGCCTAAGGCTTGTGGTACAACAAGAATATCCGAAAAAAGTATAGCTGCATCTGTTCCTACCTGTTCAATAGGCATTATGGTGATTTCAGACACTAGTTCGGGTGTCTCACAACGCTCAAAAAACGAATACTTTTCTCTTAATACACGATAATCAGGTAAGAAACGACCAGCTTGTCTCATCATCCATACAGGAGGACGTTCTACACTTTCACCATTTAATGCTCGAAGTAATAAATCGTTTTTTAGTTTTGGGAATTCGTGTTTCATTTGAAAAAGTATTGGCGAGCTGCATTAACAATGCTTTTCGCATTCGATTGTTTACTAATAATAAAATTTTGACCTAAGCTTTCAAGGGCCTGTGCTGTAGTTGGTCCAATAGCAAAACAAGGCAGTTCACCAAACCCGCCATTTTCGTTCATTGAATACACTGCACTTGGACTCATAAAGGCTAATCCGTCAATACCTTGCAAATTTACTGATTTCTTGATATTTTTTGTCCTATAAACTATAACTTCTTTAACTTGAATAGTATTCAATTTAAGTAAATTTGGTAGCTCGTCTCTTCTTTTGTCTCCACAGATAAAAATGACTTTTTTTTCATTTGACGAAATAATGAGATTTGCTAAGGATTCAGCGGTTGGGATATCTGGAATAATGGCTTGTGGAATAGCTTCAGCTGTTTTTTTTCCAATACAATAAACAGTTTTTGGAAAGGTATGTTTTTTTACCATGTTAACAGCTGTTTTACTGCTGAAAACCCATGCTATATTTGGATCAAGATCTAATGGGTCAAACTTAGCTGATTGGGTTGATATAAGAGGCTCACATTCAATTTTAACTTCTGTATCTATATTTAGTGATGCTAGTAATTGATCGGAAATTGGATTTAGAAAAATAATTTTCTTAGCCATTTTTTGAAAGGTTTGCCTCGTCAATGTATTTTTTCGCTCCTTTGAAAATAGCTATTTCTGCTGCTTTTTGGCCTAGCTTTTCGGAAAGCTGAAGTTCTGACTCTAGTTTTATTTCAATTTTTTCTTTACCATCGTTACTCAAAACCACTCCTTTAAAAAAAACGGTTTCATTCTCTATGTAGGCGTATGCTCCTACTGGAGCTGAGCAACCACCATTAAGAATATTTAAAAATTCACGTTCAATTAATGTGCAAACAGCAGTAGAGTGGTGGTTTAGTTTTTCTATTATGGATAGAATTTCTACTTTTTCAGAATGACATATAATGGCTACTGCACCTTGAGCTGGTGCCGATACCATCCAGTCTAATTCTTGGGCAATATGATTTTCTAGATTTAAACGAATTAGACCAGCACAAGCTAATATGGTTGCATCAAAGGAGTTGTGTTGTAGTTTTTCAATTCGTGTGGGTACGTTACCTCTAATATCAACAGTTTTATGAGTTGGATATTTATGAAGCCACTGAGCCCGACGACGATTGCTACTAGAGGCTATTATGGCCTCTTTTTTATCTAAAAAGTCTAGTCCATCTTTAACTATTAAGGCATCAGTTGGCTTTTCTCTTTCAAGTATGGCTCCGACTGTTAAATTATGTTCTAGCTCAGTAGGTATATCTTTGAATGAGTGAACTGCTAGATCAATTGAATGATTAAGAATAGCATCATCTAGGGCTTTTGTAAAAATCCCTTTTCCACCTATTAAGGGAAGTGGTGTGTCTAAAATTTTGTCCCCTTCGGATTCAATAAGTACTAGTTCACTAGTATGATCGATAGCTTTTAGTCTAGCGGCAACGTGATTGGCTTGCCAAAGAGCGAGTTTACTTTTTCGTGTACCTATCTTGATGTGCATTTAGCTTAATTTATACATTTCCTTTATGATATCTACAATGTCATCGTTGTAGCGATACCGTTTTCTTAAGTATTCAATATTCTTGCTAGATATTTTCTTGATTATACTATCAATTAATGGCCTAACTTTTTGGAGTTCCTGGCTTTGATATTGCCCTTTGTATTTGTTGATTTCAGAGTTTTTAAATTCTTCAAATACATTTTCTATGTCTTTGATAATTGGACCTAGGGTATGTAGTTTTATCCAGTCTTCATATTCTAGTTTATGAAGATTTATAATGGTTTTGGCCTTTGGAATATCTTTTTTTCTCTTTTCGAGAGTTTTATCGGCTTCGGTGTTTAAGGTGTCCATATCAAACAATTCAAAGCTATTTTTTTGAGTTACTTCGGGATTTATATTTCTTGGAACTGACAAGTCAATCAATAATTTTTTGGAAGAATCGTTTTTATCGAAGTGTGAAAGGTCTATGGTATAGTCTTGTGAACCAGTAGCAACTATTAGTACGTCAGTTGATTTTAGCTCATCTTCTAATTGTTCAATCGGAGCACTTTTGACGTTATGTTCTTTGGCTAAACTTAATGCTTTTTCTTCGGTTCTGTTTATGAGAACAATTTCAGCTTCGGTTTGACTATTTAAATTCTCGAGAGTTCTCATTCCTATTTCGCCTACTCCAAAAAGAACTACTTTTTTGGTATTTAAATGCTGTGTGCTTTGACGGATTTTCAGAAGGGCTGCATGTGCTACTGATGCTGCTCCTTTACTGATGGAGGTGTAGGATTGTACTTCTTTATTAGCTTGAAACACAAATTGAAGTAAGCGATCCATTTGACTATTTAACAACCCTACTTTTTTTGATAATTCAACACCAATTTTTACTTGTGAAAAAATTTGTAAATCACCTAAAATTTGTGAATCTATTCCAGTGCTAACTTCAAATAAGTTTTGAATGGCTTCTTCACCATGAAGAATGACACTGTATTTTTCAAAGTAGCTATTGTGATTTCCACTGTGTTTTAGGAATAATGATTTAAGTTGGTGGATATTTATATGATTTGCAAAAACTTGTGTTCTATTGCAAGTAGAAACTACAAAAGCAGAGGCCCCTACAGCGGCTGATTTAATTTCTTCTAGAAATTGGCGAGTATCCGACTCATCCATACTAAAAAGTTCTCTCACATTTAGCGGACAATTCCAGTGACTAACGCCAATACTATAAAAAGAATCAAACATTTAGATACTTCTTTTGATAATCATTTCTTTGAGTCCATTTGCAAAGCCATCGGTGGAGTTCAGACTATCAACAAGTTGAACCTTTTCACCGCCATTTTCCTCAAATAATTCTTGGTATTCATCACCGATTTCAATGATAGTTTCAAGACAATCCGCTACAAAGGCAGGTGAAAAAACCAACAGCTTTTTAGCACCTTGCTTGGCAAGATCAGTAATAATATCATCAGAAAAAGGCTCAATCCAACCTCTGCCTAAACGTGACTGAAAACCAACACTAAATTTTTCCTTTTTGATATTGAGTCGTTCTGCTAGCTGCAATGCTGTTTCATAACAGGTTGCTTTATAACAATAGACGTTTGCGTCGTTTACACCGTGTTCACAATTGTTGTCTCTACACAATCCTTGATCGTACACTTTATCTACATGTCGTTCTGGCAAGCCGTGAAAGCTAAATAGAACATGATCATAATCATCAATATTATGTTCTTGACCTCTTTCTTCAAAGCCTTTTAAATAAAATTCTTCATTATAAAACTGAGTGACAAAACTGACCTCAGGAATAACCCACCATTTTTTGATGATGTCCATGGCTTGCTCAATTACTGAACCATTTGTTGCAGAAGCATAATGCGGAAATAGTGGTAAAATAATAATTTGCTTAAAGTTTTTTCCTTCCCAATTTTGCAAGGTCTTTTTCAGCGATGGGTTCTTATAGCGCATGGCATAATCTACATGAAAATCATCACCCAAAAGGTTTTGAACTTTTTCACACAAATCTTTAGTATGGTAAATAATTGGAGAGCCATCTTCAGTCCATAGTTCTTTATATACTTTGGCAGATTTTGGTGCTCTGAAGGGAACAATAATACCATTGACCAGTATTTTTCTCAGCAACCAAGGAATATCGATGACGCGTTTATCATTTAAAAACTGAAATAGATAACTCCTAACGTCGGAGGTTTTTGGACTATCAGGTGTCCCAAGATTTACTAAAAGTACTGCTGTTTTTGAATTCATTTATTGACATTTGAAAAAGGGTTACAAATTTAGGTATTTAATATGATGTTTTAAAATAGAATAGCATTTACATATTTTCTAGAATAAAGCCTAATTCTATTTGTTCAAATTCTTTAAAAATATTAGTAAACTTTAGAATTAATATTTTAATTATTTTTACATCGGTTACATTGATGTTTATTAAAGCTTAAATATTTTTTAATAGTGAGAAGGCGACCAAGAATACTAGATATACATAATGATTATTGGCTTCGAGTAATTGTAGTGCCTTTTATGGGCTTATTGTTACCCTATTTTACAGATCTCTTTCCTGAAAGCCCCTACAATGAAAACTTTTTAAGTGAATACCCTTATTTTTTTACCATATTCTTTTCAGTAATATTTTTTGAAAGTAATCGTTTATCATTCAAGCTACTTAAAAAAGTATTAAAAATACAATTTGATATTTCTGTCAATATTATATTTAGAACTATTGTACAATTAGGCTTGACTCTTTTTTTGTTAGTTTTTTCTTTACTATTTTGGTTTGAAATAGTCCTTGAGACCACTAACTATACTAAAATAATGTTTGATAATATAAAGATTGGTTTAGTTATCACATTTATATTTTTATTATTGTACCAAGCAAGTTATTTTTTACACAAGTGGTCACAGTTAATCACCAAGGCAGAAAAGTTAGAGGTAGTTAATACCGAAATTCAAATCAGTAATCTAAAAAACCAATTAGCACCTCATTTTCTATTCAATTCCCTTGGAACTCTAATGTCTTTGGTAGAATCGGATAAAGAAAAAGCTTTAGAATTTATCAGTTCATTCTCCAATATGTATAGATACATATTAGAACACGATGAAGATATTTGTGTTGATTTGAAAGAGGAGCTTTTACTTATTGATGACTTTATTAAAATTGCAAAAGCTAATTATGGTGACCTTTCCATTATCTATACTAAATCGGTATCCAGATTGTATGCTAACTATAAACTCCCCAAACTAAGCATTCAAATGTTAGTGGAAAATGCTTTAAAACACAATATTCATACAACAAGGAAACCATTGACGATTGAAATCAGTATAAATGAAGAAAGTAATCGTTTAGTAGTGAAAAATAATATACAATTAAGAAAAAGTCAGGCACATTCAACAGGTACTGGACTCAATAATATAAACGAACGTTACAAAAAAATGGGTGAGAAGGGTATAGAAATTATCACGTCAGATGAGTTTTACGAAGTACACCTTCCTCTAATTAATGAATATATTGAACACAAAAAAATATCATAAATGAAAGTTGTTATATTAGAGGATGCACCGGCAATTGCGAAATCAATGAAAAACTACGTAGAAGCCTTCAGCTCCGAAATTAAAGTAGAAAAAATTCTAGACAGTGTAGAAGATTCTATTGATTATTTTCAAGTCCATGGAATGCCAGATTTAATTTTTAGCGACATTGAATTAAGCGATGGCCTATGCTTTGAAATTTATGAGAATATAAAAATAAAGTGTCCCATAATATTTACCACTTCCTACAGTGAATATTGGCAAAAAGCATTCAAATTGAATAGTATAGATTATTTATTAAAGCCTCTTACAAAAGCTAAGGTCTTTGAAAGCATGGATAAATACATGAAAGTAAAAGACTTTTTCTCAAATGGTGGTGATAATGATAAATTAAATGCCTTAATCCAGTCTATTAGTCATTCCACCAAAACAAGTCAATACAAAGAACGTTTTCTATTGAAAAAAGGCGATAAATATAATCTAGTCAACATTAAAGATATCAAATATGTTTTTTCATCAGATAAGTTATCTACAATTGTGGATAAGGATGATACTAACTACTATTCTTACGATTCCTTGTCGAAAATTGATGAGGAACTAAATCCTGATTTTTTCTTTAGAATTAATAGAAAGTACATTATAAATATCGATTATATTGATAAAGTGAAGCCCTTTTTCAAAGGTAAGCTGGTTTTAATTTTAAAAGATTCGGATTTAGAAGTAGTTGTAAGTCAGTTAAAAGCAAATAGTTTTAGGAAATGGTTGAGTTTTTAAAAAAAAGAAGTTAACTTTACAAAAACTAACTTAAAGCATGAAAAAAACCATACTCATTACATTATTACTTTCTTCTACTTTTATTTTTGCTCAACAATCTCCTTTTTTAGTACGTTCAACGACTTCGATGGCTGGTTCTTCTCAAAATCTCGGATATGGCGGTAAGAACTTTTTGGTTCAGCAGAGTGTCGGTCAAGCTAGTCCAGCTGGAACTGTTTTTGAAAACAACTTCGTGGCACGTCAAGGATTTATACAGCCTTATATCTTGGTAAAAATGTCTAATGAACCCGATTTAATAGGGCTAGGTGTTTATCCAAACCCTGTGATTAACGAGTTGTATATAGAACTGGATGAAGAGTATGTGGGCAATATGTATGTAAGCTTATATGATTACAGGGGGCGACTAGTCGCTAAAGAAACATACAGTGAGCAACGAATAGTTATTTTTGATGTGCGTTACTTTGCTCAAGGAACTTACTTCTTAAAAGTAGTAATTGGAAATAAACAGCGTGTAGTACAAATTAATAAACAAAGATAAAACCTACATTTTAAACATTAGCCACTGTTTTTTCTCTTCTATTCTAAAATATCATTTTACAGTTAAATACTATTTGAGTTTGGGTGATGGTACTTTTATAAGTGCTTCAAGATTAGATTTCCATAACAAATATTGATAATACTTATGATGATCGTAAACTCGATAGTAAGCTCATACTTAATATTAGATTAACTCATACCACATATACTATAGCAAGAATAGTAAATCAAACGGTTTACTTTTTTATAAAAATCAATGAAAAATTCAATGTCTAGAACGTATAAGTTAGGCCTAACCCTAAGACTTCTTTAAATTGTATTTCTGGACCAAATGTTTCGTAAATTCCATCATTATTGGTGTCAGTAGCAATATCAATATCATGATCGTAAATAAGCTGGGTCGATAAACTAGCTGAAATATATTTATTGACTTTTAAGGACAATAAAACTTCCCAGTTTATATCGACATTTTGTGGGTTGTCTAAATAGTTTGAAAATAGCTCAAGTTTAGTTTTTAAGCCTATATTTTGAAATATATTGTTATCGTAATACAGACGTAAATAGCCCCCAAATTCGGTTCTTATATTTTCACCTTTTCTAATGATATTGCCTTGCAAGTCTCTTTCTGCGGCTTCTACGCCAAAGGCTCCTATATTGGCCAAATCCTGATTTCCCACTATGGTAGCTTTTAGTGTTACTGGTGAAATATAGGCACTAAAATGGGAGATAGCTATATATTCCATACCGAAAGACTCTAAGAAATAGGCTGGGGCAAAAAAGCTAGATATTTTAAGGCTGTCATTAGGGTAGTTGTAGCCATCAGTCATTTGTGTTTTGAAATTTAGCAGGGCTGCATAATTCCATTTTTGGGATGCTTTGTGTCCGTATTTTGAGGTAAAATCAATTCTATCATCAGTTTTTATCCATGATTGTTGATCTAGTTTAACTATTCCATAACCAATTTCTAGAAAATTTTCCCAACGGCCATTCCCTTTTGATTTATATGCGTGAAAACTAGCAAGGCTATTAAGTGAAATAGAGTTTTGACCACCAGCGGCCCAATTGGTTAAGCTGACCTGCGAGAAATTCAATCGGCTTGTTCCACCAATTTCCCAACTGCTTTTAGTGGTGTTTTCTTGGGCACATATAGGATTAGAGATTAGATATGCCAATAGTATTAATGAGCATTTTTTCATGAGTGTAAAGTTTTTTATTTAGGATTATTTTTTAAGTGCAATGCTAAATCCAAAAAAGGTTAGTATTAACGATGAAAAGACAATAAAGATAGGAATTGACAGGGGTGTAAAGAAAAAATACCCTACTATAAAAGCAGTAATTACTGCCATACTTGTGGATACTCCAATAAGCATAGATTTAGCTATTTTTTCTTCTACAGTGCTAATGAATAATACTAGTAATGAGAAACCCATTCCAATAGCGGCACAGAGAATAATCAATAGTTTGATGTAATGTATATTACAGTTATCCAAACCTTTCATTATTTCGTCGGAATAAAATGTTGGTGCTAATACTACTGAAGCTGACTGGATTAATAATCCAATAGCTATAATTTTTAAGGCTTTTTTAGAAGTCATTTTTGGCTTAGTATAAATTATATTCAGTAAATATCATTATTTTTGTTCTGGTAAAAAACTTTTTCAGTATATATTTAATATTTATTTTACACTAACTTTAAGATACTTAAGTATAACAAGTAAGATTTAAATTTAAAAAAGTAT
>JBMHBP010000015.1:0-26361 GCA_049890295.1 Flavobacteriales bacterium | reverse complement strand
AGCTTTTTATTTGATGCCAAATAGTTTCTTTTCAAGAATGATTTCACTGACTCCATCAGGAACACCTTCTTGCCAGCCACTTTCTTCTTTCTTGATTTTTTTCAATATATCTCTGGAAAATATTTGTAATACATCATCATTATAGCCTAAGTCCTTGATTCTACCGTTCTTTAGAAGGTAATCATATAATGGTCGTAATCGCTTTTTGATGGGTATATTTTCACTATTAAGCAATTCTTCTTTTATGTCTGCTTGATATGGGTAGAGGTAAATTTTAAGATCGCGAGTAAATAAAATTCCGAATGCTTCTAAAATACCACCATTGAGGTTACGATAATACATGTCATCAAAAATTTCAAGAACATTGTTTACCCCAATAATAAGCCCCATTCTGGCTTTGGTGTAATTGGAAAAATACTCAATAAGTTTATAATACTTTCTATAATTAGAAATCAATACCGTATGACCAAGAGAACATAAAATATCGGCTCGATCTAAGAAGTCTTTCTCGTCGATATCGCCCTCCATTTTTAGATTGGTTAAAGTGATTTCAAACAGTAACTGTACATTATCCTTTTTAACACGATTTTCTTCTATAAAGGCTTTATAGCCATTTTCCATCATATCTAAATTTACTTTAGTAACAGGTCTAAAACTACCTCTGATAGTCAGGATATTTTTTTTGTAAAGAATATCAGATGGCTGTTGGTTTTTACCATCTGGTCCAAAAATAACGGCATCGGTCATTCCTTCCTTTACCAAGGTCAAACTCATAAGTCTATTATCGACATGTTCAAAGTCTGGGCCTTCCATATGAATCATATCCAACTCCACATTATCTCTACTCAGATTATCATAGAGGGATTTGATGAATGTTTTGGGATGCTCATGATGATTAAAACAAGCGTAAATGAGATTGGTACCCATCACGCCAATAGTTTCTTGCTGAAGTTGAGCATCAGAATCGTTTAATCGAATATGTAAGATAACCTCGTTGTAGTCTTTATCTGGTGATGTTTGGAAGCGACAACCCATCCACCCATGGCCTTTGATAGTTTTTGAATAGTTGATAGTAGCAATGGTGTTGGCAAAGGTGAAATACCGTTTTTTGGGGTGTTCGCTACGTTTTAAACGACTTTCGATTAGTCCATATTCATGTTCCAACATTTTTTTTAGTCTCGATCGGGAAACGTATCTACCATCAACTTCTTTGGTATAAATAGCGTCACTGAAGTCTTTATCATAGGCTGACATGGTTTTTGCAATGGTTCCCGAAGCTCCTCCAGCCCTAAAGAAATGCCGAACCACTTCTTGTCCGGCACCAATTTCAGCAAATGTGCCATAAATGGTTTCATCTAAGTTCACTTGTAGTGCCTTTTGTTTGGGAGATAAGATCAGTTCTTTTGTCATTGTCGGATACTTTTCACAAATGTAAAAACAGAATATGAAATATCAACTATTTAAATCTTATTTTTGAATAAAATAATTTAAAAAATGAAACTCACCTTTTTAGGTACTGGAACTTCTCAAGGCGTTCCCGTTATTGCCTGTAATTGTATAGTGTGTAAATCAGAAAATCCACAGGATAAACGATTACGTTCCTCAGTACTAATAGAGAGTGATACCACTTCTGTGGTGATAGATACTGGTCCAGATTTTAGACAGCAAATGCTTTCCAATGCTGTTCAACGATTGAATGCTATTGTTTATACTCATGAGCATAAAGATCATGTAGCCGGAATGGATGATGTTAGGGCATTTAATTTCAAATTTAAAACTGATATGCCCATTTATGCATCTGAGGCTGTTCAAAAAGCCTTAAGAAATGAGTTTCATTATGTCTTTTCATCATTTAAGTACCCCGGAGTTCCTAAGGTAAATTTTCACACCATTGATGCTGACTCAATATTTCAAGTTGGGGATATTACTTTTCAATCTATAGAACTTCTACATCATAAATTACAAGTCTTCGGTTACCGTATTAATGACTTAGTTTATATAACAGATGCTAATTATATTGATGCTAAACAAATAGAAAAGATAAAAGACTGTAAAGTGTTAATATTGAATGCTTTAAGAAAAGAAAAACACTTATCTCATTTTACTTTAGATGAAGCTGTTGCCTTGGCTAAATCTACACAAGCAGAACGGGTATACTTCACCCATATTAGTCACCTTATGGGTACACACAACGACACTAATAAGTTACTTGAAGATAGTTTTCAACTGGCTTACGATGGATTGAGTATAGAGTTTTAGAATGTGGTGTGTTGTCCCCTTACAGTTCCAATTACCTTTGTTGTAAAGGTCCTTCCTATAAAGGGAGAATTGTTTGATTTTGATAGGTTGCTTTGCTGAGTAAATTCCCATTTTTCATTTTGTGTAAAGCAGCATAGATTGGCTTTTTGACCTTCTTCAATGGTGGCTTTTTCGAGGCCTAGTATTTTTCTAGGATTTTTTGATAGTACATCGATTATGGTGCTCATTCCAAGTTTATCTTGTAATTCACAGGCAAGAGGAAAAGCAGTTTGTGCTCCAATAATTCCAAATTCAGCATTATCGAATGTTAGAACTTTATGTTCTATATCCTCAGGACAATGATCTGAGCAAATAGCATCGATAGTACCATCTTTTAATCCTTCAATCAATGCTTCTTTATCGGTTGATGTTCTTAGAGGAGGAAATACTTTGTAATTACTATCGAAACGTTGACAATCTTCGTCAGTTAGTATTAATTGGTGAATAGCTACATCAGCAGTAATTGCAATCCCTTTCTTTTTGGCTTGTCGAATGATTTCTACACTTTTTTTGCTAGAAATTCTATTTACATGTAGCTTACCATCGGTGTATTCAGCTAATTCTATATCTCTTGTTAACATCACTTCTTCGGCTAAAGCGGGAATACCTTTTAATCCTAATGACGTACTTGTAATACCCTCATTCATTTTACCATTAGCACTTATTAATTGATCATTTGGCTGGTTCATAAGAATACCATCAAAATTTTTACTGTACAACAAAGCTAATTTCATAACATTGGCTTGTTGAATACTGTTTCTGTCATCGGTGAACACCTTGGCTCCCGATTGACTCATTTCATACATCTCAGTAAGTTCTATTCCTTTATTTTCTTTAGTAATATTACCAGCTGGAATAACTTCTACCAAAGTATCCTTTGATTTATTATTAATATAATCCAATTGAACTTTAGTATCTGTACTGGGGTGATTACTGGGCATTAACAATACTCCAGTAAATCCACCTGCTGATGAAGATTTTATACCCGTATTGATATCTTCTTTCCAATCATAACCTGGATCCCTGTAGTTGACTTGTAAATCAAACAGACCTGGTGAGAGACATAGGCTATCCTTTTTTACAACTAGGCAGTCTTTTGAGTGTGGTATGCCATTTTTTATTGTTTTAATCATACCATCTTCAACTAACACATCGGTCGTTGAATTATGATGTTTTGATTGTGAGTCTATAATTTTTACGGATTGAAATAGCAGTTTCATAATAGTCGTAATAATAAGGTTTCAATAAATAAAAATAGGAGGGCAGCAATAATGGCATAAATCCATAATGGCCAGCCTGTATTTAGTTGTTGTAAATACTGAACTAGTCGTTCGGGCAATTCATCTAATAGAATGATATTTTCGTGCCGCTGACTAAGTTGTTTCAAGGTTGAACTTTCAACCATTTGCAGTTGACTTTCCAAACGATTAAAGTTGAATGCTAACTGTCCACATAATGTATTTTCATTGTCATAGATAGCGTAATGTCCAGCTTCTATTAGCTGATCATCTAAAAATAAATTCGACTTTGAAGAATTAGGAATATATTCAAAGTTATCCTTTTTCAATTTTAGGGGATAACTAAATGAGCTACCGTTAAATGGTATTTTATCTTGACCGATTGAATAAAACAGACGTTGTGAACCTCCAGAATAAGACGCTATGTTGTAGGTTAATGGAACAAATAATGCATGTTTACTTAGGTTGCTAAACGTATCATCTAATCCTACTGATGATAAATAAAGTTTTCCATTAGAAATAGCATATTCATTCAAAAAACTTCTTTTGTTATCAAATAAAACTATTGGATTAGCATTGGTATTGTTTAATTGACTTATTGAGAAAAAGCGTTCTATTTCAGGAAAACTCATTCTATCACTGGTTTTTTCAAATACGCCTTGAAATAAATTATGTTCTAATACTATTGAGTTTATATTAACTGACTCATCAATTAGCGATTCGTAATAATCAATTGAAAAAGCAGCACAAAATTGCTTATAACTTTCAAGGTTGATTTCTTCGGATGGAAAAATTAGTATACTTTGACCTTTATTGAGTCCGGAACGAATACTTTGTTGTAGTCCGCTAGAAAGTTCTTTTATACCATCTAAAATCAATAAGGCAGAATTTTGTAATTGATCAAAATTTAATTGACTTATATTTTGAGTAGTGTAGTTGAATGTAGCATCCTTTTCGAATAATTGCTTTAAGGATACATGTGGGCTATTATCATAAACATGGCAAACCTCTATTTGGTCTTTTATTTCAAAACTAAAAAATAGCTCATCATCAAAGGTAATAGGATAATCTTGGACATTTAATTTTCCATTGTACCAGCCTGTATTTTCACAACTAAAATTAAGCTCAATAATAGTTTCATTAATAAATTTAGAATTTGCTATGGCTAGTTGTTGTCCGTCTATTTCTAAGGATATACTGACTTCTTTTTCTTCTGCCATACTACTTTTTAGTCTGGCATAGAGTGTAAGGTTAGATTGTTGTCTTGGATTTGGAGTATTTAGCCAGCAACTATCAACAAATACATTATTATTTTGATAAGCAGTAAGTGGTAAGAGTCGAATAGAAAGGAGAGAATCTTCATCTTTGAAATTGATATCAAAAATGCTTTCTTGAAAATCACTTATTAAGTAAAGGTCTTTTTGTTCGGCTTCACTCTTTTCCAGAGCTTGTTTTTGTCGATTGAATACCTGACTCAATTTAGGAGTAAATGGGGTAGATGCTATACCATTGAGGCTATTTAATGCTTCCTCTTTGCTTTGTTTTCTCTGGTGTTTTGATTGTAAGGTGTTATTAATTATATAAAAATCAGTGTTGGCGGAATATGATTCAACTATAGATTGTGCTTTTTGTATGGCCGACTGCAGGAGTCTTCCGGATTCATTCTCACCATCCATACTAAATGAATTATCTACATATATACTAACGGCTTGTTTACCTGTTTTTGTTTGGTTTTCATCAAAGCTAATGTAAGGTTGTGAAAAGGCTAAAACTATAAAAGCGATTGTCAATATTCTAGAAATAAGAATAAGTAAATGCTTTAGTTGAGATTGGGATTTGGTTTTTTCTTTTACAGACTTTAAGAAGGTAACATTGCTGAATGGAACCGTTTTAAATTTTCTAAAATTGAATAGGTGAATTAGGATAGGGATGGCTATCAGAGCCAGTGCGTACAAAAATTGAGGGTAAATAAATTCCATCAAAGCACAAATATAATATAAAAACTAATTCAACCTTTAAAGTACATTAGTATAATTTCCCATCAGTCATAGTTAATTTTCGATCTGTCATAGCTGCTAGTTGTTGATTGTGAGTTACTATAACACAAGTTTGACCGCTTTCTTTATTTATTTGAATCAGTGTTTGATGAAGAATTTCGGCATTCTTAGAGTCCAAATTACCTGATGGTTCATCGGCTAACAATAAGTTGGGCTGATTAATTAATGCTCTTGCCACTGCAATTCGCTGTTGTTCTCCTCCAGAAAGTTGATTTGGTTTGTGATGAGCTCTATCTTTAAGGTTTAATAATTTCAGCAATTCATTGGCTCTTTTTTCAGCTTGATTTATAGATTCACCTTTTATGAATGCCGGAATACATATATTTTCAATGGCCGTAAATTCAGACAATAAATTATGAAACTGAAAAACAAATCCAATTGAAGCATTTCTGAAAGCAGATAAGGATTTATCGTTGAGTGAGTTGATAGTAGTGTTATCGATAATCAATTCACCGCTATCAGATTTTTCTAGTGTTCCAATGATATGTAATAGCGTACTTTTTCCTGCTCCAGAGGCTCCTACAACAGAAACCGATTCACCACTTTTTATGTCTAAGTCAATGCCTTTAAGTACATCCACTTGCTCATAACTTTTCTTAATATTTCGGAGTGTAATCACTTCTTTTTTAAATTCTGATAGTCCAAATAATACCTTAACCTCAAAGATAAACTATTCTCTTGTGCTTGTTCCAATAAAGCCTCTAAATTATCAGTGTAGTAAGTGTAAATTCTATTTCCTTCGTTCAATATACCATTTTTCCAAACGACTGTTAACTCACTTCCAGGGGCAAACCAATAACTAAAATTCAGGTCAATATTCCAAGCATTGAAGTTGACGTTTTCATTATCATTGTAGGTACTTTGCTTTAAATAGCCTTGACTATCAAGTTCATGAAAAGAATAATTCTCTACTTGCTGCCAATGATGCCTGAATTTTAAATCAAAGCTCATTTTATTATTCAGCACATACTCAGCAGAAAGTACATTTGTAAAAAATTGTTCTTTTCTAATGGAATAAATAGGAGTTTCGTTAAATGTACTGATGTAACCAGTAGCATTATCTACTGTTTTAGTAGAAAAGACATAATACATGAATAGTTTATCACTTAGTCGTATTCTTGGAGATAATCTGAAGGAATAGGTTTCTTCATCATATAATGGAGCTTTTCCTCCACTTAAACTCAAATCAATAGCTATAGTTTTTCTATAATCACTTGAAAAATAGGTTCTTACTTTATAAGATTCAGATCGGATAAAAACATCATCTATACCTGTACGTGACTCAAAAAAATCTTTTTCTTCAACAGGTACAATATCAGCAGATAGCACCCAAGTTAGGTAATTGGTGAATGTTGAAACTTGTTTAGCCTCAATTTCAATATTTGAGAATAGGTAAGGTTGATAGAGGTATTCAATATTAGCATTTAGGAAACTTTTAAACTCGACAAAATAGGAGCTAGGTTTATCAATTTTGTATGAAATTCCACCAAAAGAGGACACTTCATTATTGTTGTATAAAAAGCCCATATCATTGGGGTCATAGGTGTCTGATTCAATGTTATTTCCTAAATAAAATTGAAAGCGTCCAGCTATTTTTGAAAAATTGATATTGGATGCAAATCCAGTAGTTGTCAGACTATCTTCATGAACATTACTCAGATTAAAGGTGCTACTAAGCTGAAATTTATTTGATTTATTTTTGAGTGAAGAGTTTAAGCCAGTTACGTTAGCCCATTCATCATTTGTACGAATAACATTAGTATTGGTTAAAGAAACATAAGAATTTGAATGAATAGATTGATCTAGGGTAATAATATTATAGTTACTCAAAGGATTATTTTCGGATTCACTGGTGATGGCATTTAGTACTCCAACGCCTAAATTTTTCTTTGTTTTACCAGAAATTTTTGAGGCATTTAGTAAATTATCACTGATACGTCTTGAATAGAATAACCCACTTTTATTGTATAACTCGGTTCCTTCTGTAAAAAATGGTCTTTTTTCATCGTATTGTACCTCAAAAGGAGAAAGATTCAATACTTGATTATCGAAACCAACTTGTCCAAAATCAGGGATTAAGGTCATGTCTAAAGTAAAACTCTCATTGATACCGTATTTCAAGTCAACACCACCATTTACAGCAAAGTCGGTTTCATTTTCAAAATCCGTCACATAGGCTGAAACATAAGGAGAAAATGAAAGTCGTAGGGGAGGTTCTATATCAGAAAGTCCTTTTATAATACCTGCTTGGTTACTAATGTCGTTTCTGGTTAAATCCAATTCATTCCAAGAAAAAGTAGATCTATTTCTCCTAATATGCCTTTTTATATTAAAACTCCAATCTTGTATATCTTTCTTTGGAAATCGAATAGCTGAATAGGGTATTTTAAATTCTGCAAACCAACCATTTTCAGTTATAGTCGCTTCAGCTTGCCAAACCATGTCCCAGTTTTTATCTTGATAGTCTTGTCCAATTTTTTCATCTTCTTGAATGGAGTATGGAGTTAACGAAAAACTAAAATCAGTTTGTCCATCGGCGTATGGATTTATTAAAAGTGTAACAAAATCATTATTGCTACCATAAATATTATCTCTTTTGCAGTATTGCGTCATTATACTATCTGCATTTTTATCATACATGTATACAGCAAAATAAATTGCCTGATTATCATAAACAGCTTTCCATTCCGTATTAAAGTTATTGGAAATAGGTTCACCACTAACTGGAGTATAGCTAATAAAATTGTTAGCTGATTGAACAGAACCCCAATATTCATCTGTGATAATACCATCTATGGTTGGTGGCGTATCTATCTTAACTATTTTGTATTCTTTTTTTTGAGCAAAAAGAAAACTCGGAAATGCGATTAAAACAAAAAAAATAAATCTCATATAAATGCTTGAAAAAGAAGGTGCAAATTTAGTAAATATTGACCGACTAAAATTTCATTTTTCCAAACATTACTATACTTTTGTGACAAAATTAAATTTATGAACCTACACGAATATCAAGGAAAAGAAATACTTCACTCTTTTGGTGTACGTATTCAAAAAGGAATAGTAGCCAACACGCCTGAGGAAGCAGTTGAGGCAGCCAAACAGTTAAACAGAGACACTGGTACCTCATGGTGGGTAATTAAGGCTCAAGTGCATGCTGGCGGTCGTGGAAAAGGTGGTGGAGTTAAGTTGGCCAAATCACTTGAAGAGGTAAAGACTATTTCAGACCAGATATTGGGTATGCAACTTGTCACGCCTCAAACTTCTGCAGAAGGTAAAACTGTTCATCAGGTGTTAATTGCTGAAGATGTTTATTACCCTGGAGAAAGCGAAACTTCAGAGTTTTATATGTCAGTTCTACTTAATCGTTCTACAGGAAGAAATATGATAATGTATTCAACAGAGGGCGGTATGGATATTGAAGAAGTAGCTGAAAAAACACCTCATCTTATTTTTACTGAAGAAATAGATCCTAAAGTTGGTTTACAAGCTTTTCAATGTAGAAAAATAGCATTTAATTTAGGACTTAGCGGAACTGCCTTTAAGGAAATGACCAAGTTTGTTTCTGCTTTGTATTCTGCCTATGATGGTATTGATGCTGCCCTATTTGAAATTAATCCAGTGTTAAAAACATCGGATGACAAAATATTAGCTGTAGATTCGAAAGTAGCTCTAGACGGTAACGCTTTATATAGACATAAAGATTATGCAGAATTGAGAGATAAGCGAGAAGAAGATCCTACTGAAGTAGAGGCAGGTGAGTATGGATTAAACTTTGTTAAGTTAGATGGTAATGTTGGTTGTATGGTTAACGGTGCCGGTCTAGCCATGGCCACCATGGATATCATAAAACAAGCCGGTGGAAACCCAGCTAACTTTTTAGACGTTGGAGGTACTGCTGATGCTGCACGAGTAGAACAGGCTTTCAGAATAATAATGAAAGACCCTGGAGTAAAAGCTATACTGGTAAATATTTTTGGAGGTATAGTAAGATGCGATAGAGTAGCTCAAGGTGTAGTAGATGCTTATAAAAACATTGGTGAAATAGACATACCGATTATTGTAAGACTTCAAGGAACTAATGCTACAGAGGCGAAACAACTGATTGACGACAGTGGGTTGAAAGTGGTATCTGCGGTATTGTTACAAGAGGCAGCCGACAGAGTAAAGGAGGTTTTAGCCTAATCTTTTTGTCAATTAACTTAAAGCAGCTTATAGCTGCTTTTTTTTTTAATATTTTTAACTAATGAAAAAGATACTTGTAGCAAATAGAGGAGAGATCGCCTTGAGGGTTATGCGAACGGCTAAAGAAATGGGTATAGAAACCGTGGCTATCTATTCAGAAGCGGATAGACTTTCACCTCACGTAAGGTATGCTGATGAAGCAGTTTGTGTAGGTCCACCACCATCATCTCAATCCTATTTAAATATTGAAAGAATTGTATCAATATGTCATGATTTAAAGGTGGATGCAATTCATCCCGGATATGGATTTCTTTCAGAGAATGCCACTTTCGCTCGTCGATTACAAGAAGAAAATATCATACTCATTGGCCCTTCAGCGGAAGCGATGCAAATGATGGGTGATAAGTTAAAAGCTAAATCAGCAGTAAAATCATTCAACGTTCCCTTAGTCCCTGGAACAGATGAAAAAATTACAGATATTCCTTTAGCACAATCTATTGCAAAGGAAATAGGCTACCCAATACTAATCAAAGCAGCAGCTGGCGGTGGAGGGAAAGGAATGAGAGTAGTTGAAAATGCTGATGACTTTGAAGAACAGATGAATCTAGCTGTTAGCGAAGCTAAATCTTCATTTGGAGATGGATCTGTATTTATTGAACGTTATGTGGGTTCACCCAGACACATTGAAATACAAGTATTAGCCGATAGCCATGGCAATGTTGTTCATCTATTCGAAAGAGAATGTTCTGTGCAACGTAGACATCAAAAAGTGATTGAAGAAGCCCCTTCATCAGTATTGACAGCTGAGCTGAGGAAACAAATGGGTCAATGTGCAATTGATGTAGCAAAATCATGTCAGTATTTAGGAGCAGGAACAGTCGAATTCCTTCTGGATGAAAATCTTAATTTCTACTTCCTAGAAATGAATACACGTTTACAAGTTGAACACCCTGTGACAGAAATGATTACTGGTGTTGATTTAGTCAAAGAACAGATTCAAATAGCACAAGGGAAATCCATAAGCTTTACCCAAGAAGACTTAACTATAAATGGTCATGCCATGGAGGTAAGGGTTTACGCTGAAGATACTAGCAATAATTTTGCACCTGACATTGGAACTTTACTTCGTTATAAACTACCTGAAAGTATTGGCGTAAGAGTTGATAATGGTTTTGAAGAAGGTATGGATATACCAATCTATTATGATTCAATGATTTCAAAACTCATAACACACGGTAAAGACCGAAACGATGCCATAAAAAAAATGATTCGTGCTATTGAAGATTATACGATTGTAGGGGTGTCAACAACACTACCATTTGCCACTTTTGTAATGAAAAACGACTATTTTAAATCAGGTAATTTTGACACTCATTTTATTAAAAACCATTATAGAACTGAGTTTTTGGAACAGGCTAACGAGAATGACGCATATGTGGCTAGTTTATTAGCTAAACAGCTTTTAAAAACTAGATCAAACAGCATATCAATTTATCAAAATAAGTCAAAAAGTAATTGGACTAAAAATAGAAAGTAAACCTATTTTCCTCTTCCTTCTAAAATGATAAGAAGGGTATGTATCATTATTTTTAGATCAATAAACAAAGACATGTTTTCAATATAGAGAATATCATATTTTAGTCGTTGTAACATTTCATCCACGTTTTCAGCATAACCGTACTTTACCATACCCCAGGATGTTATTCCAGGTTTTACTTTATAGATATGTTTGTAATGTGGTGCTCGCTCTAATAGTTGTTTTGCAAAAAAGTCCCTTTCAGGTCGAGGTCCTACAAAACTCATATGTCCAAGTAGTACATTAAAAAATTGTGGAGTCTCATCCAACCTGATTTTTCTCATTATTCTACCCCATGGAGTAATTCTGCTATCTGTTTTACTGGAGAGTTGTGGTCCATTTTTTTCCGCATCAACATACATTGATCGGAATTTAAAAATATAGAACGATTTGCCAAATTGACCTATTCGCTTTTGCTTGAAAATTATAGGCCCCTCTGAGCTTAACTTTACTAATAATCCACATACTAAATAAAACGGACTAAATACTACAATAGCCATTGAAGCTATTAAAAAATCTAATAAACGCTTAATCACAAATTGTGAATTTGTCTGGAGTTTATGTTTTATTTCAATTAATGGTGTGCCATATATTGAATTCATTTTTACTTTCCCAGAAAGTATATCGTACATATCTGGTATTATTTTGATTATGACGTTGACATTCTCAAGGTCATTTAGAATACTTTCGATTTTACTGTGTTCGGATGTCTCAATGGCAAGTATTACATCTTCGATTTTATATTGATTGACAATTTCTTTTACCTGGCTGTAGTTTCCTAAATGTAAAATATGATCTTTTAATGGATAGTTTGATTTATCTCTTATACTTAAAAAACCAACAATGATATGACCACTAGATTTTTGTTCATTTTCTAAATCCATATAAAGTTGTATGGCTTTATCATTGGCACCGATAATTAAGGTATGAAAGCCTATTGTTTTTCTATGGATTCTATAGGCTGTGTAGGTAGTGAGTAAAAATCGTGGTATTGCCGTAATTAAAAAATGTAGACTAAAAAGTGTAAAATAATTTAAATAGTATTGTTTATGGTCTAGGTTATAATCATCAAGAATTACAACAAAAAAAAGTATTGTAACACCAACAAGACTAGTCATAAAGCCATTGAATACTTCACTTAATCGAGATTTCCTATAAATGTCTGTGTAAGTACCACTTCCGATATAAAAAATTAGCCAAAACAAAATAATCAGAAAAACTCTAATTAGCCATCCTTCATTTATAATTATAGATTCAATAGTTTCAGGATATCCTGTTCGATAGAAATAAAATAAAATCCAAGCAACGGCAGCACTACAACTGTCGAGTAAAATATATTTTATGGTATGTAGTGTATTATTCTTCATACACTAATCGAATATTGTCTAGGAAAATGTTATTTTCAGTGAGGGTAGTATCTCTACTCATACCAAAAAATAGCTTAAAGTCTTGAGCATTAGTATGATTTGAAATGAGCTCACTTAATGATATATATATTTTATTCCAATTAGATTTAGGATTAAGGTACATCACAGCAGATTTAACCACCTGTGATGGGTAATTACAATACATACCTACAACTAGAGTCGAGTTGCACTTATAGTCAAGTTCTAAATAGACTTTTCTATCGGTAGGTAGATTAATATTTTCTGAATTACATTCAAAAATTTCACCAAACTGTCCTGAAATAGTACTTTTTGCATGATAGTTTCCAAACATTGAATTTGAATTATCATATACTTTTTCTAGTTGGTGATTAGCTGAATCGGTAATGACTTCTAAAACTGTTCCAATTCCTTCAAAATCTTCAACAAATGGAAAACTGCTGATACTGTAACTAATTTCAGGATTTAAACTAGTACTCTTATTACTTTCAAGATTCACATCTTGTGTGAAACTCGTATAGTAATCGTAATTTTCTCTAGAGGAACTAATCCCATTTTTTTTGATACCAGCATCTATAACTATTGACTGTAGGCCAGTTTTTAAAATGGGAAATGAGGCTGGTAATGGATAAACACCTATAAATTCATTATCCACATAGACCCAAGCATCTGATATATTTGAAGTATATCCACCCGAAACAGTAATATCATTAATATCAATAATTGCAGGTATTTCTTCTTCAGTATTTATGATTTCACAAGAAGTGAATACTAAAACAATAAATGAAAATGTTAAATATTTCATTGTCTTTAAAACGTATTTATTGTACAATGTATTATATCCGATTTGAATTTAGGTTAAGCTCCATCTTTTCTATGATTTGTTCTGCTAATTCCAAAGCTTTCAAACCATCGTAAATTGTTACTACTGGTTCGTTGTCATTTACGATTGACTGATGAAAACTTTTTAATTCTTCTTTAATAGCATTTGTATTTTTAACTTCTGGGTTTTCAAAATAAATTTGCTTTTTCTTTTTACCTTTTTCTAAATCGATAATTATTGCAAATGGATCAATTTTCTCACTTGAGTTGATGTTTTTGAGTGTAATAATTTCTGATTTCTTGTCTAACAAATCAATTGATATATAAGCATCTTTTTGAAAAACACGTGTTTTTCGCATAGACTTCAACGACATTCTACTAGCTGTTAGGTTACAAATACATCCATTGTTGAATTCAATTCTAGCATTAGCTATATCAGGAGTATCACTAACTATTGCCACTCCAGAAGCGTGTACGTTTTTCACTGGTGAATTTACAATGTTCAACATAATATCAATATCGTGAATCATTAAATCTAAAACTACACTTACGTCTGTACCTCTTGGATTGAACTCAGATAAACGATGTGTTTCTATAAATAAAGGCTGTTTTATGTATTCTTTAGCACAAATAAAAGCCGGATTAAAACGCTCGACATGACCAACTTGAAACTTTACATTAGCCTCTCTTACGTATTGTGTCAGCTTTTCTGCTTCAATAAGTGAATGAGCGAGTGGTTTTTCAATAAATACGTGCTTATTTAGTTTAATGGCAATAGACGCACATTCATAATGAGATACAGTGGGTGAGACAATATCAATTACGTCTACTTCTTCTATTAAGCTTTCTAAAGATTTAAAAGCCTTTACTCTAAACTTTCTATTAACTGACTTTGAAGTTTCTTTATCAGGGTCATAAAAGCCAATCAAATCATACAGTTGATTGAGCTCTTGCAAGAGCTTAATATGTATTTTTCCTAGATGACCTGCACCTATAACACCAACTTTTAACATATATCATGTTATTTGTTGGCTAAAATAAAATTTTAATATGTACTTATAACTATTTTTACACCTTTATAGATGAAAGACAATTTTAGACATAAAGGGTTACGATTACAGCTTGTTCAAAATTTGCAACAAAAAGGGATTACTGATGAAAAAGTATTGATGGCTATTTCTAAAATTCCAAGACATTTGTTTTTGGAAAAAGCATTTTTAGAATTCGCTTATCAAGATAAAGCTTTCCCAATTGCGTCAGGTCAGACAATATCTCATCCCTTTACGGTAGCTTTTCAATCACAACTCTTAGAACTCCGACCAAATGAAAAAGTTCTTGAAGTTGGGACTGGGTCGGGCTATCAAACAGCAGTATTACTAGAATTAAAAACTCAAGTATTTACCATTGAAAGACAAAAAGAATTATTCCAAAAAACAAAAGAATTTTTACCAACTTTAGGTTACCAATGTATGTTTGTTTATGGTGATGGTTATAAAGGGCTAAAGCAATTAGCACCATTTGATAAAATAATAGTTACTGCAGGAGCGAATTTTATTCCACAAAATCTAGTTGATCAACTCAAAGTAGGAGGTAAGATGGTTATTCCAGTTGGAGGTAATGATAAACAAAAAATGATACTTATCAATAAATTTTCAGAAAATAAAATTGATCAAAAGGAATATGGTGAATTTTCTTTTGTACCACTTTTACCTAAAAAGAGCCAATAGTATTTATTACTTTTGCCTCAATTAAAATTTTATTTTATGAAACATATCGGTGTAATAGGAGCTGGCACTATGGGAAATGGAATTGCTCATGTATTTGCTCAGAGTGGCTATTCAGTTCGACTAATTGACCTATCTCAAGATGCCTTAGATAAGGCTGTCAGAATCATTTCTAAAAATCTTGATAGAATGGTTGTCAAATCAAAAATAACTGAAGAAGATAAAGTCAATACATTGTCAAATATCCAAACTTCAACGGATCTTTCTAGTTCGGTAAAGGGTCTTGATCTTGTTGTTGAAGCAGCTACCGAAAATATGGATATAAAACTCAAAATTTTTAAACAATTGGATGAATTATGTGATAATCATACCATTTTGGGTTCTAATACTTCGTCTATTTCAATAACAAAAATTGCTTCTGCTACTGAGCGACAGGATAAAGTAATAGGAATGCACTTTATGAATCCTGTGCCAATCATGAAATTAGTGGAAGTCATTCGCGGTTATGCGACTTCTGATGAAGTTACTGCTAAGATTATGGAAGTATCAAAAAACTTAGGTAAAGCTCCTGTTGAAGTTAATGATTACCCAGGCTTTGTTGCCAATCGTATTTTGATGCCAATGATTAACGAGGCTATTATTACCTTACACGAAGGAGTAGCCGGTGTTGAAGAGATTGACACGGTAATGATGTTAGGAATGGCACATCCCATGGGGCCACTTCATTTGGCTGATTTCATTGGCTTAGATGTCTGTTTATCTATTTTAGAGGTTATGCATAAAGGATTTGGTAACCCTAAATATGCTCCTTGCCCATTATTAGTAAACATGGTAACAGCAGGAATGCTAGGAGTAAAATCTGGTGAAGGTTTCTATGACTATTCTGAAGGACCTAAGAATAAAGTGGTATCTACACAGTTTAAATAGAATCTTATTCTATTATACCTTTTTGTTTAGCATCTTTAATGATGTATTCTATCCATTTGTCTTCCTCAACCGTTTTAGGTTGATAAGGAGTTTTTAGATTGTTGTCATAGAGTTTAGCTAAACTCTGCCAAAAGAATGCATGAATTCCACCTTTCAAATCTTTAATGATATCGTATGTACTGATATTAGTTTCTCTGTAAATCAGTTTAGATAGAATTCTACCTTCCCATCTAGTAAGTTTTTTTAAATCTTCTGCTAAATACTCTTTTGCCCATTTTTCCGATAACTTAATATAAGCTTTTTGTTTTCGTTTTTTAGGAACAGTTTCTAATTCAGCCATTAAAGAATCTAATTTTTCGGATGCTAGTTTAGCGTAAGGGTAAACTTTAATTGTTTTATACTGTAATCGTTTAAAATATCTTTCATCAGATTTATCTTTAAAATGTAAGATTTCTACTTCTTTTAGTTCAGTTAATACTAAAGTATCTTTCTTATCATAGTACATTTCTTTAATAGAAAAAGTATCTATCTGTGCAAAGCAAAAAAAGGGAATAAATAATAAGACTATTATTTTCACTTAACAAAGGTAAATGTTATTGTAGTTATATTCCCAATAATTAGTATTGGATAATTACATATATAACTCAATCAGTCCTGGTGGAGTATTTAGGTAGACGACTTTTTTTTGATGATCTATTTTTTGAATGTATGCTTCCACAATAGGGATTAATACATTTTTTCCATTGTAGTCAATTACAAACAAAGACTGTACTTGATTGTCTTGTATGGATACGATTAATCCTAAATCACCATGAATTTTATCATTAGCTGTGAAGTTAATAAAAGCCTGGTGTGGGTCATTATCTTTTGGCATGTAATCTAGTGACAAATAAATGCTTTTACCAATCAGTGATTCAGCTTCTTCATCTGTATTGATATCTTCAAATTTGAGCAGTGCGATACCATTATTTTTAAAACGAAATGTACTTATAAAAAACGGAACGAGATTTCCATTAAGCTCTATGAAGACATATTTTAGGGTCTTAAAAACAGAAGGAGAGCTAAATTCCAGTTTGGCGTTTAGCTCTCCTTTATATCCATGTTTTCGGGTAAAAGTACCTAAACGAAAACACGATTCTTTTTTCATATAATTACTCTGCTTCTTCTGATTTTTTTTCCTCGGCAGGTGTTTCTTCAGCTACTGGAGTTTCCTCAGCAGGTGCTTCTTCAGCTACTGGAGTTTCCTCAGCAGGTGCTTCTTCAGCTGCTGGAGTTTCCTCGGCAGGTGCTTCTTCAGCTGCTGGAGTTTCCTCGGCAGGTGCTTCTTCAGCAGTTGATTCTTCAGCTACTGGAGTTTCTTCGGCAGTTGCTTCTTCGGCGTCAGCAGTACTTTCAGATACTGCTTCTACTTCCTCAGAAAGTTCAGCATTGGCAGATGCAAGTTCTTTAGCTCTGTTTTCATTGATTTCTTTTTCAGCAGCTAAACGTTTTTTATTATCATCTTCTTGGTCTTTGTGAAGCTTGTCTTTTTTAGCAATTACCTTATCTTCTTTTTCAGATAACCATGCTTCAAATCTTTTTTCAGCTTCATCTTCACTAAATGCACCTTTGGCAACTCCACCAAGTAGGTGTTTTTTCATCATTACCCCTTTATATTTAAGTAACGCTGAGGCTGTATTAGTTGGTTGAGCACCTTTCATAATCCAGTCAAGAGCTCTGTCAAAGTTAAGATCAATAGTTGCAGGATTAGTGTTTGGATTGTACTGACCTAAATTCTCAATAAATTTACCGTCACGTTTTGCACGACTATCGGCGACTACAATTTTAAAAATTGGTCTTGATTTTCTACCGTGTCTTTGAAGTCTAATTTTTGTTGCCATAATTTTGCAGTTTTACTATCTCGTAGTTTCTGGTTAATAAATAAGGGTGCAAATATGCAATTTTTTCTTCTAACCCACATATAAAAACTAGATTTTAATATTTTTTTAACAATGGTTTGTATACTGTGCTTTATGTTTACATTTACAATTCATAATTGCTTAGCGAACACATGTACTTAATTTTTGATACCGAAACTACAGGTTTACCCAGGAATTGGAATGCTCCCATTACTGATATTGACAACTGGCCAAGATGTGTGCAGATTGCTTGGCAATTACATGATGATAAAGGGCAATTAATAGAACACAAGGACTATTTGATTCAACCAGATGGCTTTAATATTCCTTTTGAGGTTGAAAAAGTTCATGGTATTTCGACAGCATTGGCTACGGCAAAAGGAGAGGAGATTTCTTTTGTTCTGTCTGAATTTGAATCAGCTCTTAATCGAACAACTTTTCTAGTGGGTCAAAATGTAAGATTTGATATTAATGTTTTAGGTTGTGAATATCATCGTAAAGGCTTATCCCTAGATTGGACAACATTAGCCGTGTTAGATACCTGCACTGAAAAAACAGCTAAGTTATGTGAGCTACCAGGTGGAAGAGGTGGTAAGTTTAAACTCCCAAACCTTAGTGAATTACACACACATTTATTTGGAGAATCATTTGCAGAAGCTCATAATGCTACAGCAGATGTTGAAGCTACAAGCCGTTGCTTTTTCGAATTAGTAAGACTATCCCATTTCACTTCCCAAGAATTAAATTCTGACCTAAACTATCTCAAGGACTTTAAACTTGCTAACCCTACTACTATTCAAGCAATTGGTTTATCACACATGAATCTAAAACTTGAAAGTGAAAAGTACCTTGATCAAGATAGCAATCATGAAGAAATAATACCATTACAAACTCAATCTGATTTATCGGATTTTCCATTTGTACACTTACATAACCATTCCCAGTATTCGGTTCTAGAATCCACAACTAAAATCAACAATATGATTGATAAAGCAGTTAGTGATAATATGCCCGCTATTGCTTTAACAGATTATTCAAATTTATATGGAGCCTTTCAATTTACTGATGCTATTTTTAAACATGATTCAAACAAAGGAGTCCTCGAACATAATCAACAAGTTGAATCTGGTGAGTTAGATGCAGATTTGAAAGAAATGGTCATTAAGGGAATTGTCGGCTGCGAACTATCAATTTGCCGAAATCATAGGGATCATAGTGTGAAAGACAATGGTAAATCTGCTGTTTTTTTAGCCAAAAATAAAAACGGCTATTATAATTTGTCTAAAATGAGTTCTATAAGTTTTACAGATGGTTTTTATTATGTCCCTCGTATTGATAGGGAGGTAGTTAGCCAATATAAAGATGACTTAATTGTGCTGAGTGGTGGACTCAATGGTGAAATAGCTGATTTAATTCTTTCAGTAGGAGAGAAACAAGCTGAAGAAGCCGTGCTTTGGTACAAGAAGCATTTCAATGATGACTTCTATTTGCAATTAGTCAATCATGGATTAGAAGAGGAAAAAGTAGTTAATCAGACACTTATTCGTCTATCAAAAGCACATAATATTAAACTCATTGCAGCCAATAACTCTCATTACTTAAACAAAGAAGATGCTAATGCACATGATATTTTATTGTGTGTAAAAGATGCAGAATTACAATCTACTCCCATTGGACGTGGTAGAGGGTTTCGTTATGGGTTTCCAAATAAAGAATTTTATTTCAAATCACAAGATGAAATGAAGTCTCTATTTAAAGATATTCCTCAAGCCATAACGAATATTTCTGAACTAATATCCAAAATTGAATGTTATCACCTTAAGCGTGATGTTTTACTTCCTGCCTTTGATATACCACAAGAGTTTATAAATGAAAAGGATAAAATTGATAATGGAAAGCGAGGGGAAAATGCTTTTCTCAGGCATTTGACTTATGAAGGGGCCAAAAAACGTTATGGAGAAATTTCCTCAGAAATCAGTGATCGATTAGACTTTGAATTAGAAACTATTGCTAATACAGGTTATCCAGGCTATTTTCTTATCGTACAAGATTTTACCAGTCAGGCTAGAAAAATGGGTGTTTCAGTAGGTCCAGGAAGAGGATCAGCAGCAGGTTCGGCTGTTGCTTATTGTGTGGGCATTACAAATGTTGATCCCATAAAATACGATTTACTATTTGAGCGATTCTTAAATCCGGATAGGGTATCATTACCAGATATTGATATTGATTTTGATGATGAAGGCAGAGGTAAGATTATAGATTGGGTAGTGAATAAGTACGGAATAAATCAAGTTGCCCAAATTATTACCTATGGTACCATGGCAGCTAAGTCAGCCTTGAGAGACACGGCAAGAGTTTTGGATTTACCACTTTCTGAAGCAGATAGCTTAGCCAAGAAAATGCCAGATATTAAATTGAATAAATTATTCAATTATGACGATGATGAGCTCAAATCTAAATTAAACGGTGAGCAATTCAAATTAGCCAAAGAATTTAAATCACTTTCAGAAACTGATAATTTACAATCTAAAACCATTGAGCAAGCAACAATTTTAGAAGGTTCATTGAGGAATATAGGTGTACATGCTTGTGGTGTAATCATCACTCCAGATGACATTTCTAAATTTGTACCTGTTCGTAAATCAAAGGATGCGGAATTATTAATTACACAATTTGATAATAGTGTAGTTGAGTCAGCTGGAATGCTAAAAATGGATTTTTTAGGCCTTAAAAATCTGACGATTATTAAAGATTGTTGTAAGATTATAAAGCATATACATAATAAAGATATTGACCCTGACACAATACCCCTAGATGACGAATTGACTTATCAATTATTTCAAAGAGGAGAGACAAATGGAATATTTCAGTTTGAATCTCTAGGTATGCAGAAAAATTTAATGGCCCTTAAACCAGATAAATTTGATGATTTAATAGCTATGAATGCTTTGTATAGACCAGGACCTATGGAATATATTCCTGACTTCATTGCTAGAAAACATGGTAAAGAAGATATTGTCTATGATTTGCCTGAGATGTCAGATATATTATCTGATACATATGGTATAACGGTTTACCAAGAGCAAGTAATGTTATTATCCCAAGAATTAGCAGGTTTTTCAAAGGGCGATGCTGATGTACTAAGAAAAGCTATGGGTAAAAAGATATTTGCCCTAATAGATAAGCTTAAACCAAAGTTTTTAGAAGGTTGTTCAGAGCGTGGTCATGATACAGAGGTGGCAGCAAAAATATGGAAAGATTGGGAAAAATTTGCTGCCTATGCATTCAATAAATCTCACTCTACTTGTTATGCTTTGATTGCATTTCAAACCGCTTATCTCAAGGCTCATTATCCAGCTGAATATATGGCTGCCTATTTAACCCATAACATGAGCGACATAAAAAAGGTAACCCAATACATGGAAGAATGTAAGCGAATGGGACTTACTGTTTTGGGACCAGATGTCAACGAAAGTTTTTACAAATTTGCAGTCAATAAAAATGGGGAGATACGTTTTGGTTTAGGAGCCGTTAAAGGAATTGGAGAAGGAGCAGTGGAGGCAATTGTGAAGGAACGTCAAGAAAATGGTGCATTTAAATCCATTTTTGATGTAGTAAAGCGAATTGATTTAAGGGCAGCAAACAAGAGGGCTTTTGAAAGTTTAGTTTATGCTGGTGGCTTTGATAGCTTTGGACATCACCGCTCTTCCTATTTTTATCAAGATGAAAATAACTTACCCTTTTTAGAAAAAATCATAAAATATGGACATAAATATCAAGAAAATCTAGATTCTGCTCAAGTGTCATTATTTGGAGATAGTTCTGATGAAGTGCTTTCTGAGCCTAGTTTCCCTAATGTAGATCCTTGGCATAGTTTAGAGATGTTAAATAAGGAAAAAGAGGTAGTCGGATTTTATATTTCAGGCCATCCGTTAGATGAATATGCTCTTGAGCTAGATAGTTTCTGTAATCATAACATGTCACAGTTAAAAGATTTACACGCTCTAAAGGGAAAGGATATACTAATTGCAGGTATGGTCAGTCAAGTTGAACATCGCTTTACTAAAAATGGTAAACCTTTTGGTACAATTACCATTGAAGATTATCATGATCAAACAACTTTATTCTTATTTGGAGAAGATTATCCCAAGTACAAGCCTTTTATGACAGAGGGTTGGTTTTTATTTGCTCAATGTAGAGTACAAGATCGTAAATGGGGTAATGATGGGGAAGTAGAAATTAAGTTAACTAAGGTTGAATTGTTATCAGAACTTAAAGAAAAGACTATTCGATCAGTATGTGTAAATGTTGATATTCAATTCTTAACCACTGATTTAGTAAATCAAATTTTAGAGTTATCGAAAGAATATCCTGGAAAGCATAAGCTTAAGTTTATAGTTACCGATTCTAGTGAAGGTTATGCTGTTCCTTTACGTTCAAAATCCTTTAAAATACAATTAGATGATGACTACATTTTGAAGTTAAAACAAATACCAGGCTTAGAAATACAAATCAATTAATTGTGTAAATTTGTAAAAGAATACATATAATATTAACATTAAAAAAATAACAATGGCATTAGAAATTACTGACGCAAATTTTAAAGACATAGTACTAGATTCGGATAAACCAGTTTTGGTAGATTTTTGGGCAACTTGGTGTGGTCCTTGTCGAATGGTAGGTCCAATCGTAGATGAGTTATCAAAAGATTACGAAGGTAAAGCTGTTGTTGGCAAAGTAAATGTTGATGATAATTCAACTGTGCCATCAGAATATGGTATTAGAAATATACCCGCACTTTTAATATTTAAAAATGGCGAAATTGTAGATAAGGTTATCGGTGCAGTTCCAAAGAATGTTTTAGCAGAAAAATTAGACGCACATCTGTAATTTTTGTGTAAAATTTAGAAATACAAAAGGGCTTAATGCCCTTTTTTTATATGAAAGAAAATAATCACTTACGACAGTTATCAAATCTAGAGTTACTAGCTAAGCAAGTAGTTGAAGGGTTTATTACGGGTTTACATAAAAGTCCTTTTCATGGTTTTTCTGTGGAGTTTGCTGAACATAGGCAATACAATAGTGGTGAAAGCACCAGACATATTGACTGGAAATTGTATGCTCGTACCGACAAATATTTTGTAAAACGCTATGAAGAAGAAACTAACCTTAGGTGTAGAATCATCATTGATACATCATCATCTATGTATTTTCCTAATGCTATAAATCCGAGCCAAGAGAAACCAAATAAGTTATTTTTTTCGTCTTTGTGTGCCGCTTCAATTATGAATATCCTAAAGAAACAACGTGATGCTGTTGGATTGAGTCTATTTAACGAAAATGTCAGTTTACATACACAAGAGAAAACGAGTAGTGTTCATCACCAATTTTTACTTCATCAATTAGAAAAAGAGGTTGATAAAGGGTCTAGTAAATCTACAACCAATGTAAGTGATGCTCTGCATCAAATAGCGGATCATATCAATCAACGATCTTTAGTTATTATATTCAGTGACATGATGCAAAATGATGCTGATAATGATACTATTTTCTCAGCTCTTAGACACTTGAAGTTTAATAAACATGAGGTTATATTATTTCATGTAATGGACAAATCAAAAGAAGTCGAATTTGAATATGATAATAGGCCTTATAAGTTTATCGATATGGAAACGGGAGAAGAGGTTAAGCTAAGTCCTAATCAAATAAAGCAAAATTATACAGCAGCTTCAAAAAGCTTTCTGAACAGTTTAAAATTAAAATGCAATCAGTATAAAATAGATTTTGTCGAAGCAGATATAAATCAGGGATTTAATACGGTATTATCCACTTACCTAAGAAAACGATCAAAACTTTATTGATATTTTTAAATTTTCTTTTGTTACTAATTCAAAAAAGAATTTATATTTGCATTCCCTCTTTTTGAGGGTGTTCTTTTATAGAAACGGTCTGGTAGTTCAGTTTGGTTAGAATACATGCCTGTCACGCATGGGGTCGCGGGTTCGAGTCCCGTCCAGACCGCAGATTTCGGAGTTAACCCCTTGATTTTCAAGGGGTTTTCTTTTTGGCGTTGTCGAAAGCGTTGTCGAAATATATATTTAGCTTTGACTCACTTATTTACTTCTTAGTCACTCAAAACGTCAGATTTTTAATTCATACTTTGTTATTCTTCTACTTTTAAGTGTACTTCTTGTGAGCTAATATTTAGTTTTATAATTTATATATTTGGTAACTATTCTTAATAAAATATTTATGAAGTATCTATACACTATTCTAATTACATTATTGACTTACTCACTTTCTTTTTCTCAGGATACACTATATGTCATTCCTGAAGCTTCTTATCCAAATTTTCCAAATATTTCTGCTGCATTAGATTCTGCAAATAGTGGAGATATTATTCTTGTATCATCTGGAAATTATAACGAAGATTTAATTATTTCTAAAGCTGTAACAATAAATCCTTTAATTATTGAATCTTCATATACAATCTCTGGAGATATTCAATTTTCTTCTGGAGGATCAAGCTCTAATGATTCAGGCCCTTTGATAAATTCAACTATTATTGGAGCAATTATTTATGGTGGCCTATCTTCAGTTCAAACTAATTGTAGCTATTGTGGAGTTTTTAATTTAAATTTTATTGATTGTATATTTTATAACTCTGTTAATCTTAAGTCTACAAATATTTTCTTTAATAGCTATTATTCAATATTTTATGAAAAGCTTACAATTAGGGGATTTGGAGATATCATCGGTAATAAATTTATTTCTTCAAATGCTGAAAAAATAGAAATATGGGATGGTTCTCAAAATTATAATTTTGGTGGTCATGAAGCTAAATTTTTTGCTAATTCATTAGAAAATTTTAAAATCTTTTTGAGAGGAGGAGGTGCATATAATATGCCTTCATCTTTAAATATTTCAAATAACTATTTTAATGTTTCAGAAAATTTTACAAATTTTTATTTTTTTCAATTTTATGATGCTTATGTTTCTCCAGTTTTTATTAACAATAATACATTTAACATAAACGATAATTGGGAATCTTCAGGAAGTTTGATGTATTGTTATGATCAACTTGAACTTTATTTATCTTTCAATAACAATATAATTTTGAGTAATACAACAGATAATACTTATGAAAATACATTATTTAGTTTAGACCAAGAATTAGATTTTCATTTTTATAATAATATTTACAATAAAAATGTTTCAAATTTTGAAAGTTGTTTTAAGACAGGATCAGGATATGCTCTGCCTAATTTGATAGAAGAAAATAATTATTTTGTTTCTGATTTAAATCAAAATGATATAGATAGTGTAGGGGTTTGTTCTTCTGATTATTGTTTAAACAAAGGCGTAAATCTTCCCGAATTTAGAGATATAAATAATACATTAAACGATCTTGGAACATTTGGTGGACCACATTCATGGTCAAACTATCATAATGGTTCAGGACCCAAAGTTATTGATATCAATATCCCTTCAATTATAGCACCAGGTATGAATATTTCAATTAATGGTAAAGGTGTAAATATAAATGACTAATTTATTGAGATACTTAGTAATATTTTATTTATCTTCATTTACATTTATTAATGTTAATGCTCAATGTGAGGTTGATACAACCTTTTCTAATTCAAATTCTATTCAAAACTTATCAGTTGATACTCTTGAGGATGGTGTTTTAAATGAATTTTATAACCAAAATTTAACTTTTTTTTGGAATTTAGATACATTATTTAATATAGAAGGATTTGGACAAACTTTAATCACATTTGAAGATTATCAAATTAGTTCAGTTTCACTTCCTTTAGGTTTGTCATGGGAGTGCAATAATTCAGAAAATAATTGTCATTATGACCCTCTATTTAATCAGTATGGATGTATAAATATTTTTGGAGAGGCTTTAGAATTTGGAGAGTTTTATGTAAATATTACTGTTTTAGCAACTCATGAACTTTCTTGGGCGACTGGACCTGAAGAAATTACTTACATTTTACCTTTGTCAATTTTACCTAACTCAATTAATAATCAACCCAATCATGAACCTCTGTTTATTTCAAATGCTGAATATTATTGGGATACAGACCCAGGAGAAGGAAACGCTACACCTTTAATAGCAACAGATGGAGATTACAATAGTGCTATTGAATATATTTTTAGTGATAATTTAAGTATACCTGATACTGGTTATCATTCCTTTAATATTAGATTTAGAGATGGGTTTAATCAATGGGGGCCAGTTTTC
>JBMHBP010000014.1:0-2933 GCA_049890295.1 Flavobacteriales bacterium | reverse complement strand
AGGTAGTTTTTCCTGATCCAAGAAAACCACTTAACACTGTAACAGGCAATTTATTTTCAATTATTTCATAGGATTGATGCATCTTTTAATTTTATGTATGTATAATTTTGACAAATTTAAAAATATTGCAACAATGTTGCAAAAAAATTACTCTGATACTATTTTTGATATATAAAATTATTAAAACAGGGTTTTATAAAAAAAGCGGAAAACTATCTCAAAATGAGATGGATTCCGCTTTGGTGGACCTAAGCGTCCTTATTTCGAACTTTTATATTAATTTATTGATTGCCGCAATCCATTTTTTCCTCTTTGGTACTACAAAAATCATTTCTTCTCCATTTTTTAAAGTTAATGTTATAGCGTTTGCAGATGCTATACCTAGCTTTAAATTATATTTTGTTTTAGAAACTGATTTAATATTACTAATTGGTATGGAATGTTCAAATTTTTTTGTTGCAAGTTTAGTTGTAATAAAATAAAACCTTTCATTTGTGACATATGCTTTCCCAGGTTGAGAAAAAACTTTTGCTAAATAATTTCCTCTTTTTTCTAGGATTATTTTTTCACCATCATTTAACTTTATCTTATTTTGAGAAAAAGTAGTTAATGGTAATATTAAAATGCTTAAAAATAATAATGCTCTCATTGTTTAAAATTTAAATTATTTAAATAAATTTATAAAAAACGGATAACTATCACAAAATGAGACGTATTCCGCTTTGGTGGACCTAAGTGTCATTATTTCGAACTTTCTTTAATTTGATTCGATGGTTTTTTACTATTAAAAGTCTTTAGGAGCTAACTATTACGTCACTAAGTTTATTGGTAGTGATAAGATAGAGTGGAGTTTAATCTAATCCATTTGTACTTCAGTTCCACCCTCTTCACATAATGGTTCAGGAATGTCGGTTGAGCCACCTCCTGAGCAAGCAATTAAAAAAGAGCTTGTAATTATGATTAATATTATCTTTTTCATTTGTTTAGAATTATAGTGTTAGAGACTTTTTGAAATGTATCTTCATTTAAGCAACCTTTACTTTTAGGTGAGTTAAATGTTATATGATAAGCTCCAGATGGATATGAAGATAAATCAAATTCCATCTCATTATTTTTAGTTAAAAATTCATCTAAGATATTACCGCTATTATTCATTAAGTAAAGTCTAACAAATTGGTTGTTAATGTTGTCAAAATTAACTTTTACTTTTCCATTGGTTGGATTAGGAGAAGTTGATAATTGACCGATACTTCTTGCTTCTTCAGCATAATAATAAACGGATGATGTATCTGAACAATTTTCATCATTAGCAATAATAAAATACGAACAGTCAAAAGTTGGCATAAAGTTAGATGAGTTCTCAGCCATCAACCAATACTTTGCACTATCATTAATATTTTGAACATTATACCAGTTTACAGGATGAAAAGTATTTGATGGTAAGATATTTGCAATTAGGCTATCACCTGATTGTGAAATAGAGGCTGTCAAATCATAGCAACTTCCATCATCAACTGAAGCATTTGGATTAAAATTACAAGCTGATTCGTCCGTACATCCTTCAATTGGCTGTAAAATATTTACTTCTAAAGTGTGAGTTGTTTGACAAAATTCGTTAGACTCGTAAATTGAAATTAAACCTAATTCATCATCTCCCCATTGAATTGTTACATTAGAATTGTTATTTGATACGATATTACCTCCAGTAATTTGCAATTCTATCAAGTTGCCGTAGTCAGTAATTGAGTAAAGTTCAATAGACTTTGGTTCAACATTTTGTTGACCAATAATATTTTGATTTGAAGGACTTTCAATTACTTCCAAAACTAATGTAGAAGTAGAATCACATCCACAGGAACTCAAAGTAGAATAATAATAAACACCACTTTCAGTATATATTTCATTATTCCATTCGAAACTATCACAAACTAATGTATCTAAAAAAGAATCAGAACTATTGTTAATAGTTAAATTTAATGTAGCAGTAGAATCACAATCATTAATATTATTCGTGTTGTATGTGTAAACACCACTTTCTGTGTACGTTTGGCCATTCCACTCATAACTATCACAGGTTATTACATCTGTAGATGAAAATGAACTATTGAAAATCGTTAAAATTAATATAGCGATAGAGTCACAATAATTTGAAATATTGGTGTTGTCCCAATTATAAAAATTATTGTTACTGTAATCTGTAAAATCAAAATAATTTGGATTGGTGGTAGAAGAAGAAATGTCATTAAAGGTAACATCAGTACCACTAATTGTTACAACTAATTCTGTAAAAGTGATAGAATAAACACCACTTTCTGTGTACGTTTCGCCATTCCACTCATAGCTTTCACAAGCTGAAATATAAGAGTACGAAGTGTCAACGCATTCATCAGAATTATAAAGTTGTAACACCTCACTTTCTTGGGATATATAACTATGTTTTTTACCGTACCCAACATATGGAATCAACAAAATGAGTAGAGTATAAATTGCTTTCATAATTAATTAGTTAAGTTGTTTCAAATCTAACAATTTAGTTTGAATGAATTTGTACAATTAAAGTACTTATGAAACTTGAAGGGGGGGAGGTAAAAAAGTTTAGTGATTATATCAGTACATCGGATGGAGAAGTATCGATATTTTATACGCAAAATAAGACTATTTTACTAGCTTAGCTTACTTTAATCATTGGTGCTTACAAAACGTGTGTATGTGTAACAAGAACTGTAATCTTCGTAAAAATCTTGTTTGCCATTGTGCCGGTAATTTGATTGATTTCGCTTCCTAAATTTCCATTTAACAAACTCGTTACAATCTGGAAAATAGCTAACAATGATGTTAATAAACTAAAAATCATTCCGCTTTTGAAAATAAGTCCCCTGTTCTCATTAAATTCTTTTGTAATAACCAATAAGAAAACTATAAATAGTCCAACT
>JBMHBP010000013.1:0-2591 GCA_049890295.1 Flavobacteriales bacterium | reverse complement strand
TGAATGACGCTCAACTTGACTTCCATCTGAACCATTTATATCAGTTAATGTAGTTATAATTGGTGAAATGTCAGTATTATTTGAAGTTGCCCAAAAACTATCAATTTCAGCTACAGAAAAATACCATCCATTTGGATCATCGTAAGGGTGTATTCCATCATCAGTACCATTAATGCTTTGTACAGCTGTTGGATGAGTTATTTCACAAAAACTGAAAGCCCCCAGAAAGGCCCCACCGGCAACAGACGAAATAGCGGCTATTTTGTGATTTAATTGGCATGCAAGCTCATAAGAAAACATTCCCCCCAGTGAATAACCAGAAGCATAAACTCTTTTAGTGTCGATGTTATATAGTGTTGCTATAGTATCAATCAATGCCTCAACAAAAAATATATCTTTATGATCAGTAGGCTCCTTATGAAGCCAATTAGTAGAATTGTCGTCGTTTGGGTCTTCAAGAGCCTGGGGGTAAACCAATATAAACCCTGCAGTATCAGAGATTGATCTAAAGTCGGCTTCATAATTCATGAAGTCATTGGCGTATCCTGATCCTCCATGAAATGCAAATAATAATGGTGTCGAAATTGATGGTGAATAAATTTGCGGAACATATATAATGTACTCCCTATTATTTCCATCATATAAAATATTTTGTGTTGTTAATTGTTGGGATATTCCTAAAAATGGCAAAAACAATAAAATGAGTATTTTTTTCATAATTAAATTATATTTAAAATTAATAGTGAATGTTTTTCATTCTAGTCCAAAAGACTAAATTCAAAAAAATAAAAAATTACTTTTAATTAAAAATAATAGTTTATTAAATAACACAACATATCAAAGTAAGAGTTTTGTTTACCAATAGCTATTCAGTAAAATAAAAGTTCGAAATAAGGACGCTTAGGTCCACCAAAGCGGAATCCATCTCATTTAAGATAGTTTTCCGCTTTTTTTATTCTCACAAAGCCCTGTAGTTCTTTTAGTTAGATCAAATACAATTGATTAAGTCAATAATAATACTCAATCGTTAAGTGCTTATTCATTGATCCACCACTTATTCAGCTCATTTATATTATTCTTGTAGATTATCTCACCAACTTGAGGAATCATAAAATTTAAATTTAGCTCATCCGCTTTCTTTGTAAATCGTTCAACAGGCTCATTCCATTCATGAAAAGCAAGGGCAAAAGAACCCCAATGTATTGGTATTGTTGTTTTTGCTTGAACGTCAATAGCAGCTTGAGCAGTTTCTTCGGGCATCATATGAATATTACACCATAATTTATTGTATTGCCCACACTCCATTAACGCATAATCAAACGGACCATATTTATCGCCAATAGTTTTAAAATGACTATCGTATCCACTATCTCCACTAAAAAATAACTTAGTATTCAAACCATTTATTACCCAAGAGCCCCATAAACTAGAAAAACGATTATTGATATTTCTTCCAGAGAAGTGTCTAGCAGGTGTGAATATAATATTTAAGTTGTTTAATTCAATTGAATCCCACCAATCGAATTCTAAAATTCTATCTTTCTCAACGCCCCATTCTTCTAGATGATTACTTACGCCTAATGGAACATAAAATTGCTTTACTCTTTTTGAAAGTTTTAGAATTGATTCATAATCAAGATGATCGTAATGATCGTGTGAAATAAATACAAAATCTATCTCTGGTAAATCATCAATATTAAGAGGTAACTTTGATTGAAACCTTTTATTTCCTAAAAAAGGAAGTGGTGCTGGAACCTCACTAAACATAGGATCTAATAAGATATGATAACCATCTAATTTAACGTAAAATGTAGAATGGCCAAACCAAACCATTGCAAAATCATCTTTTATATTATTTATTTTATTAGAATCAATTGAGTTAATTGGAGGTTCTTTTTTGGGAAATCGGTTATTCTTATCTAACAAAAATTTATATCCTAAAGACATCATATCTCTTAAACTCATATTCATGTTTGTCGTAGATAAGTTATTGAAAACACCATCGTAGAAGTTATCTGAATTACTGTATCGTTTAATGTCGGCACTAGAATTTTTTCCGCCAAACGACGGATAAGTATTAATAAAAATTACAACAAAGGATATTACTATTAATAAAGCAACTCCAATAATTATACCAAAAACTTTCATAAGTTTAATTTAGTTTTCTAAAATTTACAGGTGTTAAACCTGTTTTTAATTTGAATAGCTTGCTAAAATGTTGAGGATAGTTATATCCTAATTGAAAGGCAATTTCACTTATAGAATCATTTGAGTTTAAAAGCAAGTATTTAGCTTTGTAAACAATATGATTATGAATGTGTTCCTGAGCACTAGTACCTGTTTCTTTTTTTAATAAGTCACTCAAATAACCTGCAGACATATTTAATGCTTTACCACAATCTGAAACCGAAGGTAACCCCAATTTAAGTTGTTGACCTTTATTAAAATATTGTTGTATAAAATTTTCAAAATCACTTACCTTGTTATTATTTACATTGGTGCGTGTATAAAATTGACGATCATAAAAACGTGAACAATAATTTAACAATAATTCAATATTGGATAATATCAACGTTTGACTATGCCTATCT
>JBMHBP010000012.1:0-95498 GCA_049890295.1 Flavobacteriales bacterium | reverse complement strand
GTTCGTCATCTACATCTTTCTGTAGTGGTGAGAGTTTATCGTTGAGTGTGTCATCGGCTTATGAGAGTTACCAGTGGTACTTAGATGGTAGTCCGTTGTCAGGAGCTACGTCTTCTTCTTATACTGCATTAAGTGGTGGATCATATAGCGTAGTGGTGACTAATGCTGTTGGTTGTGAGGTGACCTCAGAAGTGTTATCAGTTAATCAAATAGTAGTATCAGCACCATCAAATGTTGAGTTTGAAAATGTTACCACAACATCTGCCATTGTAGATTGGGATAATGCCTCACCATCAGGAATGTATATATTTAGCTATAGTGCAGATGGAGGTCAAACATGGGTGACGAATGAAAATCTACAAGGTTCTCAAGCTTCATTAAGCGGATTATTATCTGGAGTAACTTATTTAGTGGAGATAACTTCTGTATCCTATGCTTGCCAGTCGGAAACATTTGAATCAAGCTTTACAACAACCTCAGTGTGTTTAACACCTTCATCTATTTCTGAGACATATTCAACTAATCAAGTTACTATTGACTGGGATATGGTTGAGGGAGCAGATTCTTATGAGGTATTATACAACTTTGGAGAAGGATATTTATCACATACTACTTCTTCGAATACTGTTACATTAGATTTAAGTAATGCGTCTGTTTATGTATATTACGTAAGGACAAACTGTTCAGATGAACAAGTGTCAGAATGGTCAGATATTCAGTCCTTTACAATTTCTTGTGATGAGCCAACAAATATTTCAATAAGTAATGTTGGTCAGGAAGTGACAATTGATTGGGATGGAAGTGCTTCATTATATAGAGTAATTTATAATTATGGCTCAGGATGGGTCTCAGATTACCCAACAGAATCGCAGTACATTATACCAAATGTGCCGGTGGGGTCAATAGTTTACACCTATGTAAGAGCTATTTGTGATGAATCGACTAACTTCTTCTCACCGTGGGCTTTTGCAAGTGGGACTACAGTATCCGGAAGCAGATTATCACAGAGTACAGCACCTGAAATCAATCTTTATCCAAATCCAACAAAGGGTATTGTAAATATTGAACTTTCAAACTTTGGTAAAGAAGTGATTAATATAAAGGTAGTTGATGCATATGGAAAGCAAGTCTTTACACAACAAATTAATTCATCAGAAGACTTCAGACAAACCAGCTTTGACTTAACTAAGTATTCAACAGGTGTTTACTTTATTGAAATCATTACTGAAACCCAACGTTTTACTAATAGATTGATTTTACAGTAATACTGAAATAGTCTTCCATAAATTAGATGGTTTTAAAAAAAAGACTACATTTGCAAAGTAATTGAAATGAGGGGGCTGTTTGGCCCCCTCTTTTGTTAGTTATGTTGAATAAAGAATATTTACATCAGTTAGTTAGTGATTTCATTGCTCAAAACGACTCATTATTTTTAGTCTCACTAAAGTTAGGTGTTTCTAATAAAATTGAAATACTTATTGATTCTGAAAATAGTGTAAGTGTGGATGACTGTGTCAGCTTGACAAGATATATTGAGAGTCACTTTGACAGAGATGAAATCGATTTTTCATTGACAGTTTCAAGTGCAGGTCTTAGTGAGCCTTTTAAAGTGTTTCAGCAGTACAAGAAAAATGTCGGAAAGAATGTAAATGTTTATTTGAAAGAAGGTAAAAAGCTATTAGGTAAAATGCTTAGTGCTGAAGAAAATATTGGAATAACATTAGAAACTAAAAAGAAAGAAAAAAAAGGAAAGAAAAAGTCAGAAGTTATTGAAACTTATTCTTTCAGCTTTGATCAAATTGATAAAACAAAGATTGTAATATCTTTTTAAAGTAATTATAAAAATGAATGCAGTAAATCTTATTGAGTCGTTTTCCGAATTTAAAGAGTTTAAAAACATTGATAGAGAGACGATGATGAATGTCTTAGAAGAGGTCTTTCGAGGTGTAATGATAAAACAACATGGCACCGACGAAAATATTGATGTCATTATTAATATAGATAAAGGGGATTTAGAAATATGGAGAAATAGAGAGATCGTTTCAGATGATAATCTCGAAGACCCAAACCTTCAAATTTCCTATACTGATGCTGTAAAAATAGAGCCTGATTTTGAAATTGGTGAAGAAGTGTCAGAACAAGTTTTTCTAGAAGACTTTGGAAGGCGTCAAGTTTTATCATTAAGACAAACGCTAACATCCAGGATTTTAGATTTAGAGAAAAAAGAAGTCTTTGATCGTTATGAAGATAGAGTAGGAGAAATCATCAACGGCGAAGTATATCAGGTTTGGAGAAATGAAATTCTCATTTTAGATGGAGAAGAAAACGAACTTATTTTACCTAAATCAGAAGCTATCCCAAGTGATTTTTTCAAAAAAGGAGATACTGTAAGAGCCGTAGTGAAAAGTGTAGAAATGAGAAATCACAATCCATTGATTATTCTTTCAAGAACAGCACCTGAGTTCTTAGCCCGATTATTCGAACAAGAAGTGCCAGAGGTATTTGATGGTTTAATAACAATAAAAAAGATTGTTAGAGTTCCAGGTGAGAGAGCGAAAGTTGCTGTTGAGTCTTATGATGAACGAATAGACCCAGTGGGAGCATGTGTAGGTATGAAAGGAGCTAGAATTCATGGAATTGTAAGGGAGTTAAGAAATGAAAATATTGATGTTATAAATTACACAGATAACATTCAATTATTTGTTACTAGAGCTCTAAATCCCGCAAAAGTATCATCAATACAGTTAGATGAAGACACTAATAAGGCAGACGTATATTTACATCCAGATCAAGTATCATTAGCAATAGGGAAAGGAGGATTCAATATCAGATTAGCTAGTATGCTAACAGGCTTTGAAATAGACGTTTACAGAAATATTGATGAGGCAGATGATGATGTTGAATTATCAGAATTTGCAGATGAAATTGAAGGTTGGATTATAGATGCATTGAAAGCAATTGGTTGTGACACAGCTAGAGATGTTATTAAGCTTGAAAAAGGAGACTTAGTTAAGCGAACCGACTTAGAAGAAGAAACCGTAACAGAAGTGTTGGAAATACTCAAAGCTGAACTTGAGTAAAAATTAGAATTATGTCAGGAGTATCACAAAGGCTATTAAAAGTTGCTAAAGAGTTTAACGTTGGTGTTGATACCATACTCGACTTTTTACAAAGTAAAGGAATAGAAAATTTGAATAGGAATTCGAAGATATCTCCTGATACCTATGATTTGCTAGTTGAAGAGTATCAGCCCGATAAGAAAGTAAAGGCTGAAGCTAAAGAATTGAAAAAATCGGAAGAGGATAATAAGGCTAAGGTTAAAGAGGAAGTTGAAACAGTAAGAGTAACAACGCCTAAAATTGATGGCTTAAAGATAGTTTCCAAAGTTGAAGTTGAAACTAAAAAAGTAGTTGTAAAAGATAATAAGCCAACACCAAAAGTTGATGAAGTGCCGCCTATATCTGAAGAGGATTCATCTACTACACCAGAAAAGGTTGAAACGGTAAAAGAAGAGGTTAAAGCAAAAGAAGAGAAAGCCCTAGAAAGCAGTGAGTCCTCAATAATAAGAGCAAAAGCTAAAAAAATTGATGGCCCTACATTGGTAACATCAAAAAAAATTGATTTATCTCAGTTTGATAAACCCAAAAAGAAACCTGTAGCTTCATCATCTGCCAAAGTAGAAACTAAGAAAAAAAGAAAACGTGTTTCAACTAACAATACAAGAAAAAGAACAAATACAGGTAGAGCCAAAGGGCCAGTAAAACCCGAATTGACTCCAGAAGAAATTCAAAAACAAGTCAGAGAAAATTTAGCTAAACTTCAAAGTGGCGGAAAAAACAAAGGCGCTAAATTAAGAAGAGAAAAACGACTTGCAAGAAAAGAGCAAGAAGAAAAAGAGTTAGTAAAATCAGAAGCAGAAAGTAAAAAAATTCAAGTAACAGAGTTTGTTACTACTGCAGAGTTTGCTCAATTGATGAGTGTTGAGCCAACTCAGGTAATTTCAGCTTGTTTCTCATTAGGAATGATGGTAACCCAAAATCAAAGACTTGATGCCGAAACCATTTCCATTGTCTCTGAGGAGTTTGGCTTTGAAGTTGAATTCGTTGGAGCAGAAGTACAAGAATCTATACTACAAGAACAACAAGAAGATGTAGAGGAAAACCTAGAATCAAGAGCACCAATTGTTACAGTAATGGGACATGTTGATCATGGAAAGACCTCTCTATTAGACTACATTAGAGATGCTAATGTAATTAGTGGTGAAGCTGGTGGTATTACACAGCACGTTGGAGCTTATGAAGTAACTCTTAATGATAAGAAAATTACTTTTTTAGATACACCAGGTCACGAAGCCTTTACAGCTATGAGAGCACGTGGAGCTCAGGTAACAGATGTTGTTATTATAGTTGTTGCAGCAGATGATAAGGTCATGCCGCAAACTAAAGAGGCTATTAGTCACGCTCAAGCAGCTGGAGTGCCAATGGTATTTGCCTTGAACAAAATTGATAGAGAAACTGCCAATCCTGATAAAATTAAGGAACAATTGGCAAATGAAAATATTTTACTTGAAGATTGGGGAGGAAAATACCAATCACAAGAGATTTCAGCAAAAACCGGTCAAGGAATATCTGAGCTTTTGGAGAAAGTATTATTAGAAGCTGATATATTAGACCTAAAAGCTAACCCTAATAAGAATGCAATAGGAACAGTTATTGAGGCTTCACTCGACAAAGGTAAAGGGTACTTAACCACCATATTAGTTCAATCTGGAACATTGAAAGTTGGAGACTACTTGCTTGCCGGATGTTATTCAGGAAAAGTCAAGGCTTTACTCGATGAAAGAGAGAATAAAAAAGATGTTGCAGGTCCATCTTCACCAGCCGTACTATTAGGTTTAAATGGTGCAGCTCAAGCGGGAGATATCTTCAATGTCATGGAGGATGAACGAGAAGCTAAAAATATTGCAGCTAAGAGAATGCAGCTTCAAAGAGAACAAGGTGTAAGAACACAAAAACACATTACACTTGACGAAATCGGAAGGCGATTAGCACTTGGTGACTTTAAAGAGCTTAACATAATCATAAAAGGTGATGTCGATGGTTCAATAGAAGCACTTTCGGACTCCCTACAAAAATTATCAACCGATCAGATTGCAGTAAACATTATTCACCAATCGGTTGGCCAAATTTCAGAATCCGACGTCATGCTAGCGGCTGCTTCAGACGCTATTATAATTGGGTTTCAGGTTCGACCATCAGTAAATGCCAGAAAAATTGCTGAAAAAGAGCAAATTGATATTAGACTTTACTCCGTCATCTACAATGCCATTGAGGAGCTAGAAAAAGCCATGGAAGGTATGCTTTCGCCAGATATTGAAGAGCGAATAGTCTGTAATATTGAAATCCGTGAAACGTTCAAAATTTCAAAAGTTGGTACGATTGCAGGTTGTTATGTCTTAGATGGAAAGATTAATAGGAATACTAAAATCAGGCTTATCAGAGACGGTATAGTAGTCTACGCTGGAGAACTAGCAACCTTGAAGCGATTTAAAGATGATGTTAAGGAAGTTTCAGCCGGATATGAGTGTGGATTAAGCATCAACAATTATAATGATATTAAAGTTGGTGATATTGTAGAAGGTTTTGAGGAAGTAGAAGTAAAAAGAACCCTACAATAATCACTCATAAATAACCAGGGCTGGCACAATGTATGAGCCCTTGTATTTTTTACTAATTTCTTTTTGTACCTTATAAGCTTCCAGTCTGTTTGTGAAATCACCAACTTGAATCTTATAATAGGGAGATTTAAATTCTAAGTAGGTTTTAAGATTTGGAAAATCTTTAGAAAAATTTGCTCTCACCTTTTGAGAAGCTTCTCTACTTTGGCTTTGATTGTGATGAATTTGCACTCTAAACCCATCAATTCCTTTCTTTTGATTATTGAGTTCAATTTGTCGATTTGCTAAGCTATCAATGCGATTATCGTTATTGGGGTGAAACGATATATTTTGGGAGTAAATAAATTGACTAATAATTAAAAAAATAAATAAACAAGTAATTTTCATAAAGCAAATATAAATTTTTAAAATCCTAAGTACATGAATTTGAGCCCGATATAAAGGATAACGAAACTTATTTAGAACAATTATAAATAGTATTAAAAAGTGCTTCACAGGATATTAAAATTTGTGGAATATTCTAAATTTGTCAACGTATTAAAAGGGCTTAAACTGTGTTGAATTATATTGTTAAAACATGGCAACATTTATTAGATTAAAAAGACGCTTTACTTCTCTAGCTTTTACGCTTATTATTTTCGTTTCGTTTTCTGGTCTTTCACATTCTCAAAATATTGAAGAGGGTGAAAAATTATATCAAGCTAATTGTACAGCTTGTCACCAAATAGATAATAAACTAATAGGGCCTAAGTTAAGAGGTGTTAGTGATAAGTATTCCGAAGAGTGGTTGATTAAATGGATCAAAAATTCTGCGGAAATGATTGCTTCAGGTGATCCTGATGCAATTGCCATCTACGAAGAGTACAATAAGTCTCCGATGACGGCTTTTCCTTATTTCTCAGATGATGATGTCAGAAATATATTAGCTTACATTGATCAAGCTCCTGAAAAAACACCAGTTGTAGCAACTTCAGGGGCTGGTGAATTAGGCTCAGTTGAGGAGGCAAGTTCAAAGACAGCTGATTACATTATTCTAACCATCGCAATTGTGTTACTCTTAGTTGTCGCAGGATTGTGGAAAGTTAAAAATACCTTAAAGCAAGCGGCAGGAGAAAATAGTGAAGACGTATTTGCTTCAACACTTGGCCTCGTAAACGCTTACTTAGATAGAAAGCCTTTGGTAGTACTTACCGTTGCTATAATTGCAGTGATTGGAGCAAACTCAGCTTGGAATATAATGACCAAAGTGGGAGTAACTCAAGGCTATAAGCCAGAACAGCCAATCGCTTTTTCTCACGAATTACATGCAGGAATTAATGGTGTTGATTGTAACTATTGTCATCACTCAGCCAGACATGGTAAGTCTGCAGCAATACCATCAGCAAACGTTTGTATGAATTGTCATACATACATCAATGAAGGGCCATCAGGTAAAGCAGAAATTCAAAAAATTTATGATGCCGTAGGTTTTGATCCAGAGAAAGGTCGATATATTGAAGACTATGAAGAGAAGCCAATCAAATGGGTTCGTATACATAATCTACCAGATTTGGCCTATTTCAATCATGCACAACATGTGGTTGCTGGCGGCTTAGAATGTCAAGATTGTCACGGTCCAGTAGAAGAAATGGAAGTCTTAGAGCAACACGCGAGTTTGACAATGGGCTGGTGTATAGATTGTCACAGACAAACCGAAGTTCAGGTGGCTGATAATGATTACTATGAAGAAATGCACGCCAAATTCAAAGAAAACCATCCCGATGAGGTATTCAATGTAGAAGCCATTGGAGGATTAGAATGTGGTAAATGTCATTATTAAAAGTTGAAATTAAATTAGTTTAAACTATGACTAAGCAAAAAAAATACTGGAAGGGATTAGCAGAATTAGCAAACGATCCAGCTATTGAAAACCTCAAGCACAACGAATTTGTTGAGCATATACCTACCGACACTTTCTTAGGTGATGAGAATAATCTTTCACAGACCAGTACATCAAGAAGAGACTTTTTAAAGTTTTTAGGTTTTAGTACAGCAGCAGCTACTTTAGCAGCTTGCGAAACTCCCGTAGTAAAGTCAATTCCTTATGTCGTAAAGCCTGAAGAAATCACTCCAGGAGTAGCAAATTGGTATGCATCAACATATTATGATGGTAATGATTTTGCCAATGTATTAGTAAAAACAAGAGAAGGACGACCAATTTTTGTAAAAGCAAACGATCTAAGTGATGCGTCGCCAAATGCTAGGGTAATTTCATCCGTTTTATCATTATATGATTCCAATAGACTAAAGTCACCTGTAAAAGAAGGTAAGCCTCAGACTTGGTCTCAGATTGATGAAAATATAGTATCAAGACTAGAAACATCAGAAGGTCAATTGGTAGTTTTAACCAACACTGTAATCAGTCCTTCAACTCAAGAGGTTATTTCCAAATTTTGTAAAAAATATAATGGAAAGCATGTACAGTACGATGCCATTTCGCGTCAAGGTATGCTAGAAGCAAATGATGCCTCTTTTGGTGTTAGAGCAATTCCAAGCTATTATTTTGACAAAGCAGATGTGATTGTTTCTTTTGGAGCTGACTTCCTTGCAAGTTGGTTAAATATCGGATTTGAAAAACAATATACAAATAACAGAAACCCTAAGGCAGGTAAAATGTCTCGTCATTTTCAGATTGAGACTAATATGTCTCTGACAGGTTCAAATGCTGATGTCAGAATTCCAGTCAAGCCAACAGAAAAATTACGTCTGTTGGAAAATCTATATAATGCCTTGAACGGTAATGCAGCTATAGATTCTAAACTTAAGGATATACTTACAGAATTAACAGCAGCTAAAGGCAGGTCACTAGTTGTCTGTGATAGTAATGATAAAGAGGTTCAAGTAATGGTTAACGCCATAAACTCTAAGTTATCCAATTACGGTAAAACTTTAGACATCAAACAACCTTATTACTTTAATGCTGGTGACGATGTTGCTGTTCAACAGCTAATTGATGATATGAATGACGGCAAGGTTTCAGCCTTAATCATTAATGGTGTAAATCCTTCATATTCATTGCCTAATTCTGAAGAATTTAATAATGGATTAAAGAAAGTTGCTTTAACCGTTTCTACTGCACTCAACATGGATGAAACTTCTGAAAATGTTGAATTCGTATGTCCAGATAGGCATTATCTCGAAAGCTGGGGAGATGCTCAAGCAAGAAATGGGCAGGTTTCTTTTATTCAGCCAACTATTCAACCCTTATTTGATAGTCGTCAGTTCCAAGATACGCTATTAAAATGGACTGATGCTAAAGACGATTATTATTCATTTCTAAAGAAATATTGGAGATCTAAAACCTCCTGGTCAAAATCAGTTCATGATGGTTTAGCATCTGTTTCAGAGCAAACCGTGTCTACCAGCTCTTTTTCAGCAAACGTGTCTTCCATCAGCAAACCATCTACTGATCTAGAACTAGCTTTATATCAATCTAACTCTATCGGAGACGGAACCCAAGCCAATAATCCTTGGTTACAAGAACTTCCTGATCCAATTACTAGAGCATGTTGGGATAATTACATTACTATTTCAGCAACAACTGCAAGAGATAAAGGGCTATCCAATTGGAATAATTCAGACGGTTCAATGAACGGAAACCTTGTTAGACTAACAGTAGGAAACAATGTAATTGAAAATGTACCTGTTCTAATCCAACCAGGTCAGGCAAAAGATACAATTGGATTAGCTTTAGGATACGGACGAACTGCAAGCGGTAAGGTAGGTGATAATGTAGGGGTAAATGCTTTCAGTCTAATTACAGAAAATGACTTTACTGCTACTAACGTTAGCATAGAAAAAATGGAAGGAGAGCATGGCTTTGCATCCGTTCAGTTACATCACACAATGATGGGGAGATCTTTAATTAAAGAGACAACCTTATCAGAATATATTAAAAATCCGAAAGCCGGAAATCCAGATATTACATTTGACACACATAAAGGTAAGTTGTTCGCTGATGAAGTCAGCTTATGGAAAGAGTTTGATCATGAAACAGGTCATTTCTGGAATTTATCTATAGACCTCACCTCCTGTATTGGTTGTAATTCTTGTGTTGTTGCCTGTCATTCTGAGAACAATGTTCCAGTTGTAGGTAAAGAAGAAATACGAAAAAGTCGAGATATGCACTGGCTACGTATCGATAGATATTATTCAAGTGACATGACCGAAGAAATTGCTGAAGAACAAGACATAGGTTCAGTCGCTAAATATAAAGCGATGGAAGTACCCTCTGAAAATCCAGATGTAGCATTTCAGCCAGTTATGTGTCAGCACTGTAATCATGCACCTTGTGAAACAGTTTGCCCTGTGGCAGCCACTTCACACAGTGCGGAAGGTCAAAACCATATGGCCTATAATAGATGTGTCGGAACACGATATTGTGCAAATAACTGTCCTTATAAAGTACGTCGATTCAATTGGTTCAATTATGCAGAAAATGACGCGTTTGATTACAATATGAATGATGATTTAGGCAAGATGGTATTAAATCCAGATGTTACTGTTAGGGTGCGTGGAGTTATGGAAAAATGTAGTATGTGTATTCAAATGATACAGAAAACCAAGCTTGATGCCAAAACAGAAGGACGAAAAGTACGCGATAAAGATGCTCAAACAGCTTGTTCAATCGCTTGTCCAACCAATGCATTAGTATTTGGTGATGTTAATGATAAAAATAGCGAAGTAAAAGTGCTTAAAGAAGACGAAAGACAATATTATTTACTTGAAGAGATAAATACAGCACCTTCGGTATTTTATCAAACAAAAATTAGAAATAGAAAAGCTTAATTTATAGATTATGCAAAAAGAAAGCCCTATAAGAGAGCCATTAATATTAGGTAACAAAAGTTATCATGATATCACGGTTGATGTAGCAAAACCGGTTCTTGCCAAAGCCAATAAAATGTGGTGGATAGTTTTTGGAATTTCTCTAATTTTGTTTGTGTGGTGGATTCTATCTGTAGGATACACTATTGGTACAGGAATTGGAGTTTGGGGACTTAATAAAACCATCGGTTGGGCATGGGATATCACCAACTTTGTGTGGTGGGTTGGTATAGGTCACGCAGGTACATTAATATCAGCGGTTTTATTACTTTTCAGACAAAAATGGAGACTATCCATCAACCGATCTGCAGAAGCTATGACCATATTTGCTGTTGTCCAAGCAGCTATGTTTCCACTTATACACATGGGAAGGCCCTGGTTAGGTTACTTTGTATTTCCAATTCCGAACAACTTTGGGTCATTATGGGTTAATTTCAATTCACCATTATTATGGGATGTATTTGCGATTTCTACCTACTTTTCGGTGTCACTAGTCTTCTGGTATGTTGGTTTAATACCTGACTTTGCCATGATTAGAGATAAAATAAATGAAAAATACTGGCCATTGAGAAAAAAGATTTATACTACTTTATCGTTTGGATGGACTGGAAGAGCTAAGGATTGGCAACGATTTGAAGAAGTTTCACTTGTTTTAGCTGGATTAGCAACTCCATTAGTATTCTCTGTACACTCTATTGTATCGTTTGACTTTGCTACTTCAGTTATACCTGGTTGGCATACCACAATATTTCCTCCTTACTTTGTTGCTGGTGCGGTATTCTCAGGTTTTGCAATGGTACAAACCTTACTACTTGTCATGAGAAAAGTAGTGGGTTTAGAAGCATATATAACGGTTAAGCATGTAGAATATATGAATATAGTTATCATGTTAACAGGTAATTTAGTAGGTATCGCTTACCTTACTGAACTCTTCATGGCATGGTATTCAGGTGTTGAATTTGAGCAATATGCCTTTCTTAATAGGGCTACTGGTCCTTACTGGTGGGCATATTGGAGTATGATGACATGTAATGTGATATCACCTCAATTAATGTGGTTTAAAAAACTTAGAAGAAACATTGTATTTACTTTTATTCTAGCTCTATTCGTTAATATTGGAATGTGGTTTGAACGATTTGTCATTATCGTTACCTCCTTACACAGGGATTATCTTCCTTCTAGTTGGAGTATGTTCTCACCAACTTTTGTAGATATAGGAATATTTGTCGGATCAATTGGTTTTTTCTTTGTACTCTTTTTGTTGTACTCACGAACTTTCCCGGTTATTGCACAAGCCGAATTGAAAACAATAGTAAAATCTTCTAGCGAACAATATAAAAAGTAAAAGACATGAGTAAGAAAGTCATTTACGGAATATTTGATGATGATGAAGTACTTTTAAATAGTATAAAAGAAGTACGATCAAATGATATTTCTATTAAAGATGTTTATACCCCATTTCCAGTTCATGGTCTTGACCATGTATTAGGATTGGAGCGAACGCGTCTAGCTGTTGCAGCCTTTATCTATGGAGCAATAGGTTGTATAGTTGCGATATCTATGACCTACTACATCATGATATTAGATTGGCCTCAAAACATTGGAGGAAAGCCTAGTTTTGCCTATTACCTTAATATGCCTGCATTTGTACCTATTATTTTTGAGATGACAGTACTTTTTGCAGCACATTTAATGGTAATCACCTATTTTTTCAAGTCCAAATTATTTCCAGGTCAAACTACCACTAGTCCAGACCCCAGAACAACAGACGATAAGTTTTTAGTCGAAATAGAAACAGAAAATGAAAAGGTAGTTAGTGATTTATTAAAGAAAACAGGAGCTACCGAAATTAATGTAAAAGAAATCGCTTAAAATGAAAAAAGGTAAATTAAACGTTCTATTAACATTACCACTTATAGTGTTAGTATTTCTTTCATCATGTTCAAACTATGATGAAGATAAAACAGGGTATGAGTTTATGCCTGATATGTATCGTTCACCATCTTTAGAAATTTATGGCTCTAATACCTATTTTACGGACAGTTTGAATGCAAGAAAACCAGTCTCTGGGACGCAGCCAAGAGGCTTTGTAAGTTTCGATTATGAGAATTCGGTAGAAGATTATTTATTAGCTGGAAAAGAATTGAATAACCCATTTGATGCAAACGAATCTAACTTAGATAAAGGTAAGCAACTATATGGTATGTTTTGTGCACACTGTCATGGTAAAAATGGAGATGGTAAAGGAAGTATTTCCCACCCAGTTTACGGTGCAATTCCTAGCTACTCAGATGATGTTATGATTCGTCGAACTGGTAAAACAATGAGTGAGTTAAAAGCAGGAAACATTTACCATGCGATATATCACGGCTTAAACGCTATGGGACCACATAACTCTCAGGTTAATGATGAGGAAAGGTGGTTGCTAACAATGTACGTACAAGAACTACAAAAAAAAGATAACTAATTATATACAAATTAAACCCACTGTTTTATGTATACAGTTTCAAAAAACACAAAGCTTATTTCCTATGCACTAATGGCTATTGGAATTTTAGCGGTAATTTTTGGTTTTATTAATGATTCTCATAGAGCTTGGCCGAGCCTTATGGTCAATAATTATTTCTTTTTAGCCATTTCTGCATTTGCTATCTTTTTTATAGCACTTCAGTATATTTCTGAAGCGGCCTGGGCCACCCCGTTCAAGCGAGTAGCTGAAGGCATCACATCCTACTTTTTAGTAGGTGGTATTATCATGTTATTGATAATTATAGCAGGTAAATTACATTGGAATCACATATGGCACTGGATGGCAGAAGGCATTATGGATCCTAATGATTCACACTACGACCCAATTATTGCTGGAAAAGAAGCCTACTTAAATTTCCCCTTTTTCTTTATCAGAGCTGCTGCTTATATTCTTGGATGGTGGTACGCTGCTAAGCGTTTAATAGCACTTTCAAGAAAAGAAGATACTGAGGGCGGATTGAGTCATTATAAAAAGAGTATTACTGTCTCTGCGATATTTGTAGCCTTTTTTGGATACACTTCTTCAATGATGGCTTGGGACTGGATAATGTCAATTGACACTCACTGGTTTAGCACCTTATTTGGTTGGTTTGTTTTCTCTTCAATGGGTGTTACAGGTTTTACAGTTATTGCAATGACAGCTATAATACTGAAGCGTAAAGGTTATTTAGAATTTGTAAATGAAAATCATATTCATGATTTAGGCAAATGGATTTTCGCCTTCAGTATACTTTGGACTTATATGTGGTTTTCTCAATTTATGTTAATATGGTACTCCAACATACCTGAAGAAGTAACATACTACATGGCACGTTGGGATAACTACAATTTCCTATTCTGGATAACATCGGTCATAAACTTTATATTCCCACTGCTATTATTAATGAGCAGAGATAGTAAGCGAAATTTTGGCTACATAATGACTGTAGGAGTCATTGTACTAATAGGCCATTGGTGTAATGTATATTTGATGATTATTCCAGGTGTACTAAAAGAACATTGGCATATAGGTTTTACTGAAATAGGAATGTTTGCAGGCTTCTTAGGTTTATTCTTGTTAATCATTAATAAAGCACTAACAAAAGCACCATTATTTGTGAAAAATCACCCATTTGCGGATGAAAGTATTCACCATCATATTTAATAGATATTTATAACCAAAAAAACGGATAAGCGAAAATGACTACTTTTTTAAGCTTTTTAATCATTGCCCTTACAATAGTTGGTATCGTACAAATTGTACGGATTATCGAAATAGCCACTAAGTTAAAAGGAACTGATGCTCAAGAAGTGACTTCAGATCAAGATAACCGGTACAACGCTTTAGCGATGTTAATTGTTGGTCTAGGTTTTACAGCCTTTGTAGCATACTCTTTTAAGTTATGGGGGCACTTAGTCTTACCAGATCCAGTAAGCGTTCATGGTGAAGGAATTAAATTACTTTGGGATACCACCATGGTACTCATTCTAATTACTTTCTTTATTACACAAACCTTGTTATTTGTTTTCACTTACAAATACAGAGGTAGAAAAGGAAATAAGGCTTTGTTCCAAACACACAATAACAAATTAGAGTTGTTATGGACTTCTGTACCTGCTATAGTTTTAACAGGTTTAATACTCTTTGGTCTTAACACTTGGAACAAAACAATGGTGCCTGATACATCCGACGCATTCGTAATGGAAGTATATGCTCAACAATTTAACTGGACAGCCCGATATGCTGGAGACGACAACCAATTAGGAAAAGCCCATTACACGCTTATTGGAGGCGTAAACACCTTAGGTGTTGATGTGACCGATAGCCTATCTCATGATGATATTGTTGTTAGAGAAATTCACCTGCCAGTAAATAAGCAAGTGCTTATGAAGTTTCGCTCACAAGATGTCATTCACTCAGCGTATATGCCACACTTTAATGTTCAGATGAATTGTGTGCCAGGAATGAGTACTCAATTTTCTTTTACACCTACCAAAACTACCAAGGAGATGAGAGAAGATCCTGAAATGATAGAACGTATGGCTTATGTTAATGAGGCTAGAGCCAAACGTGGCGAAGGCCCAGCAGAATTTGATTATGTTATGTTATGTAACAAAATCTGTGGCTCTGCACACTACAATATGCAGATTAAGGTAATCGTTGAAACCCAAGAAGAATATGATGCTTGGCTTAAAGAACAAGATACCTTCAAAACTTTAGTAAGTGCAAACTAATTATTTAGATTTTAGATAAAGATGTCAGAACACAACGAACACCACCACCACGAAGAAACATTCATTACAAAGTACGTTTTTAGTACTGATCATAAAATGATTGCCAAACAATTTCTAATTACGGCAATGGTAATGGGTGTAATCGCTATTTTAATGTCGGTATTTTTTAGATTACAATTGGCATGGCCGGCAGAAGGATATCCCATCCTAGAAACCTTCCTTGGAAAGTGGGCACCAGATGGTGTCATGGACCCAAATATATATCTAGCCTTAGTGACAATCCACGGTACGATAATGGTATTCTTTGTATTGACTGGAGGATTAAGTGGTACTTTCTTTAACCTACTTATTCCATTTCAAATTGGAGCCAGAGACATGGCCTCAGGATTTATAAATATGTTATCTTATTGGTTCTTCTTCCTTTCCTCAGTAGTAATGGTAATTTCACTATTTGTTACATCAGGACCGGCAGCAGCTGGATGGACTATTTATCCACCTTTGAGTGCATTACCGCAAGCTATGCCAGGTTCTGGACTTGGGATGACTTTATGGCTAGTAAGTATGGCTCTATTTATTGTTTCTTCACTACTTGGTGGATTGAACTATATAGTAACCATTCTTAACTTAAGAACTAAAGGTTTATCAATGACACGTCTTCCACTTACTATGTGGGCCTTTTTAGTAACGGCAATATTAGGGGTATTATCATTCCCAGTTTTATTGTCAGCCGCTTTACTATTGATTTTTGATAGGAGTTTTGGAACGGCATTCTATTTAGCGGACATTATGATTCAAGGTGAAATGCTAACACAAACAGGTGGTTCGCCGATTCTATTCCAACACTTATTCTGGTTCTTAGGTCACCCAGAGGTATATATAGTATTACTACCAGCATTAGGCATTACCTCAGAAGTAGTATCAACCAACTCTAGAAAACCAATCTTTGGTTATAGAGCTATGGTAGGTTCTATTTTAGCCATTGGGTTTTTATCCTTTATCGTTTGGGGTCACCATATGTTTATGACTGGTATGAATCCTTTCTTAGGGTCTGTATTTACGTTTACTACTCTTTTAATTGCAATTCCTTCAGCTGTAAAAGTATTCAACTACTTGACTACTTTATGGAAAGGAAATATACAGTTTACACCAGCTATGCTCTTTTCAATTGGTTTAGTTTCAACCTTTATTTCAGGTGGATTGACAGGTTTAATTTTAGGAGATAGTGCTTTAGATATTAATGTTCACGATACCTACTTTGTGGTTGCTCACTTCCACATCGTAATGGGATTATCAGCAATCTTTGGGATGTTTGCAGGTATTTACCATTGGTTCCCCAAGATGTACGGAAAGATGATGAATAAAAACTTAGGCTACGTCCATTTTTGGATAACATTTATCTCAGCCTATGGTGTATTCTATCCAATGCACTTTATAGGTATGGCAGGTGTGCCCAGACGTTATTATTCCAACACAGCCTTCCCAATGTTCGATGGCTTAGTTGAGATTAACGAATTAGTAACTGTCTTTGCCATCACAGGTGCTGTTGCACAAATCTTTTTCTTCTTTAACTTCTTCTATAGTATTTACAGAGGTAAAAATGCACCAAAGAATCCATGGCGTTCAAACACTTTAGAGTGGACTACACCAACACATGATAGAATTCATGGTAACTGGCCAGGTGAACTACCTACAGTACATCGTTGGGCCTACGATTACAGTAAGCCAGGAGCAGATGAAGACTTTGTTCCTCAGGTTGTTCCCCTTAAAGATGGCGAAGAAGATCATTAAGAACTGATTTTAGTCAGTTTGTATAAAGACCTCACCGGAAAGTGGGGTTTTTTTATTTAATGATTTTTTAATACAAGTTGGTGGGTAATTTTTTATCATTAAAATCTCCCAATATTTAATATATAGATTTAGTTCATATTACTTTTCAGATACTTTGTCCGTAAGGCATGGAACTGAATTAAATGATGGATGTCTTGCGTTCAATTAGGGAAGAAGAGATTTATACACTAGAGGATTCTATCGAGAGTATCTATAAGTATACTTATACTTTTACTAATGCCGATGTATAAGAAGAACAAATTAATTTAAACCTATGAATTAGATTTTAAGTTATAAATGAAGTAAATACTAATCTTAAGTAACGAAACCTTTAGCTTTTGCGTATAATAAAGCACACTAACCTATTTTTATAAAACTTGTGTGCCTATGAAAATTAAAATTTGGACATTATCTATTTTACTTCTTTTTGGTTTAAAAATTCAAGCCTTAAATTCCTTCAGTCACTCTGTTTATTTTGATGTCAATCAAAGTATACTAAGTGCTGAGGAGTTTAAGAAGTTTGAAAATTATATATATGAGGTGTCCAAATACAATAAGGTTATAAAAATTGAGGTATTGGGCTATTGTGACGAAATTGAGCACGAAGAAATTGAACTAAATCTTTCTAAAAAGCGGTCGAATTATATTAAAAATAAATTAAAAAAAGTATTTAATAATCAAGAACTAAGGCAAATTAATTGGTGTAATAAGCCAGATTGGCAATCTATGGACACAGAACAAATACATTTATATTTAGAAAAATACAGACGTATAGATATAGTATTCAATATTGGAAATAAAACTTCATCATCTCTATCAGTTCAAAAAGGAGATAAATTCATACTCAATGGAATTCTATTTAAGGGTGGTGATGATATCATGCTTGATGAATCTATGTCTACATTGAAAACTTTATACGATGAATTAGTCAAAAACCCTAATTTGATTATTCAGATACAAGGGCATATCTATGATGCAGATTTTACCTTTTCCGATATTACATCAAACGAAATGACACTATCGGCTAGAAGAGCTAAACGCATATTCGACTATCTCCTTTTCAAAGGAGTCGATGAATCTAGGTTGTCTTACATTGGTTTTGAAGGTCAATTCCCACTTGGTAAAGGCCCCAAATACGATAGGCGTGTAGAGGTTGAAATATTAGCTATCTAAAGCTATTTCGTTTACTTCTATTTTAGTTTATCTTTGTTAAAGATGAACGAGAATTTAAATCCCGAAAAAGAATCCCTTTCTAAAGCGGACTTAGAACTTGACAAGGCACTACGCCCCAAACAATTTAACGATTTTACTGGTCAGCCAAAAGTAGTCGAAAACCTAAAGGTTTTTGTGAGTGCTGCTAAGATGAGGGGAGAGGCACTAGATCATGTGTTATTACACGGCCCTCCTGGACTAGGGAAAACAACATTATCCAATATCATTGCAAATGAAATGGGGGTAGGTATAAAAATTAGTTCAGGGCCAGTATTAGATAAGCCCGGTGATTTAGCCGGTCTTCTTACCAATCTAGAGGAGGGAGACATTTTATTTATTGATGAAATACATCGTTTAAGCCCCATCGTTGAAGAGTATTTATACTCAGCTATGGAAGACTTTAAAATAGATATTATGATTGAGTCAGGGCCGAATGCAAGAGCTGTCCAAATTGAACTTAATTCATTCACATTAATTGGAGCTACAACGCGATCAGGATTACTAACAGCCCCTTTAAGAGCTCGTTTTGGTATCAATTCACGTTTAGAATATTACAATATATCTACACTCTCAGATATTGTAAATCGTTCATCTAGTATATTAGATATCTCAATTTCTAAATCAGCAGCCGATGAAATAGCTGGACGAAGCCGAGGTACACCACGGATAGCTAATGCACTATTACGACGTGTAAGAGATTTTGCTCAGGTTAAAGGTGATGGAAGTATTACTCTAGATATTACTCACCTGGCCTTGCAAGCACTTAATGTGGATGACCATGGTTTAGACGATATGGATAATAGAATTTTATCTGCTATCATCGAAAAATTTAAAGGAGGCCCTGTTGGGCTTACCACTATTGCCACTGCTGTCGGCGAGCAAAGTGGTACTATAGAAGAAGTGTATGAGCCATTCTTAATTCAAGAAGGATATCTGATGCGAACGCCACGTGGCCGTCAGGCAACAGATAAAGCTTACCAACACTTAGGATTAAATCCATCATCTCAACTCGGTGGACTCTTCGATTAAGTCTTATAAAACACAAATTAATGAGGAGGCTTATCGATTAGGTTTTTCACATTGTGGGTTTTCTAAAGCCGAATTTTTAGAAGAAGAGGCTCCACGACTAGAACACTGGCTAAATCAAAATCATCATGGAGAGATGGCCTATATGGCTAATCATTTTGATAAACGCCTAGATCCTAGGTTGTTAGTGGATGATGCTAAAACAGTAGTTACCTTGTTGTTTAATTATTACACCGATCAAAAACAACAGCCTTCAGCTCCAAAAATTTCAAAATATGCATATGGCCAAGATTATCATTTTGTGGTAAAAGATAAGTTAAAGGCTTTGTTACATTACATAAGAACCAATATTGGCGAAGTTAGTGGAAGAGGTTTTGTAGATAGTGCTCCTGTTATGGATAAAGCTTGGGCACAGCGCAGTGGTTTAGGCTGGATGGGTAAAAACACTAATATTATTAATAAAGAGCGAGGGTCATTTTTCTTTATTGCCGAACTCATTATTGATTTAGATATTGAGCCTGATAAAGCAGTTTTAGATCATTGTGGTACATGCACGGCCTGTATCGATGCTTGTCCCACCCAAGCTATTTTAGCACCTTATCAAATAGATGGTAGTAAGTGTATATCTTATTTTACCATTGAGCTAAAAGAGGCTATACCAACAGAAATGAAAGGTAAATTCGATAATTGGATGTTTGGGTGTGATGTTTGTCAGGATGTATGTCCATGGAATCGTTTTTCAAAACCTCATAAGGAGGAGCGATTTCAGCCTCATCCAGATTTATTAGAAATGACAGCTGCAGATTGGGACGACCTTACAGAAGAAAGTTTTAGAAAGGTATTTAAGCATTCGGCACTAAAGCGAACTAAATACAAGGGGTTGAAACGAAATTTAGATTTTCTCAAATAGAATTTCTTTCAAAAACGTCCACGATAACGTCTTTGTAGAAGGTAAATGAATTTAGATAATACACATAGCACTATAAAGTCCATCTATTTAATAAGTTCTTATTATTTTTCTGTGTAGAGTGTACAGCCTAAGTCACATCCGTTACAGTAAACTACAGCTCCCATTTTAAACGATTTATAACGGCACCTGCCTTCATAGCTGTCAGAAGTAGCAAAACTATTGGCAGCTCTAAGGTGTACATTAATCCTGCATCTTTCCTATCAATGGGTAGCACCACAAGAAGCTTTTGGTCGTAACCGGAAATAGATACATAGACTACATCATCCGTTAACTGTATGTCATCTATGGGCATGTCCCAAGCTGTTTCTATTGTTTTAATAATTTCGTCTTCTACCTCTTAGCAAAAGTCGCCGGATTCGGGAAGCATTCATGGATATTAATTTTATGGCAACTTACAAAAATACCTAATGGCTAGTCATTACCCCATTGGTAAGAGTTGTTGTCTAGTCCTGCCAATTGTATTACCCTGTCAACAACGGTTAAGGCTAGATCTTCGAGTGTAGTCGGATTGCTATAAAATGATGGTGATGCTGGACAAATTATGCCACCCGTTTCTGTAATGGTTTTCATATTGTTGATATGAATTAAGCTTATAGGCGTATCACGTGTAACTAAAATAAGTTTACGTCGCTCTTTTAAAATAACATCAGCAGCTCTGGTGGTCAAGTCATTTGAAATACCTTGGGCTATTCTTCCTAAAGTACCCATTGAGCATGGGCAAATTATCATTGTTTCATAACGAGCAGAACCTGAAGCAAAAGGAGCATCAAAATCTTGCGGTGAATAAAAAGTAAAGGGTAGTTTTTTATAATCGTCATTACCAAGCTCAGTTTTCCAGACATATTTTGCATTATCGGACATCAGTACGCCCACATCATCTATTTGTGATGACAGTTCTTTTAGCTTGTCAAAAAGTACCTTGGCATAAATGGCTCCACTAGCTCCACTTACTGAAACTACTATTTTGTGTGTCTTTCTCATTCAGAGAACAAATATCGGAAAGAAAAACTTAATATGGAATTATATTTTCCTTTGTTTATTCCGAAACTTGCTCCACCAGGATGATTTTGTATGGGATAAAATGGAATAGTGTTAGATAATTCCCAAAACATACTAATGCGTGGTTTTAACAGAACTCCCGCAGCTATTTTTGCTCCTATATCAACTTTACTAATGGGCTCAACATAGGGGTCTACATAACCATAAATATCGTAAATTTTACCATCTACAAGTACACCAAATAATAGCCCCGCTTCATATATAAATCCTTTGGATGTTTTCTGCAAACACCATGAAGTTTCAACGTATGACAAATCAATCTTATAATTACTCTTTAAATCATTACTTCCTTTGTCAATATAATATATAGATAATTCGCCTCTGGTCCCTGCATTGATGGGGTGATTCACATAAGTACCTAGTTTGACACCTACTTTATTAAATCCTCCTAATTGATCACCAGAAACTTGCGAGGTACTAATGCCAGCAATTGCTCCAGCTTTAAAGTTCTGGCTGAAAGTACTGACACTACAAAGAAGTAAAGTGAGTATGAAAATTAATGGTCTCATCTAAAACTTAACCCAATACCAGCAGAAGTGATGGGGTATTTCGAAAATGTTTGATTAGCATAAAGTGTAAAAATAGCTAATTTGAGGCGAACTCCTAAAGCTGCCTGAATTTCACTTTGCTTCTCAAAATCTAATGTTAGTGGAATATTAAAGTCAATTACTTCAGTACTTCCTAATCTAAAATTAGTGTTTGATACAAAATGTGATTTACTATTATTTACGCCAACACTGGAATACGCTGTGAGTACAGAAAACTTTTTAGAAAGAATTAAATTATATGTGCTTGCATTAACATTTAATCCTACTTCTTGTTTAACACTTTGACTTTCTACTTCAAACGAGGTGTTTAATTGACTAAAAGCTGCTTGTACCGATAAATCGAAAGGTAGTTTGTCAACAACTGGCAGCCATTGTAATATGTCATGTTTTATACCACCACCATACAAGCCAATAGTTCCTTTGCCTGTAAAACCCATATCAAATTCATAATCTGGAATATAGCGGATAGTCAACTCTGTACCTTTTATTAAGCCAATACCAACATTTAAAGTAGGAATTGGTACGGCTGTAATTTCAACATCTTGATCTGGCATAGTAAAGGTTCCAGAAATACCTTCATTATTATCGTAGGTAATTGTAGCACCTTCTCCATTACCTAAAACGGTGGGCGTCCTTTCTGACAGACTACTAAAATTATTAAGTTCATTAACATTAAAAAATTTTGTCTCGTCAGTTATACTAACTAAATTTAGTGTCAGACTAACGTCAAAACCAGCTAATTTATGGGGTTTAGCAGTATTGTACCAACCGTTGTTTAAACCTGCACCTATACTACTTCCCACTGGTCTAAAATAGGCCTCTAGAAAGCTTTTAGCATTTTCTATTTCTGAACTATTTAATATAACGCCTTGCCCGAAAGAAGATACTGAAAGTGTAAGTGACAAGATTAAAGTTAAGATTTTATACATTATTAAGGTGTTTAATCTATGAGATGAATTTTTTCAACTTGTAATACTTCTTTATTGCTATCGTTGTATACGTAGGCAATGACATTACAGTTACTTCGAACCCAGTCGTTTTCTAGTGAAAAATCATAGTTAAAGCTAGTGTAGTCATTGTCAAGTGTAATATCAATACCCCAAGTACCATTAAGGTGCGTTCTAAGTACGTGATCATGTTCATAGTCCTCAATTAATGTTGAGCCATCAACTTGTTTGTAAATTATATTATCTTCAGTGATACACACCACTAATTTTAAATTTCCTGATATTTCTGTTAATTTTTTTGCTTCGACTGTAATTTGATTATTGCTTTCAGATAATTTTAAAGCTACTGTAGCTGGCTCATTTAAAATGTCCGGTATCATGCTAGCCCATTCGGTATATTGACTTAAAACTGCACTTGGATACCCTTTTCTATTTACCATGCCAATGGGAAGTCCATTATTTGATGCATCAAAGACTTGATCAAGCTCATTACCGCTTTCTGTTCTAAAATCAGTCGTAAAGTTCCCTGAAGGTGTAGCGAAAAGTCCTACATGAATACCTATACCTACTATTTTACCTTCAAAAAGAGAATCAATAGCATGCAGTTCAGCAGCGGCCTGAGGGCAATTGTTACACCTATACCCCGTAAAGTCTTCTATAAGCGCTTTTTTTACAATCGTCGTAGTATCGACAGTGCCGCTACTATCTCCTTGTAGAAAGTCCTCTTTTTCTATTTTGTCACATGAAGTTATAAATAAAACAGCTGTAAATAGCGTGAAAAACGTTGATTTCATAATTTAAAAGCTTGAAGTTATAGATAGAGTAAAGCCATTTGAGGAAGGTACGTTTCGGCATACCCCACCTACACAAAAAATACCCTCTCGTTTTTTACCATAGCCTAGTTCAAATCGATTGGTGCCTTTGGAGTAGCCACAGCTAATATTTAAATAATGTACGGCATCGTACGTTTTTTCTTCGCTGGTGTACCCGCCATTATATTGGTCCATAAAGGCGAAAAACCAATGAGGTGATATTGTGTATTCTACTAATCCCATTAGCCAATCACCTTGATCTTGATAATACTTATCGCTTTTGTCCACCGAAAGGTATTGAAACTCACTGCGTATGGTATGTTTGGGTTTTAGTTTATAATTGACTTCTAAAATTCCAATTCTGGCATGTATGTCTTTACCATTACTCTTTCCTTCAATGATATCTTTGTTGTAAATGATATCGAGGTAATTCACATTAATTTTAACGTTTTTATTGAGTTTCTTTTTAATATCAACGTTAAAATCTCTAAAAAACAGCTCTTCTCCCTGAATACTAAAAAACATGGGCGTATGGCTACCACTTTCAGTCAATAATGACGAGCCTCTGTTTAGAGCATTTATTCGGGAATAATTAAGGGTAAGTTGAGTGCCGTATTTGCCGCCAATTTTGCTTTTCTTTTTGAAGGTATAATTGATTTGTCCTTGAAAGCCTAACTCTCCCAATGGTTGGGTCGCAAAAGGATAAAATGCTGCAAGGGTGTAGACGTGTTGTTTACTTATGGCCGGAATGTAGTTAAGTGTAAGATCGTTGAGCGAGGCACCCCGCTTGGATCGATAGTCCATATTATCTACTCTGTGGGCCTCTAAAAGTATACCTAATCCTCTTTGGGAGTAGCTAAGGTTAGAGGTTAGAGCCATGCCAGGAGCATAATTATTAAAGGTAATACCGCCAGCAGGATCATTGTACTTATAAGCGTACTCAGAGTTAAAGGCTATTTTCCCTCTACTTAAACTAGTTCTGACGGCATAGGCAGCTACGTTTTCAGGAAGGTTATACACAGGATTGTTATCTTCTTGAAAGCGACTTACAAAACTACCTCCAAAAATGGCTCTTGTTTTACTATTCTCTAGTGATATGAATGCTTCGTTGAGGTTAAATTCACCATCAATACCGCGTATAATTCCTGGGCCATGTTCCCAATAAAGACGTTGCTTAGCCACAAAGCCTTTTAGCGTTAGCCCTTGTAATGGGGAGTACTTTAGGCGAATTCCGTCCATAACGTTGTCAATACCTAAGTTTTTTTCCTCATAACTTCTAAAAATAATACCACTTCCAAATTGCTCGTAAAAATTACCGACTGTGATATCTAAACCGTGAACATTATACTGTGCAAATCTATATGGAATACCATGCCCGTTATATCTAGTGTCGAAACCTTGCAAGGTATTCATATAACTTTCATAACGAACACCAGCTATAAAGTTACCTTTGCTGTAAAGAATGTTAGCGTAGCCATTCATGAGCATAAACTCATCTACTAGGCTAGCATTGATAGTTGAATCTTCGTAATAAGTTTGGGCCGTAAAATTAAAATCACCTTGGATGACTCCCTGATTATTATCTTGTGAAAAGCTTAAAAAAGGAATTAAGAGAAGTAAATAAAATGTTGCTTTCATACTTTATTTAGAATATTGCTTAATCTTTTCAAATAATTCATACTCATCTCCATCTTTATAGCCAGTATGTTGGTAAACAATTTCTTTTTTGTCATTGAGTAAAAATGTATGCGGTACGCCTCCAACTCCCATAGCTCTTTTGAAATCGCTGTTGGGATCACAATACACTTCATACTCCCACATTTCGGCATTTACTTTGGGTTTTACTTTTGACATATTTCTAGCATCATCAATTGAGATAGCTATAACTTTTACACCTGTTTCATCTTGCCAGTCTTCATATATCTCGGCAATGTTTGATAATTCTTTAATACAGGGTTTACACCAAGTAGCCCAAAAGCTGATGACTATAGGTTGTCCATCATTGTCAAAGCTAGAAGAACTTATAGTAGCGTTGTCTAATGTTTTTAAATCTACTTTTGGAAGTGTTCTTTTTTGAGAAAAAGCACTTACAGAAAAACAAAGTAGTGTAATGGCAAAAAGCAATTTTTTCATAGTAATTGTTCGGTTTTTTAATTAATAAAAAAGGTCAGAAAATTAGTTTTGCTAATCTACTGACCTTTTTTGTGTTTAGCAAATTATCCTTATTTGCTAACGGTAAGTTTTACTGTATTAGTTTCACCATTAATTGTTAGGTGGGCAAAGTAAACACCGCTAGTTAACTTATCAACGTTTAGGTCGATAGTATTATTGCCAGCATTCATTGGATAATTAGATGAGATTAGTGTTTCTCCAAGTACGTTTAATACATCTAATCTAACCTTTGAGCTTTCTTTTAAGTTAAATGAGATAGTAGTATTTGATTGTACAGGGTTTGGATAAACTGCTAATGATTGTGCAAATGACTCTTCTATACTAGATGGGTCTGCAGCTACTTTATTTAGGAAAGAGGATTGATCAGAACCACCGAAGTTAGCTACGGTTTGTTGACTTATAACTACTCCATTATTATTTTCGATCGACCATGAACCGTTTGTACCACCCCATTGTGAAGCATCAAGTCCGTCACCGAAGAAATCACCAATAAAGAAAGTATAGCAATCTAAAGATGTAAGGTTTACATCCCATTCGTATGAGGTATTGTTAGCTAGTGGTGTTGTTGGGTCTGTTGGAGCATCTTCATTTCCAGTATTATAGTTTCCTTCTACACTTTCATTTCCTTCAGTCCAAACTACTTCACCAAGTTCATTTTTTATTTCTAAATAGGTTTCACTGGCGAAGTTATCGGTTAGAAATTTAATCGTTACTGTTTCTTCAGTTTCACCAGTATTGAACTGAAAAGATTCTGTAAGTGTATTATCTTCAGCATCATCGTCCGAAGAAGTAATAGTGATTTCAATATTTTCTGTTTCAACTGTAATATTTCCAAAATCAATTTCAGTTGTTTCAAAGACATCTAAAGAACCATTAAAATCTTCTGAAGCTATTGTTTGACCATTACCGATTACTTCAACGGTAAATGAATTTATCGTTGAAGTTCCAAAGTTTTGAACGACAACAGAAAGTGAACCTGAAGCACTAGCTTCACACCCAACGGCAGAAATATTAGAGCTCATTGAAGTTAAAGCAGCATTAGTACCTTCTACTGGTTGCTCACAATTACCTAATTCAGCATAGTGTTGTGTGGCATTGAGTTGTCCCGTCAACTTAACTCTTTTGTTTGGGCAAATTGTGAATATTGTTGGGTAAAATGATAAGTCAAAAAAATCAGCAACATTATTATCATTCATTATAGGAAAATTAACGGCATTTCCATTTGGCTCTAGCCAATTACCCAATGTGCTATTTTCTAATTCACTTTCTGCTGTGCCTGGATCACCTTCAAACCACAATATAACTACATCATCTGTTGTATTTTCACTAACACCAGGTTCGCCCGCTGGTCCATGGGCTTCCCATATTTCTTCAAATGCGCCACCCTCATGGTAGCTCCAGCAAGGTCCACACCAAGTAGCGCTGATATCAACAATAACTGTATATCCAGCATCTAAATATTCATATAAATCGTGAGGGTTGCCGTTAACATCTGTAGTGGTAAAATTAGGCACGACAGTTCCATCTGCTAACTGAGCATTGGAGTCTAATGTAAAAACTAACATTAATAGACCTAATAACATGGGTATAAATTGTTTCATAATAGTATTTTTAAAGTTGTTTACAAATTTAATCATTTCTTTAAATTATAATTATTTTTTAGTAAAAAAAGAAGATTGTTGATTTAAAAGAAGTAGTTTGTGCGATATGTTTAACTTAGACGACTCTAGTTTAATATTATAGATACCATCCTTATAGCCATTTAAATTTAATGGAATGGTATTTTCGCCAGTGTTGAAATTTATGGTTTGCTTTGACATCTCTTCACCAAGTAGGTTGAAAATGCAAAGCTCTACCCCTTTCATTTCTTCTTTACTAACTAGCTTTAAGTGACTCATTCCAGATGTAGGGTTAGGATAAACGGAAGTTTTTACTACTTTCCACTTTTCGTCCATTGATGCTGATGAATTATAGATGAACTTCTGTTTAGTAGTATTGGTATAATCATCACCAAAAATTTCAACAACATTTATTCCATTACTTATTAATCTAAAAAAAGTAGGGCCGTCGTCGTGAGCAGGGCTGTTGTACATGCCATTGTTTTGACTATCATAAACCTCAAAATAATAACAACCACTAGTTGAAAAGCTTATGTCCTCATCGTCTTGAACAATGGGTTCGTATGTTGTAGTATTGGATGAATTGGAATAGGGCCCTCCGCTAGCGACTACGCTGTCCTGATCATTTTTGATTTTCCAACTTACCTGAGAACCAAAATTATCGGTAGTAATTTTCAAATTCATAGTTTCGGTACCTATGCTAGCTTTTTCAATGGTTTGACTTAATGAATTATCGCTTTCCAACATATCATCGGCCGTTAGTGTTTTTAATTGAATATTGGCATTGAAACCACTAACATTGATAGTGCCAAAATCTAATTCTACAACGCTATATTGCTCAATAGGATTACCGTTGTATTGTTGTGAGCCCAACAAGGTAGTACCTTCAAATATTTCGGCTGTAAAGTCACTAATTGCCTGAGTTCCCATATTTTGAAAATTAGCTTTTACATGTACTTCGGTATCGCAGGTAGTAGTTTCTCCTAAGTAATCATAAATGGCTATATTTTTTCCTTCTTGTGCATCAATACATTGACCAACGGTGTTATAATGATTTGACGCTGATAGGGCACCAGATTCGGTTATTCTTCTGTTAGGACATACTGTGAAGACTGTAGGATAATAGCTAAGTTCGTAAGCTTGAGAAACGCTGTAATCATCTACAATAGGAAAACTTGTACCAGTAATCCAATCGCCATATGTATAGCTAACGGCGGTACCATCTAAATGACTCATTCCAGTTGAGTTATCGGACTCTATCATAAAAACAAATACATCATCAGTTGTGTTTTCACTGACACCTGGCCAACCCGCAGGTCCATGTTCTTCCCACAAGGTCTCTAGTTCACCACCTTGGTGATAATTCCAACAGGGCTGGCACCAAGTGGCATTCAAATCCATTACAACCGTGTAGCCGCTATCGAGAATGTCATATAAAGTATGGGTGTTGCCATTGATATCGGAAACTGTAAAATTAGGTCCAAAACTGCCGTTAGGAAGTTGAGCTTTGACCATAATTGAACTTAAAATTAGAGTAATAATAAGGGAAGCTTTTATCATTTTAAATAGAGGTTTTAAGATTTTACGTCTACCAAGATAAAAATAAAGAATTCAATTTTGTCCGTTTTCAAAGATTAATATTTTAATTTCTTACGCGTTCAAACCCCTCAAATTTAATAAGTTAAAACTCTAATTAACGCATATCTTTATTATCTTTGTTAAAACATTTGGACTATGAAACACCTTGTACTATTCTCACTTTTATTGTCATGTGGTCAGTTGTTTGCTCAGAGTATTACCGTTGAGCCTCATGAAAATAATGTTAACGAAAGTAATTCTACATCAATTTTAGGTGATTTAGGAACAGAGATTACTATTCAAAACGTTTCTAATGAAACAATAGATATCAAAGTTTCTAGACAGCTTATTTCTGCTACTCAAGGTACTAGAAATTATTTTTGTTGGACCGCCTGTTATCCAGCAAATATTAGCGTTTCACCCGAACCTAAATCATTCAGCCCTCAGCAAGTTGATGTAAGTAGTTTTCAAGTTCATTTTGATAATCAAGGTGTTGATCCTGCTTATGCTTCCATAAAATATTGTGCGTTTGATGCTGATAATCCTACCGATTCAGCCTGTGCTATCGTCAATTATTCAGTTGTGACATCTTCGATTGAATCCAAAACCTCTGGCACATTTTCAAATTTTCATCCTAACCCAACTACCTCATTGACTAGTATAGACTACGCCTTTGCCAGTAACTATACTTTGGCAAAAATTGTAGTGACCGATATGCTGGGGAATGTGGTTAAAATTAAACATCTAAAAAACCAAGAAGGTAAGTTAAAGTTTGACGTTAGTAACACGCCCAATGGTTTGTACTTCGCTAATATTTATGTAGATGGACAACTGACCGAAATTAAACGTTTAGTTATTAATCGATAAGGCTAATACAAACAAAAATTTAAGCCGGCTTTTATGCCGGTTTTTTTATTTGTAGTATAGCTCTATCTTTGACCAAACAAACACAGCAAGATGTAGCTTATGTCTGCTGAAGCTTTTTACTCACATTGAAATAAATTTATAATAATGATAACACACATTAACGGAAGATTAACCGAGAAAAACCCTTCCTATGTCATTATAGACTGTAGTGGAGTTGGCTATCTCTTGAGAATATCTTTACATACTTTTTCAAAATTAGGCAACCATGAGCAATGTACTTTGTTTACACATTTGTCTATAAAGGAAGATTCTCACACCTTATTTGGCTTTTTCGACAAAGATGAGCGCGAGCTTTTTCGCCATCTGATTTCAGTTTCAGGAGTTGGGCCTAGCACAGCTCAAATGGTATTGTCGTCGCTTACGCCACAAGAAATTCAGCAGGCCATTCTTACAGAAGATGTCAATACATTAAAAAGTGTTAAGGGTATTGGGGCTAAATCCGCCCAACGCATCATACTTGACCTAAGAGACAAGGTCGGATCATTAGAAATAGCTGCAGATTCTTCAGGTCTTTCATACAATACTACTAAAGAAGAAGCGTTATCGGCATTAACAATGCTTGGCTTTTCTAAGGCTGGGGTTGAAAAAGTTATTGACAAAGAATTGCAAAACAATTCGAATTTAGAAGTAGAAGAATTGGTGAAAAGAGTGCTCAAAAAAATGTAATATTTTTGCCAGCCAATAAGTTATCCTATTTTGATTCAAAACCGTATCAATGTATTTCTGGCACCTTGGTGCTTTTTGTTGTTTTTAGCACTAGCAAAATGTACTTTTGCCCAGTCTGAAAATAATAGTCTGCAAGTTGATATTCCAGTTACAGAAAATTGGTCGTCTCCTCTAGAACAACCCTCTAGTGGTTTTTACTTAGCTAACCCAAGCTTTTTGAAGCCAACTATTGAATACGATCCTGAAAGTAAACTTTACAGTGTTGAACAAACAAACAATGGTTTCAGATTAAGCAACCCTTCTTTTTTGACCTTTGAAGAATATGACAATTATAATGTCAATAATTCAATATTAGAATACTGGAAAGAAAAAATATCTAGCCCTTCACTAAACGCTGAAAATCAAAATAAAGGACCTTTAAGTATAGATATTGGAGGAGAGGTTTTCGATCGAATTTTTGGTAATAGTACGGTCGACATACGCCCTCAAGGATCGGCGGAACTGATTTTTTCCGTTAAACACAACAAAACACAAAACAATGCTCTTCCGCTAGATAGACAGGCTAATACTAGCTTTGATTTCAAGCAAAAAATTCAAATGAATGTTATTGGAAAAATTGGGGATAAACTTCAGCTGAATACCAACTATAACACTGAGGCAATATTTGATTTTGACAACAAAATAAAGCTGGAATATGAAGGCGAAGAAGATGAAATTATTAAAAAAATTGAAATCGGTAATGTAGGCCTACCTCTAAACGGCACCTTGATTAATGGTAGTCAAAGTCTATTAGGACTTAAAACACAATTGCAATTTGGTCGTGCTACAGTAACTACCATTTTCTCGGAGCAAAAAAGTAATTCAAAGGTTATTGACGTTGAAGGAGGTGCTCAAACTACAGAGTACGATATTTATGCTGATCAATACGAAAGTAACAAGCACTTTTTCATCTCACATTATTTTAGATCAAAATATAACGAGGCGATGTCTAATTTACCTTTTATCAACTCGCCTGTAAATATTACAAAAATTGAGGTTTGGGTAACGAATAAAACAGGGACTGTAGAAAATAATCGAAACATATTAGCTTTTTTAGATTTAGGAGAGTCACAAGAGAAAATGTATAACACTATTCTTTTCTCTGATAATCCAGATTTATCTTACCCTGATAATGATAACAATACCCTGTATCAGCAAATGCTTGCTGAGGGTCCGAACCTAAGAAATATAAATCAAGTTAATAGTGTGTTCAACTCTACCAACTACCCCAATTTTTTAGGATCACAAGATTACGAAAAATTGGAAAGGGCACGATTGTTGAACCCTACCGAATACACCTTTCATCCTCAGTTGGGCTATATATCGTTGAACAGTGTAATTGGCCCTGATGAAGTTTTGGCCGTAGCCTATCAGTATACCATAGGTAGTGAGACCTATCAAGTTGGAGAATTTACTTCTAACGGTCCCTCAGCACCCAGTTCATTATATGTTAAGTTATTAAAAAACTTAAGCTTTTCCCCCCAACTGCCAAACTGGGATTTGATGATGAAAAATATCTATTCCCTAGGGGCTTACAACATTAGTTCCAAAGAGTTTTATCTTGATGTTGTCTTTGAAAACACTCGAGATAATGGAACGATTACCAACTACATTCCAGAAGAAGGGTTTTTTAATACGCCAATTATCAAACTATTAAAACTTGATCAATTGGATGCCCAACAGAACAATCGCTCAGATGGAATTTTTGATTTCTTGCCAGGCATAAATATCATTACTTCAAATGGTAAAATTATATTCCCTGTTTTAGAGCCATTTGGGGAAGATTTGAGAAACACTTTTGAAAATACAGATATTGCTAATCAATATGTCTATGATGAATTGTACGATTCAACCATTACCATCGCCCAACAGTTCCCTGAGTTTAATAAGTTCAGAATTAAAGGTAGTTATCAATCAGAATCTGGTGCTGAAATATATTTAGGTGTTTTTTCAATTGAACAAGGATCAGTAGTAGTTACAGCCGGTGGTTTACGACTTGAAGAAGGAAAAGACTTTACGGTTAATTACTCAATGGGTAAGGTGAACATCATCAACGAAGGTATTTTATTGTCAGGTACGCCAATACGTATTTCAGTGGAAAGTAATTCATTAGGACTACAACGAAAAACCCTAGTTGGTACACATGTCGATTACCGTATTTCAGATGATTTCTTGCTTGGAGGAACTATTCTAAACTTAACTGAAAAACCTTACACCAGAAAAGTTAACACTGGTGATGAGCCCATTTCAAATACCATTTGGGGATTGGACGGTACCTATAGACGTGAATCAAGTCTGTTGACAAAAATTGTAGACTTTTTGCCTTTTCTAGAAACAAAAGAGAAATCCATGTTTACGGCACAGGGTGAGTTTGCTCACCTTATTCCTGGTCATCCAAGAGTAATAGGCGAGTCTGGAAACGCTTACATAGATGATTTTGAGGCCAGTAGTATCGGCGTGGATATTAAAAATCCTGGGGCGTGGTTTTTAGCTAGTTTACCCAATGATCCTAATTTATTTCCAGAGTCAGCCTTAGCCAATCAATCTCCAAGGCTAGGCAACCTCAATTCGGGAGCTAACAGAGGCCTATTGTCATGGTATAATATTGATCCTACTTTTTATAGAAACACTAGCACTACACCGGCACACATTGCTAATGATAATAATCAATTATCTAATCATAATGTTAGAGAAGTTCTAGAAAAAGAGGTTTTCCCTAATAAAGATCCAGAGTACGCTACACAAGTTTCAAATCTACCTGTACTTAACCTATATTACAATCCAACAGAACGTGGACCTTATAATTTTGACACACAAAATATTACCACTTCAGGTAACTTACTAAACCCTGGTGACAGGTGGTCTGGTATCATGCGGAAATTGGAAACTACCGACTTTGAAACTCAAAATATTGAGTTTATTGAATTTTGGATGATGGACCCTTTTCATGACGATTCTGAAAACCAAAGTGGTGGAACACTGATTTTAAATCTTGGTAATATTTCAGAAGATGTTTTAAAAGACGGTTTTAAAAGTTTTGAGAACGGTTTACCATCATCAGCAGTACTGGAAAATGTTGATGACACCAGTAGTGTGTGGGGTAGAATGCCCACAAATTTTGCATTAACTAATTCATTTGATGTTGATGCAGCCTCAAGAGAGTTTCAAGATGTTGGTTTGGATGGTCTTCGAGATATCGATGAGCAAGCTTTTTTCGATACGGCTTATATTCAAAAGATAGGTGATATTTATGGAACTAATAGTCAAGCCTACGCTCTTGCTATTGACGATCCATCTTCAGATAATTACAGATACTTTTTAGGTGATGACTTGGACGATCAAAGTGCTTCAATTATCAATCGTTATAAATATTTTTCTGGAGTAGATGGAAATTCAGCTATCCCTGATCCCATACCTACTATGTCAACCACTATTCCAAATACGGAAGATATTAACTTTGATAATACCTTAAACGAATCTGAAAGTTATTACCATTATAGTATACCTATCTATCCTAATATGCAGGTAGGAGAGAGTTATGTCACGGATATTCAAGAAACTAACGCCAATACTGCTCAGGGCGATAGGCCAATCAAATGGTATCAATTTAAAGTACCGGTTCAACAAGCTGATAAAATTGTTGGATCAATTCGAGATTTCAAGTCCATTCGTTTTATGCGTATGATTTTGAAGGACTTTGAGCAAGCTGTAGTTTTACGATTTGCAACGCTAGAATTAGTAAGGGGAGAGTGGCGTAGATATAATTTTGATTTGAAGGCTGAGGGCGAGTATGTTCCAAATGATAACGCCACTAACACTTCATTTGATGTTTCAGTAGTAAATATTGAAGAAAACGGTGAGAAAGTACCAATTCCTTATGTTTTACCACCTGGAATTGTTCAAGAAGTTGACAATACAACCACTTATGCTAGACGTCAAAACGAACAGTCATTAGTATTAAAAGTTTGTGAACTTGAAGATGGTGACTCACGTGCTGCCTACAAAACATTTAACAATGATTTCCGAACCTACAAACGACTAAAAATGTATGTTCATGCCGAGGCTTCAGGAGATGATGAGTTGACCCTATCTGATGATGATTTATCACTATTTATTCGCTTGGGGACTGACTTTAATGACAACTTCTATGAGTATGAAATACCACTAAAGGTAACTCCATGGGGCGTGTCAAAATTAGATGAGGACTTGATATGGCCAATCGCTAATGAACTCGATATCACATTTGAAGAATTACTTAATACCAAACGCCAACGTAATCAAGCTGTTCGAGAGGGGTCTCATTCTAGTACTACAGACCCTTTTAGTGGTACCAATTCTCAAATAACAGTAGTGGGTAATCCTAATTTGAGTCAGGTTAAAACCATTATGTTAGGACTTAGGAATCCTAAAAAGGGCACAGCAAACTCTAGCAGCACCGACGATGGTACCCCAAAGTGTGGTGAAGTGTGGCTAAACGAATTGCGATTGACCGACTTCGATGAGCAAGGCGGCTACGCGGCTAATGCAAGACTTAATGCCCGATTAGCCGATTTTGCCAATGTTAATGTAACTGGTAGTATGAGTACTATTGGCTTTGGAAGTATAGATCAAAGTCTAACAGCACGACAAAAGCACGATGCTTACCAATATGATATTTCATCTTCATTTGCCCTTGGAAATTTCTTTGGAAAAAAAGCCGCGGTAAAAATCCCTATGTATGTCGGTGTTTCGGAGGCTATTCAAAACCCTCAGTTTAATCCTTTAGATCCAGATATAACTTTAAAAGCCTCACTAGATGAACTCCAAACTCAACAAGAAAAAGAAGAACTTAAAGAAATTGCTCAGGATTTAACAAAACGTAAATCGATTAACTTTACTAATGTAAGAAAAAATAAAGCTAACGCTGCTGCTAAAAAAAGTAAAGTGTATGATATAGAAAATTTTTCAGCCACATATTCAAGAAATGAAACCTTTTCAAAAAATGTAAATTTAAAAGAAAGAACAACAGTCAATTCTAAATTGTCGTTGAATTATAATTACTCGGCAAAACCTAAGAACATCAAGCCATTTAGGAAAGTAAAACTGTTTAGAAATAAATATTTTGCTCTCATCAAGGATTTCAACTTTTATGTTTTACCCAAGTCCATAAGCTTCCAAACCGATTTGGATAGATACTTTAATAAAACTCAATTCAGAAATCTAAATAATCCTAACTTTATTCTGCCCCCATACTATAATAAATCATTTGTATGGAATAGAAATTACAGTATTAAATACGATTTAACACGGACTCTAAAAACAGAGTTTAAGGTCAGGAATTCAGCTAGTATAGACGAGCCTTTAGGTGAATATGATAAAACAGATCCTTTATATGTAGCCAAACGAGATTCTGTTTGGAATAATATATTGAATTTTGGTCGTCCAACCCTATATCATCATTCTGTTAATGCTAGTTATAATGTGCCTTTGAATAAGTTTCCATTAACTTCATGGATTAATATGAACACTAAATATACCGCCAATTATGATTGGCTAGCAGCTCCTTTAAGTGTTCAAGAACTAGGAAATACTATCCAAAACAGTAATAACAAACAAATTAATACAACCCTTAATTTTACTCAGCTTTACAATAAAGTTCCATTTCTAAAAAAATTGAATAAAAACAATTCTAATCGAGGCAGAGAAAGAGGTGTGAGTAGAGAAAACATAAGATTACCTAATGAAGTGGTTCAAGATTCAGTCAAATTTTCTTTTAAAAAAATAGCTAACTCTATTTTGAGAATGACCATGTTGGTAAAAAATGCCTCAATTTCGTACAGACAAAATCAAGGTATAGTATTACCTGGGTTCAATAAAAAACCACATTTCTTTGGTCAAGATTGGCAAAGTATGGCACCAGGTATTCCATTTGCTTTAGGTAGTCAAAGTATAGATATAAGATCATTAAGTTCTCGTGAAGGATGGATTACCACTAATTCTAGTTTGAACCAGTTTTTTAGACTGACCAATAGTGAAACAATAAATTTAAGAAGTACAGTAGAGCCCATCAAAGGTTTTAGAATAGAGCTAACTGCAAATCGTTCAAAATCAAATAATACTCAAGAAATCTTTAGATACGATGATTTTGTTGGTGATTATTCATCGTTCAATAGTATAGAAAATGGTAGTCATAGTATTTCGTTTATAAGCTGGAATACAGCATTTATTGGTGATTCTGATGATCATTCTAATCAAACTTTCCAAAACTTTAGAGATTACAGAAAGATTATAGCTGAACGATTAGCTATCCAAAACCCTTACGACAACTCTATTGTTGATAGTACTCAATATCCACTCGGCTATCAAAGCACTTCTCAAGAGGTCTTAATTCCTGCATTTATAGCTGCTTACTCCGGTAAAAGCCCCACTACTGTAGGATTAAATAAATTTCCTAATATTCCTTTGCCAAATTGGCGTATAACCTTTGATGGTTTAAGAAATCTTAGCTGGATAAAAAAGCGTGTAAATACCATAACTCTAAGTCACTCTTATAAATCGACCTACAGCGTAGGTAGTTATGTGAGTAGCTTAGATTATGAAGAAGGTTTTGAGCAGTGGCCTACAGCTATAAACGAAGCTACATTGAATTATTATGAAAAATATGAAATCAATCAGGTTTCAATAAGGGAGAGTTTGAATCCCTTATTTAAAATAGATATGACATTTAAAAATAGTCTGTCTGCACGATTTGAAATCAAAAAAGAACGTACCTTAAGTTTAGGCTTGAGTAATAATCAGCTTACTGATAGGGCCTCAAACGAATTAGTGGTAGGTACAGGCTATAGAATCAAGGAGTTAGCTTTCAATGTTAGAGCAGCCGGAAGACAAAGAAAGATCAGTTCAGATCTAGATCTTAAGCTTGATTTTTCCATACGTTCCAACAAAGTAGTGATTCGTAAACTTGAGGAAAACGTTGAAGAAATTACTGGCGGTAATAGTGTTTTGTCACTCAAATTTACAGCTGATTATGTTGTAAGTAGTAGATTTAACTTAAGATTATTCTTTGATAAAGTAATGACAAATCCTTATGTCTCCAACAGTTTCCCATCAGCAGTTACTAATGGAGGTTTTAGTGTTAGATTTACGTTAGCACAATAAAAAAAGATTGTATTTTTGTACTTTAAATTTTTAAAAATGAACATTCCATCAGATCTTAAATTTACAAAAGACCACGAGTGGGTAAAAGTTGAAGGAGATATAGCATTAGTCGGTATTACTGATTTTGCCCAGAGTGAGCTAGGCGATATTGTATTTGTCGAAATTGAAACAGAAGGCGAAAATATTGAAAGAGAAGACGTTTTCGGAACTGTTGAAGCAGTGAAAACTGTTTCCGATTTATTCATGCCATTATCAGGTGAGGTGATAAGTTTTAATTCTGAATTAGAAGATACGCCAGAGTTAGTAAATTCTGATCCATATGGTCAAGGCTGGATGATTAAGATTAAGTTAAGTGATGCTTCAGAGATTGAAACATTACTCTCTGATGAACAATACAAAGAGCTTATTGCTTAGTGGCTCGTGTTTTAGCCTACTTTTGGTTAATTTTTATAGCTGTATTGCATGCCCTGCCGGGATCTGAAGTCCCAAGCAATCATATTTTTAACGTTTTTCATATTGATAAGCTGGTTCATGCCTTCATCTTTTTCGTAGCTTATGTTATTCTAGTTTATTCACATCACAGACAACATTCACACCTCAATACACGTTTAGTATTTATTGGATTAATACTTTATGGGCTACTTCTAGAACTAAGTCAAGCTTTAATCTTTATTGAACGTAACTTCAGTGTATTAGATCTTATCGCCGATTCAATAGGAGTTTTATTAGGGATTTATTTTTTTCCAAAAATTCCCTTTTTAAGCACTTTTGAATCTTGTAAAAAAGTTTAAATTTGTTGTGAAACTAAAAAAGTATGGAACCAAAGAAACACCCAAAAGCCGACTTGGAGAAAAAAAGAGGTCTGTTCATGCAGATTGGCTTAGCAGTTTCTCTTCTTTTAGTTCTTGGAGCTTTCGAATACAGAACCTACGAAAAGGTTATCTCATCGCTTGGTGATTTAGTGTTAGAAGCTGACTTTGAAGAAGAAATTGAAAATACTTTCCGAGAAGAAAAACCACCCCCACCACCCCCACCTCCGCCTGATGAAATTGTGATTGTGGAAAACGAAGAAGAGGTAGAGGAAGTTGAAATTGAAGATACAGAATCTGATGAAGATTTAGAGGTCATTGAAGAAGAAGAAGAAACTACTGATGAAATTTTTATGGTGGTAGAAGATATGCCTCGTTTTGAAGGTTGCAACGATGAAACATGTACTCAGACAAAGATTATGCAGTTCATTGCTAGAAAAACTAAGTATCCACCAATTGCAAAAGAAAATAATATAACAGGTAGAGTATTTGTCAGTTTTGTTGTAGATAAATCAGGCTTAGTAACCAATGCAAAGGTGTTGAGAGGTGTTGATAAATACCTTGATGCAGAAGCAATTAGAGTAGTTAAAAGTATGCCAAAATTCCGACCCGGAAAACAAAGAGGCAAACCTGTTAAGGTACAATACAACGTGCCGATTAGTTTCAAATTAAACTAAACAACTTTAATGATTTTAAAGGCTTATCTTAGGGTGAGCCTTTTTTATTTCTCAAAACAAGGCTTTTATGGATCATTCAATTTGTAAGTATTTTGACTCAACTTTTTTAAAGACTTTAGAGCAGTCTGATTGTTCCGAATCTGAATATATTGATTCTCTCAAATCATTTATTCTGGAAGCTATAGAGTACAAATTCAAGTTGGTCATGATAAGACAAGAACATATTGAATTAGCCAATACATACGTTCAAGAAAATAATAGTCAACTGCTTGTTGGTACTGTAATCGATTTTCCTTTAGGGCAATCAACCATTAATCAAAAAGAAAAAGAAATTCAATCTGCCATTGAACTAGGAGCCGATGAAATTGATATTGTTTTGAATTATTCCTTGATTAAAGAAAAAAAATGGACCTATCTAAAAGAAGAAATTCTTCGCTGTACGACTTTGTGCTTAGAAAATAAAAAAATTACAAAGTGGATTATTGAGTCAGCAGCATTGAGTGATCAAGAAATTATTTCTGTTTGTCAATTGATAAGAGATTTAGTTTTGGCAAGTTTTGGCCCAGAACAAGCTAAAACTGTTTTTGTAAAGTCTTCAACAGGATACTATCAATTACCTAATGGTAAGTCTGGTGGTGCAACTGTAGCCGCTATACAATTAATGGTCAGCCATTCTGCACCATTACCTGTAAAAGCCTCAGGTGGAGTTAGAAATTTAACTGACTTCAATAAAATGCTTGATGCGGGTGTTCGACGAATCGGTACTTCATCAGCCTTGGTCATATTGAATGATAAAAAAAGTAATAGCGATTATTAGTCAATTATTCCTTGAACAAGTTAAAATCATATTATTCGAAGCTTTCTACCGATAATCATTTCTTTGAATTAATTAAAGGGGCATCAAGTACTTTCATTCTTAAAATTGTAGGATTAGTTATTGGTTATGTGTTAGCTATTTATATTACTAATCAGTATGGTGCTTATATTTTTGGTCAGTATGTTACTGCCCTTTTAATTGTAGAAATTTTAAGTATCATTTCAAGATTAGGTGTTGATACAGCATTGGTGCGATTTATTTCGAAATATATTCAGTTAAACTCTTCTCAATTAATAGACAAGTTATACACTAAATCTATTATCATCGTCAGTATAGTAGCTGTACTTATAACATTAGTATTATTGTTCTTTTCGAATAATGTGGCTGCTTTTATGAATTTAGAGAAGGACTATTTACTGATAGTGTCTTTTTCATTTATTCCATTAGTTTTATTTTATATGAATGTGCAGGCTATTCGCGGCTTAAAAAAGATGCTTTCATTTTCCTTTTTAAATAATGTTTCCATTTCATTATTTACATTATTAACATTAGTAGCTTGTTCTTTTTTTATTTCCGATAATAGTTTACCGATTTATGCTTATGTGGCTAGTGTTATAATAATGACTTTAGCGTCCTATGTCTTTTGGTTTACCTTAAAACAAAACATTCAAGTTGGTACTAATTCAGAACAAACACCTTTATCTACATCAGAATTATTGACTATTTCATTCCCCTTACTTTTGGGTCAATCTATGATGTTGATAATGGGAAAAGTGGATTTATTTATGCTAGCGAATATGAGATCTTCAGAAGAGGTAGGTATTTATAGTATAGCGTTAAAATTGTCCATGCTTTCATACATTGGATTAATGTCAGTGAATAGTATAGCAGCACCAAAATTTTCAGAATTACATTCTTCTGGAGATGTAGAGTCATTAAAGAAAATAGTAAAACAGTCAACCAAAACAATTTTTTGGATAAGTATGCCAGTTCTCCTATTATTTTTAATATTGCCAGAGCTCATATTAAGTATGTTTGGTGAAGAGTTTACCATTGCTGCTTTTAGTTTAATAATGCTTTCCACAGGCAAAATGTTTAGTGCTATTTCAGGCTCAGTTGGTACATTTCTTCAAATGGTTGGAAAGCAAACTATTTTTCAAAACATACTTATCCTCGCGGCTATAATTAATATTTCACTAAATTATTTTTTAATTCCTATTTATGGAATTAACGGCGCTGCAATAGCTAGTGCTGTTAGCGGTATTTTATGGAATATTTTAATGATAATTTATATTAAAAAAGAGTTTAATTTTTATACTATTTACATACCTTGGTTCAAATGAAGACGTATCCCAATTTATTTATTGTAGGAGCTCCAAAATCTGGAACCACTTCCTTATACCATTATTTAAATCAACACCCTGATATATGTATTCCAGATAAAGAACCACGCTTTTTTATAAAGGATACCATTCAGAATATTAGTGATGCTGATCCAATAAAACCATATTTATTGAGGAGTTCTGTATTAAATGAAGAAGACTATTTGAACCTTTATAAAAATAGAACTGAAAAAATTTTATGTGATTCAAGTACTCAATACCTCTACCATTATGAAGAGGTAATACCAAAATTAAAAGCTATTGGTAATAATAAGCCTAAAATTCTAATTTTATTAAGGAACCCAATTGATAGAGCTTTTTCAAATTACCAGCACAATCTTTCTAGTGTTGAAGACTTAAGTTTCGAGCAAGCTATTCAAGAAGAAGCAAATAGAATTTCAAAAGGGTATAATTCATTTTGGCATTATTTAGGCTTGAGTGCTTATGCCAATCAGGTAAAAGCCTTTCAAGAACAATTTGATGATGTGAAAATTATATTTTTTGAACAATTTATAAATGATATAGATGGTAGTTTAGTTGAAATCTTTGAATTTTTGGGTATAGATTCATCATTCAAACCTTCTAACTTCTTAGTCAACAAAAAGAGTACAGGGGTGCCAAAAAATAAATGGCTAAACAACTTCTTACAACAGATATCGGCTATATCATTTTTGAAAGATACCTTTTACAGCATTATTGGAAAAGAAAAAACTAGACTTTTGAAAGAAATTGTTGTTCGAAAAAATCTAACAAAATCAAAAGTATTATTGACAGAAGAGACCAACAATAAGTTAAAAACGTATTTTAGTAAAGATGTTAGTATGTTGAAGGATCTTTTGCCTTCAGCAAATGTAAATTGGCTAAAAGATGGAGACAATTCATAACTATTTAAAAAAATTACGCGATAAAGCATTTACTCTACTTTATAAAAGTTCGTTTAAAAAATTAGGAAGTAAATCTACGCTTTGTATGCCAATTTCAATAAATGGAGCACAATTTATTTCCATTGATGAAAACGTTTTTGTCAAACAAAACGCCTGGTTATTGGCACTCGATGATAAACAAGTAGGTGGTAACAATGAAAAGCTTTTCATAGGTTCAAATACGTACATTGGCAGAAATGTGCATATAGTAGCGTTAAAAAACATACATATTTCAAGTAATGTTTTGATAGCAGATAATGTTTATATAGCTGATAATTTTCATGAATTTAGAAATGGGAATTTGCCATATAAAAACCAAGGGCTAGGGTTTAAACAAGAGGTAAAGATTGGAGAAGGTACTTGGCTTGGTGAAAATGTATGCGTTATATCCTCTAAAATAGGAAAACAATGTATAATAGGTGCAAATTCAGTAGTTACTAAAGATATACCCGATTATAGTATGGCAGTTGGGTCACCTGCAAAAGTGATAAAACGATATGATCAGAAACATAATAGCTGGCTTGAAGTTAAGGAATGAATTTAAGCTTCAAAAAATATAATTTCGATTGGCTACCCATGCTTTTACTAACGTTATCAGCAGGAAGTCTTTTATTTGTTTTTTTTAGAAAGGAAATGCTGTACACTATATTAGTAGTATTTGCAGGGCTTTTATTTTTTAAAAATATTTTCAAAAGTGAAGTCATAAAAATAGTTCAGCTTTTTGGTTTGTTTTCACTACTTCTAGTTATAAATTATGTATTTGCTATAACCCCTCAGTCATCCCAAAAACTCTTAGCCAGTTTTGTGATATTTCTATCGTCAGTTTTTGCAGCATTGTATTATTCTAGAGGTCAAAATCAGTCAAAATTTATACCCCATTTATATGTTGTTCTTAGACTCGCTCTTTTTCATTCCTTGATTAATTTCTTGGCTTACCCATTGATCAAACCTTTTTTATTTGAAATCAGTAATGAGCGATACAATTGTCAAACATTCTTTTATCTTTTTTATTATTTAGATACTCATTCAATTTCATTCTTTGGGTTTGATATGATCAGAAATCAAGGTATTTTTTGGGAGCCAGGTATTTTACAGATATATCTTAATCTTTTGTTCTTTATTGAGGCCTTTATTTATAAAAAAAGAGGCCTATTATTTTGGCTAATCCTAATTGGTCTTTTAACTACATTTTCAACTACAGGATTGTTAGTATTACTGTTACAGATAGTAATTTATTTTTTTAGTTCAGTTAGAAGAAATATCTATTTCACTCCTGTAATTTTCTTAATACTTGTTAGCATATACTTCGTTACTGTCGATAATATCCGTGACAAAGTATCTGGAGATGGCAGGTATTCTTTTCAAGCTCGTTTTTTTGATTTAGTTCAGCCTTTCTATTTACTAAAAGATTACCCCTTAACAGGTGTAGGACTAGATGATGAGCAATATATAGAAGTTCGCCAATTTACAGCCTATTCTTTGAATCTAAATGCTCTTGACTTTTCAAATAGAAGTAAAGGTTCTACAAATTCAGTGATGTTTTTTCTGGCAGCTACAGGAATTCCGTTTACATTAATTGTACTTTTAATGTTGTTTAAGCAACAGTTTGTCTTGGAAAAAAGAAAATGGTTTTTTATTTTTATTATTATATCCCTTATGACTGAACCCTTATTGTTAAGACCTTTTTTCTTAACATTTGTAATGTCTGGTGGGATTTATTTTTTTAATAAGTTTAGATGGATAAAATATTAATTACAGGAGGTGCAGGCTTTATAGGTTCGCGACTAGCATTGCGCTTAATAGAGTTGGGTCATCAAGTTACTGTTTTAGACAATCTTTCACCACAAATACATTCAGATAATCCTGAAAACTCATTCTTATATCAATCGATAAAAGAAAAGGTTAATTTTATTTACGGTGATGTTGTCAATAAGTCTGACTGGCAAAACGCTATAACAAATCAAGATATAATCGTTCATTTAGCAGCTGAGACAGGTACTGGGCAATCCATGTACCAAGTTGAAAAGTATGTAAATACAAATGGTGTAGGTACTGCTAATATGCTGGATATACTCACCAACTCAAATCATAACGTAAAAAAAGTTATTGTCGCTTCTTCAAGGGCCATCTATGGCGAAGGGAAATACCGTTGTGAAGATCATGGGTTTGTTTATCCTCATCAGCGAAAAAATGATCATTTGTCGCAAGGTAAATTTGATCCAATGTGTGATGTCTGTGAGCAACCATTAGAACTTATTAGCACTGATGAGGAGTCAAAAATTCATCCTGAATCTATATATGGGATTACAAAGAATACTCAAGAACAAATGGTTTTGGTAAGTTGTCAAAGTCTAAATATTTCTGCAATAGCATTGAGGTATCAAAATGTATATGGCCCTGGACAATCACTATCCAATCCATATACAGGAATATTATCCATTTTTTCAACACGAATTTTGAATAAAAATGATATCAATATTTTCGAAGATGGTCAAGAGAGTCGAGACTTTGTATACATAGATGATGTTATTGATGCAACTATCCTTTCAATCCAAAAAACAGTTCCTCAAAATATAGCGTTGAATGTTGGTTCAGGAGTAGCCACTACAGTAGAAGAGGTGGCTCAAAATTTAAAACAACTTTATCAATCTGATATTAACATTCGCATAAGTGGAGAATATAGATTGGGAGATATCCGTCATAACAAAGCTGACATAAATAAAATAAGTAAGCTACTAGGTTTTCAACCTAAAACTTCATTTAAAGAAGGTGTCAGTTTATTTGTTGAATGGGTGAAAAAACAAGAGATTCAATCTGATAATTATGAACAGTCTATTCTAGAGCTAAAAGAAAAGGGGTTGATGAAATGAAAATTGGCGTAGTTAGTGTAACATATAATAGTGAAAAAGTATTAGCCGATTTTTTTAGTTCTCTCTCTGCTCAGACTCATAGCAATTTCAAAACTATTTATATAGATAACGCATCATCAGACAATTCGGTGGAGCTTATCAAAGCACATCTTGACTCTAACCAAATTCTGGTTGAAAATAAGACAAATGTAGGCGTTGCAGCGGCTAATAATCAGGGTATTAAATTAGCAATGGAACAGGATTGTGATTTCATACTTCTGATGAATAATGACACAAAGTTTGAGCCAGCCTTATTTGAAAAACTGATCGATGGTTATCACCGTTATAAATCAAGTGTGATTGTGCCTAAAATGAAATATTATGACAACCAAGATGAGATTTGGTTTGCAGGAGGGTTTTATAATCCTTGGAAAGCAAAATTAAATTATCATAGAGGGCAAGGTGAATTAGATAAAGGCCAATATAATAGTGATGATGTTATAGAATATGCACCGACATGCTGTGCATTAATACATAAAACGGTTTTTGAGGATGTCGGTCTCATGGATGAAAAATTTTTTGTTTACTTCGACGACACGGATTTCTTTTATCGAATTAAATTGAATAATAAACATGAAGTCAGATACATTCACAACATTGAGTTTTTTCACAAAATAGGAAGTTTAACGAAATCTAGAACTGCAAAAGGCTCTCAATTTTATAGTCCCTTTTTTATCAAGCAGAATAGTAAAAATCATGTATACTTTCTAAAAAAACAAAAGGATTTATTGTCTTATTTAATGATTATTTATTTATGGTTTTATTTAATGTTTAGATTCTTTTTTAGTAGAAATTTTAATAAAAATTGGCAAGTATTAAGTTTAATACAAACCTCCTATTTTAAAGGTTTAAAAATGTAATATGAAAGTCAATACGTTCATAGTCGGTGCCCCAAAAGCAGGAACCACCTCCTTGCATCATTACCTTAATCAGCACACTCAGGTATCAATGAGTTCTATTAAAGAACCAGACTTCTTTTCATGCCGAGAAGTATCATCCTTATTTTATAATTCTAAATCCATACAAAACTCAAAAGATTACGAGAAGCTATTTGATGAAACTAAACCTATTTTAGGCGAGGCAAGTGTTTCTTATCTTTTTTACCAAGATGTCCCCAAACGCATTAAAGATTATAACAAGGACGCTAAAATTATCATAATGTTACGTCAGCCAATTGAACGTGCTTTTTCTCATTATTTAATGGATAGTCGACTGGGATATTGCCATTTAGAGTTTGATCATATTTTTAAATGCCAAGAAAAGTACCCTCAATTTTTTCAGCAATACTTTGAGTTAGGTTTATATCATGATCAAGTAAAACGTTACATCACAGCATTTGGAAAAGAGAATGTGAAAATTTTATTTTATGACGATTTCAAAAAAGACACTTCATTAGTAATGAAAGAGGTATTTGATTTCTTGAATGTCGATAATTTAAGTTTGAACTATTCCATACAAAATCCGTTTGTTTTACCTTCAAACACTCTAGTTGCATTTCTTTATAAGTTTGATTGGTTAAGGAAAAGTTTTAATATAATTTTCACAAAACAGAATATAAAACGCATCAAAAAATTAGTCTTTTCAAAAAAAGAAAAACCTAAAGTTTCTGAACACATGTCTACAGTTTTGAAAGACTATTACTTAGAAGACATAGGGAAATTAGAGTCATTACTTAAAACTGATTTAAGTCACTGGAAATGAAAATAGGAATTATAGACCCTGTGGGAATCAAAAGTGGAATGAATCATTATGATTATTCACTAGCCATTTCACTTCAAAAACAAGCTGTCAAGCCATATATTTACTCCAACTTTGAAGTAGAAAACTCAGAAGTAATTACCAAGTCATACTTTGGTGTAATGTTTTCTTCAAAACTTTCCCAAACTATTAACTTTTTAAAGGGGATGTTATTGACCTGTTTTCATTGCAAACGACATGATATAAATACAATAATTGTACACGTGTTTTCTACCCACATGATGGCTTTTTTGACATATTTTATATCAAAAGTATTTGGGTTAAAAATTATCACCATTGCTCATGATGTTTCTTCTTTTACTAACCAAGATAATCGGATTTTTCACTGGTTGATATATGAGAAATGGTCAAAATATATCATTGTACATAACGAGTTTTCAAAGCAGTCTATACTGCCGCTCATCAAAGAAAGTCTGCACTCTAAATTGAGAATTATTAAACATGGAGCTTTTCTTACATTGCCTGATCAATCAATTTCTACTGATATTGCTAGAGAAAAACTAAATCTTGACCCAAAACGCCATTACATTCTATTTTTTGGTAGACTTAAGCCAACTAAGCGACTAGATGTTCTGCTAAATGCTATGCCTGCAATTGACAATAGTATACATTTAATTATAGCAGGCAGTAGTGGAAAAGTAAATTTTCATCAATACCAAGAAGCAATAGATCGACTAAATATTAGTGATAGAGTTCTTTTAGATGTAAATTATATTACCGAGGAAAAGAGAGAGCTTTATTTCAAAGCCGTAAATGCTATGATTCTTCCCTACGAAGTCATTTTTCAGAGTGGTGTTTTATTAATGTCTATGTCTTATGGTATTCCTGTGGTAGTTTCAGATATACCTCCATTCAAAGAAGTAATTGTTGATGAAAATAATGGGTCCATTTTCCAATCCTTAAATCCAACCGATTTAGCCCAAAAAATCAACACCCTTATTCAAGATGAATCTTTGAAAAAAAATTATTCAGTCAATGCTATTCAGACTATGAAAACAAATTATTCATGGGACGATATCGCCAAACAATATATTCCTTTAATCTCTTGATTTTTTACTAACGTTCAACTAATAATTCTTTTAGTATTTTTGCTTATATGAAGGTTTTACTTACTCTAGTTTTAGTATTCAGTTTCTGCAACTCAGCCATTTCTCAATACAATAGCTCTTTAAGTCATAACTATTTGGCTAATATTGAAAAAGAGATGCACGAAATAGGTGTTAGAAACCACACCTCTATTAAGCCCTTAAAGTTATCTCAAAGTGATAGTTCTTTTTATCAATTGAATAGCTCATTTAACAGCAAGAGTATAGTTTTAAATAACTTTTTAAATGATAATTTACTTTTCGTAAAGACCGATGATTATGAGCTTTATTTGAATCCGCTCTTTCACTTTGAAATTGGTAATGATGCTGTTAATCGATATATAAACTCCAGAGGTATTGAACTGAAAGGAAGAATAGGAAATAAGACCACCTTTTATACAGCATTTCATGAACTTCAAGCCTTTACTAATGATTATATTCAGCAGTTTATTTTAAATAATCAATTTGTTTTACCTGGTCAGGGAATGGTAAAACGAACTATTTTCTTGGAAGACTCCATTATTGATTTATACCACGCCAATGCCTATGTAAACTATAATGCTAGCCAGTTCTTTAATATAGAATTTGGTCATGGCAAGCACTTTTTTGGCGATGGTTATCGATCACTTTTATTATCTGATAATGCTTTTAACTATCCATACTTTAAACTCACTACCACCTTTTGGAGGCTTAAATACGTTAATTTGTTCTCTAGCATGCAGCATATCGATTGGGACAGAGGTTACGATATAAGTAAGAAAAAATTTAGTGCCATACATTATTTGAGTGCTAATATAGGTAGTCGTTTGACTATCAATTTGTTTGAGTCAATAATGTTAGGTGAAGATAGTTTAGGCCATGTTTTTGATGTTAATTACTTAAATCCAATTATTTTTTACCGTCCTGTAGAATATTCTATTGGATATTCAAGGCACGGAAATGCGGTTATGGGTCTAGGACTCAAGTATAAATTAACTAATCTAGCACATTTGTATGGTCAGTTTTTACTCGATGAATTCACCCTTAAACAATTAAAAGCTCAAAACGGTTATTGGGCTAATAAATACGGCGGGCAAATAGGCTTTAAATGTTTTGATTTATTTGGTTTTGACAACTTAAGTTTACAGTCAGAATTGAATATTGTTAGGCCTTTCACTTATAGCCATCTTAAACCCATACTTAATTATGCACATTTTGCACAACCCTTAGCTCATCCATTTGGGGCTAGCTTTATTGAAAACGTAACTATCATTCGCTATAGGAAAGATCGCTGGAGTGCCGATTTGAAAATTGTATTGGCTCGACTAGGAGCTCAACTAGAAGGTGATACTACTAACTATGGGTCTGATATCTTTTATTCGTATAACCAAAATAGAAATGATTTCGGAAATGAAATTGCTCAAGGCAATACCACTCATTTACAGCATACAGATGTGAGAATAGGTTATTTGATTAACCCAATGACCAATTTAAAACTAGAATTGGGTATTACAAACCGTCTAGCTGAAGACCTCACTACTAATTCAAAAAATCAATATTTATTTTTCTCCCTCAAATCAGATTTGAGTAACACTTACAATGATTTTTAGACTCTTTCTAAATAGTTGTAAATATTTAATGTTTCAGTCATTTAATATTTCAAAAAATCAATAAATTTACATAGGAATAATTTTAACAAATATTTTGTTATAACTAACTAATAATCAATTATATATAAAATGTCATTAAGCGACATTCTACAGCTCTCAAAAATTAGATTAACCGTTAGTGTTGTTTTTTCAGCAATTGCAGGTTATTTTATTGCTGGAGGACTTTACAATAAGGCCGATTTGGTTTTCCTCATTGTAGGTGGTCTTTTGGTAGTAGCCTCATCAAATGGCTTTAATCAGGTTATTGAAAAAGACTTAGATAAACTGATGAAACGTACATCAGATCGACCCCTTCCTAAAAATAGAATAACTGTATCACAAGCTTTTTGGTTGTCTTTGATAATGGGCACTTTAGGTGTTTTATCATTATTTATGATTAATCTTTATTGTGGTGGCTTTGGCTTATTGTCAATGTTACTGTATGTTTTGTCATATACTCCACTTAAGCAAAAAACATCATTTTCAGTTTTTGTGGGGGCATTTCCAGGAGCAATACCTTTTATGCTGGGTTGGGTAGCAGTAAGTAATAATTTTGCCATAGAATCAGGTATTTTATTTGCCATACAGTTTTTGTGGCAATTTCCACATTTTTGGGCTATAGCATGGGTAAGTGACGAAGATTATAAGAGAGCAGGCTTTAAAATGTTACCCTCAGGAAAGGATAAAAATACTGCTGTAAAAATTCTGATTTACACCTTATTCTTAATTCCACTATCAGTATTGCCAGTATTTGATTTTACAGGTCAATTACAGCTATCATATATTGCTATGTTAGTATTGATTTTATTAGGGTTATGGTTTTTTACAAAGTCACTTATCCTTTTTAAAACTTTGAAAGATGAGGATGCAAAAAAGCTAATGTTTGCCTCATTCATCCATTTACCATTATTACAATTGATTTACGTTTTAGATACATTATTATGACAACATTTGAAGAACAAAAAAAGAAATCAGCAAAACCATTACTATGGATATCTATGATAAGTATGGCTATGATTTTTGCTGGCCTAACGAGTGCATTTGTGGTTCGAAAAGCCGAAGGTAACTGGTTAGATTTTGACTTTCCTATTTGGTTTTATATTAGTACAGCAGCCATTTTGCTGTCTAGTTTAACTATGCACTGGGCCAAAAAAAATATAAAAACTGATGATAGTGAAAAAGCCTACAAAGGCCTTATTTATACATTAGTTCTGGGCTTAATTTTTGCTTTATCGCAGTATTTGACTTGGCAGATGCTATACAAAAACGGTGTTTATTTTACAGGTCCTGGAAGTAATGCCTCAGGATCGTTTTTATATGTAATTACCTTAATGCACCTCTTTCATCTCTTTGGTGGAATTTTTGCTTTAGGCTTTACTGCTGTAAAAATGAAGTTAGGAAAATATAGTAGTACTGACCACCTAGGGGTAGAGTTATGTGCTATTTTTTGGCATTTTTTAGACTTTTTATGGCTTTATTTATTCCTATTTTTATTATTTAATCATTAATATTGCACAACTTTTCAAACCAAGAAAAAATGGCGAACATTACAACAACAGAAAACAAATCCTGGTCCGGAGGTGATAAACCAATGTCTGCTAGTTACGGTAAACTAATGATGTGGTTTTTCCTTGTTTCTGATGCACTAACATTTTCAGGCTTCTTAGCAGCATATGGATTTATGAGGTTTAAGTATGCCCACTTATGGCCAGTAGCTGAAGATGTATTTACTCATTTCCCCTACCTGAAAGGAGAGCATCCATTACTATTCGTTGCTTTGATGACTTTTATCCTCATCATGAGTTCAGTAACAATGGTTTTGGCTGTAAATGAAGGAAATAAAAATAACAAGAAAGGCGTCATACTATGGATGGCACTAACCATTTTTGGTGGTTTTACCTTCTTAGGTTCCCAAGCTTGGGAGTGGGGGCATTTCATTCATGGTGATAAAGGCGGTATAAAATTACCAAATCATGAAATCATTCATGTTGTAGATGAAAACTCACATTTTTATTCTTTGTATGATTTAGTAGGTCAGGATTCCTATGATCCTAACACTAATTTTTCCATAGTAGAGGTCAAAACAGCCTTATCTAGTCGCCCAGACCTAGGACTTCGATTAGCCGATAAAACAATTGTGAGTAATGAAGCTTCTATGGCTTATTTACATAATGCCGAAGTAGTACTGGGAGCTAATCTTATACATAATGAATATGGTCATCAGTTATTTGCAAATTTCTTTTACTTCATAACAGGCTTTCATGGTTTTCACGTATTTAGTGGGGTTGTTATTTTAATTATCATTTTTATTAACGTGATTAAGGGTGTCTATGAAAAAAGAGGGCACTATGAAATGGTTGAAAAAGCAGGCTTATATTGGCACTTTGTAGATCTAGTATGGGTCTTCGTATTCACATTCTTTTATCTAGTATAACGAATTAAAATTTATTATTATGTCAGAACAAACAGGAACTTGGTGGATTTGGAAAGTATTTTGGATTTTGCTTATTGTTACAGCAATTGAGGTAATATTAGGGATTATAAAACCTAGTGTTTTAATCGATAATTCATTTTTAGGAACAACTTTATTGAACCTAATCTTCATCATCCTAACCATCATCAAAGCAGCCTATATTGTAATGGAGTTTATGCACCTAGGACATGAAGTAAAAGGGCTTAAACTATCGATTTTATTACCAGCCGTAGTATTAATTCCATACCTAATGTTCATTCTGCTTACAGAGGGACATTTTGTATTTCTTACTCTTTAGGAAATGAAAAAATATAAAGGGTTATTAGCAGCTCTTATACTTGTTGTGCCTTCAGCAGTTTATATTTTTTTAAGTTATGGCAATCATAATTTTGTGCATTTACCATATGTAATGAATCAGGAAGATTCTACTTATTATACAATACCTAACTTTGAATTTATAAATCAGTCAGGCGACACAGTAAGTCGTTCAGATTATGAGGGTAATATTTATCTAGCCAATTTTGTTTTCACTACATGCCCTACAATTTGTCCAGTAATGACTTACAACATGAGAAGGATACAGCAAAAAATGGCTATGTATCCTGGTTTCAAAATTATTTCACACTCAGTATTCCCTGAGTATGATACACCTGAAGTGCTAATGCAATACGCCAAAACAATGGAAGCAGATCTAAGCAATTGGAATTTTGTAACTGGCAATAGACAAGATATTTACAATATTGCAAAGTATTATTTCGTTAGTGCTATGCAAGATAGTACCGCTGAGGGTGGATTTTTACATTCAGAATATTTTGTTTTGGTAGATAAAGAAGGCCGTATAAGAGCAAGAGAAGATGATAATGGTAATAATGTAGGTGTTTACGATGGCACAAGTGATTATGAAGTTGGTCTTCTTATCGATGATATAGAGGTTTTAATGGCAGAATACAATCTTGCAAAAAAGGTAAAAGATGAACAAAAATGACAAGGTAATAATTCCACTTATTGTTGCACTGTCAATCATTATACCCATAGCAGTAGCAGCACTAATGTTTTTACCAGATGAGTTAAGAGTTTCTTTTGGTAGCATAAACGTAAAATCATTACCCTTTTTTCATGCTGTATTGAATGGTTCTACAGCTGTACTTTTATTTGTTGGTTTTGTATTGATTAAAAATAAAAACATTACTCTTCATAGAATATCGATGGTTAGTGCTTTTTTACTATCAGCAGTGTTTTTGATTTCTTATGTTATCTCTAAACTTTCTAACTCTCCCGTTCCTTACGGAGGAGAAGGTTGGTTAAGACCAACATATTTTTTTATTCTTATATCACATATTATACTCTCAGTACCTATTATACCCTTAGCACTTTTGGCTATTTACAGAGGTATGACAGGGGAGTTTAAGAAACACCTTAATATTGTCAAGTGGGCTTATCCCATTTGGATGTATGTTGCCATTACAGGTGTAATGGTTTATATATTTATGATACCATATTATTAATCGATTTTATATGAAAACAGTATTCATTTCTATTATCCTAACTATATTTTCAGTTACTCAAACTGTAGCACAATGTGCGATGTGTAAATCAGTTGTTGAAAGTAATATTGAAGGAGGAAGTAGTATTGGTGCTGGTCTAAACGACGGCATTTTATACCTTATGGCAATGCCTTATATAGCTCTTGGTATTGTAGCCTTTGTTTGGGTACGATACAATAAGCGATTGAAAGCCAAGATATAAACGGCCCCTAAATAGTTGATGTATGAGAAAGCAAACTCTTTTATTCCTTTTTTGCACGTTTGCATTACATGCATTTTCTCAAAAAATATGGACTTTAGAAGAATGCTTAAACTACGCTCAGAATAATAACCTGACCATAAAAAAAGCCAATTTAAATTCTAAAGTTTCTAAGCAATTATTGTTTCAGTCTAAAATGAATATACTTCCAAATCTAAACGGAAGCCTTTCTGATAATACTAATTTTGGAAGAAATATAGACCCAGTAACTAACCAAATAACCGTTGACAGAATTCGTAATAATAATTTTGGTATAAATTCAACAGTAACCCTATTCAATGGATTTCAAAATTTAAATACTATCAGAAAAAATAATTTTGATTATCTAGCCTCAAAATACGATGCGGTAAAAATAGCCAATGATATTTCAGTCAATATTGTTACAGCCTATTTACAATTACTTTACAATCAAGATTTAGTATTAGTCAATCAACAAAAAGTTGATATTTCTGAACTTCAAGTTCAACGAATCAGTAAAAAGGTAGAGGTAGGAAGTTTGCCAAGGGGTGAATTACTCAATACAGAAGCACAAAAAGCACAAGAAGAGTTACAGCTTATAAATGCCGAAAACCAGCGGGATATTGCACTTCTAAATCTCAAACAATTACTAGAACTATCCTCTGAGGAATCTTTTGAAATACAAGCTTTGAAAGTAGAGCCGTCAGAAGAACATAAGTCAGAAAATATTGATAAGATATATTCCAAGGCTCTAGCAACTTTACCCCAACTAAAAAGTTCTGAGTTTAAAATGAAAAGTGCAGAGCGTTCATTAGCCATAGCTCAAGGGGGTAGAAGTCCGCGATTGAGTATATCGGCCAGTATGGGAACAGCCTATTCGTCAGCAAGTAAACGATTAGTTTATGATTCATTAGCTCTCCCACCAACAACTCCTATGTATGAAGATTTCCCGTTCAATGATCAGTTAAACGAAAACCTAAACCAATCTATTAGTTTGAGCTTATCTATTCCACTGTTTAATGCTTGGATGACTAATACAACTATTGCTAATGCAAAAATAAACGTACTTCAGTCACAATATAGTTTGCAGGAAGCCAAAAACAGTATTAGAAAAACAGTTGAACAAGCACATTATGACGCTTTGGCTGGCCATAAAAAATATATTGCCTCAAAAAAAACTGTCGATTTTCACGAGGAATCCTTTCAATATACCCAAGAAAAATATGATCTACAGCTCATAACAACTTACGATTATAACAATGCTAAAAACGTATTGTTTAGAGCAGAAACAGATTTGTTACAAGCAAAGTATGATTATATTTTTAAAGTTAAAATGCTTGACTTTTACATGGGCGAACCTTTAACATTTTAGACAATGATACTATTTATAATCGCAGGAGCTGTTTTATATTATTTTGGAAGAAGAAATAATCATAAACTCATGAAACTATTAGGTTTAGTAGTTGGTATAATATCCTTATTCATATTTATAGCTCAGCAAGTTGGCTGGATATCTGCCGAAAAACCCATTAGCGTGAACACTGAACAAGTAGAAAAGCGTGATATTATAGAAACTGTTTCCGCTAGCGGAAAAATACAACCAGAAACGGAGGTTAAAATTTCGCCCGATGTTTCTGGTGAGATAGTTAGCCTATATGTTAAAGAAGGTGATGTGGTAGAGAAAGGAGATCTGTTACTAAAAATAAAACCAGATACTTATCAATCAATTTTAGAACGAAGTCAGGCAGCATTAAACACGTCTAACTCCTCATTAGAAAAGGCTAAGGCACAATTAGAAGAAAGCCAATCCAATTACAATAGGAATAAAATTTTATTTAATAACGGAACTATTTCTAAATCAGAATATGAGAAGATAGAAGCATCTTTTAAAGTTGCTCAACTTAGTGTTGAAGATGGAGAATTTATGGTAACTAGTGCCAAGGCCTCTTTACGTGAAGCTAAAGAGAACTTAAATAAGACGAATATACATGCTCCTATTGGAGGCACTATTTCAAGATTAAATGTAGAATTAGGAGAGCGTGTTGTTGGTACAGCTCAGATGGCCGGCACAGAGTTATTACGTTTAGCTAATTTGAAGCTTATGGAGGTAGCTGTTGAGGTTAACGAAAACGATATAAATAATGTCAATTTAAACGATACAGCCCATATAGAAGTTGATGCTTTTCTGGGGGAAGAGTTTAAGGGTTTGGTGTCTGAAATTGCCAACTCCGCCAACGTCATGGGGGTCAGTGCCGATCAGGTAACCAACTTTGAAGTTAAAGTTAGGATTATTGATGAAGTATCTTTTAGACCAGGTATGACAGCTACTGTAGAAATCCAGACTCAAAGAGCTTATGGTGTACTGTCCTTACCTATTCAAGCCGTAACTACCCGAAAAGACACCTCTGAAAACGATGAAAAAATAGAATGCGTATTTGCATACGAAAATGCTCAAGCCAATTTATATCAAGTAACAACAGGTATTCAAGACGATGAGTACATACAAATCAAAAGTGGTTTAGAAGAAAATCAAGAAGTTATTTCTGGCCCTTATAGTGCTGTTTCTCGTTTGCTAGAAGACGATAGTAAAGTATTAAAAACCAACCAATCTGACCAAGATAGAAAAAGCACTTTCTCCATTTCTGTTCAATGAGTTATATCCTTAACATAGAAACGGCTACCAAAAGCTGTTCAGTAGCATTGTCCAAAAATGGTCAATTGATAGGATGTCATGAAGAAGTCTCTGAACGCTATTCCCATTCAGAGCAGCTAACCCTTTTTATTCAAGAGGTTTTAACACAAAATGGTTTAAGTCAACAGGATTTAGATGCTATAGCTTTCAGTTCAGGGCCAGGATCTTATACAGGTTTGAGAATAGGCCTTTCTACAGCCAAAGGATTATGCTATGCTCTAGAAATTCCACTTATCTCGGTATCAACCCTTGAGGCCATGGCACAACTGATGATAGACAAACATCCAATGAAAATAATGTGTCCTATGATAGATGCACGACGTATGGAAGTCTATTGTGCCTTATTTGGAAGCATACAAAATCCCATTACAGCAAAAGTTATAGACCAAGATAGCTTTGCTGAAGAATTAGAAAAATATCCACTTCTTTTCTTTGGCGATGGTGCTGACAAATGCCAACAAGTCCTTACACACTCCAACGCTTATTTTGAATTGGGTATTTATCCTTCAGCTAGGGGGATGCTAGAACTAGCCTTTCAAAAATTTTCAAAAAAAGATTTTGAAGACTTAGCCTATTATGAGCCTTTTTACCTCAAAGAATTTGTAGCTGGAGTCAGGGCAAAGTAGTTTGATGTGTATGTTGAAATTTTTGCTAGATGGCTTTTACTTCAGCCTATATGATCTAAAACAATCTTGTGGATTATTGTAAAATGGCTGCGATAATATGTCTTTTATACTATGTTGGCTAAAATACTTTTAGTACTTTTTTTCACTAATTTTGCATGGTGAGTTTGTTATTTATTTATATAGATTCGTGGTGTCCCATCTGTGTACGTTTTGGTGGCTTACTAAAACGATTGGATATTTTTCATAAGATTGAACAAGCTGATATTCGTCTTTACCAAGGTAATCTAGTTCGTAAGGAACAGGCTTTGAAAGTCATAGCTTCTGTCAATCGGCATTCAATTGTTTTTTATGGTTTTGATAGTATTTGGCAAATACTACTGCGCTTGCCATTATTGTGGTGGCTTGTGCCTCTTTTCTTTGTGCTAAAAGTGAGTAGGATAGGGCATTGGTGCTATAACGAACTAGCTGTAAAGCGTCAAATTATTCCATTACACTGTAAGGAGGAAGATTGTAACCTTAACTAGCTTTTTGGGCTTTCTTCATAGCTTTTTCTAAAGCCTTATGATCTTGACTGCCAAACAACACCTTTCGTCCATTAGTTAATTCCAATTGCAAGCCCTTATCTCCTTTTACATTGTAGGCTTTACTCTCAAAACCAAAGCGAATGCCCCAACCGCCAAACTCCTTGAGCGGCGAATAGGTTCTGGCCTTGTAGTGACTGATATCTTCAAAAGGAATCAGTCGCTCTTTGAAGTGAACAGGAAAGAATTGATAATGTAATCCTTGCTCGGTCACTCTCAATTTTAGCTTCATAAACCAAAATAACACAGGCAAACCTAAACCTACTAATAATGAAAAACTGATTACTCCTTCATCGCTTAACGGTTGGTCACCAATTGGGTTACCTAGCATGACTTGTTCGTATATTCCATATAGTGAAAAGGCAGGAAAAAATAATATGACTAACCACAGCCATGGCTGTCTAAAATATTGTTCTTCCTTAAAGTAGGTTGTCATGATTTAAAGTGTTATTGATAAATATTTAGTGGATCTGATGTAATAGTATTGCTTCGGTTACCTTCTCTATCGACCACGTAAATATCAAAGGTGGCACTTTGTTCACTACTGCCGTTTGTAATAGCAGTGTTGTTCAAGACAATATCAAAGCTGCCAGTGATTGGAATGTTTGAATCTTCGGGGGCTAATTGCTGCAGGCGATATTCATATATAATACCGTTTCTATTGTCTTTTAAGTATAAGTTCTTGACGTTAGGATCATTTTCGCCTAAATCCCCATCTCCGTCTTCATAATCTACTGTAAAGGTAATTGGCCCATCAAACTCTTGAACTGAGGTTGGACTAAGTGAGTTAAAACTTAAGTTAGGAACATTTGATAAAATAATATCATCGTCAGAACCACAAGCACTCACAAGTAGCCATAGTATTATGCAAATTAGACCGTATGTTACTCTAGAATAAATGACCATATAGATTTATAATAACTTTCGTCTTCTGTTTCAGGGTATTCTGCCAATTGTCCATTAGGACTATCTTTGGTATAATAGCGAACAAAATATTGTTGATCGGTATTAAAGTCAGAAGTATTGAGCGTCAACAGAAAAGGATAATCAAATTCTTCGTTGTCTAAACAGTTGGCTACAAATTCTTGGGCGTTAGAAAAATCATTAATGTCTGTGGATATTTTCAAAGTATTGTACAATAAATTCAAATTATGCACATTGTCATCTTCGACTGTTACCACTACATTTATATCAGTATTTTGGGGTAAAATAAAGGGAGTATACCATTCATCATCTACTCTGTTACTAGTGTAATTGGTATCGTAATCCACATCAAAAAACGATGCATACATTATGTTTGGCAGTGTATTGGGCTCTTCAGCTACATTTCCGAACAAGTCAGGTGCACCGGCCATTATCCAATTGCCGATTTGATCGATAGACTCTTGAGGCATTGAAATACCGATATTATCTTGTGGCATTCGATCGTTTTCGTTCACAAAGCAACAGTTAGTAATACGTTCCCACAGTACTGAGTTGGCAGTGTCGTAAGGAATGACTCTGTACTCAAACTCTTCATCGGCATTATTCTTCTTTATAGAATGGTACACTAATGTAGAGTAGCTGCTGATAGGTGTTCTAAAATCGGGTTCGAAACTACCATCATGGCAGCCTAACACATTACATTTAGGCTCAAAGACTTCATTGTGGGTGCGACTTAGTGAGTTTGGGCTAGAATTATCCACAGGATTACTTTCTATGGGATAAATGATTTCACTATAGGGGTTATAGGGTTCTGGAATATCTTCTCCACAACTCCATAATAGCACGCCTGATACTAGAGTCAAAATAAAGTATATACTATGAATTCTTTTCATCATTAACTAAATGCTTCATTGAGTGATCGCCCACTGAGTTGTCCAGGTATGTCGTTGTCAAAGCCCAAAATATTGGCTATGGTGGGAACAATGTCGATGGTTTCGCAATCAGCGTTCACTGATAAACCACTGTTGACAAAAGCATCGGTTTGATGGCCTAACATCATACAAAAGACCTCTCTACTCATGTCGTCGCCAGTATGGTCAGTGCCTTCTCTACCAAAGCTGTCTACCACGCCGTTGGTTTCAAGGTTTCGGCCGTGCTCAGGGGCAGCTATTAAAATAGTATTCTCCATACCAGGCGTGTTTTGTATGGTTTGCCATAAATGGGCTAGGGCATAATCGGCTCGTTTTAGATTATTTAAATAATCGGTAGTATCATCATGTGCAGCATCGACATTTTGCATATTCACTACCAATAGTTCTGGCTGAAACTCTTTGATGATTTCTTCAGCGAAGTACATGGTGTACATATCGCCATTATAAATATCTGGTCCTAGGCCCCAAGGATCGTTCAACTGACCTGTTATTGCTTTGTTAAAGTTATTTTGGATAAAGGCTTCTAAAAGAGCCTTGTCCTGGGCAGTATTCACAACCCCACTGTTATTTGCAAAGTCTCTGTTGAAGTTGTTGTCACAAAACCCTTTTAAGGTGCTGATAGATTCTGATTGACTGTTGAGCAGCGAATTGCCAGTTGTATAAATCGATTCATATCCTGAGTAAATGAAACTCATCGGTTGAATGTGATTTGCCCCATATTTAGCACCATAGCTAGGATCTGTACTATAATTAAGTTGAGGATAGGGTCCTAAGGAGTTGGATACCCACCAAGCGTTTAAGGCACTCATAGAAGGTGAGTTGTGTTTTCTGTATAACTCAAATACCGTTGGGTATTGTGGATTGGCATTGATGTTGAGGTTAGTATCGGTATAAACGCCAGTCATTAAAGTAGCGTGTCCATTATAATGACCAGTTGGGCCGTTTTTCATTTTCATATTAGAAAACAATGTTCCCTGTTCTTGTAAGCTTTGTCCGGAGGGTAATCCTAAAGCACTACCTATATCAACGCCTGCTAGATTTTCTACGCCACCAGTAAAAGTGTAGGGCATCATATTTCCGAAGTTACCATTGGAAAATTTATGAGACTCTAAACTCCTTACTCCACCCGCAAAGAGACATAAAACTACATGATTGGCTTTTCGAGCACCAGTGGCAGCAAATAAGCGTCCAGATGGTAAAATATATGGAACAGCAAAACTAGCTGCTGCCGTTAGGGCCGTCTTTTTTATGAATGAACGTCTTTTCATATTAGTAGTATCTGTATTCGTTGGCAGTCATCATTGAGAAATATACCATTTCTGCATCCACACTGCTGTTGTTCATAATTAACTCTGTCATGTGCCACTTTTCAAAGGCATTTGGCGTTCTGTTATATAGTTTTTCGTAGGCCTCTACCACAAATAGCTCTACACTTTCTCTAGAGATACGAAGTAAATTTGGAATAGCACTTCCTTCGTCTAGAATGAACTTCTTGATAATTAATTCAATGACTAAAGATTTGTCGCCGAACGATTTATATGAGGTGATGATTTCTTCTAATTGGTTTTGAGGAATATTGGTGCCATATAAATCATTGAAGGCAATAGAAACAAACTCAATGTCTGTTTTTAAGCGATTTTTGTCGGCATTGGTTTGCTCAACCTCTACTTTGTCAACCTCAAATAGAAAGTAGGGGTCGTCGTTTGAACAAGAAGAAAAAACAAGTAGAGTTAGGGTCAAAAATATGTAAACAGAGGTTTTCATTCTATGCCTAAAAATTCATCGGTAGTTAGTATTCTTTTTTGGAGTTTTTGATAGTCTTTGTCTGCTTTGAACAATTGAATTAGCTCACTTATTTCTATGGTATTGGGGTCTCTGAACAAAAGTTTGTTGTAAACACTAACTATCTGCCCTTCGTAGTAGCCGTCGTATTCGAAAAATAAGGCGTTAAAGTTATTTTTACTATCGCCATTTTGCTCAAAACAAATACTTTGTTCGCCATCTACCATTATGATACCGTTTTCTAGTTCAGATTGGGTCGGATAGCGGTGTAAAAAGTTTTGAAAGATGGAAACCACATAATTAAAGCTTCCCATGTTTATTTCATCATAGAGTTCATTGTTGACGCATCGCTGATGAATTTCTACTACGTTGGCTTGACCGGAAATAAGATCATCTGCCGAACGACTCAAAAGATATAGTCTGTCCAATATTTTTTCAAACTCTTCAATAACAAAAGGGTTACTTTCATTTTCCAATAAGTTTTCGAATAGGATTATATAATCATCTCTGATTTGAGTGGTGTCTACTCCGTTGAGGTAGTCTTGTCTGAAAACTCTATATAAATTAATATAATATTCCTCATTGCCTTGAATTATATCAATGACTTGTTCTCTGCTTTGTAAAGAAACTTCGCTACCTAAAAGGGTGTTGGCTTCATCAAATTCAGTTGAGTTTGGTTCTCTACCTAGTAAGCTGATGTATAGTTTATTGATGTAATTTTCTTTGACAACCCTATCAATAGTTTGATCAGGTGGTGCTACATTATCACCTACTAAAATAGGCTGATCTTTAGCACATGCCATTAAAAAAAGTATCGATATGAATAATAACTGCCTCAATAGTGTTATTTTGTCATCAAACGTTTAAAGTTAGTGAAAAAGTGTGGAATAGTTTCTATTCCCTTTAGGAAGTTAAAAATACCATAGTGTTCATTAGGGGAATGTATAGCATCGCTATCTAGTCCAAAGCCCATCAAAATAGACTTTACATCTAGTTCTTCTTCAAATAAAGCGACAATAGGTATGCTACCACCACTTCTTATTGGCACAGGTTTTTTACCAAAAGTACTTTCCATAGCCTCGCTTGCTGCTAGATAAGCTGGACTATCAGTAGGAGCAACATATGGTTCTCCACCATGATGTGGTTTAACTTTTACACTAACACTTTTTGGGGCAATACGATTAAAGTGAGATTCAAATAATTGTGTAATCTCTTCATCTTGCTGATTAGGAACTAGTCGCATGGATATTTTAGCATAGGCCTTTGATGCAATGACTGTTTTGGCTCCTTCGCCAGTATAGCCACCCCAAATACCATTAACGTCTAGAGTAGGGCGTATGCCTGTTCTTTCCATAGTAGTGTAACCCTTTTCTCCATGAACATCGCCTAAGTCTAAAGCTTTTTTATAATCTGCCAAAGAAAAAGGTGCCCTAGCCATATCCGCTCTTTCTTGGTCTGACAGCTCTACGACTTTGTCGTAAAAACCAGGGATAGTAATGTGATTATTTTCGTCTTTTAGAGAGGCTATCATTTCACATAAAATATTGATGGGGTTGGCCACGGCCCCGCCGTACAATCCCGAATGTAAATCGCGGTTAGGGCCTGTCACTTCCACTTCTAAATAGCTTAATCCTTTTAATCCAGTCGTAATGGAGGGAGTATCGTTGGCTATAATACCAGTATCAGAGATAAGTATGGCATCGCATTTCAGTCGTTCTTTGTTGGATTTGACAAAGTCACCTAAATTGTCTGAACCGACTTCTTCTTCGCCCTCTATCATGAATTTCACATTACAGGCCAGTGAGTTGGTACGCATCATCAGTTCAAATGCTTTGATGTGCATATACATTTGTCCTTTATCATCGCAAGCACCACGTGCAAAGATGGCACCATCGGGATGGATGTCAGTGGCTTTGATGATTGGTTCAAATGGACCACTTTCCCATAACTCTAAAGGGTCAGCGGGTTGGACGTCGTAATGACCATACACAAGTACAGTTGGTAGTGATGAGTCTATTATTTTTTCTCCGTAAACAATGGGATAGCCTTTGGTTGGGCAAATGTCGACATTATCAGCCCCTGCTTTCACTAAATGGTCATGTACGGCCTGTGCACAGTTGTATACGTCTTTTAAGTAGGCTGGGTCGGCACTTATAGAAGGTATACGTAGTAAATCTAGTAGTTCTTCAATAAATCGGTTTTTGTGTTCTTCTATGTATTGATTAATATGTTCCATAATTATAGTAATGTTTGTCCAGTCATTTCTTGTGGAATATCAATTCCCATTAGTGTGAGTATAGTGGGGGCAATATCGCCTAATTTACCATTTTTAATTGTAGTATGCTGAGTGTTTAGCAAAAAGCAAGGCACTAAGTTAGTAGTATGGGCAGTGTTTGGACTACCATCGGAATTTATGGCATAGTCGGCATTTCCATGATCAGCAATAATGAGTACAGCGTAGTTGTTGTTGATAGCCGTTTCAACTACTTTCTTAGTGCATGTATCCACCGTTTCAACTGCCGTCTTAATAGCTTCATAATCGCCAGTATGACCAACCATGTCGGGGTTGGCAAAATTGAGACATATGAAGTCAGTACTTTGGTTTTCAAGTTCTGGCACAATCAAATTGACAATTTCATGGGCACTCATTTCGGGTTGTAGGTCGTAGGTTGCTACTTTGGGTGAATTGGCCATGAGTCGCTTTTCCCCCTCAAATTCTTGTTCCCTACCGCCTGAAAAGAAAAAGGTGACATGGGGATATTTTTCTGTTTCAGCTATTCGAATTTGCTTCAATCCATTTTCTGCAATAATTTGGCCAAGTGTGTTATTAAGGTTGTCCTTCTCGAAAATAACATTGATGTTTTTAAAGGTTTTATCGTACATCGTCATAGTCGTATAATGTAACTTTAGGGGTTGCATGTCATATTCTGGCATGTGTTTTTGAGTAAGTGCCGTTGTAATTTCACGACACCTATCGGTTCTAAAATTGAAGCATATAACAGCATCACCTTCTTTGATGGTAGCTATTGGCTGTCCGTTGTTCGTGTGGACTATAGGGGTAATAAATTCGTCACTGGTATTATTTTGGTAGGATTTCTCTATGCTTTGTAAAATATTCGTTGTTGGCTTGCCCTTACCTTTGGTTAACAAATCGTAAGCTAATTTGATTCGTTCCCATCGGTTATCTCTATCCATGGCATAGTAGCGACCACAAACTGTGGCTATCTTTGCCCCATGTAAATTATCTTCTAAGGCTGCTAAAAATCTTTTTCCACTTTTTGGGTCGGTGTCTCTTCCATCCGTAAAAGCGTGTATAAATACGTCTTTGACTCCAGCCTTTTCGGCTAGTCGGCACAGCTCATAAAGGTGATTGGAATGGGAATGGATTCCACCATCTGAAACTAAGCCCATGAGGTGTAAGGGTTTAGAGTTTTCTTTAGCATATTGAAAAGCAATCTGTAAGTTAAGCATACTCTCTAAGCTGTTTTCATCACATGCTTTGTTAATTTTGGCTAAATCTTGATAAACGATTCTTCCTGCTCCTATATTGAGATGTCCTACTTCTGAGTTGCCCATTTGACCTTCAGGCAGCCCCACAGCAAGTCCATCAGTTTGTAGTTCGCTGTTAGGCCATTTGTTATAAAGGGAATCAATGTACGGTGTTTTGGCAGAAAAAATAGCATCTGAGGCGTCTTGACTTCCGTGTCCCCAGCCATCTAATATCATTAGAACTGTTTTAGTGTTTTGCATGTCTGCAAAGATAATTGCTTTAACTAACTTTTACACGCTTTATCTGTACCAGTTATTATAAACTGAACGTTTTGAAAACCAAATGAGAAATACTCCAAATACGATAACGAGTATAGGCATAGTTATGGTTTGGGCTAAGCCAAATACCTCTATTGAACTTGTGAAAAATACATTATGGACCATCTGTGGTATAATTGCTAAAATCGATAGCATGAACATGCTATATGACCAATGTTTACGAAGGAGTAAACCAATAGATCCAAAAAAGCCAGTAGAAACGGCTAGACCAAAAATCAAAAAAGTCCATAGTGGAAACTCAGCGTACAAGGCTTGTTCGCTAGTTGATAATTCTTCTATGCCGAATTTTGAGACATATATATGGCCAAAAAAAGAAAGTATACCCATACTATTCCATAATAGAATAAGTGTTGTAACTATCCAAAACCATAGGGGTGATTTAGTTTTCATACTTAGGGAGTTTTAGTTATAAATTTGTTTATTTTTCTAGGGATAATATAATTTTTCCAATTTTGTCATCTCATTAATAGCTATTGAGTTTAATCTGTCATTCAATAAATATTCAATTTTAGCCGATAAGCCCTCAGACTGCCAATTCTGTTCGCTTTTATAACCACTAATAATGAGTGTGTCACCACGTTCGAAGGATTTAGGTAAGACATTAAAGCGAAGCAGACGTTCATGTGCATAAACAGTTTCAATAGAAAAATTTGATTGACTGGCTGGAGCAACTATTTTGAAGTTAAAATTAGTGCCAGATCCAGATTCTTTTAGGCCGCCCACCCAATCTTGATAGCTTGATGAAATAAGAAAACTTTGTGAGTTACATGCTAGTAAAAGGAAATATATAATTAGGAAGTTTTTCATTTTTAATTCAACTTAGCCTAGCAAAAATAATTAAAATAAAAAACTTCTTAGTGGAATAACTTTTTTTATGTCTATCAATTTCATACAAGGCTCAAAATACTTCTTAAAACAGCTTAGGCTCTAATAAAGATTAAATTTTTGATAGTTATTCTCAGATTGACTAAAACTACAAATTGAAGATAGTAATAAAATAGATTGGCTTACCTAATATCTTAATGCTAGTAATCCTTCTAAAAGAGTTTGTTGATAGCTAAATATTAGTACCTTTTAAAGTACTTTAGAGGAACAATCAACATCCCAAAACAACTGCCGTTTTCTTTAGTTAGATTTTTGTGGTGAATTTTGTGAGCTCTTCTGATGGCTTTAAAATAGCGTAAGTTCGTATTTCTAAGTAATTTGATACGCTGATGAATAAATACTTCGTGAATTATAAAGTAAGCAAAACCGTAAAGGGTAATACCAATACCTATTGGTAGAAAATATGATCCAGACATCATTAAAACGGCCCCCGGTAAGGCAAAAATCAGAAAAAATGCATCGTTTTTTTCAAACTTTTTGTGTTTATCTACTTGGTGATGATCTCTGTGTAAGTTCCATAAAAAGCCGTGCATGACGTATTTATGAGTAGCCCATGCAACAAACTCCATTACCCAAAAAGTTGTAAAAATTATTAGCAAACTCATCAACCAATTCATAGTACAAAATTAAGCAATTAATGCATTTTTTTGAAAATAGTATTTGCTTTCTAATACTTTCTTGAGGCATATTTTAAACCATGGGGTATATTTTTCTGGAAAGTCATTAACGTCTTTTTCAAGCTCTTCGGTACTCATGTATTTATAGTCACAAACTTCTCTTCTATCAAATTCAGGTTTATCATCTGAGAAGCCTAAATAAACATGATCTAATTCATTTTCAGTGAGGCCATTTATAAAACTTGCTTCATATAAAAAACTAAATGAAAAAGTCAAATTTGTTGTCAAACCCATCTCTTCTTTTAAACGTCTTCGGGCTGCATCTATCGTTTCTTCTCCAATCATTGGGTGACTACATGCAGTATTGCTCCACAAGCCGGGTGTGTGATATTTCGTTAAAGCTCGTCGCTGTATAAGCATCTTGCCTTCAGAATTGAAAATAAAAACAGATAAAGCTCTGTGTAGAAGCCCTTTTTCATGAGCTTCTAGCTTGTCCATAATACCAATAGGATTATCTTTCTTGTCAACTAAAATAACTTGCGAATTCATATTATAGATTGTTAAATATGGGGTTAATAAATGATTGTAAGTGTTTAGGCTGATTATAAATGCTTGAGGATATAATTTTTTTATCTGTTTCTAGATCACTTTGATAGGCCAAAAATACTGGTGAATTCATTTGAATGCAGTACCTCAAAAAACGAATTTCAATATTTTTTGGGTTTTGAATAATTACGTTTTCAAGCATTTCTTTACCAACTTTAAAATAGTGCCATTTTTTGAATGGATTTAAAGCGTAATTTGCTAATAACATATTAGCGACTGCATGATATGCGTATGCTAATGAATTTTCTTTCAAATCGGTATTTTCAGTTAATTTAAATAGCTTAATACACGTTTCCTCTTCAGTATGAGCGGTGACAAAGAGTTCACGAAGCTCAGTTGTTTTGGATGATTGTGTTAAGGCAAGCTTAGATAAAAAGAGGAGAAGTATTGAAATACATACTTTCATATCAAATTCAATTGATTTTTTATCATTGATTGGGCCATCAGCGCAAGCTTATCAGCATTTGGAATTCGAATTCTTTCTTCTAATATTTTAGAGGATGGTAAGGACTTAATTTTTCTAAATAAATTGTAATAATAAATATAAGCTAGATAAACACCACCTCTTGAACTGTATGGTAATTGTTTAATTCCTTCCAAAGCTTCTTGAAAGTCAAATTGTATATCGGCTTCAATTTTTGCTTTGTCTGATTCGCTAAAGTTTAGCATATTAACATCTGGAAAGTAGGTTCTTCCTAAGTTGTTAAAGTCGCTATTAGCATCTCTCAAAAAATTAACTTTTTGGAATGCTGAGCCTAAACTCATCGCGCTTGGCTTAAGTTTTGTATATGCATCTTCATCACCGTCTACAAACACTTTTAGGCACATTAAACCGACTACTTCAGCAGACCCTAATATATATTTGTTATACTTGTCGGAATCGTATGCCTGTTCTTCATCAAGATCCATTTGCATGCTATCTAAAAAGGTATTAATAAGATTCCATTCAATATTATAGTCATGGACTACCTTTTGGAAACTATTGAGGATAGGGTTTAAGCTTATTTTTCTATCTATTGACTCAATGGTATCTTCTTTGAATTTATTAAATAGGTGATGCTTGTCGTATTCATGAAAGGTATCTACTATTTCATCAGCAAATCGAACAAAGCCATAAATACCATATATTGGTGCATGTAGTTTTTTATCTAATGCTTTAATACCAAAACTAAAACTGGTACTGTAGGCTATAGTTGTTAGTTTACTGCATCTATCGGATACGTTATCGAAAATATGTTTCATAATGAAAGAAGTTTAGAATCTACAATATGTTTGGCAACCACCTGTCCTGAAATAATTGAAGGTGGGACACCGGGTCCTGGTACAGTAAGTTGTCCTGTGTAGAATAAGTTTGATATTTTTTTATTATTGATTTTAGGCTTCAAATTAGCAGTTTGCATAAGCGTGTTAGCTAAGCCATAGGCGTTGCCTTTATAAGCATTATAATCAGAAACGAAGTCATTAACGCAGTAGCTCTTTTTGTACTCAATAGCGTCCTCTATGCTTTGTCCCGTATATTTTTCTAGACGCTTTAGCATTATTTTGAAATATTTTTCGCGAATCTCTTCGGTATCTTGAAGGCCGGGAGCTATTGGCATTAAAAAGAATAAGTTTTCTTTTCCTTCTGGAGCTACTTCTGGATCTGTCTTTGAAGGGCAGCAAACATAAAAAAGAGGTTGTTTTGGCCACTGTGGGTTTTTATATATCTCATTAGTATGCTGTTCAATATCTTCATCAAAAAATAAATTGTGATGAATGAGTTTATTTATTTTTTTATTGACTCCTACATAAAATAACAAACTAGATGGCGAGAAAGTTCTATTCTCCCAATAGGATGCCTTGTAATTACTGTATTCTTTGGGTAGAATTTTATTATCTACATGGCTGTAATCGGCCGATCCTATCAGAACATCAGTTTCAAACGTTCTTTGGCTTGTTTGTATTGACTGAATTTTTCTGTCCTTTATGTTCACTGACTGCACGGCCTCGTCTGTGAAAATAGAAACCCCTTGTTCGACACATACTTGTTTAAAGCCATCAATAACTTTCCCAAAACCACCCATTGGATAAAAGGTTCCTTTTTTGATGCCGGAGTAAGTCATTAAACTATACAAAGCGGGGGTTTGATTGGGTGCTGTTCCTAGAAATAAAACAGGAAACTCTAAAAGTGATCTTAAATAAGGATTTTTAAAATATTTAGCTACATGCTTTCTGTAAGAAGTGAAAACTTGAAGTTTAAATACGTTGAGGAAAATTTCAGGTTTGCAGACTTCTGATAATGACAGCCCTGGCTCGTACACTAATTGATTGATGCCGATGTCGTATTTGTATTCGGCTTCTTTCATAAATGCATTTAGCTTATCTGCAGAGCCTTTTTCAAAGTATTCAAATAACTCGCAAACGTCATCCCAATTCGACGAAATTTCCATTGTATGATCTTGGTCGAAAATGATCTGAAAGCCTGGATCTAATTGTACTAAATCAAAATAGTCACTGGGTTTTTTTCCAAATTGATGAAAGAATTTTTCAAAAACATCAGCCATCCAATACCAACTTGGACCCATATCAAAAATAAATCCATTGGCACTAAATTGTCTAGCTCTACCTCCTATGGTATTGTTTTTTTCAAAAATTGAAACCTCATGCCCATCTTTTGCCAAGAATGCCGCCGTACTTAAGCCTGAAAATCCACTTCCTATGACTGAAACCTTACCCATATTTAAGACTTGATAAATTCATAAAATTCATTTCTTGTTTTGTTCGATTCTATGAACTCTCCAGTTAATTTAGAAGTCTTCATTGTTGTTCCTTTATGGCCTACACCTCTACATTGAACACAATTGTGAGTTGCTTCAATCATTACAGCAACTCCCTTGTTACTCTCAACTATCTTATTGATGGCATCGTGAATGCGTACTGTCAAGTTTTCTTGAATAGCACCACGCCTGGAGTAATGTTCGACAATTCGGTTGAGCTTACTCAATCCTATTATCTTATGGTTGATTTTTGGAATATAGGCTATATGTGCTTTGCCCATAATGGTTTGATGGTGGTGAGAACACATAGATATTACAGGAATATTTCCCTCAAAAATGATGCCATCATAATCGTCATTGGGGAAAGTGGTTATTTTAGGAAATGGATTATATCGTCCGGCCCACAAATCGTTGACATACGCTTTGGCAACTCTTGTTGGTGTTTCTTTAGAATTAGGGTCGTTTTTCCAGTCGCAACCTAATGCATCTAAAAACTCTCCAAATTTATGAGCTGCCTTTTTAATCATTACTTCCTTCTCCGCACTATTGAGTGCACCTCCAATATTTATACCATCGGCAAAACCAATATTTTTTAATTCAGGATTTAGTTCTATGATGTGAGCGATATTTTCGTTTTGTTTTTTATCCATAATACTCCACATAATTATTTTCAGTCTCGTAGAGTTTCACACTGTAGAGATTGCAGTTAGTAGCCTTGATTTCTTTTTCAATCTGTTCGTATATTTTAACGGCTATATTTTCAGCTGTAGTAATCACACCTTTCATGAAGTCAACTTCTAGATTAAGGTTTCGGTGGTCCATTTTGTTTACAACATTATTTTTGATGATGTCACTCAAAATTTTGAGATCAATAACGTAGCCAGTCTCTGGGTCGATAGTGCCTTCAACAGTGACAAATAACTCGTAGTTGTGACCGTGCCAATTTTTGTTTGAACATTTGCCAAAAACACTTTCGTTTTTTTTATCCGACCAGTTAGGGTTGAATAATCGGTGGGCAGCGTTGAAACGTTCACGACGAATTACTTTAACTTTTTTCATTTTGTATAAATTTACATTGTCAAAATTATACAAAAAGTATTAGCTTTGCAAGAAAAATGAAAATATTACTCGTTGGTGCTTCTAGTGAAATAGCTAAAAGCCTTTTAGAAATTAGCGGAACTAAAACAGAATTTATTCAGTTTACTTCCAATCCTTCAAGTCCTGGACAACACCAAGTGAACATTCAGGATGAATCCACATTTCCAGATATTTCAGGTGATTTAGATGGTTTAGTATATTTTCCTGGTTCAATTAACCTAAGACCATTTTCTGGTTTAAAATTGTCTGATTTTCAGACTGATTACGAAATAAATGTATTAGGATTAATTAAAATTCTTAAACACTATCACAAGCAATTGGCTCAAAATTCATCAGTTGTATTTATTAGCTCTGTTGCTGCATCTGTCGGTATGCCATATCATGCATCTATTTCATTGTGTAAGTCAGCATTGGAGGGGTTTGCACGTGCATTAGCTGCCGAGTGGTCTCCTAAGGTAAGGGTGAATTGTATAGCTCCTTCTGTGGTGCAAACTAAATTATCAAGTCGTTTATTTAGAACTGAAGCCCAGGTAGAACAAATGAATGCTCGTCATCCATTACAAAGAGTTGGACAACCTCAGGATATTGCACATGGTATTGAATTTTTGCTTTCAGACAAATCATCATGGATGACCGGTCAAGTTTTACAGCTTGATGGTGGATTATCTTCTATCAAAAAATAGAAAGTATGTATTCGTTTTTGTGGCGTTATAAATATAGCTTATCGGTTTTAACCGTTTTGACTTTCATATATTGTGCTTTTCGTCTTTCGACTGCAACAATATTTTTTGATTCTGAACGAATAATCAATGAGTTAGAGCTTAGCAACGAAGCTGTAAAATTAGTCGATGATAATAATCTTGTTTTTTTAGGCTTATCGTTCAAAGAAAGTCTGTCTTATACAGATATGAATGATGTCAAAAATTTTCATACGACTTTAAAAAAAACAAGCCAAGTAAAACGTCTATTTAGTATAATTAATGACAGGCGAATTATAAATACAGGTCTTTTTCCAATCACCAATAGGGTGTTGGATTTACAAAGTCAACAATCATTTGACCGCTCTTTTCTAACGTTACAACAATCACCTAGTAATTTCATTTCTGATGACAGAAAAAAATTACTTTTTTTAGTAGAGAAAGAAGCGGAAACTACTTTTGAAGAAAATAAATCCTTTATAGCATCGCTTTATAAGGCTAATATTAACGCTAATTTAGAGGAAGTATTTGTTAGTGGACGACTGCCAAGTGAATTATATTTTTCAAAAAAAGTTATAGAAGAGTTTATTGTTTTGACTCTTATTAGCGGTACGCTTTGCTTTTTATTTCTGATGCTTATTACTCGAAATTTAGCTTTAGTAAGTTTAACTGTTATGAGCGTAATAGCTAGTATAGTAATTACGCTAGGAATTTCACAAATTGTATTTGGTGGTATTGAGTTGGTAATGATTGTTACTCCTGCTATTCTTTTTATTGTTTGTCTTTCTGATATTATGCATTTGACCAATAAACAAGCTAAACTGACGCAATCTCGAAGAGGCTTTTTTGACAATAGAATGAACCTGGTGGGGAAGGCTGTAGCCTTGACGTCAATTACTACTGCTATGAGTTTTCTAACCTTTTTAGCTAACGATATTATGCCAATTTTACGGTTCGGTATAATTACTTCTTTAGGGGTAGTCGTTACTTTATTTATTGCCAAATTAGTTTATTCCATCAGTGTTGAGAAAGGCTTTAATCAAAGTAATAGTTATTTGTTTATAGAACAGTTTATATCTAGTTTTATTATGTTTTTAAAAGAGGGCCAGCAGAAAATGACTTTTCATGTTGTCATGGTTTTTTTAGTTGCTTTAGGAGTTTATGGTGTGTTTAATGTAAAAATTGACAACTACTTAACTGATGAAATAAATAAAAAGTCGTTCATGTACAAACAAACGGCCTTCATTGATCAACATTTTGGAGGAATAAAGCCAATATCAATCAATATTAGTCAACAAAAAGAATTAGACTATGAGCAATTAAAAGCTATTGAAGATGAATTGATAAACTTGGGTTTTACAATAGATTTTTCTAATATATCATCAAATACTAGCTTGCTTAAAAGCATGGGGTTTTCAAGTGAATCTCTAGCCGATAGTTATTTTTTTATTTGTCGATCTTCTGATGAAGGTTCACTAAAAACAATTAGTAAGTTAAACAACTTAGAAAGTGTATTCCCTGAGGTTAAGTTTGAATATTCTGGAGCGGGGTATTTATTTGATTTATTAGCCAATGATTTAACCAAACAGCTAATTTTTGGTTTATTGATTGCCATTTTATCAATAGGCATCATTTTCTTCGTAATCAATAATTTTAATAAAAATTACTTTGTGATTGCTGTTATTCCAAATCTAGCACCAATACTTGTTTGTATTGGAATTCTTCACACATTTGGATTTTACTTTAGTTTATCTAACGCTTTTATTTTTACTATAGTTTTTGGACTGATTATTGATGACTCAATACATGTGATTAGCGCCTATTCAAATCATATCAAGCGAGGGGTTAGCCAATCAAAAGCAATGGATTTAGTGCTAACTAAAACGGGCTCGGCTGTTGTAAAAACTACCTTTATTATTATTTTTTGTTTACTACCACTGATGTTTTCTGAGTTCAAGTCTGTATCTCAACTTTCAGTAATCACTATCTTAAGTGCAATTATTGCTGTGTTTTTTGATCTAGTCTATTTGCCTTTGATTATTAAGCGACTGACTTAGGATTTTGCAACTATATTTTTGAAAAGTAACCATAAACTTTCTGGTAGCTCATTACATTTAAAGAAACTGAATTTATCATTTTCATGATTCAAGTAGATATCAGTTGTTTCGGTCGTGCTTTGATAAAACCAATACGTATCATCCTTGTGTTTGACTTCTTTAATAAATTGGGGATTTGCTAAAATCAAATCAGTTTCTTCCTTTGTTTCTCTAATCATTGCATCATAAGGTTGTTCATTATTTTTTATTTTCCCAATGACAGGTGTCCATATGTTAGGAAAAAATGGATTTGTTTTTTTTCGCTTCAATAGTAGTAGCTCCTGATTGTAAAAAATAAAATGGACACAGTAATTCATTTTTGAACGGATGGACAGAACCAACTTTTACGCTGGTCAGAGGTTAATTGACTGATCACTTCATTCCCTTCAGGGTCATTTTTTTTACCATACACTTTTAATGAAAATTGAGACTGGTCAAAAGGGTTTTTAAAATCTTTAAGTTCAGCACCTCCAGTTTGAAAACTATGATGCATGATTTCTTTTGTAAACTCTATTAAAGTTATTTTTTTTCTCTTAGATAATTGTCCCCATTTTTTTTCGGGATGAATTTTTGCAGCAAATAGGGCCTCAGATTTTATGTAGTTACCAACTCCAGGAAAACAGTTTTGATCCATCAATACAGAGCATATACTCCGTTTGGGGGTAATTTTTTCTGTAAGGTATGTTAGATGTAATTCTGTATTGTAATCTTCATGTAGTAAATCAAACTGAGGAGAATGTTTTATGGCAAATTCATCAAAAGTGAGTATTCTCATTTTACCAAATTTTCTAACGTCTTTAAAAAAGAGTTCACCATTACTACTAGAAATTTTGAAGTGGCAGTGTTTTGATTTTTCATGACTCCAGCAACCTGTCATGCCAAGATGGAAGTTGAATAAATAATTGTTGTTTAAGGGAATAAATAAATTTTTACCCACTGTAAACGATGGTACAAAATCTTTAGGATGATGGTTTTTGATTTTTTCAAAAACAGTTTTGTATTTGACCTCATAATATTCGTTGATAATATCAAAGGACATATTTTTTGCTTCTTTAAAAAAAGAATTATAAAATTTGGATGCTATTTTTACCTCAGGACCTTCTGGCATTATGGTAGTACGACTAATACTTCATTTCTTCGGTTCAGCAACTTATATGGTGAGTCGTAAATTAATAGTTCATACTCATTGGTATGTTTAATATTGTGTTTATTTAGAGTCTCGATAAGTTGAGCTTTTTTCTTATTAACTTTATCAGTATTGGAGTAACCTGAAAACCGAAGAGTAGCTACTTTACGTTTTTCTACGGTAATTATGTCGATATTGATGTTATTAGGTTTTGGTAAATTGATTTTATTGTATCGATTAGGCATCAAGAATAACATTTCATTATTCTCAGATGATATTTTCATATTCACCGGAGAGGTCATACCAATTTGTTCTTGACGGTCGTTTCCGCCAAAAATGTAGTTGGCAAGCACTCTAAATTGAGAGTTATTTCCTGAACCATTTGTATAATAGCTAGCAAAAATTGATTCTGGATATTCTCGAATTTCTACAGATTCAATAGTCTCAATTACGGTATAGTTTGTATCATAACTCACATTAAAAGCGTAAATAGTAAATACCGAAATTATAGATAAACATACAATCAGAAACTTCTTCATTACCTAATTTGACTGGTGATTTTACTGTCCATTGGAGACACTCCACTACCAAAATGATCTACTAATTGGCCATCTGAATTGACTAGGAATTTATTGAAATTCCAACTCACTGAAAAGTCATCTTTACCATTTAGACTCTTTTCTGTCAACCATTTATAAAGTTCATGCTTGTCTTTTCCCTTAACTTTTGTTTTTTCAGTGAGCACAAAATCTATACTATACTTACTTTGACAAAAGTTCTGTATCTCCTTTGCATTGCCAGGCTCTTGAAAACCAAATTGATTACATGGAACGCCTATTACGGTTAAGTTGGGGAAAGAGTCGTGTAATTTTTGAAGTTCAGTGTATTGGGAAGTATAACCACAAAATGAGGCAACATTTACAATCAGTACATTTTGTTCTTTGTAATCAGAAAGATTGATAGTTTCTCCGTCAATACCTTTGATAGACAGGTCGTAAAAAGTTTGAGAAATTGTAGTATTCATAGTTAAAAGTGATATAATTAAAAGGAGGTATTTAGTCATAATAGGATATAAAAAAGGGGGAGTAATTACTCCCCCATGATTGTATAATTGATTGAGGGTTTTACTTAGTCAAGTTATAACGTTTGATTGAACTACCATCAGAAAATATGTCAATAAGAATTTTGTCTTTAGCATTTCTATTAACTTTTTCGCCAAGAATGTTCATTGTATATAAGTAAAATTTGTCGGTTGAAATAAATTCATCTATTGCTGTTGGATTTGATTCCGGTAAAAGAACCATATCAATAACATGTACTACGCCGTTATCTGCTGTTAAATCAGCTAATACAACAGTTGCCATATCTATCATGACTGTACTACCCTCAATTGTTACAGTTAAATTATCGTTGTTTAGGGTAGGAATCATCATATCATTAGATAAGTCATCAGCCATAGCGTTTCCAGAATGAACGTGATGGTGTAATACCTCTATAAGTGCTGGGATATTATCTAATAAATCGTCTAAAGCACCTGCAGGTAAACTATTGAATGCACTGTCAGTTGGTGCAAACACAGTGAATGGACCTTCTGTTCTTAGGTCATCATCTAATTCAGCTTCGTATAAAGCTGTTTTTAGTGTTGTATGTGATGGTGAATTATCCACAATATCCATCACAGTTATGGTGGTATCAATTTCAGGCATCAGTACCATGTCAATCACATGAACAACACCATTAATTGCCGTAAGATCTGGAATTGTTACTGTAGCCATGTCAATTTTGACAATATCATTAGCGATTGTAATTGTTAATTCATCATCGTTCAGTGTTTCAATAGTCATACCATCCATGCCAACTAAGTCAGCTGAAAGAAGTTCTCCGGCATGTACATGATGTAATAGTATGGTGGTTAAAAGATTTGTATTAGCTAATAAAGTAGTTAGTGTACCTTCCGGAAGATTGTTGAACACATCATCACTGGGAGCAAATACGGTCAAAGGTCCAATACCGTTTAAAGCATCATCTAACTCGGCTTCAAGTATAGCCGTTTCTAAAGTCATGTGGTTTTCTGAACCAGCTATGATATCGAATACAGTTGTCAGTGTTTCTGGCATTAATACCATATCAACAACATGTACTACCCCGTTATCGGCGATAAGGTCAGGTGTAGTAACAGTAGACATATCAATCATTACTGTTGAGCCGTCAATGGTGACAGATAATTGATCTTGGTTTAGTGTTTCAATTGTCATACCATTCATTGTAACAATATCTTGAGCTAAGATTTCGCCAGCATGAACGTGGTGTAATAAAACAGCGTTTAGCTGTGCAGCATTGGCTAACAGATTATCTAAATCATCTTGTGGTATTTCGCCAAAGGCATCATCACTAGGAGCAAACACAGTGAATGGTCCATCGCCGTTTAGGGCAGCGTCAAGACCAGCAGTTAATAATGCTGTTTCTAATGTTGTGTGGTTTTCAGAGCTAGCAATTAAATCAAAAACTGTAGTTTCATCCTCAACTATAATTGTTCCAACCATGCCCATTGCTGCATGATTACCAACTGAGCAATCATAGTTGTATGTGCCAGGTATGGTAAATACGTAAGTATAAATGATTGCTCCTTGTGCTGATGTTGAGGCTGAACTAAAACTTTCAGGATTGTTAAAGCTAGATCCCGTTTGAGAATTGATATTACCATTAACATCATGAGTTCCACCATCGTTTACCCAAACTACAGTATCACCAATAGAGACTGTGAGCGAAGATGGTTGGTAGTAAAATCCGCCAGCATTTATTTGATGGCTGCTAGCAAAAGAAAATGTCATTGTCAAGAAAAACAATGAAAATAATAAATAAACTTTTTTCATAATTTTGATTAATAATTTATGCAAATATACAAGGTATTTGTTAAAAATTTGAAGTTTTGTATAAAAAAATAACATAATAATTATACAAAAAGTGTATATTTGCACTAAGATTAGCTGACTATGGTGTATGCTAATAACAAATTTTTGTAAACAATGCCTAGAAAGAAAAAGCAAAAAATTTCTATAGAGGAAATCAAGAAAAGAACACCAAAGATTGTCTTTTATACTGACAAGATTAGAATAAATCTTAAGTCTCTAAGCAATCTTGATTTTTGGCTTGACAAGTTTCCAAATGGAAAATATATTGTAAATGACAAAGTATAGTATAGATCAATTTTCCCAGATAACGGGAATTACCAAGTTTGTACTAAGAACATGGGAAAATCGTTATGGGTTTTTAAAAGCCGAGCGTACTGACACTAAAATCCGTTATTATACTGATGACTTATTAGTGCGTGCTCTTAACTGTAATTATTTACTTGAAAACGGACTCAAAATATCTGTGGTCTCAAAACTTTCTGATGATGAAATACGACAGAAAGTAGATAGTATAAAAAACAGTTCTGATAATAAATCCAAAGAGGCTTACTATATTTCTAAACTCATTGAATCAGCTCTAGAGTTTGATTCTAAATTGTTTCATTTGACTTATGATAGTGGTGTTCGTGAATTGGGAATTATTGAATTCTATAAAAGCGTTTTATTAATAGCTTTCAATAAGGTCGGTATTTTTTGGCTCACTAATAGAATTGCTCCTTCACAAGAGCATTTCTTATCTGAACTTGTTAAGCAAAAGGTGTCCGCCGCTGCTGACTCTGCTAGTTTAAATATCAACAGTAAAGAAAGCTGGTTACTTTTCTTACCCGAAAATGAATTTCATGATATAGGATTAATGTTTGCTAAATTTTTACTTGTTAAACATGGTTATGAAGTCATCTATTTGGGTAATAACATTCCTTACGGATCACTTCAACAGCTAGCAGAAAAAAGAAGAGTAGATAATGTTTTGTTTTTCTCCATTTCAAATACTTCAAAAAGTAATCTAGATTTTACAACGGATTATATAAACAAAACTTTTCCATCAGCCAAACATTATTTAGTAGCTAATGGACTAGATATAAATTTTCTAACACAGGAAAAAAGTCTAATTGTTATGGAAAACCTTGATGAATTTATAGACATTATCAATTAAATTAATCTCAGAATTAAATTTTGTTAAACTATTATTCGTCATACTAAATTAATGTCCGATTTAAGATTATAAAAAGTATTTAGTTTTCGACTTTTATGGCCCTATTTAAAACTAATTCACTTCATAGTCGTATATTTGTATAGATGTATAAAAAGATAATTATACAAAATTATATAATTACTAATTTAACCACTAATGTCGCACTATCAATTAACTGTAAAACAGCAATTAAACACTGACATCGATACAATTTGGGACTTTGTTTCTTCTCCAAAAAATCTAAAAGAAATAACACCAGATTATATGTTGTTTGAAATTACCTCTGAAGAGTTGAGGGAAAAGATGTATCCTGGCATGATCATTTCTTATAAAGTGTCCCCGCTTTTGAATATTAAAATGAATTGGGTGACTGAAATAACACAAGTTAGGGATAAACATTTTTTTATTGATGAACAACGTATGGGTCCTTATAAAATGTGGCATCATCAACATTTTTTTGAGGAAAATGACAAGGGTGTTTTAATGACTGATATTGTTACCTATATCCCACCATTTGGTATTTTGGGTGACATTGCTAATCAATTTTTGATCAAAAAACAACTTAAAGAAATTTTCGATTACAGATTTAAAGTCTTAGATAAAAAATTTAAAAAATGAAACGACCTTGGAATACAATTAGTCCACCAGTTTATAGTTTGATTACTTATGATGATAACAATAGTCTAAACATGAATATTTGTACATATGTATCTCCAATTAGTATGAAACCTAAGATGTATATGATTGCTATAGATTATACTTCTAAAACCTTTAAAAATCTCGAAAAATCTGATAAAGTAGTTCTCCAATTACTCAGTTCCAATAATCTTAAAGTGATTCGTAAATTAGGTAAAGTCAGCGGCCGTATTTATGATAAAGAACGGTATTTACAGTCTTACGACTTGTTAGAAAATTGGAAAGATCATACCATACTTAAAGATATTTCAGCGGTTCTTGAGTTAGAAAAAAAATCTGTTATGGAGCACCACGGTGATCATGCCATTTTCTTTTTTGATGTCACGACCTTTAAAACTTTTTCGGAAACCAATATACTATCTTTTCAAGATTTAGTAAAAAGTAGAATAATCCTTTAAAATGCACTTAACCAAAGAAGATATTTTTAAAACCCCTCGAATTAAACGTTTAAATTTGATTAATTCAATAACTGGTATTAAGCCAGCTAATTTAATTGGCACAAAATCAGGCGAAGGAAATACTAATCTTGCTATTTTTAGTTCAGTAGTACATTTAGGTAGTCATCCTGCTTTGTTAGGTTTTTTTCTTCGTCCGCATACCGAAGTAAGACGCGATACTTATGAAAATATATTAGAAACAAAGTATTATACTTTCAATCATGTACACCCTCAGTTTGTATCTAAAGCCCATTATACTTCTGCCAAATTTGATTCACAGGATTCAGAGTTTGAAAAATGTCAACTAACGGAAGAATATATTGATGGATTTGATGCGCCATTTGTCAAAGAAAGCCACTTGAAAATCGGTTTAAAATTAGAGGAAGTAGTTCCAATTACCATTAATCAATGTTCCTTGTTTATAGGCTCTATTGAGCATATAACTATTGATGACACATGCCTAAATGAAAACTATGAAATTGATTTGCAAAAACTTCAATCTGTTGGGATAGGTGGGCTGAATCGTTATTATAGTTTAAAAGGTATTGATAATTTACCTTATGCAAGAGTAAATGAACTTCCAGAATTTAATCTTTAAAATAATACATTTGCCGAAATTTAACAACAATGGCTAGAATAATTTTCGCAACTATATTCGTAACATTTATCCTTTCACTTGACCTGTATATCTGGTCGGCATTTAAAACATATTTTGTTTCAAATCCAGTAGTTAAATACTTATACTGGATGATTTCAATTTTAACAATAGCGGCCATTTTTTATCCAGCAATCAACTCTAACATGACCTTATATCCAGGATATATGGTGGTTATTTTTGGATTTATTTTTGCTATTGTAGCATCTAAAATGACTGTTGCATTTCCGCTTATAATTGACGATGTAATTCGTCTTTTCAAACAGTTATATAGACTACTCTTCTCGTCAACTGACCAATCATCAGTTGCTGAGCCGATTACAAGATTAAATTTCTTGAAAAAAACCGCTTTTGGTTTCGGAGCAGTTACACTTTCACTTTTAACCTACGGAATCCTTATTGGTAGATATAATTTCAAAAAACATTTTGTAAAACTTAATCTTAAAAACTACCCTAAAGGTGAAAAGCCTTTAAGAATAATACAAATTTCTGACCTACATTTAGGTAGCTTTCAGAGTGTAAGTAAACTAACCGAGGCTGTTAATTTGATAAATAATGAAAATCCAGATTTAATTGTTTTCACTGGCGATTTGGTAAATAATTTTCCTTCAGAAGCCAGACCCTTTGTGGAAGTAATGAAAAAATTAAAGGCAAAATATGGAAAATACTCTGTATTGGGTAATCATGACTATGCCGACTATATTGGATTAAATAGGTCAACCGAGTTAGGTTTGAGTAAGTGGAATGAGAGCTTTCAAGAAATGCTATCAATTCATAAATCAATGGGCTTTGATTTATTATTGAATGAAACTAGAGTTTTAAAAGTATCAAATGTTGAGATTAACATTGTTGGGGTAGAAAATTGGGGTTCAGGAAGATTCTCAAAATACGGGGACCTGAACAAAGCTCTTGAAAATTCTAAAGAGAATATTCCCACATTTTTGTTATCTCATGACCCAACCCATTGGGAAAGTAAAGTGTTGAAGTCTGATCAGCACATAGACCTGCAAATGGCTGGACATACACATGGCATGCAATTTGGAGTTGAAGTAGGTAAATTTAAGTGGAGCCCAGTTAAGTGGCGATATAAACATTGGGCTGGACTTTACCAAAAAGGCAATAATTACTTGTATGTCAATAGAGGGATTGGTCATCTGGGATATCCTGGAAGGGTTGGTATTTTACCAGAAATATCAATAATTGATGTACAATCAGCATAAAATAATCTATGAGACTTTTAATAATATTTTTTCTTTCATTTTTAGTTCAACAGCTTTCAGCTCAAACGGTTAAAGTGTATGGTCAAGTTACCAATTCCATAAACAATGACCCGATACCATTTGCCAATATTATAGTGGACGGTACAAGTCTAGGTACAACAACTGATATTGATGGAAATTTTGAGCTTTTGGATCTTTCTCCTGGTGAATATAATTTTAAATGCACTTACATTGGATTTGATCCTAATACAAAGACTGAAGTTCAGCTTTCACCTAATAAAAGCTTACGACTTGATTTTAGCTTGACTGAGAACGCTCAAATTATCGAAGAGGTACAGATTACTGCCAATACGTTTAACAAAACTGAAGAGAGTCCAACTAGTTTAAGAACCATTAATGCATCCGAAATTTACCGAAGCCCAGGCGGAAATAGAGATATTTCAAAAGTAATTGCTAATCTACCAGGAGTTTCTAGTACGCCATCATTTAGAAATGACATCATCATTAGAGGTGGTGCACCTAATGAAAATCGATTTTTTCTAGATGGTATAGAAATCCCAAATATCAATCACTTTGCTACACAAGGCTCATCAGGAGGTCCAGTAGGAATAATTAATGTTAACTTTATTAGAGAAGTAGACTTTTATTCAGGAGCTTTTCCAGCTAATAGGGGAAACGCATTAAGCTCCATTATGGAATTAAAACAAATAGAAGGCAGTGATGAAAGCTTTAGCGGATCTTTCATGGTTGGTTCAAGTGATGCTGGACTCTCTATTAATACACCAATAGATGATAAAACGACTATGCTTCTTTCCGTTAGGCGTTCATATCTACAATTCCTGTTTCAAGCCCTTCAATTACCCTTCTTACCAACTTATAATGACATACAATTTAAGTTAACTCATAAGCCAGATAATAAAAATAAAATAAACGTTATCGGCTTAGCTGCCATTGATGAATTTACCTTAAATCCTGATGCTAATCAAAATATTGACGACCCACAAACTTTAGCTCAGAACGAATACATTTTGAACAACTTACCAGTCAATGAACAATGGAATTATGCTATTGGAGCAAGTTGGAAACGATTCTTTGACAATTCAAATCTTTTAGTAGTAATCAGTAGAAGTCATTTAAATAATTCAGCAGAAAAGTATCTTGACTATGCCGATTTGAACTCAGAAAAGCTTTTAGATTACGAATCCGAAGAAATAGAGAATAAATCACGAATTGAATATAACTTTAGAACAAACAATATAAAGTTTAATGTCGGCTTTAATTTAGAGGACGCCAGTTATACCAATTTTACTAACCGAAAGATTACATTTGGTGACGTCATCACTGATAAGATCGTTAATTCAGATTTATATTTTATCAAGTATGGTGCTTTCATGCAATTGAGTAAGACCTACTTAGTTGATCGATTGGTTACTTCGTTTGGTATTCGTGCCGATGGAAATTCATTTACAGAAAATTCGACAACACCTAATATTTCACCACGTTTATCGCTAGCTTACAACATTAACGGAAAATCTAGTATAAACGCTAATTTAGGTCGTTATTTTCAATTACCATCATACACTATTCTTGGATTTGAAAACAATGGAAACTACCTCAACAAGGATGCAAATTATATTCAATGCGATCACGCTGTACTAGGGTTAGAATTTAACCCTTCAAATTATAGTAAAATAACACTAGAGAGTTTTTATAAGAACTACAATAATTACCCATTCTCTGATTCAGTAGGTATTTCGTTGGCTAATCTTGGTGGCGATTTTGGAGTAATAGGCAATGAAAATATATCTTCCATTTCTAAGGGAAGAAGTTATGGATTAGAACTATTAGCCCAACAAAAACTGAGTTCATCAGTTTACGGTATTTTATCCTTTACCTATTACAAAAGTGAATTTGAGGATAAAAACGAGGTATTAATACCATCAGCATGGGATAATCGATACATTTTGAATGTCACGGCAGGAAAAAAGTTTAAAAGGAATATCGAACTCGGTATAAAGTTTCGATACTCTGGGGGAGCACCTTACACACCATATGATTTAGCTACATCTAGTATTAAAGGAGTATGGAACGTAAATCAACAGGGTGTTTTAAATTATGATTTGTTAAATAACGAACGACTTAGCGATATACACGGTGTAGATATTCGATTAGATAAAAAATGGTTTTTCAAAAAATGGAGTTTGAATGCTTATCTAGATGTAGAAAACCTGTATAATTATAAAATACAATTACCTTCAGAACTTGGCATCAATGAAGATGTTGGAGAGCAATTATTTGAAGCACAAAACGATTCTCAGTATTCACTCTATGAAATCGTTAATGAATCGGGTACTGTTTTACCTACGGTAGGATTACTAATAGAATTTTAATGACAAAAGAAAAAGTATTAATTACAGGAGCTAGTGGTAGTTTGGCAAAGCGATTAGTCAAGTTTTTACCGTCTGATCAATATGATTTGGTATACTTAACCACCAACAAAAATAAGGTTAATAATACTGACGTCTTTTATTGGAATATTGACCAAAATGAAATTGATACAAAAGCGATTGAAGGTTGTCATCATATTGTTCATTTAGCCGGTTTTAGTATTATAAAGCCTTGGACTAGTCGTAATAAGCAATTAATGTATGATAGTCGTGTTTCGGCTGCAAACTTAATTTTTAAGAAGTGTAAAGAACATAATATTTCACCATTAACTGTAGTAAGTGCATCAGCAATGGGGTATTACGGTCATGTTTTTGATAGCTATTGTAAAGAGACCGACACAGCTGGACGAGGTTGGTTGTGTGATATGAGTGTAGATTGGGAGCATGCCGCAGAACAATTCAGACAGTTGGGCAGCCGTGTTATACAAATGAGAATTTCACTATTACTTTCTAAAAATTCGGGGATTTTACAGCCTACTTCATTATCAATGCGTCTGGGTGTTGGTGTGGTGTTTGGCAAAGGAAATCGGCCATTTGAATGGATTCATATTGATGATGTGGCTAATTTTATATGTCACGCCTTGAACACTGAATCTGTGTCAGGCCCATATAATATGGCATCCCCTCAAAAATTCACCCAGTTTGAGTTTATGAAAGCACTAAAAAATAGAATAGCTAAGTATGCTATTTTAATAAAATTACCTAAATGGGCATTATCAATTATCTTTGGAGATAGAAGTGAAATATTAGAGGGTGGTTGTGGATTGTCGTCAAATAAATTAATGGCTTCTAATTTCAAACTTAACTTCCCTACATTAGAATCTGTGGTAAAAAAAGAGTTTTATGGAAAAATATAATGCAAGTATTTTTTGGTTCAGAAGAGATTTAAGATTACATGATAATCACGGTCTTTATCAGGCATTAAAACAATCAAAATCGGTTATTCCAATTTTTATTTTCGATACTAATATATTAAGTAAACTTGGCACTGATGACAAACGAGTTAGCCTTCTTTTTGATAGATTAGAAACATTAAATCAAGAGTTGGCAATCCTTGGCAAACAGATACATATCCTTTATGGTGAGCCAATTGATGAGATAAAAACCATTATCAGTAAAACACCCATTGATGCTTGCTTTACAAATAATGATTATGAACCTTATGCCAGGCAAAGAGATGAGGCTATTTCTACTTATCTGCAACAACAAAATATAGATTATTGTTCTTTTAAAGACCAGGTTATTTTTGAAAAAACTGAAATATTAACCGATGCTGGTAAGCCCTACGGTGTATATACTCCCTACAAAAAGAAATGGAAATCAAAATTTAAAGTTTCGATGAGTTATCCATTTCCTTCTAATGATTTATTGGAAAAACTACATTTTAACCAAACAATTACAACAGTATCGAAAATATCCGATATTGGTTTTGAGTATTCAGATTACCATTTAACGGAACCATCTTTAGAGGTTAGCTCTTTAATCAAATATGGTACTGAAAGAGATATTCCATCTGTCAATGGGACTACAAATATTTCAGTTCACCTGCGATTTGGAATGATGAGTGTGAGAGAATTAGTAAAAATAGCCTATCAATATTCAGAACCCCTTTTAGATGAGCTCATTTGGCGTTCATTTTTCGCCCAGGTACTTTGGAATAATCCTCATGTGGTACATTCTCCATATCGTGAAAAATACAATACTCTGAAATGGAATGACAGTGATTTATTTAGACAATGGAAATATGGTAATACAGGTTTCCCTCTAGTTGATGCAGGTATGCGTCAATTATATGACACAGGCTACATGCACAATAGAGTAAGAATGATTGCGGCTTCTTTTTTGGTCAAAAACTTAGGTATTGATTGGCGTTTAGGTGAAGCTTATTTTGCTTCCACTTTACTAGACTTTGATCTAGCTTCAAATAATGGGAATTGGCAATGGGTGGCCGGTACAGGTTGTGATGCTGCTCCTTATTTTAGAGTATTCAACCCAAATACTCAGCTTAAACGGTTTGACCCAGACTTAATCTATTGTAAGCAATGGATCCCTGAATTACATGATGATGGATTTTACCCAGTTTCAAAAATAGTCGATCTTAAAACATCTGCAGCACAGTCTATTCAGAGATACAAACAATGTCAATAAGCTCTACCAAATCAGTAACTATAATAGGAGCGGGAATTGCCGGATTAGCCTCTTCAATACGATTAGCTTCAAAAGGCTATAAAGTTGAGGTGTTTGAGTCTAGTCCAAAAGCTGGCGGGAAATTATCTCAAATAGAAGATAGTGGCTTTAGATTCGATACAGGACCTTCCTTGTTTACTATGCCAGAGTTAGTTGATGAGCTTTTCGAGATTTCTGGAATAAACCCTAGAGAATTTTTTAACTATCAAAAGCTGAACGAAAGTTGTCGTTATTTTTATGATGATGGCAGCTGTATTATAGGATATACGGATAGAGATAAATTTGCTAATGAGGCCGCAATAGTCACCAATACCAATCCTGAAAATATTATTCGTTTTTTAAAGAAAAGTCAATTTATTTATAATTCTACAGCATTTTTATTTTTAGAACGCTCTTTACATTTGTTAAAGTCGTATTTATCTATAAATGTTCTTTTGTCTTTTTTAAAGCTCCCTTTTTTAGGTGTTTTTAAAAGCATGCATAATGAAAATAAAGACGTCTTGAAAGACCCTAAACTCACACAGCTTTTTGATCGTTATGCTACTTATAATGGTTCTAATCCTTACAAGGCACCTGCGATATTAAATATTATCCCACACCTTGAGTTTCACAAAGGTGCTTTTTTTCCTGACAATGGTATGTATTCTATTGCTAATTCACTGTATAATTTAGCTTTATCTTTGGGAGTAAAATTCAACTTCAATTCAACAGTTGAGGAAATTATAATTACTGATAATAAAGCTACAGCCATAAAAGTCGATGATGAGATTATTAGAACAGATGCTGTTGTATGTAATCTAGATATTTATTTTGTTTACAAACATTTATTAAAAAATTATCCAGTTCCTCAAAGAATAGAAAATGAAGAGCGTTCAACGTCTGCTCTTATTTTTTACTGGGGTATTAATGCTACTTTTGAACAGCTCGATTTACATAATATTTTCTTTTCTGGCGATTACGAAAAAGAATTTGAAATGCTTAGTGAGGGGCACGAACTATTTGATGACCCAACTATTTATATTAATATTACATCAAAAAAGAATCCTACAGACGCACCAGAGGGATCAGAAAATTGGTTTGTAATGATAAATACTCCTTCAAATGATGGGCAAAATTGGACAGATTTAATTAGTTCTGCCCGACGATTTATTATTCATAAACTCAATAAAGAGCTAAATACTGATATAGAATCTCTTATTGTGAGTGAAAATATATTAGATCCAGTAGGAATAGAACAAAAAACAGCTTCATATAAAGGATCACTTTATGGGGCTTCCTCAAACAATCGAATGTCAGCTTTTTTTAGACATCCCAACTTTTCTAAAAAAATTGATAACTTGTTTTTTTGTGGTGGTAGTGTTCATCCTGGAGGAGGCATACCCTTAGCACTTTCATCAGCAAAGATAGTTGATGGGTTTTTTTAAAGATTGTATAAAATGACATTCACTAAAGAAAATATAAGTATATTTTTTTTCTTCATCTTTCATTGTATAGGTGCTATTGGTTTATCGACTACTTACAAAGATGTATTTCTAATGCTCACCCCATTGCATTTATTACTATCATTTGTTGTGTTAGTCTGGGCAAACAGAGATTATAGCCATACTTTTTTTAAAGTACTATTAGTAATTTATAGCTTTGGCTATCTAATTGAAGTTGCTGGAGTGCAAACCGGTCTTTTGTTTGGTGAGTATTATTATGGGCCAGTATTAGGGTTTAAATGTTTTGATACACCCATTATGATAGGAGTAAATTGGGTAATTCTTTGTCTATCATCATATGGTGTCATTAGTTTTTTTAAGGTAAAACCTTTAGCTAAGATTATTTTAGCATCCGTATTAATGGTTGGTTTAGACTTTATTATTGAGCCAGTAGCCATTCAGCTCAATTTTTGGTGGTGGGCTGACTCCTTAATACCTACTCAAAATTATGTTATGTGGTTTTTAGTAGCATTTCTGATGAACGGATTTGTACATATCAATAAATTGAAAGTAAATTTTAAAGTAGCTTTTGGTTTATTCATTTCTCAAATACTATTTTTTACCATTTTATCATTAGTAATTTAAGATGCAGTTTTTAGAAAATAATTGGTTTTACTTCATATTGTTAATCGTTACAATAGCATACCCCTTATTGCAGAGTTTTGAAAGTCGTTTGAAATACTACTCAAAATGGAAAAATGTTCTTTTTTCCGCTTTAGTGATGATGTTTTTATTTATCCCTTGGGATATTTGGTTTACTAACCAGTCCGTTTGGGCTTTCAACAAAAACTATACAGTAGGCTGGTCTATTTATTCATTACCAATTGAGGAGTGGTTATTTTTTATAATAGTGCCATTCGCATGTGTTTTTATTTATGAGGTCTTAAATTACTATTTCAGAACAGATCTCAAAGAAAAACCTTACCAAGTTATAGCATTGATGTTAGGACTATTGTTAATTGTACTAGCAGTTATCTTTTCAGACAGATTATATACCATGGTCTGTTTTAGTCTCACATCAGTTGCACTCTTTATTCTTGCTATGTACAATCCTAAATGGATTGGAATATTCTTTAGAGCTTATTTCGTTTCCTTAATACCATTCATCATTATTAATGGATTTTTAACAGGCAGTTTTAATGAAGTACCAATTGTAAGCTATAATTCATCACAAATAATCGGTTTTAGAATTCTCAACATACCAATTGAGGATAGCATCTATAATTTATTAATGTTATTAATTGTTATTGCTGTTTATAGTCAAAAAAGACAATTCAATAAATAGTCAATTTAGCTAAATTTTGATAATATATTTTTCAGTTAGTGTTAAAATTACACTAATTAATGTATATTAGCCAAAACATTTTATTATTAAGCGACTAGCAATTATAACATCTGGAGGCGATTCGCCTGGAATGAATGCAGCACTACGCAGTGTTGTCAGGTCGTCTATTTATCACGGTATTCAATGCTTTGGCTTTAAGAGAGGTTTTCAGGGTGTAATCGAAAATGATTACAAAGAGCTCAAAATGCGAAGCGTTAGTAAAATTCTTGGTCTCGGTGGTACCATGTTAAAAACCGCTCGATCTACAGACTTTTTAGATGCCAGTATAAGAGAAAAAGCTCATCAAAATTTAAAACGATTAGAAATTGATGCATTAGTAGTCATTGGAGGTAATGGATCTCTTACAGGAGCCAATGTATTTTCACAACAATTTGATTTTTCTTGCGTAGGAATACCTGCATCTATAGATAATGATATTTATGGTACAGATTACTCCATAGGTTTTCATACCTCTCTTCAAACAATAGTAGAAAGTATTGACAAGATTAGAGATACCGCTAGGTCTCACAATCGCTTGTTTTTCGTTGAAGTCATGGGACGAGACAATGGAAGTTTAGCCCTTCATTCCAGTCTAGCTACGGGAGCATGTTATGTTATTATTCCAGAAAAAGAATTTAAAATTTCTGATTTAGCAGAACGATTAAGAGAAGGTAAAGAGCTTAAAAAAACGTCAAGTATTGTTATAGTAGCTGAAGGAAATACTTATGGCCCTTCTTATAAAATAGCTAGTGACTTGATTGATGTGTATTCTGAGTATGAAACAAAGGTAAGTATACTTGGTCACCTTCAACGAGGTGGTGCTCCAGTGGCTGAAGATAGAATCATTGCCAGTAGACTAGGTATGTTTGCTGTTGAGACAGTATTACAGTCAAAATCTAATCACATGGTAGGAATAACTAACAATGATTTAGTATTAACTCCTTTACTAGATGTGGTAGACAAAACACAAAATATTAACGAAGATTTATTCAATTTAAATAATATAATTTCAAAATAAATGAAAACTATTAAAGTAGCAATTAATGGATTTGGTCGAATTGGTAGGAACTTTTTTAGACAATCCCTAGAATCAAAAGAAATAGAAGTTGTAGCTGTTAATGATCTGACGGATGTTAATACGTTGGCTCATTTGTTAAAATACGATTCCTCACATGGTATTTTAAATGAAAATGTAGCTGTGTCAGGTAGCAATATTGTAGTAGGATCAAAAGAAGTACCTATTTTTTCAAACCCTAATCCGCAAGATTTACCTTGGAAAGATTTAGATATTGATGTTGTTATAGAATCAACAGGTAGATTTCTTAAAAATGAACAAGCCTTATCTCATGTGATTGCAGGAGCTAAAAAAGTAATTATTTCTGCTCCTTCACCAGATGCTAAGACCATAGTTTTAGGTGTTAATGATGATGTTATCTCTGAGGATGATTTTGTACTGTCTAATGCCTCATGTACAACTAATTGCTTAGCTCCCGTAGCCAAAGTCATTCATGATAATTTCACTATCAAATCTGGTTATATTACAACCACACATGCATTCACTGCAGATCAACGTTTACAAGATTCTCCTCATAAAGATTTAAGAAGAGCACGTTCTGCAATGAATTCTATTATACCAACTAAAACGGGAGCAGCCTCAGCCGTAGGTAAAGTATTACCTGATTTAGATGGTAAATTAGACGGTATAGCACTACGAGTACCTGTTGCTTGTGGTTCAATTACTGACCTAGTATGTGTAGTTGAAAAGGAAACAACTGCAGAAGAGGTTAACCGATTATTATTTGAGGCTACCCAAGACGACATGAAAGACATCTTGGCCGTTAGTTCAGAACCATTAGTATCGATCGATATAGTAGGTAGAAAAGAATCTTCTATTGTTGACAGTCAATTGACAAAAGTACACGGAAACGTCATAAAGCTAGTTAGTTGGTATGATAATGAAACCGCTTACTCTACACGTCTTTTAGATCTGTGTCTTAAGGTCAAAATAGTAAATAAAATGAGTGTGTAAAGTGAGTAAAATTGTAGTCATAGCACATGATAATTTTAAGCCTAACCTCTTAAAGTTCTTAAAAGATAAAAAATCTTGGTTTTTCGGTAGAGAGATAGTTGCTACTGGTAGAACGGCAGACTTTCTAGAGGTAGGTCAACTCAACCTGCCTTTAACTCACGTGAGGAAAGGGGCTGAAGGCGGTTACCTTCAAATTATCGAAATGATAAAAAATGGTGAAGTTGAAATAGTGTTTTTCTTTCGAGATCCAAGCATCATTCAACCATATCATGAGGATATAATACAACTCCTCAATATATGTGATAGTCACAATGTACCATTAAGTACAAACCAAGCGGCGGCTGAATTACTAATTATTGGTAAAATTAGAATGGAAGCTTCAGAAAATGTAAAATCAAAAATAGGTAGTTAAAGATGAAAGTAATAGGTGTAGATATAGGTGGAACCAATACAGAATTAGGAGTAGTAGATTCAGAATTAGGTATAGTCCAAACCAGTAAATTCAAAACTAAAGGAAACGATTCTTTTAAGTCTTATATCGATTTATTGACTGAAAACATTCATGCTTTGACAGTTGAGCATGATATTCAATCTATAGGAGTTGGAGCACCTAATTACGATGCTTCTAGTCAGACATTTTGTCCTGTAAATTTTCCATGGACTGATCTTGAGCCATTTAATTTAAAATCTCATTTAGAGAAAGAATTAAATATTCCTACCTACCTTTCAAACGATGCAAATGCATCAGCTTTGGCCGAAAATCGCTATGGTGTAGGCTTAAAATACAGTGATTTTATACTTATTACAATTGGTACTGGCCTTGGAGGTGGTATTATTGTAAATAATCAGTTATTTGAAGGGGCATTCGGCTATTCTGGTGAGTTTGGCCACACTAAAATAGAGGGTAATGACAGAAAGTGTAATTGTGGTGGAGTCGGTTGTTTAGAAACTATTGTATCTGCCAATGGAATTAAAAAATCTTATGCCCTTACTATAAAAAGTTTGAACTCCTCTGAACCTAATCATATCCCTTCCATTAAGAAGATTTTTGATATGGCTAGAAACGGCGACCAAAATTGTCATAGTATATTAGAAACTACATTTGATAAATTAGGTAGTAAACTAGCAGACTTCATTCATGTTTTAAATCCGCAGGCTGTTATCTTTTGTGGTAATATTTCAAAGTCACTAGAAACTTACTTACCAACAATTAAAAATTCGTCAGAAAAACAATTATTGAATGACTTTAGAGGCAAAATAGAATATTCTATTTCTAGTTTGTTAGATGAAAAGATGAACGTACTAGGTCCAGCTTCATTGGCTTTTAACAAAGCAAGTAGCTTAGTTCAGTAAGCTTTACTGTTCGTTAAACTTATAAAGTTCAGCAGGTTTATGAGATACACCATGCTGTTTCTCATTAGTTTTTTCAACTACCCCTTTGCTAATAATTTGTTTTCTAAAATTACGTTTGTCCAATTTTTCATCTAAAATTATTTCGTAAAGTTCCTGTAATTGTGATAGGGTAAACTTTCTTGGTAAGAGTTCTGAAGTTACCTCATGATTAATTTCTTTTCTCAAAAAGTCAACTGCATCAGAAACGATTTGATTATGGTCAAATGCCATTTTTGGAATACGCTGAATACTAGACCACCTAACGTTTTGAGCAAAATACGATGGAACAGGTGTATAGTCTTCCATTCTCACAATAGATACGTAAGAAATTGTAATTACTCTCTCATCAGGATTTGTTCTAAAGTTATTTAACCATTCTTTATCTTTTTCTTCCTTAACCCGATTTGGATGACCAAATGTTTTAAATTGTTTTAGATACAAATTTTTGAGTTTTGTCAAACTGTAAAGAATTCGCTGTGCAGCAATATCTATATCTTCATCAATTTCAATAAGGTCGCCCGGTATTGCAAACTGGGTTTCTGTTGAAGTATCATTGGAGTACGGATCAATTTTTTTTTCAATAGTGAGAACTTTAAGTTGTTTTTCCTTATCGTCAAATCCAAAAATCACACAATCTACTGAAACATTTATTTTAGACATGGGTACTTTGATATAATATGCTCAAAGTTAGTTAAATAAAAATTAAACGATTAAAATCTTTTTAACTCGATTAACTATGTAAGTAAAAAGACTATTGTTAAGAAAACAATATAAAGTAGCATAATGAATAAACTTCGAAAAAAGTTTATAGGCTTCAGCCAATAAATTAATGTTATTGGAATAGTAAAAGTAATGAGTAAAATAGAAGATATCAGTATGATATTATCAGATTTAACCTCTATATCTTCAGTACCGTTAATAAGTAGGTACACTAAAACAGGAAGACCTATTCCTATACAAATGTCAAATATATTGCTACCGTAAGCATTAGAAAACGAATCTTTATATTTTTCATTAGACGCATCTTTTATTGAAAGAATAGTATCAGGAATACTAGATGCAATAGCTGCAATAAAAAAAGTAACAAAGAAAATATTCAGACCAATTTGTTCTGATAAGTGTTCACTACTACTTACTAATTGCTTACACGCTAATGAAATAATAACTAGAGAGATAATAAGAATGCTTATGGAATTAGTTTTTGAAATAGACTTATTACTCAATACCAATCCTGCAATATCAACCTTCAACACTTTTTGAATAAAAGAATCATCAGTATAATCATATTCAAAGCCAGAATCTTTAGAAACACTATCGGATTGATTACCTCTCTTATAAAAAACAAAACCTATGTAAAGAATATAAAGTAAAATTAAAATAGAAGATAATACAATTGAAATACCTCCATAATACAAACCTATTAACAAAGCAACCTCAGTTATAATTAGAAATAAGCCATCTTGCTCAATAATCGATTTATCAGTTGGAAAGCGTTTAGTTCCTTTTTTATAATAGATAAAAATAAACGAAATCGTAGGAATCATTGCAATATTAAAAATTGAACTACCAATAATAGTTGCAAAACCAGCCGAAAAGCCTTTAATATCACCAATGTAGAAAAGAAAAAAAAATGAAATCAATAGCTCAGGTAATGAGCTAGCAATTGCATTTATAGTAGGTCCCTTAATCCCTTCATTTAAATTTCTTGTTAAATAAGAAGCTGCTAAGTCAAAGGAGTGACTTGCCTTCCAAATTAAGTAGGCCGACAGACTTATAAGAACTAAAGAAATAATCATAAGGCTAAGTTAAATAAAGAAATTAAAAAGAAACTACTGAATAGTCATTTTACTATTTATTACTTCACTATCTGTTTTAATTCTGATTAAGTAAATACCTTTTGCTTTATCAGTCAGGTCAACTGTTGAATAATTAGAATTAGATAGATTATTGAACTGTTTGAAATAAACTTCCTTACCTAAATAATTAGAAATGGATATCTCATTTACCGATTCAGTATCCGAATTAAAAAGAATATTTATTTTTCCTCTCGATGGGTTTGGATATACATCCAAGTTAGCCACAGAACTATTCTCTAATCTTGCTCCACCTAGTGTAAATGTCACTGGCTGAGTGAAGATAGTAGCCCATGATGTACCGTTAGTACCACAAGCACCTCTTATTCTCCAAGAAATCTCGTCTCCTGGGTTCTGACCATACTTCGTTCTAGAGTTT
>JBMHBP010000011.1:0-42150 GCA_049890295.1 Flavobacteriales bacterium | reverse complement strand
AATTATCTCAGTAAATAGATAATTTGTTTATGTATTAGTCAAAAGCAAATTTCTAGCTTAGAAAATGGAAAAACACCTATCAAACAAGACGATCTTGTCCGTATAGCTAAAGCACTAAATATTCTTGTCGATAAGATAGTTTGCTTAGATATCTCTTCAATACTGTAAAAAAAAAGCAACTCAAAGAGAGTTGCTTTAAAATGGTGCGGATGAAGGGAGTCGAACCCCCACGCCTCGCGGCACTAGATCCTAAGTCTAGCGTGTCTACCAATTCCACCACATCCGCAGTAAAATGGATTGCAAATATAGAGTTTTTCATTAATCCAGCTCCAAAAAATAATTATGTAATTATTGAAATGCAAATTGTCTCAAAATACTATTTTTGCTTTAACAACATCTTACAATATGTTACATCTAAAACCAAAGGATTTGCCAGTTGGCGACTTACATCAATACCTTTTAAGTGCAATTGGCCCACGACCTATTGCCCTAGCCAGTACTATTAATGAAAATGGCGTAGCTAACCTGAGTCCGTTTAGTTTTTTCAATGTGTTTAGTGCTAATCCGCCAATTGCAATTTTTTCACCTGCCAGAAGGGTACGTAACAATACTACAAAACATACTCTTGAAAATGTATTAAAAAATAAAGAAGTAGTCATTAATGTCGTTTCACACGATATTGTACAGCAAACTTCACTTTCAAGTACAGAATATGGTTTGGGTATAGATGAATTTATTAAATCTGGATTGACGGCTGAAAAGTCTGAACTGATTAAACCATACAGAGTAAAAGAATCGCCAGTTCAGATGGAATGTGTAGTCAATGAAGTGATAGCATTAGGTCAAGAAGGGGGAGCAGGCAATTTGGTGATTTGTGAAATCAAAATGATACACATAAATACAGCAATTTTGGATGAAAATGGAAAAATTGACCCTAATAAAATTGACTTGGTAGGAAGAATGGGTGGCAATTGGTATTGTAGAGCCTCGAATGACTCAATCTTTGAAGTAGAAAAACCTATTCGTAACTTAGGTATAGGTGTAGACCAAATTCCTGATGATATTCGTCACAGTCACATACTTTCAGGTAATGATTTAGGAATACTTGGGAATATAGAAAACCTTCCAACTGATAATGAGATTAAAGCTTACATAAACGAATATCAAAATGAGGAATTTATTTCTAATTTTAATGCACAAGATGAAGATTCAATAAATACTCTTCATCAGCGAGCTAAAGATTTATTAAAAAAAGGTCAGGTAAAAGAAGCCTGGAAAATATTATTGATTGATAAAAATAACAGAATATGAGTTTAGCAATTACAGGAAAGCTAGTCAAAGCACTAGATGTAGAAAGTGGTACAAGTAAGGCCGGTAAAGAGTGGAAAAAACAATCCTTTGTGATTGATACTGGAGCACAGTATAATCCGGAAGTATGTTTTAGTTTGTTTGGTGATGATAAAATTGCCATGCTTGACGGTATCCAGCCAGGGTCAGAAATTGAGGTTTCCTTCAACCTATCTTCAAGAGAATACAATGGAAAGTATTACCACAACATTGATGCATGGCGAATAAATAGAGCAGCAGCAACAGTGGTTGAAGATATGCCACAAGCACCAATAAATTCACTAGAAGCAGACGAAGACGACGATTTGCCATTTTAAAATATGTCTGCTAAGCTAATTCGACTGTTTAAGACTATACTGCCCGCCCCATTTACGATAGCAGTACTACTTACAATCGTTACACTTGTGTTAGCTTTTTTTCTTAGTCCAGAAGAATATAATCTAATTGAATTACTTTCTTTTTGGGAAAGTGGTTTATGGAATAACTCACTTCTTGTATTTGCCGTTCAAATGATGTTGATGCTCGTACTGGGTCATGTTCTAGCGTTAAGTCGTTTTATAAGTCGTATAATCGAAACGGTCAGTCAGTTTTGCAAAAATACTGCATTAGCAGCGGCTCTAGTCACATTTTTAACACTTTTAGTTTCATTTTTTAACTGGGGTTTAGGATTGGTTTTTGGAGCCATTTTTGCTCGAAAAGTAGGAGAGTATGCCTCAAAAAACAATTTACCACTTAACTACCCCTTAATAGGTGCTGCCGGCTACTCAGGTTTAATGGTTTGGCATGGTGGAATTTCAGGATCTGCACCCATTAAAATTGCTGAAAAAGGTCATTTTTTAGAAGATCAAATCGGTGTTATTTCTCAATCAGAGACTATTTTCTCTTCAATGAATATTACAGTTTCATTAGTAATTCTGATAGTGTTACCCACTATTATGTACTATTTAGGCAAACGATCAAATTCAAAGTCTGTAAATATTGTAAGTGAGGATAAAAAACACCATCAAACAGAAATTGTTGATGGTGCAGAAAGATTAGATCATTCTCCTATTCTTGCTTATTGTTTTGGTGGAATAATTTTACTTCTCTGCATTTACAAAGCCATTATATTACCTGAAAAAATTTCCTTATCGTTTATCACGCCTAACTTTATCAATTTATTTTTACTTGGATTAGCCATAACCTTACATGGTAGTTTTTATAACTTTTTAGCTGGAGTTAGCCAGGCAATAGGTGGTGCAAGTGGAATTCTTATTCAGTTCCCTCTTTATTTTGGCATTATGGGCATAATGAATAGTTCAGGCTTAGTGGGTATTTTTTCAGACTTTTTTGTCAATATATCGACAACTACAACTTTTCCTATTTTCACATTTTTTAGTGCCGGAATAGTCAATGTTTTTGTCCCTAGTGGAGGGGGTCAATGGGGAGTTCAAGGTCCTATAATCATTGAAGCAGCTAGTCAGTTAAACGTTCCCTATTGGAAATCGGTTATGGCATTAGCCTATGGGGATCAACTTACCAATATGTTACAACCATTTTGGGCTTTACCACTACTTGGAATCACTGGTCTTAAAGCAAAAGAGATACTTCCCTACTGTTTAGTACTTATGCTAGTTGGTACTATTATTTTCATAAGTGGATTAGTCATTTTTTAATGCTTTACATCCAGAGCGTCTCTAAGAGCATTTCCAACAAGAACAAAAGATAATACTAGACACATAATCGCTATTCCAGGAATAAGTGCTAAATATGTTTTACCCATTACAATAAATGCATAATGATTTTTTATCATTGTTCCCCATGATGGCATAGGTGGCTGTACTCCTATTCCTAGAAAACTTAATCCCGCCTCTATTAAAATGGCTGAAGCAAAATTAGCTGCTGAAATTACAATTACAGCACCCAAAACGTTTGGTAAAATGTGTCTAAACAAAATTCTAAAATGACGATACCCTAATGACTGTGCTGCCTCTACGAATTCATTTTCTCTCAAAGCAAGTACTTCTCCTCTAACAATTCTAGCCACCTCTACCCACATGGTCAAGCCGACAGCCACAAATACCTGCCAGAATCCCTTTCCCAAAGCCAATGTAATGGCAATAACCATTAATAATGTTGGAATTGACCAAACTACATTCACTAACCACATAATTATAGCATCGACCCTACCCCGAAAATAGCCTGCTAAAGCGCCTAAAGTAATACCTATCAATAATGAAATTAAAACTGAAATACATCCCACAGATAAAGAAACTCGTGTACCTATTACGATACGACTTAATAAATCTCTCCCATAAGTATCCGTACCAAAGTAATAAGTCTTTGATTCAATAAAATAGTTGGTAGAAGTGTAGAGCTTTTCAAACTGACTTTCATAGGATGTAAAAAATAAGGTGTCGTTCTGAACTCTGTAGTGTCTAATAGGTATGATTTGATACAACGAAGCTTGTCCGGAAATCATTTTTGTAAAAAAAGGAACGTGGGATACATTTTCCTTTTTTATCATTAACATATCAGTAGTAAAACCTGGGGGCTGCTTACTGAGTTCTAAATGCATTTGGTTAGAAAATGGGGAAGAATCGGGCAATATAGAATAGCCAAGTATACTAATCAATATGGCAATTAGAATGACAATAACACCAGTCAAACCCAGAAAGTTCTTTTTAAACTTTCGCCATGCTATATAATTCAAACTACTCATTTTGAATACCTCCTCCCTTTCCATTCATAAGTACTAAACTGTGAACTAACACTTACCCAAATGATGTAAAATGGATACAAAAGCTGTAGGGGTAAAAATAAATATAAGATAGATTTGTGACTAAAAAAATATGATAGCTTTTTCAAGAACAAAAAGTCAATACAACTTTTAATAGCTAAAAATAGTAATAAATAAGAAAATTGCCCTGCTAATAGAAGTATGAACATAAACACTGTACACAAAAATACCAGTAATGATACAAATTGAGCAGTACGATCTTTATAGGACGAACTTTTTGAGGCCCAACGTTTTCGTTGATTTATAAAGTCATTAAGGCTAGCTTTTGGCTGAGTTCGTACTATGGCAGCCTTATCTTTAACAAAGGCCATTTTTCCTTTAATTTTTTTTATATGATGTAGTAAAAAAACATCATCTCCTGAGGCTATATACTGCTCTGTATTTGAAAAAATAGATTTCCGAAAGGCCATATTAGCCCCATTGCACATAAAGCCTTTATTTTGAGCTATTGCACCAGCACCAGAACCGATTAAGCTCATAAACTCAATAGCTTGGAGTTTCATAAACAGGGAGTCAAGCTTGTAATAGGCAACAGGACCAGAAACAAGTTTAATATCGTTCATTATTAAGGGGGAGACCATTTTTTTTACCCAATCTTTTGATAATCGACAATCGGCATCAGTGGTTAATATAATGTCATATTTTGCATTTTTAACACCAGTTTCTACGGCTGTTTTTTTACCTCTACCTTCTGACTTGATACATTGTATATTTTCATATGAGGTCAAAATATCTTGGTAGCCATCATCAGAACTATCATCTACTAATAGAATTTGAAGTTTTGATAACGGAAAATCTTGCTGACTTAAGTCCTTTAATAGCAGTGGTAAATTTTCTTTTTCATTTCTAAAAGCAATAACAATAGTAACACATAAATTAACATCTTTATACTGAGACAAGTTATTCCATCCTCGAAAAAAGAAAATAATTAGACCTACATAAACAGCTAAAATTAGAAAGGCTAACTCAATCATTTTCTAAAAAATTTTAACTGATAAACAAAAAATGAACCTACTAATGCTGGTATAACCAAATTGATAATCCATAAGGCAAAAGTAGCTGTTAAAACACCGCTTGTATTTGTGGTCAAAAAACCAAAAAAATATAAAGATACTGAACCTCTTACTCCAATCTCGGTTAAAGCTATTGTAGGAATAATAGAAAGTGATAAAAAAGTCAATGCACTCATTGTGAATGATTGAAGTAAGCTAATATCAATATCTACAAAACGTATGAGTAAGAAAAATTGGAATGAATAAACTAAATATCGACTTACGCTAAGCATAAGTACTTTTAGTATTTCCTGTTTTGAAAAAGTAGAAAACACCTGCCAGTAGTCTTGGTATTTTTTAAGACGATTCCATTTAGATAAAAAGGGAGAAAGTAATGTAATATTAAAAACAATATACACTAATAATATCGCAGAAAAAAGACAAAGTAATACTATTAACACTTTGTAATTAGATACCAATGACAAATCAGGCGAGTCATACATTAAACAGAATGTAGATAAGGCTAAAAGTCCAAACAAAACTGTGGTAATAAGCTGAGTGAAATTTCCAAATATAGTGACTAACACCGCTTTTAATCGATTGGCATATTTTAGACAAAATACTCGCCCTCCAAATTCACCAACTCTGTTAGGAGTAAAAATAGACACTGTAATACCTAAAAATACAGCTTTTAGGGAAAGCCAAAAACTGACTTTCTCTAATCGATGAATAAGAAATTGCCACTTTATTGCATCTATAGACCAATTTAGTATCATTAGACCACAAACAAGAATAAGATTAAAGTAATTCTTTTGGTCTGAAAAGTTTAAAAACTGTACTTTAAATTCTAAATAGTTATCGTTAGCAAATACTTTTTTGTATATAAACCAAAAAGCTAAGGCAACAATAATTAATTTGATTAATACAGTGAATTTTTTGCTAATTTGCATAACAGCAATATTACAAAATTGAAAAGTAACACTGACCGTATTATATTAGGCATTGACCCTGGAACAACTATTATGGGTTATGGTATTATTCATATCAAAGAAAATAAAATGAATATGCTAACTATGGGTGTGATACACTTAGCAAAATTGAATAGTCATGCCGATAAACTTAAACGCATTTTTGAGCGTACCATTTCATTAATCGATGAATATAAGGCAGACGAAATGGCTTTAGAAGCTCCTTTTTTCGGAAAAAATGTTCAATCAATGTTAAAGTTGGGTAGAGCACAAGGTGTAGCAATGGCTGCAGGTCTGTATAGAAATACTCCAATATTTGAATATGCTCCAAAAAAAATTAAAATGTCCATTACTGGCAAAGGAACAGCCTCAAAAGAGCAAGTAGCTGCTATGCTAAAAAGTCTATTAAAACTAGAAGAATTACCAAAGCATTTAGATGCTACTGATGGATTAGCTGCAGCAGTTTGTCATTATTTTCAAAAAAATACGAATCAATCGACTAAATCATATTCAAGTTGGCAGGCTTTTGTAAAAGATAATCCTAAACGATTAAAGTAAGACTTTTTCAGAAATTGATTGAGCAATTTGTGTAAACTCAGATTGGGTAAATGTCAATTTATTATTAGAAAAATTCATGTCCGACATTGAATTTATTGGTATGAGGTGGATATGAGCATGCGGAACTTCTAAACCTACAACAGCTACACCTACTCGATTACATTCAATAACTTCCTTTTGTGCTTTGGCTATCTTTTGTGCAAAAGCCCAAAGTGCGTTATACTCATCTGATTCAATATCAAAAATATAATCGGTTTCATTTTTTGGTATGACCAAAGTATGTCCCTTGACTAAGGGAAAAATATCTAAAAAAGCTAAGTAATCATTGGACTCTGCAATTTTGTAAGCGGGTATCTCTCCCTTTACTATTTTAGAAAAGATAGTGGACATTATCGACTGATTTCTACAATTTCAAATTTCATAAGACCACTAGGTACTTTTATCTCCGCAAGGTCGCCTACTTTTTTACCCAATAATCCTTTTGCAATTGGAGAACTGACTGATATTTTTTTAGATTTAAGATCGGCTTCACTTTCGGGTACTATAACATAAGTCATAGTCATACCATTAACTGTATTTTTAATAGTTACCTTGGACATAATCAACACCTTTGACATATCAATTTGTGATTCATCAAGAATCCTGGCTCTAGAGAGTTCAGATTCTAATTTAGCGATTTTTGCTTCAAGCAAACCTTGTGCTTCTTTAGCAGCATCATACTCTGCATTCTCTGATAAATCGCCTTTATCTCTAGCCTCAGAAATTTGATTAGCAATATTCCTTCTTTCGGTAGTCTTTAGATATTCTAACTCGTTTTTCAATTTTTGCAAGCCTTCTTCAGTATAATATACAATATCACTCATTTCTGTGTAATTTATAAAGTCGAAAGAGAAGACAAAAGCCTTCTCTTTCGAGCGTATTTAAAAATAATTTATTTAATTATAGATCTATTCTGACCCCAATAGTATTAAGTAGTCCGAAATGTTCTGATGGACGTAGTGAATAATCTAAACCAAAGGTAGTTTGGCCAGTAAGAGGTAACTCTACAGTAAAACCAGCGGTGGGGCCAGTTAGGTCAACACTTCCCTCTGAAATTTCATTTTCGTAAACATATCCTCCTCTAATCATGACTAATTCTTTAAAAGAATATTCTAAACCAACTCTGAATTGATCATTTTTAAATGAATTAGAGGTAAATGTACCAGCTGTTGATAGTCTATGATTTTCTGGCAACATTGGTAAGTCATAAGCAACACCGATATTTAACAAGGAAGGCAACTCAAAGGCATCAGTTCTTTGCTCAAGAGTCATGGTATATTCACCATCAGGAGCTTGTCCTCTAAATGATATACCGTCACCGTCATAGACCATTGTTGGTCCTATGTTTTTGAGAGCAATACCAAACTTTATGTGGTCACTCTTACCAGTAATATATTGAATACCTGCGTCAAGTGCTACACCTCCAGCACTTACATCAGAAGTCCCTTCAAAAATAGTTTTGAAAACAAATCCTCCATAAATACTATTTGAAAATGTTTTTGAATAGGCTACATTAACATTTGTTGCTGAAATAGTGTAGGTTCCTAGTCCCCCATCTGGTAACAATTCTGTTGTTCTGACAATGTCCGCTAAAGAAATAGAGGATATGGCTAATGCTAAGACGGATGATTCATTTAAACGCTGTGAAAATCCAAATGCATTAATTGGAATATCGGCTATCCAAGATGTTCTTGAAAAAATAATTTCGGTCTTCTCGGTATGAGACAAACCAGCAACGTTACCATACAGAGATTCTAAACCGTTTACTGAGGCAATGTTTGCCCCTCCCCAACCCGAAGATCGGGCCCATGGATTTATAAGTAGCTGACTAGCACCTGCAGAACCAACACGGTCAGGATTACCTGCACTTAGGTTAATTGTCATCAACATTGCTAAAAGCAATATCCCGAAACATTTTAGTGTACGTATCATTTTCATACAATATCAATATTAAAAGGTGTCTAAGTCAATTGGACGTAAAACACCAAACCATTTTAAATTCTTTTCTTTACCCAAACTCGGCACACTCACATTTATAATATAAGCACCACTCGCAATAGGAATACCTTTTTGATTTTTCAAGTCCCAATCAATTGTAGCCGAACCTTCAGAGTCTTTGTTAAGCTGTTTAACTAATGAACCATCTAAACTATAAATTGAAATTATACATTCCTCTGGTAGATTAGTTAATCTAACACGTGAGTCAAGCTGAGCACCATTTTCAATTCCTTCGTAGGTTGAATAGGCGTAATAAGGATTAGGAACTACGTTAATTAAATCCATTATTGAATCAACTTGACTTTCTTCAGTGTAAACTGTTGGTGCTATACCAGTGGTTGAAAAACGATAATTTGGAAAGTTTATTTTTTGGTAACTAACTGTCAAATTTACTGGACTAGATTGAGTACCGCCACTTACCTTATCAACATAGTAAATATCACCTAAACTGTTAGCCGCACGCCATTCATCATTAACTTTGATTGAATCTGAAGCAGTTATAGATGTGATTTCATATGCATATAGCTGATCGTAATTAGAAAGATAATCTTTCAAAGGTGTTGCACTTGTACTTATGCTAATATTTTCAGTATACTCTGTTTCATCAACTTCAAATTGCTCTCTATACTCTCTAGAGATATCGATATTAATCGTAACATCAGAAGATAAATGATCATATCCGCTATTTAATAATGGCACGGAAACCCACATCATTTTTTTGAAAAATTCTTGTTTTGTATTTGCGTTTGTGGTAATTTCTTCTTTTGCACTTACACCCTGATCATAGCTTGAAGAATGAACATAAATGAAGTGCTTACCACCCAAGAAGTAACTACCATTAGCAAAAATTGGGATTTGTGTTTGTAGCCTTGAAGACGGGTTCCAAATCATGTCACTTCCGTTATCGGAAGATAACCACGAGTCCTCAGCAAACATTATATTTAATCGCTCACCGCTTTCTTTATTGATAGCATAACCAGGGAACCAACCCATACCAGTTCCTGAACCATCAGGATTTCCATCTTTATCTACTGATTCACTTGCTCTTGGGTCTAATTTAGCGACTCCTCCAATGGAGTAAGCAGGATCGTCTTGAGATTCTAACACAACACATCTAGACCATTTACTCTGGTCATCAGTAATAACTACCATTACACTTTGTAGTGTATTTCTCAATCTGTTACCTGAGTTTGCCTGTGGGTGGGAATCATCAAAATCATTAGTATTATCGTAGGCAGGACCATCTTTATAGTAAGATACAAATCGATAAGGTGCCCAAGTACCATTAATTACAGTTTCATAATCGCCATTAGGATCTCCAATTATATCGTTGAATACATTAGTTCCTGCAGTTGCGAAAGAACCTGCATGAATCCAATTTCTACCCCAAGAACTTGTGGTGGTAATTGAAGTCTCTCCATCTTCTTCATCGGTATCTCTTACACCAGTTAGCCAAGGGTTATATTCATCTTTAAATTCAATAGATGATGATATCAATCCATTATTATTATCATAATTCTCAACATTTTCATCATAATCCCAATCAGGAGGATCACTTTGTAAAATTTCTACAGAGAAACCTAAATCTGAAAATAACTGTTGATTGCCTTGACTTATATTAGCATCGGCTATATAACTTTCTGAAGTAGTCAGGTTTACAAGTTCCCACTTAGTAACGCTCTCATCGACTACAATATGGCGAGGATCAGATACTGAGGCATTATATACCTTTCCATACATTTTTAAAGCAAAGTCTGATTGAGTTAAGCTACCGGGATCAATAACTTTGATATCTACAGGACCAAAACCAGCTTCATAAACAGGTTCTTCTGAACTATGATTTGATGAATTTAAAATTTCATTTTCGGTTTCTTCAGTCAACTTTAACTCAAAACCACCATTTCCTGCACCATAAATTCGCTTTACTTCTATTCCGTCACCAACTTCAGCGTTGTAATTATCTGTAAATGGTTTATGTGGAATTGCAGAGTAAACCTTAATATTTTTACGACCAGCTTTATAGGGTTGTTGTTGTCCATCTAAGAAATCTGGATTTGTTGGATCGAATTTTTTATATTCATTAAACCCATAAGCTGTTGCCATGAAATAATAGGTCTGATTATTGACCAATTGCTTGTTACCGACGGCAAACTGATCTTCAGTAATCTTTATTGAGTGGGAAATACCTTTATTAGAAGCTGATACTTCTAAAGAAGGAACGTTTGCCCCAATTGAAACATCAAAATTATAATTTACTAAATTTTCTACTGAATCTTGAATATCACATTGATACACTAAACGAGCTAAATCAGGATTATCCAAGTCAGTAACACTAACCGATGCAGAGGATAATTGATAAATCTGATAACCTTGGAAAGTAAAATAAGGGTCCCAGCTTTGACCTTCTGGTGAGATGATTAGTGGATCAAACTCTTGATACTGTTCTAAGAAATTATTTGATGTAGGTCCGTTTGATAAGTTTAACACTAATTCCGAATCAAGTTCAACTACATCAACATCTGGTGCATCGGGTCCATTTAGTACTTTAAAACAATTATCAAAAAGTGCTTGTGCTTTATCATCCGCTAGACGTATCAAATTGACAGACTCTAAAGCATCTCCTGAGGTTGCTCTGGCCCATACTACACCTGTGGTAATTCGGTTAACGGCTCCTGGCTCAAGGGTAAATGGCCCTGCAGACTGAACAAACCGTCTATCAGCCGGTGTATTACCAGCAATTTTTTCATTCCACCCTTCAGGATCATCCCATGATTCTTGGGTAATCGCACCATCTGTTCCCCAACCATATGGATCAGTATCACCAGGAAACATAAACTTAGCTGGAGTTGAACCACCTCGACCGTTTCCACCGTAAGTAATTTCTAAACCATCTTTCCACTTACCGGTCAAATAGTTATAAATGTGCTGACCATTTTCTGGGTTTCCAGTTGCGGTAAAGTCGTTGTTGTAATAGACAAAACGAGACATAATAGCTTGCTCGCCTGGCTCATCTATAATACTATCTCTATCGTTATCAATGCCATCATCTGAATCTGCTAGAGGACCTTGAAAAAAGTCTACCCCAATTGCTGGTGGGGTAACGCCATAGCCAGATGAACCTTCATCTTCATCGTCTCCATTAAAGCAATATCCAAACCCTCTCTCTACATCACAACCTACATAATCATCTAAGTAGTTACCTAAATCAGGATCGACCCACTGTCCAAAATAAGCGTCATTTAATTGAATTGTTGCTTTATTGATTATTTTATAATTGTAAAATGTCATGTTGTTGATTTCGTCATTTGTAGCAAATGCGAAAGCTTGAGCACGAATTTCTAAACCAATTGGATCTGCACCTGTCTCAGAATGTATGTTTCCTTTGTCATTAAAAATCCAATATAGAGTTTGGTCACCATAGATTAAATCATCATCATTACAATCTAAGTTGCCTTCAATATCATATTTAGGGTAATCACCATCGGCAGGATTGTATTCACCATCATCATTAGCATCTACGTATGGAGCAAGGAATTGATAATCACCATCAACACCATTTCCTGGCCAATTTTGGATAGATAATGGTATAGTATAGTCTGGATATGCATCATTATCATTGAACCATGCTAGGAACTCATCAACTTCTTGACGTGTAACCGTAAAGTGCTTGTCGTAATCGTCACAAGTTTCAGCATCAATTTCTCCGGATGGGTCTAACGGACCTGTCCAAAAATCGTTTCCGGTTTGACGATAAGTCATAGCTGCTGCTTTTAACTGCTCACCAGCATCAATACCTGCAATCCATAAGGCACCAGCAAACATTGAATGTTTATTTCCATTTTTAGGAATTTCATAACGAGCTTCAGACAAATCCCACCACATATCACCAGCACCCATTATGGTAGTTCTGACATTATTTATGTTTAAATCTGTTTTAGCCTGTGAAGGGGTACATTCAGCAGCTACCCTTGCCATACTTGATTGGTTGTTGCTAGCGTTATGACCAATATTTTCCTTGGCTATTAAGCTTATGGATGAAAAAGCTATTGATACTAATAAAACTATTTTATGCATGTCTATATAATTTAGTTAGACTAAAAGTTAATTTCTATTCCTAATCGGGCCATCCTTGGTAAACTGTAGTTGAATGGACTATTAATTTTCATCGAATAAATATCTCTGAATGATTGTGGATCATTTTGAGCCTCAATGTCAGTTTGAGCAGATACATCAGATAGGTAACCATCATCATCAGGATTTCCTGTAGCTCTATAAACTGATTGAACATTTTTAGTATTCAGTAAGTTTTGTATTTGTAAATACACATTAAAACCAAGCTTTCTTTTGTTATCTAACTGGCCTACATCTAGTGTAAATCGTTTATTTATTTTAGTATTGATTCGCACAGACCATGGTAATCTTGAACCGTTAATACTACCCTCTAAAACAGAACGATCATTAATTCCAAATGCACCCTCTTGGGTTATATTAGATTGCTTTGAATAAGGTGTTCCTGAGCCGGCAACAATTACAAAGTTAGCACCAGCATTGGCAAAAACTTGCTTATCGAACCAGACTGGTCCTGTATAATCTTTGCCACTAGCATAACGGTAATCCATACTTAAATTAAATGAGTGGCGTTGATCGTATGCTAAAGGTATTGTTGTTCTTAAGTTGGGTTGTCCAGTATTAACTAAACTTAGTCCGGAACTAGATGATGATCCTGTTCCGTCAGCAAATTGTAAGGTATAGTTGGCTGACATTGTCACATTTCCAGTACGACGTAAATCATAAGTGGCTGACATACCTTTGACAGTCCCGAAGTCAATATTTCCATAGGTCAAATAAGAAACTGGATAAGAATAATTCGTTCTAACAATTTGAATCATATCTCTCAACTCTCTGTAAAATGCTGAAATTGTTAATGATGAATTTAGATTTAAAGTTTGTGCGAACCCTAATTCGAAATCTACAGTTTTTTCTGACTTTAAATTTGGATTGTTTATCAATGCACCCACTCTGTCTTCTATGTAAAGATAATCTACGGGTTCGATTCTATTTCCGCTTGGAGGTCTTTGTGTAATAACATCGTAGTGGGCAAAGAATTGAGCCTCATCTGAAATCGGGAATGAGAAAGAAACACGCGGTGAGAATACGGTTTCAGGTTCATAGTCTGCAAATACCGGAATACTAACACTATCTTCTGGATTTACTAAATAGGGTGTAATTTGACCGGTAGTTGACGCCTGAGCTAAACTTTTTGGATCAATTATTAATTCTCCATTTTGATCGTACCAATTTTGCCCGTCTCTATATCCAACAACTTCGGTTGGATTTTCTAAGTCATTGACATAAACTACATAATCGTCACCGATACCGTTTGGTCTTTCATAGTCACTTGAAGATAATAAGTCAGCGTTTGAACCTGCCGTGTAGGCTTGGTATAAGCAATATTCATCAGCCAGTACAGATTGATTAGCATCAAAACGATCTACACGTAAACCGATATTAAAAATCAAATCATCAAATGCAAATTTATCTTGGATATAACCAGCTGTGTAAATGGGCTCAAAGGCACCAATGTTTCGGCTAAAATCATCAGCTACACCATCACCATCTCGATCTACTTTTTGGAAAAAGAAATCTTCTATTGTGGTTACACTATTTAACTTATTTCCAGTATAATCATACCCGTAATAGCTGATTAAGCCATTTTCATTTAGTTCATCAGCACTAAACATGTCTATTGACAGGTCAGAGGGGTCGAACGAATCTACATCTATGTATTCTGTTTCTCCTATATTGAACTTATCCCTTATGCTCCAGTCAAATCTTGTTTGTGCATCTTTATTATTTAAACGGTCGTAATAAATAGTATCAAATGTTCCATTTTCAATAATGTATGGATTAGCCAAATCTAATTCTTGAATATGGAAATTGGTTAATTGCCTAGCTAACCCCCACAAAGGGTTTGGTGATACAAACCAACTTCTATCGGTTCGTTTTTCGTATTCAAATCCAAACTGAATAGCATGGTCCTTAATATCAGCAGAACCCATTGCTTTCATGGAAAATTGCTCTAAGTCTTGTTTTCCATATGATCCATACTGATCACCATAATTATAGTATAATGAATAAAGATTTCGGGGTGAATCTCCATTAATCAAACCTAAATCTCCTAAATCATTGAACGTTCTTATGACTCCATTTCTTCCACTACCACCAAATGCCAAACTGGGTAGCTCATTTTCTTCGAACAAATCATAATATTGTTGGGTATAAGCTGCTAAATCAGGATTAGATGAATTAGAACCATCAAAAGTTAAAAGAGTATCAACAAAGGCACCATGAATAAAGCCAGTTCTTCCAGATGCAGTATCTTCTCCGAAGAAATAAAATTTATCTTTGTATGAATTGAACTTTCCTACATGACCATATTTAAACAAATCGCTACCGTGATTAGGGTTCCTTCTTTCAAATTTAAATTTAGTGTAGTCGGCTGATATAGTATAATAAGCATTCTTGATATTTGAAGCTGATTCCTCATCACCTTCCTGTGAACCAAAGCGTTGAGTGAATCTAGTGTAGGCTCTCCAGGTGTTTCTTTCTTCTTGTGGGTTATTATTCCAATTCAATAGAGAGTAGGTATAGATAAAAGGATTATCTACTGAATGATTAACAGATCCACCGACTGTCAAATTGGTTTTTAGAGTAGGTTTAAAATCTACTTTTCCAGAAAAACTATAACCAGAACTTTGGGTATTTAATTTAGCCTGTATGTTTTCAAAATCATCAGCTCGCAAAAAGGAAGCATTACTTAATAAGCCTACTGTTGAAGATTGTTGGTTAGGAACAGCCACAAATAAGTTTTCTTTTAACTCGTCTAGTTTAGCGTCTTTAATTTTCCAAACCCCAACTGCCGATGGGCTATTATCAGCAATATTTCGACCTTCTCCAGCTAAGAAATAACCTAGTATTGCTCTTCCTTTTGAACCATCGTCTTTAATTTCCTTGTAAATTGGACCTGACAAACTAAATCCAACTAAGCCATAATTATAGTCATCAAACAAATGGGAACTCACCACCTCAGCACCACCAAATAATTGATTGGATGGCCCTTTAGAAGTTACACTAATAATACCTCCTGTCGCATCGCCATACATGGCCGACAACCCACTTGACATAACTGTGATTTGTTCGATTGCACTTTGAGGAAGTGCTAGACTACCTCTTACTTTTATACCATCGACATAATAATCAGTTGCTTCTGATCGCGAACCTCTGATGTTAATAGACGAACCTTCATCACTTTGATAAACCCCTGCAGCAGTAGCCGCAACTGAGGCTACACTTCGTGTTGGCATAGCTTTAATTTCATCGCTGGTTACTGTTTTACCCCCTAAGTTGTCAGGGTCTAAAAGAGGCTTTTCATCTTTAATAACAACTTCTTCAATGTCAATACCTTCTGAAATTTGAACATCTCTAAATGTAATTTTATTTGATGACACCACTATGCCTTCTAGTGTCACTTGGCCATACCCAACAAAAGAAACAGATAAATCGTAGGTACCGGGATCAAGTGGTTTTATGGTATAATTTCCATCAAAATCAGAAGTAACCCCTGCCACCTGATTACCGTTTCGCTTTGCAACAACATTGGCAAAAGGAACAGACTCACCAGTATTTTTGTCAGTAATTTTTCCTTCCAATGATCCTGATTGTGCAAATATTGTGGTAGCAGTAAATATGAAAATTATTGCTGTCAAGTAAAATTTGTTGAACATAGTTTTATAGAATTCTATTCATGTTTGTACTTTACAAAAGTTCGTAAATATATACATATTATAAAAATTTAGCTAAGCTTTGATTAAAAAATTGTAAAATTACATAGTCAAATATTATGCTTAATGATAAATAAATATTCCATATTATTTTTTTTAACTTTTGTGTTAGTCTCATGCACTGAAAAAGACGATATCATTCCTAATGTTTATGTAAATTTCAGAATTCAAGCCTCTGAAATTGGTGGAGTTGGAAATGCGATTTACACTTCATCCAATTATGGCGTAAAAGGCATTATTATTTATCATAAATATAGCAACGAGTATGTGGCCTATGAAAGATGTTGTAGTTATAAAGCTAACGAAGACTGTGCAGTTGTAGAACTGGATAATGAAATAAGTCCAACTTTTTTAATAGATAGCTGTTGTACCTCAAAATTCCTTCTAGAAGACGGCACTCCTTTTGACGGACCTGCACTATTACCCTTAAAGCAATACGCTACTTACTTTGACGGCACATATATTCAGATAAGCAATTAATTAATAAATAGTTTTCTGCTAATAAATGAGCCTTCAATATTTACATTTAGGTAGTATACCCCTGTATCAAATTTATCAAGATCTAATCGGATTGTGTTTTTGTCTAAAATCTGACTTAATACTTTTTGACCTTGTAGGTTATAAACCTCTATTATACCACTAGTAAATTCTGTATTAATTTCAAGAATAACGAAACGATCTGTTGGATTTGGATAGACTTGTAAACTTTGATTGAATTCGTTTACAGACTGTATATTATAGACCACTTCGTTAGATTTGTATTCACAGCCCCATTCATCAATTAGTGTTAAACTATATTGACCCTCCTGTGAAATGACACACACTTCTCCATCTTGATCTAAAATTTCATTATTGTAACTCCATTCGTAAATATGATTTATAAAAACATCAGCGAATAATGTGTCATTCGATAAACTGATTTGGGGCATAAATTCATCATCACAGACTATAACCATCTCTTCATTTGAAAATGCTATACAGCCATATTCATTTGTTACCATCACACTGTAAAAGGCAGAATGTTCTGGAGTATGTGAACTGGCCGTTGAGCCTAGCAATGGTGTTTGGTCTTGGTGCCATTGATAGCTTACATTTTGAGTATCTAAATCTAAAATCAACTCACCAACTATATCATCATAACTAATTGTCGGTTGAGACGGGTTTTCGTAAACGTAAACTGTATCGGTGTTTTCGGTCAATAGAATTGGAGGTATTTCACTAATATCAAAGCTTATAGACAAACCATTAGCTGAAATATTCGAAGAACTTGAATTAAAGCTTAAACTTCCTAGGTTGTCATCTGTACCTAACTCTACCCCAAAGACAAAATAGGTATCATCATCCCACACCTCTATTGAATAATTATCATCAACTAAATTAAGTCCGATATCATTAAAAGATGCTGGCAGATCAACGTTATCCTGAACAACAGATGAATAAACAACAACACCCTCTTGATTTAAAATATAAAAAAAATGATCAGGCGTCATAGATGTACCATCATCACCAAAATCGTACCAATTATCAGAACCATTAATCACTACTGACTGGAGAGTGTATATTGACTCAGCTGTAGAATAAGCTGAATACGAAACTACATAAGTTCCCGGCTCAGAATACAATTGAGCAGGAGGGTTTTCTGATGAATTAAAATTTCCATTTCCAAAATCCCAACTATACGCTGCTAATCCTGTATTATTATTAATAAACTCAACGCTTAAGGGAGTACAACCAGAAAAATTAGCCATGGAAAAACCTTCATTGCTAGACTGATTGGGTAAAATAGTCAATGGTAAATTAAAGGAAATGATTTCCGTTCCGGCGAGCCAGGAAAGTGTATGAGTTGCCTCAACAGTCACTTCCACATCAAACTCGCCAAATTCAAATGGAGTACCACCTAAAACAACACAGCCATATTGTGAAATAGTTGGATCATAGTGGCATTGGTCTTCACTGTTATTACATTCCCAAGTCATGCCAATTGGCAAGGTTATGGAAGTAATATGATAATCTACAAATTCAATTAAGTTTTCTCCGAAACCGTCTACCTCTACCAATGTATCGAGAGGTAAATAAAATGTTAATTCTTGAAAATAGGGTTGAGCCATTGCACCATCAACCAAAGTATCAGGTGACAGTCCATAATTAGAAGACACAGGAATGTATGTTTCGTCAGGAACACATTGTGATAAAGCAGAAAAAGAAATAAAAAAGGTTGATAAAACAACCAAAAAGACGTGAAAATTCATATCATAAACTTGTTATAGTGCTAACAAGTTTATGATATATTTCTGAATTTACAAAATTAGTACCTATAATATTCGGGCTTATATGGACCATTTACTGGAACACCAATGTAGTCTGCCTGATCTTTATCTAACTCATCTAACTCAACTCCAATTTTAGCTAAATGTAGACGAGCAACTTTTTCATCTAAATGCTTGGGTAAAGTGTACACTTTCTTTTCGTAATTATCGATATTGTTCCACAATTCGATTTGAGCAATCACCTGATTCGTGAAAGAAGCAGACATGACAAATGAAGGGTGACCAGTGGCACAACCTAAGTTAATTAATCGACCCTCTGCTAATAAAATAATATCGTGATTTCCAATGGTGTATTTATCAACTTGAGGCTTTATGGTATCTTTAGATTCACCCCAATTATCGTTTAGCCATGCTACATCAATTTCGTTATCGAAGTGACCAATGTTACATACTATAGTTTTATCTTTCATAATTTCAAAATGATCTCCTGAAATAATATCCTTATTACCTGTAGCGGTTACTACAATATCAGCTTCTGGAATTGCATCTTTCATTTTCTTTACCTCATACCCTTCCATAGCTGCTTGAAGTGCACAAATTGGATCAATTTCTGTTACTATGACTCTAGCTCCAGCGCCTCTCAAAGATTCAGCCGAACCTTTACCTACATCCCCGAAACCAGCAACTACAGCTACCTTTCCAGCAATCATAACATCGGTAGCTCTTCTGATACCATCTACTAAGGATTCTCTACACCCATATTTATTGTCAAATTTTGACTTTGTGACTGAGTCATTTATGTTGATAGCTGGCACATATAGGGTACCATTTCTTTCTCTTTCAAACAGACGAAGTACTCCTGTTGTGGTTTCTTCTGACAAGCCATTTATTCCTTCTGCTAGCTCAGGATATTTATCGAATACCATATTGGTAAGATCACCACCATCATCAAGAATCATATTTAATGGTTTATCACCTTCAAACGCGAATAACGTTTGCTCAATACACCAATCGAACTCTTCTTCATTCATGCCTTTCCAAGCAAATACTGGCACACCCGTAGCAGCTATAGCAGCAGCGGAATGATCTTGTGTCGAAAAGATATTACAAGACGACCAACTAACTTCGGCTCCTAATTCTATTAGTGTTTCAATCAAAACAGCTGTTTGAATAGTCATGTGAAGACAACCCGCAATTCGAGCCCCTTTTAACGGTTTTTGATGACCAAACTCCTCACGTAGAGCCATTAAGCCTGGCATTTCAGCTTCGGCTAATTTAATTTCTTTTCTACCCCAGTCAGCTAGAGTAATGTCTTTAACTTTGTATGCTACTTTTTCCACTTGTGATTTCATGTAAATTTATTTGATGGTACAAAAATACTAAATATACTTTTCATTATGCGTATTTTTGTAGCACAAAACTTTTCATCTTTTGGACCAAAAAACACCACATTATCACCTCATTATTGAGCCTATGAACTCTTTTGAGTTCAATAATCTTAGTAAAAGAGATAGAGAGATAGTTGGCACACAACAAATTCTAAAACAACATTACCCCAACGAAAGGCTGTCCTACAAACTTAATAAAGCCCCAATTTTGTCTAGCGGCAAAGGCATTTCAATTTCACATACGGTGGATTTTTTAGCTCTATTAATCACACCTCATCGTGCGGCAGTAGACATTGAAAAAATCAGTGAAAGGACTAAAAAAGTGGCTCCAAGATTTCTTTCAAAAGAGGAACAAGTATGGGCTAACACTAAAGAATTAACTACACTTTGCTGGTCTGCTAAAGAATGTTTATTCAAAATTCACCAAAACGGCTCTCTCAACATTGTCAGCGATTTGAGTATTCTTTCTATTAATAAAAACACCATTGACAGCTCTATGAACAACCATAAGTATACTTTAAACTATGAAAAATTTAATGATAACTTTGTAGTGTATTACTACGATTAATTACATTTGTGGCTATGAATATTTACGAATTTATTCTTTCAAAGAAAAAAAGTTCTCATAAACTCTTTGCAGTTCTAATTGATCCAGATAAGCAAACTTCTGATGAATTGTTAGAACTTATTGAGAGAGCTGTTAGGGCAAATGTGGATTTATTTTATGTTGGCGGCAGCTTACTCACAACAGATAGCATGAATGAGTGTATTTCTACAATCAAGTCTAATTGTAATATACCTGTTGTAATATTCCCTGGCAATACTATGCAGGTCAACAACAATGCTGATGCTATTCTATTCCTGTCACTAATTTCTGGAAGAAACCCAGAAATGCTAATTGGCAATCAGGTTATTACAGCTCCAATTTTAAAAGCCTCAAATTTGGAGGTTATATCTACCGGCTACATGCTCATCGATAGCGGCAATCCGACTACCGTATCGTACATGAGCAATACCACTCCAATTCCTCGTGAGAAAAATGATGTGGCTGTTTGCACAGCTATGGCAGGTGAACTTTTAGGTCTTAAGCTTATCTTTATGGATGGTGGAAGTGGAGCTAAAAAACCCATTTCTGAAGAAATGATAAATATGGTTAGTCAATCCATAGATATCCCTCTTGTAATCGGTGGTGGTATTTGTACACCCGAAAAAGCCTTAGAAAATTGCAAAGCTGGAGCAGATATCATTGTAGTGGGTAATAGTATTGAAAAATCACCACAATTAATAGAGGACATAGCACGATCCATACATCAATATAACATCAATACAAAAAATGAAATGCTCTCTAGAAATTAGCATGTATCCACTCAATGCAGGCTATGAAGAACCTATTATAAGATTCATAAAAAAACTACGCTCACACCCTTTTATTAAAGTCGAAACCAACGGAATGAGCACACAAGTATTTGGAGACTACGACCATATCATGCGAGCCATAAATCAGGAAATGAAAGCCACTTTTTTGACTAACGATAAACTAGTGTTTACATTAAAAATGGCCAATTCAGACTTACAAGATAAGCCTAATTTCTAGCCCATGAAGAAAATAGTCATCATTGGCCCTGAAAGTACAGGAAAAAGCACCCTAACTGAGGCTCTATCTAAGCATTATAATATGCCATTTACCTACGAATACGCCCGAGAATATATCGACCAACTAGACAGGGAGTATGATGAGTCAGACATTCTGACTATTGCCAAAAACCAAATAGAACTAGAAGACACTCTCTCCACTAATAGCCACTTCCTTTTTTTAGATACCGACCTAATAGTTTGTAAGGTATGGAGTGAATTTAAATACGGAAGGTGTCACCCATGGATTTTGGAACAAATATCACAACGCTATTACGATCATTATTTATTGTGTAATATTGATTTACCATGGGAGGAGGATAGTCAAAGAGAACACCCAGACCACCGACAAGAACTGTTTGACAGATACCAAAGCGAATTGAAAAAATATAATAAATCGTATTCTATTATCAGCGGAGTGGATCGGACTCAGCTAGCGATTAATTTACTAGACCAATACCTTGATCACTGATCGATAATTATCGAATTTTTTCAGTTTTTAAATTTATTTTCACCTGTAAAAACCTTATACTTCCAAAAACTAATTAATTGCAAAAAACTAAGTTTTTATTGGTTTTGACCAATTGAGTAAAGAGACCATGCTTAGCTTTGATTAGCTTGGGGTTAGGGTAACTGCTGTGCCAAAAGGATGTTACACAGCACATTTACTTAAGCTAGTCAGATAATTTTTTAACAATTTAAGTTATGTTAATTTTCATCACTTAATTATCATACAAATAATTATATTTGTACCATCTTTACGGGGTGCCTTTACGGGCTGAGATCATACCCATTGAACCTGCCAAGGTAATTCTTGGAAGGGAAGGGAGTTTTACATAATTATCCACTAGCAACTCCGTGCAAGTGGTAGTGTTTAACTAAAAACCAACAATAATGACATTTAAACATTTTCTCTGCCTTAGCTTATTAGCTTCGTGCACGTATCTGTCTGCACAACAGTCCGATACACTCATCATTTATCCTGAACTACAGCAGGTAAACATCAACGCTCTGAGAGCTACTGAACAAACACCCATGTCGTTTACCAACATTACTCAGGAGCAATTGGAAGAGCAGAATTTAGGCCAAGACATTCCTTACATGCTTTCTTTGACACCATCGGTAGTGACAACTTCTGATGCCGGTGCCGGCATTGGCTACACAGGCTTTAGAGTTCGTGGTAGCGACGCTACCAGAATCAACGTTACCATCGACGGTATTCCGCTCAACGATGCCGAATCACAAGGCGTATGGTGGGTCAATATGCCCGACTTCACTTCTTCAGTAGAAGATATCCAAATTCAAAGAGGGGTAGGTACCTCTACTAATGGTGCGGCGGCATTTGGTGCTACTGTTAACCTCAAAACTCAAGGACTGAGAACCAAGGCTTACGCTACCACTAATAATACAGTTGGCTCCTACAAAACACTGAAAAATAATGTTGAATTTGGTACTGGTCTGATAGCGGATAAATTCACCTTGGATGGAAGAGTATCACAAATCTCATCCGACGGTTATATCGACAGAGCTACTTCAGACTTAAAATCATTATATCTTTCTGGTGGCTACTATGGTGATGACGAAGTGCTTAAACTGACTCTCATCTCTGGAAAAGAAAAAACGTATCAGGCCTGGAATGGTGTTCCACTAGCATACATCAATGACGATAGCTTGAGAACATTTAATAGCTACACCTACGAAAATGAAACCGATAATTATTGGCAAGACCATTACATGGCACATTATAGCAAACAATTGAGTTCCTCGGCAAAACTGACCCTCGGTTTACACTTTACACATGGCGAGGGCTATTATGAGCAATACAAAGGTGGTGAGACATTATCGGATTATGGCTTAAATGATGTTTACATTGGTAATGACACCATCAGTGAAACTGACCTCATAAGAAGAAAATGGTTAGATAACGACTTTTACGGTGCTATTTTTTCTTATACTAATAGTATCGATAAGTTGGATTACATTGTTGGTGGTGGATGGAACACCTATGAAGGTCGTCATTATGGAGAAGTACGTTGGGCAGAATTTGCAAGCAATGGTGCCTTGGGCCATGTCTATTACGACAACGATGCTATCAAAACTGACTTTAACGTATATGCTAAAGGGTTTTATAATTATAACGAGCAACTAACTCTTTTTGGCGACATTCAGCAACGAAACATTGATTATTCATTTATTGGAAAGGATGAAAACGGAAGTGCTTTGGAAGATACTGTAGAATTTTCATTTTTCAACCCCAAATTTGGTGGCTTCTACCAGATAGATAATGAAAGCAGTGCATTTGCCTCATTTGCAGTGGCTAATAGAGAGCCCAACAGAAGTGATTTTGTGGATTCGTCGCCCAACTCAAGACCAGTGCATGAAACCCTTTTCGATACTGAAATTGGCTATAAGCTAAATCGAAAAAACTACGCTATTTCAGCCACAGCTTATTATATGATTTATGACAATCAGCTTATCCTTACCGGTAAAATAAATGATGTAGGCGAATACACCAGAGAAAATGTGGACTACTCAGAAAGAAAAGGTATTGAAATAGAAGGAGGTATCAAAATCAATAACAAATGGGATTGGTCTGGGAATGTCTCAATGAGCCAAAATACCATAGCTCAATATACCGAATACATTGATAATTGGGACACATGGGGGCAGGAGACTGTTAATTATGAAAATACAGACATTGCTTTTTCTCCAGAACTGATTTGGGCCAGCAAATTGGATTACCAGTTAAATAAAAATATTGAACTTCAATTGATATCGAAATACGTAGGCGACCAATACATAGATAATACGTCCAGTGAAGATAGACAACTGGAGGCCTATCTTGTACATCACGGACGAGCCATTTGGAATATTGAAACTAAATTATTCAAAACTGCTAAACTGAGTATTCAGGTTAATAATCTATTGGATGAAAACTACGTCAACAATGCCTGGATTTATCGTTTTAAATCGGATGGTTATGATCCAAGACCTGACGATCCATATGTGACAGCAAATAGTCAAGGGGGCTATGATATGGCTGGTTATTTCCCGCAAGCCAAAAGAAACTTCTTAGTTGGACTTACATTAGGATTTTAATAATGGAGTAAACATGTAAAAAAAGCCCTCAAATGAGGGCTTTTTTTATGCTAACAACTTCAGGGCTGATAATTTGTCTTTCTCTAATTGCTTTTTTAAACTTTCAATATCCATAAAAGAAATCTCGTCTCTTAACCGACTAATCAGTTGAACACATATCTTATTATCATAAATTATTTTGTCAAAGTCAAAAATATGAACTTCAATAGTCTGTTTATTCTTCCCTAAAGTAGGATTTACACCTATGTTCATCATTCCACCAAATGTGTCATTTTCAAAGGTTACCTTCACGGCATAAACACCAGCTTTGGGTATCAATTTAGTAGTATCATCAATTTGAAGATTTGCGGTTGGAAAGTTCATTTTCCTTCCAATTTTATTTCCCATCACCACAGTTCCAGTCAGTAGATAATGATAACCCAAATAGTGGTGAACAAGGTCAACTTTTCCCATCAAAAGTGCTTTTCTGATTTTAGTAGAACTGACTTTTACATCATCCAATAATTGAGCAGGTATTTCTTCTACTTTAAAACCGTATACCGGGGCAAATTCTTTAAGGTGTTCAAAGGTTCCTTCTCGGTTTCGACCAAAATGATGATCGTAACCAATGACCAACTTGTGGGTATTCAACTGATTGACTATAATATCTCTGACAAAGTTTAATGATGTGGTTCGTGAGAAATCCTTTGTAAAAGGATGTATAATTAAATGTTGAACTCCCGCTTTTTCAAGAAGTTCTATTTTCTCATCCAATGTATTAATGAGTTGTAGTTGGTGATCGTCTGGAAACAACACCATTCTGGGATGAGGGTAAAAGGTCAAAATAACCGATTCTCCATTAAGGTTTTGTGCTAACTCGTTCAGGCGTTGAATGATTTTTTTATGGCCAAAATGTACGCCATCAAAAGTCCCTGTAGTTACAATTGGTTTTTCTACACCTTTGAAATCAGTTATAGAATGGTAAATTTTCAAAATTTGACTAAAATTTCTTTGTTAAAACCTTGTTCAAAAGTACTAATTAATTTAATGAATAAAACATTGCAACAAACTAAATAATTCGTGTATTTTTGCTCGAAACTCAACTAAAACGAATAATTAATTTTATCATATAAAAATGTCACAAAATAACGGTAAAATTTCACAAATCATTGGCCCAGTAGTCGATGTAACTTTTGAAAATAATGAAGCTGGCTTACCCGACATCTATGATTCTCTTGAAATCACTAAAGAAAACGGAACAAAACTGATTTTAGAATGCCAACAACATATCGGTGAAGACACAATCAGAGCAATTTCTATGGATTCTACTGATGGTTTAAAAAGGGGTATAGAAGTTGTGGCAACTGGTGCACCAATAAAAATGCCAGCCGGAGAAGAAATCAAAGGAAGGGTATTCAACGTAATTGGTGATGCCATCGACGGAATGGATGACCTAAACAGAGAAAATGGTTTACCTATTCACCGTGAAGCACCTAAGTTTGAAGATTTATCAACTTCAACTGAAGTTTTGTACACAGGTATAAAAGTTATTGACCTAATTGAGCCCTATGCTAAAGGTGGTAAAATTGGTTTATTCGGAGGTGCTGGTGTTGGAAAAACAGTACTTATTCAGGAATTAATTAACAACATTGCTAAAGGTCACGGTGGATTGTCTGTATTTGCCGGTGTTGGTGAAAGAACAAGAGAAGGAAATGACCTCCTTAGAGAGATGTTAGAGTCAGGCATTATAGACTATGGCCCAGACTTCTTACACTCAATGGAAGAAGGTGGATGGGACCTCTCAAAGGTTGATAATGACAAAATGGAAAATTCAAAAGCATCCTTTGTTTTTGGTCAGATGAATGAACCTCCAGGAGCACGTGCCAGAGTAGCCCTTTCAGGTCTTACGCTAGCCGAATATTTCCGTGATGGAGACGGACAGGGTAAAGGGCGTGATGTTCTTTTCTTTGTAGATAATATTTTCCGTTTCACTCAGGCAGGTTCGGAAGTATCTGCACTTCTGGGTCGAATGCCATCAGCGGTAGGTTATCAACCAACCCTAGCTACTGAAATGGGAACCATGCAGGAGCGAATTACATCTACTAAAAATGGATCTATCACTTCAGTTCAGGCCGTTTACGTACCAGCGGATGACTTGACAGACCCTGCACCTGCAACCACATTTGCTCACTTAGATGCAACGACGGTACTTTCTAGAAAAATTGCCGAATTAGGAATATATCCTGCTGTTGATCCACTAGATTCAACATCACGAATTTTAACCCCAGACGTCGTCGGTGATGAACACTATAATTGTGCTCAAAGAGTAAAAGAGTTATTGCAACGCTACAAAGAATTGCAAGATATTATCGCTATTCTTGGTATGGAAGAGCTATCGGATGAAGATAAATTAGCCGTTTCAAGAGCTAGACGTGTTCAGCGTTTCTTATCTCAACCCTTCCACGTTGCTGAGCAGTTTACTGGCCTCAAAGGTGTATTAGTTGATATTCAAGACACTATCAAAGGGTTTAACATGATTATGGATGGCGAAATGGATCAATACCCAGAAGCTGCATTCAACCTTGTTGGTACTATTGAAGAGGCCAAAGAGAAAGGTGAAAAAATGTTAGCTGAAGCTAAATAATTAAATAGCTATGCAATTAGAGATTATCACACCAGAAAAAAAAGTGTTTGAAGGTGACGTTATTTCAGTTCAGTTACCTGGAACTGATGGTAAATTTGAAATACTAAACAACCATGCTCCTATTATTTCTACTTTGACAAAAGGACAAGTAAGAGTAATAGATTCCTCTAATAACACAGAACATTTTGAAATTAACGGTGGTGTCATTGAAATGCAAAATAATAAAGTGATTGTACTTGCCGACTAAGGGAGACACTCACTACTCATCCAAAAGGTTACAATTGTAACCTTTTTTTTATGCTATATTTGACTGTTGATGCTAGATAATAAGCTACATAAGAAATTAAGCGACAGGAGGGGGAATAATGCCTATAGAGAACTAAGTAATCATGACTCATTGATTGACTTATCATCTAACGATTATCTTGGATTTGCTCAAAAAAATTGGTCAAGTAACAGTAATTCTGGGTCTACTGGAAGTCGTCTTTTAAGTGGTAATAGTGAAATACATGAATCTGTTGAAAAACAGATAGCTCAATTTCATAAAGCTGAATCTGCATTAGTGTTTAATTCGGGATATACGGCCAACATAGGTCTACTCTCATGCATACCACAAAAAGAAGATACCGTTATTTATGATCAATTATGCCATGCCTCTATTCGAGATGGGCTTAAGCTTGGAATAGCAAGAAATTACTCATTTATACACAATGACGTTAGCAATTTAGAACAAAAAATCGAACGTGCTAGCGGAACCGTTTATGTCATAGTGGAAAGTATTTATTCCATGGATGGTGATACGGCACCACTTGACAATATCATCAAATGCTGTAAAAAGCATAAAGCCAAACTAATAGTAGATGAAGCCCATGCTCTAGGAGTTTTCGGATTAAATGGAGCTGGTCTAGCCAAAGATGAGGACTGTTTTGCACGTATCTATACTTATGGCAAGGCCCTAGGCAGTCATGGTGCCGCTGTTGTTGGCAGTAAGGCACTAATAGATTTTTTAATCAATTATTCAAGACCATTCATTTACACCACTGCTCTTCCACCACATTCCATTAAACGAATTCAATGGGGCTACGAAATGCTTAAAGAAAAAAAAGATAGAAAAGCACTGCAAGATCGCATTCACCTTTTCAGGGAACACTGTAAACACCCCATGCTTATAGACAGTCATTCTGCCATTCAATGTATTGTGATTGGAGGAATAAAAAAAACCAAACAATTCGCCTTTATGTTACAGGAACACCGATTTGATATTCGACCCATTTTACACCCAACAGTTGCCAAAGGTGCTGAACGAATACGTATTTGCTTACATGCTTTTAACACCAAAGCGGACATACTTCGTCTCTGTGAACAGATAAATAAAAACCAATGAAATACTTTGTAAGTGGCATAGGAACCGAGATTGGTAAAACCGTAATATCGGCTATACTAACAGAAGCTTTAAATGCTGATTATTGGAAGCCCATACAAGCCGGAGATTTAGAACAATCCGATAGTATAAAAGTGAAAAATTTGATAAGTAATGAAAACAGTCAAATACATCCCGAATCCTATAGATTGAAGCGACCAATGTCACCACATGCTGCCGCCGAAAAAGAGCAGCTTAATATTGACCTTTCATCTATATCTTTACCAAACACCTTACGACCATTGATTATCGAAGGTGCGGGTGGATTATTAGTACCTCTTAACAGAAAAGAATGTATCATTGACCTTATCAAACACCTTAAGTTAGAAGTCATTTTAGTAAGCAAGCATTACCTAGGGAGTATCAATCACACCTTATTGAGTGTAGAAGCGTTAAAATCAAGAAACATTCCTGTAAAAGGAATCATATTCAACGGAGCTCCAAACCACGACACTGAAAGTATAATACTCTCAACAACAGGCTTAGAAATGATAGCTAGAATTCCTACTATGGATATTATAAATAAGCAAGGCATTAAAGCAATGGCTAAAAACATAGAATTATAGGCACATGAGTATTTTAAAAGACGATAAGCAATACATCTGGCACCCTTTTACTCAAATGCAATCATCAAACCCTATTCCTATCACTAGAGGAAGTGGTAGCTGCGTTTACGACCAAGATGGCAAGGAATACATTGACGCTATATCATCATGGTGGGTAAATATTCATGGACACAGCCACCCGTACATCGCTGAGAAAGTAAGCAAGCAATTACAAACTCTAAATCACGTTCTGTTTGCCGGCTTCACACATCAACCAGCTACTGAATTATGCAGAAAGTTGAGTAAGTATTTGCCTAAAAATCAGGCAAAGTTTTTCTTCTCAGGTGATGGCTCATCGGCTGTGGAAATAGCTTTAAAAATGAGCATTCAATATTGGCGAAATAAGGGACAAAAACGCCAAAGGATTTTAGCATTAGATGGTGGCTATCACGGTGAAACTTTTGGAGCTATGTCTGTTGGGGGAAGAAGTATTTTTTCGGCCCACTTTACCGACTATTTATTTGAGGTAGTCCACTTACCCTTCCCGTCTAATGAGAAACAAACCGTTGACACATTAAAAAAAGCCCTAGAAAAAGACGATGTAGCCTGCTTTATTTTCGAACCCTTAGTACAGGGAGCCGCCGGTATGAGAATGTATTCTGCTAATATACTAGACGAGATGATTGCTCTCTGCCAACAGAAAGAAGTATTGTGCATTGCCGATGAAGTCATGACTGGTTTTGGAAGAACAGGGACCTTCTTTGCCTGTGACCAGCTTAACAATCAACCTGATTTTATGTGTCTTTCAAAAAGTTTGTCAGGAGGAACGGTACCCATTTCATTAACCACATGTACCCAAAATATTTACGATTCTTTTCTTGGAAATGACATAAGTAGTGCTTTTTTACACGGTCACTCATTCACTGGCAATCCCATCGGCTGTAGTGCTGCTATCGCTAGTTTAGAATTATTAGAAAACCAAAGTTGTCAATCAAATATTAAAGAAATAGTCAAAGCCCATGGGCGGTTTGCTAAAGAATTAATTTCCCATTCTCAAATCAGAGAGGTACGTCAGTGTGGCACTATTTTAGCCATAGAAATCGACACCTCTAATAAGGGCTACACGAGTAATGTTAGGGAAATATTATACCATCACTTTCTGTCCCAAGGAATTATCCTTCGACCACTAGGAAATGTGATATATGTATTACCTCCTTATTGTATCAGTGAAGACCAATTAAAAAAAGTCTACAGGGGTATACTTTCAGGCTTAAACGAATTACAATAACTTATCTTTGTACTATGTCCGTTTTGATAACATCAAAAAGTAGTATCTCAGCCCTGGGTTTTAATAAAGAAAATGTCTGGAAAAGTTACCATGCTGATGATCATAATTTATCCATTTGTTGCTTTAACGACCGCGACACTCCAACAGCCAGATTAAATGAGTCCAATGAACAACTCATTGATGTGCTTAGAAAGGAAAACCTTCATTATAGAAAATTAGATAAAAGCGTATTAATGAGTCTAATGACAGCAAGAGAAGCCCTCAAACAGGCTGATTGGAATGACCTATCAAACGTAGGTATCAATATTGGCTCATCTAGAGGAGCGACTCAACTCTTTGAGAAATACCATCAGCACTTCATTCAATCACCAAAGAGAAGAATGTCACCCATGGTTTCCCCTACTACTACATTAGGCAATATTTCATCGTGGGTGGCCTACGATTTAGGGCTCAAAGGTATCAGTCTATCTCACTCGATTACCTGTAGTAGTGCATTACACGCCATCCTCAATGCCTATGTGTGGATAAACAGCGGTCAGTCAAAACAATTTATTGCTGGCGGTTCCGAAGCCCCTTTGACTGATTTTACGGTTGCTCAAATGCGTGCCTTAGGAATTTATAGCCAACAAACGACGGCTTGGTACTGCCAACCTTTTAAAGAAAAAGCTAGTGATAATAGTATGATTTTAGGAGAAGGTGCCGCTCTTTTTTGTTTGGAAAAAGACAACGGTCAAGATGCCTTAGCTAAAATCATAGGCATTGGCTATGCTACTGAACATATTGAACATGCCGCCTCTCTTTCCTCAGAAGCGGATTGTCTTCAAGAGAGTATGAGTATGGCCCTAAAGAATATAGATAAAAAAGTCATAGATGTCATTGTGATGCACGCTCCAGGAACATTGCAAGGCGATAAGTCCGAACTGATGGCTGTCAATTCTGTATTTGGAAAAGAGACACCACATCTAATAAGCACCAAACACCACAGCGGACACACCTTAGGCGCTTCGGGAGGTATTAGTTTGGATTTAGCCATTGAAATGATTCAACGCCAATCGGTAGTTTCCTTCCCCTATTCAAATATCGTAACTCAAAAGCCATCAACAATTCCAAAAACAGTATTGGTTAATGCCGTGGGTTTTGGTGGAAATGCCGTGAGTATAATTATTCAAAAAGCAGATTAAAAAACTATATTTGTTTAATAAAGTAAATGGAATGAGTAAATATTGGACATTAGAAGATACATTAGCAATATACAACAAGCCCCTGATGGCCTTGATATTCGAAGCTGCCCAAACACATAGACTAAATCACAATCCGCTAGAAGTTCAAATTAGCACACTGCTTTCTATCAAGACAGGTGGATGTCCTGAAGACTGTGGTTATTGTCCACAGGCAGCACGTTATCATACCGATATAGAAACAAACGATCTGATGTCCGTCTCACAAGTCAAAGCGCAAGCGCTGAGAGCTAAAGCCAATGGGTCATCCCGACTGTGCATGGGCGCGGCCTGGAGAAACATTCAAAACAACCAAGAGTTTGACCAAGTTCTTGAAATGGTTCGTACAGTAAATGAGCTAGAAATGGAGGTCTGCTGTACATTAGGCATGATGACCCAAGAACAAGCGCAACGACTAGCAAATGCTGGTTTATACGCCTATAATCACAACCTGGACACTTCTGAAGAACACTATAAAGATATCATTTCTACTAGAGAATATGAAGACAGAATTAAAACCATTGACAACGCCTCCAAAGCAGGCATTAGCGTGTGCTCTGGTGGCATCGTTGGGATGGGCGAATCGGCAGAAGATAGGTGTCAAATGTTGGTTACCTTAGCCAATATGAATCCCCAGCCAAAGTCGGTACCTATCAATGCTTTAGTAGCAGTCGAAGGAACACCATTGGAGGATCAAGAAACGGTACCCATTTGGGACATGGTACGCATGGTAGCAACAGCGCGTATTGTGATGCCTAAAGCCGTGGTTCGGTTATCGGCCGGCAGAACAGAAATGTCGGACGAAGGACAAGCCCTTTGTTTTATGGCGGGTGCCTCCTCTATTTTTGCGGGCGATAAATTATTGACTACTCCCAACCCAGACATCAACAACGACATGAAATTGTTTGATACTTTAGGACTTTCTGCCAAACAGCCATTCGTTGATGGCGAACAGCCAGTTGTCAACGAAAGTTATAAGAAATGCCTCTCTACCAATGGAAATGTCAAGTGGAACAGACCCACACACAAAATAAAACGAAACGAATTAGCTAAAAAAAAGACTAAATTAAGTCGAACTTAATAGACTTCTGAAAGTAAATTTCTTTCCTTTAAAAATTTTAATAATCTTTTATTGTCTGCTTCATCTATCAGACGATTGCCTATAAATATTTTACAATTTTTCATCCTAAAAACATAGTCATCATTAATTAATATGACCTCTATTATATCGTTATAATCCATACTTTTAAATAGATGACCAGAACTTTTAATTTTATTGTTTCTAATTTTAAAATAGGGCATATATATTACCCAAATCATAAGACAAAAGTATATAACGGCTAAAGAATGAAAAAACAGACAAGACTCAAGACCAACTATCAAAAAAATCAAAAGGTATATCACCACCATAATCATTAAAATTATTAGCCAGGATTTTTTGTAATATTTAGAATAATGTAAAACAAAATCGTTATTCATGTCTCTAAGAATTAAAGGTTTTAAGGATAGTAAATAATCAATACATATAAGTGATTATATCAATAATTTACGGATAATGTTTAATAATGTTTCATGACTTTAACTGTAAGTTTTGAAAATCAAATATAGTTATTTCAGCTTTTTATTTGACTGATGTCTCTGAGCATCTCTTTGAGTTTTTAGATGAAGTTTTTTATCAAAGGCATCTTGTAAGTTGGTATTGGTTTGATTGGCTAAGCATAGAACAACGAACAATACATCAGCTAATTCTTCGCCTAGATCAAGGGTATCATCATTTTTAAAAGATTGCTCGCCATACCGCCTGGCTATTATACGAGCAACCTCGCCTACTTCTTCGCTTAAAATAGCCATATTGGTCAATTCATCAAAGTACCTCACACCGTAGGTTTTTATCCAATGGTCAACCGATTGTTGTAGTTTATTAATGGGCATCATTCTTTATTTTTAGTATCTATTATTATGGTTACTGGTCCATTGTTGATTAACTGTACTTGCATGTCAGCCCCAAACTGTCCAGTGGTTACTTGCAATTGGCTATCCATAGTTATTTGATTAATAAATTGCTGGTATAACTTACTAGCTTTTTCTGGATTTGCAGCTTGTATGAAGGATGGTCTATTGCCTTTTTTAGTTTTGGCATATAGTGTAAACTGACTCACTACCAATAGCTGTCCTTTTATATCGACTACAGATTGATTCATTTGACCCTGATGATCATTGAATATACGCAATTGAACGATTTTCTTAGATAACCACTCAAGATCTTCATGATTATCGGCATGCTCCACTGCTAGCAAAATAAGCAATCCGTTTTTAATGTGAGAGTAAGTGTTATTATCAATGGTGACGCTTGCTTGTGAAACACGCTGAATGACTGCTCTCATTAGTATTTATTTACTCTAAAATTCTCTTCATCTTGCTGTAACATACTCAGGTAATTATTATACCTCGACGATGATATCCCCCCCTCATTTAAGGCCTTTTTTACTGCACAATGCGGCTCATTGATGTGTAAGCAATTGTTGAATTTACATTCTGACTTTAAGGCAAAAAACTCTGGAAAGTAGTCGGCCAACTCATCGCGTTCAATTTCTACCAATCCAAAACCCTTAACCCCGGGCGTATCTATGACAGTAGCTCCAAAGTCTAACTCATATAGTTGAGAAAAGGTAGTAGTATGCTGACCTTGTTGATACATTTGTGATACCTCATTGGTTGTAATTTCTAAATTTGGCTGCAGAGCGTTTAACAGGGTTGACTTTCCAACACCCGAATGGCCGCAAATAACATTGGTTTTTCTACACATAACGGCTTTGATTTGCGACAATTCATCATTCAGTACGCTAGCGGTAATACATGTGTAGCCAATGGAACGGTATATGGAAAGGTAATTGTTGAGTGTTTGCTTGGTAGATTGGTCGTACAGATCCACTTTATTGAACAGCAATACCACCTCAACCCCATAGGCCTTGGCAGATACTAAAAAACGATCGATAAAGCCCGTTGTAGTCACTGGACTTTTAATGGTTACCATCAATACTGCCTGATCGATATTTGAGGCAATGATGTGAGTCTGTTTGGACAGATTAACCGACTTTCGAATGATATAGTTTTTACGTTCAAAAAGCTCATCTATTAAGTAAGATTCCTCCTCTTTAGCTAGCCCAACTCTATCACCAACCACTATGGGGTTAGTACTTTTAATGCCTTTAAGACGAAACTTACCCCGTATTCTACAATCAAGTACTTGTCCATCATCGGTTTTGACAATGTACCAGCTTCCTGTAGATTTAGTAACAACTCCTTGCATTAGAACAAATATACAATCAATATGTTTAGAAAAATTAATCTTTTATACTCATATAAAAAAAGTAACATCAATAGTTTTTTCGATTTATTATTGTCGGCACCAACCTCTGAAGTTAGTGTGGCATTGACAGTCAGTAGCGAGCTTTGTTTTATAAAATGAATCACTTGGAGCTTAATAATTCGTTTTATGAAACACTCTAGAAGGTACTGCCGCCGATAGTATGAATTGAATGACTGCTGAGGAGATTCCTCGAAGCATATTTGGCACAAACTAAAACAATTCCCTTATCTTCGCATCATGTCCATTTTAATTGAAGAAGTTAGTAAACAATACGGCGATCAGACCGCTTTAAATAAAGTTTCATTTTCCGTCAAAAAAGGAGAGATAGTGGGTTTTTTAGGGCCTAACGGTGCAGGTAAATCCACTTTAATGAAAATCATCACGGCTTATATTTCAGCTGATAGTGGATCGGTCGACGTTTGTGGTGAGCAGGTGCATACCGAAAATATAAATGTCAAACGTCGCATTGGTTACTTACCAGAACATAACCCCTTGTATTTAGAAATGTATGTTAAAGAGTACTTATCCTTTATCGCTTCCATCTATAACTGTCCTAAATCAAAAGTTCTAGAAATGATTGAATTAACGGGTTTAGAAGCTGAACAGCATAAAACCATAAGCCAGCTTTCAAAAGGGTATCGCCAGAGGGTAGGTTTAGCGGCTGCCTTGATTCATAATCCCGAAGTACTGATATTAGATGAGCCTACCACTGGATTAGATCCCAATCAAATGGTAGAAATAAGGCAACTCATTAGAAATTGTGGTAAAGATAAAACCGTTATGCTTTCTACCCACATTATGCAAGAGGTTGAGAAAATGTGTGATCGAGTTGTCATTATCCACCAAGGAAATATTGTAGCTAATGAACGTCTTTCCAAACTCAAAGATAATAACATCGACTTGGAGCACTATTTTCAGGAACTGACCAACTGATATAATTTTTTAGCAATTTGGAAGCTGCTATCAGAATTCCTCATAGTATAAAAAAATATAAACAAGGGGTACCAAAGTTCTTCATCTCTTTATACTGTTCAATAGCCCATCCAATGCCTGGCTATCTTACTAGACTGTTATTTGTACACGCATTAAGTCACTTTTCTTTATGAAGGAATACCAATTTATTGATCGTAATTTTTAAAATTAGACAATTATTATTCTACTTATTTATATTAATTTTGCGTTTTTGAAACTTGGTGGATAGATTTGACTGATTGCAACCACTTCAAAAATGCTAAAACAGAAGACACAGCATCAGTCAATTTATTTACTTCAAAACAAAATTATAAATGCCGTATTTTTTCACTTCTGAATCTGTTTCTGAAGGCCATCCAGACAAAGTAGCCGATCAAATTTCAGATGCCTTATTGGATAACTTCCTAGCACAAGACCCTCAGTCGAAAGTAGCTTGTGAAACCTTAGTGACTACGGGTCTTACCGTTCTTAGTGGTGAGGTAAAATCCAAAGCCTATGTAGATGTTCAGAAAATTGCTCGAAGGGTTATTCGAACCATTGGTTATAATAGATCAGAATATCAGTTTGACGCTGATAGTTGCGGTGTTATTTCTGCTATCCATGAACAATCGGCTGACATCAATCAAGGTGTAGAGAAAAATAAGGGCTTACATAATGAGCAAGGAGCTGGCGACCAGGGTATGATGTTTGGCTATGCCACCGACGAAACGGATAACTATATGCCACTAGCATTGGAGCTATCGCATCGTATTTTGAAGGAGTTGGCTAATATCAGAAAAGAGGGAGAAGTCATGACTTACCTCAGACCTGATTCAAAATCTCAAGTGACATTGGAATACAGTGATGATCACCAGCCTATTCGCATTGAGGCCATTGTGGTATCTACCCAGCACGATGAATTTATTGAGGCAGACGACCAGTCCAAAGAAGCTCTAAAGAAGGCAGAAATTGCCATGCAACAACAAATTGAAGAGGATGTAAAAACCATACTCATTCCAAGAGTAATTGAGCAATTGGAAGATCGACTGAAATCACTGTTTGGCAACGAGAAATACCATGTAAATCCTACTGGTAAATTTGTTATTGGTGGCCCTCATGGGGATACTGGACTTACTGGTCGAAAAATTATTGTCGATACCTACGGCGGAAAGGGAGCTCATGGTGGAGGTGCTTTCTCTGGCAAAGACCCCTCGAAAGTGGATCGTTCTGCGGCCTATGCTACCAGACATATTGCTAAAAACTTAGCAGCAGCAGGGGTCTGTAAACAAGTACTAGTTCAGGTTTCCTACGCCATTGGGGTAGCTAAACCTATGGGTATCTATGTGGACACCTACGGTACCGCTAAAGTGAATAAGACGGATGGAGAAATTGCTAAAATCATCGAGCAAATCTTTGATATGCGGCCAGCAGCTATTATTGAACGGTTAAAACTAAAATCACCTATCTACATTGATACAGCGGCTTATGGGCACATGGGGCGCACACCCGAATTAAAAACATATTCTTTTGAAGTAGAGGGTACTGCCAAAGAACTGACCATCGAAACATTTACTTGGGAGAAGCTAGACTATATCGATCGAGTTAAATCGGCTTTCGAAATTTAGTCGCTATTTTTTTCTGAAAAATATTTGAATAGGTACACCAGTAAATTCAAAACTTTCTCTAAGTTTATTTTCTATATACCTTTTGTAAGGCTCCTTGATATATTGTGGGAGATTAGCAAAAAAAGCAAAAGTGGGTGTTTTAGTAGGTAATTGCGTACAAAACTTGATTCGAATGTATTTGCCTTTAGTAGCGGGTGGCGGATTTTGCTCAATAAATGGCAACATCGTATCGTTAAGCTTTGAAGTGGAAATTCTTGCTGCTCTATTTTTGGATACGTCAATAGCAATTTCTAAAGCTTTGAGTAATCGCTGTTTATTTAACGCCGATACAAATACAATAGGCACATCACTAAATGGTGCTATTTTTTGCCTGATAGTGGCTTCGTATTCTTTTGTGGTGAAAGTATCTTTTTCTATTAGATCCCACTTGTTGACTAGTATGACGATACCTTTATTATTCTTATCGGCCAGATGAAAAATACTTAAATCTTGAGCCTCAAATCCTAGCGTAGCGTCAATGAGTAATAAACAGACGTCGGAATACTCAATGGAGCGTATAGAACGCATAACCGAATAAAATTCTAAGTCTTCGCTAACCTTTTTCTTTTTTCGTACTCCAGCAGTATCGACAAGTACAAAGTCGTAGCCAAACTTGGTATAGTGCGTATCCAATGAATCACGTGTAGTACCAGCAATATCGGTCACTATATTTCGCTCTTCTCCAACCAAAGCATTCACAAATGATGACTTGCCCACATTAGGACGTCCGACAATGGCAAAACGTGGCACATCATGTTCTTCCTCTTCTTCAGTTTCTGGTAAAGTTTTAACGAGTTCATCTAATAATTCGCCTGTGCCACTTCCGTTGATGGATGAAATACAATGGTAGTCACCCATTCCAAGGGCATAAAATTCAACCGCTTGATCTAAAATCTTACCGTTATCGACTTTATTTATTACAAGGAATAAGGGTTTATCTGACTTTCTTAAATGATTGGAAACAGTGACATCCATATCGGTTAAGCCTTCTTGCCCATCGACCAAAAATAAAATAGCATTGGCCTCCTCAATAGCTAAGTCGACTTGTTTACGAATATCGGCCTCAAAAATATCATCCGAACCAATAATATAACCCCCAGTATCAATGACTGAAAATTCTTTTCCATTCCAGTCCGTTTTGCCGTAGTGCCTATCACGCGTAACGCCACTAACGGAGTCTACAATGGCTTGACGTTTTTGTATCAATCGATTAAAAAATGTGGATTTACCAACGTTTGGACGGCCTACTATTGCTACAATGTTTCCCATAAATTATCTGTTGTTATAGCCGAATCGTTTTAGCTGTTTATCATCGTTACGCCAATCTTTGTTGACTTTAACGTACAAATCTAAGAATATCTTTTTCTGAAAAAAGGACTCTAAGTCCCTTCTAGCTAAAGTACCTACCTTTTTGAGTGCTACTCCTTTGTGACCAATCATAATACCCTTTTGAGATTCTCTGATAACGTAAATAATGGCTCTTATTTTTATAATATCTTTCTCATCAAAAAATTCTTCAACCTCAACTTCTACAGAATAGGGGATTTCTTTTTTGTAGTATTTGAGTATCTTCTCTCGTATTGTTTCAGTAACAAAAAACCGCTCTGACTTATCTGTCAGTGTATCTTTCTCGTAGTAAGGGGGCGAAACTGGCAAAAGATCTTTAATTCGATTCATAACAGTTTCAAGATTGAACTTATTGAGTGCTGAGATGGGGTAAATTTCTGCTTTTGGTAATCTCTCAGCCCATTGGGCCATTTGCTCACTCACAAAATTTTGTTCTACCTTATCTATTTTATTTAATAGCACTATCAAAGGAATATCGCTGTGCTTTAACCGTTCAAAGAGGGCTTGATCCTTCAATTCTTTCTCTCCTGTTTCTACCATATATACTAGCACATCAGCATCTTGAAAAGCCCCATACACAAAGTCCATCATATTCTCTTGTAGTTTGTAGTTGGGCTCTATAACACCAGGTGTATCAGAAAAAATCACTTGATGACTATCATCATTGACAATGCCTAATATACGGTGCCGAGTGGTTTGTGCTTTGGAGGTAATAATTGACAATCGTTCACCTACTAAGGCATTCATAAGAGTAGATTTCCCCACATTAGGGTTTCCAATAATATTTACAAAACCTGCTTTGTGTTCCATTAATCTTTAGTTTTCTGTGCTTTTAGCTCATCAAGAATTATAATCGACTTCTCCCATTCTGAAATTCGTTTGTTTAGTTCACTTTGTTGTTGCTGATAAGATTCAAAAAATCCATTTTGAGAAGATAGCTCTTTGAATGTTTCTGGTTGAGCTAATTGGGCGTCTAGTTGTTTCAACTCATTTTCTAATGCGTCTACTTGTTTTTCTAATTTACCAATACGGTTGGTGGCCTTTCTAATGTCACGATCTAGCTGTTTTTTAGCATTGTATGACATTTTATTTTCAGACGCAGTTGACTTTTCTACTGTTTTGGTACTGGCGTTTTGAGTTTCAAATTGTTTAAAATCATTAAGCTCCTTTTGCTCTAAAAAGTCGTTAATATCGCCAAGATATTCTTTTATATTTTTATCCTTAAACTCATATACTTTTTGAGAAAGACCTTGAAGGAAATTTCGATCGTGAGATACTATTATCAAGGTGCCATCGTAGTTATTGAGAGCTGTTTTAAGAATATCTTTAGACTGCATATCTAAATGGTTGGTGGGCTCATCCATAATCAGGAAGTTAACCGGCTCAAGTAGAAGTTTACATAAAGCCACTCGGGCTCTCTCCCCTCCAGAAAGTACTTTTATTTTCTTCTGGACATTATCACCACCAAACAAAAATGCACCTAGCATGTCTCTTACTCTAGGGCGATTTTGCTCATCTGCGGCTTCCTCTACGACCTCTAGTATACTTTTGTTTTCGTCTAATAAATCGGATTGATTTTGGGCGTAATAGCCAACTTTTACTTGGTAGCCGTATTCCACCTCACCTTGAAATGAAATGGTGTTAGCTATGATTTTTGCTAGTGTCGTTTTACCTTGACCGTTTTTACCAACAAAAGCAATTTTTTCACCCCTTTCTAATAGTAAATTTAGTCCTTTGAGTACTTCTAGCTTGTCATAACTTTTACTGATATCGCTAGCTTTTAGGGTAACTTTTCCACTGTGTGGAGCTGGAGGGAAACGAAAATGCATAGACATCGTTTCATCTTGTTCGACTTCTATCAAATCCATCTTATCCAGCTTTTTAATTAAACTTTGAGCAAAAGCGGCTTTGTTTTTCTTATATCTAAATTTTTCTATCAGCATTTTAGTTTGCTGAATTTGTTTATCCTGATTTTTTTTGGATTGAATTTGTTTTTCCTGTCGCTCTTTTCTTAGCTCAATGTATTTAGAATAGCTGGCTTTGTAATCATTGGCTTTTCCAAATATCAACTCTATTGTTCTATTGGTGACGGCATCCAAAAATGCTCTATCGTGAGATACCAATAGGATTGCTCCTTCATAGTTTTTTAACCATTGCTCAAGCCAAACAATAGACTCTATATCTAAGTGATTGGTCGGCTCATCAAGTAGTAATACGTCTGGCTTACTCAATAATATTTTGGCTAACTCAAGACGCATACGCCATCCTCCACTAAACTCATTGGTGGGACGGGCAAAGTCAGTGATCTGAAAACCTAGCCCCAATAATACTTGACTCATTTCTGATTGAATGGTGTATCCACCAAGCATACCAAAGCGCTCATTCAAGTCATTAAGTTGTGTTAGGAGCTGCATGTATTCATCAGATTCGTAATCTTGACGTTGACTAATTTCTACGTTTATAGACTCTATGTCCCTTTCTAGCTTCTTTATCTCAGAAAAGGCCTGCTCTGCCTCTGCTTGAACAGTACGACCATCTTCAAAATCTAAATCTTGTTTGAGATAGCCAACAGTAGATTCATTGGGAGTTGATATACTTCCATTGTTGGGTACTTGCTCTTTGGAAAGTATTTTTAAGAGAGTGGATTTTCCGGCTCCATTTTTTCCAACAAGACCTATCTTATCCCCTTTATTAACCATAAATGAGACATTATCGAACAGCTCTTGCCCGCCAAAATAAACAGATATGTTGTTTGCAGAAATCATTGGGGGACAAAAGTACACTTTATTACAATGATGAAAAAGACAAGCTTGGGTG
>JBMHBP010000010.1:0-58532 GCA_049890295.1 Flavobacteriales bacterium | reverse complement strand
AAAAAAGTGACTCCGGAGGGATTCGAACCCCCAACCGTCAGAGCCGAAATCTGATATTCTATCCAGTTGAACTACGGAGCCAAATTTTGGTAAAGATAGCCTAATCAAGCAATATTTAAAGCTTAGAATAGTTAGAAGTTTATAATTTTGTAATATGAAAACATTGGTGACAATATTACTTTCAATTTGGTTTATTTCTGCAAACGCTCAAAATGTGGAGATAGGTCAGTGGAAAGACTATCTGCCATATAATAAGGCTATAGCTTTAGAAACTGTTGATGACATAGTTTATGTAGCCACGGAAAACAGTTTGTTCTACTTGAACACCAGCACAAACTCACTTAGCCGACTAAACAAGGTTAATGGCCTTACTGACGTTGGTATAAGCACAATGAAAAAAGAGCCTAACTCAGAAACTTTAGTAGTTGCATATAAAAGCACCGTTATCGATTTAATCAAAAAAAACGGCAGTATTCACACTGTTTTAGATATTGAGAGAGAGAATATAATAGGTGAAAAGGCTATTAATAATATTAGCTTTCACGAACAGTACGCCTACTTAAGTTGTTCTTTTGGTATAATTCAATTAAATATAGAACGCGAAGAAATATCTAATACTTATTATTTTGGAAACAACCTTTCGGTAAACGATGTGTCTATTGATGAAAATTTTATTTACGCTGCTACATCGAATGGGATTTACAAAGCCCGTTTAACCGACAACCTTTTGGATTTCAATAATTGGGCTTTGGTGACAGCTGACATAAATGTTAATGACGTAGAGTATGTGTATCAAAACCTATATTTCACTACAGTTAACTCGACTAATATATATTCCTTAACAGACACCACTGAGATAGTCGATTCTGTCGAAAATTTAAGGTTTATAAAATCAGAAAATGAAAGATTGTTTGTAGGAGCAAGAAGCAAACTGTGGGAGATAAATGCTTCTAACAATATCAGCCTTATAAAAGAACATTCATTCCTTTATGTGATTACAGATATTATTACCGGAAGCGACGGCACCTATTGGGCTGCTGACAGCTACAGGGCCTTAGTTCAACTATCTAATAATAATGTGGTTAGACATTTTTTACCCCAAGGGCCTAATAGTAATTTAGCATACTCTGTCACCTCGAAGGATAACGAAGTTTTTCTTTCACCGGGAGGAGTGTCAATTATCTGGAATAATAATAATACTTATGAAGGGTTTTATTGGTCGGACGGTTATGAATGGCAGCATATTCCGTATACTCAACTAGCAGGAGCAAGAGATATAACTACAATTATAAAATCGACTAACGGCGACTTGTTTGTGGGCACATGGAATAATGGGGTGTTACAACTTACATACGACCAGTCAATTGAAAACTACACCTTAATAAAAGAACACAATCATTTAACAACTGAAAATGGTTTACAAACATTTGACTACGATAGCAGTAGTGCAACATACGGAAGAATAAGAATAAAAGATCTTGTTTTTGATGATAACGGTTATCTGTGGACAGCCAACTCATTAACTGAAAAATCTTTAGCATTTATGACGCCAAAGGGGGAGTGGCAATCGTTAAAAGTTAATAGTTCTAATATTAGCAGTAACCACCTTGGAGATTTAATAATTGATGACAATGGGGTCAAGTGGTTTATTATAAGTAAAGGTGGTGGAATAGTTGTTTACGACGACAACAACACTCCAGAAAACGCTTCCGATGACAGAGACAAAAAGCTAAGCACATCAGCTGGAAATGGTGGTTTACCCTCTAACCAGGTGTTTTCATTAGCGTTGGATAGAGATGGTGAGGTGTGGGTTGGCACCGATAAAGGCGTAGCTGTTTTTTATAATCCCGAAAACATATTTGATGTAAATGAAGACGCTCAACAGGTATTAGTTGAGGCTGAAGGCTATATAGAGCCAATTATAGCTAACGAGAGTGTAACCACAATCGCTATTGATGGTGCTAATAGAAAATGGTTTGGTACAAAAAGTTCAGGTGTTTTCGTCTATTCTGCCGATGGTAGTGAACAAATTCATCATTTTACTACAGAAAACAGCCCATTGTTCTCAAATTATATTAATACAATTTCCATCAACCAAAATAGTGGAGAGGTCTTTATTGCTACTGACAAAGGACTTATTTCTTATAAAGGGGGGGCAACCGAAGGTAAAAGTCAACACACTCAGGTGATGGTATACCCAAACCCAATTAGAGAAAATTATTTTGGTCCAATAGCTATTAAAAATGTTGTAGAAAATGCAGATGTTAAAATTACCGATATAAAAGGTAACCTAATAAAAACATTTACTGCACTAGGAGGTCAGGCTGTTTGGGATGGTAAAAACCAGTTTGGTGAAAGACCAAGCACTGGCGTCTATTTAGTTTTCACAACTAATCCCTCTGGAACTGAAACTAATGTTGCCAAAATAGCCTTTATTAGATAATGTATCAATCCACAAAAGGCATAGTGCTTAGCACCACCAAGTATGGCGAAACAAGTGTTATATGCAACTTGTACACATCTGAATTTGGCAGACAGGCAGTGATTGTAAAAGGTGTAAGAAAAAAGAAAGGAAAGTTTAGCTATTTTCAATCCTTAAATATTTTAGAGCTAGTAATCTTCAATAAAGGCGAAGGAAAAATACACAATGTTAAGGAAGTAAAAGTCAGTAAGGTTTTTAGCCAAATACCCGTTAATATATATAAAAGCAGTATCGCCATGTTTTTGGCTGAAGTGATTGAAAAATGTTTGAAAGAAGAAGAGCAAAATATTTCATTGTATCAGTTTATTGAACAGTCTATCCTGAAACTAGATGAAGAGGAATTTAATAGTCAATTTCATATTTTCTTTTTAGTTGAGCTTAGTCGGTATTTAGGGTTTTACCCCAATTTAGAAAACAACCATCTAAACTATTTTGATTTAATGAATGGTCAATTTTCTAATAACAAGCAAGAGCATTCTTATTATTGTGTTAACACTAAAGATCTTATTTCGGCGTTTGAACTTAACAAAGTTCAGAATAAAAAAGAAGTGCTTAACCACCTATTAGATTATTACCAATTACATGTTGAAGGCTTTAAAACCATAAAATCTAAAGCTATTTTGGAAACAATTTTAAACGCATGACACGAGGCTTAACCTTATTTTTTCTAATTATATTAATTCCATTAAAGCATTTCGCTACAAATGACACCATTTTATTGGGTCTAAATATTCCAGAAGTTGTCTTTTTAGAAGATAAAAGCGAATCCGAGCGTCTCTTTAGCCCGTCAAGGGTTGAAAGTATCAATCAAAAAAATATTGAACAAGTTTCCCCTTCTACCTCTGCTGACCTTTTACAAAAGACAGGAGAAATAATGGTTCAAATGAGCCAGTCTGGCGGTGGAAGTCCAATTATAAGAGGCTTTGAGGCAAACCGAATATTATTAGTGGTTGATGGGGTTAGATTAAATAATGCTATTTATCGGTCCGGGCACCTTCAAAACAGTATTAGTATAAGCCCACTATCATTACAAAAAGTTGACGTCATTTTTGGTCCTTCATCTGTTAAATATGGTAGTGATGCCCTAGGGGGGGTAATACACTATCACACCAAAGATGCTTTTGAGCAGAACTCGAGAACATTTCTACAACGTTATAGTACTGTTAACCAAGGTGTTAGTTTGTTTTTTGATCAGCAATATCGAAAAAACAAATGGCGTTTTTATCAGGCTATTAACTTGAATAGATATGGTAATCTGAAAATGGGAAGTAATCGCTGGCACTCCTACCAAAATTGGGGTGCAGAAGAACATATTACAAGAGGTAATGAGCAGTTAAAAACAGCTTACGACCAACTAGATTTTATTCAAAAAGCAAGGTTCGATGCCAATCAATACTTAGGTTTAAAATTAAATTTACAACTATCAACAACAACTAATATAAATCGCTTTGACCAGCTCAATACACTAAGTAATAACATACCAAAATTTGACGAGTGGTATTATGGTCCGCAAAAGCGAATATTGTTCTCTTTAGGTTCAGAACATCAGAAAAAAAACCCACTATATGACAATTACAATAATACCGTTTCATTCCAAAGTATTCAGGAAAGTAGAAACAGCAGAAAAGCACAAAGTGAGCTTGTACAAAGAGAAGAACATGTTTTGGTATTTGCAAACACCTCAGACTTTATTAAAAAATGGGGTTATAGTTCTTTAAATTATGGGTTTGACTTTCAACATAATAATGTAGAATCAAAAGCCTCCCAAGGGTCGATTAGCCGATATGCAGATGGAGGAAGTACCATGTCATCAGCATCACTATATACACAATACAAACAACCGTTTGGTAAACAATCGTTTATTTCTGGGGGGTTGAGATACAATATAAGCTCATTAAACGCATCGTTTAATGAAGTGGTAAATACAATCAATTTACCATTTGAAAAAATCGCCTCTGAAAACAAGGCCTTAACATCTAGTTTGGGAATCTTTTTAGGATCGAATAATGGTTGGACTGGTAGCATATCTTATTCGTCAGGCTTTAGAAACCCCAATGTTGACGATTTAACTAAAGTGTTTGAAAAATCAGGTAGACTTACTGTCCCAAATGAAACACTAACTCCGGAATACTCAAACAATTTTGAACTATCAATTGCTAAAGAACTCAATGAAAGTTACTTGAAAGGAAGTTATTTTTATACCCAACTAAAAGATGCCATAATCAAAAAAGCATTTCAGCTAAATGGTCAAGACAGTTTGTGGTATGAGGGAGAGTACCTGCCGTTATATGCTAATACTAACTCGCAAGAAGCATATATTTTTGGTTATAATGTAAATGCTCTCTGGCAAATTAATAACTATTGGAGCACTTCCCATAGCTGTACTTATACGTTTGGAAAGGATAAAACTGATGGTGTATTATTAGACCACATTCCGCCACTATACGGTAAAAGTGATATCAAGCTAAAATCTCTAAAGAATGAAAGTATCGCAAGTTTAACGGTATTTTATAACGCCTGGAAAAGAATCGAAGATTATAGTCCAAATGGCAGTGATAACCCAGAAGAGGCTACAGTTGATGGAAACCCGTCATGGTGGACGTTAAATTTAAGCTATGGGGTTCCTTTAAACGACAAAATGTATGCTCAACTAAATGTTGAAAATATCTTTGATGTACATTACAAAACGTATTCAAGCGGTATTAGTGCTCCTGGTCGTAATTTTATTTTATCGCTTAAGGCTCAGTTTTAAATGATGATATTGTCCAATCTAACTCTTGTAAAACGTTTCGTTTTTCTTCACCAGGATTAAACAAAAAGCCATCGATAGCAATAACCGATGTGCTAACTGAATCTCTCATAAAATAAGTCGTGAAGGGGCCTCCCATAAAAGCGTTTTCCATTTTCCACAATCCTTTTACATTGTAGCCGCTCAAGTTGTCGATATCTACTGATTTGACAACGGGAGAGTATAAATACTCTGTAGCCATATAACTTCCATCTATCTGACCCCGGATATATGTATTGAGCAAGGAATCTCTAATAGTCAAAAGTGTATTTACATTAAAAAATTCATCCTCCACATCAAAAGAATAACATAGAATGCCCTCAATAAGTTCTAAGTCTTTAGGGTTGTATGAAAGCCACACGAAATTGGTGGTATCTAAAACAAGATTGTATTTGCTAGGGGTTTTTAATATAAGGTCAAATTTTTCTGATAAAATAGTATTATTAACTCCTCTTCGTTTATTAAGAAAACGTTTTTTTTCTTGTTCTAATATCTGCTTAGAAACAACTGGTGCATATTGATTTATAAGTTGTCTTAGTTCTGTTTCGGTGCGGTATTCAAACACACACAACCACTGATCTTCAGAAAACCGCTGAGGATTAAACACTACTTTTGATTGGGAACCTTTTTGTACAATAATGACATTTCTATGGGTCTGAAACAAGCGACTAAACGATTTTGAAGTTATGTGTACGACATCAAATAAAGTTTCAGACCAAGCAATACCTTTAACCTCTTCTTGTAAAGAACGTCTTAAACTATCACCAGAGGAACCTTCCCATAAGTTGTCTTCCATAACCACCACAACCTCATTGACAGCGCCGGTAAATGGTGGTAAGGTAGATTGTCCGCCACATGACAATAAAAGTATAAGAAATACAGCTAGTTTATTCATTTATCCCGTGTTTGGAATTTTTAGAGTTATACCAGGCTTTAAATCACGATGAGAAATATTATTTATCTGCTCCAATTGTGATACTGATACTCCTGAAAATTTACGTGAAATATCCCATAATGTATCTCCTGCTTTGACAGTATAGGTGCGTTCACCATTACTGTTTACTTTGGTTTGCACTTTACTATTGGGTGCTGTATCAGGGTTAATATAAATGACCAGTTTTTGGCCAATACTTAGGTTATTGGATTTAAGATTATTCCAATTTTTTATTCTACCTATTGTTGTGTTATAATTTGAAGCAACTTTGCCTAAATACTCTCCCTTTTTAACCTTATGAATTATTGGCTCATCAACATCTACATAAGCTTCTTGTAACTGAGAACTAATGGCATAAATACTATCCATGTTGTTTATAAAGAGTGCCATCTCTTTGGTAGGCAATTTAATTATGGCTGTTGTATTTTCAGAAACTGGAATTAACCCTCTTTTGTATATGGGGTTTAACTCTTCTATTGTTTCTAATTCGAGGTTTAGTGTTTTTGATAAAACATCAAAAGTGATAGATTGAGATACTGAAATAGTATCAGTTTCTGCTTGTGTATATTTATAAGGGGTGGGGTAAATGTTGTGGTGTGAAGCGTAATTCATAATATAATTTACCGCAATGAACTTAGGAACATAGTTTTGTGTTTCCTTTCTTAAATACGGGCGTAAAGACCAATAATTATCTACCCCATACTTACGCATAGCTCTTGAAACATATCCAGGACCACCATTATAAGCCGCTAGTACTAGTTCCCAGTCATTGAACATTTTATACAAAAAAGTAAAGTATTCACAAGCTGCTATTGTTGATTGTAAAGGGTCGCTTCTTTCGTCTATGTAGGATGTAACTTTAAGGTCATATATTTTGCCGGTGTTGTACATAAATTGCCAAAGCCCTGTGGCTGCTGATCGAGAGCGAGCGTGAGGTTTTAGAGCAGATTCGACAATAGCAAGGTGTTTAAACTCTAAAGGCAAATCATACTGGTCTAAAATTGACTCAAACAACGGAAAGTAATAGTTAGACTTACCTAGCATTTCTGAGACATGCCTACGATAAGTATTGGCATAAATGGAGATTTGACGCTGAACCGACTCATTATAAACCAGATGAAAGGGGGTGTATTGGTTGAGTTTTGCTAAACGAAGGGCTATGGTAGAGTCGGCAAAAAGCGGAATACTATCCGCTGAGTAATCCCACAAATTTAATACTAAAGTATCGTCTTCTATGATTTGGTAGGCCTTCTGTTCGTTTGACCACAAAGAATCTAATCGTGCTAAATTAGGCTCGTCTTTAGTTGAAATTAAAGGTATTGAATCGTTAGCTGAGAACAAAAATACTGGAAGTAAAACAAAACAAACTATACGAGAAATTTTTAACACTGAAATCATAGCTACAAAGTTGCTTTTTGTAATAACATCTAAACAGTTAAATTTTAAAAAATATTAACGTTTAGTTGTTGATTATCTGCTTAGCCAAAGCCATTAATTCTTCGTCTTTGAAAGCAGGTGCCATAAGTTGAATGCCAAATGGTAAGCCGTTAGAATGTGTGCCTGTTGGAATGGATATAGCGGGTACGCCTACTATGTTGGCATGAACGGTAAAAATATCCTGTAAGTACAATTGAGTAGGGTCTTCGTAGGTCTTTCCTATTTCAATGGCTGTATTAGGTGAGGTGGGGGATAGTATAAAATCACATTGATTAAAAATGTCTTGAGTATTATCCAACAACAAGCGTCTCATTTTTTGTGCTTTAGTATAATAGGCATCATAATAACCTGCACTCAGCACAAATGTACCTAGCATAATACGCCGTTGTACCTCTGAACCAAAACCCTCAGTTCGGGATTTTTTATACGTCGTCGGTATGTCGGTAGCGTCATTACTTCTATATCCAAAATGAACACCGTCATAACGGGATAAGTTGGATGACGCTTCTGCGGTCGATAAGACATAATAGGTAGGAACCACATAATCTAAAAATGGAAAGTCTATTTCAACTACCTCATGACCTAATTGCCTTAACGATTCTATTTTTGCGTATAAGTGTTGTTTTATTTCTGCGTCTAATAGCGGATTTTCTAAGGTACTTTTTAAGTAACCTACTGTTTGTTTATTAGGCTTTGACAAAATAAAGTCAGGCACTTCTTTTGTTGAGCAGGTGCTGTCATAATTATCACATCCTGAAATAACTTTCATTATCAAAGCTGCATCTTCTACACAATGCGTAATAGGGCCTATTTGATCAAAAGATGAAGCATAAGCTATTAGTCCCCAGCGTGATACTCTTCCGTAAGTGGGCTTATATCCCACGACCCCACAAAAACTAGCTGGCTGACGGATTGAACCCCCGGTGTCACTTCCTAGTGTGGCCAAGCATAAATCTGCGGCAACCGCTACGGCTGAACCTCCCGAAGAACCACCAGGCACATGGGTGGTTTTGACAGGGTTTAAGCTTGGGCCGAACGCAGAATTTTCATTGGTGCTACCCATAGCAAACTCATCACAATTGAGCCTTCCGATAATTATAGCATCTTCTTCAATAAGGCGTTCAACCACTGTAGCACTAAACAAGCTTTCGAAACCATCAAGTATTTTGGATGCGGCTGATAACTGATGGCCTTTGTAGCAAATATTGTCTTTAATGCCTATTACCATTCCGGCTAAGCATCCGGCCTTGCCCTGACGTATTTTTTCATCGATCTGACGAGCTTGACTTAAGGATTCTTCTTCAAACACCTCTAAAAAGGCGTTTAAATGCTGATTATCCGCAATTCGGTTAAGGTAATCTTGTGTGATTTCAAGACAAGACGTTTTACTATCACTTATATCTTTCTGAACAGCTTGAAAAGAACGGTAAGGGGTCATTTAAGAATAATTACTTTAGTCTTTGGTTTCCTCTTTAGTTTCTTTACTGGCGTCTTTAAACTCTTTCATGCCTTGGCCTAAACCTTTCATTAATTGAGGTATTTTTTTGCCCCCAAACAGTAATAATACTATTACAAGAATTATTATGATTTCTGGTCCGCCAAGACTGAAAAGTAATGTTGATAATAACATAATGTTGTCGTTTTAGATGTAAGCAAAAATACAGATTTTTTTACTAGTAGGCTTTATATAGCCATGCGGAAGGGTCCATTTTTTCACTTCCTTTCCATATTTGTAATTCTATTATGCTTTCTTGAGTTGTTGATTTTGTTAGTACTAGGCCAATGGTTTCTTTTAAGTCAATCGTTTGTCCTCTTCTAACAAAGACTTCTGATAAGCCAGAATAAACAGTAAAGTATTCTCCATGACTGAGTATAACCGCTTTACCAGAGCCCGGTATATCGATAATCCTTGAGACGTTACCTTGAAAAATGGAGCGAACAGTTATTCCCTCTTCAGTAGTAATTTTTATTCCATTGTTTAAGGTTTCTATGCCGCTTAGCACGGGGTGTTTTTGAATACCAAAGCGTTCAATAATAACACCGCGTTCCACCGGCCATGGTAACTTACCTTTATTTGCATTGAAATTATCAGATAGTTGTTGTTCTTCGGGTGTGAGGGAAAAAGTGGGGCTTCCGTTTTGGGTAGCTTTTTCTTTGGCTTTTCGGATTTCTTCAGCAATAATTTTTTTAATCTTGTTGTCAAGGTTTTTAGCAGCTTGTTGTTTTGATTTAAGATCCTTTTTCAGCTGTTTTTCTTTTTTCTTAAGGCTGGTTAATATATTATTTTGAGATAGTTTTTCTTGAGTTAGGAGGGTTTTTTCAACTTTAGATTCATCTAAAGATTGGTTTCTTTCGTTTTTTGCTACCGTGAGAAGTACTTTTTGTCTTTTGAGAGATAACAACTCTTGTGAAAGTGATTTTTCTAACTGCTTAATATCCTCTACTTGCTTTGCTCTAAACTGGCTGTATTGCTGTAAATACCTAAGGCGCTTAAATGCTTGATTATAACTGTTGGCAGAAAAAATAAACGCTAATCGGTCGTAGCTATTTCTGTTAAAGTAAGCGTGTCTTATCATTTGTGCATACTCGTTTTTGAGTGTGTCTAACAGCTTATTTTGGTCTTGAATAGACTGTTGGGTTTGTGTTATCTCTTCTTTTAATTGTTCGATTTGTATAAGTGTCATTTTAATCTCAAGGTCCAACGTTTTTATAACCTCATCTCGAGAACTAATTTGCTTATTGAGTGTTGAAAGGGTGTTTAGCGACTGGCTTTTTTGCTGTTTCGCTTTTCTAATTAGAGTGTTGGTAAGTTGTATTTCTTTTTGAATTTTAGCTTTTTTAGCCTGTAATTCTTCTTTTGTCTGACCACTTACAAAGGAAAGTGACGTCAGCACTAAAGCTAAAACAATATAAATTCTACATCGGAACATATGACGAAGGTATGGAGAATTTTACTTTTTTGGGTTGGTTTATTTTTGTTTTGTAGTAGGTTAAATCAGCACTAATACTCTTACTCTTGGAAGCGGCTTGTAATTGAAATACTTTGGGCAATGATAGAGAGTCTATATGTTGATACTGGCTATAGTGTATTCTAACAAATTGAGAGTCGGTTCGGCTGTAAAAAACATTTTGTAACAAGTAATTGGATTGTATGTCTACGCTTTGAATGTGTTCGTCAGTGATGGCATTTAACATATACTGTTGGTCTGTAACTTCGAGTTTAAGATTAGCCTTTTCAAAAATACTTGTCTGTGCCAATAACAACTGTTGAATCTGTGAAAAGGTAAGAGGAAAATTATACTGCTCACTTAGAGATTGTATGTTGCCCAAAAAATAGGTGGAGGATAGGCGGTTTAACACTTTTAAACTGTCAGGTGTAATCTGTAATCTGATAGCCTCCAGACCCATTAACATACTGACTGATACCCAAATTAAACTATCTGTTTTCATTCTGACTTGAGCGGTAACGGGTAAGGTGAGTGAATCCATCACCACACTTCCTTTAATCTGGGTGTTCATCCAACTAATGGATTGTGTTTTTGCTTTTACTTGTTGTGAAATGGATTGGATTGAACGATTAGACGTGGTGTTTAAAAATTGTGTAGTAGTACAAGCGGTTAGTAAACACAATGTTATGGCAACAATGCTTTTATTCATAAAGCGTTTTATCAGCAATTTTTTGTTCTAAAAATTCAGACTCTGAGCCCAATTCTTTTGCTTTTATCCACTGTTCAACAGCTTCTTCATGTCGATCTAATTGAAACAGCACATCACCATAATGTTCAACAATAGTAGAGCTAGAGTTTCCGCCGTTGTTTAAGGCCTTTTCTAACCACACTAATGCTGTTTTATAATTTTTTTGTTGATAAAATACCCAAGCATAGGTATCTTCATAAGATGATTGGTTGGGCTCTAGCTCAACGCATTTTTTCATCATTTCTGCTGCTTGTTCAAGCTTTGTGCTTCTAAGTGATAGGAAATAGCTGTAATTATTCAAGACATAGGTGTTGTCTGGAAGTAATTCTAAAGATGAGTCGTAGGAATCATCAGATGATTTAAAGTCTTCAATACTGTGATAGGCATCACCTAAAGAGGCATAAAATTGAGCTAACAAATTAGGATTGCCTAATACCATTAATTTACCAACATTGAGTTGATCTATGGCTGAGGCGTATTTTTTGAATTGAATATTAGCTAGGCCTGAGAAGTAATAGCTGGTTGGTTGACTTGGAAATAATTCTTGAGCCTTATCAGCTAGTGATATCACATCTTTGTAGTCTTTTAGGTCGAAGGCGATTATCATTAATTGTTGCCAAATAGGATAGCGACTAGGATCTATTGATAGGGCTATTTTGAAATTTTCACGGGCCAGCTCTAACTGCTGATCTCTGTAATAATAATCTCCAGCAATGGTGTATGGCTTAGCATCTTCAGGGTGTGTTTGTATTAACACATCAATCAACTCATAAGACTTTCTTAATAAGAGTGTATCGTTTTCTGTCCAATCAAAATAGGTGATCAAGGTTCTCATTTTAGCATCTATACCTAACTCATTAGAGGAAAACGCTTTTTTGGTATACTCAAAAGCCTTGAGGTCGTTTTTTTGGTTTCTATACAATTCTGACAACATGATTAATGCACTGGCATTATCGTGATCAGTTTCTAATACTTTTTCAAGGGTTTTAATCGTTAGGTTTTGTTTTCCTGACAGGAGGTATAATTCTGCTAATTCATTTAAAGCGTTGAGGTTTTGAGGGTCTGACTCGACCCATTGTTTTATTTCATTTAGGGCTCCTAATTTGTCGCCAATTTCAGAGTATATACGTTTTTTTTGTTGGAAAAGTAATTCTTGAGGGCCAATAATGCTTTGTAGATCATTATAAACTCTAATAGCGTTTCTAGCTTGCCTATTCATTAAGTAAGCAGACGCTAATTCGAAATGCCATTCTTCGTTTCTTGGTTCTATTTCTAAAAGCTTTTTATATGTTAAAATAGCCTTTGAATAGTTGCCAATTTCTAAATAAGTAGTTGCTAATAATTGCTTGTACCACTTGTTTTCTTTATCTATCTCACAGGCACTTTCAATAAAAAAAAGGGCTTGATCTAAATCGCCGAGATGGTAATTGATTAAGGCCGACTCGTACATAGGTGTCGACTGCCTACCGTCAAGGCGTATACAATTTTTGAAGGCCTCTAAGGCTTTATCACTGTCTCCTAAAGACTTATATTTTAATCCATTGAAGAAAAAGTTTTGATACTCTACAGGATTAACTTTGTTCAGCTCTTTTTTTATGACTGGGTCATTGATGGAATAAAAAGGATGGTTTTGGGCAAAATTTTCAGTTCCCAAAAAAAGTAAAATAAGTAATGTAACTATCCTCATTTGTTTATTGTCTTCCTGTACTGCCAAAACCACCTTGTCCTCTTTGAGTCTCTTCTAGCTCTTCCACTACTTGCCATTGTGCTTGATCGTGTTTTGCTAAAACTAACTGAGCAACTCGCTCACCATCTTCAATACGTACCGCTTGGTCTGACAAATTTACTAATAGAACGCCAATTTCTCCCCTATAGTCTGCATCTATTGTGCCCGGACTGTTTAAAACTGTTATTCCTTTTTTGTAGGCCAATCCACTTCTGGGTCTAACTTGAATTTCATAGCCTAATGGGATTTCTACGAATAAACCTGTTTTGACTAGTGTTCTTTGCATGGGGGCAAGCTCTATGGGTGTTTGAATGTTTGCACGAACATCCATACCGGCAGAACCTATGGTTGCGTAATGGGGCAGTGGGTGTTTGGAGTTATTGATAACTTTTACTTGCATGCTAAACTTCTTTAAGGGATGAATTTACGCTTTTTTTAGGCTGTTCTAACACTACAACTATGATTATAAATGCGATTATATACAAGCTATTAATAAGCATATTTGACGTCCACTGTAGGCTTAAAAAGTAAAACACCAACATCAAGCTAAAATAAAGGCCTATACGTCTCAACGGGTAAGGAATGGGATAATACTTTCGAGAAAAGAAATAAGATACTAATACCATTACTAAATAACAACATAAGGTGGCCCAAGCTGAGCCAACAAATCCCATGGTTGGGATCCAAAGAGTGTTTAGGACGAGGGTAACTACGGCTCCTAATAGAGCAATAACCGCACCATAGCGCGTATTGTCGGTCAACTTATACCATACTGATAAATTGTAATACAAGCCAAGTAATAAATTAGCCAATAATAAAATAGGAACGATTATTTTTCCTCGGTCATCATGAAAACTTTTACCTATAAATTGAATGACTAAATCATAATAAATTGTAACTACAAGAAAAATGAAGGCGGTGACAATGCTAAAGTATTTCATGACCTGTGCATAAATTAGTGGGGCGTTTTCTTTTTTCTTTTGAGCAAAAAAGAAGGGCTCAGCAGCAAATCGGAAGGTTTGAATAAATAGTGTCATTAAAATTGACAGTTTATAAAAGGCACTATAAAGACCTATTTCAGAGGCTGAAATATCAGCAGGCAATAGGTATTTTAATAAAACTCTGTCTATCGTTTCATTGGTAATACCCGCCATCCCCGCTACCATTAGGGGTAAAGCGTAGGTCATCATTTTTTTCCACAGCCTAGTATCAAATCGCCAGGCCTCTTCAATCATTTGAGGTATTAAAAGCAGTATTGTTATTGAACTAGCAATTAGGTTGGCAATAAAAATATAGCCTATTCCTATATTTTCAGAATAAATAATGTTGATGAAATCGGCTGTGATATGAGCCTTTTCTAGAGCTAGAGGACAATAGACTATAAAAAATAAATTTAGTCCAATATTTATGAATATTCCAATAAGGCGAATAGTAGCAAACCGAACGGCTTTTTGTTGTTCTCTAAGTTTAGCAAAAGAGATTGAAGCCAGTACATCTAGGCCTATAATCAATGCAAAATAGCGTATATATTCAGGGTTATTAGAAAAGGAAAGGCTTTGTGCAATAGGTTGCGAATAGGCAAACACAAAAGCTACAAACAAGGAAGATGATAATAATAAAGAAATTAAGGCGGTACTGTATGTTGTGGTGCTCGACTTGTTATTAAAACGAAAAAAGGCGGTTTCCATGCCATAAGTCAGAGCTACTAACAGTAGTGCAGCATAAGCATACAATAATGTAACGTCACCATACTCAAAAGTGGTAAAATATCGGGTGTATAGCGGTACAAGCAAATAATTCAGTAATCGACCCACAATACTACTCAAACCATAAGTGGCGGTTTGACTCAAGAGTTGTTTGAATGGGTTCACTTGTTAATTACCAGTAAAATTGGGTTTTCTTTTTTCCATAAAAGCAGTCGTGCCTTCTTTGAAGTCTTGGGAAGCAAAACACTCACCAAATGCCTGTTTTTCTACTTCATATCCTTCGGTATTACAACCAGCATTGACCGATTTTATTGCTTGAGCAATAGCGTAAGGAGAGTTTTTAGCAATTTTAGAGGCTATGTTGTGACAAAACGAAAGGAGTTCTTCTGGCTCACAAATGTGATTAACTAACCCCCATTTAAGGGCCTCTTCAGCGTTCAACATACCAGCAGACGTTATCATTTCTAAGGCTTTGCCTTTACCCACCAGTTCACTGAGTCGCTGAGTTCCTCCATAGCCAGGAATTACACCCAGGGATACTTCTGGTAAGCCCATTTTTGCAGTGCTAGAAGCCACCCGCATATGGCAAGCCATAGCCAATTCCAGTCCGCCACCTAGCGCAAAGCCGTTTATAGCGGCTATGCTGGGGGTAGAAAGATAAGCTAATAAGTCAAACAACATGTACTGCCCATCGGTAGCCAGGTCCTGGCCCTCCTGTTGGTTAAAATCAGCAAATTCTTTGATATCCGCACCCGCTACAAAGGCCTTGTGGCCTGAGCCGGTAAGTAAAATACACCTAACCGCAGGGTTTTGGTCAGCTTTGATAATGGCATCGTTAAGTTCCTCGATAGTGATCTTATTCAACGCATTGAGCTGCTTAGGTCGGTTTATGGTAATAGTCGTTAGCCATTGGCTGTGATCGGTTGTGATATACTGGTAGGCCATGATTCTATACTTAAGCCACAAAGATAGTTTTTTCTATTAGACGGTTCTTTTTCTCACCCACCATCCTTAACCTATAAACAGGGGTTAATCAGAAAGGTGTTTTTAATACATTATACCGACCTATTTTATTGATTGGGGGGTAAAAAATTGATCAGTAGTGTACGTGTAAGCAGAGTAGTTTTCATGTTGTTACTATATGGCTTTGAGAGTGGGTTAATTGCAAAAGGTGATGTTTGGTAACTAAATATGTCACAACTGTTAAAGCAAAAAATTGTAAACTACAAAACATTAGACTTAGCGCGACTTTGGCAATGAAATGGGGTTTTAGAAAAACCGGAGGAAGGAAAGGTATAGGTTTTAGCCATTTAAGGCCTCTGCACCACCTACAATTTCTAAAATTTCACCTGTAATAGCAGCCTGACGGGCTTTGTTGTAAGTAAGGGTCAATTCTCTTTTTAACTCACCAGCATTGTCGGTTGCTTTGTGCATGGCGGTCATTCGAGCCCCGTGCTCAGCAGCATGAGAGTCTAGAACTGCTTTGAACAACTGAATCTTCAAAGACTTGGGAATAAGGTCAGCTACAATTTCTTCTTTTTCTGGCTCAAAGATATAATCCCCAATAGTGGCAGAATCATCTTGTGGAGTCTCTACCGGTAAAAAGGGTTCGGACATAAGGTTTTGAGATGCTGCGTTTTTAAATTGATTATATACCAATATTACTTTATCATAAGTGCTAGATGTAAAATGATCCATTAAAGCTTGTGCAATAACAGAAGTATTAGCAAAAGATAAATCATTATATAATTCATCATGAGAAGAAACAACATCAAAACCATTTTTTCTAAAATGCTCACTAGCTTTTTTACCGATAGTGATATAAGCGGTGTTTTCTACGGTTTTAGACAAGGTTTTGGCTTGTTTAATGACGTTGTTGTTGAAAGCACCACAAAGCCCTCTGTTTGACGTTATCACCACCACCAACTGCTTGTTAAGTGTGCGGTTTTCTGAATAAACGCCGCCTTCGGTTGATTCTAATGTAGAGCTAAGGTTTACTAGTAACTCTCTTAACTTATTGGCATACGGACGCATCTGTGTAATAGCATCTTGGGCTCTTTTCAACTTTGCTGCAGACACCATTTTCATGGCGCTGGTTATTTGCATGGTTGAACCTACAGAGGTTATTCTTGCCCGTATTTCTTTTAAGTTAGCCATAACTTATGCTGCATATTTTTTTGATAAGTCAGCACAAACTGAACGTAAAGTGTTTGTAATCTCATCAGTTAGTTTTCCTGCTGCTAAAGCGTCTAAAACATCCTGATGTTTATTGTGTAAAAAGGCAATAAACTCTGTTTCAAACTCTTTAACTTTATTAGTAGGCACATCCATTAATAGTCCGTTGGTACCACAGAAAATAATAGCGGCTTGTTCCTCTACTCTTAATGGAGAGTACTGACCTTGTTTTAGAATTTCCACATTACGCTTTCCTTTTTCAATAACAGCGGTTGTGGCAGCGTCGAGGTCAGAACCAAACTTAGCAAAGGCTTCTAATTCTCGGTATTGTGCTTGGTCAAGCTTCAGTGTACCAGAAATTTTCTTCATGGACTTAATCTGTGCTGAACCTCCTACACGGGATACCGAAATACCAACGTTGATGGCTGGTCTAACACCAGAGTTAAATAAATCACCATCTAGGAAAATCTGTCCGTCTGTAATAGATATTACGTTGGTTGGAATATAGGCCGATACGTCACCCGCTTGGGTTTCAATGATTGGTAGGGCGGTTAATGAACCACCCCCTTTTACTTTTCCTTTTAAAGACTCTGGTAGGTCATTCATTTGGGCAGCAATACCATCGTCGTTTATCACTTTTGCTGCTCTTTCGAGTAATCTTGAGTGTAAATAAAAAACATCACCAGGATAAGCTTCACGGCCCGGTGGTCTTCTTAATAATAGCGATACCTCACGATAAGCTACCGCTTGTTTTGATAAATCATCAAATACAATCAGTGCTGGTCGGCCTGTATCTCTGAAATACTCACCGATGGCGGCTCCTGCTAGCGGAGCGTAAAACTGCATAGGTGCTGGGTCAGAAGCGTTTGAGGCAACAATAACTGTATAGGCTAAAGCTCCTGCTTCATCTAGTGTTTTAGCAATTGAAGCTACTGTAGATCCCTTTTGACCTACGGCCACATAAATACAAAATACCGGTTCCCCTTTGTCATAAAACTCTTTCTGGTTTATGATGGTGTCAATAGCAACAGCTGTTTTACCAGTCTGACGGTCACCAATGATTAATTCTCGCTGTCCTCTTCCAACAGGAATCATGGCGTCAATAGCCTTAATTCCGGTTTGTAAAGGTTCGTTTACTGGCTGTCGATAAATTACACCTGGAGCTTTTCTTTCAATTGGCATTTCAAAAGTATCGCCTTCAATTGGGCCTTTACCGTCGATAGGGTTCCCAAGGGTGTCAACAACACGGCCCAACATGCCTTCACCAACGTTGATAGAGGCGATTCGGTTTGTTCTCTTGACAACATCCCCTTCTTTGATTCCTTTAGAGGGGCCCAAAAGCACGGCACCGATATTATCTTCCTCAAGGTTTAATACGATTCCTTGCAAACCGCTTTCAAACTCTATAAGCTCACCGGATTGTACATTGGTTAATCCATATATACGAGCAATACCATCACCAACCTGCAGTACAGTACCGACTTCTTGTAAATCGGCTTCTGACTTGAATCCTGATAGTTGTTCTCTTAAAATTGCTGTTACTTCAGCGGGTTTTACTTCTGCCATAATTGTTTTTTTAAAAGTCCTTTAAATAAAGGTTTTTATTAAACGTTTGTTTTAAATCATTTATCTGCTTGGTAACACTAACATCTAACTGTTTGTCACCAACCCTTAGGATAGCACCACCAATAATTGAAGGGTCCACTTTTTCTGATAAGTCAACCTGCTTAATGCCTTGCGACTTAATAAATCCTAAAATTTTATTTCTTGTATCTTCATCTATAGATTTAGCGGTGGTTAAGGTGGCTGTTTCTATGCCTTTATCTTGCTTATATGCCAATAAAAACCGCTGGGCTATATCTAACAATAATAACTCTCTTTTTTTAGCCGTTATTAGTTGAATGAATTGCATTGTTAGTTTTGAGCAATTAGAAAAAATATTAGCTAATATGGTTTGTTTTTTATCTGTTTTTACTACTGGACTTTTGAGTAATAAAACAAGTTCTTTAGAGGATAGGCAAGTGTCAACAATGTGTTGCATATCTGATTTACAATCTTCAAGCGCGCCTTGCTCTTTGGCTAATTCCAGCAATGATTTAGCGTATCTATATGTTGCTCTAGTATTTTTCATCTATTGAATACTTGCCTCTTCTATAGCGGTATTGACGAACTCTTTTTGTTTGTTATCGTCAGTTAATTCTGATTTTAATATTTTTTCAGCGATGTCAATGGATAGGGTGGCCACATTATTTTTTAACTCTGTTATGGCTGCCATTTTTTCGTTATTGATTTGTTCTTTAGCTGAAGCAAGAACTTTATCAGCCTCTATGGTTGCTTTTTCTTTTGCTTCTGCTATAATGCTGTCTTTTAATTCTCTTGCTTCTTTTAGAATGGTATCTCTTTCTGCTTTAGCTTCTTGTAGAACACGCTCATTATCAGCGTTTAAGGCTTGCATTTCTGCTTTTGCTTTTTCTGCCGCTTCTAGAGCCCCTTTAATGCCTTCTTCTCTTTCCTCAACAGCACTAAGAATTGGTTTCCAAGCATATTTTCTTAATAAGAATAATAATGCTAAAAACAATACACTTTGCCAAACAAAAAGGCCTATTGAAAAATCGTTAAATAAATCCATATTGTATTTTTATTTTTTTTAAAATGCTAAAATCAAAACTGTAAGCAACCCTTACAGTTTTGATTTAATTATTGTGAATTATGCAGCAAATAGTGCAGCAAATCCAATCCCTTCAATAAGTGCGGCAGCAATAATCATTGCTGTTTGGATTTTTGAAGTCGCTTCAGGTTGTCTAGCAATTGCATCCATGGCAGAGCCACCGATTTTACCAATACCTAAACCTGCACCGATTACAATTAGTCCTGCTCCTACGATATTTGGAATAGTCATAATAAAAAATTTAAAGTTAATACTCAGTTAAATATGTTAATGTTCATCGTGATGTTCCTCTACTGCTGCTCCAAAATATAAAGCTGTCAGCATTGTAAATATATACGCTTGTAGAAATGCTACAAGTAATTCTATTACCCCTAAAAATAATGTTAAACCAAAGAATGCACCAAAAGCAAAAAAGTTAGCTGCAAAAAACACCAAGCCAATCAGCGACATTAACACCACATGACCTGCTGTAATGTTGGCGTACAAACGAATCATTAATGAAAATGGTTTGATTATAGTCCCTAATAATTCTATTGGCATCAATACAAACTTCATGGGTACAGGTACGCCTGGCATCCAGAAGATGTGTCCCCAATAATTTTTATTGGCTGTAAATTGTGTTATGAAATATGTAATTAAAGCCAACGATAGAGTTATGGCTATATTACCGGTAATATTTATTCCTAAAGGTGTCATTCCGGCAAGGTTGACAAGCCAAATAAAAAAGAACACGGTTAGCAAATAACTCATGTATCTTTTGTAATGCTTTTCTCCAATGTTAGGAATAGCAATATCGTCTCTAATGAACAACACTAGTGGTTCTAAAATTCTACCAAAGCCGGTCGGGATAGGTCCCTTTCGGTATGATTTTGACAAGTTGGTAAAAACGAAAAACAATAAAACACTGATAATGATTGTCATTAAAACAGTCTTTGTGATAGAAAAATCTAAAAGTGCCGAATGACTAATGAGTTTCTTTTTACCCTCTGCGTTTAGTTTTAATTGAAGATCTGTGTGTTTGGCAGCTAAAATTTTACCGTGAAATAGTGAGTAGTTAGCGTTCTGGGCTTCGTACAAATAATCCTGTTGATCTTTAGCAACGGTGTCGTTTGTGGTTAACTTTTCAAATGTAATTGTTGAGTCGGCACTCAATATTTCTTTAACCTTGACTTTTTTAAGGTCGGAGGATGAGAAAACCTTTAGGCCGTTATCCCACACAATGATGGGAAGCGGCATTTTAGCCCCATGAAACAATTCGAAATAATGGGCGTCTTTTAAGTGGTGTTGGATAAAGCTTTTTACGTCTTCAGGAGAGTCTTTTTGGGACTTATCATCTGATTTTGCAAATGTTAAACTCGCAAAAGTAAATGTAAAAAATAAGGCTAATAAACTAAATTTTCTTCTCATTTGTTCGAAAACAACTACTGTTAAAGAGTTTGCTGCAAAACTAAATATTAAAGTTAATTCTTAAAATAAAATGTGTAATTATTTTAATGTTTTTTTAACATCTTAAAAGGGTTGGTTTTAAAGGTTGTTTAATTGTTTTATTAACAACCAAACTTCTACAGATAATGCGGTTAAATAAGGAATGAAAAAAAGAAAAAAAGCGTGTGTTTTGTTGGGACAATGTAGGTAAAGTACTGGTTGAACAAAAAGGGGGAAGCTCAACAGTTTAATTAAACTGGTAATCAGGAAAATATAACCTAGTATAGAGGTGTGAGATATGCTAAATCGGCAAATTAACCATATTGCAAAAAACGCTAAAATAAAGTTTATAAGATAACTCAAAACCCATAACTGAGGGGTTATAGAAATATGGTTTAACTTAAAGATTAAAAAATGGGTCAAGCCGACAAATAGTAGAACTAGAAACAGTTTAAGACTAAAAGAAAACACAAAACGATTAGTTGTCATCGTTTAATTTTTTCAATTGTTTTAAAACAGCATACATAGAAATTATAAGCGCTAGTAAGCTAAACGAAATAGTAAACCAAGGCTTAGGGTTTTGCAGTCTTTGATCGAGGTGCTTACCCAAATAAGAACCCAAGAATATGGTAACCCCCATTTGTGAAGCAATCATAGTGAGGGCTAAAAAACGGTTAGGCTGTTTTTTCTTGCTTTTCTTGTTTTCCAGCATGTGAAATGTCTTTAATTACAGCCCCCATACTGCATGAGCCTGTAAAAGTAGCCCCAGGCTCTATTGCTAATTTATTTGTAATAATGTCGCCGTCTAGTTTGGCAGTGGATTTTAAGGATAACAACTCAGCTACGGATATAGCTCCCTTGAGCTCTCCAGAAATATCAGCGTTAGAAGCGGTTACATTTCCTTCTACCATACCAGTTGAGCCAATTACCACCTTTCCTTTGGTGTTAATTGAACCTGATAAAGTGCCATCTACTCGGATATCGCCTGACGAAGTGACTTCACCGTCAATTGTTGTTCCTACCCCAATTAAATTTACTACTCCCGTGTGTTCTGGCTTTGCCATAGCTTTATATTTATTATTATTAGAAAACATTTTGTTTACAAAGTTTATTAAACAAATATATAAAAACTATCGTTTTTACTGAAGATAATTTTTTTGAAACATTTTGGTGTAACCGTTGATGTCTTTGTTTTTATAAAAAGGTGAGAAGTTGGGCCCCGCAATGACAAACGCTTGGTAATTATTGCCAAACACACCCCTTACATCACCATCTTGAAAAGCGTTATAGTATTCCATGGCTTTTACTTTGTTGTTAAACTCTCTTACGGTTATTAGGTGAGTGTGGTCTGAAAACAATAAACTACTGATGTTTAAATTGGCCAGTCGGTAATACTCGGAGTGATAATCTGATAAGGTTGACTTGGCAAGACTTACTTCTAAGTCGAAATCTTGAAAGAGTAAAATAAAATAATGTGCTACGTTATCCTTAAGAATATATTGAGAGTCGCCAGCTGTTGAGGCTTGTGTTGTGGTTTGTTCAGAAGCTGAAAGTTGGGTTATTATTAGTTTAGCAGATTCTGCAACGGCATGTTTAGGGTGTTTTTCAATAATTTTTTCTAAGCTTTGCGTGTATGCGTTTTTGTCTTTGTTATAAGCACCAGCCATTGTTTGTAAAAACTCAAAGTTTGGAAATAGCGGGTTGTTGGGATTGGTTTTATTTGTGTTTTTACATAACGCTATGCACTCGCTAAATTTTGAATTTGAATATAGGCTAAAAGCTACTTTATAAGTGTCTTCCAATTTTTGACCCGCTTTCGAAAGATCGTTTGCATAGTTAGGGTCTTGTATTAGTTTAGCGTAATCACTATTGGGAAATTCTACGATTAGTTTTTCTTTGTAATCATTAGCAAAATCAAGGTTGCCTCTCTCATCGTGTAATCGATTTAGGAAATAGAGCACCATTGCTCTATTTTCACTAAATGGAAAACGTTCATTAAGTTGTTCAAACATCTTAATGGCTTGAGTTACATCGCTTAATTGTTCTTTGTAAATGACCCCTGCATCAAAATGTGCCTCAATTATCATTATGTTGGACGCTTTGATGTCATCAATAGTTAAAGGAAGGTTATTTATGTAAGAGTCTCTGCTTTTTGGGTCAAACTCTTCCTCGCTAATCGTGTCTGCTAATGCTTCTTCAACAGTTAACGTTTTTTTGTTGGTCCGTCTCCAATTGTCTTCAAGTTTACGTTTTCCCCACTTTCTGTTGAACTCAGAAAAACCAAAGCTTAATGTGTTGGGATTTTCAAAATACCATACCCCACTCGTGTTTTGGTTTCTGTTGAAGGGGTTGTTTTGTTTAAGCGGGTCATTGAAAAAATTATTTTCTGATCGCCTTTGTAGCTCCTGCTCTCTTTGCTCTCTTTCTTGTTGTTTAAACTCTTCTATAAGCTTGTCTATGAAAGCAAATCGTTCTTTTTCGGGCATCAACGCTATTCGCTGAAGGCTGTCTTGCTCTTGAATGATGTTGAGGTTCAAGACCAGATCTGTTAGGGTTTTTTGTTTTGTTAAAGCGTTTGGGTACCTGTGATGATTAGGGTTCATGAAGGCCACTGTAGTGTCATAATAAGCTTGTGCTAATCGATAATTTTGCTGTTGGTAGTACTGGTCGGCCAAAATTACACTTGAAAGGGATTTTTGAGCGTCATTTTTTACGCTTGTGGCTACAGATTTGGTGTAATAGTCAACCGCTTGATTTATTTCACCCTTTCTGTTGTTAAGCTCGGCAAGTCCAAAATAAATTACATCTCTATATTCAATGTTTTTGTCGTCTTTCAACATTTTAAGCAACTCCTCTACAATTAAGTCTGAGTTTCCAAAAGAGGTGTCAAATGATCTGGCTCTATTAATTCTGGCGTTAAACACCATTTCATAATTGGGGCTTGTGCGAATTACTTTTGTAAAATAGTTAGTTGCTTCAACATAATTTTGTTGTTCAGAATATAGTTGGGCAAGGATATACATGTAGCGGGCTTTGTCTCTTTTCTTTTTTGTAAGTGAAATAGCGGCCAACAACTCTTCGGTAGCTAGGTCGTTATCACCACTACTAAGGTAGTAGTTTGCTAGGGTTAAAGAAAGTTGCTGACTTAATCCTTCGGGAAACGTTTCGTCTATCAAGACGTTTTCAATTACTAAATCTGCGGAGCTCAAATCACCAAGAGCTATGTAGCTGTTTATTAACCATAGTTGAGATTCGTGGGCCGATGTGTTTCCAACAAATTGTCGGCTTACGAGTCGAAAAGCTTCAACAGCTTTTATATATTCTTGTTTATAAAAATAGGCTTTTCCAATTAGCAAATAACAATCGTCAATCCATCTATTGTACTCCCTGCCTTTAATTAACATGGAGTGTTTATTAATTGCTTTAGCACATTTTTTTAACGATTTATCCATTTGGGGGAAAATGCTTTGGGCTTCTTTTTCGGTGCCCAAAGGGTAGATTTCTAATCGTTGATTAAAGTCATCACTTAATTGATTTTCTAAATTGTTGACGCCACTTTTGAAGTTTTCTCTGGCGTTAAAATACCAGTTATATCGGGTTGTGGTGGTATGATAATTTCTGTTTAAAAAAGTGTTTTTGGTGGTTTTACAGCCACTTATAATTAGTGATGAAACCATCAGTAGAAGTAAAAAACAACTATTATTTTTAAATCTCATTATTGCCATAACTTACAAATAGCAAAATTATTTTAATTTTCTGAATTAAAACATTAGAAGCCGTTAAGTTAAAAATTAGGATATTTGCAGCCAATATGTCAGAAAACAAACAAAAACAATCGTTTTGGAAAAGGTGGCGTTTTAAATACCGCTTTGTTATTCTTAATAGTGAAACTTTTGAAGAACGTTTAGTGTTTAACCTTTCAAGGCTGAATATTTTTCTTTTGGCATGTGTTTCAATGACCTTACTTATCGCTGGAACTACTTTAATCATTGCTTTCAGCTCACTAAGAGAATATATACCGGGTTATACCAGTACCGATATAAGGCGTCAGATGGTAAGCTTGAATCAATTGTCAGATTCATTAAAAACAGAACTTGACAATAGGGAGTTATATTTGAGGAATATCAAAAACATCGTTCAAGGCCTACCTGTTGATTCTGTAAACGTTGAGTTTAGAGAGACTGTTACTACTCAAAGCGAAGAGGTTATTGATAGAATTGCAGAAGACTCGTTGTTAAGGGTTAAAATAGAGTCTGAAGATAAATTCAATTTTTTTAGTTCGAATCAAACGGTTAGCCCTAATAAAAATATAGTGTTTTTTAAGCCAGTAAATGGTTTGGTTAGCCAGTCATTTAATGCTAACGAAAAGCATTATGGGGTAGACGTGGTTTCAAAAGAAAAAGAGGTAATTAAATCGGTCTCAAGCGGTATTGTTGTGTTTTCATCATGGACGTCTGAAACTGGAAATGTAATCGCCATTCAGCATGAAAACAACTTCTTGTCAATCTACAAACATAATTCTGTTTTACTGAAAGAACAAGGAGAGCTTGTTGAGGTTGGTGACCCTATTGCGGTAATTGGTAACTCTGGTAAATTTACGAGCGGACCACACCTTCATTTTGAGCTGTGGCACAATAATCAAGCAGTAGATCCTGAGAAATATATTTTATTTTAGTTATGGGGCTAATTTCAACTCTTAGTAAGCCCTATGCAAAATGGGTTTGTAAACAAAACTCTCGTTGGATTAACAACCCTATTGAACACCAACAAAAGGTATTTAATCAACTTATAAAAACGGCTGCCAACACACGTTTTGGAAAAGACCATGGGTTTGAAAAGATAGATTCATACGAATCGTTTAAAAAACACGTGCCTGTAAGAGATTATGAAGATTTTAAAGTATACATAGACGCAATTCTTGAAGGAGAAAAAGATGTGTTATGGAAAGGGACTCCAATGTATCTTACTAAAACCTCTGGCACCACCTCCGGAACAAAATTTATTCCTATTTCAAAGGAGTCTATGCCCTTTCATTTAAAATCAGCTAAAGATGCTCTTTTGAGTTATGTAAACGAAACGAAGCAAACCGGCTTTATTGGTGGAAAGAATATTTTTATTCAAGGCAGTCCTGAGCTCAGTGATACAAATGGTATTCCCACAGGAAGGTTGTCGGGTATTGTCGCTCATCACGTACCTTGGTATTTAAAAAGAAATAATTTTCCCAGCTGGAAAACCAATACAATAGAAGATTGGGAAAAAAAAGTAGATGCTATTGTTGATGAAACACTAGACCAGCCCATGAGTTTGATTAGTGGTATACCGCCATGGGTTCAAATGTATTTTGAGAAGATTCAGAATAAACTATCCAAACCTGTTTCGGAAATCTTTCCAGATTTTAGTCTTTATGTTTATGGTGGGGTGAATTTTGAACCTTACAAAAAACGGTTTGAGGAGCTTATTGGAAAACCTATTCCAAGCATAGAAACCTATCCTGCATCTGAAGGGTTTATTGCATATCAGGATAGTCAAGATCAGCAAGGTTTATTACTTTGTGTAAATCATGGTATATTCTATGAGTTTATTGAATCGTCTTCATTTAGCGAGGAAAACCCAAGGCGAATTTCTCTGAAAGATGTTGAGTTAGGTAAAGATTATGTCATTATTTTAAATACTAATGCGGGTTTGTGGGGCTATAATATTGGTGATACTGTTCGTTTTGTGTCAACCAAACCATACAGACTGGTGGTAACAGGAAGAATAAAACACTACACCTCTGCTTTTGGTGAACATGTAATCGGTAAAGAAGTGGAAGACGCTATCAAAGAAGTGATAGAACAACATCCTGCTGTTATTAATGAGTTTCATGTAGCTCCAGAGGTAAACCCAATAGACGGCTTACCTTATCACGAGTGGTTTATAGAGTTTAAAACCGAGCCAAAAGATTTATTGGAATTTGCGAAAAGTTTAGATGATTTTATGTGTTCTAAAAACTCCTACTACAGCGATTTAATCAAGGGGAAGGTGCTGCGTCCATTAAAAATTTGTAGAGTACAATCTGATGGTTTTTTAAGTATGATGAAATGTCGAGGTAAACTTGGTGGGCAAAACAAACCACCACGTTTAGCAAATAATCGTAAACTTGTAGAGCATTTAAAACCCTTCGTTTATGAATAAAAAACATATAGCCATACTAGGTTCTACGGGTTCTATTGGGACACAAGCACTTGAAGTTATTTCGGCGAACAAAAACTTGTTTGAGGTCGAATTACTTACTGCTCACTCAAACGCAAAGCTTCTTATTGAACAGGCAATCATACACCAACCCAATGCAGTAGTTATAGCTAATGAAAGTTTATACCAAACAGTAAATGACGCTCTCTCAAAACACGACATAAAAGTCTTTGCTGGCGAATCGTCTCTGGCACAAGTTGTTGAAATGGATAGTATAGACGTGGTGCTTACCGCATTGGTTGGTTATTCTGGATTAAAACCCACAATTAATGCTATAAAGGCAAAAAAGAAAATCGCTCTAGCAAATAAAGAAACCTTAGTGGTAGCTGGTTCTTTAATTACCACTTTGGCCAAACAAAATGGAGTAAGTATACTGCCTGTAGATTCTGAACATTCTGCTATTTTTCAATGTTTAGTCGGTGAGTTTCACAACCCAATAGAGAAAATATATCTTACGGCTTCTGGAGGCCCCTTCAGGGGTAGGAAAAGAAATGACTTAATCAGTATAAAAAAAGAGCAAGCTTTGAAGCACCCCAATTGGGAGATGGGTGCAAAAATCACCATCGATTCAGCTAGTTTAATGAATAAGGGGTTAGAAGTAATAGAAGCTAAGTGGTTGTTTGGCCTAAAGGACCATCAAATTGATGTTATTGTTCACCCACAATCAATTATACACTCAATTGTTCAATTCGAAGATGGTTCTATGAAAGCTCAAATGGGATTACCAGACATGAAACTACCCATTCAGTATGCTTTGGGTTATCCAGATCGAATCGTGTCTGATTTTCCGAGGTTCAACTTTCTAGATTACCCCAATTTAACATTCGAATCTCCTGATTTAGATACTTTTAGAAATCTTTCGTTGTCCTACCAAGCAATGGAAAAAGGGGGGAATATGCCGTGTATACTGAATGCTGCTAACGAAGTGGTTGTAGATGCTTTTTTAAGAGATAAGATTGGTTTTTTAGAAATGTCAGATGTTATTGAAAATTGCATGGAAAAGAGTACTTTTGTAGCTAATCCAACATACGATGATTTTGTGTCTTCAAACAAACAAAGTCGGGCGTTAGCAAACGAATTAATCAAATAAATGGAAGATGTATTAATAAAAGCGGGACAACTCCTGCTCAGTTTATCAATTTTAGTTGTTTTACATGAGTTGGGGCATTTTATTCCGGCCAAGCTTTTTAAAACTCGAGTTGAAAAGTTTTACCTCTTTTTTGATCCTTGGTTTTCTGTGTTAAAAAAGAAAATCGGTGATACAGAATACGGAATAGGTTGGTTGCCTTTAGGTGGTTATGTTAAAATTTCAGGAATGATAGATGAGTCTATGGATACTGAGCAAATGAAAGAGCCGCCAAAAGAGTGGGAATTCCGATCTAAGCCTGCTTGGCAAAGGCTAATTATTATGATTGGAGGGGTTAGTGTGAATATTATTTTAGCGTTTGTTATTTATGCTTTTACTCTTGTTATATGGGGAGAAAAATACTTGCCAAGCGAAAACGCAGACTACGGTATACATTGTGACTCTTTAGCATTAGCTGCGGGTTTTGAAAATGGCGATAAACTATACGCTGTGGATGGTGTTAAAATAGAGCGTTTTGCTACTGAAAACGGTGCTTTACATCAAGAAATAATAGAGCGTTTGATATTAGACGACGCTCAAAATGTCACAGTTATAAGGAATGGTAAACAACAAAACATACCATTTACTGAAGATGTAAAAAACAAAATACTCGCAAAAACGCCATTATTTAGTCCATTCATGCCGTTTATAATTGATGGGTTTGCTGATAACTCTGTGCTTGGCTTAGCTGGTGCTGAGGTTGGTGATAGGGTGGTTAGTATTAATGAACAAGACATGCGTTATGCCGGTGATGTATTTAGTTATACACCAACCCTAAAAGGTGATTCAGCAACAATAGTTTTAAATCGAAAAGGAAATGAGTTTACATACAGGGTATTTCTTAAAGAAGGAAAAATGGGGGTTCAGTTAAAACCATTTTCCAGTTTATATGATTTTAAACAAGAGCAATACAATGCAATTAGTGTTATTCCTGCCGCTTTGTCAAAAACACAAACCGAAATTGTCAACTACCTCAAACAGTTTAAGTTAATAAAAAAGTCTCCAGAATCAGTTGGTGGTTTTATCTCAATAGGTAACATCTTTCCGGCTGAATGGGATTGGCAACGGTTTTGGAACCTTACAGCATTTCTATCCATAATGCTAGCAATCCTAAACCTCTTACCTATTCCTGCCTTAGATGGGGGGCATGTAGTTTTTTTACTCTATGAGGTAATTAGCGGTAGAAAACCTCACGACAAAGTGATGGAGGTTGCCCAAACAATTGGTTTGATTTTATTATTAGGTTTGGTGCTATATGCTAACGGAAATGATATTATTAAATTACTTAACTAAACTTATTCTTTACTATATGAATACTGAATTTGGAATACAAAAAGCCTTACAAGAGTTAGGCATCAAAGATATAAACAATGGTAGTTCAACCGGTAATAACCATTTTTCTAGCGGCGACATTTTAGAGTCTTATTCTCCGGTTGATGGCACTTTGATTGGAAAGGTAAAGTGTAGTACCAAGTCAGATTATGAAACGGTCATGTCTTCGGCGACATCTGCATTTAAGTATTGGCGTAGCATACCGGCCCCTAAAAGAGGAGAGGTTGTAAGACAGTTTGGCGAAAAGCTAAGAGTGCACAAAATAGCATTAGGAAAATTAGTGTCTTACGAGATGGGGAAATCCTATCAAGAGGGCTTGGGTGAAGTTCAAGAAATGATTGATATATGTGACTTTGCGGTTGGCCTTTCAAGACAGCTTCATGGTCTTACCATGCACTCTGAACGTCCCGGTCATAGAATGTATGAGCAATATCATCCATTAGGTGTGGTTGGTATAATATCTGCTTTTAATTTTCCAGTAGCGGTTTGGTGCTGGAATACTGCTTTAGCGTGGATTTGTGGTGATGTGTGTGTTTGGAAAGGTTCAGAAAAAACACCCTTGTGTTCAGTAGCTTGTCAAAATATTATAGCAGAGGTATTAAAAGAAAATGATTTACCAGAGGGTATTTCGTGTATACTAACCGGAGATTATAAGGTTGGTGAAATGATGACCAATGACAAAAGACTACCTTTAATATCAGCAACAGGATCTTCAAGAATGGGTAAAATTGTCGGTGCTAAAGTAGCTGAGCGATTTGGTAAATCTCTTTTAGAATTAGGGGGTAACAACGCTATTATTATAACACCAAGTGCTGATTTAAAAATCGTTGTTCCGGGTGCTGTTTTTGGAGCGGTAGGAACTTGTGGTCAACGCTGTACCTCGACTAGAAGGCTTATCATTCATTCATCTGTATATGATAAAGTTAAAGATGCGGTAGTGGGCGCGTATAAGCAAATTAAAATCGGTAATCCATTAGATGAAAAAAATCACGTTGGCCCATTGATTGATCAAGATTCGGTAAGAATGTATAAAGCCGCTTTAGAAAAAGCTGTTGAAGAAGGTGGTAAGGTGTTGGTTGAAGGTGGTCAGCTTGATGGTGTTGGTTTTGAAGGTGGTTGTTATGTTAAACCAGCAATCGTAGAAGTTGAAAATGGATTTGAAATTGTTCAAAACGAAACCTTTGCGCCTATTCTTTACTTAATACGCTATGATGGCGATGTTGAAAACGCAATTGAATTACAAAACGATGTTCCTCAAGGGTTGTCGTCAGCAATCATGACCTCAACCATAAAAGATGCTGAAACCTTTCTTTCAAGCTCTGGTTCTGACTGCGGTATTGCGAATGTAAACATTGGTACTTCTGGGGCAGAAATTGGCGGTGCTTTTGGTGGTGAAAAAGAAACGGGTGGTGGTAGAGAGTCTGGTTCTGATGCATGGAAAATTTATATGCGAAGACAAACGAATACCATAAATTACTCTGATGAATTGCCATTAGCTCAAGGTATAAAGTTTGATTTATAAAATTTTCTTGTGTTTTTGTAAAACTAGTGTTAGTATGAAAACCACTTTTATTATTTTATTTTCCTGTTTTTCGCTCATGTCTTTTTCACAGGATAATTGGGTTGCTCCAAATTCTGCTAAAACAGTTAAAAACCCATACCAAGGAAACGCGATTGCAGCACAAAAAGGGAAAATCCTCTACGACAAACTATGTTGGACTTGTCATGGTAAAAACGGCTTAGGTGATGGGCCAGCCGGTAAAAGTCTTAAACCAAAGCCTAAAAGTTTTATCGCTGATGACGTTCAAATACAAACCGACGGGGAGTTGTTTTGGAAATTATCAAATGGAAAAGGAATGATGGTGCCTTATAAACACTCTCTTAACGAGGAAAAACGTTGGCAACTTATTAATTATATTCGTTCTTTAAAACAATAATGAAAAACGTCGTAACATTATTTTTGGTTTTGAGTTTTTTTGCTGTTAGTGCACAAGAAATAGAATATGTCGATGCATTTAAAAATAAGCAGCTAATCAACGCTCAAACGGCTGTAATTCCTGAGGGTTTCGATTTTACAATCATGCACCGCTTTGGTAAAATTGCTCTTGATGACAGAATATACAAGGATTTTTTAGGTTTTGATAGTCCAGCAAATATTCGTTTTTCACTATCCTACAAGCTAAATGATAGGGCTTATGTTGCTGTTGGGAGAACTAAAATTGGTAAAACAATAGATATAGAAGGAAAGTATGTTCTTTTAAGACAAACCGCTGACAATGGTATGCCGTTGAGTTTGGCTTTTTTCCATAATTCGGGTATTAATACAGATGCTTATAACGATTATGGTCCTAATGCTTTTTTCTCAGATAGTATTACGCCGTTTAGCAATAAATTTGCACATCGAATGGTTTACACTAGCGAAATCATTCTTTCAAGAAAGTTTAGTGAAAAACTCTCCTTACAGCTGAGCCCCACTATGGTATATAAAAACCTAGTTTTAGGCTTAGAAGAAAATCACATAACATTTGTACTTCCTTTAAGTGGTAGGTTTCAATATTCCTTTGGTAGCGCTATATTGTTTGAGTACGCCCACAAATTGAACAACAGAAACTCTACTGCTTTAGACAACCCCTTTTCAGTGGGTTTTGAATTTGGAACAGCGGGTCATGTTTTTCAAATTTTTATGAGCAATAGTTACTACTTAAGAGAGGCTAATATTTATACTATGGAGCCTTATGATGTTTATCAATCTCCTTATGAATTTATTTTAGGGTTTAACATTCGCAGGGTATGGTGGTTTTAAAACAAAAAATTAAATTATTGATATTCCTTTTGGGAGTGTGTTTTGTTGTTGGCTGTTCTAAAGACAGGTTAATAGATGTTCAACCTGTAGTATATCCCGTTGAATATTGGAAAAAAGATTCTTTGGTTTATACCTTGTATGATGATAATGCTATTTACACCCAACAAACGACATCTTACGGTATTTCCTCACCAGACACATTGACTTTAAAATATGAAAACAACCGTTTTAGGCTAACTTCTTTTATTAGTAATAAAACTGGTGGAGAAATAGATTCTATTTCTGGAGATTTTTCTATTGTAAATGACTCTTTATTTTTATTCAGCGAAGACACTATTAAAAGAGAAATATTTTCAAAAGACGATTCTTTATTAATTTTAGAATATACCATTATTAGCGGTTCTTATTTTAGAGAATATAAAGAGTTCTATCAACTATTAGATATTAATGCAGAAGAAGCATTAGTAAGTTTTAGAAATGACATTTATGAGCCTATTTTCAATAATAATGGTGAAGGAAAATGTATGCCATGTCATAATTCTAATGGGGGACAAATGGTCTTACAGCCAGCCGCTTTGGCATATGAAGCATTTATAAACGGAGTTAGTGAAAATGATGGGGCTGTTCCTTATATCAACACCTTACAGCCAGAACAAAGTTATTTGTATCGATTGATTGCTAACGATAATGTTAAATACGCAATGCCGCCTAACTCTAGTTTGACCTCTTATGAAATTGAAACGGTTTTAAAGTGGATTTCACAAGGTGCTCAAAACAATTAAAGTTTCTTATCATAGCCATTAATCATCATTGTCTTGTTGTGGCTTATTTTTGGTATCTTTGTACTTATAACCTACACTGAAAATTTATGTTTAGAATCGCGTTATTTTTTTCAGCAATGCTGACTTATACTATGTTAAATGCTCAATGTACAACACAGAACGTTTCTGGTTGTGAGTGTGAAAACCCTAATGATGTTTCATGTGATTTATTGCCCGATATTACCATTTCTTGGGAGGTGGGTTATGATAGTCATGAGGAATATCCTCCGGGTGAGGGTCTAAAAGATGCCGAAATTAATTATGTAGAAAACTGGTTTGAAATTACTCCTGAGATTGAAGCTATGGGAAGGTTAAGAGTGTCTGCGATGACCCCTAATATTGGGTCTGGACCCCTAAACTTACGTGGAGCTGATCAGAATGGCTATCGCTGGATGGTGTGTTATGAAAATGGTGTAGCAGACACCTTCCAGGTATACGATCCTGATTTTGCTATTCTAAGCGAACCTTGTGCAGATGGAACAAACCCTAAACATATTTCTTGGCAGAGAGTTTATCAGAAAAACTCTGATGGGAGTATGAGTTTTTATGAAGAAATGGTGGGGACAATGGAGTATCACCCCTCACATGGTCATATGCATTTTAACGAATGGACTATATTAAGTTTAAGAATTCCTGATCCCGACAATATGGACAACCCTATGGATTGGGAAATTGTTGGTGAAGGAGCAAAAGTTGGTTTTTGTGTAATGGACTTAGGAAGCTGTAGTGGTGGTAATTGTCGTGATGAGGAAACGGTATATGGCCAAGGAAATATATTATACGAAAACGACTTTCCTAACTATGGTTTTGGGGGTGGTGGTTACAATTGTAGCCCAATTTCTCAGGGTATTTCAGTTGGATATACTGACACATACGGAAGAAATCTTGAGGGTATGTATTTAAACATTCCGTTAGGAACATGTAATGGTGATTACGCTGTAGTACTAGAGGTTCCTCAAGTAATGGTAGAGTCAAGAACCGATAATAATTACACTTGGTTCCCGGTTACATTAACAATGCAAACAGAAGTGCCTGATGTATCTGAAATTGTTTCTACTTCTTCTGGTTTGATGTGTGAAGGGGATGAAATTGAATTATCGATAGATATTCCAAGTGGTGCTAATGTGGAGTGGTCTAACGGCAGTGTTAATGAGTCAATAACTGTTAATTCTTTTGGTTCATATACCGCAACCGTAACAACATCTGACGATGAGTGTCCTGCAATACGAAACTATACATTTTCTGGATTAGAAAGTGTTGATACAACTCCTCAAACTGTATGTAAAGATGAGCCTAGTGTTTTATCTGTCGAATCCGATTATGTTGTTACATGGTATAATCAAGACATGGAGTTCGTTGGGTCTGGTAATACACTTACTACAAACGCCCTACAAGAAAATACAACGTTTTATGTGTCTAACAGTTTTGTAAATAATTCTGTTGGCCCAGAACAACATTCAGGTAGTTCAGATTATAGTAGTGGTCAAGATGCCTTAGGATTTTTATCTTTTGATGCTTTAGACGATTTTACCTTAGAAAGCGTGAACGTTTATACTAATGAGCCAGGTGATAGAAAATTTGTTTTAATGAATGCTGATAATGAAATTATTGCTGAACATACTGAGTTTATAGGATTTGCTGATAACGAACCACAAACGGTCGTTTTGAACTTTGATATTGCTAGTGGTAGTGATTATAAAATTGGTACAGATGGTGATGTAAATCAAGTTAATTTCGGAGGACAAAATCCTCAGTTGAAACGTACAGGAACACAAGGAGACTTAAGTTTTCCTTACATTATAGACGGTAAGGTATCCATTAATAAATCTGTTTATTATAGTGATGGTTTTGATGGCGGAAACGGTGATGACTACACAACATATTATTACTATCTGTATGACTGGGTAGTTAGTGGGGACACTGTTAGCTGTGATCCAGTAGCAATACCGGTAACGGTAGAAGACTGTAGTTCAATTGAAGAGGTAATAATAATGGGTATGAATATTTACCCCAACCCATCAAATGGAATAGTAGAAATAACTGCTGATTTAAACACTGAAAATTCTATTAATTTGATACTAACAAACTCATTAGGACAAGAAGTATATAAAGAGACTTTTAGTAATATTACGTCTTTAAATCAATCGTATAACTGGTCTTATTTACCAAAAGGTGTTTATATTATTTCATTAGAGACTAACAACCAAAGAACTATTGAAAAAATCGTTTTACAATAAAACACTCCTCATATGGATGTTTCTTCAAATAGGGCCCTTAGGGGCTCTTTTTGGTCAAGGAATATGGACTAACTATACAATAGAAAACACCATTATGGTTGATAGTCATATCAATGATATTTTAATAATTGATGGGGTTAAATGGATTGGTACTAACTGGGGGTTATATTCATTTGATAATACGACTTGGTTAGACTATTCTGAATACTTACCAAATAAACAAGTTAGAAGTATATCTATTGATAATAACGGTGTTTTGTACGTCAGCACCATTAGTGGAATTGCTGTTTATGATGGTCAGGATTGGTCGCAATTAACTCCTTCAAATAGTATCCTTCCAGGTCATATTAATAAAATTATTTTTGATAATAATAATGTAGGTTATATTGGAAGCATTAACGGTTTATATAAGTTTGAAAATGACATTATTTCATTAGTTTTAGATTCATCATCATTAGAATCGGAATTTATAAATGTTAGTACACTTACATTTAAAGGTGACTCATTATGTATCGGTACTGTAAATGGTGGATTAGCTTATTTATATAATGATAGTATCAATTGGTATAATTCAGCTAATGGTTTAATTGATAATACATCAACCGACTTATTAGTTCATGAAGAAAATTTGTGGATTACCGCTCCTTATGCCGGTTTAATCGCACATTTATTGAATGAAAATTTTATTGTTTTTAATAACGAAGTATTCCAAAATTGGCCGAGTAATAGTTTAAATTGTATTACCTCAACAAGTAAAGGTATATTTATTGGTAGTGATGGTGGTGGTTTTTTTGAATTTAGTTACCAAGGAGGTATTCAAAATACGACGACATACACTACTCAAAATTCTAGTTTGATAGATAATACTGTATTGTGTATTTCTGAAGGTGACGACGGTTTTTGGATAGGAACAGAAACTGGCTTAGTAAATTGGAAAGAAAACTCTAATATTCAATACTCCCAAAATAATGACAATTCTATATTTAGTTTGAAGAATGATATTCTTTCTTTAAAGACGTCTTCAACTGTTTTAGTTTATTCTATAAACGGGCAGCAAGTAATAAATAAAGAAAGTGTAGATAAAATAAATTTGAGTAGTTTAAAAACAGGTTTTTATATTCTATCTATTAATAATAACCATCGTTTAATACAAGTTGATTAATCGAGTTTTGGTCTTTCATCTCTATTAGCCAATTCCCAAGCAGTCATAAAAATAAAACGCCCTATTTTTTCTATTTTTTCAAAATTTAATTTTTCTACTGTATCCGTAGTTTGGTGATAATCAGCATGAACGCCATTAAAATAAAAAATAACAGGTATCTTATTTTTAGCAAAATTATAATGATCTGACCTATAGTAGTACCTATTAGGGTCATTTTTATCATTGTAAGTATAGTCAAGCTCTAAGTTAAAATGGTTATTGTTTACTGTTTCACTAATTTCATGTAATTCTTTACTCAATCTATCTGAACCTATTAAATAAACATAATTAGGGTGATCATAATTATCATCTATTCTTCCAATCATATCAACATTAAGGTTAGCTACAGTATTTTCTAAAGGATAGATTGGGTTTTCTGTATAATATTTTGAACCTAATAATCCTTTTTCTTCACCTGATACAGGCATAATTAAAACACTTCTTCTGGGACCATTTCCTTCTTTTTTAGCTATCATAAACGCTTCAGCAATTTCCATTATAGCAGCTGTTCCTGAAGCATCATCATCAGCACCATTATAAATTAATGTATCGTTATGAATTCCTAAATGATCATAATGTGCCGTTATTACTACTAGTTCTTCTTTTAAGTCTGATCCTTCTATGAATCCAATAATATTTTCTCCTTTTACATAATTTTTACCAAGAAATTTATCTAAAAAACTGCCTTTATCACAAGTTGGACATTTACACATATGTCTACCCGATTTAACCTTGAATTTTTGATAATAAGAATATCCATTATAAGGTGGTATACCAAATGATTTAAATTGATTTGAAATATAATCTGCAGCCATTTTCTGTCCTCTTTTACCTGTTTCTCTACCTTCTAAAGAGTCACTAGCTAATACATTTACGTATGTTTTTAAATCATTAACATTGATTGTGTTAGTATATTTAAGTTTTTGCATTTCGGAAATGCTTGCTACTTGAGCTAGTAGACTTATTGGAAGTAATATAAATACGAGTAATTTCATTTTTTAACAACTTATTTTATTTACTCTTCTTTGATGTCTACCTCCTTCAAATTGAGTAGAAAGAAAAGTATCAACAATTTGTATAACCATTTCAAATGTAATATAACGAGCTGGCATAGTACAAACATTAGCATCATTGTGTAAACGAGCTAATTGTGCAATTTCTTCGTTCCAACAGAGAGCCGATCTTATATGTTGATGCTTATTAATACTCATATTTATACCATTACCACTGCCACAAAATTGTATCCCTATTTGATTGGTATTATTTTTAATTGATTCGGCTAGTTGATGTGCAAAATCAGGATAATCAACACTTTCTATACTATAACATCCATAATCAGTTACTTCTAGTTTTTTATCTTTTAAATATATTGTTAATTGTTCTTTATAATCAAAACCTGCATGATCACAAGCGATACCTATTTTAAGCATTTTATTTGTGTTAGTTAGTATTAAAAATTGAACATTTAATCAGATACATAATTAACAAATTACTTTTTCTTTTGGTGATAAATGTTGATAAACTTTAAAAAGTATTAGTTGACTTTTATAATTTAAATTACATATATAAATGATAATTACATATCATTATTTTTCTATTATTTTATATCAGCAGTTATTATACTATGTATTAACATAATTTTGATTGATTATATAAAATTAGTTTTAAAATATTTATAGTTAATAACAGATTATTGAACTGTTAATAGATTTATAAATTATTATAATTCAGTATATTATAATTTATTAAATGTTAATTTTTTGTTATAATTTATTAATAAATCAAAATAAAAAATTTAATTAAATTTTGTTTTCAACTAAATTAACAGCCTATATATATTATCATTATTTAATTTACTATTAAAGTATATTATAATAATATAGCTAAGTCTATTTCTCTTTTAAACAAATTAACATTTCTTACTTTTACTTTTACAGAATTACCTATTCTGAATACTTCTTGTGTACTATGTCCTTTAATACAGAAGTTTGGTTCATCATAGTAATAAAAGTCTCCAGGAATATCTTTAAGTTTAACAAGTCCCTCACAGCCTTTATCTAATAATTCTATAAACATTCCAAAATCGGTAACACTCGAAATAATACCATCCATTTGTTGACCTATAAATTGAGAAATATACTTGGCTTGCATAAATTTAATAGAATCTCTTTCTGCTTTTGATGCTACAATTTCCATTTCTGAACAATGTTTACATTGTTTTTCGATTTCATTAATATTTACTTTTTTACCACCATCTAAGTAGTATTGTAGCAAGCGGTGAACTATTACATCTGGATATCGTCTAATTGGTGAGGTAAAATGAGAATAGTGATTGAATGCTAAACCATAGTGCCCTATATTTTCGGTTGAATAGGTAGCTTTTGCCATGGTTCTAATTGATAATGTTTCAATCATACTAGCTTCATCTTTACCTTTTACATCATCCAAAATTTGATTCATTGATTTCGATATACTATTTTTATTTTCAGTTTGTAGATTGTATCCAAACCCTTTTAAAAAGTAACTTAGAATATCTAATTTCTCTGGATTAGGAGTATCATGAATTCTATATACAAATGGGAGTGATTGTTTAGCTATAAACTCTGCTACATTTCTATTTGCCAATAACATAAATTCTTCAATAAGTTTATGTGCTTCTTTACTTTCTTTAAGTATTATGGATGTTGGGTTTTTTTGATCGTCTAATCTAAATTTTGTTTCTACTTTATTGAAAGAAATAGCCCCTTTCTCTTTTCTTTTTACTCTTAGCTTTTTTGCTAGATTATTTAAAATATTTAATTCTATATGAAATTTACCATGTTTTGTTTCTATAATTTTCTGAGCCTCTTCATAGGTAAATCGTTTATCAGATTGAATAATTGTTTTACCAAACCATTTATCAATTAGTTCTGCTTTATTATTTAACTCAAAAACTGCTGAAAAACATAATTTTTCTTCGTTTGGACGAAGTGAACATAAATTATTTGATAATACCTCAGGAAGCATAGGAATTACTCTATCGACTAAATATATTGACGTTGCTCTTTCTTGGGCTTCTTTATCAATATTACTATCTTTTTTGACGTAATGACTGACATCTGCAATATGAATACCTATCTCCCAATTTTGATTATTTAATTGCTTAACTGATAAAGCATCATCAAAATCTTTTGCATCAAAAGGATCTATTGTAAAAGTGGTTATTTTTCTAAAATCTCTTCTGCTTTTTATAACATCTTTAGAAATTTCCGATGAAATATGTTTAGCTTCAATTTCTATCTGTTCATCAAATACTCGTTCAATATTATATTCGGAAAGAATTGAATATATTTCTGCATCATTTTCTCCAGGATAACCTAAAACTTCGGTAATTTTTCCGGAAGGATTTAATTTTTTATTTCCCCAATCTTCTATTTTACATTCTACTAATAATCCTTCTTTTAATTTCCTTGCTACTACATCTTTATATGGAATATATATATCAAAATGAATTTTTACACTAGATAAAATAATAAATGCTGTATTATTTGAAATATTTAACCTTCCTGTAAATTTATCTGTTTTTCGTTCTATTACAGCTGTTACTTCACCTTCTATTTTTCGTGTTCTATAAGAAGGAATAATAGAAACTTCAACAGTATCACCACTCACTACATTTGGTACATTTTTTTTATAAATAAATATATCTTCCTCATAGTTTTCAATACTTACATAAGCATTTCCTGAACTAGTAATATCTATAATACCTTCTAAAGTTTCCTTATGAAGCTTTAATTTAAATTTACCTCTACTAACCGAAATAATTTTCTCTTTTTCTTCTAATTCAATTAATACTGCTTGTATAAGTAATTTTGATTCCTCATCAGCAAGACCAATACGTCTTAAAATTTGTTTATAATTGTAGGATTGTTTAGGGTTTTTTCTGAGAATAGTTAAAATATTAGATCTTAAACTTGAAGTTGTGGCTTTTCTTTTTTTCTTTCTCTTAGACATGGAATAAAATATAATTCAAATTACGTTAATTAAGTAATTGAAATGAGACCAATCTTACTTTTGTTTTTAACAGCCTTATTACTATCTTGTTCTAGTAAAAAGAATTGTACTTCAATTTCTTGCCAGCCAGAAAAAAATAAAAGTAAAAAAGAAACGTTTTTTAATACAACAAAGCTTAATAAAAAACACAAAAAACCAAAACAAGGCTTATTCAAAAAAGGAATTTTACCAAAATCTAAAAATTGAAATAATTATGAAAAAAGGACAAAGTATAGGCTTGTTATTTATTGCTCTAGGGTTATTGTTTTTAGCTAATAATCTAAATCTAATTCAGGTATCTGTATCAGAATTAATTAGAGTTTATTGGCCAATAATATTAATATGGATTGGGGTTGATAGACTTCTTACAAGAGAGAAGGGTAAAAAAGAGTAAAGTCCTTATAGTAGATATTTTTAATTTTATCTTTTACCTCTAAAGATAGAGGGTTTTTCTTTTTATTCGAAGTGTTAATTTTTTTTAAAGACCCTTCAATGTTTAACTTAATGGAAACCGTTTTAAAATCAGATTCAATATCTTCTGTCTTACCAATAAAATCCATAGTAAGCCGACCCTCATTATTTATAAGAAAAGAATGTTGAGGTAAAAAATGAACCCAATTAATAATTTCTTCCCTATGTAACCCATTGATTACAAAATCATCAAAATTTTGATAATGGCTTAAAACATTATCAAAGAAGGTTTTGTCTCTTTTATTTATACCACCGTTTTGTAAAAAATTATAAGCAGAATATAATCTATCAAAAGGATTTCTAACAAAAGCAAACTTAAAAAACAAATCAAACTTATCTTTACCAAAATGATTTATGTAAAAGTCTACATCCCTATGTCCCCATTCAATATTTCCAAATAATGACTTTGAAATAGACATTCCTCCAGTTTTAGGAATATGAAAAAAAATACATTTATTTTTTTCAAACTCCAACAACATAGGGTGTGGATTTTGTTTTTTACTAAAAAAATTAGATAATCTACCTATCATTAAAAATGGATAATAATTCTTTTAAATCTTTCTTGCCTAGAAACACATACCATATCAATAAAAATAAAAGATACAGAATAAGTAAATACACGAACAAAAAATATAAACTACTAATAACAAAAAGCGATTTAATACTATATATAATCATAAATAAAACGATATATAATACTAATATATTAACATAAGTTTTGTTAAAAATAGATATTTTGAGTTCTTTTTGTAATAGTAATGAGCAACAAATATTAGTAAAACCACGACCGATAATATAAGCTATACCCAAACCAAGTAGTCCATAATATTTTATCAAAATAAAAAATAATATAAAACTAATTATTGATGTTAAAATAGAAACATTTCTCAACTTTTTATCCATACCACACATTTGAAGCATAGAGCCAACAGGTCCAAAAGAAATATTTAATAATTCACCAATAGCAACAAAAATAAGTAAGTTGTACCCATTAATAAAGTCATTACCAAAAACACCTAAAATAGGCTTTGAAAAAAGGAGTAAAAAAGTAATTAAAGGAAAACTCAATATAAAAATATAACGACTACTCAATTGAAAATAATGAGCCAACTCTTTAAACTTATTTTCTGAAAACAACTGAGAAATAATAGGTTGAAAAATAGAGTTAATAGATATTAATACCAACGGAATGAAGGCGGCTATTGTTAAAATAACCGAATAAACACCAAGCTCTGATTCACTCAAAAATATAATCAATAAAAAGCGATCTCCATAACGTTGAAGTATTAATAAAGCATTTGTTGTTAGGCTATTAAAAGCAAAATTACTTTCTTCTATAGTTGGGAAATTTAAGTTGAAAATAAAAGGCTTATCAATTAATTTTTTGATTAGTCTAAAAAATAAAAAACAAGCGAGAATAGCGGCAACTACTTCAGCAAGGATATATCCACTTAATCCATAGCCAATAGAAAAAAATAAAATTGTTAATCCAATTTTTACAGGAAGCCTCAATAATGTATTTATAAATGTGCTTTGTTTTACCTCCTGAAAACCTCTTATGGATTGATCAGAAATAACTAAAAAACTATTTACAAATAACATTAATCCAAAAAAAGGAACATAAGGGGTTAACTCTTCTTTATTTAGTACGGTGATTGAAATAAATTCAGGAAAAAAAACAAATACAAAACAAAATAAAGAAGCGGTTAGTAAATTGAATAAAACCGTTCGATTTAAGAATGAAAATAACTTAAAATATTCTTTTGTAGCCTTATATTTAGATATAAACTTAACTAATCCATTAGCATGACCTAGTGTTAAAAAAACACCTATAACACCAATTATAGAACCACCTAATGTGTATAGCCCAAGACCCTCAGCACCTAGTTTTTTTGATAAATAAATTTTGAAAAAAAACCCAACTACAACTGAAAATATAGAGCCAAAAAAGTAAATACTTGACTGCTTAACAATCTTATTTAGTATTGACATAAGGTAAAAGTACTATAAAATTGATTACCCCTTTACAATACGATTAATACACTTATTGAGAATTATTGAAAATGGAACAGGGTCCAAATGATGATCCGTTAAATCTGGATGAATAAATAGGTCTTTTATAATATTAGTTTTTTTATCTAGAAGAAAAAGATCAAGATCAATAAAACCAACACCTTTCTCTTTCGTTTTAGCTTTAATTTTTTTGTTAAATAATAAACTTAAAGAAGTTCTTTCTTTAATACTAGCCTTTACTTCTCTTCTTAAATTAGCGACTTCACCAAACTCCTGATTATCTTTAATTGTAGGTAGAACAGCACTACTTACATAGCACTTTTCACCGCTTATTTCATAAAAACAATCCATAATTGAGCTATAATTATTTACAGCTAAATCCGTTTGTTCTTCTACACTTATGCCATGTTTTTCAGCCCTATACCATATTGCAAAACCACAATCAACCTCACCAAGTTGAACAACGATATAATCATCAGGTCTAATTTTTTTAGAATAATTAATAAATTCATTAAACGCCTTTGTCTTACTATTAGGGTTAGCCAAACCAGTAGCAGTAGCTCCGTGAACTATTTTTATCTTGGGAATAATTCTCCAAAAATATAAAGGGGAATGCTCCATATGCCAAAACACATCAACATGGCTATCACCAATAAAATGAATAACCTTAGGGTTTAAGAACGGACGTATCAACCGTTTTAAAAAATATATTAATCTAAAAATTGAAGGCATTATACTGATGGTTTTGAACTACCAAGATAAAAAAAAGAGTTGCTATTCAGCAACTCTTTAAATTCCTACGCTCCCCCTCTTGGGCTCGAACCAAGGACCCTCTGATTAACAGTCAGATGCTCTAACCAACTGAGCTAAGGAGGAAAAAGGTCTGCAATATTAGTACTTTGCTAATAATTATGCAATACATTTGCAAAAATAAAAATTACTAGGAATGAGCTTATTAGTAGTAGGAACAGTTGCTTTTGATGCTATAGAAACTCCATTTGGAAAAACAGATAAGATAGTTGGTGGTGCGGCTACCTATATAGGTTTATCAGCATCAAATTATTACAACCAAATAAATTTAGTTTCAGTTGTAGGTGGAGACTTCCCAAATTCCGCCATAGAAATGCTTAATCAGCATGGGGTAAACACAGTAGGTTTGCAAGTTAAAAAGGACGAAAACACCTTTTTTTGGTCAGGCAAATATCATAATGACATGAATACTAGAGATACACTAGACACCCAGCTAAATGTTTTAGAAAACTTTAACCCGATCGTTCCTCAAAACTATCAAAACTGTGAATGTTTAATGTTAGGAAATCTTATGCCTAGTATACAACAAAAAGTACTTGATCAATTACAAGAACGGCCAAAACTTATAGTTTTAGACACAATGAACTTTTGGATGGATAACTGCCTTGATGACTTAATGGAAGCATTAAAAAATGTCGATGTGCTTACCATTAATGATGAAGAAGCCAGACAATTATCTGGAGAGTACTCTTTAGTAAAAGCAGCAAAAAAAATATTATCCTTTGGACCAAGTGTTTTAATAATAAAAAAAGGAGAACACGGGGCGTTATTGTTTAAAGAAGATGAAGTGTTTTTTGCACCAGCTTTACCCCTCGAAGATGTTTTTGATCCAACTGGAGCTGGCGATACTTTCGCGGGAGGTTTTGTTGGACACCTATGTGCAACCAAAGACTACTCATTCGAAAACATGAAAAGAGCTGTTATTATAGGATCTGCTATGGCTTCTTTCTGTGTAGAAAAGTTTGGAACGGAACGCTTGGTTAAATTAAAGAAAGAAGAAGTAAATAATAGGATTGCAGAATTTATCGATCTCGTAAAGTTTGATATAAAACAGGTATAATAACCCCTATTCAAAAACAACTAAAACAGCGTTTTTATCAACATTATTTTCTTGCTTAACGACAATAGTCTTTATTATCCCCTCACAAGGTGACTTGATAATGTTTTCCATTTTCATAGCCTCTAACACCAACAAACCATCACCTTCTTTGACTGTTTCTCCAACCTTAACCAACAAATCTAAAACTCTTCCTGGCATTGGAGCCTTTACCTCTTTATCAAGTTTGACCGAGCCAGAACTCATTCCTAATTGTTCTAATAAATCATCATATTTATCTTTTAATACAACAGTATAAACATGATTATTAATTTGAATATCGAATGATTTACTTGAAAAATTACAATTAACAACATCCGCCACATATGACTTGTTGTTCAAAATCAAATGAAAAGAACCCTCTTTAACCTCAACACACTCCCAGGCGACATCTTCATTCAATAAAAACTCAAACGATTGATTGGCTATTGCTTTCATAAGACAAATTTAGCAAAGAAATCTTTTTACTTTTACCATACTTTATGTATAAATTATGAAATCATTAATAGCAATTGCACTAGCTCTCTTATTTTCTTCAAAAACAAAAGTGAATAATATAGAATATGTTGAAAATGAAACTGAAAAGACAGTTTATAATGAGTCAGCAAAAAGAGAGTTTGATTTACTACATACAGACTTGAACGTAAGCTTTGACTGGAAAAAACAACAGCTTATTGGAGAAGCAAGCTTGTTATTGAAGCCGTATTACCACTCTTCTAACAAACTAAAACTAGACGCAAAAGGGTTTTTTATTTCTACCATTTCTATAAACAGAAAACCCCTCAAATATAGTTATGACGGACTAATTATTGATATTGACCTGGAACAAACCTACACCAGAAACGATACTTTCACAATAGACCTTCAATATATTGCAAAACCAAATGAGCTAGACATTGAGGGTAGCGATGCTATCACAGACGCAAAAGGACTATATTTTATAAACCCAGAAGACAAAGAGGGTAAACCACAACAAATATGGACTCAAGGAGAAACAGAGGCAAGCTCATGCTGGTTTCCAACTATCGATAAACCCAATGAAAGAATGACTCAAAATATTGCCATTACAGTTGCAGAAACGTACACTACTTTATCAAATGGTCTTTTAGTAGAGTCAAGAGATAATGAAGATGGTACGCGGACAGATTTTTGGGAACAAACACAGCCACACGCCCCGTATCTTGCTATGATGGGAATAGGGAAGTTTAATATTACCAAAGACCAATGGAGAGAAAAAGAAGTTAGCTATTATTTAGAAGATGACTACCACTCAAATGCCCGAAAAATTTTTGGCAGAACCCCAGAGATGATGAGTCACTTTTCAGAAATTTTAGGCGTAGATTATCCATGGGAAAAATACACTCAAATAGTAGTAAGAGATTTTGTTTCAGGAGCCATGGAAAACACAGGCGCTGTTATTCATGGAGAATTTGTGCAAATGACAGAGCGTGAATTAGTTGATAAACATGAAGACGATATAATTGCACACGAACTTTTTCATCATTGGTTTGGTAACCTAGTAACCTGTGAATCATGGGCCAATCTTCCCCTAAATGAAGCTTTTGCAACATACGGAGAATATATATGGAGAGAAAAATGGAAAGGAAGAATGTCGGCCGACTATCATTTAGAAAAAGATTTGCAAAACTATTTGAACGAGTCAAGAATTAAACAAGTAGACATGATTCGCTTTGACTACAGTGATAAAGAGGACATGTTTGATAATCATTCCTATGCAAAAGGAGGGCGGGTATTGCACATGCTTCGTTATTATCTAGGAGACGAGGCTTTTTACGATGGTTTAAATAAATATTTGGTAGACAACGCCTATAGCACAGTTGAAATACATCAACTAAGATTAGCCATGGAAGAGGTTAGCGGAGAGGACTTAAATTGGTTTTTTAACCAGTGGTTTCTCTCCTCAGGACACCCCTTATTAGTCATAGATTATCAATATGATTCAACACAAAACACACAAACCATAATTATTGAACAAATTCAAGATTTAGCGAACACACCGCTTTATAGACTACCATTTTCTATTGATATATATGAAGATCAGCACACACACCGCCACAATATTATAATGACAGAAAAAAAACAACAATTTGAATTCCCGGTTTCCCAATATCCAAATAACGTTATAGTAGACGCCGAACACGTTTTGTTAGCAGAAATGTTTGATGAAAAACCAGACAGTTGGTGGTTAAATCAGCTTCACGCTCCACTATTCATGGATCATAAAATAGCGTTAGAAAATATTTCAGATAAAAATAAAATAAACGCTATTCAACACGGCCTTAACAATGATTTCTGGGCAATAAGACAATTAGCGGTTAATGCCGCCATGACCATAAATAACCCTATTGAGCTTTTAGGAATTATTGAGCAAATAGCTCAATTTGACGACAACACTACAGTGCGAGCCGACGCGATAGAATACTTGTATAAAAGAAAAAACGTCAAAGAATATGAAGCCTTATTCGAAGATGCCGCTAAGCACAAATCCTTAAAAATAGCTTCATCAGCATTAAAGGGTCTAGCTAAAATAGATATAGAAAAAGCTCTTCAACTTGTAAGCTTACAAGAAAAAGACCTAAAATTTACTGCCGCAAAATTATACTCTGAACATTCAGGACCTGAAAAAGCATTGTTTTTTGACCAACTACTATCAACAACAAGTGGCTACAGCCTTTATTACTCAACCACATACTACACGGCTTTTTTGAAAAATCAAGACATTAATTTTATAATAGAAAACACTCTATTATTAGAACAATCTTTAGACAGGGCCCCATCGTGGATGACCCGCTTAAAACCATACTGTTTTGGACAATTAAAAGAGACGGTTGAAGAAAAACTCAAAACAACGCAGAACAATAATATAAAGGATAAAGCGAATCAATATTTGATTGCAATCGAAAAACACCTACAATAATTTAGGGTTTTGATTTTGGGAACTTTCATAACCCCGATCAATATCATGCAGGCTATCTTTGTTTGCTGCTGCCACGGCTAATTTATCACACCGTTCGTTTTCGACATTATTATTATGGCCTTTTACCCACACAAATCGAACATGATGTTTTCTGTATATAACTAAAAAACGTTTCCACAAATCAGCATTTTTCTTTTTGTCGAAAAAGGTTTTTTCCCACTTAAACACCCACTTCTTTTCAACCGCATCAACCACGTATTTGGAATCAGAAAACACGCTAACCGACAACGGCATAGCTTTAAGCATTTCTAAGGCAACAATTACACTTAACAACTCCATACGGTTGTTGGTGGTTAGCCTAAACCCCTTAGCAACCTCTTTTCTATGCCCCTCCTCTGAAAGTAAAACAATTCCATACCCTCCAGGACCAGGATTGCCCTTTGCTGAGCCATCTGTATAAATTTTAATACTCATTGTTATTAATTACAGACGTTTTAATAATGGATTCAATGATCATAGGATAGTGATGATGTTCTAATTGTTGAATTTTTTTCGCTAAACTTTTAGGTGTATCAACCGCATCTACTAAAATAGATTGCTGAAAAATAATACCTCCCTCATCATAAACATCATTAACAAAGTGAATACTAATTCCACTTTTATCTTCCTTATTATCAATTACCGCCCTGTGTACATACATTCCATACATTCCTTTTCCACCATATTTTGGCAATAAAGAAGGGTGAATGTTTACTATTTTGTTTTTGTAAAAAGAAACAACTTCAACAGGAATTTTTCTTAAAAAGCCAGCCAAAACGACAAAATCGACCCCATTCGACCTCAAAAGGGATAACAATTCTCCTTTCTTTTTGAACGACTCATTGTTAAAAACACAACCCTTTATAGCCATTTTTTCAGCTGTTTTTAAAGCCTTAGAGTTAGGGTTATTGCTCAACAATAAAGCCACATTAATCGTGTCGTTTTGTTTAAAATACTGGATAATATTGATAGCATTAGAGCCAGAGCCAGAAATTAAAATTGCAATACTTGTTGTTTTCATTTTATCACCATCAAAAATAGAATAAGATTTTCAATTAAAATTCACCTTACCGAACAAATAGAAAACACATCACTTGTTTTATATTCAAAAAGTGTATTTATTTGCAACTTGTTTAAATAAAAATATATTAAAACTATGTCTGATACTGCAACAAAAGTAAAAGCAATTATAGTCGACAAATTAGGTGTCGATGAGGCTGAAGTTACATCTGAAGCTAGCTTCACTAATGACTTAGGTGCTGACTCTTTAGATACTGTAGAATTAATAATGGAATTCGAAAAAGAATTCGATATTCAGATTCCAGACGATCAAGCAGAAGCAATAGCAACTGTAGGTGACGCGATCTCTTTCATAGAGAAAGCTTAATTTTTTTCTTTTTATATGTCGTCAAGACGAGTTGTAATAACTGGTTTAGGAGCACTTACTCCTATTGGCAATAACGTTTCAGACTATTGGAACAATTTATTGTCGGGTGTTAGTGGTGCTGCAGCCATCACACGATTTGATGCTACCCAATTTAAAACACGGTTTGCCTGTGAGGTTAAAGATTTTGACCCCACTGACTTTATTGACAGAAAAGAAGCCCGCAAACTTGATATGTACGCCATTTATGCAATTGTAGCTGCCAACGAGGCGGTACAAGATTCGGGTTTAGACGTCGACGGTTTAAACCCCGATAGGGCAGGTGTAATTTGGGGGTCTGGAATAGGTGGTCTTGATACGTTTTTAAAGGAGTGTGGAGATTTTGCTAAAGGTTCGGGGGTACCCAGATTCAACCCATTTTTTATTCCTAAAATGATTGCCGATATTGCTGCCGGCCACATTTCAATAAAGTACGGTTTTAGAGGCCCTAACTACGCTACTGTTTCAGCTTGTGCATCTTCAACACACGCTCTTATTGACGCATTTAATTACATTAAATGGGATAAAGCCGATATATTCATTTCTGGCGGCTCAGAAGCTTCTATTAACGAGGCAGGAGTAGGGGGGTTCAACGCTATGCATGCCCTCTCAACTCGAAACGACTCACCAAAAACAGCCTCACGTCCATTTGATAAAGAACGCGATGGTTTTGTTTTAGGAGAGGGTGCGGGAGCACTAATACTCGAGGAATATGAACACGCTAAAGCCAGAGGGGCTAAAATTTACGCTGAAATAGTAGGAGGAGCAATGACAGCAGACGCACATCACATCACCGCACCACACCCAGAAGGATTGGGAGCAATGAATGTTATGCGTTTAGCCATTAAAGACGCTCAACTATCACCAAGTGATGTAGATTACATAAACGTACACGGTACATCAACACCATTAGGTGATATAGCAGAAGTAAAAGCTATAAAAGGAGTCTTTGGTGAACATGCGGCAGAACTAAACATAAGTTCAACAAAATCCATGACAGGCCATCTTTTAGGGGCTGCCGGCGCCGTGGAAACAATAGCAGCTGTTTTGGCCGTCAAAAACGACATTGTACCCCCCACAATAAACCATAGCACTAGCGATCCAGAAATTGACCCGAAATTAAATTACACCCTAAACACCGCACAACACCGAAAAGTTAATGTTGCTTTATCTAATACGTTTGGTTTTGGTGGTCACAATGCCTGTGTAATGGTCAAAAAAGCTCAATGAAGTTTTTAAACCATATTACCCAACTTTTTTCTACAAAAACAAACTTTCAAACCCAACTTTTTAACGTTTTAGCCTATTATCCTAAAGATATAGCGCTTTATGAAGAGGCCTTGACCCACAAGTCAATTAAAAATAAAAACCAAAAACATAACGAGCGATTAGAGTATTTAGGAGACGCGGTTTTTGGTCTTGTCATTGCAGATATACTTTATAAACTATACCCTAATAAAGATGAGGGTTTTTTGACTGAGACAAGAGCTAAAATTGTAAGTAGAAAAACCCTTAACAAATTAGCATTAGACATAAAATTAAACGAATTGTTGTACTATAAAGGAAATACTAATCAGTCTGTTTTTGGTAACGCCTTAGAAGCTTTAGTAGGGGCAATATATTTGGATAAAGGATATTCTCAGACTTATCAGTTTATCAATTCAAAACTAATAGAACCTCATCTAAACATTACAGAACTAACCAAGAAAATAATTAGTTATAAAGTCAAAATTCTTGAGTGGGGTCATGCCAAAAAGAAATCAATCGAATTTAAGGTGGTATCTTCAAAAGGAAAAGATCATGATAAAACCTACGAAGTCGTATTATTGATTGATAATCTAGAACATTCCAGAGGAATAGGGTCATCTATTAAAAAAGCAGAGGAGCTATCTGCTAGTGTTGGATACAAAGAATTAATAAATAGGTAAAATTAAATCCAAGATAAAAACCTACTTTAGCATTCGTATGGTAAAACAATTGTTAAAAATAGAACCAGATTTAAGTTTTACACTGTTAGGGGTAGGATGCCATTTGAAAGACTATAGGTTTGCGTGGACATTGAATAACATACTTAAAACTCAATATTATAAAACCGACCCTTTGGTCATAGATAAAACAAACAGCACTTTTTCTAAGTACCATTTTCAATCCGACATTGACCACACTTACATACTGGCTAATAAATCACATCAAGGCTATCTTGTGCCAAAAAAAAAGAACGTAGATTATTGGTTGGTTTTACAACTAGGATTTGATTTAGAAACAAGAAACCAACTAATTAAATTAATACGTCAGTCAGATTCCATTTTAACGGTATTTGAAGAAAACGATAAAAAAATAAAAGAACAATTTCTATTTTAAAAAATGACAAATAACAACACTAAAATAGTAGCCACAATGGGACCAAGTTGTGCTAACAAAGAGACCCTTACTAAAATGATATTAGCGGGAGTTAATGTCTGTAGGCTTAACTTTTCTCACGGTGATCACGAAACACACCTAAAGACAATTCATCTAATTAAAGAAATAAACAAAGAATTAGAGGTACACACTGCTATATTAGCCGATTTGCAGGGGCCAAAAATAAGAGTTGGCAAAGTCAACCCCAACACTATACTAAATAATCAAGAAAAGTTTATAATCACAACCAATAAATGTGTTGGAGACAGTCAAAAAGGCTATATCAACTACAAGCAATTTCCCAAAGATGTGAAAAAAGGAGAAATAATATTGATAGATGACGGAAAGATTCACATTGAGGTAATAAGTACTAATTTAAAAGATGAGGTAGTAACCAAGGTCATTCATGGTGGAGTGTTAAAATCAAACAAAGGCGTCAACTTACCCAACACAGAAATTTCACAACCTTGCTTAACTAAAAAAGATCTAGAAGATTTATCGTTTATTTTAACACAACCTATAGAATGGATTGGCCTTTCTTTTGTTCGATCAGCACAGGATATTTTGGAGTTAAAAAAACACATAAATAAAGCTGGTCACAATTCACGAGTTGTAGCTAAAATAGAAAAACCTCAAGCCATCACCAATTTAGATAGTATAATTGAGGTAACTGATGCAGTAATGATTGCTAGAGGAGACCTTGGTGTAGAGGTACCAATGCAAAAAGTGCCGGTTCTTCAAAAAAGAATAGCAACCGCTTGTTTAGAAAAAGCGAAACCAGTAATTGTCGCAACCCAAATGCTAGAAAGCATGACCGAAAACATTACACCAACCCGGGCAGAGGTAAACGACGTTGCCAATTCTGTTATGGATGGTGCAGACGCCGTTATGTTAAGTGGGGAAACATCGGTAGGTTCATACCCCGTTGAGGCAGTAGAAACCATGAGTAAAATTATATCAAACGTTGAACAAGAATATTCCACAACCCGACAATACGATCTTAAAGAAACTCATGGCGAACGGTTTATATCTGACGCAATCTGTTATCACTCTTGTAAATTAGCCGAGCAAGTAAGCGCGAAGGCAATTATTACTATGACTCACTCAGGCTATAACGCACTAGAAATTTCCAGTCACAGACCACCATGTAAGATTTACGCGTTTACAAACAACCACGCCATCTTAAACACATTAAGTTTAGTATGGGGCGTTACGGGGTTTTATTATGATAATGATTCCGGCACAGATGAAACTGTATCGGATACAAAACGCATACTCAAAAACCAAGATTTACTTAAGTCTAATGACTTGGTATTAAATGTTGCAAGTATGCCAATAAAAGAAAAAGGAATGACTAACATGATGAGGTTAAGCTACCTCAAGTAAACAATAAATTTATGTCTGTAAACACAACACTTTTAGCTGAAATTTGTGAAGCTGCTGGAGCACCAGGTTTTGAACAACGAATTAGAGAAATAGTAATTCGAGAGGTAACCCCATTGGTTGACGAAGTAAAACTTGATAACATGGGTAATGTTACCGCTATCAAAAAAGGACGTCAAAACAAAAAAGTAATGATAGGAGCTCATATGGATGAAATAGGCTTTATAGTTACCCATATAGACGATAACGGCTTTTTACGCTTTCATACCCTTGGGGGGTTTGACCCTAAAACACTAACCGCACAACGTGTAATTGTACATGGCAAAAAAGACTTAGTTGGGGTTATGGGCAGTAAACCCATTCATGTAATGACCCCGGAAGAGCGAACCAAATCACCAAAAACTACCGACTTTTTTATTGATATGGGAATGTCAAAAGAGGAGGTAGAAAAGATTGTCGAAGTTGGTAACCCTATTACCAGAGAAAGAAGTCTAATTGAAATGGGTAATTGTGTAAACTGTAAATCATTAGACAACAGGGTTTCTGTTTTTATTTTAATAGAAATGTTACGCGAAATAAAAGACAACCCATACGATATTTATGGTGTGTTTACCGTGCAAGAAGAGGTGGGAATAAGAGGAGCAAACGTAGCCACCCAAGAAGTTCAACCAGACTTTGGGTTTGGCCTAGACACCACGATAGCATATGACGTGCCTGGAGCAGCCCCACATGAAAAAATCACAGAACTGGGTAAGGGTGCCGCTATAAAAGTAATGGACTCATCAACCATTTGTGATTATAGAATGGTTGAGTATATGAAAAATATTGCCCAAAAACACGATATACCCTTCCAATTAGAAATTTTAACTGGAGGAGGAACCGACACAGCAGGAATTCAACGGTTTACTCCGGGTGGCTCAATAGCGGGAGCAGTTTCCATTCCTACTAGACACATTCATCAAGTAATAGAAATGGCTGATAAAACAGACATACGAAATGCTATTGATTTATTACACTATTCGGTTAAAGAACTTGATCTTAACGACTGGTCTTTCAAATAGAAAAAATCACTAACCTTAACAATAAAACTATGAACTTTTTCATTTTATCATTATGTTTTGCACTATCACTAGTCGTGAACGGGCAAAATAACTCTAATTCAATAAACATGAATATTAACATGAACATGAATATTGAAAGCAATGAACAAAACACATCTGAGTCAAACCAAAATTCTAATATGAATTTTAATTTAAACATTGAAGAAAATAGTAACACCACCCCCAACAACAACCAAGGCATGACAAACACCAGTCAGCCCGAAGTGGTTTATGTGGCCGGATACACAGGCAAAATAGGGTGCACCCCACCCGTAAGTTCTGAACGAATCAAGGACATGTCTAACACAATAGAAAACCAATCTTTCAGCGATGATAAAATTAGAGTCTCAAAACAAATCATACGCACAAATTGTATTACCGTAGAACAGTTAATAGTTTTGTTGGAAAATTTTGACTTTGAAGATAGCAAGTTGGAAATGGCTAAATACGCATATAACCATGTTTACGATTTAGAAAATTATTATAAGGTATATAATGTGTTTTCATTTAGCAGTAGCGGGGAAGAACTAGAAGAGTATATAGAGGATCAAAATTAATCTAACCCCTACTCATTACGCTGATTTTAATGAATCATAGCCCTCAAATTTGTTTGTGGGCTATTTTAGACTCCAGATTAAAAACCCTCACCCCGCCCGAAAAGATATTTAGAGACTTCAATTTTTTGAAGGTAAGCAAGCAAACACTTTCATCTTTTAACCGGTTCTCTTTTAGCCAAGTTCATAATTTTTGACTGGAGGGGTAATTTCTAATTTATCGATGGAATTTAATTTTGATAATCGGAAATTTAGGGATTGTACCGTTTTATACTACATCCAACAGCTTTAGTTTTTGGAACTGAAATTTCATTTCCCTCAGAAAAAGAAACGATAGCATCTTTTAGATAAAACCGATCTACTTCTTTTGCCGAACTATAGTTATCATCGATAGCGCCTTCATAAACTAATTCCATAGTATTAGAAAACATAAAAATATGTGGCGTGGTTTTAGCCCCTAAAGCATTAGCTAATTGGCTTTTTTCATCTAATAAATACGGAAAGGAGTAAGTCATTAATTTAGCATGTGTTTGCATGGCCAAAAAAGAATCATCATCACCCCTTTTATTATGGTTTGAGTTTATGTACAGCATATCAAAATCGTACTTTTTACACATTTCTTCAATAATCTCATATCTATCTTCCCAGGCCACAACAAAAGGACAGGTGTTACTTGTGAAAACAAGAACCAAACCTTTCTTATTGAAATGCTGAGCTAAGGAATGTTTTTGATTATAAACGGATTCCATTGAGTAATTCAACTCGCTATCAGCAAGTTGTTCACCAACACTCATGGTTGGAAACTTTTGCCCCAAAGAGGAAAATGGTAAAATGATTATAAAGCTCGCTAGTAAAATTAGATTTTTCATAATGTAAACTTACTATTTTTTGGCTTCTAGGACAACTTTTACAAAAAACAGTATAGATATGGCCTTTGTTTATTATTTTTGAAAAACTATGAGTTTTTAAGTGCCAATTTTCAACAAACCCTAAAGAATATGTTAAAATCAGATTCCATTACGTTTTCTTATGATGGATATAAGGAGTTTTGTTTTCCCAACATTCAATTAGACCAAGGCCAAAACCTTTTGATTCTGGGTGAGTCAGGCGTGGGTAAAACAACATTTATTCAACTCTTAGCCGGTTTATTGAAACCTAAATCTGGCGATATTGAATTAAACGGTATCAACTATAGCACTCTAACCCCAAACTTTATGGATCAGTTTAGAGGTAAACATATAGGTATGGTTTTTCAAAAACCACACTTTGTACGAAACCTATCTGTTCTTGATAACCTAATATTTTCACTGTATTTGTCTAAAAAAAGTCAAAACAAAGAGCGAGCGATTAAACTTTTAGATCAAATTGGCTTAGGTAATAAATACAAAAGTATGCCCTATGAATTAAGTCAAGGAGAGCAGCAACGGGCAGCGATAGCCTTAGCGGTAATAAAAAACCCAGATTTAATTTTAGCCGATGAGCCCACCTCTAGTTTAGATGACCTTAATTGTGGAAAAACAATACAATTACTAAAAGAACAAGCCAGCAACACAAACGCACAACTAATTATTATTACACACGATAACAGGTTAAAAAGTGAATTCAACTCATCCATAACACTATGAATATTATAAAATTAAGTTGGCAAAATCTTAAAAGTAATCCTTTAAGCACAACATTAAGTCTGTTATTAATGACACTGGGTGTAGGTGTTATCTCGTTATTATTACTAATAAACAATCAGGTAGATCAACAATTACAAAAAAATATCAGGGGAATTGATATGGTTATTGGTGCTAAAGGAAGCCCATTGCAACTAATTCTTTCAAGCGTTTATCACATTGACAACCCAACTGGAAACATACCACTAAAAGAAGCTAACAAGATAACTAAAACATCAATGGTAGATTTTACTATTCCGTTATCATTTGGCGACTCGTATCAAGGCTTTCGTATAGTTGGAACCACTCGAAATTATCCAGAACTTTATCAAGCTGAATTAAACGAGGGGCAGTATTGGACTCAAAGCATGCAGGTTGTTTTAGGTAGCACGGTTGCTAAAGTGAATGAACTTAAGATTGGTGACACATTTTTCGGCACCCACGGATTTCAAGAAGACGGTCATGTTCACGACCAATATAGCTATGAAGTAGTTGGTATCATGAGCCATTCAAACTCCACTATTGACAACTTAATTTTAACAAATTTAGAGAGTGTTTGGAAAGTTCATGGCCATAATGATGACACCCATTCTCATGATCATCAAAACTGTGACCATGACCACCACAACGATGAGCATAATCACGACCACCATAATTGTGATCATGACCACCATCATGATCATCAAAACTGTGACCACGACCACCATCATGAATCTATCGAAATAGATTATACCGATAATAACAACATCTCTGATAATGCTATGATTACCTCAATGTTGGTAAAATTTAGAAGTCCTGTAGCACTTATTCAATTACCAAGAAGGGTTAATGAATCAACTAATCTTCAGGCTGCAGTTCCCACATTTGAAATAGGTCGATTAACCAAGCTACTTGGGTTTGGTGTTCAAACAATAAACGCGATAGCATTTATTATCATAATAGTTTCCGGATTGAGTATATTCATAAGTTTATTTAATTCTCTTAAAAAAAGACGCTATGAATTGGCTCTAATGCGTGTTCAAGGAGCTAGTAAATGGCAACTCGTTCAGCTGGTGGTGTATGAAGGCCTAGCTCTTTCGATTATGGGGTTAATTTTTGGCTTAGTTATAAGTCGATTGACCCTGTTGTCAATTTCATTTTTTATAGAACAAAAATATAACCTTGCCAATATTCAATTTCATTTAATCAATCAAGAGTTGTGGTTGGTGCCAACAGCATTGTTAATAGGATTAGGAGCCTCACTTATACCTACAATCTTAACTTATAATATAAACATCACCAAAACACTGTCCAATGTATAAACCATTAGTATTACTCGCTTTAATTATTTCTAGCACAGCGTTTTCTCAAATAGAAATTAGCTGGAAGAATCTGGAGGATGTTGAGTTTTCTGATATTTTTGTTGACGAGATAGACGAGTTTGTTTTAATACCATACTTTGGCGGAAGCGTCAAACAACTAGAGGGTAAAGAGATAATATTAAGCGGCTATATACTTGCCTTAAGTCCTGAAGAGGGTTATTATGTGCTTTCTAAGGGGCCTTTTGCTTCCTGTTTTTTTTGTGGTGGTGGCGGACCAGAATCAGTGGTTGAATTAAACCTAAAGTCTGAAAAAGAATATTTTGTGATGGACGAGTTTGTTACGATGAAAGGGACCTTAACTCTAAACGTAGACGATATCAACCACTGTATTTATATTTTACAAAACGCAGAACCCGTACGTCGAAAACGCAAATCCTTCTAAACTTTTTACAAAAGGGCCTACACCTTAAACTAAAACAGAAAACAGTTAAAAAATGCTAAATCACTAAGGTTTAGAAACTAA
>JBMHBP010000009.1:0-170064 GCA_049890295.1 Flavobacteriales bacterium | reverse complement strand
TCAGAGCCCAGGAGACGAGATTTCTTGGAGAATAAGAGGTGCTTGTGGTACTAACGGTACATCATGGGCTACTATCTTCACTCAGCCAGTGACATTTACACTAGGTGGAGCAAGATTAGAGAATAGTTCTGTGGCTAACCTAGATGTATATCCAAACCCATCGAGAGACATCTTTAACGTGACGTTTAATTCTGAGCAAGCTCAAACGATAGCGGTTAAAGTAGTGAATATGATTGGTGAGGAAATGTATACAGAAGAATTAACTGAATTTGTTGGTTTATACGAAAAGCAAATAGACTTAAGTCAGTTTTCTAAAGGTGTGTTCTTTTTAGAAGTTAAAACTGATACTATTCAGTTTAATAGCAAATTAGTACTTCAATAATTAAAAAAGGGATTGAATTTAATCAATCCCTTTTTTTAGTCGGGGTGGCAGGATTCGAACCTGCGACCTCCTGCTCCCAAAGCAGGCGCGATAACCGGGCTACGCTACACCCCGTAATAAGTTTGCAAATCTAATCATTAAAAAAAGACTTACAAACTTTGATTTGCGGAAAGAGGGGGATTCGAACCCCCGATACCGTTACCAGTATAACACCTTAGCAGGGTGCCGCTTTCAGCCACTCAGCCACCTTTCCAAAAAATCAAGGTTGCAAATTTAAGGATTTACAGCATTTGTCAAAACAATTTCTTTTTAATTTAAAATTCTAATTTTTTAAGGCTCACCATAGGGTAAAAGTCAAGTGGAATATTATATTTGCATAGTACACAAAAAACAACTATGCTAAAAAAAATACTTATTGTCATCACTTCAATAGTAATTCTAGGTGGCTGTATAGACACAAGGGATTTATCAAAGAATATTGTAGTAAGCCACATTTTATCTAATCCTGATGGTTTGCATCCATTTAATGATAATTCTGTGATGCGTTCCTTTATATTTCAGTATACCCAAAAATCACTTGTGAAACTAGATTTAGAAACGCTAGAATATATACCTTACTTAGTAAAAAAATTACCAGTCATTTCTGAAGATGGTTTAGTGTATGAATATGAATTAAAAGATAACTTACGTTGGGATGACGGCACTCAAGTTACTGCCAAAGACGTTGAATTCACAACTAAATTACAGTTGTGTCCACTAACTGACAACACTCAAATTAGAGGAAATTACTCTTCCGTAATAAAAAGTATTGAATTAGACCCAAATGACCCACTAAAGTTTACTATGGTTGCATTTGGTAAAAATGTTACCAATAAAAGTATTTTTTCAGAAATATGGATTCAACAAAAATCGCATTGGGATCCTAATGGGATTTTAGATGATTTGACTTTTGAGGCTATTCATAACCCAAATTTTGAGGAGAAAAAGGAATGGTCAGATTGGTTTAATGCTTTTAACCACGGAGATAATCGATATAAACCGGAACGATTGGTAGGCTTAGGAGCATATCAAGTATCAGATTGGGTAACAGGCTCATATATCATTGTTAAAAGAAAAGATAATTGGTGGGGTCAAGGAGATATATCTAAATACAATAAGAACTTTCCTGAAGAAATTATTTTTAAGATTATAAAAGACGATGCTTCAGTATTTCTTTCCCTAAAATCTGAAGAACTTGATGCTACAAACAGAATAGGTACGACAAAATTATTTAAACTTCAGGGTCATGAATATTTCAATAAAAATTATGATTCTGACTTTTTAAACCAATACACCTATTATTATGCTGGTATGAACACTAGACCGGATGGTGTTAAACGAAAAGCCTTTTTCAAAGATGTTAGAGTAAGAAGAGCTATGGCTCACCTTATTCCTATCGATGAAATTATTGAGGTGCTTTTAATGGGTGAAGGCTCTAGACAGGTATCCAATGTTTCTAATCTTAAAAAAGTCTTTAATGATACATTAGAGGTGATAGATTTAGATTTAGAAAAGGCCAAACAATTATTGACTGATGCTGGTTGGGTAGATACAGATGGTAACAATATCAGAGATAAAGTTATTAACGGTGAAAAACTTCAGTTAAGTTTTGAGTTTAGTTATATGAGCTCTGCTGCTTCTAAAGAAACGGCTCTAATGATTAAAGAAAGTATGTGGCGGGCTGGTGTAGACGTCAAACCAAATCCTATGGATTTTACTTTATTTTACAAAAATGCTCAAGAACACGATTTTGATATGATGCTAGGAGGATGGGGTGGTTCAGCTTCCTACTCTAATCCATTTCAACTTTGGCATACATCATCTTGGGTTAATAAAGGTTCTAATTTTTGTGGATTTGGTGATGCTTACAGTGATTCACTTATTGATGCTGCCAATTCTGCAATAGATCCTGAAATACATCGAGATGCTATGTGGAAATTACAAGCTAAAATCTATGAAGACCAACCCTACGTTTTTATGTATAGTCCAAAGCGTAAAATTGTTATTCACAAACGATTTGACAATACAAAAATGTACTACGAAAAACCAGGATTCATTTTGAATAACTTTTCGTTGAAAGAGAGTTATCAAAATATGACACCAACCCCTTAATCTCGGACTTATGTTAAAATATATTGCTAAACGTATTCTTGTATTTATACCTACCTTAATAGCTATTTCACTACTAGCATTTATTATAAGTATTAGTGCACCAGCTGATCCTGTAGAAAAACTAGCTAATTCGGCTGATAAAGAAGGAGCGGCTAATCAACAATCAAATGCATCAAAAAAAATAAAGCAAGACTTGAGAAAAAAGCTAGGGCTTGATTTACCAGTTTTTTATTTCAGTTTTGGATCCATCAGTGATAGTGACACCCTGTACAAAGTAGCTGATAAAGATCATTCAGCATGTTTAAGTGAATTATCACATTATTACGGAAATTGGTCAGATGTATCGGCATATTTTGATCAGCTGACCTTGACACAGTTGAGTCACTCAAAATTAGATTTAAATAATATCTATACATCAAATTTAGATTCCTTAGGAAAGGGGCTGTATACTAAAAATGAAATTAATGATATCATTACAAAATCAAATTTTGAAATAAATGCTATGCTTGAAACTGCCAAGCCTGATGTGATTGCTTCTAAATTTGAATCATTGAGTAAACTATACCAATCGTATGATTTTTTGAAACCAGTAGAGCAAGAATTTTTATTGACTAAATCAGTCTATGAGAAAATGCTCAATGAAGCGTCAGTTTGGAAAAGTTATATACCTAAAGTTATTTGGTATGGTGCTAAAAATCAATATCATTTTTGGTTATTTGGCGATAGCAAGCAACGAAAAGGTGTTATAAGAGGTGATTTTGGATTTTCATATATAGATAGCCAGCCTATTAATACTAAAATTTGGAGTAAAGTCTGGATATCTTTTTCTTTTTCAATATTGTCAGTCATTTTTGCATACATCATTAGTATTCCATTAGGTGTTTATTCTGCTTACAAAAAAGATTCTCGCTTTGACAGAATATCTTCAATAGTAGTTTTTGTATTGTATTCAATGCCGGGCTTTTTTATAGGTGTACTTTTGTTGTATACTTTTGCTAATCCAGATACACTCAGGTGGTTTCCAGTTTCTGGAATTCAAGATCCAACTCTTTATAACCCAGACTGGTCGTTAATGGAGAAAATGTCTCATAGAGCTCCTTATTTTATTTTGCCACTTATTACTTATACTTATAGTTCTTTCGCTTTTTTAAGTAGAATTATGAGAGTAGGCGTTATAGATGTATTTGGTCAAGATTATATAAGGACAGCAAGAGCAAAAGGCCTTGCTGAAAATAAGGTGGTGTTAAAACATGCTTTGAGAAACTCTTTATTACCTATCATTACTGTTTTTGCCAATATTTTTCCTCTGGCAATTGGAGGTTCAGTAATAATTGAAACTATTTTCACTATCCCGGGTATGGGATTTGAAATATATAATTCTATACTTAATTCTGATTACCCAATGATTGTAGCAGTGTTTACTATTATTGGATTTTTGACCATGATTGGATACTTAGTTGCTGATATACTTTATGCGGTAGTTGATCCAAGAATCTCATACAAATAACAAATATGGAACAGAATAATTTTTCATTTAAAAAATATGCTTGGTTACAGTTTAAAAAGAATAAGCCAGCTTTATTTTCTCTTTACATACTCGTAGCACTAATTTTTATTGCCATTTTTGCACCAATCATTGCTAATGATCAACCGCTGTATTGTAAGTACCAAAACAAAACTTTTTACCCTGCTTTTTCAACCTTAGTCAATCCTTCAATTATTGATTCGGTATATAATACTGATACAGATAAGGTAGAAGTGCTTCAATTTGATATAACAGACTGGAGAAAGTTAGACCTTGAAAAAGTTGTTTGGGCACCTATTCCATATTCTCCAGACAATGGTGACAGATATAATAGAGAATATGTTTCTCCATTTGGCGAGCAACGCTATAAAAATAGTCAAAACGAAATTGTTACAATACCTAGCCGCTTGAGACACATAATGGGTACTGATAAAATTGGAAGAGATTTAGCTTCAGGCTTAATTCATGGTACTAGAATTTCTCTTTTAGTAGGTGTTCTGGCTATGGGTATAGCGAGTATAATAGGCGTCTTTCTAGGGGCTATTGCTGGTTACTTCGGAGATAGAAATTTGATGATGACAAGATCAAAATATTACTTCACACTATTAGGAATATTTTTAGCGTTCTTTTATGGTTTTGGAGTAAGAAAATATGTTTTGGCAAATGCATTTTCATCAGGTAGTGGAGTTATAGAATTATTAATTAGCTTACTATTGATCGTTGCTATTATTATTGCCTCAAGATTGCTTTCAAAACTATTTAACTTTGGATGGATGTCAAAAGAGGTATATGTTCCAATCGATACTTTTGTTTCAAGAGGAATAGAAATATTAAACTCTATTCCTAGACTTATTCTTATCATTACTATTTCGGCTATTTTTGTTCGTAGTATTTGGTTAGTGATGGTGATAATTGGATTAACTTCTTGGACAGGAATTGCGCGATTTACTAGAGCTGAGTTTTTAAGAATTCGAGAATTAGAATATATACAAGCTGCCAAATCATTAGGATATTCTAATTTTAGAGCTATAGCTAAACATGCATTACCTAATGCACTTGCACCAGTTTTTGTATCGATAGCTTTTGGTGTTGCTTCAGCAATTCTTATTGAAAGTTCGCTGTCTTTTTTAGGTATTGGTGTACCAGACGACGTGGTAACTTGGGGATCATTATTAAATCTAGGACGTCAAGAATTTGAGGCTTGGTGGTTAGTGATGTTTCCAGGATTTGCTATTTTTATAACTATCACTATTTATAATTTGATCGGTGAGGGTTTGAGAGATGCTCTTGATCCAAGATTGAAGAGTTAGTTTTGATGAAGTTCTCTTTGTAAAAAATCTTTTAATTGTTCTCTAGACAAACTAATTTCTAATTGTCCTTTAAGGGCTACTGATATTTTACCTCTTTCTTCTGAAACAACAATAGCTATGCAATCAGTATTTTCAGAAACTCCTGCAGCAGCTCGGTGTCTCATTCCAAGATTTGAAGGAAAGCTGTCATTTTCAATGGTTGGTAGAACACAACGTGCAGCCATTACCTGACTACCAGTAATAATTACTGCACCATCATGTAAGGGGCTATTTTTAAAAAAAATACTCTGAAGTAATATACTTGATGTCTGTGAATTCATTTTTTCACCTGTTTCAATATAATTTGGTAAGCCATTTTCTCTTGTTATTACAATAATAGAGCCTGTTTTTGTTTTAGCCATTTTATCACAAGCGTCAACGATATCTGAGATATTAACCTCTGCAGCAGTTTCATCAGTTATCCAATTAAATTTTAGAACACCATCTTTTGAGAAAAATTTTGTATTTCCAATCATTAGTAAAAAACGTCTGACTTCTTGTTGAAAAACAATGATAACAGCCAAAACACCAACTCCAATAAATTGACCAAGAATTTCGCTTAATAAATCCATCTGAAATACTTCTACTATTTTCCATAGTAAATAAATTGCTGCAATTCCAATGAAAATTTTAATTGCTACAGTTCCTTTGATAAGTTTGTATAATTGGTAGAGTAAAATTGCTACTAAAACAATATCAATGATATCAATAATATTAAATTCTAAGAAATCCATTAAGCGGTAGTTTTGGCAAAATTAACTAATTTTATACATTCAACAGCCTCTCTTACATCATGAGCTCTAATAATTGATGCACCCTTCAAAAGACTTATTGTGTGTAAAACTGTTGTTCCATTTAGGGCTTTGTCAGGATTGGTTTTTAATAGTTTATAAATCATAGATTTTCTAGACAAGCCAACCATTATGGGTAGTCTAAACGATTGTAAACTATCCATTTGATTTAAAAGTTTATAGTTATCTTCAATTGTTTTACCAAATCCAAAGCCTGGATCAATAATTATCCGGCCGGCACCTTTTTCATTAAGAAAAGAAATTTTAGATTTAAAGAAATGTTGAATTTCAGCTAAAAGATTAGTATACGAAGGGTTAGTCTGCATCGTTTGAGGTGTTCCTTTCATATGCATCATAATATATGGTACATTTAGTTTACCAATAGTAGTAAGCATACTATTATCCATTTCTCCTGCAGAAATATCATTAATTATATCAGCACCTAATTCCAATACACGTTTTACTATTTCAGATCTAAAGGTATCAACCGATAGTATAGCATCTGGAAATTCTCTGTTAATATTTTTAAGAATATGCTTTAGTCTATTCCATTCCTGCTCAAATGATACGTGTGGTGCATTTGGTCGAGAAGAATAAGCACCAATATCAATAATACTAGCACCTTCATCCAGTAATTTTTCGGTTTGTTTTAGTGCATTTTTTTCAGAATTATACCTGCCACCATCATAAAATGAGTCATCAGTAAGGTTTAAAACCCCCATAACTACGGGTGTTGATAAATCAAGCAATTTATCACCCAGTTCTATCGTTTTGTGTGTATTAAAATCTTTATTTTTAGTGGTCATAAATTTGATAAATTCAATACATGGAAAAAACCATCAAGGAATACAATTTGGCCTTTGCCAAATGTAAGGATATTTTTACCAACAAAATGAAGGATTATGGCTGTGCTTGGCGTATCCTAAGACTATCTTCTCTAACAGATCAAATCTTTATAAAAGCTCAACGCATAAGGAGTATCGAAATTAAAGGAGAACAAAAAGTAGGAGAGGATATTCGGAATGAATTTGTAGGTATTGTGAATTATTCAGTCATTGCTTTAATACAGCTTGAAAAAGGTATAGCTGAACAGCCTGATTTAAATGATGATGAAATTAATAGCTTGTATGCGTTTTACTATCAACAATCATTAGACTTAATGAAATCTAAAAATCATGACTACGGTGAAGCTTGGCGAGACATGAGAGTCAGCTCTTTGACCGACCTAATTTTACAAAAGCTACTAAGGATAAAGCAAATTGAAGACAATCAAGGTAAAACGCTAATTTCTGAAGGAGTTGACGCCAATTATTTTGATATGATTAACTATTCTATTTTTGCTCTAATTAAACTAAACTAATATGAAGTATTTAACTTATTTTTCTCGATTTTTTGTTGGAGTTTTATTCATTATTTCAGGACTTATAAAAGCCAATGATGCCATAGGATTTTCATATAAACTTGATGAATATTTTTCAGCTGATGTACTAAATTTAGAATTTTTGATTCCATTATCTTTAGTGATGGCAGCAGGGATTTGTATTGTAGAAATTGTTCTAGGGCTCATGGTATTGATAGGTTCAAGACCTAAATTAACTAACTGGTCATTAATGAGTATGATTATCTTTTTTACTTTTTTAACCTTTTACAGTGCTTATTTCAATAAAGTAACCGATTGCGGATGTTTTGGTGATGCAATCAAATTAACCCCTTGGGAGTCATTTGGAAAAGATATCATACTAATGATTCTAATTGGTATTCTAATCAAAGGAGAAAAATATATATCACCACTACTGAACAATAAAAAAGAAAATATGCTAATAGCGATTGTAACCTTCTTTTGCTTTGCATTTGTAATACATACATACCGACATTTGCCAATAAAAGATTACAGACCCTATGCTATTGGTAAAAATATTGCTGATGGGATGAAAACCTGTGATGAACTCAGCTTACCATGCACTGAGGAAGCTATAGTTTATATTGTTAAAGACAAGCAAAGTGGTGAGACTCGAGATATGCTTTCTACAGACTATCAAGAGAAATGGGAAGAGTTTGATTTTGTTGAAGCGACTGATCAAACTATCCTTCTACAAGAAGGTTATGAACCGCCAATTCATGATTTTAGTATTTTTAAAGATGGAATAGATTACACCTATTCAATATTAGAAGAAAAGAATGCTTTTCTGTTAGTTTGTTATGATATAACAAAAACATCAACCGGAAAACTAGATGAAATTAATACTTTTTACCAGAATTGTCTTGAGAATAATATTCCATTTTATGCACTCTGTGCGTCTAGCGATGATAATATTTTGAAATTTAAGCAAGATTTTAACATTCAATATCCATTTTATTTTACAGATGAAACTACATTGAAGACAATGATTCGTTCAAATCCTGGATTGATTATGCTCAACAAAGGTACTGTAACAGGAAAATGGCACTCTAATGATTTTCCAAAATATGATGATGTAATAAATCATATCGCTTGTTAGTTTACCTTATTCATCGACTTTCTTATGGACTTATCATTCTTTTTGGGGTGATAAGTATAGTGTTTGTACTATTTAACGTACTTCCTGGCGACCCAGCTCGAATGATGTTAGATCAAAGGGAAGATCAACAACAATTATTAAACATCAAAAAAAAGTATGGCTTTGATAAGCCTCTGTTTGATCAATATGTTTTGTATCTAAACGACTTATCAGTTATTTCTGTACACTCAAAAAATACAGACGATTACACTCATTTAGAATCAAAGAAATATAAATTCATTTCACTAGTTTCTAGCGAAAAATATAATATTGTTGCAAAATTACCTCACCTTAGGACCTCGTTTAAACAGTCAGGAAAGTCAGTCAGTCACATCATTGCCGATACGCTACCTAATACAATCGTTTTAGCTCTAGCATCTATATCAATAGCTATACTATTAGGAATAGTTTTAGGTATTCTCTCTGCTATTTACAAAGATAGCTGGATAGATAAATCTGCATTATTTTTTGGAGTATTAGGAATGTCAATACCGTCATTCTTTTCAGCAATTATTTTTGCTTGGCTATTTGGGTTTGTTTGGCACGATATAACAGGCTTGAATATGACAGGTAGTCTTTACTCTGTTGACGATTATGGTAGAGGTGAATACCTTAGCCTTTCTAACTTAATATTACCTGCAATTACGCTAGGAATTCGCCCATTAGCAGTAATCATGCAATTGAGTCGTTCCTCTTTTTTGGAAACCCTTTCAAAAGATTATGTACGAACAGCAAAAGCAAAAGGATTAAGCTACTTTAAGGTAATCACAAAGCATGTGCTAAAAAATTCATTAAACCCAGTTGTAACTGCTATTTCAGGTTGGTTTGCGAGTCTACTAGCAGGTGCGGTTTTTGTTGAATATATATTTGCTTGGAATGGCTTAGGAAAAGAAATCGTCGATGCATTAAATCAACTAGACTTGCCAGTAGTTATGGGAAGTGTATTAACAATATCAACTTTATTTATTTGTATCCACTTTTTGGTGGATATTATTTATGCCTATTTAGATCCAAGAATTAAAATTAATTAAAAATGAGAAGAAAAGTTATTGCTGGAAATTGGAAATTAAACAAGACTATTGAAGAAGCAGAAATATATATCAATGAACTAAAACAAAACCTTGATGAATCAGAAAGTGAAGTTACTGTGATCATAGGAGCTCCTTTAACTCATATTCATAGTCTTTCAACGCTTTGTGATGAAAAAATTAGCATCAGTTCACAAGATTGTAGTCAACACGTATCAGGTGCATACACTGGTGAAGTATCGGCACAAATGTTATTCTCTGTAGGAGCAACCTTTGCAATTGTTGGTCATTCAGAACGAAGAGCTTATCACAATGAAACAAATGCGGATATAGCCATTAAAATTGATCGATGTTTGGAAGAAAATTTACAACCTATATATTGCTGTGGTGAGCAACTTTCAGAACGAGAGAATCAGTCACATTTTGAAGTTGTTAAACAACAGATTGAAGAGGCACTTTTCCATTTAACTACGCAGCAAATTAAATCAGTAATAGTTGCTTACGAACCAGTTTGGGCAATTGGCACCGGAAAAACCGCAAGTGCTGAACAAGCTCAGGAAATGCATGCATTTATTCGTTCGACCATAAATACAAAATATGGAAACGAAATTGCACAAAATATGTCAATTCTATATGGTGGAAGTTGTAAACCCAATAATGCAGAAGAGTTGTTTTCAAAAAATGATGTTGACGGTGGATTAATAGGAGGAGCATCACTAAATCCCTCAGATTTTATACAAATAATAAACGCTATTTAGTGGAATTCAGTGAAGTCATATTTAAATTTTCTCCAAATCAGCCTTGGAATGATATTTTGATAGCTTATTTATCAGAATTAGAGTTTGATAGTTTCCAAGAATTTGATGCAGGTTTAAAAGGATATATTGATACAACTAAGTTTAACCTAAAAACAATTGAATCAATATGTAATAAAATAGATTGTCATATTGAAATTGAAGAAAAACTAGTCAAAAAACAAAATTGGAATGCTGAGTGGGAATCTGATTTTCAACCAATTTTGATAGATAATCGATGTGGTATTCGAGCAGATTTTCATGAATCTTTAGATGTTGATTTTGAGATAGTTATAACTCCAAAAATGTCATTTGGCACAGGTCATCATGCTACTACCGAAGGTATGATTATAGAAATGTTAGATATAAGTTTTAACGATAAAAAGGTGTTAGACATGGGTTGTGGCACTGCTGTACTAGCCATACTAGCTAAAAAACTTGGAGCAAATACAGTACTAGCAATAGACATTGAAGAATGGGCATTTGAAAATGCTAAAGAAAATATTTTTAACAATCAATGTATTGATATTGATGTTATAATGGGTGATAAAAGTAAAATTAAGGGTAACTTTGATATTGTACTAGCAAACATAAATAGAAATATTTTGTTAGATGATATATCAACCTACAGCCATCATATGCAATCCAATAGCTTATTACTATTGAGTGGCTTTTACTTTCATGATTTGAACCTTATAAAAGAGGAAGCTAAAAAAAATAATTTACGGTACATACAACATATAACTAAAGATAATTGGGTAATTGCCAAATTTGAAAAATACTAATTGAATATGAAAAATCTCACTTTTTTAATCGCCTTACTATGTTGTTTTACTTTTTCTAATGGACAGTCCAATAAACGACTAAAAGAATTTTCTAAAGATTTTTCAACTTATATAGATGAACTTAACACGTTTATGTCTACTGGTTCACCATCAGAAGACAGGAAGAAAATGCTTAAAGAATTATCTAAAAAATGGAAAGGCAGTGATTTTTCAAGCAGTAATAAGGAAGTAATCATAGATATTTCCAATAAAATGCTTAAATCTCGCAAACGACAAGCTCATTTTGAAGGTTTTTTAAATGCAATATTAGCTTTTAACAAGCATGAAAGTTTTAAAGTTCAATTCAATAATTGGTCTCAAATAATACAATTTTATATAGAAAATGAACCTACTTCTCGACTGCAAAAACTATTCGCTTACACAGATGATTTATTTGATGAGCAGGTCTTGTTTAAAAATAGATCATTGTATTGGCAAACTTCCTCAACTTCATTTAGATTTTCAATTGAAGATAGTACTGCATGTATGACATTTACACAACCTTTAGACTTAACTTGTATTGCTAGGGGTGACACCATGAAAATCACTAATACCCAAGGAGTATACTACCCCATGAAAAGTGTTTGGAAAGGACAGAACGGTTTAGTTGATTGGAAAAAAGCCGGTTATAGTATGACAGAGGTATATGCAGAACTATCGGATTATTCAATCAAACTCAAAACGCCTAATTATAAAGCCGATTCCGTTAGGTTCTATAATGAAATGATATTTGGAGAAGAAGCTATTTATGGAAACCTTGAGGATAAATTAGTCAATAGAAATAAGGAAGATGAAAGAGTAAATTACCCTAAATTTAATTCTTACAAGAAGGATATTATATTATCAGATCTAATTGAAGATGTAGATTTTCAAGGTGGTTACTCTTTACATGGCAATCGTTTTGTTTCAACAGGTGGTGATGGGAAGTTAGCAAGTCTCATATTTTATAGAAATGGCAAACAATTTATTAGAGTATCTTCACAGAGAATAGCATCAGTAGGAAGTCGTGTTTTAGGCTCTGACGCGTCAGTAAAAATTTTCTTTGATAATGATTCTATTATTCATCCTGGTTTAAATTTAATTTATGACCTGGAAAACAGACGATTAGATTTAATTTCAGATGATGAAGGTATTTCATCTTCACCTTATGTGAATACTTATCATAATTTGGAGATGAGATTCGAAAAGTTAGAATGGTACATAGATAATGATGAAATGGTGTTTGGTAATTTAATGGGGAGCAATAGTAAGCCTGCATTTTTTGAATCTTCAAGTTTTTTTACTAAAGATAAATTCGACAAAATGATTGGTATAGATGCTAATCATCCACTAGTCATAATCAATGAATTTAATCAAAAATATGGAATTAATAATATTTTTCTAATAGAAGATTTTTTAAATCTTTCAAAGTTTTCAGACGATCAAGATATTCGATTTTTAATGAATTTAACCCGTCAAGGTTTTTTAAATTATAACTCAGCATTAGGTTACGTAAGAGTTAAAGATAATGTTGAACGTTATATCATGGCAAAATCAGAAAAGATAGATCATGATGTTATTATTTTAAAATCCAGTCAAGCAGAAAATAATGCTAATGCTATTCTTGATTTAACCTCAATGGATTTGGATATATTCAATGTCGATAATATTAGAGTTAGTGAAGAGCGAGCTGTTTTAGCAATACCATCTGATAGAAAAGTTACCGTAAAAGAAGGTCTTAATTTTAATTTGTCAGGAAAGTTAATAGCAGGTTCAGGTGGTCGTTTCCGAATTAAATCCAATGATATTACTTTTAATTACGAGGATTTTAGAATGTATTTTAAGGATGGAAGTACAGAAATCTGGATACCTAACAATCAGGACAAAAGAGATGAAAAAGGAAATCTGATTCTAGAACCTCTTCAGAGCGAAATTACTATTTCTAATGGAGAGCTTTTAGTTGATACAAACATTAATAAATCCGGAATTTGGAATGAAGACTATCCTCAATATCCAATCATTAGGAGTTACGATCGATCAAAAGTTTTTTATGATCAAGAGGATATATTTTCTGGTGTTTACTCAAGAGATCGATTTTATTTTGATATAGATCCTTTTGAAATAGATTCTTTAGATTCGTATGATAGAACTTCATTGTCCTTTCCAGGTGAGTTAAATTCAGCTGATATATTTCCAAATTTTAGACAAGAATTGAGGGTACAAGCCGATAATTGTTTAGGATTTGAAATAATTATACCTGAAGAAGGTTACCCACTATATGTCGACAAAGGTGAATTTTTATCAACTAACACTTTAACTCTCAATAAATCTGGATTAAGAGGAAGTGGAGACTTTGTTTATTTGAGCTCAAAAACAAATTCTGATGATTATCTCTTTTTTCCCGATTCTATGAATACTTTTGCCAATACATTTGAATTATCTCGAACCAGCGGTGAAGGAGGCGTGCCACAAGCTAGTGGAAATACCATATACGAACATTGGTTGCCATATGATGAAGTACTAACCATTAGAAAACAAGCTGAAGATCTAGTACTATATGGTGCAAAAGCCACTTTAGACGGAGAATGCTACTTGACTCCAATGGGATTATCAGGAGCGGGTATAGTAGCTTTAGAAGATTCAGAACTATTTTCCAACCTCTATTATTTCAATCTAAATGAATTCAATGCAGACACTGCTGATTTCATACTTAATCGATCGGACGATTTAGAGGCTATTGCTTTTGAGTCAGTAAACTTACAAACAGAAATTAATTTAGTAGATCGTACAGGAACTTTTCAGTCAAATGGAACAGGTTCATTCGTATCTTTTCCAGAGAATCAATATATCTGTTATATAGATGAATTAAAGTGGTTTATGGATAAAAGCTTAGTAGAGCTTGGAGTCTCCTCAGGTGGTGCAGGATCAAGATTTGTATCAGTTCATCCAGAACAAGATTCGTTATCATTTGTCTCAAGAAAAGCCTCATACAGTTTGATAGATTACATTATTCAGGCACAAGAAGTAGATGAAATATTAGTTGCCGATGCTGCCATTTATCCAGGGGATGGAGCTGTAACGGTAGAAACAGGCTCTATAATGCGAACTTTCAATAATGCTAGTTTATTGATAAACACTGAAGAACGCTATCATGAATTATTTGACGCCTCTATAAATATTCAGGGCGGAAAAAGTTATACTGGTGTAGCTTCGGTAAATTATCAAGGCCGAGGAATAGATACACAAGTTATTAGATTTGATACACTGTTTATTGATAGTACACTTCAATCAGTTGGATATGGTGAAATATTTCCAGAAAGAGGATTTCAATTTAACCCTCAGTTTGCTTATAAGGGAAAAGTCATAATGGAAGGTTCAATGAAAGATTTTCTTTATGATGGAGCATTTCAGGTTAAACATGAATGTTATTTAGTAAATGACGGTTGGGTAAGATTCAATGATTATGTGGGAATGGATGAAATAAAACTACCAATAGGTGATAGTTTACTTAATGAAGATGGTAGGAATTTATACGTAGGGCCAATTATGTCTGATGAGCGTATGTATCCAGCGTTTTTGTCCTTGCTAGAGAATGAAACAGATATTGTTATGATGCCAATAAAAGGGTATTTGTCTTACAACAATTCAAAATCACAATTCATAGTTGAAGATGAAGATAGTCAAAGTCGTTTTACTATGAATAATTCTGGATGTATTATGAAGGGTGACGGAGAGTTCAATTTAGGAATAGATCTGGGAAGAGTAGATATTAAAACAACAGGTAGCTTTAACTATAATGCCGTTGAAAATACTTTTAAATCAACTTGTATGTTTTCCTTAGATTTTTACATGAGTAGTAAAGCTATGGATTTTATGGGCGAAGAACTTTACAACGATCCAATGGCAGATGAGTTGGAAATGAGAGAGAGTTATTATATTCCTAACTTTAATAGATTGTTAGGCGATGAAGACTTGACATTTGAATATGAAATGTATGGATTGTTTGAGAAATTACCGACACAATTAAAGAAAACGTTAAACTTTTATGAGGTTAACTTTGAGTGGGATAGCGAAAGTTCAAGTCTAATGTCAAAGAAAATGCTTGGCTTAGGTAATATTAATAACTACCAGATCAATAAACTATATAAAGGGAGGATAGAGTTAAATAACGATATCTCAGGTGATATTTTAAATCTGTATCTAGAAACAGATATTGGTGAATGGTACTATTTTAACTATTTCAATGATATTATGTTATCACGTTCTTCTATGGATGAATATAATATTCAAATTATGGAAGTAAAAACCCAACAAAAGAAGTTGCCAACAGTCAATGGAAAAGCACCATATCAATACGATTTATCTTCAGAAACAGATGTTGACAATTTTAAAAAGCGATTTTTTAGATAATTTAAAAACCTTAGTACTTTAGCCCATCATGCTAACCTCTATAAATGTTTTACTTCTTTTAGTCTCTTATTTGTTAGGATCAATACCGTTTAGTATCATTGCTGGAAAACTAATAAAAGGGATTGATATAAGAGAATTTGGCAGTGGAAACGCTGGAGCAACAAATACCTTCAGGGTATTAGGAAAAAAAGCAGGGATTCCTGTTTTAGTACTTGATGTATTAAAAGGATATTTAGCTGTCAGTTTAGTTTTGTTCACCAGCTATATTTCAGCTTCAGAACCCTACATAAATTTACAATTAGCTTTTGGAATAGCTTGTGTTTTAGGACATGTTTTTCCAATTTACGTTGGATTTAGAGGAGGAAAAGGGGTTGCCACCTTACTGGGATTTATGATAGCAGTCTTTCCTGAGGCGGCATTAATTTCTATACTGGTTTTTCTTATAACCTTGTTATTTTCAAAATATGTTTCTTTAGGTTCAATTTTAGCTGGAATATGTTTTCCATTTGGAGTGTACTATTTATCAGATTATGTGGTGCCAACTATGATGATATTTGCCATTTTTGTGCCTATACTACTAATCGCAACACATCAAAGAAATATTGAGCGATTAGTTAGAGGTGAGGAAAAAAAAGTAAAATTAAAGAGAAAGAAATAATAGTATTTTTCTATCCAGAATTTCAAATAGCTAATTATATTTGCATAAAATATTGGACTCGTAGCATAACTGGATAGTGCACTAGATTACGGCTCTAGAGGTTGGGGGTTCGACTCCCTCCGAGTTCACTAAAAGGTCTAATTTATTAGACCTTTTTTTATTTTCACTACATTTAAAATTTTCCTATGAAAGTTAGTAAAAAACAAAATGAACGTTTGTCAAAAATGACTTTTGCTTCAGTGTATCCTCTTTATTTAAGTAAAGTCATAAAAAAGGGTAGAAGTGAAGCTGAATTACTGCAAGTTATAGAATGGTTGACAGGATTTGATAAACAAAGCCTTAAAAAATCAATCGAAAATAATGAAACATTCGAAACCTTCTTTAAAAAGGCTAGTTTAAACCCTAATGCTTTTTTGATAACTGGTGTAATATGTGGTTATAGAGTCGAGGAAATTGAATTTCCTATAACTAAACAGATAAGATACCTTGATAAATTAGTGGATGAACTTGCTAAAGGTCGTGAAATGAATAAGATATTAAGAACTTCAAAGTAATACAAGACAGCATCTTTTCTTTCTCAATACTCTAAACTTTAAAAGTAGTATTTTTGTTAACAAATATGTTTTGATTAACCAATATTTTAACTTTTTCAATTTCTATTTCATTTATGAACAGAAAAAAATTCCTAAAATCGGCATTGTTTACTAGCATATTAGGTGCAATAGCTCCACAAGTTTTAAAAGCAAGGACTCATCAAAATACCAATTCTACTTATGATAATTTAATGCATCAGGTAGGCTTTAATCACTTACCAAATAAAGAGTATAAAACAATGAATACTGTAATACATAGAGCAAATACTAGAGGACATGCTAACCATGGATGGCTAAGATCATACCACAGCTTTAGTTTTGCAAACTATCATAATCCAGAACGTATGAATTTTGGAGTTTTAAGAGTGCTTAACGATGATATTGTTACAGCAGGAAGAGGCTTTGGCACCCATCCTCATGATAACATGGAAATCATTTCAATCCCTTTAGAGGGGGATCTGGAACATAAAGATAGTATGGGAAATGTAGCTGTAATAAAAGAAGGTGATGTACAAGTGATGAGTGCAGGTACTGGAATTACCCATTCTGAATACAATAAAAGTACAGAACAAGATGTAAAGTTTTTACAGATTTGGTTATTTCCAAATAAGAGAAATGTCGTGCCACGATACGATCAAGTTTCGATTAGAAGTATAGAAAAAGAAAATACTTTTTATCAAGTTCTTTCACCAGACAAAAAGGACCAAGGTGTTTGGATACATCAAGATGCCTGGTTTAATTTGGGAAAGTTTAAAAAAGGTAAATCAGATAATTACACTTTGAAAAAATCAACAAACGGAGTTTATGCTTTTATTTTAGAGGGTGAAGTTGAAGTTAATGGTCAGCAGTTGACTAAACGTGATGGCATGGGAATTTGGAATACTAATTCTATATCCGTTACAGCAAGTTCAGATGCTCGAATATTATTAATGGAAGTCCCAATGACTATATGAATTTAATAGAAAATTTAAAATGGCGTTATGCTGTCAAAAAAATGGATGTCACACAAAAAGTGTCTCCAGAGGATATAACATTGATAAAAGAAGCCACTCAATTATCCGCTTCATCCTATGGTTTTCAACCCTATAAAATTATAGATATTCGAGATACATACATCAGAAAAAAACTTTTGCCAATGTGTTTCAATCAGTCACAAGTAACCGATGCATCACATCTATTTGTTTTTTGTAACAAAATAGTTCTTTTAGATTCTGACGTTGATCAATTAATGCAGTTAAACTCAAAAATTAGAGGCGTAGATATTGAGCAGCTCTCTGCATATGGTGATATTATTAAGTCAAAGTTAAAAGGAAAATCAAAAGATGATATTTTTCATTGGACAGCAAAACAGACTTACATTGCATTGGCAAATGCATTGACAGCTTGTGCCGAGTTGAAAATTGATAGCACTCCTATGGAAGGTTTTGAAGCGGATAAAGTAAATGACTTATTACATCTAAATTCACAAGGATTAAATGCCTGTGTGCTACTCACAATTGGATATAGAAGTAATGAAGATGCTACTCAATATTCAAACAAAGTACGTTTTCCTATTTCAGATTTATTTAATGAGATATAATTTTTTAAATTTTGACAGGTCAAATCTTAAAAAATCCAGCACACTATTTTTCTTATTAACTTTGTATTATGATACGGTTTTTACTCATTTTTTTCATACCTACTCTTCTATTGTCCCAAAATCAAAAAGATGCTCAAGGACTAAAACAAGGCGATTGGGTTCAGCTTCATGAAAACGGTACTGTACGATATGAAGGAAGTTTTATAGATGATAGACCAACAGGTTTGTTTTTATATTACACAGAAAATGGAAAGCTAAAAGCCAATATTGAGTATTTTAACAATGGCGAATCGGCTTCAGCAAGGCTATATCATTCAAATGGTGAAGTAAGTGCCGTAGGAGTTTACCAAGATGAACAAAAAGTTCAATTGTGGAAATATTATGACCAAGGAGGCTTCTTGAGTCGTGATGAAAATTATATTGAAGGTAAGTTAAATGGAGAGTCAATTGTTTATTATCCAAACGGAAAAGTGTATCAAAAATCAAATTTTATTAATGACCTAAAAGAAGGAAAAGAAGAACAATATTATAGTAATGGATCATTAAAGTTGTCCACTTTCTACAAAGCGAATAAAATTCATGGCAAATACATTTTGTATAGCTCAAATGGTGTGAAGGTACATGAGGGAGAATATGTAAATGATTTGAAAGTAGGGGAATGGAAATACTATAAAGAAAACGCAGTATTTGATTACAGTATTTATTATGAAGATGGAATTCCACAAAAACAATTAAATAATGAGTAAAGGAAAAGTGTTAGTCGCAATGAGTGGTGGTATAGACAGTACCGTTACAGCTCTTTTGCTTCATGAGGAGGGATATGAGGTTATTGGAATTACAATGAAAACCTGGGATTATGTAAGTTCAGGAAGTTCCAATAAAGAAACAGGATGCTGCAGTTTAGACTCAATAAATGACGCTCGTCAGCTAGCTGTTGATTGTGGATTCCCTCATATTATATTGGATATTCGTAATGAGTTTGGCGATTATATCATAGATAATTTTGTTGATGAGTATATAGCTGGACGTACGCCAAACCCGTGTGTATTGTGTAATACACATATTAAATGGGAAGCTTTATTAAAACGAGCCGATCAGCTGGGTTGTCAATATATTGCAACTGGCCACTATGCTCAGGTAAGGCATGAAAATGGTCGCTATGTCGTTTCAAAAGGAATAGATGAATGGAAAGACCAGTCCTACGTTTTATGGGGATTATCACAAGATTGTTTGAGTCGAACAATTTTTCCAATGGGTAAATATCATAAATCTGATATTAAACAAATGGCCATTGATAGAGGCTATCATGAGTTAGCCAACAAGCCTGAAAGCTATGAGATCTGTTTTATTCCTGACAATGATTACCGAGGATTTTTAAAGCGAAGAGTAGAGGGATTAGAGGAAGAAGTGAAAGGAGGCAATTTTATCAACACAAAAGGCGAAGTCATTGGAACACATGACGGATATCCCTTTTACACGATTGGACAACGTAAACTAGGCGTATCATTTGGTTTAGAAGCATCTTATGTCGTAGAAATAAAACCTGAGACTAATGAAGTAGTTGTTGGTACAAAGGAAGATTTAAAAAAGCTAGAAATGTACGTTAGGGATATAAACTGTATTAAGTACGACTCAATTCCAGATGGGGTGCAGAGCTTAACCAAAGTAAGATATAAACATCAGGGAGAATACTCAAGTTTAGAAACTATTAATAATGAAGTGAAAGTAATGTTTCATAAAAAAGTTGAAGGCATAGCTCCAGGTCAGTCTGCAGTATTTTATGAAGGTAATGACGTACTAGGTGGAGGATTTATTGCAAAAAAATGAGATACATTTTATTATTTTTAATATTGCCTTCTTTAGCATTTACTCAAGCTAATTTATCCTTGACTTTATGGGTAGAGTTTAGTGACAAGGGCAGTATTGATGTGACAACATATCAATCTAGCGATTTGTTTTCTGAACGTGCCATAGATAGAAGAGATAAACATAACATTTCGTTGCATTATACAGACTTTCCGATATATGACGAATACCTGACTACACTTCAGAAAATGGATTTACAAATCCTCAAAAAAAGTAAATGGTTTAATGGAGTCATCATTACTACATTTGATAGTAAAGTTGTAGATTCCTTACTTGCTCAGATGTTTGTCGTGAAAATCGATACACTGGCGGCTAATTTTGTCAATACAACCCAAAGACACAGCTCAAAATTTGAATCTTTTCAATCAGAAGAGAATATTCACGGTGTAGCTTATAATCATATAGAAATGATTGGTGGCTTGTCCTTACACAATGGGGGATTTAATGGCCAAGGGATACACATAGCTGTTTTTGACGCTGGTTTTGGAAATACTAATGAGTTAGGTGCTTTTTCACATTTATATTCTAACGATCAACTTTTGGGTACTTGGGATTATGTCGATGGAGATTCTTTCGTTTATGAGAGTAGTTATCATGGTATGTCCGTATTATCAACCATGGCTGCAATCATTGATGGAGAGTATGTTGGAACTGCACCTGGTGCTATGTATTGGTTGCTTAAAACAGAAGATCCTAGTAGCGAAACTCTAATTGAAGAATATAATTGGGCCATTGCTGCCGAATTTGCCGATAGCGTCGGGGTTGATATCATTAATTCGTCACTGGGCTATACTACTTTCGATATTCCTTCACAAAACCATTCTTACCTTGATTTGGATGGAAAGACCACCATAATTAGCCAAGCAGCCACATTAGCTGCTAGAAAAGGTATGATTGTATGTAATGCTGCTGGTAATTCAGGTAATAAAAGCTGGAAGTATATTGGTGCACCCGCCGATGCCGATAGTATTTTAAGCATTGGGGCTGTTGATGCTGAACAACAGATTGCTGCTTTCTCCTCCTTTGGACCAAGCGCTGATGGTAGGATTAAACCTAACGTATCTGCTCAAGGATCTTCAACAGCAATAATTAATAGCAATAATAGTGTTTCATATAGTAATGGCACTTCTTTTTCCTCTCCCATAGTTGCTGGAATGACAGCCTGTTTGTGGCAAGCTCACTACGACAAAACCAATATGCAACTAATTGATGCCATAATACAAAGTGCGCATATGTATCAAAGTCCTGATAATCAATATGGATACGGGATTCCTAATTTTTCACTAGCCAATGCGTTACTCTCAGATAATAAAGATATTAATGCTCCTAGTATAGCAATATACCCTAATCCAGCTTTCTCAGAAACGACCATCAGTATTTACACTGGAATGGAATCTAACATTGAGTATGTCATTTTTGATTTACAAGGTCAATTACTTCATTCTGAGCAAAAAAAGTGGAACTATTCTACATTTGATGTAAAACTACCTAGATTAGAAAGTGGGGTATATTTCATTAAGGTTATGACAAATAATATATCCATTACCGAACGATTTTCTATCCTACATTAATTTAATAAGCTTTAAACCCCTTGACTTATATCCTGGGCTTTTGGTACCCATCTGTTCTATTAGAATACTTTTGAGTTCTGAATGAATCCAGCTTTCTTCTTTGCCAAAAATGAATAAAACCATCATAGAGTATGCTTGAACAGCTAACTTTTCATCAGATATCATCCAATCAAAACAACAAGAAATTAGTAGTTCTTTTTGTTCGCTAGTAAGTAAACTTTTCATCCTTTTATTTTGATCATAATCTATTGCAATGAGTTCACAGATTTTAGCACAAGGACGTTTTGAACTATCAAACTTTAACAGCTTTATTGTTTTACAAAAGGTATCAAGAAAAGTCGTAATACTATACAGATTATCTTTTAAGATTATTTCAAGTATCCAGGCTGCTCGAATAGATAGTTTATCGTCAACCTCAAAAGTTAGTTGAATTAAATATTTTAGACCATTAGGATGATTAGCTATATTTTGACAAGTTCGTTTTCGATTAGCTAAAGCCGCATTAGGCATTAATTTTAATTCATGACGAATATTTTCTATGGTCATTTTACGGAAACGCTAAACATTTTTTGATTATCAATGAATCCTTCTAAAATATCGCCATTTTGTACTTGACCAACTCCTGAAGGTGTACCGGTAAAAATTAAGTCGCCAATTTTCAGGGTAACAAATTGCGATAAAAAGGCAATGATTTTATCAAAATGAAAAATCATATTCGACGAATGTCCTTCTTGAACCAATTCATTATTCTTATAAAGTGAAAATTGAATATTTGATAAGTCAAGCTTATCCTTAGAAATAAATTCTTTACTTATTACTGCTGAACCATCAAAACCTTTAGCTTTTTCCCAAGGAAGGCCTTTTGTTTTCAATGTATCTTGAATATCTCTTGCAGTGAAGTCTATTCCTAATCCAATCTCGTGATAATATTTGTGTGCAAATCGTTCCTCTATATGTTTTCCTAGTCTATTAATTCTAATCACAAGTTCCACTTCATAATGAACATTAGAAGTGAAGTCTGGTATAAAGAAAGGATGTCCTTTTTGAGGTATTGCAGTATCAGGCTTTAAGAAAAATACTGGCTCAGTTGGAATATTATTTCCTAACTCTTTGGCGTGTGCTGAATAATTTCGACCGATACAAATGATTTTCATTTTCTATTTCCTTCTTTATCAAAAATAGTACGAATTTGGCGTTCAACAACAACTGCTCCTACAACTAAACCTGCTATTAAGAAAATACAAGCATAAATAAGAATTGTGTCAAATGCTACGCCAAAAATAATCCCTGTTAATTGTATAATGCAAGTAGCTGCAGAGACTATGAATATCATTGCAGGACTTCTTTTATTGGCTTCATCCCAAGTATCTTGATTAATCATTGAAAAAGTAGTTCGATGACCATACAAGGCATTTATAGTTTTAGGTGGGAAGTATATAAAAATTAAGCTTAGAACTACCATCAATGGACCAACTAATAGATGGGTTATGATTTCAAAAGTTTCCATTTTTAGAATTCTCGAAGTTTTATTTGAGTTAATATTTTCTTTGTGTAAAGTGGAAAGTCAGCTTGTTGTATCCATGAAAAATAGCCTGGATTGTTTTGAAGCACACTTACAACAGTTTGTCCTTTATATTTACCAAATGAAAAACACTCTTCGTTGTGTTCATTATAAATTATAAAACCTGCCATATCTGCAGTACGATTTCCTCTTGTAGAGAATTTAGATAAGAATTCAATATCATTTTCTAACTCACTATATTTATCGACTTGGGCTAATAAAATTTCATAGGTAGCTTTTGTGTCTGCTTCTGCACTATGAGCATTTTCTAACTCTTTACTACAATAGAACTTATATGCTGCAGAAAGTGTACGTTGCTCCATTTTATGAAAAATATTTTGAACATCTACGGCATGATGTTTTTTTAAGTCAAAATCTACATCCACTCTTAGGAATTCTTCAGCAAGTAAAGGAATATCAAATTTATTTGAATTATAACCTGCTAAATCGCAACCTTCCATATTAGCTTTTATATCGTAAGCCAGTTCTTTAAAGGTAGGAGCATTCTCAACTTTTTCATTGGTAATTCCATGAATATCCATTGCTTCTTTTGGAATGGGTATTGTAGGATTTACAAGCCAAGTTTTACTTTCTGTACTTTGATTTGGGAAGGCTTTGAAGATTGATATTTCAACTATTCTATCTTTAGCAATATTTACGCCGGTAGTTTCAAGATCAAAAAAAACAATTGGCTTTTTAAGTGATAACTGCATATTTATTATTTGAATTATATGGATGTATTAACATCGAAGCCTTCTAAGTAGTCGGCTACTTTTCTCAAAAAACTACCCCCTAAGGCTCCATCAACAACTCGATGATCATAAGAAAGGGACAAAAACATCATGTGTCTTATACCTATCAAATCACCTTGAGGTGTTTCAATCACTGCTGGTTTTTTCTTAATGGCACCAACGGCTAAAATTGCAACTTGGGGTTGATTTATAATAGGAGTACCCATTACATTTCCAAAAGAACCTACATTGGTTAGGGTAAATGTGCCACCTTGAATTTCATCAGGATTAAGCTGGTTATTTCTAGCTCTATTTGCTAAGTCATTGACTGTTTTAGTTATTCCCATCAAATTCATTTGATCGGCTCCTTTTACAACTGGAACGATAAGATTCCCCGATGGTAGGGCAGCAGCCATTCCTATATTTATGTCTTTGTGAACAATAATATTTGTTCCGTCAACTGATACGTTAATAAGTGGAAAGTCTTTTATTGCTTTTGCCACTGCTTCAATAAAAATAGGAGTGAAGGTTATATTTTGCCCCTCTCTTTGTTTGAACTCACCTTTTATCTTATTCCTCCAATTAACAATAGTTGTTACATCTGCTTCCACAAAAGAGGTAACGTGAGGGGAGGTTTGTTTAGACATAAGCATGTGGTCTGCAATAAGCTTTCTCATTCTGTCCATTTCAATAACTTCAGAATTTCCACTTTGGCTTTTAGAATGTATAGTAGGTTTTGGTGCTGGTTTTGGAGTAGAAACAGCTTCATTTTTGGTTACGGGCTGCAATGGTGTATTTATGGATGAACTACCATTTTTAAGATAGCTCATTAAATCATTTTTTGTAACTCTTCCATCTTTACCACTTCCGGAAATACTTTCAAGTTGTTCCATTGACAAACCTTCTTCTGAGGCTATTGAACGCACTAACGGAGAGTAGAAGCGTTCACCACTATTATCAATCTTTTGAGTGGTTTCTTTTATTTGAACTATATTTTCTTCTACTTGTTTAGCGACCTGCTCAACTTCAGTCACATTTTTTTCCTTTTCGATCGTAGTAGTTGAAACAGCTTCATCTTCTGTTTCAATAACAGCAAATGGTTGACCTACTTTCACGATATCATCAACCTCATACAATTTTTCAACCAGAACTCCTTCTAAGGATGAAGGAACTTCAGAGTCTACTTTATCTGTAGCAATTTCAATTACTGTTTCGTCAAGTTCGATATTTTCACCAACTTCTTTGTGCCAACTGATAATAGTTGCTTCGGCAACACTTTCACCCATTTTAGGCATAATTAGATCAACTCGGGCCATGAAATTTTTTGATTTAAACTTCGGTAAAATTAAAAAATAATTCCATGTATGCGTGCATTAAGGATTCAATTACTATTTATTCAATTTTAATTTAATTTTCTGTAAAAACATAATCAACGATATCATTATCCAATAAATAGGATAGCTTTTTGGATAATATTTTTTAGAAAATATTTTCATTGCTCCATAAAATCGATTGATATAAACAATATCTTTCTTTTTTGTTGACTCGCCTTTATAGTGAAGAATAGATGTAGTGCCTAAATAATAGTTTTGAAAGCCTGCAGTTTTTATTTCATAAGAAAAGTCAACGTCTTCACCGAACATAAAATAGTTTTCATTTAATCCACCAATAGTATGGGCAATTTGTTTTTTTACAAAAATAAATGCTCCTGCCAAAATATCAACCTTATGATATTTATCTTGATCTAAATGACCTAAATAATAGGAATTGAAAAAAGCCGATTTTGGAAATACTTTTGATAGATAAAATAAACGGCAAAAGGATGCCCATGGGGTAGGGAAACCTCGCTTAGATTCAGCCAAAAATTGACCTTCTTTATTTACCATTTTAACCCCAATACCGCCGCAGTTTTCAGTTTGTTTTTCAAAGTTAAAACAGTCGTTAAATGTATTTTCATAAACTACAGTATCTGGATTTAGTAATACTATGAATTCACCATTTGATAATTTAATAGCTTGATTGTTAGCTTTAGCAAAACCTACATTTTCTTTGTTAGCAATGAGATTTACCTCTGGAAATTCCCGTTTTAACATTTCAACTGATCCATCAACGGATGAGTTATCAACTACCCATATTTCTGCCTCTATTTTTGATGTTGCCTGAAGCACACTGTTAAGGCAGTCTTTTAATAGGTTTTTGACATTATAATTAACAATTATGACGGACAACAGCATGTTGACAAAGATAGAATAATAAGTTTTTTAATAAATTATTAATTGTCAATAACTCTAGCAGTTTATATGACATTTAAAATTGCTAATGCTTATTTTTGTAAATATGAACTTTTCCTCAAAACTCATTCAAAATGCTGTTGAACAATTTTCAAAACTACCTGGAATAGGTCCAAAATCAGCTATGAGATTAACACTTCACTTACTAAAAATGGAAAAGTCAGAGGTTCATGATTTTAGTAATGCTTTTATCGATTTGATTAATCAAATTAATTATTGTCAAGAATGTCACAATATTTCTGAGAATGATATTTGTCGATTGTGTGCCAATTCTGAAAGAGATAGTACAACTCTATGTGTTGTTGAAGATATTAGAGATGTAATTGCTATTGAAAATACGCATCAGTTTAAGGGTAAATATCATGTCCTCGGTGGAATAATATCTCCTATAGATGGTATTGGTCCAGACGATATTAATATTGATACTTTAATAAAAAAGGTCGCTGCTGGAAAAGTAACAGAAGTTATCTTAGCATTGAGCACAACAATGGAAGGAGATACCACTAATTTCTACATATTTAAAAGATTAAAAGAATATAATATTTCAATGAGTGTTATTGCAAGAGGTGTATCGGTTGGTGGAGAATTAGAGTTTACCGATGAGGTAACATTAGGTCGATCAATTGTAAATCGTACTCCTTATGAAAACTCTCTAGTAAAATGATGTCTCCATTACTCATTTTATCGATTATAGCTGCCTATTTTTTAGGATTAATTATTATTTCTTTTTTAACAGGAAAAAGCGATAGTAATGATGCTTTTTTTCTAGGAAATAAGCAATCTCCATGGTACATAGTTTCATTTGGAATGATAGGGGCCACCTTGTCGGGGGTTACCTTTATTTCTGTACCTGGCTGGGTAGCCGATAGTCAATTTAGCTACATGCAAATGATTTTGGGAATGACTGCTGGCTATTTTGTTATTGCTAATGTCTTAATGCCTATATACTATAAAATGAATTTAACCTCCATTTATGCTTACCTAGGTGACCGATTTGGAGATACTACTCATAAAACAGGCGCTTTTTTCTTCTTGCTCTCGCGTACTATTGGTGCATCTTTTCGATTATATCTTGTGGCTAATGTTATGCAAATAGCCATATTCGATGCTTGGAACGTTCCCTTTTGGTTAACGGTATCACTTACAATTGTTCTTATTTGGATTTACACTTTCAGAAGTGGTATTAAAACCATTATCTGGACAGATACTTTACAAACTTTATTTATGCTAACTGCTGTAGGTGTTAGTATATGGCTTATTTCAGATAAAATGGGCTTTGGATTATTTGATTTAGTTTCCTCAATAAGTCAAAGTAACTATTCTCAGGTCTTTTTTTGGGAAGGTAAACAGCATTTTATAAAACAGTTTTTATCAGGTGCTTTTTTAGCCATAGTCATGACGGGATTAGATCAGGATATGATGCAGAAAAACTTATCGTGTAGAAGTTTGCCTGAGGCCAAGAAAAATATGTACTCTTTTAGTATCGCTTTGATTGTGGTCAATGTATTTTTCTTAGCTCTAGGAGCATTACTTTATATGTATGCTGATCAAATAGGACTAGAAATTACAAAAGGTGATAACCTATTTCCAATAGTTGCCTTACAGGGTGATTTGGGCATAGCTGTTGGAGTATTTTTTATTTTGGGACTGATAGCGGCGGCCTATTCTAGTGCTGATTCGGCGCTTACTTCTTTAACGACTTCATTTTGTGTTGATTTTTTAGATATTGAAAACAAATCTAATGGTCTTAAAACGAGAAAGTTGGTACATATTGGCTTTTCGATAGTCTTGGTAATGGCTATTCTTATTTTTAAGGCCATCAATGACGATAGTGTCATTTCTGCTCTTTTTAAAGTAGCGGGCTATACCTACGGACCGCTATTGGGATTATTTACATTTGGTATTTTTACTAAGTGGCAAATTAGAGATAAGTTTGTGCCTCTTGTTGCTGTCCTATCTCCTGTGGTGGCTTATGTTTTACAGTTATTTATTCCTTTCGGATTTGAGCTACTAATGATCAATGGATCGATTACTTTCTTAGGATTGTGTTTTCTAATTAAAAGGGGAAACTATTAATCCTTTAAAAAGAGTACTACGACTTATATTTTTTTAGCTTAACTCATAGTTCAAACTTTCATTTTTTAGTTTTGCCAGTTCGGCTTTTGAGCCAAAGGTTTTGGATAAAATTTGTTTTCCCCACTCGGTACGTTTTGAGAATTGATTGAAGCTTTCGTGTTTCCAGTCATAGCCCTCTTTCCAAAAGGTGGTCGGCGAAATGTAGCAGTAGGTGAAGTTTTGAATGACGCTATTGATAGATAGTTTTTGTTTTAGCTGGTATAATTTGGGAGCTATAAGGGTGGTTTTTCGTTTTTCACAGTCCAAAGCCAGTTGTTGATGGATGTGTTCGTACTTAGGAATGATGCCTTTCATGCTAAAATTCTGATAGGCTGTATTACCCATATTTTTTATGGGTCGAATTTGGAGAGTATCAATTTTGATAGCGTCAAAAATAGTCCAGAATTGAGCTAATTGGTCGAAGTTATCTTCGTTGAAGGTGTAGTTAACTCGCAGTTGAAAAGATGGAAATTCGCTTTTTACTGTAGTGATGTGCCCTAATGACTCAAGAAAGCGGTCGAAGTTGCCACGCCCCATCATTTCTTCATAGGTGGTTTTGTTTACGCCATGCAAAGAGACGGTAATTTCGTCAAGCCCCAGTCGGCACCATTCCCTTAGTTTGTCAAGTTCTATGTTGTTGGCATTGGTAGTCATGGAAATGTACGGTACTTGATAGTTTTTTCCCAATTCTATGATGGCGTCAAGGTCTTTGTAAAGGGTAGGTTCTGTACCACAACCAATTTGAAGTTTGATAGCTCTTTTCAACACCGCTTTTCCAAAATAGGGCAAGTCGTCTTTTGGGAAAATTCCTTTTAACTTTTTTACGTAATTTTCATCTGTAAAATAACACATTTTACATCTGAGGTTGCAGGCATTTACGGGATCAAAATGAACCCCTAAGTACCTTCTGTTTAACTGATGTAATAAGTAGATAAAAAAAAGTTTTATACGTGGGTTTTTAATCCAATTATTTAGCTTTATGAGCGAATAGTATTTCAAGATTCGATGGGCTTGTTTTTTTGTGTTGAATATAGATTAATAACGATCGCCAGACCAATTATTATCAATACGGATGAAATAATTTCGGCCTGTGTAATCTCGTTGCCAAAAATAATGTACTTGGTGTTTACTCGTATTTTCTCAATGAAAAAACGTTCTAGACCATTAAATATCAGATAGACTCCAAATAAAAGACCTGGGATAGCGATTCGTTTTCGTAATGACCATAAAACACTAAATATAACTAGTGCCATTACAATTTCATAAATTGGTGTAGGAAATACTGGATTTAATAGTTCATTACAATAATTTCCAATACAACCGTCAATTGGTACGCCAGCATTGATAACATTATTAGGGTAGGTGTAGGCCCAGGCCCAATCTGGTAAAAAGTTAAGCCATTCTGGTTTTGGTGATAAGTTTTCTATACCCCAGTCACCATCGCCTGAAAAATGACATCCCATTCGTCCAATACCATAAGCTAACATTAGTCCTGGTGCTGCAGCATCACTAATTATTTTGTAATGTATTCCGTATTTTTTAACATAATATATTACTGAAATAGCACCTAGAATAAGACCACCATAAAAAGTAAGACCACTAAAAGATAATAATTGTCCAATTGGGTCAGCTATAAAGTCATCTATGTTTTCTAAATTATGAAATAGCTTAGCACCTATTATTCCTGAAATAGCTGCAATAATAGTGATATTTCCTACTAGCTGGTAGGGGTGTACTATTTCGGTTATTGTTTTTGGCTGAGGCAGTTCTTGTTTTTTAACTTCTCGGTATTTTAGAAATGCGTTTATTAATCCGCCTAAAATACCTCCAATAAAATGCCCTTCTCCAGAAAGAATAATGGCTTGAGGGTTTTGAACAAAGTCGGCATAATTAAGTCCGGCAAATAATAATTTATAGCCAACAAAAAAGCCTACAACAAAAGACAGTATTAATTCTTGAGAACTTATTTTTTTACCAATTATTTTAGACCGTTTTGTTGGTGATATAAGGCCTTCTTTTTCTTTTCTTTTAAGTTCTAGTGCTAATGTCCAACTTGAAAGTATAAAGGCTATGGCAACGAAAAAACCAAAAGTTTGAATAGGTAATGGAACATTGATTCCAAAAAGATCATTTAGTAAGTAGCTTATATTAGGATACATATATTAGTTTTTTAAACTTCTTCAAAGATAAAAACTCCGTTTTCATCTAATTGTTTTAAAGTAGTTTTTTTTATGGTATCAATCCAATCTGATTGGAACGGTGCTTTTACTCTTATATAGTTTTCAGTAAAACCATACATAAATCCGTTTTTATTCTCTGCTTCAAATATTACGTCTCTATTTGTTCCTATTTGACTTTCATAGAACTGTCGTTTTTTCTTTACAGAAAGGACTCTAAGCATTTTACTTCTCTTATGTCTAATCCCTTTACTAACAGGATTTTCCATTTTTTCAGCTTCCGTATTTGCTCGTTCAGAATAAGAGAAAACATGCAAATAAGAAATATCTAATTGATTTAAAAATCGATATGTTTCTAAAAACTGTTCTTCAGTTTCACCAGGAAAGCCTACAATCACGTCAACACCAATACAGCAGTGGGGCATTAATGATTTTATATAGTTTACTCTTTCAGTATAAAGTTCTGTTAAATACCTTCTTTTCATTTTCTTTAGGATCTCATCTGAACCTGATTGTAGAGGGATATGAAAATGGGGTACAAAGGCTTTTGAATTTGCTACAAACTCTATGGTATCATTTTTTAGAAGATTGGGTTCTATAGAAGAAATTCGTAATCTGTTGATACCATCGACTTTGTCAAGAGATTTCACTAAATCTAAAAAGGTATGTTCATGTTTTTTATTTCCAAACTCGCCTTTTCCGTAATCACCAATATTTACTCCAGTTAGTACAATTTCCTGAATACCTTTTTCTGAAATTAACTTAGCATTTTTTATAACATTTTCTAACTTATCACTTCTGCTAATTCCTCTAGCTAGTGGAATTGTACAATAAGTACACTTATAATCACAACCATCCTGAACTTTTAAAAAGGCTCTAGTTCGATCACCAATAGAGTAGGCATCGACAAAAAAGTTAGCATCATCTATTTCACAAGAATGAATCTCAGTAGTTTCTTTCTTGCTTAGGTCATGTAAGTAATGGTTGAGTTTAAATTTTTCAGTAGCTCCAAGTATTAAATCGACACCGTCAATTTCTGAGATTTGTTCAGGCTTGAGCTGAGCATAACAGCCAACCACCACTATGTAGGCTTCAGGTGAGGTTTTTAAAGCTGATTTCACAATTCGTTTACACTCTTTATCGGCATTTTCAGTAACAGAACAAGTATTGATAACATATATATCAGCTTTATCACTGAAATCTACCTTGTTGTAGCCATCATTGATTAATTGTCGAGAAATACTTGAAGTTTCTGAAAAATTAAGCTTACAACCTTGAGTGTAAAATGCGACTGTTGATGAAGTGTTCATTGTTAAGGCAAAAATATGTTTTTTAAATTGGTTTTAAACTTATTAACTAGTCGCTCAGACATATTTTATAATACTAATGAAACTATATACATAAACTAATCGTAAAATATACACAAGAGTGTCATTTAATAATTGTTTTTTGAATTGTTCAAAATCCAGGCTTTAAGGAAAACCAAAAGTGAAAAGCTAGAGTTATTAATCGTTTATCACAACTAAGCTAACCAAATTTATTTTTGGTATTGTAAATTCCTTTAAGCTTGGATTTGAATTCTTGTACTTAAGATGTATTTTTACTTCCTATGATATCTCGTTTTTCAATCTCTTTTTTTTTAGTTTGTTTTCTTCTTTTGTTTTCGTGTAATCATAGAGCAGACGATTCTCATTTATCCATCTTTAAATACAATGAATATTCAGGAGTTAATAGTTTAGATCCAGCTTTTGCAAAAGATCAGGCCAGTATATGGATAACTAATCAAATTTTTGATGGATTGGTTCAGCTAGATAAAGATCTTAATGTGTTGCCTAGTATTGCTAAAGGTTGGCAAATTTCTGATGATGGGACACAATACTCCTTTACATTGAGAAATGATGTGTATTTTCATGATCATAAATTATTTAATTCAAAAGAGGAAAGACTTGTTAAGGCTAGTGATTTTATTTATAGTTTTAACCGACTTACAAATGAGAAGATTGCCTCACCTGGTGCTTGGGTATTAAATAATGTCAAAGATTACTACTCTGAAAATGATTCAACTTTAATAATTACTTTACATACCCCATTTCAACCTTTTCTAGGACTTCTATCAATGTCCTATTGTTCTGTAGTTCCCCAGAAAATTGTTGAGCAAACAGATTTTAGAGATTCACCAATTGGAACCGGACCTTTCCATTTTCAATATTGGAAACAAAATATCAAGCTTGTCCTAAGAAAATATGATGATTTTCACGAAAAAGGCTATCCTCAATTAGACGCTGTTGCTATCTCTTTTGTTAAAGATAAACAAACTGCATTTCTAGAATTTATAAAGGGAAATTTAGATTTTTATTCTGGATTAGACCCATCTTACAAAGATGAGGTTTTAACCCCTTTTGGAGAGCTTAGAGATAAATATGAAGGAAAGATTCAATTACAATCTTTACCTTATCTAAATACTGAATATTTAGGATTTTTAATGGATGAGAATTCGACTTCACCATCTCAACAACTAGCTGTAAGAAAGGCTATAAATTATGGTTTTGACAGGCAAAAGATGATTAAATATTTACGAAATAATATAGGAACACCAGCAAATTATGGTTTTATTCCTAAAGGATTGCCTTCTTTTTCTGATTCTATAAAAGCTTATCAATATAACCCCATATTAGCAAAAGAATTGTTAAAAGAAGCCAATATTGAAAATGTAGAGATTACTCTCAGTACAACAAGCTCTTATCTAGATTTATGTGAATTTATTCAAAACCAATTATCAGAAATTGGTATTAATGTGTCAATTACTATCAATCCACCATCTACACATCGTCAAATGGTGGCGACTTCCAAATTAGATTTTTTTAGAGGTTCGTGGATTGCTGATTATGCTGATGCAGAGAATTACCTGGCCTTATTTTACTCTAAAAACTTATGTCCAAATGGGCCAAATTACACCCATTTTTCTAGTCCTAAATATGATAGGCTTTATGAAGCTTCATTAGTAGAGAAGTCTTTTGAAATAAGAAAACAGATGTATCAAAAAATGAATCAGATTATAATTGATGAAGCCATTATCGTTCCGCTTTATTATGATCAAGTGGTGCGATTCATTCAAAATAATATTTTTGGACTTGAAGCTAATCCAATGAATTTACTTGACTTAAAAAAAGTGAGTAAGGTCAATTAGTTAAAGCCACTTTGAATAGGAAAATGGTCTGATAGATTTTTATTATGGACCTTGAAATTGACAATCTCTAAATCTGGACTATGAAGTATATAGTCTATTCTTAAACCTGGTACCTTGCCATTGTAAGTACTTCCTAAACCCTGACCACTATTAGTGAAGCTATCAAACAAGCCCTCTGATAATACTTTATAAGCATAAGAGTTTGGCGTGTCATTGAAGTCACCGCAAACAATTACTGGAAATACTGAGGTGTTAATATGTTTTTTTATGGCAACCACCTGATTAGCCCGTTTGTGATATGAACGTTTTAATCGCTCAATAATATTTTCAGCTCCTTCAACGGAAGGGTTATCTAAAAATTCATAGTCTTGTTTTTGAAACCAGTTTGAAGCTAAGTGAATATTGTACACTCTGATAGTGTCTAGTTCAATAACAATATCAGAATAAATACAAACATTATTTTTTGTTTCACCATTCACACTAACTGTGCCTTTTTTTATAATAGGATACTTTGAAAAGGTTGCCATTCGCCAGCTTTTTCTATCGTTTTGTAGTCCAATATGACTGTAATTGTAATTGAATTGTGGTAGTTTTTCAGGAGCGTAGAATTCTTGAAAGCAAACAATTCCAGATGATGTATTATTGATAAAATTGATAATATTATTTTTTGTGTCATCATCTTTAATCCAATTGTAAGCATTAAACAGTCTTACATTAAAGCTCATTATTGAAAAGCGTTGACCTTCCAGGTTTTCAGATTTATTGAAGTTGACATTGTTTTTAATATAACCAAATCCTATGGCTAAGATTATCAAATTTGTCCAAAAATGTTTTTTAAACACAATAAGCCAATAGATTAAAAATAAGCTATTTATAAGAAGTAATAATGGATAAACTAAGCCTAAAAATGCAATGGGCCATAGTATTGTGTCTGGACTGAAATACGGAGCACCATAAGAAAGGAACAAAGCGAATAAAAAAGTGATATTAATGATGTAGAGTAAAGTATTAATCATCATTTTTATTTTTTACTAGCCTTAAATAAGGTGTCTTTTTCTTCTTTGTTTAGACTATCGTAGCCAGATTGAGCAATTTTTTCTAGTATCAAATTAATTTCCCTTTGTTCATTTGATTTCTGCTCTCTCCATTCATCATCATTTTTAGCTTTTCGATGAATAGTCTTCATTTTTATTTGTGGTTTAAATAATGAATTTAGATAAAACATGAGCTTATCAAAACCCTTAGAGATATCTTTACCCTTCAGTAGTCGTTTTGAAAAGTAATACCCATATATTGCTCCACCAATGTGAGCAATATGACCGCCTGCATTTCCTTTAGGAATCAATAGAAGATCTAGAATAACTGTAAAGATGGCAATATGCTTCAATTTAACATTACCAATAAAAGTAAGGTTAACATTATAGTTTGGTACATAAGTAGCTATGGCAATAAGAATGGCAAATACTGATGCAGAAGAACCCACCGCAATAGAAGTGGGTAAGGATGCTTCAAAAACTGGAAAATAATTGAAAGCTAAAATATATAACAATCCACCCACTAAACCACCTAAAATATAAGTGCTAATGATTTGTCTGTTAGTGAGGTATTTTAAAAAAATACTACCTCCAAAATAAAACCATAATAAGTTAAAAATTAAGTGAACGAATCCATCGTGAACAAACATATAACTGATTATCGTCCATGGTTTTGTAAGGAATGAACTTAACTGGGCTGGTAATGCAAATTGTATTAAAAAATCAGTTGTAAGATTGAATAGAAAATTGAATACTCTTATTATTTCAACAAAAACAAAAACGGCAATATTGATGTAGATCAATCGACCTAACATAGTACCTTTTCTAAAGCTTTTTCTTATGTCGTTAAAAATCATTCTAGTAGAAGTGTTGACTATTTTTTCTCCAATATTTTATTAGTAAATAACCAAACAACATGCCGCCTAAATGAGCAAAATGTGCTACATTATCTCCAGGGTTATTTTGTAAACCTTGCCAAAACGCTAGAAGTCCTAAACCAGCTACAAGATATTTTGCCTTGATTGGAATAGCAAAATAAATATAGATTAAAGTATTAGGAAATAACATGCCAAATGCTAATAATAAACCATAAACTGCACCTGATGCCCCAACTGTTGGAATGTGGTACAGTAAATTGAGTTTACTCATTAGTGGATCTATAAAATTTTGACCATTTTGTAAAGCCGAATAACCACTTGCAACTACTTTACTAATTTGCTCTGCACTCATTTGAGTTTCAAGCGAAGAAATTTGAAATTGATTAATTGCTAAATGTATAGCCGCAGCCCCTAATCCCGTAATCACGTAAAAGATTAAAAAACGCTTTCCACCCCAAATATTTTCTAATTGATTACCAAACATCCAAAGAGCAAACATGTTGAAGAAAATATGCGAAAAATTACCATGCATAAAAATATGAGTAATAAATTGATAAGGTCTAAAATCGGGAGATTGCCAATTGTGTAATCCAAATAATTGATCTAAATCTATACCAAAATTAGCACCTAATACATACTTTGCTAAAAAGAATAGACCATTTATTATGAGAAGGTTTTTGACAACTTCTGGTAAATAGCTAAATCTTGATGGGCCTATATTCATCTTTTAAAACTTCTTATTAATTTCTTCTAATGATAATGTTGTTAATGTTGGTTTGCCAGTAGCTGTTGTATTTGGTATTTGACATGCAAATAAACTATCAACTACAGACTTCATTTCTTCTAAGTTTAATTTTCTTCCACTTTTAATGCACATGCTTTTGGCAATTGAAAGTGCAAATTTATTATCTTTATTAATAGAAGATTGCATTTTATATTGTTCTATCAATTCTTCAAAAACACTATCTAATGATTCCATACCCAGATCTTGTGGAGTTCCAAGAACAACCAAGCTATTAGCGTTTAAATAATCAAATCGAAAGCCTATATTTAATAACTCATTGCTCATTTCTTTTACAATACCAATGTCTGATGCTGAAAGCTCAACTGTTTTAGGAAAAAGTAACTGTTGTGATTCTTTTTCTTCATTTGATGTATTTTTATAGTACTCATATAAAATTCGTTCATGAGCTCTTTCTTGATGAATGATCATTAATCCAGAGTCTATTACCATAGCAATGAACTTATTATTGATTTGAAAAATTGATTGAACCGAATGGTCTGATTGTTCAGTTGGAAATTTAATACTTTCGTTTGGTTTATTAACAATATCAATATTCGGTAATTCCTCATATAAAGAAGACCAATTATCCTTTTTAGGTTGTTTTGGAGCATTATATTCTTTAGTTGGTAAGCTGGGCTTCTCAAAAGGGTTGTAGCTAGTGTCTACCTTAATGGACGGCTGTGTAGCTGTATTTTTAGTAATAGGAATATCAATGAAAGAAGGATCTTTTTCAAAATCTAGAGTGGGTACTATATTATGAACTCCTAAGGCACGTTTTACACTAGATCGAATAATAGCGTAAATTGATTTTTCATCTTCAAATTTTATTTCTGTTTTAGTAGGGTGAATATTAATATCAATAAATTTTGGGTCTATTGTAAAATATAAAAAGTAAGAGGGGTGTTGTCCTTCAGTGATTAAATCTTTAAATGCATTATTGACTGCATGATGCAAATACCCACTTTTAATAAAACGTTTGTTAACAAAGAAAAATTGGTCGCCTCTAGTTTTTTTAGAAAATTCAGGTTTACCCACAAAACCTGAAATAGAAATAAGAGAGGTTTTTTCTGAAACAGGAACTAATTTTTCATTGTACTTGACTCCAAAAATGTCAACAATACGCTTCTTAATTGTAGATACTGCTAAGTTTAGGATTTCTTTATCGTTTTGAAAATACGAAAATGAACAATCTTCATTTGCCATTGCAACTCGAAACAATTCATCTGTTATATGTTTTAATTCTACATTGTCCGATTTCAGAAAATTTCTTCTGGCTGGTACGTTGTAAAATAGATTTTTTATTGAAATAGATGTGCCATTATTTGTGGCACAGTTTTCATGAGTAATAACCTTACTACCCTCTATTGTTAATCGAGTTCCTAATTCCTGTTCGTATAATTTAGATTTTAATTCAACGTGAGCAATAGCCGCCATAGATGCTAAAGCTTCACCTCTGAATCCCATTGTTCTTATTGAATGAATATCATTAGCTTCTTTAATCTTGGAAGTTGCATGGCGTTCGAAACACATACGAGCATCAGTTTCACTCATACCACAACCGTTATCAATTACCTGTATGAGCGTTCGTCCAGCATCTTTGATAATCAGTTTTATTGAAGTTGCACCTGCGTCAATAGCATTTTCTAATAATTCCTTAACTGCTGAAGCTGGACGTTGTATAACTTCGCCGGCGGCAATTTGGTTGGCCACATGATCGGGCAGTAGTTGTATAATATCGGACATGTTTAGAACTTAAGAAGTATAAAACTAACGATTAATAAAACAATAACGATTAAAATCACTCTTTTGTTTGATTGATTTATTGAATTTGAGCGTTTATTGTTTTGCCAATTATTAGAAAATTTAAAACTGTGTCTATTAGTTTGGGCTAATTTAACACGATTATCCAAATCCTCTTTCTCTGCGTTATAGTAGCGCGTTTTGAAATCAAATTGTCTGTGTCTACTAGTTTTAAAAAAGCTTGGAAGTTTAGGTGCTTGCATAGTTTACAAAAATACATTTTTCAATGGCAATAGAGTAGGGCATTTTGTTCAAAAAATGATATAGTTTTTAAACCATATGAAGCTCTACTATTGAAAGTAAAATCAACAAATAATTGTATCAATGTAAACATAAATAATGCTAAAAATGCATCAAAAATTACAACAGAAAACAATAAATATAATATTATAACATAATATGCTAAAAATCAGTATAATATAATTATATATATAAAGTATAAATTCAATAAAAACTATAAGTTTATAGGTAAATTTGTAAGATGCAATATCATTTTCTTTATAAAATATGTTTACATTTGTAACACGTTGAAAAGATGAATAAACGAATACTAAATATCATTGAAAAATTTGGACTTACACCAAACGCTTTCGCTAACAAATTAGGCTTAAATCGGTCTACCATTTCGCATATTTTGTCAGGTAGAAATAAGCCAAGTATTGAGGTCTTGCAAAAAATATTAACTCAATATTCTGAAATCTCTGCTTCGTGGCTGTTAATGGGAGAAGGTGAAATGCTTAAAAATAAAAAGCCTAAATCTGTTCAAGATCAATCAAATGAACCAAAAATTTTACTTAATAAATCAATAAAAAAAATTGTAATTTTTTATTCTGACAATTCATTTGAAAATTTCAATCCATCAAAATAAACTTATTATTTTTGTGTTCCATTGCTACGTAAATGTATAAGTACATTATTAAACCATTTCTTTTTTTATTTGATGCTGAGTCTGTTCATCATTTTGTATTTAAAACCATTAAACTAGCCTCATATATTCCTTTCAAAACAAAGGTTTGGCGTTTGATTTATACTATTAAAGACGATCGTTTAAAGCGAAATGTGTTTGGACTTACTTTCGACAATCCAGTTGGCTTAGCTGCAGGTTTTGATAAAGATGCAAAATTATTTGATGAATTGTCTTCTTTTGGATTTGGTTTTGTAGAGATTGGCACCTTAACTCCAAAACCTCAGGATGGTAACCCAAAACCCAGATTATTTCGTTTACCATCTGACGACTCTCTTATCAATCGAATGGGCTTTAATAATGGTGGAGTAGATGAAGCGGTTAAACGTTTAAAAAACCGTAGCACCAATGTAATAATTGGAGGTAATATTGGTAAAAATAAAGTCACTCCAAACACAAATGCGGTTAATGATTATGAAATTGCTTTTAATGCATTGTATCGATATGTAGATTATTTTGTAGTTAATGTAAGCTCTCCAAACACTCCTGGATTGCGTGAGCTTCAAGAAAAAAAGCCCTTGACTGAATTGCTACAACATTTACAATTTATAAATAGTACAAAATCTAAGCGTAAACCCATATTATTGAAAATTGCTCCTGATTTGACCAATCAACAACTAGATGATATTGTGCAAATAGTAACAGATACAAAGCTAGACGGCTTAATTGCTACAAATACCACTATTACAAGAGACGGTCTTAAAACACCTCAAAGCGAACTAGACATTATAGGCAACGGTGGTTTAAGTGGTCGTGCAGTTACTAAACGTTCAACTGAAGTGATAAGGTACCTTTCGGATAAGTCCAATCATACTATTCCTATTATTGGAGTAGGTGGTATTCATTCATCTGAGGATGCTATTGAAAAATTAAATGCTGGAGCTTGTTTAGTACAGATTTATACGGGTTTTGTTTACGAGGGGCCTGGAATTGTTAAGGAAATAAACAAAGGAATTCTTGAAAATTATGAAAATAATAGAATGTCCTAGAGATGCTATGCAAGGGATTAAAGCCTTTATCCCAACCGAGAAAAAAATAGCTTACTTAAATTCTCTTCTTAAAGTAGGTTTCGATACACTTGATTTTGGAAGTTTCGTATCGCCCAAAGCTATTCCACAGTTGAGAGATACTGCTGAAGTTTTAGAAAACTTAGTAGATTCTCCTACTAAATTATTAGCCATTATAGCCAATCAAAGAGGGGCTGATGAAGCTAGTCAATACGGTACCATAAATTATTTAGGTTATCCCTTTTCCGTCTCTGAGGTTTTCCAAAAAAGAAACACCAATAAGACTATTGATCAATCATTAATTCTTGTAGATAATATACAAAATACATGTACAAAGACTAATAAAAAACTAGTTGTTTATTTATCCATGGCATTTGGAAACCCTTACGGCGAAAGATGGCATGAAGATATTGTTTCACAATGGAGTGAGCAATTAACTAAAATGGGGGTAAATATTATAGCATTATCAGATACAATAGGCGTTTCGAATTCTCAAAATATAAGTCGGTTATTTAAACATTTAATAAGAGAGCATCCAGAAATTGAATGGGGGGCTCATTTGCATACAAGTAAAAATAGTTGGAAAGAAAAAGTGCAATCTGCTTTTGAGAGTGGATGCCGACGATTTGATACTACAATTCGAGGTCTGGGGGGTTGTCCAATGGCTAAGGATGATTTAGTTGGTAATATGCCCACTGAGAAGTTCATTTCGTTCTGTAATGAACAAAAAATCAATCATTCGATCGATTCTTTAGCATTTGAAAGTGCTTATAATAAGGCAATAGAGCTTTTAAAATAATTTTCATCGCTTTTATTGTATTATATTAATTGTTTTAGACATGGTCTTTATTGAGTTATCAAATTCGTTTTGTTTTTGTAAATGATAAAAATAAACACCTTCTTTACATACCTCGTTATTATAAAACCCATTCCATTTTTTTAAATAGTCCTTGCTAGCAAATAAAAGTTGACCCCACCTGTCAAAAATTTTAAGTTCGTAAAATAAAATAGGTTCGCAATTTGAATAATAACCAAACGTATCATTTAATTTGTCGTTATTAGGTGTAAATGAATTGGGTATAAAGTCTATACATTCACAGTTTCTGGATAAAACTTCAATACTATCAATAACTTCACCACACTCATTTGAAATTTTTACCCAGTATATACCTCCACTAAATACTGATATTGAAGTATCTTTCTCAAAATTGAACCATTCAATATTTTCATGAAATTTAGCTTCAACATATAATTTCAGTTCTGCATTATCGCAGATTAAGGTATCTTCAAATGGCGTTATAATTATTGGGTTTAGTACTCGCTTTATGTTAATTGTATCAGAATTTAAAATACAACCATTTTTATTGACTTTTACATGATAACTCCCTTCCTCAGTAATTTCTAAAAAATGTTCATTACTACCATCATTCCATATGTAATTTGAATATGTGGAATCTAATTTAATTGTTATTATTTCAGATTCGCATAAAGTTGTATCATCTCCTAGCTTAATAGGTTCATTAAAACTAATTTTTACTGTATCAGTAATGATCAATTGATTGTCCTTAAAAATATTTAGGTTGTAATGTCCACTATCACTTACATAAATCGTTGGAACCGTATCGTTTGTATTCCATTTGTAATTGAAATCACCTAAATTTTCACCAATCATTATACTATCTTGAAAACAAATTGTGGTATCATTCATTTTAAAATTGAAGATGTTAAACGAAATATTATCAAAATAAGTAATATCATTAGCTTCATGACCTAAAATAATACCGTTTAGTTTTTTGGGATTTTCTCTTTGGTTAGAACTATTATCAAATCCACAGTTAATATTTTGCATTGTTGATACTTCTTGCCAGCTACTTCCAGTTTCTAGATTTTTACTGTAAACACTAATACTTCCTTGATTATTGTTTGCATAGAAATCTATGATAAGCATGCAACGAGTCCATGAATTACTTGAATAAACTGCTTGAGCTATTGGTTGAGATGTCGCATCATGCAGGAAAATATCCGAATTCCCTCCGCATGTGCTCCAACTTAATCCAATACTAGCCTCATTGGGATCTAATTGTCCACAGTTTTGACCAAAATTTCCATCTCCATTTTCATCATAGGCTAGTTTCAACATACTATCCCAACACCCGCCTTTAAAATCAAAGCTTAGAATAAGGTATTGTTTATGTTCTATAGATGGAATCGACCAGTTTGAATTGTTTAATCTACTTATTGTAACATACTGGTTTTGCCAGCCATTTGCTAACTGAATAGCATTACTCGAAATATATTCTCCAACAGTTGGCATATTTACAATTTGTGGAATTAATGGAGTGCCAATAACAGGGCAGTTGTATCCGTTATTTGCTGTTGAAAGTGAAGTGCTATAATGCCAACCATCTTGATTATTGATGTCTCCTAACGTTAAATTATCGAAGTCGTAAACTGAGGCTGTTTGTGATAAAAGTAAGAATGGTAAAAAAAGAAAAAAAAGGTAATAGGATAAAAGTTTTTTCATTTCAGGGATTTACATGATTTAAAGTGTATCAAATATAGCTATTTTTTTAAGAATTCTATTTTTTGTTATAGTTTTGCAGTTCAATGGTCAATAATAGGGAATAAGGTGAAAGTCCTTAACTGTACCCGCAGCTGTAAGCTCATTATTGTCTAAGATACCCACGCCACTGTTCCTTTTTGAACGGGAAGGCTACTTAGATTGAGTAAGTCAGAAGACCTGCCGTTGTTTTATTAACCATAATGCTTTCGGGAATAAAAGCATTGGCTATATGAAAATATTTATAATATATATCTTTTGTTTTCCAATTGTATTATTTGCTCAAGATATCACAGTTGATATTCCTGAAGTGCAATTAGAAGAAAGTGTATTGGATTTATATCTAACAGGAACACAACAGTGGTACATTGATAGTTTATTGAGTAAAAGTTCAAATACTCTTTCTGATTTACTTCGTCATTGCGGGCCTGTATATGTAAAAGAATACGGGGCTCTTTCTACAGCTTTTTTTAGAGGCTTGCCAGCCTCAAGTACTCAAGTATTATGGAATGATATACCTGTTAATAGCTTAAGCACGGGTATAGTAGATTTAGGCCTTTTTCCTTCTTCAATTTTTTCAAATGTCAAACTGAACAGTGGTGGTCACTCTACATTATCAGGTAGTGGTGCCGTATGTGGTAGCATACAGTTAAAAAACTCTTTTGATCCCTATGCACGTTACAATTGGGATATGGATTACTCCATAGGTAGTTTTGGACTTAAATCACAGTCATTTTATTATCAAGTCAAAGATAGTACTTCGTCATTAAATCTTCAGTTTTCAAATTTGAATAGTGAAAATGATTTTGACTATATAAATACTGGTTTAGCAGAAAATGTAGTAGAAATTCAGGAGCATGCTTATAAATCTAGTCAGCAGTATTTAATGAATTTTAATCATAGAAAAGATAGATTTAGTTCGGGTTTTAACTTATGGATTTCAAATAACTTTAGAGAAGTACCGGTAGGTATGTTGAGTTCTAACCCTATGGCTATTCAATGGGATGATGCAGTTAGAACAAAGTTCTATTGGAATAAATATCAAGATAACTATTCATTGAAATTTACATATGCTCTTGTCGCTGAAAATTTTAAATATAAATCCAATACAGTTAGAAGTCGTTTACAAAACAAGCATCATTTTTCTACAATCAATCTTGAAAAAACGTTTAAAAATCTTGTCACACATATTGGTTTAAATTTCGAAAACAGGAGTGTAAATTCAAATTATTACAGTAAACCTGCTGATGAGAACTTACTAGCAAGTTTTATATCGACTAAATATCAGATAAATAGATTAACAACATCTGCTTCTTTACGCCAGGAAATTCATCCTATTTATTCTGTGCCTTTTCTTTATAGTTTTGGTCATAATTTAAGTTTAAACTCTAATCTTAGATGGAAAGTTCACATTGCTAAAAACTTTAGAGCACCCTCTTTTAATGACTTATATTGGGTGGGAGATGGCGCTATTGGAAATACAGAGTTATTACCAGAAATAGCACTAAATTCAGAGACTTCATTAGAATTTAGAAGTACTTCATTATCTCTTTATTCTAATTTAGTAGATAACATGATATATTGGCAGCCAAACTCAGAGTCAATCTGGATTCCACAAAATTTAAAGCAAGTTTGGTCCAGAGGATTAGAGTTAAAAAACGATTTTAATAAAAAACTAGCAAAAGCTAATTTGTCTTCCCAGTTTTTGTATGCTTTTACCATTTCCTCTATCAAAAAAAGCGATATCGAGAATGATAATAGTCTTGGTAAACAACTTGCTTATGTTCCATTTCATAAGGCAAGCTGTATAACTCATATTGCTTTCAATAAATGGAAATTTTCTGTGGTAAATTCTTTTAATGGAAAGGTATTTACTTCTTCTGATGAAAGCAATGAATTAGCTTCCTATTTTATTACTGATTTAATAATTAATCATCAAATACAAGATAAACCATTTACATTTAATCTAAAAATTAATAATCTTTTGAATAAGTCCTATCAAGTATATAGGTGGTTTCCTATGCCTGGAAGACATTTAATAACTAGTTTTAACTTTAAATTTTAATATTATGAAAACAATCAAAACAATTAAAAATCTTTTGCTAATTATTGTTGTTCTAACAATAGTTTCTTGTGGCAAAGACAATGATGTGCCAATTAAAGAAAAATTTGATGATGGATTATTCGTTAGCTGTGAAGGGAACTTCATGTCAGCCAATGGAAGTTTATCTTTTATTTCTAAAGATGGTTCAATTGAAAACGGAATTTTCGAATCAGTGAATAGTTTTCCTTTAGGAGATGTTGTTCAGTCAATTAATATAATTGATACTCTTGCATATATCGTAGTTAACAACTCAGGTAAAGTTGTGGTAGCAGATGCTGGCACCATGGAATTTGTTGCTGATATAGAAGGTGTAGGCCAGCCTAGATATATAGCAAAAGCAGGAGATGAGCAAGCTTATATAACTGATCAAAATGGAAAAGTACATGTATTAGATTTAAACTCAAATCAAGTCACTGCTTCTATTTCTGTTGGATTTGCTCCTCAACAACTAAAAGTAATAGACAATTATGCTTATGTAGCTAATTCAGGCTGGGGTTCTGGAAATTCAGTTTCGGTTATTGATATTTCAACTAACCAGCTCGTTGAGACTATTACAGTCGCTGATAATCCAACCAATCTTGTTAGTGATGGAAACTACCTTTGGGTGTTAAGTGGCGGAAATACTATTTGGAATAGTGATTATACAGAGATAGTAGGACATACTCCAGGTGCCCTAACGGCAATAAATACAACATCCCAAACAATTGAGAAAACAATTGTTTTCCCAGAAGGTCAACACCCTTCAGGCTTAGATTTTTATTGGGATAAATTGTATTTTAAAAATGGTGGATCTATTTTTAGCCAGTCAATAAATAGTAGCCAACTTGATTCAAATGTGATAGTATCAGGAAGTTATTACGGTCAAATTTCAATTTACGATGGTCATTTATATGCTGCAGATGCTTTAGATTATTCTCAAAATGGTTTAGTTTATGAGTATTCTTTAAGCGGGGAATTAGAAAACACTTATAATGTTGGAATAATTCCATCTAACTTTGGATACTAAAAACAACTTTAAAAATTAAATGGGAGCATTAGCTCCCATTTTTTTTATTTTTTTATTTTAGGGGAAAATTGAATGTATGTTAGAACTAGCCGCTATAATTGTTTTTGGAATTCTTGCTCAGTGGATTGCCTGGAAAATGAAAATTCCTGCAATTTTCCCACTTATTCTACTTGGTCTTTTTATGGGGCCACTTTCAACACTTTTTCTTGAGGAACAATGGATTAATCCAGAAAATATTTTCGCTGGTAATACCATGTATTATTTTGTGGCACTATCAGTTGGAATTATTCTTTTCGAAGGAGGTCTTACCTTAAAGTTTAAAGAAGTTCGACAGTTAGCTGGTGTAGTTCGTAATTTATTAATTTTTGGCCCCATAGTAATGGGTTTAGGTGGTGCTGTTGTAGCACACTATTTTCTTGATATGGATTATAGAGTGGGATTATTATTTGGCTCTTTAATTATTGTAACAGGCCCAACAGTTATTGCACCAATTTTAAGAAGTGTTCGACCAAAAAAGAATATTAGCACCATTTTACAATGGGAAGGGATTGTCATTGATCCTATAGGAGCTCTAGTAGCAGTATTGGTTTATGAATTATTTTTTGTGTCAACAATGGGTGTTGGTGGTGACCATTCTATGGGATTAACTCAATTGGCTTTAAAAACATTCTTTCTTACCGTATGCGTAGGTTCCTTTTTTGGATTATTTTCAGGATGGGCATTACATACCTTATTAAAAAAGAACCTCATTCCACACTTTTTGATAAATGTATTATCCTTAGGTTTTGTGATTTTTGCATTTACAGGTGCAGACACTCTACAACCAGAGTCAGGTCTACTATCAGTAACGGTAATGGGTATTTTGCTTGCAAATATTAAAACTCCTAATATTGATAAAATTTTAGATTTTAAAGAGAGCCTCACGGTTATACTTATATCGGTTCTTTTTATCATACTATCCTCAAATATCTCTATGGATCAATTAAGGTTACTAGAAAAAAGTTCCATTTATATATTTTTAGCAGTCGTATTCTTACTTAGACCACTTGTAGTTTGGTTAAGCTCATGGAAATCAGAACTGAACTGGAAAGAAAAAGCCTTTATAGCTTGGATTGGTCCAAAAGGTATTGTTGCAGCTGCAGTAGCCTCATTATTTTCATTGTATCTGATGTCAGATAAAATTTCATTACCACCCACACTAAGGCAAGATGTTGAACTACTTGTTCCTCTTACATTTATGATAATACTGGGAACAGTCACGTTAAATGGACTTTCCGCAAAGTTAGTAGCTAAGGCCCTAGGTTTGGTTAAAAAAGCAAGTAATAGAGTACTTATCGTTGGTGCTAATGAAGGTTCAGTTAGTATTGCGAATTATCTAGAAAAAAATAATATTTCAACTACTTTATACGATTTATCTAAGGAAAATGTAAGATTAGCAAAGGCCGCTAAACTAAATGTTGTAGAAGCAAATATATTATCAGAAGATAATGATCTGGATTTAGATGACGCTGGACATATGTTAGCATTAACATCTAGTAATGACGTTAATATTTTTTCATGTAGAAAGCTAAAAAATACAATAGGAGATGATAATGTATACAGACTTATTACAGTAAATGAAATTAAGCTTGATACACTAGCTCGACCAACAAATATTTTATTCTCTAAAGATTCAGATTATATCAAGTTAATTGAACTAGTTAGGAAATATCCTGAGGTAAAAGAAATTGAAATTACTTCATCTAAACAAATACAAGGTATTTTAAATAATAAAAATGAAGAAGCGATTCCTATTCTCATAAGAAGAAAAAATAGTATACATTTTATAACATTAAATAAAGAGTTTCAATATCAAGAGGGAGATGTTTTAGCCTATATTGGGGACTTTAATTAATTATATTTACCTTCCAAAAAATAGCATATGAAAACAACTGCTTTAACTCGAACACATATAGAATTAGGTGCTAAAATGGTAGCCTTTGCGGGCTATAATATGCCTTTGCAATATGAAGGGCTAAAAATTGAACATCAAACAGTAAGAAAAAGCGTTGGGGTTTTTGATGTTTCTCACATGGGAGAGTTTTTTATCGAGGGGCCTGCTTCATCATCATTAATTCAACAAATTACATCTAACGACATTAGTAATATGTCAGACGGACAAGTACAATATTCTTGTATGCCAAATTTACAAGGTGGAATAGTTGACGATCTTTTAGTTTATAGATTCCATTCTGAAAAATATATGTTAGTAGTGAATGCATCGAATATTGATAAAGATTGGCAATGGATTACAAAGTTTAATTCAAATAATGCAGAATTAAAAAACTGTTCTGATGACTACTCATTATTGGCTATTCAAGGCCCTAAAGCAATAGCATTACTTCAACAACACACAAGTGTTGACCTATCTAATATGAAGTACTATACTTTTTCTTTAGGTGATTTTTGTGGAGTAAGTGATGTGATAATTTCTGCCACTGGTTATACAGGCTCAGGCGGCTTTGAAGTTTATATAAAAAACGAAAATGTTAAATTAATTTGGGATACAATCTTTAAACATACTGGTGATATTGATATTCGTCCAGCTGGCTTAGCAGCTAGAGATACATTACGTTTAGAAATGGGTTTTTGCTTGTATGGAAATGATATTGACGATTCTACATCTCCTTTAGAGGCTGGATTAGGTTGGATAACAAAGTTTACAACAGATTTTAATAATTCAGATTACTTGAAACTGCAAAAAGAACAAGGATTAGAAAGAAAGCGAGTTGGCTTTGTAATGAAAGAAAAAGGAATTGCTCGAAAAGGTTATATAATTGTTGATAGTAATGGTAATCAAATTGGAGAGGTTACTTCAGGAACTATGTCACCATCACTAAACTTGTCAATTGGTATGGGTTATGTTCAAAAGGAATTTTCTTCTCTACATAGTGAAATTTATATTCGAATAAGAAATAAAACACTTAAAGCAGAAGTAGTTAAATTACCTTTTTATAAAAGCTAAGATGAGTCAAAAAAATAACATAAAGGTGTGTTTAACACCAAGTTTATTTCCCATTTATTCCGATAGAAAAAGTATAGTAGTAGTGGTTGATGTACTAAGAGCTACATCAGCAATATGTACGGCCTTGGAATTAGGTGTATCTTCAATAACTCCAGTTTCAACTGTAGAGGAGGCTCTTGAGTATAAAGGTAATAAAGATTATTTACTAGCTGCTGAACGAAATGGTAAAATCGTTAGTGGTTTTGATATGGGTAATTCACCTACAGAATATTTAAAAACCGATTTCAATAGAAAAAAATTAGTTTTAACTACTACAAATGGAACAAAAGCCATCAATATTGCTAAATTAGATCATGAAGTAGTAATAGGTTCATTTTTAAATATTGAAGTGTTAGCTTCATTTTTAAATTCTAGGCGAAATGATATTATAATTCTTTGTGCTGGTTGGCGAAATGACTTTTGTTTAGAGGATACCATTTTTGCCGGTGCATTAGCTAAAAAATTAATTACTACAAACAATTTTTATAGTAATTACGATTCTACCGAAACATCGATTATATTATATGATAAAGCTAAGTCTGATATGTTTAAATTTTTAGAACACTCTCAGCACAGAAATAGGTTAGCTCATTTAAATATAGAAAGTGATGTTGAATATTGTTTAAATCAAGATATAACAAATATTATTCCAATTTTAAAAAACGATGAAATAGTACCCCTTTAATCAAATGAAAAAACTTACTGTATTAGCACTTTTCTTGCTAATTTCTACTAAATCCTTCCAAAATCCATGGGGGTTTTTTGCCCATAAAAAGATTAATAAAATGGCTGTCTTCATATTACCTCAAAGTATGAATCAATTTTTTATCAATCACATTGAGCTGTTAGAGTCACAATCCGTTAATGCTGATAAAAGAAGATACGCCTATAAGGGAGAGGCTATTAAACATTACATTGATATTGACGCTTACAGTATAGATTCTCCATTCGTTGTTATGCCAAAACAGTGGTATGAAGCTGTAAATAAGTTTTCTAAGGATACAATACTTAAATATGGTATTTTACCTTGGAATATCAAAAATCAATACCAAAAATTAGTGGATGCACTTAAATTTGGTAATGCCAAACGGTCTATAAATTTGGCAGCCGACATAGGCCATTATATCGCTGATGCTCATGTTCCATTACACACTACATTAAACTATAATGGTCAACTCAGTAATCAAAGTGGTATTCACGCATTCTGGGAATCTAGATTGCCAGAGTTATATTCTGAAAGTTATAATTTTATTTTACCGAATGTTATATATATAGATGATGTTCTAGAAATAGCGTGGCAAATTATAGAAGATAGTTATAATGCTAAAGATTCAGTACTCTTATTAGAACAAGAGCTCAATAATCAATTTTCAACTGACAAAAAGTTTTCTTTTGAAGAAATAGCGAGTTCAAATAAAAAGGTCTATTCAGTTGAATACTCCATAGCATATCACGAAAAATTATCAGGAATGGTTGAAAAACGTATGAGAAACGCTGTACTAACTATCGGCTCAGTTTGGTTTTCAGCCTGGGTAGATGCTGGACAGCCAGATATGAATAAATGGGAAGTAAACTAAAAAACCCCTAGTACAAGCTAAGGGTTTTTAAGTAATAATATTTTTAATCGTTTAAAAATAATAGGATAAGCCAACAGAAAAATTAAATCCAGAACCATTTATAATTTGTTCTGTTGTTTTCTCTCCCATATCAGTTACACTCAAAATAGGATGAGGTGTATCTTCAACAGTTTTAGTTGTCATATTATAAAGGTAATAATTGAATTGAGGCTCTAAACTGAAATTACCAGCTAAAAAAGCACAATATCCAACACCTAAATTTATTCTTCCAGAAGTAATATCTGTTTTTGTAGCTACTGAGCTAATTGCATCTTTCATTTCTTCCTTGCCCATAGCATAATGATATGAACCATCTACAAATATCGAATTACCTTTTCTAAGTTTAAAATTATATCTAACAAATGGTGAAATACTCAATACTGACCTAGAATGGGTCAAATCATTATTTGCAGAAGCAGCCAACAGATAGTATAATTGATTGTAATGGTATTCATAGGTATTACCATTTTCGTTAACATTAGGCAAGTTGGTAAACCATACATTCATAAGACTATCAGCCAAGCTTGCATTAGCAAGTTTAGAGTCTTCGTTAGTTTTAAAAAGGCTTGTTTCACTTTCATAACCAAAACCTAAACCAAACATAAATTGGTCAGCTATAAAATAACCAGTTCTAAAGTTTATATTGAACTCGCTTTGCTTGTCTTGGTTTAACTGATAGGTGTAGGGAAACAAAAAACCTAAGTTTAAGCTATCTGTTTCATTAACTAACGTATCATTGAAGCCAGTGAAAGTAACATCAATTTTATTTTCTGAATTTGTATTTGAGCTAAAGCTAATATTACTACTGGAAGCTCCAAAAAACCAATTGCCTTTTTCATGCTGTGCAAAAAGAGACGTGCTTATGGCTACAAACAAAATTAAAAGAGTATTTTTCATAATAGTCTGGATATTTATTTTTTTGCTAATATAACTAAGAATTATTGATTAAGCATAACTGGCATGACAAGCATTAAGACATCTTCATTTTCAGAAACACCATCTTGAGGTATAATTATACCTGCTCTGTTTGGAGCACTCATTTCAAGGTTAATCTGTTCTGAATCAAGGTTATTCAACATTTCTAATAAAAACTTTGAATTAAAACCTATTTCAATATCTTCTCCTGAATATTGACAGCTTAAACGTTCGAAGGCTTCGTTGGAAAAGTCGAGATCTTCTGAAGAAATATGAAGTTCAGTACCCGCTATTTTGAGTCTAATTTGATGAGTTGATTTACTGGCAAAAATCCCTACTCTACGAATCGAATTATAAAATTCTATTCTGTCAATAGAAAGAACATTTGGATTTTCTTTTGGGATTACAGCTTCGTAATTGGGGTATTTACCGTCAATTAATCGACAAACTAACTCTATGTTATCAAATTTAAAAAAAGCATTTGTTTGATTATACTCGATAGATACTTCTGAACCGTTTGAAAGTGTATTTTTGAGAAGTGTAAGTGGTTTTTTTGGTAAAATGAATGAAACTGTATTTTCAGCACTTGCATCTTTTCTTTTGTATTTAACTAACTTGTGAGCATCTGTTGATACGAAAGTACATCCTTCAGACGATAATTCACAAAAAACACCTGACATTATGGGGCGAAGTTCATCATTACCTGTTGCAAATAGCGTTTTGTTTATCGCTGACGAGAGCACATCTGCATTCATGGTAGTGCTAGATGAAGCTTCCATTTTTGGAGTCTTTGGAAATTCTTCACCATTTTGTCCAGCTAACTTAAATTTACCGTTTTCAGAACCTATCTCAATTCCAAAAGTAGAATTATCAATAAGAAAGGTGAGGGGTTGATCAGAAAATGTTTTTAATGTATCCAATAATAACTTTGCAGGAATAGCAATGCTACCGTCTTCATCTGCTTCAGCATTTAAAACGGTAGTTTTCATTGTTGTTTCAAGGTCTGAGGCTGAAATTTTTAATGTATTGGATCTTATTTCAAACAAGAAATTATCAAGTATTGGCAAAGTATTGGTGGAATTTAACACACCACTGATACTTTGTAATTGTTTAAGAAGTTGAGCACTAGAAACTATAAATTTCATAATAAGAATTAGTGTAAATTATTAGACCAACAAATATATAAGAATACCTTCTTGAACAGGCTAAAATTATTAACTACTTTTCAACATTAAATTGAGGTGATCTTAGAAGAATTTTATCAAAAACAAAGAATTGAATAAGTAAGAAATCTTCGTTAAGCTGAGCATACATTCTATCCACATCATATTTTAATTTTTCTCCATTGTTATCTAAATATTCTATTCGTTCTGGAGCTTTATGAAAAGTTGTTATTGTCTTCTTGCTGTTAGCTGTATCAGTGACTGTAATTGTGTAATAGGGTTTACTGTTTATGATTGAATCTTTTTTAGAAAAATCATTCATAAACCCTTCGCAATTCACTTGCTTAAAAAGATTAAAATAAATATTTCCGTTTTCCAGTGAAATTGGTTTGACTGTATTATTTCTTGAAATAGAGTAAGTATCTTTTTGTCGAAAAATAGTGAATGACTTTAGGCTATCGTCATGATTTATTACCTCAACAGACTTCATACTACTAATATCGTAATTGAACAGCCTCCTATCTCGCCACAAATCTTGACTAATAAGGAAACCGTCTATATTGTATCTCGGTGCTAAAAAGCCATTAAACCCAGGAATATATACCACGTATGATCTATTGGAGTTTTCCATGAGCATGTAACTGCCTATCAAGTCTTTCGATTCGCCCCCGACATAATAAGATTTATAAACCTGTAAAGTATCATTGGTGTAAAACTCAACTTTTACAGCAGAAGTAGCAAGATTCTTTACAATTTTATCATGAAGGCTGTTACTTACAGGATGTTTTACTCTAATATCACTGATGGTATTCATTAAATAGCGTAAAGCATCTTTTCTTACAGGGTATTTACCATCTACCAACCATTTATTGTTCTTTTTAGTTAAGATGACTGTATTATCGAATTTATCAGCAAAAAATATTTTTGTAATGATTGAGGTATCTTTAATAGCAAAGTTGTTAAAATCACCTTGACTGGAATTATCATTGCCATTGAACAATAGTCCAATAGCTACAATGACACCTAATAATAAAATTAGAAGTATTTTTTTCATGAATACAATTTTTTACGTTGTAAATTTATTAGTAATACCATAATACTAACAAGTAAAAGTGGCAGCACTGTGTTGATTAATTGCCATTTCACTTTTTCTTCACTAATTTTTGACTTATCAAGTTGCCTTAGGTATATTTCTTTTGATCTAACATTAATAAGTTTTTCATTGCCTAATAAATAATTTAATGCGTTCACAATTAAAGGCTTATTGCCTTGATATTGTGTTTTAGAATAATGATTATAACCTAGGGGATAAGCCAGAGAAGTTGACGATACATGATTTTTAATAAAGTCGCCATCACCAAATACAATCATTTTATTTTCTTTACTAAAGGCAAGAGGTGATATATTTTCATTTGACGGAACAATTCTGTCTTTAAAAATAGATTTAAACTGACCTTCTAAAAGATACGCTACTGGTATTTTGCCATGATTGTAGTTTTCAATTTCTGCTTGTTGTTGTAACATATTTATACTCACTCTATGGGGAGCTTTAGGTAATTTTGAATAGGGTGATGAAAATAAAAGTGGTGTTTTCTTGATTCCTTTTACATTAATAGTGTCCAAAGAACTGACAAATGAACTTTTAATACCATCTAGATTTTTTACAATAGGATGATTGTTTTTTGGAATAAATATAGGATGATATAACCAAGGTAATAACTGTTGTTGAGGAACATCACCTTGATAACCTATAACAATAGGAATGTTATCGGCTTGAAAGTCCATTACTATATCATGGTTTACTCTTACGCCATAATTAAACAACATATCAGTAAGATTCAAATCATTAGGAATTGCCATCGAGTAGGCTTGATTTCCTTTTAAGCTATCCATATCCATAATTACTCCATCTATGAACCAAATGGTCTTACCATTATTCATAATATATTGGTCAATCAAGAATTTATCAACTTTGGTAAATTTTAATATGGGCTTAGCTATTATTAATGCTTTATATGTTTGTAATCGTTTTAACTGATTTGCCAAAGAAGGCATTTCATTTGAATTTACTTCAAACTCTTTAATATTAAGACGTTCAACAATAAAAAACTCAGAAAGCGATTCTCTAATATTACCCAGCGAATGAGAAATGTCAGCCGTTTCTAATTCGTTTAATTCATTGTGTCCTTCTAAAAATGCAATTTTAGGTTTATAATTTGATAAGAGCTTGTAAAAGGCAACGGTTAACTCAAACTCTATATTTTCTATAGAATTATTTAAAACTTTTTCAGGGTTGGTGCCAAGTTGATTTTTTAAAAGATTTAAGGAGATACTTCTTCCCTTATAATATAATATTGCTCCAGGAAAAATTATTTGTTCACGGCTTCCACTTTTTTCTTTTAGCTGAAGTTGTGTTGGTTCTAAGCCATTTTCAGATAACTCTTTATAAAGTTTATTTCTTTCAGAAACATTAGTATAATCATTTGGGTCTATAAATTCATATTCAATAAAGTTTGAATAATTTTTAAATTCATCAATCAGCTCTTTGGTTGCTTGCTTTAGCCTTATAAATCCTGATGGTAAGTCACCATCTAAGTATACTTTAATGTATAGTACATCATCAATTGATTCAACTATTTCTTTTGACGCTTCATTTAATGAGTATTTTTTTTCTTCTGTAAAATCCAATCTGAAAGGAAATACAAAAGCAATTGCATTGATGAGAACCAATATGCTAATATTCAATATTAGTCTTCTGTTAGATTTCATTATTTTCTCTTTCGATTAATATTGTAGATAGTTAATTGTATAAATACTAATGATAAGGATACAAAATATACAACATCTCTAAAATCAATAACTCCTTTACTAAGTGCGGTATAATGATAGTCAATGCCAATATAGGAAATGCATAATTGAATAAACCCATTTTGGATTTCATTAGCAATGAGATCAAACCCAAAATAAAACATTGAAATAATTAATATTGCTACTAAGAACGAAGTAATTTGATTTTTTGTAGACGAAGAGGCAAAAACCCCAATAGCTACAAATAGTGCTGATAGTAGAAATAAACCAATATACGACCCTAAAATACCTGCTGAATCAACATTTCCTAGCTCTTCAGACAAAAGATAAATACTGATGTAATAAATTATTGTGGGTAAAATAGCTATCCAACTTATAGCTAAAGCGGATAAATATTTTGAAAATACTAGTGTATTATCCGAAATAGGAAGTGTTTTTAGGATTTCAATAGTACCATTATTGATTTCTTCAGAAAATAAACGCATGCAGAGTGCAGGTATAAATACCATAAAAAGTAGAGGCGATAGTGAAAATAAACCGTTTAGTTGAGCATAACCTGAATCTAAGATATTATACTCATTGGAAATTAGCCATAGCAATAAACTATTGGTTACTAAAAAGGTAACGATTATTATTGTGCCATTAGCATGACTAAAAAACGTATTTATTTCCTTTTTAAATAATGCTCTCATTTGACAAAATTATAAAATCTCATTAACGCTCCAAGCTAAAGGTTTATCATCAAATAGTAATTTTGCATTACTCCAAATAAAATGAAAAATAGCTGAATTTCTATAGCTTTCAAGGTACTTTTCAGATTGCCAAAAGCTGTAGGTGAAAAAAACTTTTTCATTATTTAAATCTTGCATTAGTTCTAGATGTAAACAACCCTCACAAGCAGAAATTTTTGATTTATTTTCTTTAAAAAGAGATATAAATTCACTTATCTTTTGTGGGTGAATTTCAAGTTTGACAATTCGTTTAATCATTAAATTCAATTCTTACAGTATCGTTAATTTCAAGTCCCATTAGTGTAGCAGCAGACCCCATGTTGAGGCCAATACTAAGGTGATATGTAGAAGTAAACATAGCAAGTGCATCACCTAAGGGTACTTCATTGTATTTTGTTTTAATTTCAAAAAGAGTGTAGTGTTCACTTCGCCCAAGATGAATAGAAAAGGAACGATTTTTAGCTACTTTATTAAATAAAGATTTATCAATATTTGTAATAGCATTTCCAAAATGATCAATATGAACAATACTTCCTCTTATGCTGTTCTTTTCATGTAAAGCAGCAAATTTTGAACTTTCAACCTTAAATTTTTCAATAGGTGTCCCAATCAATTCCAGAGTTCCGCCTCTGGCGATATGACAAGCAGTTTTAACAAAAATATCCTTTAATGGAAAATTAGAATTATCAGATTCGCTTGTGGTAGTTATTTGTATTATCTTATCAGGTTCAATATCTAACAAAAGTGAAAAAATCCCGTTATCTGTGCCAATAAAATAATGATCATCAGCAAATACAGCTACATGATGACTGTCATGATTTGTTTGTGTATTTACACCAATGATGTGAATACTTTTAGGCGGAAATTCCTTGTAGACATTTTTTAACACAAAAGCGGCATGCGGAATATTAAAGGTGGGAATACTATGACTAATATCAACAATATTTACCGAATCAAGTTGCCTCAATATTGATGCCTTTACAGAACCAACATAATGGTCTTTTAATCCTAAGTCAGTAGTTAGTGTTATTATTGGCATAAAATTGAAAAATTAATCCAAATATTTGTCGCAAAAGTTGTTATTTTGTGAATTCAAAAGTAAGTAATATTTTGAACGCTTCGTAATATCTGAAGCAGTATATATGGGTGAAAAGATTATAGAATTAGCAGAGGTAAATCCAATTGATATTTACGGTTCAAATAACAAGAAGCTATCTTTCTTACTGAGCTTCTTTCCTAAAGTAAAGGTTGTTGCAAGAGGCAATACTATAAAGATCATTGGAGAAGATAAGGATTTAGATTATTTTGAATTCAAATTCTCGTTGATGTTACAGTATTTTGCCAAATACCAGCGCTTAACCAACAGTAATATTGAACGTATTATTTTGGAGGACGAAGCGGTTTTTATCGGCAATGACGAAACCCTAGTTCACGGAACTCACGGAAAAATTATAAAAGCTAAAACTACTAATCAACGAAAAATTGTAGAAGAATCATTAAAAAATGACATGCTTTTTGCAGTAGGTCCTGCTGGAACTGGAAAAACATACACCGCTGTAGCAATAGCAGTCAAAGCACTTAAAGATAAAGCTGTTAAACGTATAATACTCTCAAGACCAGCAGTTGAGGCGGGTGAAAATTTAGGATTTTTACCTGGTGACTTAAAAGAAAAATTAGATCCATACCTACAACCGCTGTATGATGCCTTAAGAGATATGATTCCTTCTGAAAAGTTGAAAGAGTATATTGAAAATAGAACTATAGAAATAGCACCATTAGCCTTCATGAGAGGAAGGACTTTAGATAATGCTTTTGTAATATTAGATGAAGCCCAAAATACTACACAACAGCAGATGAAAATGTTTCTGACTAGAATGGGTAAGTCTGCAAAGTTTATTGTTACTGGTGATGAAACTCAGGTTGATTTACCCAATAAACAACCTTCTGGTCTATTACATGCCTTACGAGTATTGAAAGGTGTAAAAGGAATAAGTATTATTTATTTGGATGACAAAGATGTTATTCGACATGAACTAGTAAAAAGAATAATCAAAGCGTATAAATCAAAAAACGAAAATAATGAGTAATGTAATTATTGAAACAAATTTTAATTTTCCAAATCAAACCCATCTTTACAAAGGGAAAGTTAGGGATGTCTATTCAGTAAATGATGATCAACTTGTAATGATAGCTTCTGATAGAATTTCTGCTTTTGATCATGTGCTACCGCAAGGAATTCCTTACAAGGGGCAAGTTTTAAATCAAATAGCTGCAAAATTTCTAGATGCTACTTCTGATATAGTTCCTAATTGGAAAGAGGCAAGTCCAGACCCATCGGTTACCATTGGAAAAAAATGTGACCCTTTTAAAGTTGAAATGGTCATCAGAGGGTATTTAACAGGTCATGCTTGGAGAGAATATAGAGATGGTAAGCGTATGCTATGTGGTGTGCCAATGCCTGATGGAATGGTTGAAAATCAAAAATTTGAACAGCCATTAATAACACCAACTACAAAAGCTGAAGTAGGACATGACGAAGACATTTCAAGAGAGGAAATCCTTGCACAAGGATTAGTTTCAGAAGAAGACTATGTTATGTTGGAAAAGTATACTAGAGAACTCTTTCAAAGAGGTACTGAAATAGCATTAGAGAAAGGTTTAATACTAGTTGATACAAAATATGAGTTTGGTAAAGATAAGGATGGTACTATTACCTTGATTGATGAAATTCATACTCCTGATTCGTCTAGGTATTTTTACATTGAAGGCTATGAAGAAAATTTAAAAGCTGGAAAAGCTCAAAAACAGTTATCAAAGGAGTTTGTTAGACAGTGGTTAATTGAAAATGGGTTTCAAGGCAAAGATGGACAAGCCATTCCAGAAATGTCAGCAGAATTCTGTAACTCTGTTTCTGAAAGGTACATTGAATTATATGAACATATAACAGGCGATTTATTTGTCAAAGAAGATGTAACAGACGTTCTAAAAAGAGTTGAAGATAATATTAATTCTTACTTAGCTTAATTAGTACACTGGATAAGAAGGAGTAAGGGGTGAACTAATACTTAAAAAGGTCAAATTTTTAGCATTAAAATTAAAGACGCTTTCATCTGAAAGAAGAAGAAAGTCGTCTTTTTTTATGTCTAGGTTTTTATAATTTAACTGGCCTTCAATAACATATATTGAATAGTATTTCTCAGCATCTAAATCAATGTTGTGCTCTCCATTTAAATGATTGTGTAGAGTGATATAAATATCTTCTGAATCTAGTTTAAATGGAGAGTTCTTACCAATAATTGTGGTTAAATTATTTTCTTTTGGAAGCTCATTTTTTTTAACATCTAAATAGGAAGGAGGTTTTTGTAATACTTTTCTTAAGTCAGGATTAAACCAAATTTGAAAAATTTCAGCATCTTTCATCATAGCTTCAGCATGTGAAATGCCAGAGCATGATTGTATTAATTGTATATCACCTTTATTCAACGTTATCCATTTATTCATTAGGGTGTCAAAATGTATAATTTTTCCTTTCAGAACGATAGTCATTATTTCAAACCCCTTGTGAGGATGCAAGCCGATTGTACTATCTTTTTTAGCAACAGCATGGGCCCAATAAAAGATATTAGAATAGGGCTCAAGTTTACCGTTGTCTTGTGGAAAGCCTATGGGCTTATTTTCTATAATGTCTCCATTGTTAAATTCACCATACGCTTGTTGAGACTTTCTAAATAATTGAGCCATAATTAAATTATAATTTTAATACCAGTATTTTGATTTTAATAAACTTATTTTTACTGAATAAAATTATAAAATAACTTTGTAGAAAATTATATATCAAATACTATGAAAAAAAGAACGGTATTAAATAGGATAGAGGTAGAAGATCTAGACAAACCAGTCGAATTAAAAGTCATTACTAATTGTCCTTCAAAATGGTTATTAATTGATCAAGAGACGGGTCAGGTTTATAGAGGTACCACACGGACTGAAGTCGGAAAAATGTGGGAGCTAGTAAAGTCAACAAAATAGCCTTATCGACTACCAAAAATAGAAGAACCTAATCGAATCATATTACTCCCTTCTTCAATAGCAATTTGATAATCACTGCTCATTCCCATTGATATTATTTCAAGATTTGGGAATTTCTTTTTTGATTTATCAAAAAATGTTTTTAAGCGTTTAAACTCTTCCTTTACTACTTTGGTATCATTAGAAAAGGTAGCCATTCCCATAAAACCTACAATATTTACATTTGAGATAGAGAACTCTAATAAATTTCTTGCTTCGTTTTCGGACATACCAAATTTTGTCTCTTCCTGAGCGATTTTAATTTGAATAAGACAATCAATTACTCTATCATTTTGAATTGCTCTTTTATTAATCTCTTTGAGTAATTTTAAAGAATCAACAGTATGAATGAGAGACACAAAAGGAGCAATATATTTTACCTTGTTGGTTTGTAAATGGCCAATCATATGCCATTTAATATCAGTAGGAAGATTTTTAGCTTTATTCTCTAATTCTTGAACTTTATTTTCACCAAAATGGCGCTGGCCAGCATTATACGCTTCTAAAATATCATTTGAGGGTTTTGTTTTTGATACAGCAACCAAGCATATGTTGTTTGGAAGTGAATTATGTAAAATTAAAATATTGTCAGAAACACTCATTCTAAGTTATATATTAACATGCCGCTTCTTAATTTAGGTTGTACAAAAGTACTTTTAGGAGGCATAGTTTGTTCATTATTAGCTATCTCTATCAAACTATCTACAGCAATAGTCTTGAGTATAAAAGCTGCTGAAAATAGCTTATTATCTATCTTATTTTGAAGTTTACTTGTGGGATATGTGCCATCAAAATAACTTAGCCTGTTATCATTTCTAGCATCATTAATACCCAAAATAGGATTTAGAATATGATTAAATAGAATTGACGGTGATAGTTGATCAACTTTACTTTCAATCAAATTATATTTTTCTTGTTTGTAACTAACTAGATACCATTGTCCTGAAATATATAGCCCAATTTCATTTTCATTTTTAGGCTGGACAGTTGAATTTTCTTTTCTAATATTAAAATTCTCAGCTAATTGCTCAATAAATTCTTCTTCAGACAAACCATTTAAGTCTTTTATAAGCCTGTTGTAATTGATAATATTTAGTTGATCTTCTCCAATTAAATAACTCATGCAATACTTTTTATTACTTGAATTATCAGATTTATTTTCTTCATAGAGTAGAGCAGAAGATGCAAATCGGTGATGGCCATCAGCAATATAAAGAGCGTCAATTTTTTTAAATGATTCTTGAATCGTTTTAATATCTATTGAATCTGTAACCAACCATAATTTATGAACTGATTTATTTGTGGTTGAAAATTCATATTCTGCCCGCTTAGATATATAGTTAGATATGATTTTATCAATTTGTTGTTGGTTAGGGTAGGTAAGTAGTACAGGTTCGGCATTAAAGCATGTTTTGTTCAAGTACTCTTTGAATAACTTTTCCCTTTTTTCAATGGTGGCTTCATGTTTTTTAATCTTACCACTTATATAATCTTTTACGCTAGCCGCACCAATAATTCCATTAAATGTTTTACCGTAATTATTTACCTTTTGATAAATGTAAAATAAGGGCTTGTTTTCAGAAATAAATACCCCGTTATTTTTAAATTCGTTAAATTTATCTTTTACCATTCGGAATTTTTCGTCTCGATTTTTAGCAACTTTATTTTCTGAAAATTCTGGATTGATGATATGTAGAAAGGTAAATGGATTATTATTTAATTTTTCTACAAGGGTTTCATTAGAATATGATAGGTATGAACGAGTTGCAACAAGAGAAACTTTATCTCTCGTAGGCCGAATAGCACAAAAAGGGACAATGTCTGCCATAACTTACAAATTTTAAGGGCTTTAAGTTAAGAGAATAATTAATTGAAATAAGAGATTATCTTATCTGCTAATTCTTTTCCTATTCTATCTTGGGCTTCGTTTGTGGCCGCACCAATATGTGGTGTTAAGGATACGTTTTGAAGCATCAGTAACTTAATTTGTGGATGGGGTTCATTATCAAAAACATCTAAACCGGCGGCTGAAATTTTTCCATTTTCAAGAGCTTTAATAAGTGCTTCTTCATCTATGACTCCACCTCTGGCTGCATTGATTATACCAACACCATCTTTCATCATTTCGATTTCTTCTTTACCAATTACAGCTTTATCTGATGATTTTGGAATGTGCAATGTGATAAAATCACTTTGTTTTAATACCTCTTCAATGGAGGTTGTATTAATTTTGAAATTAATTTTTTGACCGTCGAAAAAGGCTAATTCGAGTTCAGTATCTTTAACAAATTTATCATTAACAATAATATCCATCCCTAAACCTATGGCTCGCTTGGCTACTTCTTGACCTATACGACCAAAGCCAATTATCCCTAGTGTTTTACCTTTTAATTCTTTTCCCTTAGCATACGCTTTTTTTAACTCTTTAAACTTTGTGTCACCCTCTAGTGGCATTTGCCTATTGGAGTCATAGATATATCGAACAAGATTAAACAAATGTGCAAATACAAGTTCAGCCACTGATTCTGATGAGGCTGCAGGTGTATTAATAACTTCTAAACCTTTGTTTTTAGCATAATCAACATCAATATTATCCATTCCAACACCACCACGTCCTATTAGTTTCAGACTCGGACATGCATCTATTATATCTTTTCTAACTTTTGTAGCAGAACGTACTAGTAAAGCACTAATATTTTTTTCATTAATTACATTTATTAATTGTTCTTGAGCTACTTTTTGAGTTATAACTTCATAGCCAGCTTGTTCTAAAGTGTCTATGCCTAATTGTGAAATGCCATCATTGGCAAGAATTTTTGTCATTATTTATTTTCTAAATCGTTCATTATATCAACTAAAGTCTGTACACTTTCAAGAGGCATTGCATTGTACATGGAAGCTCTGTAGCCACCTACTGATCGGTGGCCTTTCAGACCATTTATGCCATTTTCTAAACACAGTGTATTAAATCTTTGCTCTAATTCATTTTGGTTAAGAACAAAGGTAGCATTCATATTTGATCGGTCTTCACGGTTTGCACAGCCTTCAAAAATTGAGCTGTTATCAATTGTATCATATAATAATTTGGCTTTTCTATTATTGATATTTTCAATCCATTCTATACCGCCATTTTGTTTTAACCACCTTAAAGTTAGCATACTCACATACACTGCAAATACAGGGGGAGTATTAAACATACTTTCCTTGGCTATATGTGTTCTGTAGTCTAACATTGTTGGAATTTCTCTTCCTGTTTTGCCTAAAACTTCATCTTTTACGATGACTAATGTTGTACCAGCTGGCCCCATATTTTTTTGTGCTCCAGCATAAATTAAATCAAAGTCAGCAATATTTATTTTTTGACTAAAAATATCAGAAGACATATCGCAAACGACTGAAACATTTGTTTTGGGGAATGACTTTATTTGGGTTCCAAATATGGTATTATTTGAAGTGCAGTGAAAATAATTTACATCAGATGGAATTGAATAATTTTTTGGTATATAATTATAGTTTTTGTCTTTTGAACTACCAACAACAATTGCTTCACCAAATAATTTAGCTTCTTTTATGGCTTTTGAAGACCAAGAGCCAGTATCTAGATATGCTGCTTTACCATTAACTTTCATTAGGTTGTGAGCTACCATTAAGAATTCCAAACTTGCTCCTCCTTGTAAAAAAAGAACTGAATATCCTTCTGGTACATCTAATAATTCTTTTACAAGACTAATAGCTTCATCCATTACTTGAACAAAATCAGCACTTCTGTGTGAAATTTCTATTAGAGATAAATCAGAGTTGTTGAAGTTGAGTATTGATGCGGCTGCTTGCTCGAAAACTTCTTGAGGTAAAATGCATGGACCAGCACTAAAATTATGCTTTTTCATATGATTACAAATTAGAGTACAAAAATGAGGTATTAATTTTAATTTGGAAACAATCCATTATCAATTTTTTTAATTTTTGGAACCCTAGTTTTTATTGGGTTGTCAATATTTTCTCTGAATTTAAACGAACCATTGACTAATTCAAAAGCATTAATACTTCCGTCTGGTACGTAGAAATCATACAAACCTTCAAGGTTTTCATTTATTGGTATTAAGTTTGGAAAAATTATGGACTTTATTTTGTCAAGGTACTTTACAGAGACAGAGGCATCTTCCTTATACTCTAGTATATAACGGTGTAATCGTTCTTTTTTATATCGAAAGACTGGTGCTCCAAATACTAATGTTCTAGAAATGGATAGAACATCAATAATTTTTTTATTACTACGCTCATCATTACCATCCCAGCCAAGAAGTAAATAATAGTTTTTATTACCTCTCTTAAATGTTGATAGATGATAGTATAAGGCTCCAATCCACTGTTTATTGCTTAGTTTTAAGCTATTTGGACGTTTTACTTCGTCAAGAATGGGCTCTAGCACATCAACTTTATACTTTTTTTTAGTATCATAGTATTGAACGATTGCGTGATATTGATTAGTGTTGTTATCCAATGGAATATACCAATTGATAATTCTTACTTTTTTATCTTGACTAGTTAAAATCGGATAATATGAGCTTAAAGAGTCGAATGGAAACTTCATTGATTTTGGATCATCAACAATAAGATCCCATATGTCAATCATTTGTTGATGAATAGTGAATTTTTCTTTATCAGATTTCCCATCAAATAGTTTGGGAGCCAATTTAAGAAGTTGGCTTTCGTAGTCAGGAAAGTCTGTTTTTTGAGCTTTTAAGGGGAGAACAACAAAGCCCATTAAAACTACCAGCAGTAGTTGAAAATGGGCTTTTATAGTTGATATCATTATGAGTGTAAAAAATCTTTTTTAGAAAGTAGTTCGTCTTCAGATTCTACATTATCTTCATCCGCTACACAACAATCTACAGGACATACTGCAGCACATTGAGGTTCTTCATGAAAGCCCATACACTCTGTACATTTGTCAGTAACTATGTAGTAAACATCATAATCAACAGGATCTTGTGCTTCATCAGCATTATATTCGCCTCCACTTTTTGGAGTAACAGTACCATTTAGTGTAGTACCATCAGAAAAATGCCATTCCATTCCACCTTCATAAATGGCATTATTTGGACATTCAGGCTCACATGCACCACAGTTTATACATTCGTCAGTAATTTTAATTGCCATTTTATAAATTAAAAAAGGTTAATATTTAATTTTGCGGTACAAATATAAAAAGAAATGTCCATAGAAAGTAGAATAGAAACTTTTGTTAAGCTTGGAATAGAATTGAGTAAATCTCCTGAACAAGAATTACAAAATGCGATTGTAAAATCTTGTTTGTCAAATACTTGGTTTACTAAGAAAACGATTCAAGATGCTATTGCCGCCATTATTAAAAATTTAACGCATGAGAAGTTAAACCAATGGCTATCTACATACACTTTTTCAGAAGTAGAAAAGAAAAAAGTATTTATAATTATGGCTGGTAACATTCCACTTGTAGGCTTTCATGATTTATTATGTGTTCTTATTAGTGGTCATCAAGCAATAATTAAGCTTTCCAGTAAAGATGCTTTCTTGATGAAAGCTATAGTTAACTATATTTCTGTTATAAATCCACAGTTATACAAAGACATTCAATTTGTAGAAAAAATTGATAAATCTTTTGACGCAGTCATTGCTACAGGTAGTAATGAGTCTTTTAGGCAATTTGACTATTACTTTAAATCTTATCACAAGCTTTTGAGAAAAAACAGGACTTCAGTAGCGATATTAGATGGGTCTGAAAGCTTAAATGATAGAAAATCATTAGCTAAAGACATATTTATGTATTATGGATTAGGCTGCCGTAATGTTTCTAAAATTTATGTTCCTAAAGGCTATAATCTTGATTTTTTATTTGAAGTATTTTTTGATTACAAGGATTTATTAAATAATCATAAGTATGCAAATAATTATGATTATCATAAAGCCATATATATGTTAGGAAATCAAACTTTTGTTGAAAATGGTTTCTTCATAATAAAAGAAGATAAAAGTATTCATTCGCCAATAGGTGTTTTAAATGTTGAATATTATGATACTAAAGAAAGTGTACTCAATCATTTAAGTAGTCAATCAGAACAAATTCAGTGTATTGTGGGTAAAGAATTTGTTCCTTTTGGTCAAGCACAATCTCCACAGTTATCAGATTATGCTGATGGTGTTGATACATTACTTTTTTTACAAAAGTTTTAGTTATCCAAATATTCGTATGCTCCCATGTCAGGGTTTCCGATTCGGCTATTTCCTAAAATGTCATTTAAAATAAAAGTGGGCTTTCCAGAATTTATAGCTGGTGAGTTTGCTGAGAGTGTAAAATTTTGCTCTATGGAGTTGTTAAATACTGTTACAGAATTATCAATTTTTATACTATTTGAATGATTTAACTGTTGTAATGACGAATCTTGGTCAATTTTTAATAAACAATTTTCAAAGTTATAATTGAAGATAGCATTATTATTTTCTTCTAGTATAATCTCATGACCATTGGAGCCATCAATGATACAATTAGTAAAATTTGCTTTATTTAGATCCCTTAACTGAATATTACCAAATGCATCTTCATAGTAGTTGTTTACTAAAACTGCTGGTGTATTTCTACTTCCATACTCATAATAATTTGCAAACGTACAGTGTGTGAAGTCGTAATCACCTCCAATATTTAATACTAAAGAATATCGAGCACAGTTTTTTATAACGTTATTGTATGCTAGTACATTACTTCCTTGTGCAAAGAGACCAATATCACTCATGTTTTCGATAATTGTATTGCTTAGTGTTAGGGTAGGGTTCGTTGAGTTGCCAATAGTATCTACTTTTAGCCCTACTGTACCATTTTTGATGATAGCGTGATCAATCCTATTATTTATACTTCCTTGAACCATCCAGATAATATCCCATTGTCCAGGAGCGTTTTCGTAAAAGCTTTCCAATCGATCACCTTGAAATACTACTTCGTTTCCAAGATTTCCATTAACAACTAAGGTCCCTCCATCATTGGATGAACCAAAGACAGGGTTTCCAACTATAATACCAGAGTTTTCGTGTAGGTAAACTTGTGTACCTTCTTCTATTGTAAGTACAGCATTGGGTTCAACAATAACATAACCATAAATAACATGAGGTAATTCATTTGTCCAACTTGTATTTTCAGAAATTGAGTAGTAGGCAATATTTATGGAGTCGTTTGAATTTGTTGAATCATTTTGAACGATGAATAAGTTATCAGATGGCGTGTAAAAATTAGCGTTTTGACCATAAGTAACTAACGCTATATTTTGTTTACTATCGTTTGTAGTGAACTCTAAAGTATTTGTAACCAGAAAGGGTAGAAGAGCATTATTTGGGTTAATGGTTACCTCCACAAATACAAACATACTGTCGTTGGCAGCTAATTTTATATTCTGACTATTTTCAATCGGCTGACCATCGATATTAATTCTGTAAACATTATTAGGATCACTTTCTGTAAGTTTTATACTTTCGATAGAAACAGGGTTTGAGTTGGAATTATATACCACAAATTTTTGTGTAGCACTTCCCACGCTTGCAAAAATTGTATCAAATAAAATTGAGTCATTCGAAAAAGATAATACCCCAGGTCCACTTTCTTGAAAGAAATCTTTCTTACATGAACTGAATAAAAAAGTAGCACTTAATATAAATACAATTAATCGATAAATCATAGATGGCAAATATAGAACAAACGACTATTAACCGCTAATAGTATATTTAATGAATAACATATTTGATTAATTAGTATAAGTGGTTATATTTGCAGCCCTAAATAATTAGAAAATGAGAAAAGGAATTCACCCAGAAAACTACAGATTAGTTGTTATGCAAGATATTTCAACTGGCTATTCTGTACTAACAAAATCTACTGCTAATTCAAAGGATACCATCAAGTGGGAAGACGGTAATGAATACCCACTTATCAAAATGGAAATTTCTTCTGATTCACACCCTTACTACACTGGTAAAATGAAGTTAGTTGATACAGCGGGTAGAATTGATAAATTTAAAAATAAGTACGCTAAACACAAGAAATAATTTACGCTGTACAGTTCTTAAAAAAAACCCATTCTATTGAATGGGTTTTTTTATGAATGAAATTTATAATTTGTTTAAAATACTTTAGTAGTTGGACCACCGTTCATGATTTCTTCACTAGCATACTCACTAAATTGTTCGAAATTTGCATGGAATTCATTAGCTAACTCATTAGCCTTTAAATCGTATTCGTTTTTATTTTCCCATGTATTTTTAGGATCTAAAATATCGGAAGGAACTCCAGGGCAACTATTTGGCATTTGCAGCCCAAATATTTCGTGAGTTTTATATTCTACTTCATTTAAATTACCATTAAGTGCAGCGGTAATCATTGAACGAGTGTAAGTTAAATTTAACCTTGATCCTACGCCATATATTCCGCCAGACCAACCAGTGTTGACTAGCCAAACATTAACGTCTGAAGATTCCATCTTCTGACCAAGAAGTTCAGCGTATTTGGTAGGGTGTAAAGGAAGGAAAGGTGCTCCAAAGCAAGCTGAGAAGGTCGTGCTAGGTTCGGTAACACCTTCTTCTGTTCCAGCTACTTTGGCTGTATAACCTGATATAAAGTGATACATTGCTTGACCAGTAGTTAGTTTTGATATGGGAGGTAATACGCCAAATGCATCACAAGTAAGGAAAAATATATTTTTTGGTGCACTAGCTACTGAGGGAATAGCAATATTTGAAATATGATCAATAGGGTAGCTAACTCTTGTATTTTCTGTAATTGTACTGTCTTCGAAATCAACTTCATTAGAACCTTCTTTAAGTACTATATTCTCCAGTAGAGCACCTTCTTTTATAGCTGCAAAAATGTCTGGTTCTTTTTCAGCAGTCAAATCTATACATTTAGCATAACACCCACCTTCAAAGTTAAATACACTATCATTGCTCCATCCGTGCTCATCGTCTCCAATTAATTTTCTAAATGGATCTGCTGAAAGAGTTGTTTTTCCTGTACCTGACAAACCAAAAAATACTGCAGTATCATTGGCTTCACCAACATTGGCAGAACAATGCATAGATAGAATATTCTTTTCATGAGGTAAAATATAGTTGAGTACCGAAAAAATACCTTTTTTTATTTCTCCGGTATAGCCTGTACCTCCAATTAGAATAGTCTTTTCACTAAAGTTGATAATGGCAAAATTATGTTGACGAGTTCCGTCTAATTCGGCATCAGCCAAAAAGCTTGGCACATTGATAATTACCCATTCAGGAGTAAACGTTTTAAGTTCTTCATCTGAAGGTCTCAAAAACATATTATAAGCAAACATATTTGACCAAGGAAATTCATTGATCACTCTAATATTTAATCGAAATTTATCATCTGCACAAGCATAAACATCGCGTACATATACATCTTTACCCTTTAGAGAATCGACTACTTTAGTATATAGCGATTTGTACTTATCTTTATTAAAAGGAATATTTATTTCTCCCCACCAAACACTATCTTTAGTTAGTTCATCTTCAACAATAAATCTATCTTTCGGAGAACGTCCTGTAAATTCGCCAGTATTGACTGTTATTGCTCCAAGGCTTGTCATTTTTGCTAAGCCCTTTTCAAGGCTTATGTTGGTTAGTTCTTTTGGTGTTAAATTAAAATGAACTATGGCATCAGAAATACCTAGTTCGTTTAGGCTTGATTGAATATCAATATTCATAGAATAAGGTAATAGTTAGTATGGCAAATATTAGAATTTATAGCTAACCAGCAAAGGAAATGAATCTTAATTTTTATTTATTTAGTAACAAATGTTTATTAAAAAGTCTGAAAGTTTTTGTTTTCATTAGTAACTCGTTAACAAATGTAGTTTTGAGAACTATCTTAAGGATAATAAAATATATATCTTAGCTATTCAAATCAATTATCTATGAAACGAATTTTAGTTGTTGGTGCGGGTCTTTCTGCTTCCTCTCTCATTCAATATTTATTAGAAAAATCAGAAAATAAAAATTGGCATGTTACTGTAGCAGATTTTGATGTTGATCTAGCAGTGCAAAAAGTTAACGGGCATACTAATGCTTCTGCTTTAAAGTTTGATGTATTTGATATTGAACAGCGGCAAGATGCTATTAGGGAAGCTGATATTGTTGTATCGATGTTACCAGCTCATATGCATATTATGTTGGCCGAAGATTGTGTTATTCAGGGCGTGAATATGGTGACTGCTTCTTATGTGTCTGATGAAATGAAAGCATTAAATGAATCTGCAAATTCCAAGGGTGTATTATTACTTAATGAAATAGGTTTAGATCCTGGAATTGACCACTTATCCGCCAAAAAAATTATTGATGAAATTCATGCCAAGGGTGGGAAGATAAATTTATTTAAATCTTTCTGTGGCGGCTTAGTGGCTCCAGAATATGATAATAACCCCTGGAACTATAAATTTACTTGGAATCCAAGAAATGTGGTTTTAGCAGGAAAAGGAACTGCTCAATTTAAAAGAAATAATAAGTATAAATATATTCCTTACACTAAATTATTCAATAGAACTGAGCTTGTAGAAGTATTAGACGAAGGGCAATTTGAAGCCTATGCAAACAGAGATTCATTATCTTACAGAACCCCCTATGGACTTGATGACATACCTACTATGTTCAGAGGGACACTAAGAAAGAAGGGTTTTTGTAAAGCCTGGAATGTATTAATTCAACTTGGTATGACGGATGATACCTTTGAAATGGAAGGATTAGAAAATAAAAGTTGGCGAGATTTTACAAATTCATTTTTGATGTTTGATAAAGTCATTTCTGTTGAAGATAAGTTAAAATCATATTTGTCTGTCGAAAATGATACAATAGCAAAGTTAGATTGGTTAGGTTTATTCAGTAATGATAAGATTGATCTTGAAAAGGGGAGTCCTGCTCAAGTGTTACAGCATCTGTTGGAAAAAAAATGGGCTTTAGATGAGGATGATAAGGATATGATTGTGATGCAACATATTTTTGAGTACGACCTAAACGGTAATCATCATTCACTTAAATCATCATTAGTGTTTAGGGGGAAGGATCAAACCAATACAGCTATGAGCATGACGGTAGGATTGCCTATGGCAATTGCCACTGAATTAATACTGGATGGAAAGATAAATATGGTTGGAGTTAAAATTCCTATTTACCCCCAAATTTACTTACCAGTTTTAGAAAAACTTAAAGAATTTGATATAGATTTTATTGAAGAACTAAGTTAGTTTTCATAAATTCTTTTAAGATTTTGAAAAAGCTTTGGTAAGAAATATAATTACTAGTATTTCAATTAAAATTAACGGGAAATGAATGAAATATACTTGTTCTTGTTTATCACTTAGAATTTCAAAATATTCTGATGATTCATAAAAAAGGTAGGATATAAGCATTCCGACTAGATAGCCAATTTGTTTCGCTGTATCTACTTTAGTAAGCGTAATGTCATCATTTAAGACAAGAGTTTCTGCTCTGACTAAATAAGAACCAAATATAAATGTAAGTTGATAGCCTATATATGTCAGTAAGGCAATCTGATAGCTGTATGAAAATACTAAAAAGCTAATTAACATTAGCAGTACTACTAATTCTACCAACAAAGAAATCCTAAAAAAATAGTAAGTATTAAGAATCTTGTGATAAAAGCGTGCAACGATTAACATAGCTACTGCTAGTATAACACCGCCTAATGAGTAAACAGAGGGTTCCAGAGGTTCGTATATTGTGAAAATACATCCAATTGATACTCCCAGAAATAAAGAATTCAACCATTTATAAATGATAAATTCTTTTTTGTGGATTATGGTTTTAGATAACATGTTAATAATATCTATTTCGTCTTACCTTAGCAATATGCTTAGCTAAGCGAAGAACTTGTCTAGTGTAGCCATATTCATTGTCATACCAGACGTATAAAACAATCGTTTTACCATCTTGAGAAATTTGGGTTGCTGGACTATCATAAATAGATGGACAACTGTCTCCAACAATATCGGAAGAAACTAACTCGTTATTTACTGAATACCGTATTTGTTCAACCAAGTGAGAATCAAATGCAGCTTTTCGAATCAGTTCATTGACTTCATCTAAAGTTGTAGCTTTTTCTGTCGTAATATTTAAAATAGCCAAAGAACCATTTGGAGTTGGAACCCTAATAGCACTTGAAGTCAATTTCCCACTCAGTGAAGGGATTGCTTTGGTAACTGCTTTACCAGCACCAGTTTCAGTAATAACCATATTCAAAGCGGCAGCACGACCTCTTCTATATTTTTTGTGCATATTGTCCACCAAATTTTGATCATTAGTGTAGGCATGAATGGTTTCAATATGTCCTTTAACGACTCCTAAATTATTTTCGACCACATCTAAAACAGGGGTTATAGCATTTGTTGTACAGGAAGCAGCAGAAAAAATATGATTAGAGTCAATATCAATTTCATGATTTATACCAAAAACAATATTAGGCACTTCTTTGCCTGGTGCAGTCAGTAAAACTTTCGAAACACCTTTGGCTTTTAGGTGTAGGCTTAAGGCCTCTTTATCACGGAAAACTCCTGTATTATCAATAACTAATGCATTTTCTATGCCATGTTTAGTATAATCAATAGAGTCTGGACTGTCAGCAGCTATCATTTTTATTGTTCTACCGTTTATAATGATGGATTTATTGTCTAAATCTTCTTTGATGTTGGCGTTGAACTCTCCATGAACTGAATCTGTTCTGAGAAGAGAAGATCTTTTAATAATGTCTTCATCTGTATTTTTTCGAGTAACAATTGCACGAAGTCTGAGCTGATCTCCGGCCCCATCTTGAAGAACTAGCTCTCGAGCTACTAATCGCCCAATTCGGCCAAACCCATACAGAATAACATCTTTTGGTGATATATTATTTTTGTTATCTAATAAGGAAGATAGCTTGTTAGCAACAAAATCCTCAGTGTTTTTAAAAGAATCTTTCTCTTTTAACCATTGATAGGCTAACTTACCAAGGTCAATCTTAGTGTTTTTAACCTTTAACTGGAGGATGGCTTTTGCCAAAGGAAGTGTCTGTTGAGTAGTAATATCTTGTTTAACAAACTTTTTACCATAATCATGAAGGTTTAGTATTTCACTAATACTGACATTAGTCATCCTATTTCTAAACATGACTAATTCTGTAGAATTTTCTAATACTAATTTACTGACAAGGTTGGATAGTTCTGCAGCTGCCTGCTCTTTTGCTATCCATTGAGAAAGTTCTTGAACGTATAACACTTTTTTAGTTTTTTAATTCGACTTGACTTTGTTGTATTTGTGAGCAAATTTACATTTTTGAATCTTTCATACTAATAATTGTATATAAAATTGATGAATCTTCATTTTTTGAATTGCATTAGTTAAATTTGACATATGAAAATATCATTTTCTAAGTACCAAGGAGCTGGTAATGATTTTATTATCATAGATAATCGGCTGGTCGATTTTGATTGTTCTAACACTCAGTTGATTAATACATTATGTAATAGAAGAATTGGAATAGGTGCTGATGGATTAATATTACTGAATAATCATGATAAATATGATTTTGAGATGTTATATTTTAATGCTGATGGTAATCTGAGTTCAATGTGTGGCAATGGCTCGAGATGTGTAGTTGATTTTGCTAAACAACTCAATATCTTTGAATCAGAATGTCATTTTTTAGCTTTTGATGGCCCTCATCATGCTAAGTGGTTTGAAGATAAAGTATGTATTCAAATGAGTAATGTTAATCAAATTGAAATAGGAGAGGATTATTTTTTCCTTGATACTGGTTCACCTCATTATGTAAAATTTGTAAAAAACATCGATGAGATAGACTTGTTATCAATGGGTCAGGCCATCAGATACAATAATCGTTTCACAAAGGAGGGAACCAATGTCAATTTTGTTGAGTTGAACAACTTTGGTATTTCAATCAGAACATATGAAAGAGGGGTAGAAGCAGAGACATTAGCATGTGGTACAGGTGCGGTTGCTTGTGCCTTATCCACCTATACTAAAGGGTTAATTCAACTGAATTCTATTCCAGTTAAGGTTAAAGGAGGAATGTTATTAGTCAATTTTGAGAAAGAAAGGCATTTTAAAAATATTTATCTTTCAGGTCCTTATCAATGTGTTTTTAAAGGAGAAATTGTATGCTAAGAGGTGAAAATTTAGTGTTAAGGGCTTTAGAGCCATCCGATTTAAACCTTATTTATAATTGGGAAAACGATCAAAATATATGGAAAGTTAGTCAGACTTTTTCACCTTTTTCTAAACATACCTTATCGAGGTATTTAGAAAATGCTCATCAGGATATTTTTATTACTAAACAACTTCGTTTGATAATAGAAATTAATAAAATTCCTATTGGTACTATTGAGCTTTTTGATTTTGATCCTTTTCATTTGAGAGCAGGCATTGGAATTTGGATAGTTGAAGATACGCATAGAAGAAAAGGTTATGCTAAAGAAGCTCTCAACATAGTTCTAGATTATGCATTTAATATTCTTCATCTGAACCTAATCTATTGTAATATTTCCGCTCGTAACAATGCCAGTATTAATTTGTTCAGTGCCTTAGATTTTGTAATAGTGGGAGTAAAAAAGAAATGGAATAAAACTCCTGAAGGATGGGAAGATGAATTATTATTTCAAAGATTGTGCGGCTAATATTATTTGTTGTTGGTATTTTTTTTATTAGTTGTAAGAACAAGGTAGAACCCTATGTTTATTATCACAACCATAATGACACTGTTAAATATGTAGGAATAGAAAGTTGCATGTCATGTCATTATGATATATATCAAACTTACGTAGAGACGGGAATGGGAAAGTCTTTAAAAGCTGCCCTACCTCAAAATAGTCAAGCTCTGTTTCATTCAAATTCTTTATTAACAGACTCATTCAGTGGATATAGCTATTTTCCTTATTGGCAGGATAGTGTACTGTATTTGAAAGAAATGTATGAAGCTCATGAACGAGTTGAAGATGTTGATTATATAATTGGCTCAGGTCATCATACAAATTCTCATCTTTGGCAAGAAAATGGATATGTACACCAAATGCCATTTACTTTTTACACCCAAGAGGGTTATTTAAATTTACCACCTGGTTATGAAAACGGAAATAATAGCCGATTTTCAAGAGCAATAGGATTAGAATGCATGTCGTGTCACAATGCAATGCCAGACTTTGTGATGGGCTCAGAAAATAAATACAATCATGTACCACACGGTATCGACTGTGAACGCTGTCATGGGCCTGGTGAATTACATGTTCAACGAATGCTTTCTGGAGAAATTGTTGATACCTCAAAGCACATTGACTATTCAATCGTAAATCCAAAAAAATTAAGTCTTGAAGCTCAGTTTCAAATCTGTATGCGTTGCCATTTACAAGGCAACACTGTTTTATCTCAGGGAAAAAGTTTTTTCGACTTTAAACCAGGGATGGAATTATCTGAAATTATGACTGTATTTGTACCACGTTTTCAGGACGACAATACTTTTATAATGGCTTCTCACGTAGATAGATTAAAGCAAAGTGAATGTTTCAATAACTCGGAAATGAATTGTATAACCTGTCACAATCCACATCATTCTGTTCAAAAGACACAGCCTAACTTTTTTAATAATAAATGTTTGTCTTGTCATAGTGATTGTACAGATCAGCATGTTATGAACAGTGAAAATAAAGATTGTGTTTCTTGTCATATGCCAACTTCAGGTACACTTGATATCCCCCATGTTACTATTCATGATCACAAGATAGCAGTTCATAACAATAAAGGTGATAGTATTTCAACAAAAGGGCAATTTATAGGATTGAAAGCAGTCAACAACTCTAATCCTTCAAAACTAATTAGAGCTAAGGCATATCTTTATCAATTTGAGAAATTTGATGGATTGAATTACTATTTAGATTCCGCTCAAATCATATTAAATAACATAGATTTAAATACCTCTTTTAAAGAAAGAATTCATCTGTATTATTTAAAAAAAGATTTCAACTCTGTTGTAAATACAGTAAAATCGTTTGATAATATTTTACAAAGATTAAATCAACCATCATATACAAACGAAGATGCTTGGACGGCCTACAGAATTGCTTTTGCTTTTGAAAAACTTCAATCTCCAAATGCCATTGATTTTTATTTAAGGGCAACAGAACTAGCGCCATATGTCATAGATTTTAGATTGAAATTAGCTGATTTTTACTCCAGTAAAGACAACTATACTATGGCTGAAAAAGAATATCGATTTATATTAAGTGAATTTTCTAAAAATGAACAAGCATGGTGTAATTTAGGATTTATTTTATTTAAAAAAGGAGAGCTTGATGATGCATTGTCCTGCTATAATGAAGCCTTATCATTAAACCCAAAACACATACAAACACTTACCAATATGGCAAGTTTATACCTTTTCCAAGGAAATATAAAAGAAGGAAAGTTATATTTGGAGCAAATTATAGAATTAGACCCAAAAAACAATAAAATAAATGAGTTAATGGGTAGATTGCGATGACAAAACGAAAAGGATTTATGTATAAGTTTATATGGAGTTTGATTGGAGTGTTTTTCATCAGCGGATTAATCACGGCCTCAGTTTTTTATGGTAAAATATATCAACCAAATGTATCTTTAAATACAGATAAAGATGTCTTTGTAGACATACCTACTGGAGCAAGTTTTGACGACGTTTTACAATTATTGATAGACAAAGGAGCGATTGTAAATTCTTCCTCATTTGTTTGGATTGCAGAACGAAAAAAATACAATGATTTTGCAATAAAATCAGGACGCTATTTAATTAAAGATGGCATGAATAACAATGAGTTGGTTAATCTTCTTAGGTCTGGAAGACAGACTCCTATAAATGTTGTTTTCAATTCTATTCGTACTAAAGAAGAACTTGCAGGAAAAATAGCTCAACAAATTGAACTTGATTCACTAGAAATTTTGGAATCTATGTTAGACTCGACTTTTTTAAATACAGTTGGTTTGAATGCATTTACAGTCAGTTCTTTATTTATTCCAAATACTTATGAGTTTTATTGGAATACTCCTGTTGAGAGTTTTTTATCTAGAATGGTAGCAGAACATCATCACTTTTGGAACGATTCAAGAAAAGCAAAAGCAAAGGCTTTAAAACTAACCCCAGATGAAGTGACTACATTAGCGTCCATAGTAGAGAAAGAGTCTTACCGAAAAGATGAACAACCTATAATAGCTGGATTATATCTTAATAGATTGAGAAAAGGAATGAAATTACAATCAGATCCAACTGTCGTATTTGCCAAAGGAGATTTTACTATACGAAGAGTTCTGAAAAAAGACTTGAAAATAGATTCGCCCTACAATACTTATAAGTATAAAGGCTTACCAATTGGGCCTATTTCATTACCTTCAATTCAAGTTATAGATGCTGTATTAAATTATCAGCCCAACGATTATTTATATATGTGTGCAAAAGAAGATTTTTCAGGATATCATAGTTTTGCCAAAAATGCAGTTCAGCATTATGCTAATGCAAGCCGCTATAGAAAAGCCTTGAACGAGAGAAATATAAAACGATAAAGAATGAAAATTAAATTTGGAACAGATGGTTGGAGAGCAATCATTGCTAAGGAATATACAGTTGAAAATGTAGCTAGAGTGAGTGTTGGAGTAGCTCACTGGTTAAAAGCCAATTTTGTTGACCCTTCAGTTGTCATAGGACATGATTGCAGATTCGGTGGAAAATTGTTTACTGAAACTACCGCAAAGGTATTAAACCATCTTGACGTTAAGGTTATTATTGCTGATCGATTTGTAACTACGCCAATGCTATCATTAGCAGTAGTAGAACATAAAGCAGATTTAGGAGTCGTTATAACAGCCAGTCACAATCCAGCTGATTATAGCGGTTATAAGCTAAAGGGAAACTTTGGCGGCCCACTTTTACCAGATGATATTCAAGCTGTTGAAGATCTAATTCCAGACGAACATAGCTTAAAATTGGATGATTTGACATTAGATGGTGTAACAATTTCAGATTTCACTCAATTGTATTTAGATAAGGCAGAAAATTCATTTGATCTTGATGCTATTCGTCATTCCGACTTGAAGCTTGGTTATGATGCTATGTATGGTGCGGGAAGAGAGGCAGTACCAAAATTATTACCTCAAACAACTTTATTTCACTGTTCAGATAATCCAGGGTTTAAAGGTACAGCTCCTGAACCCATACATAGAAATCTAATTGAGTTTTCAAATTATATCAAGGAGTCTGGTAAAATAGATTGTGGTCTTGCCACTGATGGAGACGCCGATAGGATTGGACTATACAATGCTAAAGGTGAATTTATAGATTCACACCATATCATATTATTACTCATTCATTATTTAGTAAAATATAAAGGATTAAGTGGAAAGGTAGTTACTGCTTTTTCATGTTCTGTAAAGGTTGCTCAAATGTGTAAATTTTATGGTCTTGAGCACGAAATTGTAAAAGTTGGATTTAAGCACGTTGCTGGAGTAATGTTGAAAGAAGATTGTTTACTTGGTGGTGAGGAATCGGGTGGTGTTTCTATAAAAGGACATATTCCAGAACGTGATGGAATTTGGATGGGATTGGTCATTTGGGAATATATGGCAAAAACAGGAAAAAGCTTAGATGATTTGATACATGAAGTTTACGATATAGTAGGGAAGTTTGCTTTTGAACGTATTGATTTACATTTGAAAGAAGAGCAGAAATTACAAATAATTGAAAATTGCAATAAAGGTATTTATACCGCTTTTGGTGATATGCCAATTGTAAAAACAGAAACAATAGATGGATTCAAATTCTATTTTGACCAAGACAGCTGGGTGATGATACGACCTTCAGGTACTGAGCCCGTCTTAAGAACCTATGCCGAGGCGGCAAATCAAGCCAAATGCTTTGACATCCTCAAAAAAGTACATAATGACCTTTTAAAATAAAAAAAAGCCCGAGCGATTAGCAAGGGCTTTTTCAATAAAGTATGTATTTTATTAATGTTTAGACAAATAGTCTGCGACGCCTGCGAAGTTTTCCTTCATAGCATCTTTTCCTTTCTCCCAGTTAGCAGGGCATACTTCACCCTCTTCCTCATGATGTTGTAAAGCATCGACCATTCTAAGAGCTTCGTCAACGTTTCTACCTAGTGGGAAATTATTTACAATTTGATGTTGTACAACACCTTCTTTATCAATTAAAAATAACCCTCTGTAAGCAATCATTGGACCATCAGCTTCTAATTCATCATTTTCATTGATGAAATAATCACCAGCTAGTACACCAAAGTTTTCAGCTACAGTTTTTGCTACGTCAGCAACAATAGGGTAAGTAATACCCTTAATACCGCCATTATTTTTTTCAACTTGTAACCAACCCCAGTGACTTTCAGGAGTGTCTGTAGAGCATGCTATTACTTCAACACCTTTAGCTTTAAACTCATCAAGTTTAGCTTGAAAAGCATGAAGTTCTGATGGACATACGAATGTGAAGTCTTTTGGGTAAAAGAAAAACAACACGTGTTTTTTACCAATAAATTGATCGAGAGAGAAACCATCAATTATTTCACCACCGTTTACAACAGCTTTAGTGCTGAAATGTGGAGCTTTTTTTCCTACTAATACCATATTTTGTTTGTTTATGAATTCAGGGTGCAAATCTACGAATAAAAGCTAAACATCTAAGAATTTAATAGTTTTGATTTCCTTATATCTGAAACAATCCGTACTATGATCATTTATAATTCCACTCGCTTGTAAAAAAGCATAACAAATAGTACTGCCCACAAATTTAAATCCTCTAGCAATCAATTCTTTACTGACTTTATCTGATAAAGTTGTTTTAGTAGGTATATCAGCTATATTTTCAAATTCGTTATGGATTACTTTATTATCAGTAAATGACCATATGTATTTATTAAAACTACCAAACTCTTTTTGAATAGAAATAAAAGCTTTAGCGTTATTTATTGTTGCTTTTATTTTTAATGTATTTCTCACTATATTTTTGGAGTCTTTCAGTCGTTCAATATCAACTTCAGACATTTGAGCCACTTTGTTGACATCAAACTGGTGAAAAGCTTGTCTAAACCCATCTCTTTTAGATAAGATAATTTGCCAACTTAATCCTGCTTGAAAGCTCTCTAGTAGAATATATTCGAACCATTTATCATCATCATTTAAAGGTACTCCCCATTCATTGTCATGATATTGAATCATTTTTTGGTTAGAGAGACACCATTGGCATCTTTTTTTTACTGCGTACATTCTGTGTTTAAATCTATTTAAAATTACGCTATCAAATAACTGTAAATTAACGATATTAGCAACAAATTTTAACCAATGTCAGACCAGCAAATCATATTCTCTATGAATAGGGTAAGTAAAACTTTCCCTTCTAATAATAAACAAGTTCTTAAAGACATTCATTTATCTTTTTTTTATGGGGCTAAAATTGGTATCATTGGCTTGAATGGTTCAGGAAAGTCTACACTTCTGAAAATTATTGCTGGTATAGACAAGTCATATCAAGGGGATGTTCATTTTTCAAAAGATCATGATATAGGTTTTTTGGCTCAAGAACCTGAAATGGACCAAACCAAAACTGTTTTGGATGTGGTTAAAGAAGGTATGCAAGAAGCTGTAGACTTAATTGCTGAGTATAATGACATCAATAACCAGTTCGCTTTACCAGAGGTTTACGAAGATGCTGATAAGATGGAGAAATTAATGGCAAAACAGGGCGAGTTACAAGATAAAATAGATGCTGCTGGTGCCTGGGATTTAGAAACAAAGCTAAATATTGCTATGGATGCATTACGTTGTCCAGAAAGTGATAAACTAATCTCCGTTCTTTCTGGAGGAGAGAAACGTAGAGTAGCCTTATGTAGATTACTTCTTAAAGAACCAGATATTTTATTATTGGATGAGCCAACCAACCATTTAGATGCTGAATCTGTGCATTGGTTAGAGCAACATTTACAACAATATAAGGGAACAGTTATAGCCATTACACACGATAGGTATTTTTTAGACAACGTAGCTGGTTGGATCTTAGAGCTTGACAGAGGAGAAGGTATCCCTTGGAAAGGAAATTATTCATCCTGGTTAGATCAAAAATCTAAACGATTAGCTCAGGAGGAAAAACAAGCCAGTAAACGCAGAAAAACATTAGAAAGGGAGTTAGAATGGGTTCGTATGAGTCCCAAAGGGCGGCAATCAAAGTCTAAAGCACGTTTAAGTAATTATGATAAGTTAGTAAGTGAAGAAAATAAACAACAGGAGGAAAAAATAGAATTATATATACCTGCTGGTCCACGTTTAGGAACTCATGTGATTGAGGCTTCTTCTGTATCAAAAGCCTTTGGTGAGAAGCTTTTATATGAAGACTTGAATTTTAAATTACCTCCAGCTGGAATTGTTGGAATAGTAGGACCGAATGGTGCAGGTAAAACTACATTATTTAGAATGATAATGGGTAAGGAAGAGGCTGATTCAGGTTCATTTTCAATAGGAGAAACCGTTAAGGTTTCTTACGTAGATCAACAGCATGCTGATATTGATCCTGAGAAAACTATTTGGGAGCAAATTACTAGCGGTAATGAGTTATTGGAGGTAGCAGGAAAAAAAGTTAATTCACGCTCATACGTTGCCAAGTTTAATTTTCAGGGTTCAGATCAAAATAAAAAAGTAGGAGTGCTTTCTGGTGGCGAGCGTAATCGTTTGCATTTAGCTATGACACTTAGAGAGGAAGGTAATGTTTTGTTATTAGATGAGCCAACAAACGATTTGGATGTCAACACCTTAAGAGCTCTGGAAGAAGGTTTAGAAAATTTTGGAGGTTGTGCGGTTATTATTTCGCATGACAGATGGTTTTTAGATCGAGTCTGTACTCATATTTTAGCTTTTGAAGGAGACTCTCAAGTTTACTTCTTTGAAGGCGGATATAGTGATTATGAGGAGAATAGAAAAAAACGCTTAGGAGATGTTGGACCTACTCGAATAAAGTACAAAAAACTTGTTCGTTAATTTCGAAATAATTGTGGAAGTCTAAATATTGGTGAATCATTATTGGCTCTGTATATAAGGTAAATGCCAACAGGTAACAAAATAGCATTAGCTATCCACATTCCCTGCAAGACAGATATTTCTGCTTCCTTAACCATTTTTTCAGCAGTTACTGAAGTAATATGGTAAGCAACAAAGAAACCTACCGATATTATTACTGGCATTCCAAAACCGCCTTTTTTAATTATTGCTCCAAGTGGTGCCCCAATCATAAAGAATATAACACATGCTACTGCTAGTGAAATTTTTCGATGCCATTCAACCTTGTGTTTTATAGCAATTTCATTTGAATATTTAGCGTCTCTTTTCTGACTAAGTATCAATGATTTTAGAAACTTAACAGAACTTATTGCATTATTATAAATTTTGGATGTGTATTTTGGGGAATTAGCTAGTTTAGCTTTGTAACCACTTAATAAATCATCGACATTCACAGATGTTTTATCATTCATTTGTATATTATATATTTTTGTTTTGGATTCTATTTTTGAATTAATAGAGTCAATAGCGTTAACTAACTGTCGATTGTTCATCATAGCATAATGATTTCTATATAATTCCTCGCTAGTGCGTTTCATTCCAAAATCAGACATGTCAAAACGTATTATATCTTCTTTAAATTTACTTCTTTGAAAAGGCTTATTACCTTCATTTAAATCCATTTCATTATAGCTGTAACCATCTTCTAAGCCAATTACAAAGTAGTTCTCATTTTCAGAAAGATACATTTTGCCTTTTTTAGCAATAATCACTTTATCGTTACCTTTTTGTGATGTATGATCATAAATCATTACCCCTTCGAGGTCGATGCCGTTCTCTAGTTTTTTATCGATTTTTATACTATACCCACTCAATTCATTGTAGAAAATACCTTCTTTAATATTTAGAGCCGGCTTTTGTTTTCTAATATCGTATAGTAATGAGCCAGCTTTAAGATTAGCATAAGGCATAAAATAGTTAGAAAATAAGAAAGAAAAACTTGATATTAGTATGACAACCACAAACAATGGACTAATCATATTCCTTAAAGATACACCTGCGGATTTTATAGCCATTAATTCGCTTTTTTCACCAATATTTCCAAATGTCATAATGGATGAAAGTAATATAGAAATGGGTAATGCCATTGGCACAAATCTTGCCGCAGCATAAAAAAGTAGTTTAAAAATAACATCAATATCTAAGCCTTTACCAACTAAATCATCAATGTATTTCCAAAGAAATTGCATTAACAATAGAAAGATAGCTAGAAAAAAGGTAAATAGAAACGGCCCTATAAAGGACTTAATAATGAAAAGGTGAAGCTTTTTCATTTATAGCATAATGGAGAGGGTTTACGACCCAATAATATGTTTTAAGTTATCAATTTGTGCATTCCATAAATTGATAGCATCTTCTTTATCGTCTTCATCTTCAGCAAAATCAGAAACTATTAAAGAAACATCGCTAGTTAGTTCATCTATTTGAATTTTAAATTCAAAATACATTCCTTCTTCGGAGTCTAACCATTGAAAACGAATATGTTCCCCTTTCTTTTTGCTTAGTAATTTAGCTTCTTGAGAACTTCCTTCCCATGTAAATGTGTAAATTCCTTCTCTATTAATATTTACATCATCTGCAAACCATTCAGACAAACCGCTTATAGTACTAAGTCTATCGTATAAGATATTAATTGATGAATGAATAGGGTATTCTAGAGTATATAACATTTTGTTTGCTTTAGTTTGGTGTAATATAGTAATTTAATGTAGAAATTACCTTTTTAGTATTTCTGAATTAAAAAAACTGTTGGTTTTTTGTTGAGATTTAATTTTTTATGTTTTAGATCCTTGACAGATAAACTTAAAATAGATTCATTTTTGGTAGAAAGTTCACTAGCAATAGTTACCATAGTATCTGGATGACAATACTTACATATATCTTCTAATACATGTTGATTCCTAAAAGGCGTTTCTATGAATAATTGTGTTTGTCTGTTTTTAAATGAAAGTTGTTCTAATTGTTTTATTTGTTTAACCCGTTCCTGTTTCTCTTTTGGCAAATAACCATTAAAAGAAAATCGTTGACCATTCATGCCAGAGGCCATAATAGCTAATAGAATAGAAGATGGTCCAACTAAAGGTTTTACGGTTAGCTTCAAACGATGAGCAATTTTTACGATTTCTGACCCTGGGTCAGCTACACCAGGACAACCAGCTTCAGAAAGTAAACCTATATTTTCTCCACTAAAAATTGAATTCAGCATACTTTCAAATTCATGTACCTTAGTATGTTTGTTAAGTGTATGAAATGTTAAATCATCAATTTTTGATGATATTCCAGATTTAATTAAAAATCTTCTGGCTGTTCTTATGTTCTCCACTATAAAAGTGGAGCAGGAGTTGATATAGTTTAAATTATTTTCAGGAATGACTTCCGCACTACTTGTATCGCCTAAAGTACAAGGAATTAATATGAGGATACCTGGCTTATTCAATGCTAGAATATATTTGATGACAAGCAGATTCTATTAATCTGAAGACTTGGTCAAAACCATCGTTGGAGCCAAAATAAGGGTCAGGCACATTTTGATTATCAGCTAATAGAAATTTAACCTTCTGCCTGTGAGTGTCATTTTGTGATAATCTAATTATATCATTGAAGTTAGAGCTGTCCATAACATAAATAGTATCGAATCTGTTAAAGTCATTTTGCTCAAATTGTCTGGCTGATAGTGTAGAAATATCAAGGCCATATTTTTTAGCTGTGTTTATCATTCTTCTGTCTGGTGAATTACCAATGTGATAATTACTAGTCCCTGCGGAGTCAATGATAAAATGAGGAGCAATTTTTTTCATTATACCTTCAGCAAGTGGGGAACGGCAAATATTTCCCAAACAAACAAATAGCAATTTCATGCTTTTAAGATAAAATTTAATTGAGTGTTAACTTCTTTTCAATATCATTAACAAAAGCTCTGAATTGTTTATCGGTATCAATAAGGTTGTTAACCGTTTTACAAGCATGTAATACAGTTGCATGATCTTTATTTCCGCAATGAATACCGATATTAGCTAGTGAATTTTTTGTTAGTTGTTTAGAGAAATACATTGCAAGTTGTCTGGCTTGTACAATTTCACGCTTTCTAGTTTTAGATTTCATGAGTTCTATTGGGATATCGAAATAATCACAAACCACTTTTTGTATGTAGTCAATAGAAATTTCTCGAGCGGTATTTTTTACAAATTTATCTAGCATTTCTTTAGCTAAATCTATTGTAATATTTTTCTTGTTAAGTGATGATTGAGCTAATAATGATATTAATGCTCCTTCTAGTTCTCTTACGTTAGTTGTGATAGAGTAGGCGATGTATTCAATGACTTCATAAGGCATCTCAATACCATCATTGTACAGTTTCTTCTTTAGGATTGCAATTCGAGTTTCTAGATCAGGAGATTGTAGATCGGCAGAAAGTCCCCATTTAAATCGAGACAGTAATCGCTGTTCTACACCTTGCATGTCAACAGGTGCTTTGTCCGATGTTAAAATGATTTGTTTACCATTTTGATGTAAGTGATTGAAAATATGGAAAAAGGCATCTTGTGTTTTTTCTTTTCCTGCAAAGAATTGAACATCATCAATAATGAGCACATCGATAGATTGGTAAAAATGAATAAAATCATTTTTCTTGTTATCCATAATAGAATCAACAAACTGTGTTTGGAACTTATCAGCTGATACGTATAAAACTGTTTTATCGGGAAAATGATTTTTTACTTCAATACCAATTGCGTTAGAAAGATGCGTTTTCCCTAACCCACCATTTCCATATATTAGAAGTGGGTTAAATGAAGTGCCACCAGGATTTTGCGCTACAGCATAACCAGCAGATCTGGCTAATCTGTTGCAATCACCCTCAACATAAGTGTTAAACGAAAAGTTGGCGTTCAGCTGAGGGTCAACCTGAATTTTCTTTAAACCCGGAATAACAAAAGGATTTCTGATTGAGGTTTCATTAATTTGAAGAGGCATGTGGATAGGCATATTGTTAATAGTGCCTCGACCAGAACTTGGAATTTTAGTCATGTATGGCTTGGTGTTATAGTTGTTATCCATAACTATACTGTATTCTAATTTACCATCTACGCCCAATTCTTTTTTGACAGTTTTCTTTAATAAATCAATATAATGCTGTTCCAGCCACTCATAAAAGAATTGAGAAGGAACTTGTATAGTTAATACATTTGATTTTAAACGAATTGCTTTGATTGGCTCAAACCAGGTCTTATAAGATTGAGGACTTACATTATCTTTAATTATACTCAAACAATTTTTCCAAACAATCTCATAAACTTTCTCTTCCAACATTAGCCAAAAATATTTTTCAAAAATTAAACAAAAAGTAAGCCATTACACGCTACATAATTTAAGGGTTGACAAAATTGTTATCAAAAAAATTAAAAAAAAATATTTTAGGTATTGACTTTTAATTTTTTTTACCAGTACAAAATTGAGCAAAAAAAATCTTAATAGTGAAGTTAAGTATCTGAATCCTATTAAGACTAGGTGCAATCAATAATGTCGGTTAAAATTATAAATAGAATTCAAAAAATCAAATTTTTTTAAAAAATATTTATTTAGAGTATTAATAATTTAATTTACTAATTTTAACACTATATAAACTAAAGCTAATCTCTCATGACAAATACAATTATTTTATTATCAATTCTTATAATACTACTTCCGTTAACCTTTTTTATTGTTAAACAACAAACCTCAATTATTGTTGAGCGTTTTGGGAAATTTACCTCCATCAGACACTCCGGTCTACAACTCAAAATCCCAATCATTGATAGGATCGCAGGCAAACTAAGTTTAAAAATTCAACAATTAGATGTTGTAGTGGAAACTAAAACTAAAGATGATGTATTTGTTAAGCTTAAAGTATCGGTTCAATTTCAAGTCATTAAGGATAAAGTTTACGAGGCTTTTTATAAATTAGACTACCCCCATGATCAAATTACTTCTTATGTGTTTGATGTTATTCGAGCTGAAGTACCAAAAATGAAACTTGATGATGTATTTGAAAAGAAAAATGATATTGCCATTGCCGTAAAAACAGAGCTTAATGACGCTATGATTGAATACGGATATGATATAATTAAAACCCTTGTAACTGATATTGATCCTGACGCTCAAGTGAAAAGTGCAATGAATCGCATCAATGCAGCCGAACGTGAAAAAGTTGCTGCTCAATATGAAGGTGATGCCGCTAGAATATTGATCGTAGAAAAAGCTAAAGCTGAAGCTGAAAGTAAACGTTTACAGGGGCAGGGAATAGCAGATCAAAGACGCGAAATAGCCAGAGGATTAGAAGAGTCCGTAGAAGTACTTAATAAAGTTGGTATCAATTCACAGGAGGCCTCGGCATTAATTGTTGTGACACAACATTATGATACCTTACAAGCCGTTGGAGCAGATACAAATAGTAATCTAATTTTACTTCCTAATTCTCCTCAGGCAGGTTCGGATATGCTAAATAATATGGTTGCATCTTTTACGGCCAGTAATCAAATTGGTGAAGCAATGAAAAAAAAAGGGAAAAATAACGATCAAGAAATAGATAAACCTGAGTAATGTACACTTTCGAAACTAAAATTCGTGTTCGTTACGCCGAAACGGATAAGATGGGCTATGTCTATTATGGCAATTATGCCACTTATTTTGAAGTAGCCCGTGTGGAGGCTTTAAGAAACTTAGGTTTCAATTATAAACAGATGGAGGATGGTGGTATTATGTTACCAGTTCTATCATATTCAACAACGTTTTATAAACCTGCTTTTTATGATGACGAGTTAACCATCAAGCTGAAGGTTAAAGAAATACCAAGCACAAGAATCAATTTTTATTTTGAAACCTTCAATTCAGTAGGGGAACATTTGAATACTGCTGAAGTAACCTTAGTTTTTGTAGACATTAAAAAAAACAAACCATGTTATCCTCCCCAAGCTTTTGTATCTGCATTTGAAAATTGTTTCAAAGATGAAAAAGTTAGTAGCTGAGTTTTTAGGAACTTTTATGATGGTGTTTGCAGGAACGGGCTCAATCATAGTTAATGATATTTATGGAAGTGTTGGCCAAATTGGTATTGGATTAACGTTTGGATTTGTTGTTATGGCAGTTATTTATTCTATAGGTAGTATTTCAGGAGCACATATCAATCCAGCAGTTAGTATTGCCTTTTGGGTTAGTAAGCGTTTTGAAACTAATCAGTTGTTACCTTATATAATTAGTCAGCTTTGTGGTGCAATTTGTGCTAGTTTGTTACTTTCTATAATGTTTCCTCAGCACAACTTGCTGGGGGCTACATTACCAGCTGGAAATTGGGAACAAAGTTTTGTCATGGAATTTATACTTACCTTTATTTTAATGTTTGTCATTCTCCTTATGTCAGAAGGCAGTAAAGAAGTGGGAATAATGACTGGTTTTGTTATCGGTATGGTAGTTGCTTTCGAAGCCATCTTTGCAGGTCCTGTCTCTGGAGCTTCCATGAATCCAGCACGCTCATTAGCACCTGCACTTATTTCTGGCTATTTTTCTCACTTGTGGATTTATCTTGTTGCCACAATATTAGGTGCTGTCAGTTCTGTTTTTGCAGTTAGCTTAATTAGAGATTCTTCATGAGGAATGTATATAGTGTAACCATACTTTCAATGTCTGCTTTGTGAACCTTTTCATCAGGTGAGTGTACATGATCTTCTGGAGCACCAATAAAACACCAATCAAAAGGGTAAGGTGAGCGTTGCAAAGCATTCCCATCACTACCTCCGGCATTCTCTACCTCTAATTGAAATGAAATACCACTTTTTTGGGCTAAATCAATGATTTTATCAATATAACTTCTGCGTGGGATACCACTATCACGCATAGAAATAGCGACACCTTTTCCGTGTTCTACTCCTTTAGTTACCCAAGTGATATCGGAAATTATGGCTTGTTTTACGCCATACGTTTCATAAATAAACTTAGCTAAATAGCCTACTGAACCACCACCATGCTCTTCCCAAGCAGAAAAGCAAATTATGCCATTTTCTAATGTTTCAGCCACTTTTAGTGCATTCCAAACACCTAAACGATTGTCCATGTAGCAACATTGTATAAAATCATCAGTCTCTCTAAAATGAGGCTTAAAGGTTAAAGAGGTTCCTCTATCGACAGGTCTACCATCAATCTGTAAACTTTTATTTCCTTTATGGTCTGTTTGGTGAATAATCTTATTTTCAATAGAACCTTGACTATCTTGACCTATTAGTGTTATACCTTCAGTAGTAATTGGTCCGCCAATTTTTACAATTTCATTGTCATATTTAACACTAAAACCAATGCTGTCCATGTGAGCAAATATGGCAGTTCTGGGTTCTCCAAAAACTAATACAATACAATCTTGAAAACCATCACCATGATGTATAGTGGGTTTTACTGACCATGATTTCATGTGTTTGTGGACGTAATTTAATAAGAAGTCAGACAGGGCTTTTTCTTCCCCACAAGGGGCATGAATATTGCAAAGAGTTTTTAATAGGTCCATTATATCGTTTTAATGTATTTCAGTTCAATCAAATGGTTTAAGGCAAATATACTTTGTATTTTTTCAGACTGGCTTTTTCTGATACTAAATGTTAATACACATTCCAATTCAAATTTTTGACTTATCACTTCCAAGTCGTACTCTTTTACTAATCTCATGACTTGATTCATTTCAGTGTATTTGAAGTGGACACTGAACATATCTTTTACATAACATAGCTTGGTTTTTCCATTTTCTAATGCATCAGCCGCCGCCGAACGATAAGCATTTATTAATCCGCCAACACCTAACTTAATTCCACCAAAATAACGAACAACAATGACTAGAGTGTTAGTAAGATTTCTAGATAATAATTGTCCTAAAATAGGTTTTCCAGCTGTATTGGATGGTTCACCATCGTCACTATCACGTTGAGTCGAATGATCTGGATGTAAAATATAAGCGTAACAATAGTGACGGGCTGTGTATTCCTCTTTTTTCACTTCAGCAAGTCGTTGTTTTACATCTTCCTCACTTTTTATCTGAAAACCATAAGCCACAAACTTACTACCCTTGTTCTTGTAAAGTCCCCTTGATGAGTCAGCTAACTCTTGGTATGAATCGTCAAATTTCATCAGGCGATTAATAAAACACAAATGGAGACAATGGCTAACCCTACACCTAAAAAATTAAGTTTTGATAACTGTTCCTTGTAGTAGGCCCATCCAATCAAAGCCGATAAAACTACTACGCCAATATTAAGTATGGGAAACACTAAGCTAGATTCCATAGATTCTAAACTTCTCAATACAAAGAAAATACTGAAATAGTTTGGTACACCCAATAAAATTCCTGCTACAACATTTCTTGCTTTTAAGCCTTGCTTTTTGAATAAAAGAAGTAATACACCCGTAGCAAAAGCGACTAAAAAAACAGTGGTTGTAAAGTGATTTTTTGACTGTGGGTTATCTAAGTATAAAAATTGAATATGTGACAATATGGTGTCTAATAATCCAGCTCCTACAAATAGGATAATAGCTAAGTAAATAGGGCCAGAATGTTTTTTGTCCTTTTTGATTGTTAAGTAAACCGAAACAATGGCGGTCACAATTCCTATAATTTTTAGAAATGTCCACTGATCCCCTTGAAATAGTAGAGCAGCCAAAACAGGAATAATTAATGACATTTTACTTGCGAGTGAACCAATAGTAACTCCTAATCGTTGGGTGGTTAATGCCATGACATTAAACATAACAATAAAAAAAATTCCTAATATAAAGGTGGGTAGGATCCAATCAGAAAGTATAATATTTTCATAATTATAACCACTGTTTCCAAAGGATAATGATAACAATCCAGCACTGAGATAGTTAAAGGTAATAGCTTGTAAGGTGTTTATTTGTCTTTTATCAAACTCTTTGAAGAATAAGAATAATAAAATAGTGAACAGTATAGATAAGCTAAGGTCAATCATAGATTATAAAAATAATGAAGCATATCTTCATTCATGCGTTTTGATTTTGTAGTAGAATATTCAAATACAGGCGATTGGAGTCCTTGTTCTAAACTTTTTGTAGAGGTAAATACCCTGGCTTCGTCCCAACAATTGGTTTCAATAAAAAATTGAAGCGTATGTGCTCCGCCTTCCACCAAGACCGATTGAATATTTCGTTTATGTAGTTCACTCATCAATGAGTCAATAAAATAAGAAAAATTCACTTTAATATGCGTATCGTTTTCTAGTGAATCGTTGATAACAAAAGTTTTTGCTTCTTTATTAAAAATAGCAAATTGATTTTTATCCAAAGAACATTTCTTATCAATTACCAGACGAATGGGATTATGACCATTTACTTCTCTAGTTGTTAATAAAGGATTATCTTTTAATACCGTATTTTTTCCGACTAGAATAGCACTTTCTTCACTGCGCCATTGATGAACTAGTTTTTTAGAATCAGTACCGGTCAACCAAAAGGGCTTATTTTGATTTAATGGTGCTAAATAGCCATCTGCCGATTTTGCCCATTTTAAAAGAATAAATGGTCTTTTTTTCTCGTGAAATGTAAAAAATCGTTTGTTCAACAGTCGACAGTTAGTTTCCAAAACCGATGTGATAACTTCAATACCAGCTTTTTTTAATCGTTGTATACCTAAACCATTGACTTTTGAGTACGTATCCAAACTACCAATGACAACTTTTGGTATTTGATGTTTAATAATTAAATCAACACAAGGAGGTGTTTTACCTTGATGAGCACATGGTTCTAATGACACATACAGAGTGGATTGAGCTAATAAAGACTTGTCACTAACACTATTTATAGCGTTGACTTCGGCATGGGCTTGACCATACTGTTTATGATAACCTTGGCCAATGATTATATCATCATGTACAATCACACAACCAACCAATGGATTTGGAAAGGCCTCAGGAAGGCCCTTTTTGGCTAATTCAATGCATAAATTCATGTATGTTTGGTCCGTCATCACCCACAAAAATAGTTAAATTGGCTGGATGAAAATGTCAACCGATATTTTATCTTATTTCAAATCAAAACTGTCAGATCTCTATCCAAAAGATGAACTAGAAAGTCTAGCTTTTTGGACTATTGATCATGTAATGGGATTGAGCCGTTCGGAATGGCTTTTGAATGTGGATAGATGTCTTACAAATGGTGAAAAAACAGATATTAAAGAGATAGTTAGAAGACTTAGTTTTCATGAACCCATTCAATATATCACCGAAAAAACACATTTTTATGGTCTTGAATTAACCATTAGTCCATACTGTTTAATCCCAAGGCCAGAAACTGAAGAATTAGTTCAGTGGGTGTTAGAAGAAAATTTTAAAACTGTACTAGACATTGGAACTGGTAGTGGTTGTATTGCAGTGGCTTTGGCTAAGCATACAACAGCAAACATATCAGCACTTGACATCAGCAAACAAGCTTTGCAAATAGCTCATTTAAATTCAGCTAAAAATAATGTTAATGTCACTCTTTATGAGCATGATATTTTTGATTCTTTTGATAATGACGAAACATATGACATAATCGTAAGTAATCCGCCTTATGTTCTTCATAAAGAAAAAGAATACATGAAATCTAATGTCCTAAAATATGAACCTCATTTGGCACTATTTGTGGACGATTCGGATGCCTTATTATATTATAAACGTATTTGTGAGTTTTCTCATGAAAAACTTAATAACGGTGGTTTTATTTTTTTAGAAATTAATGAACAAAAAGCTGCAGAAATTCAAATTTTACTAGAGAATTATGGATTTTCAAAAGTCTTGATAAAAAGGGATATGCAAGGTAAAAATAGAATGGTAAAAGCTCAAAAGAAATTGTAAATTTCGGTCTAAATGGAGGATAGTAATCGCATTCAATTTTTAAGAGACACACTCAGGCATCATAATCATAATTATTATGTATTGGACAAGCCTACAATTAGCGATTTTGAATTTGATAAGCTACTTGAAGAACTTATCCTTCTTGAGCAAAAGCACCCCAGTTTATATGATGTCAATTCGCCGAGTCAACGAGTAGGTGGGGAGTTGATAAAATCCTTCAAGACCGTTGCTCATCGATATAGAATGTTATCATTGGGTAATACCTACTCAGCTGAGGAGCTACATGAGTTTGATAAGCGTATTACGAAATTAGTAGAAACAGATATAGAATACGTTTGTGAGCTTAAATACGATGGTGTTTCTATCAGTTTGACTTATGAAGATGGTCTTTTAGTACAAGCATTGACTCGAGGAAATGGGTTAAAAGGCGATGATGTCACGGCAAATGTAAAAACTATCAATAGTATACCGTTAAAGCTTAGTGGCGACTTTCCCAATCGATTCGAAATAAGGGGAGAAATATTCATGAGACATCAAGGGTTTGAAGCCATAAATGATATTCGTCAATCGCAGGGTTTAGAGCCCTTTGCCAATCCCAGAAATGCAGCATCAGGAAGTTTGAAAATGCAAGATAGCAAAGAAGTGGCCAAGCGTCCTTTAGATTGTTATTTATATTATTTACTAGGTGACAATTTGCCAAGTAAAAAACATATTGAAAATTTGAAGGCTGCCAAAAGTTGGGGTTTCAAAATACCACACGAGATTGCCTTATGTTCAACTGTTGATCAAGTCGTAGGATTCGTTGATCAATGGGATGTTAAGAGACATCATTTGCCATTCGATATAGATGGAATTGTAATTAAGGTAAATGACCTGCAGCTTCAAGATCAAATGGGTTTTACTTCTAAAAGTCCCAGATGGGCCATTGCATACAAATTCAAAGCAGAGCAAGTTAGCACAACACTTAACGAGATAAGCTATCAAGTTGGAAGAACAGGAGCAATTACGCCGGTCGCCAATTTAGAGCCTGTACTTTTAGCCGGAACAACGGTCAAACGAGCTTCACTGCATAACGAGGATCAAATTCTTAAATTAGATATTAGGGTTGGTGATACCGTTTTTGTTGAAAAGGGAGGGGAGATAATCCCTAAAATAGTAGCAGTAGAAGTAAAAAACCGAGAGTTGTTTTCTCAACCTACCATTTACATTACCCACTGTCCAGAATGTCAAACCGAACTACAAAGAAATGATGGCGATGCTAAACATTACTGCCCAAATGAGATGGGATGCCCGCCGCAAATAAAGGGCAAGTTTGAGCATTTTGTGAGTAAAAAAGCTATGGACATCGATAGTATTGGACCCGAAACGATAGAGTTATTATATAGCAATGGATTAGTCACTACCATAGCCGATCTTTATACTTTAAAAAAAGAGCAACTCCTTCCATTTAAGAAAGAAGGAGAAAAATGGGCCACTAACATCTTGATGGGACTGAAAGATTCTAAAAAAGTACCATTTGAAAGCCTGCTTTTCGGACTAGGAATTCGCTTTGTGGGTGAGACAGTGTCAAAAGTTTTAGTCAAAGAATTTCATAACATTGATCATATTATGATGGCGTCAAAAGAACAATTGGAAAATGTTAACGAAATAGGTGAAAAAATAGCCGAGAGTGTAAAAAGTTATTTTGAAAATCCTGCAAATATTCAATTAATTGAAAGACTAAAAATGGCTGGTTTATCTTTCGAAATTGACGAAAATAGTAAACCCATCTCAGATAAGTTAGTAGGAAAGTCAATAGTAGTATCTGGAGTATTTGAAAGCTTTTCTAGGGATGAGCTTAAAAAAATGATTGAACAACATGGCGGAAAAAATGTTAGTTCAATTTCTAAAAAAACTACCTTTGTCGTGGCGGGCAGAAATATGGGGCCAAGTAAATTACAAAAAGCAGAATCTTTAAATATTCCTCTACTAACTGAAGAAGAATTTGTTAAAACAATAAGTTAATGCATATTCAGTTCATCGAAAATATAAAGCAAAAAGTGGGTGATTTCGTGTTTAAGCGTGATTTAAAACATAACAATCGTTTGCGACAGGTACACAATTTCAACACCGCTCGATCAATAGGAATATTGTACGATGCTACTGACATTGACGATATGATGCTAGTTAGTGAATTTGCAAATGAATTATTTCAAAGAAAAAAGGAAGTTAAAGCCCTAGGATTTGTTAATAAGAATGAACTGACACACCATCACATGCCTATGCTTCAATTTGATTTTTTCTTTTTGAAAGATTTGAACTGGTATTACAAACCTCAAAATTATATTATCAAAAATTTCTTGGAAAAAGATTACGATATCCTAATTAATCTTTGCACCAGTAACTGCGTGCCAGTAAAATACCTTGCAGGCGGATCAAAAGCTAAATTTAAAGTTGGTAAATACGAACAAGATTTATCGATTTATGATATGATGATTGATGTAAAACAAGATACATTATCAGCTCTAATTAATGAAGTGAAACACTATTTGAACCTAATAAATCAAAAAAATGCATCATAAATTACAAGGAACTGGCGTAGCCTTAGTTACCCCATTCAATTCTGATTTATCAATTGATTTTGTTGGACTTTCAAATTTAGTAGAACACTGTATTGATGGTGGTGTTGACTTTTTAGTTGTTATGGGTACAACGGGCGAAAGTGCGACACTATCGCAGGAAGAAAAAAAGCAAGTTTTAGAACACATTAAAAAAATTAATGCTAAGCGATTGCCAATTATTTTAGGAATTGGCAGTAATAACACGCATTCAGTAATCAGTAGTTTCAACACCTTTGACTTGAGTGGAGTAGATGCTATATTGTCGGTTTCTCCATCATACAACAAACCTACTCAAGAAGGGATATATCAACATTTTAAGGCCATATCATCTGCTTCCCCACTACCACTAATACTTTACAATGTTCCTGGAAGAACAGCCAGTAACATGACTGCTGAAACTACCTTGAGATTAGCCCACGATTTTGATAATATTATAGCTATTAAAGAAGCTAGTGGTGATTTGAGTCAAATTATGAGTATCAATGCTAATAAGCCAGCCGAATTTTTGGTTTTATCAGGAGATGATGAACTAACACTACCTATTATTTTAATGGGAGGAAAAGGGGTTATTTCAGTACTTGGTCAAGCTATACCAAAAGAGTTTTCTAGCATGGTCAAATTTGCATTAATGAACGATATTATTAATGCCAATCAACTTCATTATGATCTGTTACCTTTCGTAAGTCCCTTATTTGAAGAGGGTAACCCTGTAGGAGTTAAAAAATTATTGATGTTATTAAACGTTACGAGCGACGAAGTAAGATTACCCTTAGTCAAGGGATCAAAGTTATTAGAAGATAAACTAAGTAATCACCTGGAAAAATTTAAAAACTAGCCAATTCTTCAGAAATATATTCGCCATTAGCTAATTTATCTTTTATGGCAGAAAACGAATCAATAGTATATTTAACATCCTCTAGTGTGTGCACCGCTGTAGGAATCAATCTGAGTAAAATAACCCCTTTTGGTACGACTGGGTAGGTTACTATTGAACAAAATATACCATAATTTTCTCTTAAATCTAAAGTTAAATTAGTGGCTTCACCAACACCCCCACTTAGGTAAACTGGTGTGACAGCAGATTGGGTGTTTCCCAGACTAAATCCGGCTTCACGAAGTCCAGACTGAAGGTGAGTGGCAATTTCCCAAAGTTTATTTTTTAAATCCGGTTTACTTTGTAAAAGTTCCAAACGCTTAATAGCCCCAACAACAATCGGCATTGGAAGGGATTTAGCAAAAATTTGAGATCGCATATTGTATCTCAAATACTCAACAACGTCTTCAGTGGATGATATGAAAGCTCCAATTGTAGCCATTGATTTGGCAAAAGTACCGAAATAGACATCAATATCTTTATGACAATCTAAATGCTCTCCAGTACCAAAGCCAGTCTTACCCATGGTGCCAAAACCATGAGCATCGTCTACGAACAATCGGAATTGATATTTTTCTTTTAATTTAGAAATTTCATTAATTTTTCCCAGATCTCCAGACATCCCAAAAACACCTTCGGTAATAACTAAAATACCACCGCCAGTTTCATCAACAATTTTTTGAGCTCTTTCCAATTGCTTTTGGAAATTTTCGATATTGTTATGAGGAAAAACAAAGCGTTTACCTTGATGTAAGCGTACACCATCAATGATACAAGCATGACACTCACTATCATAAACAATAACATCTTTTCGATCGACAAGAGCGTCAATAGAAGAGGCCATTCCTTGATAACCAAAGTTCAAAAGTATAGTATCTTCTTTTTGCATAAAGGTAGATAACATATTTTCCAACTTTTCGTGATGATTAGTGTTTCCAGACATCATTCTTGATCCCATTGGATAACCAAAGCCCCAGTCTTCAGCAGCTTTCATGTCTGCTTCTCTGACTTCTGGTTCGTTAGATAGACCAATATAGTTGTTGATACTCCAAACTAAAACTTCCTTGCCTCTAAATATCATCTTGTTAGAAATTTCACCTTCTAACTTAGGGAAAGTAAAATAACCATGTGCGTTTTTTGCATGTTGACCTAGAGGTCCTCTATTGTTTTTTATCTTTTCGAAAAGATCCATCTACTAATTAAAATTAAGTTTGCTAAATTAGTAATTTAGTACATATTTAACAAGAATATATTTTTTAATAAGCTCACTAAAGTGTTTTAAAATTCGTTCCAATTACTATCTTTGCAATCGCAACAATGAGAGTATTATTTTACATATGTTCGCTAACTCTACTTTTATCTTGTAGTGGTTATCAAAAAGTACTTAAAAGTAACGATGTAGAATTGAAGTACGAAATGGCTAAGAAATACTACGATGATACAGAGTATTTTAAAGCACTTCCTCTACTAGATGAATTACATTTACTATATAAGGGTACTAATAGAGCAGAAGAAGTTGATTATCTTTTAGCCTATACACATTACGGTCTGGGAGCAAATATGCTTGCTAGTTATTATTTTAAAATATTCACCCTAACTTATCCAAACAGTAAGCATGTTGAAGAACTTTCTTTTATGTCCGCTTATTGTTATTATTTGGAGTCTCCATCTTCAACATTAGACAAGACTAATACGCTCAAAGCTATTAGTGAACTTCAGTCATTTATAGATAGATACCCCGAAAGTAAGCGTGTTAGTGAATGTAATGAATTGATAGATAATCTCACTGTAAAAGTTCATGTAAAAGCTTTTAAAATAGCTAAGTTATACCATGATATTGAAGATTATAAGGCTGCTATAACCGCTTTAAATAATTTAATCATTGATTATCCAACCATTGAAAATCAACAAGAAATATTATATTTAATTTTGCAATCTAACTATCAACTGGCTATAAATAGTATACAAAGCAAAAAAGAGGAAAGATTTAACAATACAATTGCCGCATTTAATTACTTTAAAAACAACAATACAAATGAAAAGTTGTTAAATGACGCACAAAATATTTACGACAAAACACTAAAACAACTTCAAAAGTTTCAATAATGACTGACTATAAAAAATCAAAAGCGCATAATTCTACGGAAACAAAAAATATTAAACAAATTGCTGAAAAAACAGGTAACTTATACGAGGCTGTAGCTATCATGTCCAAACGTGCTGTTCAAATAAATAAAGACATGAAAGAGGAGTTAATATCAAAACTAGCTGAATTTGCTACTCCAAGTGAATCAATTGAAGAGATTTTCGAAAATAGCGAACAAATAGAGGTTTCTAAATTCTATGAAAAATTACCTAAAGGAACACTTATTGCATTACAAGAATTTCTTGAAGACAATATTTACCATAGAACATCAAGTCTTGATGATAAAGAGGAGACGGCATAATAATGTCTCTGTTTAGAGATAAAAATATTTTGCTCGGAATTAGTGCTAGTATCGCGGCTTATAAGTCCGCTACATTAGTTCGTGAGTTTATCAAACATGGGGCTAATGTTAAAGTCATCATGACCCCCGAATCAAAACAGTTTGTTACTCCATTAACCTTATCAACCTTATCAAAAAATAAGGTATTGTCTACTCTAGTAAAAGAAGATGATAAAGATGTTTGGAATAATCACGTTGAATTAGGTCAATGGGCAGATTTTATGGTCATAGCACCTGCTACAGCCAAGACCATATCAAAAATGGCTCAGGCAGAATGTGATAACTTACTATTGACAACCTATCTTTCTGCTCCATGTCCTGTTTATTTTGCACCTGCTATGGATTTAGATATGCTTCTGCATCAAAGTACACAAGATAATATTGACAAACTCAAATCTATTGGAAATATATACATACCTGTTGATGATGGCGAATTAGCCAGTGGATTAGTGGGAAAGGGAAGAATGGCTGAGCCTGAGGATATTGTTGATTTTATACAAAATCATCATATTAAAAAGCTACCTCTTTTTGATAAAAAAGTTATGATAACTGCTGGTCCTACCTACGAACAAATTGACCCAGTCAGATTTATTGGAAATAACTCTAGTGGAAAGATGGGATATGCCATAGCTAAAGAGATGGCAAACCAAGGTGCAATGGTTACATTAATTTCTGGTCCAAGCAACCAACAACTCTCACATTCTAACATTAATATAATTAATGTCAGAAATGCAAAGGATATGCTAACTGCCTGTATCAATCATTATGATAGTTGTGATATTGCTGTAATGACTGCTGCTGTTTCAGATTATACACCTGTGAAATATTCAGAATATAAATTGAAAAAAAAGAGTTTAGATTTAGATTTAAAACTAGTTCCGACTAAAGATATTTTAAAGCATTTAGGAAGTATAAAAACACATCAAATACTAGTAGGTTTTGCATTAGAAACAGATAATGAAGTTGAAAATGCTAAAATTAAATTACAGTCTAAAAATTTAGATTTTATAGTACTCAATTCATTAAAAGATAAAGGAGCTGGTTTTCAAGTAGATACTAACAAAATATCAATTGTGAATAGTGAAAATAAAATCACTAATTTTGAGTTAAAGTCTAAGAAAGAAGTTGCTAAAGATATTACTCAATACTTGATACATAATTTCGTATGAAAACAATCCTATTATTAGTTTCAGTTCTGTTTTTTTATACTGATTTACTTTCACAAGAGGTGTTGTGTAATGTACGTGTTTTACCAAAAAGTGAAATTCCTATAAGCGATAGACAAAAACTTCAAACCTTACAAAAATCTGTTCGAGAATTTGTGAATAACCGTAAATGGACAAATGAAGTTTTTAATGAAGACGAACGAATAGAATTTAATCTTTCGTTTAATATCTTTGAAAAGATATCTACTGATAGATATAGTGGAAGTCTACAAATTCAATATTCTCGACCAGTTTTTAATAGTTCATATTATTCGCCAATAATTAATTATCTAGACTCAGAAATTGAGTTTGACTATATCGAGACAAACCCATTAGAGTATAACGAAAATACTCATGGCTCAAATCTCTCAGCTTTATTATCGTTTTATACCTACATAATTATAGGCTTAGACTATGCCACTTTTGCTAAAAATGAAGGAAATTTATATTTACAAAAAGCAAAAAAAATAGTTGAAAATGCCCAATCAGCTCAAGAAAAAGGTTGGAAAGCTTTTGAGAGTAACACAAATAGATATTGGCTAGCAGAAGAATTACTAGATGCTAAATATAGTTCTTTTCACGACGTACTATATAATTATCATCGTTCCGGCTTAGATATTATGCATGATGATAATGAAAAGGGCAGAGGTATAGTAACTCAGAGTATTGAGGACATGAGAAAAATAAAGCAGAAGAATCCAACAGCATTTATATTAAATTTATTTTTTAATGCCAAGGCCGATGAGATATCAAGTATATACTCTGGTGCTTTTCAGGATGAAAAAAATAGAATTTTCAAATTACTTACTGAACTTGATCCCTCAAACCTTAACAAATACAACAAAATCAAAGAGAATAATTCATCAGAACGTTTAACACCAAATTCAAAATAAAATGTTAAATCGTTTGACTATTAAAAATTATGTTCTTATTGACGCTTTATCTATAGATTTTAATGCTGGTTTTACTTCAATCACAGGAGAAACGGGAGCTGGTAAGTCTATATTAATAGGTGCATTAGGTTTAGTTCTTGGTGATCGAGCAGATTCAAAATGTTTAGGCAATCAAGATTTTAAGTGTGTTGTAGAGTCTGAATTTATTATTACTGACTACAATCTTTTCTTTTTTTTTGATAAGCATAACTTAGACTATTACAACCATACCGTATTAAGACGCGAAATCAATCAAAATGGTAGGAGTAGGGCGTTTATTAATGATACACCAGTAAATCTGCCAGTACTTAAAGAACTTGGTTTTCTATTGTTAGACATACATTCTCAACATCAAACCTTGTTAATTAACAAACAACATTATCAGCACAAAATTATTGATTCCTTTTGTGAACATGCTGATTTGTTGGAAGACTATAATTTAGAGTTTAAAACATTTAACTCTATAAACAAACAATTAAATAATCTAAAGGAAAGAGAACTAACCCTAAAAAAGGAAAGTGATTATAAACAGTTTTTATTTAATGAAATAAACGAATTGAATTTATCACCCAAAACAGATTCTAATATTGAAGATGAATTACATTCTTTTGAAAATTTTGAAGAAATAAAAAGCACACTTTTACAGGCTGTGGGAATGTGTGATGTTAATGAACCTTCAATAGTTTCATTACTTAGTCAGTTAGAATCTCTTTTACTATCTGTTTCTGCAAAAGAGAAAAATATAAATGCTATTAATGAACGATTAAATAGTGTAATTATTGAACTAAAAGATTGTTCATATGAACTGAATACTATTCTTGAAAAATATGAAGACGGTATTGATCAAAATCACTTTAAATCACTTAAAGAACGAGCGGCACTAATCAATGGGTTATTATTTAAACATTCTTTACAAACCATTGAACAATTAGTTGATTTAAAGTACGAGCTTCAAACTGAGTTAGGTCAAATTTTTGAAATTGACTCAGATATAGAAAGGTTAGAAAAAAAACGTTTATTGAGTTACGAAAAAGCAAATCAGATAGCAGAGCAATTATCAGCAAATCGCTTAACACAAAAAAAAGCACTTGAAGATAAAATTGTTTCGCTTATTTCAGATTTAGGTATTTCAAACTCTAACTTTATTATTGAGCACAAAAAGAATGATCAGCTTACTCATTTTGGGCTAGACGAATTTCAATTTAAATTCACTGCCAATAAAGGAGTAAATCCTGAAGACATCTCTAAAATAGCCTCCGGTGGAGAATTATCAAGATTGATGCTGTGTTTTAAATTTATATTGGCAGAAAAATCAAATCTATCATCTATTTTATTTGATGAAATAGATACTGGTGTTTCTGGAAATATTGCTCATAAGATGGCAGAAATGATGAAAAAAATGTCTGAAAATATTCAAGTAATCAGTATCACCCATCTTCCTCAAGTAGCAGCAAAAGCACAAACACAGTTTTTGGTATCAAAAAAAGAGCATGAACATCATACAAAAACGACTATTTCTAAACTAAATAATGAGGACCGAATAAACGAAATCGCTAATATGTTGAGTGGTCAATCAATTACGTCATCCTCTATTAAGAATGCCGCTGATTTACTTAATGCTGAATAATTCATATATATTTGTAAACAAAATTTTAAACGATATTCAATGTCTAATAATTTACTTAAAGGGAAAAGAGGAATAATTTTTGGTGCCTTAGATAGCAAATCTATTGCATGGAAAGTAGCAGAAAACTGTCACGAACAAGGTGCTAAATTTATTCTTACCAATGCACCAATTGCATTAAGGATGGGTAGCATTAATGAGCTGGCTGAAAAAACAAATTCTCAAGTTATTCCAGCAGACGCAACAAATGTAGATGATATCGAGTCTTTAATTTCAAAATCTGTAGAAGCATTAGGGGGTAAGATAGATTTTATTTTACATTCAATTGGAATGTCAGTAAATGTCAGAAAAGGAAAACATTACACTGATCAGAATTATGACTTTACTGTAAAAGGTTTAGATGTTTCAGCTATTTCATTTCATAAAGTAATGCAATCAGCCTGGAAACTTGATGCTATGAATGATTTTGGTTCAATTTTAGCCTTGTCATATATCGCTGCACAGCGAACTTTTCCTGATTATAACGATATGGCTGATAATAAGTCATTTTTAGAAAGTATAGCAAGAAGCTTTGGATATCATTTTGGTAAACGCAATAAAGTTAGGGTAAATACTATTTCACAGTCTCCAACAATTACAACAGCTGGTAGTGGAGTAAAAGGGTTTGATGGTTTCTTTAACTATGCAGAACAATTATCTCCACTTGGAAACGCATCAGCAGATGCATGTGCAAAATATTGTGTTACTTTATTTTCTGATTTAACACAATCAGTTACGATGCAGAACTTGTTCCACGATGGTGGATTTTCAAATACAGGTGTAAGTCAAGAGATTCTTGAACGATTCTTAGAATCTTAATTAACTACTTGCTTTTTTACTTTTTGGTTTTTTGATTTTTAACTCTAAACTAACTTCGTTTTTATCGAGAGTTATTTGAATTGTATCACCTTCATCGATATTTGAATTAACGATTTCTTCAGCAATAATATCCTCTAGGTATTTTTGAATAGCACGCTTCAGTGGCCTTGCACCAAAATTGATGTCATATCCTCTATCAGCTATAAAGTCTTTGGCTTTATTATCAAGTTTTAGAGTGTATCCCAAATCACCAATTCTTCCATAGAGTGATTTAAGTTCAATATCTATAATTTCATGAATGTTCTCATTACTCAATGAGTTAAACATTATGACATCATCAATACGATTTAAAAACTCAGGTGCAAAAGCTTTTTTAAGAGCTTTTTCGATAACTCCTTTAGAATCCGATTCTAAAGATTTTTTACGAGCATCTGTTGTAAAACCAACACCCTGACCAAAGTCTTTTAATTGTCTAGAGCCAATATTTGAAGTCATTATGATGATAGTATTTTTGAAGTTTATTTTTCTTCCTAAGCTATCAGTCATATAACCATCATCAAGAACTTGAAGCATAAGATTAAATACATCTGGATGTGCTTTTTCAACTTCATCTAATAAGATAATACTATATGGCTTACGTCGTACCTTTTCTGTCAGTTGTCCACCTTCTTCGTAACCTATGTATCCAGGAGGAGATCCAACTAATCGAGAAACTGCAAACTTTTCCATATACTCACTCATGTCAATTCTTATTAGAGAGTCATTAGTGTCGAACATAAGTTTTGCTAATTCCTTGGCTAATTGGGTTTTACCAACACCGGTTGGTCCAAGAAATATAAATGATCCGATTGGTTTTTCAGGATCTTTTAAGCCAACACGATTTCGTCTGATTGCTTTTACAATTTTTGAAATTGCTTCATTCTGACCAATTACGCGGCTTTGTAAATCACTTTCCATTTGAACAAGTTTTTTACTTTCTTGTTCGGCAATACGCTGAACAGGTACACCAGTCATCATAGCAACTACCTCAGCAACATTATCTTGGTCGACTGTTTCACGTTGATTTTTAAGTTCTTCCTCCCACACTTGTTTAGCATGTTTGAGGTTATTTTCAATTTGACGTTCTTCATCTCTTAGATGAGCAGCTTCTTCGAAGCGTTGTTTCTTTATGACTTGAATTTTTTTGTGTTTGATGGCATCAAGCTCTTTTTCAAGAGTTAATATATTGTCAGGAACATTAATATTGTTAATATGTACCCTTGACCCAGCTTCGTCAAGAGCATCTATGGCTTTATCGGGTAGATGTCTGTCGCTCATGTATCTATTGGTTAGAGCTACACAAGACTCCAATGCCTCTTGAGTATAGATAACATTGTGGTGATCTTCATAACGTTCCTTAATATTTTGAAGAATTTGAATTGTTTCATCGATGGATGTAGGGTCAACAATAACGCGTTGGAATCGTCTTTCCAAAGCACCATCTTTTTCTATATGTTGTCTATACTCATCTAATGTGGTGGCGCCTATACATTGCAGTTCACCTCTAGCTAAAGCAGGTTTAAACATATTTGAGGCATCTAAAGATCCAGATGCGCCGCCAGCACCAACAATAGTATGAATTTCATCTATGAATAAAATGATGTCTGAGTTTATTTCTAACTCATTAAGAATAGCTTTCATACGTTCTTCAAACTGCCCTCTATATTTTGTGCCAGCTACTAAGGCAGCTAAATCCAAAGAAATTATTCTTTTGTTAAATAAAACACGTGATACTTTTCGTTGAATAATTCTAAGTGCCAATCCTTCAGCTATTGCAGATTTACCAACACCAGGCTCACCAATTAAAATTGGATTATTCTTTTTTCTACGACTTAAAATTTGTGAAACTCTTTCAATTTCTTTTTCTCTTCCTACGATGGGGTCAAGTTTATCTTCAGCAGCCATTTTGGTTAAGTCTCTACCAAAGTTATCCAGCACTGGTGTTGATGATTTTTTTGAAGGTTTGGAAGGTTTATTGGGTTTATCAGAAAAGAATTCATCATCCGAATCTGAACTTCCAAGACTGGAACTAGGTGAATTGAGGTCAGATGAATCAGAGTTTTCTAATTCATTATTTTTCATTCCTTCATTCATTAGTGTAAATTCATTTTTTACAGCTTCGTAATCAATATTGAATTTTTTTAATGATAGGGTTACTATACTATCTGGATCTTTTAACATTGAAAGTAATAAGTGTATTGTTCTTATTTCAGAGCTTTTAAAAACAAGTAACTCTAAATTGGCAAGTTTTACTGCTTTAGCGGCTTGTTTTTTAAGTTCCAAACTTGATTGATCTGAATAATCACTTTTTTCATTGTTGAATATGGAATTTTCAACGACTTTTCTCAATGCGACTAAGTCTACTTCAAGAGCTTTCAATATCATTGCGGCAGAACCTTTGCCATCACGCAAAATACCCAAAAGAAAATGTTCTGGGCCAATAGAGTTATGTCCTAGCCTTAATGCCTCTTCCTTACTGTAACTTAATACATCGTTTAATCGTTGTGAAAATTTAGAATCCATTTGTGCTTAAATTTTATGATAGCAAATTAATCATAAGAACGTTATGAAATGCGAAACAAACTGGTTGATTTATCAACATTTTTTCTGTTAATAATTATTGGTTAAAATTTATGTGAACCAGCGTCTTTATTAGTTAAATTCGTCATCATTATTAACTGTTTTTTAATTATAAAATTATGGCGGACGGAGAAAAAATTATACCTATCAACATAGAGGAAGAAATGAAGTCAAAATACATCGATTATTCGATGTCTGTTATTGTTTCAAGAGCTTTACCTGATGTAAGAGATGGATTAAAACCCGTTCACCGTAGAGTTTTATACGGAATGCATGAACTTGGAGTTACTTCTACTAAGTCATATAAAAAATCAGCTCGTATAGTTGGTGAAGTACTTGGTAAGTTTCACCCTCATGGAGACACCTCTGTTTATGATACAATGGTAAGAATGGCACAAGAGTGGTCGCTTCGCTATATGTTGGTTGATGGGCAGGGTAATTTTGGTTCAATTGATGGTGATAGTCCTGCCGCCATGCGTTATACTGAGGCACGTCTAAGAAAAGCTGCTGAAGAGTTGCTGTCAGATATTGATAAAAATACAGTTGATTATCAGTTAAATTTTGATGATTCAATTAAAGAGCCAGTTGTTTTACCCTCTAGAATTCCAAATCTTTTATGTAATGGTACTTCTGGTATTGCTGTTGGAATGGCAACTAATATGGCACCACACAACTTATCTGAAGTCGTTGACGCAACAGTAGCTTTGATTGAAAATAGAGATATCGATGTCGCAGGATTAATGCAGCATATCAAAGCACCTGATTTCCCAACCGGTGGAATTATTTACGGTTATGAAGGTGTGAAAAATGCTTTCGAAACTGGAAAGGGAAGAGTTGTTATTCGTGCAAAAACTTCTTTTGAAGAAGTAGGAAACAGAGAAGCTATTATAGTTTCTGAAATTCCTTACATGGTCAACAAAGCTGAAATGATTAGAAAAACAGCTGATTTGATTAATGATAAAAAAATTGATGGTATTCACGACATAAGAGATGAATCCGATAGAAAAGGGATGCGAATCGTTTATGAGTTGAAAAGAGATGCTATTCCAAACATTGTTCTTAATAAACTATTTAAATACACTCAATTACAATCTTCTTTCAGTGTAAATAATATTGCTTTAGTAAAAGGTAGACCTGAACAATTAAATGTTAAACAACTGATTGAACATTTTGTGGATCACAGACATGAAGTTGTTGTTAGAAGAACACAATTTGAGTTAGAGCAAGCTGAAAAAAGAGCTCACATATTGGAAGGACTCCTTATAGCCTTAGACCACTTGGATGATGTCATATCTTTAATTCGTTCATCAAGAACTCCTGAAGACGCCAGAAATGGCTTAATGTCTAACTTTAATTTATCCGAGACTCAAGCTAGGGCGATACTTGACTTAAGACTACAAAAGCTTACTGGACTTGAAAGAGATAAGTTAAAAGGGGAGTACGACGAGCTTATGAAAACCATTTCTCATTTGAAAAATATTTTAGATAATGAAGATGTGAGAATGGGTATCATAAAGACGGAATTATTAGAAGTCAAAGAAAAATATGGTGATGAAAGACGTTCAACAATTGAATATGGTGGGGAAGACTTTAGAATAGAAGATATGATTCCAAATGAAGAAGTAGCCATTACAATTTCTCATTTAGGATATATCAAACGTACAAAACTCACCGAATACAAATCACAAAATAGAGGTGGAGTAGGATCCAAAGGTGCTACTACTAGAGATTCTGATTTCTTAGAAGATATTTTTGTTGCTAATAACCACGATTACATGCTTTTCTTCACAGAAAAAGGTAGATGTTTTTGGTTAAGAGTTTTTGAAATTCCAGAAGGTGCAAAAGCCACTAAAGGAAGAGCAATTCAAAATATGATCAATATTCCTTCTGATGATAAGATTATGGCATTCATCAACACCAAAGATTTGAAAGATGAAGAGTATGTCAATAATCATTATGTAGTTATGTGTACTAAAAAAGGTGTTGTCAAAAAGACTTCTTTAGTGGCTTATTCAAGACCTCGTCAAAATGGAATTAATGCAATTACAATCCGTGAAGAGGATCAACTTCTAGAAGCCAAGTTAACAACAGGAAATTCACAAATAATGTTGGCTGTAAAATCTGGTAAAGCTATTCGATTTGAGGAAGAAAAAGTTCGTCCAATGGGTCGAACTGCCTCCGGTGTTAGAGGGGTAACTTTAGCTTCTAATTCAGACGAAGTGGTTGGAATGATATGTGTAAACGATTTCGAATCAGATGTTTTAGTTGTTTCTGAGAACGGATATGGTAAACGATCTAGCATTGAAGATTACAGAATTACAAATAGAGGTGGTAAAGGTGTAAAAACAATCAATGTGACTGATAAAACAGGTAGTTTGATAGCACTTAAAAATGTAACAGACGAGAATGATTTAATGGTCGTTAACAAATCAGGAATCACCATTAGAATTTCAGTAGCTGATTTACGACAAATGGGTCGTGCTACACAAGGTGTTAGAATTATAAAACTGAGAGAAAAAGATTCAATTGCAGCAGTAGCAAAGGTTCCTGCAGCTTCAGAAGAAGTTGAAAATAATGAATCTTTGTCTGATTCAAATACAGAGGCTAATACATCTGATGAATAATTTTCATATTAACTTTGTTATTCAAAATATAATATCTTAAAAAACTTTTATTATGAAAAAATTTCTATTGACACTATCAGTTGTATTATTTACAACTTTTGGTTTACTTGCTCAAACACAATTACATGATGTTACCAAGCAAAGTGAATATGATATACCATATGAAGTTTGGCAACTTGATAATGGCCTTACAATATTAATACACGAAGATAATTCAGACCCAATGGTTCATGTTGAAGTTACCTATCATGTAGGTTCAAACAGAGAACAAATTGGTATGACTGGTTTTGCACACTTCTTTGAGCACATGATGTTTCAAGGATCAGAGCATGTTGGTGATGATGAGCATTTTAAAATTATTTCAGAGAGTGGAGGTACTATGAACGGTACAACTAATAGAGATAGGACGAATTATTATCAAACTATTCCAAGTAATCAATTAGAAACTGCACTGTGGTTAGAAGCTGACAGAATGGGTTATTTATTAAATGCAGTAACTCAAGAAAAATTTGAAAATCAGAGAGATGCAGTTAAAAACGAAAAAATGCAGAATCAGGTCAATGTACCCTACGGTATGCTTTGGGAAGTAAAAGACCAAACACTATACCCTAAAGGCCACCCTTATTCATGGCCAACAATTGGTTATGTTGATGACTTAGATCGTGTAACTGTCAATGAATTAAAAGATTTCTTTTTGAGGTGGTATGGTCCAAACAATGCTTATTTAGTTGTTTCAGGCGATATAAATTCTGAGGATGTATTAGCTTTATCAAAAAAATATTTTGGATCTATCCCAAAGGGTCAAGAAGTTAGAAATTTAAGAGTTCCTCGAGTAATTCTTCCACAAAATAAGTATAGAAAATTTGCTGACCGAATATATTTTCCAATGGCAGCCTTTGTTTATCCTACGGTAGGTAATTATCATAAAGACGAGGCACCACTTGATGCTTTAGCAAATATGATGGGAGGTGGAAATAACTCGCAGTTTTATAAAGAGTTTGTTAAAACTGAGAAGGCTGTACAAGCAGTAGTTATGCACCCTTGTTCAGAACTGACCGGTGAGTTTATGATTCAAGTGATATCGTATCCAGAGTTTACTTTTGCTGAAACTGAGACAAAAATTAATGAAATCATAAACAATTTTGACCAATTTATAACTCAAGAGGCTTTAGATAGATTCAAATCTAAAATGCGTTCTGATATTATTGATGGTTTATCCAGTGTTCAAGGAAAAGCTTCACAGTTAACTATGTGGGCATATCTACTCGATATAAAAAATAACGAGCCATATAACTTTGGTAAAGAAATTGAGCGTTACGAGTCAGTAACATTAGAAGATGTTAAACGTGTTTATAATAAATATATTAAGAATAAAAAGAGTGTTGGAATTGATTATTTCCCACTTCCATTTGGCTCGGAAGATTCAGTAAAAAGTATCAATCCATTTTCTCATGTTCCTTTTAAGAAAGATGCACAATATGAAGGATTAGTTTATAACAGACCAGTAGATTCATTTGACCGGTCAATTCGTCCTACAGCAGGAGAAGCTAAGTCAGTAAAAGTACCTGTTTATTACGAAAGTAATGTTAATTTAAATGCTATGGAAGGAGGTACTTCCATACCAGTAATTGGAGCTGAAAACGAAGAAGTACCAAAAGTTAATTTTCTAATTACATTAGAAGGTGGTGATTTATTAATAGACGATGTTAAGAAAGCTGGTTTATCAGATTTAACAGCAATGCTTCTTAATGAAGGGACTAAAAATTATTCAACTGAAGAAATAAGTTCAAAGCTTGATGGTTTGGGCAGTTCAATTTCATTTAGTTCTAGTGAAAGAACTTCCAGTATTTTTGTATCAAGTTTAGTATCCAATGTTGATGAAACCATAGAGATATTAAGGGAAAAATTATTTAACCCAGCTTTTAGTGAAGAAGATTTTGAACGTAATAAGAAGCAATTAAAAGAATCCATCAATAACAACAAGAAATCAGCTCGAAATATGGCTAGCGAAGCTATGGCTAGTATTCTATATGGAAAAACAATTAGAGGAATGATGCCAACAGTTAAAGGGATAGAAAAACTTAAGCTTTCTGAAGTTAAATCATTCTACAAAAAACAGTACAACTCAGCACTTGCTAGCGTGGTTGTGGTGGGTGATATGACTAAAGAGCAAGTTATGCCTAAACTGAAGTTTTTAAATCAATGGGAAGGTGAGGAGATTGAAATCAACAAAAATATTCCTTTGTCATCAATTCAAGGCAAAACGATTTATCTTGTTCATAAACCAGGTCCTCAATCTATTATCACATTAGCACACAAAGGGTTAAAGTATGATGCATATGGTGATTATTATAAAGCTTATGTTATGAATTTCTTATTTGGAGGTACTTTTAGTAGTCGATTAAACCTAAATTTAAGAGAAGATAAGGGTTATACTTATGGAATTCGTTCCGCATTTGACGGAAATGATACTGATGGTATTTTTTATATCAATACTTCCGTAAGATCTGAAGCAACTGACAGTGCATTATCTGAAATATATTCAGAATTAGAAAGTTATATTGCTAATGGAATAAATGAGGAAGAATTAGCTTTTACTCAAAACTCTATTTCAAACTCAGATGCCTTAAGGTATGAAACAGCCTTTCAAAAAACACGTTTTTTAGCAAGAATACAGCGTTATGGTTTAGATAGAAACTATATATCTAAACAAAAAGATATTTTAAAGAGCTTATCTACCAATGATATAAAAACTTTAGCTAATAAATACTTAGATGCCGAAAATCACGTAGTAGTAGTAGTAGGAAATAAGTACGCCTTGAAAGATAAGCTTGAAAAATTCGGTAAAGTTGTTGAATTAAAAATTAAATAAATGAAACTTAGATTATTTAGATTTAGCATATTAGTATATAGCATTTTTTGCTTTGCTACTGCATTTGCACAAAAAAGTAATGTACAAAACGCATTTAGAGCACTTGAAAAAGAAAAAATAGATGAAGCAGTAGAATATATTGAGCTAGCTGCCTCAAACTCTAGTACTTCTAACGACGTTAAGATGTATAATTACAGAGGTAAAATTTATTATGAAATTCATTCAAATGAAAATTATAAATCTATGGATGATATGGCTATACTTAAATGTACAGAAAGTTATCTGGCGCTATACAATCATCCAAAAGCAAAGAAGTGGTTTGATAAAGATGAGTTAAAAACTAATCTCACTAAGGCCGGTGTCGGCTTGTTTAATAAAGGTATAGAGTTTTATAATTCTAAAGACTATTCTTCAGCCAAGACCATGTTCAATAAAATATTTGACTTATTTCCATATTCTAAAGAAAACTTAAGTAAAAGTAATGTCACTGAAGAAAGCGTTTGGATAAACTTATTTTATGTTTCATATGCTGAAAAAAATAATCAAGATGCTAAAAATTACCTTCAAAAATTAATTGATATTAATTATCAAGACCCTCAAATTTATTCTTACATGTCAAATATTCATTTAGAGGAGGGTAATGATGAGTTAGCTATGGAAGTTATTAAATCTGGAAGAGATTATTTTGAAACTGACGTAAATTTAATAATAGCCGAGTTAAACTATTATTTATCGAAAGAAGATTTTGTTAAAGCTGAGGAACTTCTCACATTGGCAGTTGAAGAAGATCCCAATAATCACCAGTTATTTTTTGCACTAGGAAGTAGCTATGACAATTTGAATGATTTTGAAAAAGCAGAAAAAGCATATTTAGAAGCCATAGATATAAAGCCAGATTTTTATGATGCTTTATATAATTTAGGGGTTATGTATTATAATAAGGGTGGTGAAATGCTTAATGAAGCTAATAATATTAAAGATTTTAAGAAATACGACGTAGCAAAACAAAAAGCTGATAATTTTATGTTAAAGGGATTACCATATATTGAAAAGTGTCATGAATTACAGAGTAATGACAGAAATATACTTTTAGTACTTAAAGAACTCTATTACCGAAATGGTAATGATGTTAAATATAAAGAAGTAACTGAAAAATTAAAATAATACAAGAAAGGGGATAGTATTTTTACATCCCTTTTTTCTTAAAAAAAGCTATTTAACATAATATTAATTATCATTCAATATATTATTTAAATGAACTAACTCCAAATTTACTTGCTTCAGTTTTTGCATCGGCTGCCCAAGATTTTAAATTTTTAATTCTGGTATCATTTGATGGATGTGTACTTAAAAATTCTGGAGTATGTGTAGAATTATTAGCTTTCATTCTCATCCAAAGTTTAGCTGCTTCATCTGGATTGTAACCTGCTATAGCCATAATCATTAAGCCTATTTTATCGGCTTCAGTTTCGTGACTTCTACTAAAAGGTAACATAACTCCTAATGTGCTTCCAATTCCATACACAGCGTTAAATTTTTGCCTTTTTATTTCATTTTCACTTAAGGCTACATTACCCGCAATTGCGACGGCTTGTTGTAAAGCACCTGCACTCATTCGTTGTGCACCATGGTCGGCTAAGGCGTGTGCTATTTCATGCCCCATAACAACAGCAATACCAGTTTCAGATTGTGTTATAGGTAATATTCCTGTATAAAATACAATTTTACCGCCAGGCATACACCAAGCGTTTACTGTTTTATCTTCTACTAGATTATATTCCCATCTATAATCTTTCAGATAATTTGGATAGCCGTTGGCTTTCAACCATTTATCTGCAGCAATAGCTATTTTTTTACCAACAGTGGTAATTAGTTGACTTTCTTTAGTATTAGTTATGACTTTATGTTCCGATAAAAACTTATTGTATTCCTGAAATGCCATTGGATACAATTGGTCATTAGATTGATACATGTTTAGGGTATTTTTACCTGTAAATGGATTTACTTTACATGAGTAAATTGATGGAATTAGGGCAAAAAAAATGATATATATTATATTTTTTTTCATGTTGTTTAAAGATTAGTTAGTAATAAATATCTAAAGTTTATTCACCTGTATATTTTGGAGTTTTTCAGTTTAATTTTCTTTTTAGCTTCAAGTTTTTTAATTGTTCGAATAACTGTTTCAACTCTTAAACCGATTAAATCAGCAATTTGTTGACGACTTAATTCAACTTTATAATCAAAGGGCTTACCGATATTATATATCGTATATTTAAGGTAATCTATAAGAGTTAAAATACGATGCTCTGGATTTTCAATAGAAATTTCTGTAGAAATTACTGCTTTAAAGTACATTCTTTTTGAAATTGCTTTAGAAATTTCAAAATGAATTTCAGGATTAGTTTTAAGTAATTTTACAAAATCTTTTTTGGCTAATCGCCAAATTTTGGAGTTTTTGGTTGCGGAACAACTTGTTGGATAATTGAACTCTCCAAGCAATGCCACCTCTCCTATTCCTCTATCTTTTGAAAAGATAGAATGAATGTATTCTTTTCCATCTTTATTTGTATTAAATACTTTTACCTCTCCTTCTTGAATCTGGAAATAAAATCTTGGAATACTACTTTCATTGAACAAAAATTCATTTTTCTTTAAAACGATTAAATCGGCATTATACTTAGTAAGTATGTCTATTGGAATCAAAGCAGTAATAAGTTTTTTTATATGATTTAAGTCATACACAAAAAATTACTCAGTTAGTAACTTTGTATATAATACAAAATTATTAAAACCATGAAACTTTTCAAAACAACTATTGATTCATCTTTTTGGGAAAAATTAGAATTCTATCGCTTTTCAATAATGATGTTTACTATTACAGTAAGTACAGCTATAGGCTCAATTGCTGTTTATTATTTATTTGAACAACATCAGAATTCGTTCTTTTATCCATTAGCATTGGTTGTTTCCTTAGCTATGGCTTCTAATACGGCTGCTATAGCACAATCACCTATAAAATGGGTAATACTACTGTTTTTAGTTTCGACTTTTCTATCAATTTTAATGATATTTTTTGCTTTACTTTTCTAATGAAAAGAGAATTAAAATCAATAGATGATATTCGATTGTTGGTAGACTCCTTTTACAGTGAAGTGAGTAAGGATGAAGACTTAAATTATATTTTTAATGTTATACATAAAGTTGATTGGGTACATCACCTACCTCAAATGTATAAATTTTGGTCTATGATATTGTTTGGGCGGACTGAATATAATGGTAACCCTATGTTGAAGCATATTTTAGTAAATAAAAAAACACCTTTAACCACTTATCATTTTGATAAGTGGTTAGCACTTTGGTTTAAAACTGTTGACACATATTTTATTGGAGAAAATGCGATGATAATAAAATTAAAGGCAGAGAATATGTCAAGAGGTATACGGAAAAACTTGTCTATAAAATTTTAATTAAAATAATTCGTCAAGCTCTATCCATCGGTCAGTTTTTGAATCTAATTCGGTAATCACTTCATTTAGCTTCAAGCTAATACCTTGAATTTCTTCGAATGAAAGAGATTGATTTATAAGTTCCTCCTCTAAATTTTTTTTGTCTTTTTCTAAAGATTGAATTTCTTTTGATAGCTGTTCATATTCATATTTGTCTTTATAGCTGACTTTATTAGATTTATTGTTTTTTAATTCGTTTTTAGTATTTAAATGGGTTGATTTATTTTCCTTTTCTTCTTCAATTTGTTTTTGTCTAAATTCAGAATAAGTTGAGTATTCATCTTTTATAACTCCGTCTCCTTTAAATATAAATAAGTGATTGGTAAGCTTATCCATAAAATACCTATCATGAGATACTATCAGTAAACAACCTTGAAAGTCTATCAAAAATTCTTCAAGTCTATTTAGCGTAATTAAATCCAAATCATTTGTGGGTTCGTCCAGAATCAAAAAGTTTGGATTTTTCATTAAAGTCATTAGCAAAAAAAGTCGTCTCTGTTCTCCACCACTCAATTTCGAAATGTAAGTATGTTGTGCGTTCGGAGGAAACATGAAATGTGTTAAAAGTTGAGAAGCTGTAATTTTAGAGCCATTAGACATTTCTATTACTTCAGCTATATCTTTTAAGCAGTCTATAACTCGCTTATCTTCCTTAATTTCAATACCATTTTGCGAAAAATATCCAAAAACAATTGTCTCACCTATATTTATTTTCCCACTATCTGCGGTTTCATTGCCTGTTATAATATTTAAAAAAGTTGATTTTCCAACTCCATTTTTACCAATAATTCCTATTCTATCACCTTTTTTGAATGTGTAATCAAACCCTTGAAGAATTTTTAAATTATTATAGGACTTATATACTTTTTTAAGTTCAAGTATTTTGCCTCCTACTCTACTCATTTTAACATCTAGTTTGAGCTCTTGTTTTATTTTCTTGCCAGAAACTTTCTTCTTAAGAGTATTAAAGCTATTAATCCTAGCTTTTGATTTAGTAGTCCTTGCTTTAGGAGACTGTCTTATCCATTCAAGTTCTTTTTTTAATAATTTACCAGCTTTCGATAATTCGGTATTAAAATTGGATTCGCGAATAGCACGTTTTTCTAAAAAGTAAGAATAATTACCTTTATGGTTGTATAAAGTACCATCTTCGAGCTCTAGTATTCTATTACATACTCTATCTAAAAAGTAGCGATCATGAGTCACCATTAAAAGAGTAATGCTTTGTTGCTGAAGATATTTTTCTAACCATTCAATCATCTCTATATCCAAATGATTTGTCGGTTCGTCTAACAATAATAGTTCTGGGTCATCAATAAGTAGTAATGCCAGTGATAAGCGTTTTTTTTGACCCCCTGATAAGGTTGATATTTTTTTTTGAGTATCATTCAAGTTAAAAATGGACAATACTTTTTGAATTCTACTATCATAGTCCCAAGCATTGTATTTATCCATTTTATTAGTTAACTCTTCTAATATATTATTATTGAGAGTATTATTATTTTTTTCAATCTGTTTAAGATGTGAATTATACTCTTTGATTAGCTGTCTAACTTTTGTTGGGGTATTGTCGATAACTTCTCTTATTGATAAGTTATCATCAAAATCTGATACTTGAGGCAAATAAGCGGTTGAAACCCCTTTTTTAAAAGATATCTTACCTTCATCAGGGTTATCTATAGATGCAATAATTTTTAGTAAAGTAGATTTGCCACTACCATTATTGGCTATTAGAGCGATTTTATCTCCCTTTGAAATTCCAAATGTTATTGATTCAAAAAGTACTCTTTCTCCATAACTCTTGGAAATAGTATCAACAGATAAATAATTCATTAATGATTACTTGGAATCTTTATTTACTCTTAGTTCTCTTCCATCAACAAAAATTCCTTTGAAGTGATTTGAAAATGATTTTGAATGCCTATTATCAATTTCTATAAAACTGCAATTTTTTTGAATGTCAATATTTCCAATATCAGACTTTCTAATTTTTGCGGTATCAGTTATGAAATCTAGAATATCACCTTTATTAACACCATCAACTTTACCGATGTTCATGAAAAAACGTACTCTCTTTTTTGTAGATCTCTTATCTCTTGTTGAAGTTCTTTCTGATTTTCTATTCTCTTTTTTTCTTGTAGAAGGTGTGTTGCTTATTGATGGAGCGTTATTATAATTTAAGGCTTCAATTTCTTTATTTACGAGCTTTTCTACTAATTCTTCATAAGTCAATTGACCTAGTTGCATTTGGATATTTGTAAGGATTTCGCCTCTCATTTTTTTATTTGTTGGCGTATCTATAATTGACTGTGCCCATTTATTCAGTCTAGTTGATAAAATACTATCTACAGTTGGAACATTTATTTTTTCAATTTTAAGTTTTAAGCTACGTTCAAGAATATCAAGTTTTCTTAAATCTCTTTTGGTTAAAAGTGAAATTGAAACTCCTTTTTTGCCAGCCCTGGCGGTTCGCCCACTTCTGTGTGTGTAATAGGATGGGTCATCTGGTAAAGCGTAATGAATTACGTGGGTTAAATCATTTACATCTATACCACGAGCAGCAACATCAGTTGCTATTAATACTTTTAGATTGTGGCTTTTAAATCGCTTCATTACCCTATCTCTTTGAGCTTGAGATAAGTCACCATGTAAGGCTTCAGATAGATAGCCATTTTTATTAAGCTCGTCGGCTAGTTGTTGAGTTTTTAAGCGTGTTCTACAAAATATAACTCCCCTAAATTGTTCTTCAGAGTCTAAAATACGTTTTAGACCTTCAAATTTTTCTGATGATTTTAAGAGACAATATTGGTGTTTTATATTTTCGTTGACTTGATTTCCTGTTGATACCTTTGCTTCAACAGGATTAGTCATGTAATTTTTAATAATTGCTCTAATATCCTTTGGCATTGTAGCTGAAAACAACCAGGTATTCTTTTCATCTCCAGTAAATGAAAGAATTTGATCTAAATCTTCTTTAAATCCCATGTTGAGCATTTCATCAGCCTCGTCCAGTACCACAAATTTAACTGTACTCAAATTAATAACTTTTCTTCTAATCAAATCTAGAAGTCTTCCTGGTGTAGCAATAATAATTTGAGGATTATGTTTTTTTATATCCTTCATCTGAACTACGATGGAAGCACCACCATATACAGATTGAATTTTAACCCCAGATAAATATTTTGAAAAAGTAGTTAATTGTTGAGCAATCTGTTGTCCTAACTCCCTTGTAGGTGCTAGAACAAGTGCTTGTGTACTTTTATTTTTTGAATTTATCCACTGCAATAGTGGTAAACCAAATGCAGCAGTTTTTCCGGTTCCAGTTTGTGCAAGACCAATAAAATCTTGCTTTTCATTTAAGAGTAGAGGAATAGATTGGAGTTGAATTGGAGTTGGTTTCTCGAAACCTAATTCTGGAAGAACTTTATTTAATGACTTTGATAGGCCTAAATCTGAGAAATTTTTCAAGTGTATATACTTTTGTTAATGCTTGCAAAGCTAACCTTTTATCCCTATTAAATAGGTTTGAAGTGATATAATAAAAAAACCCCTTCTCAAGAAGGGGTTTTTTAACTCGTTATTTGAGTTATAATTATGCTTTCTTTAGAAAAGGAAGACCAGTTTTTGGGTTTTCTACGACTGTCTTTCCAGCTGGAACCGCATCTAAACCAGTGCTACGCTCGTCTTTTGAAAAGAAATAAATTGTTTGAACTCTTCCAGTAGACTTTAAAGTAACGTCTTTAGAATTTAAGAAGTAAGTCTGACCTTTACTATTTGTGTGTGAAAATGCCATAATATAAAATTTAAAGTTTAAAATTAATTAGTTATTAAATAAGTGTTCAATTTATAAAAAAATGGCTACCTCTATCTGAAATATACAAAAAAATAAAAATACTTATTGACAATATTCTTCCCCATATTACTATAAAAGTCATTACATGTTAAAGAAATATGACAGACATTAGATATTAATTTTTTTTATTCTAAAAATTATAGCGTGATTATAAATCTAATTAACATCTGATTAAATATATAATATACTGTAAATCAATCTATTATGTGTAATAAAGCAAATTTAATTATTGTATATTTTTTAAATTATAAGATAAAATACGTTAATCAATTTATAATTTTCATTCAATTTTTATTTTTTAAATAAATAAGTACTACATCACGGTCAAAAAAAAAGTTATTAACACTAAATCTGATATTTACTTGAGTAATTATCTAGATGGTGACAGACTATAAATAGTTAAATCAAGAAGAGTTTAGCTATGTATTCTTGTAAATGTAAATGGTTTTTCCGCTGACAATTCTTCATTGTAGCTATATCCATCTAAATTAAACCCTTTCAAATCTTCTGGATTTTTAATTTTATTTTCTATGAAAAATCTAGCCATCATGCCACGTGCTTTTTTGGCAAAAAAACTAATCATTTTAAATTGCCCATTTTTGAAATCTTTAAAAATTGGCGTAATAACATCAAAATCTGGCTGTTTTAAATCAATTGATTTTATGTATTCATTTGAAGCCAAATTCAGTAAATAGTTGGTTTTACTTTCTTTTAAATCGTTTAGAACATTGAATGTTATTTTCTCTTTCCACAAATTATAAAGATCTTTTTTGGATGATACTCTAATTTTAGTTCCCATCTCAAGTCTGTATGCTTGAATCAAATCAAGTGGTTTTAGAATTCCATATAAACCTGAAAGAATTCTAAAATGTTTTTGAGCATAATCAATATTTTCTGAAGACAAAGAACTTGCTTCTAATCCATTATAAACATCGCCAGAAAATGCAAAAACTGCTTGTTTAGCATTAGAAAGATTAAATGGAGTTTTCCATTGTTGAAAACGTTCGTAATTTAATATTCCTAAGTCGTCGCTTATATTCATTAATGAACTAATTTCTTTTGGTGACAATGCTTGCAATTCATTTATGATTGTTTGACTTGTATCTAAAAAATCTGGAATTGAATGTAGTTTTATTGGAGAATCACTTTCAAAGTTTAGTGATTTTGCTGGAGAAACAACTGCTAACATATTTTACTTGTATTATTAAAAACAAAGATTTTGATTTGCAAGTTAAAATTAATGATTTTTGAGACAATTTGTACAAAATAATAGTCTATTGAGTATGCACTTAATAGTTATCCTATTGGGCTTTACCGGTGTATTGGGAAAGTTAATTCATACATCATCTGATGTACTTGTTTGGTATAGAATGCTATTTGCACTGTTATTAATTGCCGTTTATCTATATTTTACAATAGGTTTTAAGATAAAAAAAGTTGATTTTATCAAAATTTTTGGTGTTGGGTTAGTAGTTGCAGCACATTGGTTATTCTTTTTTGAGAGCATTAAAATATCTAATGTATCTATAGCAGTTGTTTGCATGGGTACCTCTTCCCTATTTTCAACTTTTTTAGAGCCAATTATTTTAAAACGAAAAGTAATACTTAGGGAGTTTATTTTAGGTTTAGTAGTATTATTAGCTATTGGAGTTGCTATGAATGCAGAATCCACATATATAATGGGTTTTGTATATGGCATAATAGCAGCTTTTTTAGCTACTATATTTACTATTTATAATGGGATTTATATTTCAAAAGTAGAGGCAGAAAAAATCACATTTATTGAAATGCTAGCTGGACTAATGATGATTTCAGTGTATTTTTTATTCAAGCAGGATTTTTCAATATCTAGTTTAAAAATAAGTACTAATGATGTTATTTACCTTATAGTATTAGGCGGATTATGTACAAGTTTTGCATTTGTTGTGAGTGTTGAAGTGATGAAAAAATTATCAGCCTACAATGTTATTATGGCAGTTAATTTAGAACCTATATACAGTATTTTGTTAGCATTGATTATTTTTGGAGATTCAGAAAGTATGAACCTTTCATTTTATGTAGGGTCACTAATTATTATCGCAGCTGTTTTTATTGATGGTTATCTTAAAAATAAGGCGTTAAAATAGATTTAAACAATTATCGTTTATAAATAGAGAATATTTAATTTAGTACTATGAAAAAAGAATTAACACTAATATTTTTAGGATTATTTTCCATTTTATCAGCTATTGCACAGGGTTATAAATATGAAGGTCAAGTTGTTGGACTTTCAGATAGCACCTGTATGCTAGCCTACTATTATGGCAACAAACAATATGCAAAAGACACAGCAATTATTGATAATAATGGACGTTTTGTGTTTGAAGGAGAAACAGCATTAGAACATGGGATGTATATGGTAGTTCTTCCCGATGGAAATTATTTTGAAGTTGTTATTACAGAAAATAATTTTTCATTTACTACAAGTAAAGACGATTTGATTGGCAAAATGAAATTTGAGAATTCTATTGAAAACAAAAAATTTTATGGATATATGCAATACATTGCTCAGCAACAACTTAAACTTAAATCTTTACAATCAAAATCTGAAAATTTAGCTGGTCAAGAAAAAACACAACTTGAAGATAAAATACAAGAACTTGGTAATACTGTGATGCAATTCCAAGAAAATTTTACTTCTGAAAATCCCGATATATTTTTTAGTAAAATTTTATTAGCAAGTAAAGAGATAGATGTTCCAGAATCACCTGTAAATACTGATGGCACCATTGATAGTACCTTTCAATTTAAGTATTACAAATCTCATTTTTTTGACAATTTTGACTTTTCAGATAGTCGTTTATTAAGATCACCTGTTTTTCACAGTAAAATAAATACTTACTTGGAAAATTTGACTGCAAAAACACCGGACTCCTTGATTATTTCATGTGATTATCTTATTTCCAAGTCAAAACAAAATCCAGAAGTGTTTAAATACCTTGTCTCCTATTTAACTTCTAACTATGAACGTTCAAAAATTATGGGTCAAGAAAAAGTATTTGTCCATTTAGTAAACAAATATTATGCTACTAATGAAGTTGATTGGATAGATGAAGCCCAAATGTTTAAAATTGTTGACAGAGCAGAAACTATTGAACCATTAATTATTGGCTCAAAAGCTCCTAATTTAGTTCTTAGAGACTCCTCAGAGGTCATACACAACTTACATCAAATTTCAACTGATTTGACTATGATTATTTTTTATGATCCAGATTGTGGGCATTGTAAAAAAGAAATACCAGCTATTAAACAAAACTATGACCAATGGCTTGCTGATGGAATTAGTATTGAGGTAGTAGCTGTTTGTGTTGAATTGGATAGAGAAAAATGGGTTGATTTCATAAACACCTATGATACTGGTGACTGGATAAATGTTGCTGAGTTTAAAACATTTATTGATGGCGAATTTGATAGACAAAACGATCCTTACGTGACCCCATTTCCTTATATCAAGCAAATATATGATATAAATGGAACTCCTAAAGTGTATCTACTGGATAAAGACAAAAAGATAATTGTTAACGCTATAAAAGGAAGTATTGGTGTTGAGCAACTTTCTGAAATTGTATTAATAGAGTCCAAAAAGTACCAATGATAAAATTATAAGGGTATATTTGCTTTAAATATTAAATCCTTATTGTCATGAAAAGAACACTTATTCTATTATTTTTATTTTTTGCTATTACACAATCATTTTCTCAGGATTTACCTGAAAATCCTGAACCAGGTAAATGTTATGTAAGATGTACAACTCCTGATGTTTACGTAAATGAAGAAATCAAAGTTTTAGTAAAACCTTCTCATAAAATTCTTAAAACAATTCCTGCAAAGTTTGAAAAAATAACAGAAAGAGTAATTGTAAAAGAAGCTGAGAAAAAACTAAAAGTAATTCCTGCAAAATGGGGTAAAGAATCGGTTGACTATACCAAAAAAGAAAATGCCTACTATTTTACAGCTACTCCGGCATCATTTAAAGACGATTATGAAACTATTGAAATAAAGCCAAAGTATGCTCAATGGGAAATTGGAGGATCAAATCCAGATTGTGAATCTAGTAATCCTGATGATTGTAAATATTGGTGTTATAAAGGTTATCCAGCAGAATTTGAAATAATACCAGTCAAAAAATTAATCAATAATGCAACAGTCAACAGAAAACCATTAAAAGGTCAAAAATCTAATTATACAAAGCGAGTTATAATAGAACAAGCAAAAGTAATTGAAGAAATTAAACCTGCTGAATACGCTACTATTACTAAAACCATTAAAGTGGAAAACGCTAAAACAATTGAAGAAATTATTCCTGACGAGTATAAAACAATTACTAGAGAAGTTTTAAAGAAGAAAGGCGGATTAACCAGTTGGAAAGAAGTTGATTGTAGTTTAGTTGAATACCAAGTTTTGCCTATAAACTGGGATTTAAACAGTGCTAATCTAACTAATAAAGCTAAGGATATTATTGATAATAAGTTATTACCTATTCTAGCTAATAATCCTACTGCAAAGCTTGAAATTGCTTCTCATACTGATTCTCGGGGAACTTATGAGTCTAATCAGACACTTTCAGAAAATAGAGCTCAAGCAGTTGTTAAATACTTACAGATAAGAGGAATAAATCCCAGTTTATTGGTAGCTAATGGATATGGAGAAGTACGACTTAAAAATAGATGTTCGGATGGCGTTTCTTGTACTGAAAGAGAACATGCAATAAATAGAAGAACAGAATTTAGATTAATCAATAACTAATTCTGTTTCCAACTCAAAAAGGACTATGAAAATAGTCCTTTTTATCTAAAGAATACATCGGTAGCACCGCCAGAATATTTTAGGTAATCAGCATCTTTAAAGTCAAGATTTAAAGATTGTAGTAAATTATGCACTTCATTTCTCAATACTCCCTGCCCCTTACCATGAATAATAACCAATTTTCGTACTCTAGTTTGTATGGCCTTAAAAATAATTTCCTCACACTTCTCTAATTGATAGCTAATGATCTCATAATTACTCATGTGGTAATAATTATCCAGCAAATTTTCTATGTGTAAGTCAATCTCCCATAAATCGTTTGATTTACTTTTAAATAAAATAGTTTCTTTCTTTTTTCTTGATCGTTGTTTTGGTGTATCCGGGATATAACAATTTCGTAGGGCATTTTCAGAAATAGTATCACTAATAATGATTGAATTTATCCCAATTACCTCTTCAAAACCATCTTGATTAAGAATTACAGCTTTATCATCTTTAATAGATAAAATTTTACCCCCACCACTTTGATCAATAATTTTGATTATGTCACCTACCTTAAATTTATTGACCATAATAAATAGGATAAAATGTTAGCTTGTCATTAGTATGTTTTAATGTTGGCATAGGAATTTTTATAAAACTTAAAATCTTAAAACATTTATCAATAATAGAGTTTCCGGTTTTTATTTTTCTTAGATTAACATCTAACCCAACGTAATACTCTCTATTTTGATTAAGCTCATTTGGTGTACCGTTTATCATACCATTAGCTCCATAACCGAAGGCTATGTTTAACCAATTTGGTAATGGGGTTTCTGCAATACTATTAATATTAGCAGAAAGCCAATATAATTGAGCGTTATAATCTTTTACTGCTTGTTGAATAGTGTTTTCACCCAATAAATCAGGTCTTTTACTGGCGTAATCAGATGGCCAAAACGAATATTTCAATTGAACGATTTGTTCTTTAAATAAAAGCTCTTGAGCCATAAACAAAGCCGTTCCACTTGTATTTGCAATTAAATCTCCCCAAGATGCTCCCCACTCTTTTGAATGACCGTCTAAAATTTCAATAGTTGTTAAGAAAACCGACCCATAAAGTCCACCGTACCAAAGAGCTTTTTTTTCTGGTACACCAGACCAAACCATGATATCTTTTCCTAAAACGCCTACATTATATGCAGTTGTAGCGTGACCTACTTTATCCATTTGTAACCAATTAGAATTATCATTAATCCAATGAAAGCTACTTTTAGGATAGTCTTTGTACCATAAGTCATTGAGAGCATACATGGTTCCTGCATATAAAACCACTTCAGTTGCAACCGCAATTTTAAATGCTTTGGTACTATCAGCCTGTTGAGCCATTATCGGCTGAACCAATAAACTCAATATTAAAAAACGAAGAATCACGGTACAAATATAAACAGTAGAAATCATAAATATTGTGTTAGGTTTTGTTACTTTTATACCGAATTAAAAAAATTTAGGTTTTTATGATTGAAGCCAATAATCCTCATTTAACTACTTGGGTCAAAGTCCCAAAAAATAGTGACTTTCCTATTCAAAACATCCCATTTGGTATAGCAGAAATTAATAAAAAAATTATTGCTGTAAGTCGAATTGGCGATACTGTTATTGATTTATCCCAACTGTATAAATTGAATATTTTTGAAAATATCTTATCTGAAAATGTGTTCGATAAAACCGTTTTAAATGATTTCCTTAAAAAGGATAAATCAAGTTGGAGAGCAGTTAGAAATAGAATTTCAGAGATTTTTCAAGATTCGTCATATGAGGTAAAAGTTTCAAATTCATTACATAAAATTGAAAATGTAAGAATGCAAATGCCAGTAAAAGTTGGTGATTATACCGACTTTTATTCTTCAAGACAACATGCTTATAATGTTGGATGTATGTTTAGAGATCCTGATAATGCTCTTCTGCCAAATTGGCTTCATATTCCTGTTGGCTATCATGGTAGGTCATCTTCAATAATATTATCAGGTCAAGACATTTATAGGCCTAAAGGACAACAATTACCATTAGATGCAAAATCACCAGTATTTGGACCTTGTAAATTACTAGATTTTGAGTTAGAAATGGCTTTTATTACAGGTGAAGGCAAACCTCTTGGCGATTCTATAGATGTCAATGAAGCTGAAGATTATATTTTTGGAATGGTAATTTTTAACGATTGGTCAGCTAGAGATATTCAAAAATGGGAATATGTGCCACTAGGGCCGTTTTTAGCCAAAAGCTTTGCTTCTTCAATTTCACCATGGATTATAACCCTAGATGCATTAGAGCCTTTTAGATGTCAAGGAGAAAAACAAGAACCTGAAGTACTGCCCTATTTGAGATATTCTGGCAATAAAAATATTGATATAAAACTTGAGGTTCAAATAGCTTCTCAAACTTTTGAAGCTCACACAGTAGCTAAATCAAACTATAAGTACATGTATTGGAACATGAACCAGCAACTAGCACATCATAGTGTAAACGGCTGTGATATTCATGCTGGTGATATGATGGCATCAGGGACAATCTCTGGAAATGATGAAACAGCCTATGGTTCAATGTTAGAATTATCATGGAAAGGTACTAAACCTTTACAAATGCCAGATGGGAGTGAAAGGAAATTCATTAATGATGGCGATACAGTAATAATGAATGCCCACTGTGAAAAAGATGGTGTTCGTATAGGTTTTGATTCTGTATCAACAACAGTCTTACCAGCAAAGTAGTTTAATCGTGCAGTCTATTAACGTTGATATCGAAAGAAAGGAAATCCTTAATAGATACAGAGGACTATTAAGAGATTGTAGAGATAAAACGTCTAAAGAAGATAAAAAGCAAATTCGTAAAGCCTTTAATATTGCTGTTGAAGCACATAAGAATATGCGAAGAAAGTCTGGAGAGCCTTACATATATCACCCTATTGATGTTGCTCGAATTGCAGCTAAAGAAATTGGGCTTGGGACTACATCTATTATCTGTTCATTACTTCATGATGTTGTTGAAGATACAGAATATACACTAGAAGATATAGACAGACTGTTTGGTTCAAAAGCATCAAGAATTATTGACGGTTTAACTAAAATTTCAGAAGTATACGATCAGAATGTATCAATGCAAGCAGAAAATTTTAGAAAAATGCTATTGACGTTGTCTGACGACATTAGAGTGATTTTAATTAAACTAGCTGATAGATTGCATAACATGCGTACTTTATCATCTATGCCAAAACACAAGCAATTAAAAATAGCCTCTGAGACACTTTATTTATATGCTCCTTTGGCACATAGATTAGGCTTGTATGCTATAAAAACTGAACTTGAGGATTTAGGCTTAAAGTATACTAAATCAGAAATTTATAAAGCAATTTCTGAAAAGTTAGATGAAACAAAAAAATCTAGAATAAGGTATATAAATCGTTTTGTACAGCCCATAAAAGAAGAATTAAACCAACAGGGTTTTAGTTTTAGTATAAAGGGTCGCCCCAAGTCAATTTTTTCCATACGTCAAAAAATGCTTAAGCAAGGCGTTGAATTCGAAGAAGTATTTGACAAATTTGCAATAAGGATTATAGTTAACTCAGAGTTAGAAAGTGAAAAATCTGATTGTTGGCGTATTTACTCAATTGTTACAGATTTTTATAAGCCAAATCCTGATCGATTAAGAGATTGGATATCTACTCCTAAAGCTAATGGTTATGAGTCTTTACATTCAACTGTTATGGGTCCAAAAGGTAAATGGGTAGAAGTTCAAATTCGTACTCAAAGAATGGACGATATTGCTGAAAAAGGATTTGCTGCTCATTGGAAATATAAAAGTAGCTCAACCAAGGAGTCAAATTTAGATAATTGGATAAACAGAATAAGAGAATTATTAGAAAGTCCAAACGTTAATGCAATTGATTTTGTTGATGACTTTAAAATGAATCTATTTTCAGAAGAGATTTTTATTTTCACACCAAATGGCGATTTGAAAACTTTACCTAAAGGCTCCACCCCTCTTGATTTTGCTTACGAAATTCATACTGAAGTAGGAAGCAAATGCCTAGGAGCTAAAGTAAATGGAAAGCTTGTGCCATTTTCATATTCACTTAAAAGTGGTGATCAAGTTGAAATTGTAACATCAAATAAGCAAACACCTAAAGAAGATTGGTTATCATTTGTAAAAACTGCCAGAGCAAAATCTAAAATCAAAAATGCTCTTAAAGAGGAAAAGAAAAAAATTGGTCTGGAGGGAAAAGAAATTTTAAAACGAAAGTTAAGACACATTAAGATAAATTTCACACATTCAGTAGAAACTGAAATGCTTAAGTTTTTCAATTTGAAAAATAGCTTAGAAATGTTTTACATGTTTGGAGTTGGAAGTTTGAACAACAAACACTTACGCTCTTATGTGAACTCTAAAAATCAGGGATGGTATGGATTTTTACGGCGAAAAATTACTAAAAGTGAAACTACTGAAAATGTGTCATCAAACCCAATTAACACAAATAATTTACCAGTTGTGTTATTTGGAGATGACAAACAGAAATTAAATTATAAACTTGCAAAATGTTGTTCATCAATAAAGGGTGATGAAATCTTTGGATTTACCACAATTAATGATGGTATAAAAGTTCATAATGTAAATTGTCCTAATGCTATTCAATTACAGTCCCGCTATGCTTATCGGATAATATCAGCCAAGTGGGCTAAAGCAGATATTTTAGAATATTCATCAGTATTAAAAATTAGTGGTATTGATCAGATAGGCTTAGTCAATAATATAACTAAACTAATTTCAAACGATCTAAATGTCAATATTTCTTCAATTAATATAAGCTCAAATGATGGGGTTTTTGAAGGGAAAATATCAGTAATTGTGTTGAACAAATTCCATTTAGAAAATCTTATAAGCAAACTAGAAAATATAAGTGGAGTTGAATTGGTTGAAAGGCTTTAAAAACTGTTAATAAAATTTAATTAATCAGACTAAAAAAAAGTTATTTTTACGCTTAACCATTTTTACTATGACAAAAGTAGTATCAACTTCATCTGTACTTGAAATATTCACTCAGTTTCTGGAGAAAAACGGTCACCGTAAAACACCCGAACGTTTTGCCATTTTGCAAGAGATATATGATCATAATGGACATTTTGATATTGAATCACTCTATATCAAAATGAAAAATAAAAAATACAGAGTAAGTAGAGCAACGCTTTACAATACGATAGAGTTGTTAATGGACAGTAAATTGGTAAGGAAACACCAGTTTGGTAAAAACCAATCACAATATGAAAAATCACTAATCAGTGGTCAACATGATCACTTGATTTGCTCAAATTGTAATAAAGTCATCGAATTTTGTGATCCTAGAATTCAAAATATTAAAGAAACTGTCGAACAGGTACTTAATTTTAAAATAAGTAACCACTCTTTAAATCTTTACGGAGAATGTAAAGACGAAAATTGTCAATCAAAAAAATCTTAAATGTCAGTAGATGTATTACTAGGCCTACAATGGGGCGATGAAGGAAAAGGTAAAATTGTTGATGTTTTAACCAATAACTATGATATCATTGCTAGATTTCAGGGTGGTCCAAATGCAGGTCACACATTAGAATTTGACGGAATAAAACATGTTTTACATACTATTCCATCAGGTATTTTTCACCTAAATGCAATTAATATTATTGGAAATGGCGTAGTCATTGATCCAATTATTTTTAAGAAAGAAATAGATGCATTAGATGGAATGAATGTAAACTTAAAGTCTAAACTATTTATTTCTAAAAAAGCACATCTTATTTTACCAACTCACAAAATACTAGATGCTTATTCAGAACAGTCCAAAGGCAAAAGTAAAATTGGCTCAACACTCAAAGGTATCGGTCCAACTTATATGGATAAAACCGGAAGAAATGGGTTGAGAATTGGAGATATTAATACTAATAATTTTAGGTTAAAGTATGATCGGTTAGTAGAAAAGCATTCTGGTTTACTAAACAATAACTTTTTAGATTTTGATCTTGATTCTTTGGAAAAAGATTGGTTTGAGGGTATAGAACTAATAAAGACTTTCACTCATATTGATAGTGAACATTACTTGCACCAGCAAATTAAATCAGGTAAAAAAGTTTTGGCAGAAGGTGCTCAAGGAACATTATTAGATATAGATTTTGGTTCATATCCTTTTGTTACATCCTCAAATACTATATCTGCCGGTGCTTGCACTGGTTTGGGAATTGCACCTAACAAAATAAAAGACGTATTTGGTATTTTTAAAGCCTATTGTACACGAGTTGGAAGTGGCCCTTTTCCTACTGAACTTTTTGATGAAGTTGGTGAATCAATCGGAAAAGTTGGAAATGAGTTTGGAGCAACTACTGGTAGAAAAAGAAGATGTGGCTGGATTGATTTACCAGCATTAAAATATGCCATAGCCATTAATGGGGTTACAAAGTTAATGATGATGAAGGCTGATGTACTTACTCATCTTGATAAAATTAAAGTATGTACTCATTATGAGCATGAAGGACAAATCATTGATTATTTACCCTTTGATGCTAGCGAAGAATCTATCACTCCTGTTTATAAAGAAATTGATGCTTGGGGAGAAGACTTAACCCAACTCAATTCGTTAAGTGATGCTCCTGTAGAATTGATTAATTATATCGAATTTTTAGAAAAAGAACTTGAAACACCAATTGTTGTAGTATCAGTTGGCCCAGATAGGACTCAAACTCTAATGCGTTGATTTGTCATTATTAAGAACAATAATATTTCTTTTTTGTAGTGTTTTGTTATTTGCTCAAGAAAAAACAAATATCGAAATATTAAATGCTGATTTTACTTATTTTGATCAGAAACGCTATCCTGATATCAGACGTTTAATTGGTAATGTTGAGTTTAAGCATAAGGGGGCTATTATGTCATGTGATAGTGCTTGGCATTACTTTAAAACTGACCAATTCAAGGCATTTAATAATATTTCAATCAACCAAGGCGATAGTATTTTTCTTACAGGTAACTTTTTGAATTATGATGGAAAAACAAAAAATGCTGTAATTAGAGAAAACATTACACTAAAAGATAATAGTGTAATACTACACACGGATGAGTTAGAATATTCCATTGAAAGTAGTATTGCCTCATACAAAAAAGGGGCTTCTATTACTGATGCAGATAATATATTGACCAGTATTAGAGGAAATTATTTATCTGCTCAAAAATTACTAATCTTCAAGGAGAAAGTTGTTTTAGTCAACCCAGATTATACTATTAATTCAGATACACTTCATTATCAGACAATGGATGAAATTGCCTATTTTTTTGGTCCTACAACTATAGATTCTGATGAGAACATCATATATTGTGAAAACGGATGGTATAATACTATAACAGACATATCCCAATTTAGTCAGAATGCTTACTTATGGAATAATAATCAGCAACTTTCTGGTGATAGCTTGTATTATGATAGAAACATAGGTTATGGACTTGCTGTAGAGAATATTGAAATAAAGGATACATTGAATGATTTCAAAATTTTTGGTGAAAGAGCTGAGTTTTTTGAATACTCAGATAGTTCAATTATTACAGAAAATCCTCTTTTTGTTGTAGAATTTGATGAAGATACTCTGTACATGCATGCTGATACCATTGTTGCTAATTTAGATAGTTCAAGTCATAGACAAATAAAAGCATATTCTTCTTCCAAATTTTATAGTGATAATTTGAGTGGTAAGTGTAAAGAGTTGTATTATTATACAAGAGATTCTACTATTCAGTTGTACAATTTGCCCGTACTTTGGTCAGATGACTATCAGTTAAGTAGTGATCATATAGTTATCTTTTTAAACAACAATACTATCGAAAGGTTAGAATTACAAACTAATGCCTTTATATTATCTAAAGACAGTCTTAACCTTTTTAATCAAATTAAAGGTAAAAATATGTTTGGTTTTTTTAAACGTAATAGCTTGTATAAAATTAACGTAATGGGAAATGGTCAAACCGTATATGTGATAAAGGATGAACAAGATAAACTTTCTGGAATTAATACTATTTATTGTAGCAAAATGAACATTACGGTAAATGATAAAAATATTGATAGAATTTCTTTTCAGAATCAGCCTTCGTCTATAATTTATCCAATAGAAGAATTACCTATTGAATGGAAACGGTTAGAAGGATTTAAAAATAGGCTAAGTGAAAGAATATTAACAAAAGAAGATGTATGGAAAGATTAAATTTTTAAGTACTTTTTCAACCATGAGTCTTCTACTGTTCCAATCCTGTTTTCTTCAAAATCAGCCTTAGTTTTGACCAAGTTATTATAGATCTTCATATTAGATTTAATTATTTTTTTGAAGTCATTTAGTGGTAAAACATTAGTTTCATTATTGTCAATATATGCTATATTCATGCGATTAAAAAAATCTATATCATATTGATTTGCAATAGATTTAATTACACTTACTGAACTATCAATTGAGCATCCACTTGCTTGGTGTTCGTTTTCATCAACAAAAAGACATATAAACCAATCGTGAAGCTGAAATGAACAATTTAATGGTTTACCATGAGCATTCCAATTTTCACATAGTGAAGAAAGTTGATAAGAAATATCTTTTTTTTCCAGAGAATTTAGTTTCCTATCGGATTGATAAATCCATACACTAGCCTGGAGACTTATTTGACTGTAGGGAACGAACATGGTTTAAAGGTCTTGAGCATGGGCAATCATTTCAGCGACATCCATTACATGAATATCCTTTTCTTTTTCTTTATTTTTAATACCATCAGTCATCATTGTGTTACAAAATGGACATCCTGTAGCTATATAATTTGGTTTAACGGCCAGAGCATCTTCTGTTCGTTCAATATTAATATCTTTTTTTCCTTTTTCAGGTTCTTTAAACATTTGAGCACCTCCAGCACCACAACATAATCCCTTAGTTCTACAACGCTTCATTTCTACTAACTCGGCATCAAGTTTTGAAATAAGTTCTCTAGGAGCTTCATAAATGTCATTTGCTCTTCCTAAATAACATGGATCGTGGAAAGTGATTTTTTTTCCAACAAACTTTCCACTTTCAATAGTTAAGCGTTTTTCATCTAACAATTCTTTTAATAGCTGAGTGTGGTGAACTACTGAATAATTACCACCAAGTTCAGGATATTCGTTTTTAATAGTATTAAAACAATGTGGACAGGCAGTTACTACTTTTTTAACCTTATAGGCATTCATTACTTCAATGTTGCTCATGGCCTGCATTTGAAATAAAAATTCATTTCCAGCTCTTCTTGCAGGATCTCCGGTGCAACTTTCTTCTGTACCTAATACTGCAAATTTGACATTTGCTTTAATAAGAAGCTTAACAAAGGCTTTGGTGATTTTTTTAGCTCTATCATCGAAACTACCAGCACATCCTACCCAAAATAACACTTCTGGTGATTCTCCTCTAGCAGTTAATTCTGCCATTGTTGGTACTTCTAATTTTGTCATAGTTTATTTTTCAAATACTTGAATGGTTACTTTCTCTTCAACTAAATCTGTAAATTTTCCTTTATATCGTGTTGCTCTTACTAGATGGTTATCTATCCAGTGGTAATTTCCACCTCTAGGTTTACCCATTAGCAATCCATGATAGTTGAATTTGTGTTTATCAAGCCAATTTTCAGTAACTTTTCTATGTTCTTCAATTCTTGAAGTAAAAAAGGTTATGATATGACCCTCTGAATACCATTTATTTATTGTTTCTAAAGCATCTGGATATAAGCCAGCTGTTGCCATTCGTTCTGGTTCCTCATTAGGAATATCATCACATATTGTGCCATCAATATCAATAAGATAGTTTTTTACATTGTTAGGTAATACAGGACTTATAAGGTGTCCATCAACTTCTTTTTCTTCTAAATTAATCTTTTTATTCATCTTTCCAGTTTAATCGATCTGTCATAGAAAATTGCCATGGAGCTCCATTATTCTCTATGTTATTAAAAATTAGGTTAAGTTCATTAGGTGCTGCTGATTCTTCCATAACAAGATAGCGACGCAGGTCTATAATTATTGATAACGGGTCTATATTTATTGGGCAAGCTTCTGTACAAGCATTACATGAAGTACATGCCCATAATTCTTCTTTTGAAATAGTACTTAAAAGAGACTTACCATCATTAGGATCTAAATTTTTATCCAATCTTTTACCGACTTCTTCTGCCCTATCTCTAACATCCATCATTATTTTTCGTGGAGATAATAATTTACCTGTCTGATTAGCTGGACATTCTGAAGTACATCTACCACATTCAGTACAGCTGTAAGCATTTAGTAGTTGAACCCAATTTAAATCTGAAATGTCCTTGGCACCAAATCGTTCAGGAGTAGATTGATCTGGGTTAATTGCAAATGGGTCATTGTTAGGATCAAGCATTAATTTGACTTCATTAGTTACTTCATCCATGTTTGAAATTTTCCCGCTTTTTTCAAGTTTTGAATAATAGGTATTAGGAAATGCAAGAATAATATGTAGATGTTTGGATACTACTAGGTAGTTTAAAAAAAGTAAAATACCAACAATATGAAACCACCAACACGCTCTTTCGATTATTATTAATGTAGTTTCATTTGTATTTGCCATTATAGGCATAAGCCATTGACTAATGGGGTTTGCAAACTCTACTGTGTAATGATATGACTCTAGTTTAAATAATAAAGCATCACTGGCATTCATAAATAAAAATGCCAACATCAATATTACTTCAAATATTAAAATAAAATTCGCATCATTTGTTGGCCATCCTTTCATTTCATTATTAAAAAAACGTGGAATTTTCATAATATTTCTTCTTGTGAAAAAGAAAATACATGAAATAATAACTAACAAAGCTAACACTTCAAAAGAGGCTATTAAAACACTATAAACAGGCCCTAAAAATGACAGTACCCTGTGTGTTCCAAAAATACCATCAATTACAATTTCTATAACTTCAATATTAATAATCACAAAGCCAACATAAATAAGAATATGTAAAAAACCTGCAATTGGTCGTTTTACCATTTTAGACTGGCCCAATGCAACGTTAATCATAACCTTCCACCTTTCCTTTGAATTTGATGATCGATTAATATTTTTTGCTAACCTAATATTACGAAGTATACGTTTAAAATTTCTTGTAAATAGTAGTACGGAAGCTACCAATAGGATTAAAAATATGACTTGCAGTATCATTATTTACTTGTTGTAGTTGTGTCTTTTTTAAAATCAATGGCAGTTCTTCTTCCTCCCAAAAGTGAAAAAGTAACGTAACGTTTTGGATTTTTCTTCATATCTTCTATCAATAAGTCAAGTTGTTTTGAAGCACTTGTCAAATTATTATACATTTCTTTATCATTTATCAATAAACCAATACTACCCTCTCCATTTTCTATTTTCTTTAAAATTTTATCAAAATCAGCTAAAGAATTATCTAAGTTAGTAATAGTGTTTTTAATATTTGACTTAGCAAGAGAGTCAGAAATCGATTCAAAGTTTCTTAGCACATTTGTAATCCTATCATTATTGTTGTGCAAATTGGTTGTAATAGACTCTACATTAAGTAATATGGTTGAAAGTCTTGTATCATTTTTGTAAATGACACTATCTAGCTTTATCATTGCCAATTCCATTGTACTAAAAGTTCGATTTAAACTTCTCAATGAATTAGACAAACTTTCTCTAGCGTCTCTATCTAAAACCGTGGTAATAACCGTCATGACAGAATCTATTGATGATATTAGTTCTTCTGCTTTATTTTTAAGCGGTAGTACTTGTTTATTTACCTCTTCTTTTAATCCATCTTCAATTTCAGAAAATAGAGTATCACCTGCTGAGGCATAGAGGTTTGAGGTGCCAAATACTAGTTGAACTGCTTTAGTACCCATTATGTCGGAATTATAAATTTTGGCGACAGAATTTGATGGAAATTTCAGATCTTCATTTAAAATAAATTCAACAATAATTTGACCGGTATTGTTAGGATGGAAATAAATTTCTGAAACGTTACCAACAGAAAGTCCATTTACTCTAACTGGAGAGGAAGATTCTAAACCATCAATATTATCATAAACGGCATAATAAACATCAGAACTTCCAAAAATATTGTTGCCTTTTAAGAAGTTTATTCCCCAAATCAAAATAAATATGGTGAGTAATCCTATAATTCCAATTTTTAATTCAGATGTATTTTTCATTTCATTTCATTTTGATGATTAACGGCTTTTTTAATGGTAGTTTTTTCATTGCCAATAAATGAAATCACAAATGCATCCTTATAGCCGTATTCTCGAGCAATGTTTCTTATTTTTTTAGCATCTTCCAATGTAGATTCATTTCCTATTGTATATTTATAGACATTATTTTCTATAAATCTTTCTACTTTAAACTGCTTAATTGTATCAATTATAACTGGTTTAGTGGATGTCTTTATTTGAACTTTAAATATAACATCTTTTTGAGTAGTCAGTGTATCATTTTTAAATGATAACGAATCGATATTTAAATCTTTATTTTTGATTTCTTTATTTAGTAAAGAAGAAATCTCCAGTTCTCTTTTATATTCTTTTATTGCTCTGAAAATTGCTGAAGCCATGTAAGTCTGGCCATTTTCTGAGTTAAGAAAGTCTTCTTCAGTAGGGTTTGATATAAAGCCTAATTCTATTAAAACGCTTGGCATATTAGTTGCTCTTGTTACCCAAAGCGGTGTTTGTCTTACTCCTCTATCGACGCGATTTACTCTTTCTCTAAATTGATCTTGTATTTTTTGTGCCATTAAAATACTCTGATCTAAATAGGTAGTTTGACTCAAGCTAAATGCAATAATGCTTTCTGGTGAATTTGGATCAAATCCGTCATAATTTTCTTCATAATTATCCTCTAAAAATATTACTGAGTTTTCTTTTTGTGCTACTCTTAAATTAGCCTCAGTGTATCTCAAACCCATAACGTGCGAAGATGTTCCAATAGCTTTTGAATTGGTAAAGGAGTCACAGTGTATTGAAAGAAATAAATCGGCATTTGAATTATTAGCTAAATTTGTTCGGTCTTTAAGTGTTGGAAAGGTGTCGCCAGTTCTAGTGTAAATAATCTTCATTTCAGGAAAAGCTTCCTCTAAATAATATCCAAGCTTGAGTACTACATCTAGAGCTAAATGTTTTTCGGATTTACTATATCTTCCCGTACCAGGAGCACCAGGATCTTTACCTCCATGGCCTGCGTCTAAAACTATGGTGTTTAAGACACTTTTTTGTGCTAACACATTATCTACATTAAAAAAGAGAAATAAAACAAGAAAAGTTAAAAAAATACGTTTCATTATATCAGTCTTAACAAATAACAGAATTGATTAGTTTTGAACACAAATTAATTATTGTTGAAAAAATACTTTAATATTTTTTACTGCTTACCAAAAATAGCACATTTTACATGTTTGCTATTACTCTCTTTGATGCTTTTATCAACAAGCAATGCACAAGAAGTAAATAATGTAGATTATTTAAATAATGATAGTGTTGTTTCTGATAATCCCATTGAAAGTAAAATTAATAGTTATGCTAAAGATTCTATTGATTATGATTTAAAAAATAATAAAGTCTATTTGTATAACGAAGCTAAGGTTGAATATGAAAACATTATACTAAAAGCTGCATTTATAGAACTAGATTCTGATAAGAATATTGTTTTTGCAACTACTTTAAAGAATGATTCAACTGGTGAGGTATTTGGTTATCCGGAGTTTAGTGAAAATGGAAAACAATTTATAGCTGAAGAGATTACATATAATTTTGACACTAAAAAGGGAATAATAAAAAATGTCAAAACACAAGAAGGAGAAGGATTTATTTTAGGAGATAAAGTGAAAAAAACCCCTGATAATATCGTCTATACCCAAAAAGGTCGATACACTACTTGTAATCATGATCCACCACATTTTTCAATTCGATCAAAACGTATTAAAACTATTCCTGATAAATGTATAATTACTGGTCCAGCGATTCTAGAATTTTCAGGGGTTCCTACCCCTTTGGCTTTACCATTTGGTTACTTTCCAAATCAAAAGAAAAAGAGTTCAGGCATAATTTTCCCATTTTATGGAGAATCAGCAAACCAAGGTTTTTTTCTTAGTAATGGGGGGTATTATTTTGCGCTAAGTAATTACATGGATTTATCACTAACTGGTGATATATATACAAAGGGGTCATGGAATATTAAATTAAATTCCAAATATAAAAAGAGGTATAAATTCAATGGTAGTTTTGATATAAACTATTCGAGTATAAAGACAGGAAATTCAATTATCGGAAACTTAATAGACCGGAGAGATTTCTTTGTAAGATGGAGACATCAACAAGATCCAAAAGCTAGTCCAAAAAGTCGATTTTCTGCCAATATAAATGCGGGTAGTAGTTCTTATCAACAAAATAATTCAACTTCAGATAGTGATTACTTAAAAAATACTTTTCAATCTGCGATTTCATACAGTAGATCATTTGGCAGTTCTAATTTATCTATTAACCTAAGACACAGTCAGAATACCCTAACAAATCAAGTTGACTTAACCCTTCCCGAAATTAGTTATAATGTAAATAGATTTTACCCCTTTAAAAGCTTTAATAAATCAACAAAAAGCAAATGGTATGATAAAATTGCATTAAAATATACTACGAATTTCAAAAACTTAGTTTCAGAAACGGACACATTACTTTTTGAAAAAAGTACGTTATCAAAGTTCAGAAATGGTGTGTTACATACCATTCCTATTTCGACTTCATTTAATACATTAAAATACATCAATATTTCACCTTCATTTAATTATTCCGAACGATGGTATTTTGATAGAATTGAAAAACTATGGAATTCTAATGGCCTTATTACAGATACAATAAATGGTTTTAATAGAGTTTATAATTATGGTTTTAACTTATCAGCCAACACCAAACTATATGGCAACTTGAATCTAAAATCAAATAAATTTAAAGCTATAAGACATGTTATCAGCCCTAGTGTACGATTCAATTATACACCTGACTTTTCATCTTTAAACTTTAATTATTTCGACGAAGTTCAAATTGATAGCCTAGGAAATACTCAAACCTATTCTTTTTATCAAAATGGTATTTATGGCGTTCCGAGTAGAAATTCTAGTAGTATATTAGGGTTTTCAATAGGCAATTTATTAGAAATGAAGGTATCCTCTAAGGATACAATTAATCCAATTAAAAAACTCAAGTTAATTGAAAGTTTAACCATATCTACTAACTACAATATTGAAGCTGATTCACTTAAGTTTTCTCTAGTTAATATAAATGGTAGAACTCGATTATTTAATAAGGTCAATTTAAATTTTTCTGCTGTTTTTGATCCCTATCAAAAAACTTCTAGTGGTATTCGTACGAACTCTTTTTACTTTTCAAAAACAAATCTTCCAGCACGTTTTGTAAGAGCTTCTTCTAGTATTAATTTTCGGTTAAATAGTAATTCAAATAATGATGATTTATCTCATCATTGGTTAGATTATGTAGATTTTGACATTCCCTGGAATTTAGGGGTTAATTATACGCTTGATTATAATAAGTTATTGACCAATAATGCCTTAAATCAATCTCTAAATTTTTCTGGAGATTTAAAACTAACTGATAAATGGAAAATAGGTTTTAACTCTGGTTATGATTTTGACAATAGAGTGTTAAGTTATACATCATTAAACTTATACAGAGACTTACATTGTTGGGAAATGCTAGTAAAATGGATTCCATTTGGGTTTAGACAGAGTTATACTTTTACAATTAGGGTAAAAGCTTCTGTATTGCAGGATCTAAAATGGGAGCGTAAAAAAGATTGGTACGATTATTAATACTTTATCCAATTTTCAATTATGTGATTTCCTTGTGGAGTCAAAATTGATTCTGGGTGAAATTGTATTCCATTTATATCGTATTTCTTATGGCTTATAGACATTATTAAACCCTCTTTTGAAAAGGATGTAACTTCAAAATCATTTATTTTTTGATGTTCGTCAATAACCCATGAATGATAATGCCCCACCTGTAAGGGAAGATTGATTTCTTTAAATAAGTAGGATGTATTTTCAACCTTGTCAATAATGGAGTGTTCACCATGTTTTACTTGTTTAAGCTGCCTAAGCTTTAAACCAAACACCTCTCCTATTGCTTGATGACCTAAACAAATCCCAAGAATACTTTTTGTTTTATGGAACCGCTTAATTATAGCGTTTAATTTTGCTGATTCTGATGGCAAGCCAGGACCAGGTGATAATACGATTTTATCAAACTGATGAACTAAATCAAAATTAATAGCATCGTTTCTTATAACAGATAGTTCATTCGAAAATTTACTTAATGAATGATATAAGTTATAGGTAAATGAATCGTAATTATCTACTAATAAAATTTTCATTAATCCCTTATTGTTTATGTATTTTTTCTAGAATGGACTTATATGTAATTGCAATTCTGTTCCACATAAATTTTTCAGAAACTTTACTTGTGTTTTGACTATAAAAAATTCGATTATTTAAGATTTTCATTGTTGCTTTTGCAAATGATTCTTTAGTATTTTTAATGTGTAAGCCAGCATTGCTTTGTTCAAGTATTTCCCAAGGCGTATTTCTTGAAGCTATAACAGGTGTATTTTGAGATAAAGCCTCAACTACTACAATTCCAAAGTTTTCAGTGTGTGATGGAACAACTAAACACTGTGCATTTTTTAAAAAGGAAAATTTTTGATAAGTATTTAATTTTCCAATGAATTCAATATTATTTGAAATATTTAATTGTTCGGCTAATTGTTTTAAATTTTGCTCTTCTCCCTCATCATTTCCTGCAATTAAAAGTTTAATATCTGGAAATTTTTCTAAAATAGATGGCATAGCATTAATCATAATATCATAACCCTTGACTTTATGCAAACGACCCAAACAAGCTATGTAAAACTTACCATCCCAATCATAAATTTTAGATTCTTTGTTAGGATAGTTTTTAATTGGTTTTGTGCCATCTGAAAGAAGTTCAATGGAAGAGGTTGGAAAGAAATACTTTATTTCATTTTCTTCTCTAATGGATGTAGCGTGAAAATGTATCTTTTTTATGAATGGTGCTATAAGGAATTTAATCCAAAATCGCTTAAAAATACCTTTATGATTAAAACTCCAAGATGCCAGACTACCTCTAGGTGATAATAATATTGTTTTGTTTAAAAAATAGGCATACAACAGAGATAATGGCGTTGAAAGTGAATAAATTGACTGAATATGGATAACATCTGATTTTTTTATATCATTAAAGAGGCCATATAGCATTTTGAATGAAAAGAAAGGTAATATCCCAGTGTTGTAGTATTTAACGCTCAATCCTTCAACATCAATATACTGGTTTATTTTAACATCGAGTTTAGAATTGCTATTAGCATTAGTAGTTGATATTGATATCTTCATACCATTTTTAGATGCTTCATTACTTAAATGATAAGCAGCAAATACTGCACCTCCATATGAATATGCAGGAGCAAAATATGGAATAACTACCAGTACTTTCATTCTGAAAAATGATTGTTTAAATATCGCCTATTCATTATTTGATGAGCACCTTTTAAGACTGATTTCAATTCGCTATTAGTAGCATGCTGAACTAAATTTCTTCTAATTACTTTAGACATAAATCTATTGTGAAAACTTCCAGGTAATGATGAATACTGTTTTTGATAGCCATTACTTTCGCATAGTTCCATCACTTTTTTTGAAAAACTACCAAACGGATAACATATTGAATTAATATTAGAATTACATATATACTCTAATACTTCTTTTGATTTTTTAAGTTCATAATCTATTTTTTTATCATCACATTCACTGAGATTGACATGATTGTGAGTATGAGAAGAAAAATGAACAAGACCTGTTTTTAAAAGCTCATTCATTTGTGTGATGGTTAAATAACTTTTTTGACCAATGAAAGCTGTTGAAACGAAAACTTCAATAGGAACATTTAACTCTATTATCATTTCAATGCAATCATGTATACCTTTGTAACCATCATCAAATTGTAATTTAACTTGATTAGATTTCTCCGTAATTTCATTAACTATTTTTAAATTATTTTTTCTAATTGTTTCAATATGTTGTTTAAATAAATCAAATGGCGTTGAGTGTTCGTAATAGGTTTTTTTATGATGTATGTCGTGATAAAAAATTACTTTACTATCATCGTTACAATAATAAATTGATGACAGCTTAAAAATGCTATTTCTAATAAATTTATTTATCATTAATCATTTTTTTTATAGCAATTTGTAATTGACTGTCGTAAAGATTAAAATTCCAGTGGTTGTGCATTTTATTATATGCATTTTCTGCAAAGTTCATAAAAAGGTCATTATCATTATAAATAAGATTCATTTTTTGAGCTAAATCCCCTTTTAGTTTAGAATCAAAAATTAGACCTGTTTGTTTATCATCTATTAAATCATGATTTGCTCCAATTCCTTTATTAGATAAAACTGGTAATGCTGCTGCCATAGCTTCGTTGATAACCAACCCCCAGTTTTCATTATTTGATGCTAAAACTAAAACATGTGCCTTTTCGTATTCATTTATTAAGTCTTGTCCAAATAACTTTCCTTTGAATATTATGTTTTTGTAATTGGAATACTGTTGGTGAAGCGGTTTATAGCATTCACCATCACCTATCAATACTAATTGTACCTCAAATTTATTTTCGAAAACTAGTAAAAATTCACTTATGATTACGTCAATTTGTTTAAGAGGAATAAATCTTCCTACAAATAAAAAGGTAAATATTTTTGATCGGTTTCTGTTGACAGCTAAATTGAATTTTTTTACATCTATCACCATAGGTAGAAAATGTATTCTTTTGGCTGGCATTCCATAATATTTAAAAAGATTAACTTGATGTAACGTTCCACCAACTAAAGCGTGAAGATTTGAATTTTTAAATAAGTAATTTAGATATACCTTTTTTATAATTCTTTTTAGAAAAAAATTTGGGATTTTAAGTGGAGTGTCAGATTCTATTGCTATGGGTTTTTTTATTTTTGATGTAATGTGAATAATCCATAAAAATAGAAATGATATGGAGTCGTAACCATTAAAAATTATAGCATCGTGTAAGAGATAATCACTTTTTAAAATTCGAAAACGAGTTATAAGATTATAATCGTCTAGGAATAAAAAATGTGGTGTTGAATCTTTTGAGCCTTTTGTAAATGAGTTTTTAAATAAGAACCGATAAAAAATTGAACGTTTCTCATGAACTGACCTAACTAAATCAATAGTATAAGATGCTGGCTCAGTTAGATAGGCTATGACTCTCATGTCTGTATTTTTTATAAATTAAATAGCCTAGTACTAGCCAAAATAAATTACTTTGAAAGAAATTGATTCCAACAAAATTATTCTCAAACATTCCATTTACCAAACTATAAATTAATATAAATACAAGGAACTTGGTGTGAAGTATATTTTCGCCAAATATTTTCTTATCAGAAAGAAAAATTCTTATCAAATTATAAAGTAATATAATTAGGTAAATAAATCCGAAAAAAAGACCATACTGAACTAACAAAGATAAATAACCATTGTGAGCACCAAAATCAATTTGTACATCATCGAAGGAAATTAATGACGTATCTATATAGGCGTAATTTTTAAGCCCGTAGCCAAAAACTGGTTTTTGCATGAGGGTTTCTATAGCATACAAATATTCATATATTCTATTTGAAAAAAGATCTTCATTAAAAATTCTTGTAATAGCATTATAATCACCTGTGAAGTATGTAAAGACTATCGTGAAACCACAAATAAAAAAAAGGTTAAAAATATTTTTTAAACCGTGATGATTAAAATAAACTATTAGGGATAGAACAATTCCCAGAATAGCTGATCTAGAGCCTGATAAAATTATAGCAAGTAAGAATAAAATTAGAGCTAAATAATTTATAAATATTTTTTTTTCATCAAATAGAAAAATAGCAAAACCTGTTACCATTAAAATTGAAAATTCATTAGGATTAAAAAATATTCCCATATATCTAGTTGATATTCCCGGAGTATCAATTATGAATGATAAAAACAATGATAGAAAACATAAATATTTTAAGAAAGTGATTAAATGACTAACAAAGTTGTCTTTAAGAAGTAAAATACTAAAGGAAAATAGACTAAACTGAACAAACCTAGCAATTAAATATTTGAACGATTCAATATCACCAAAATCTAAAGCAATGAAATAAATTAGGTTTATCAGGTTAATCCAGTAAAATAAAGAAAATCCTTTATTAAAAATTGTTTCTTTTAACAAATATGGAGAAAGGATTATGGTAAATAAAGCTAGACCCATACAAATATAAAACAGGATTGAACCAACCTCACCTCCGTTTTTAATACTAAAAACCACATTTACAAATAAAAAAATAAATGCTATGTATTTTATTATAGAGTTCATTGATTAAAATTCCGATAATAATTTAGGAATAGTATGATTTATATCAAAATCATCATTAAAGTTAATTGTTATTTCATTTGTCATAAAATATTCAATTTTTTCAGAAAGCTGAAGGAAGTTTTCTTTTTTAATCAACTGAAGTTGCTTATGATCAACCTTAACAATATCCTCTACTCCTTGATTTTCAACACCAATAAACGGAATACCGCAAGCTAAAGCCTCTAAATATACGCAACCCAATGCTTCATAGTATGATGGCATTACAAATAAATCTAAACTATTATAAAAAGTATTTAGCTGATTATGATCAATAGACTCTATAAATTCACAATCAATATTATGATTATTGACGAAACTTTTACAAGTGGACAGTGTTTCACCACTACCAACTAATTTTAATTGAATATTCTCATACCCTTTCATTTTCAAAATATTTACCGCTTTTAATAAGGTAATATGATCTTTTAACTTCCAAAAATTTGCTACACACCCAATTATAAAATTATTATTATTTTTTGGTTGATTTAACTTATAAAACTTTGATGTGTCAACTCCATTGATACAAATTTTAATTTTATCAATTAAACTACTATCTATTTTTAGAAGTTCAATCTTCATCCTTTGACTAATTACAATATGATAATCAATATTATCATTTGAATTGAAAAACCATTTTTTCAAAAATTTATTTTGAATAGTTTTAAGGATGGGTATTTTTATTCCTGTTTCATATTGTAAAATATCCAATCCATGATGTTGTAATATAGTTTTGGAATTATATTTACTTTTAAAGTAATTAATGAAAGTTGTTGATGGGTAATTTATGTGAGTATGAATAATGGATGATGAACTTATTTTAAATCCATAGTTATTTAAAAATTTTCCAAACCTCATTAAATTTAATTTATTAAAAAATCCTGGAAAAATAAACGAAGGGAAATCAATTAGCCCAAAATAATAACATCGAATTCCTTCAATAATATATGGCTTAAAGTTTTGAGAGAAAATTGAGTTAAAAACAATTACTTTTACATCATAAGAAGAATGCTTTTGAATTGCTTTAGCTTGATCCAATAAATAACTTCCTCTAAAAGATTCTTTATTAGGGAAATAAGGGGTTAATATACAATAACTCTTCATCAACTATCCCCATTAATTATACTTGAAAAATACTCTCTGTTAAAGGGGGAAAATAGTTGTTTGGACCAATTGATTTGTTCAGATAATACAGATTGATAATGAGTTATTGATTCCATTTTTTTTATGTTTTTAATAATTGAATCGTTTTCAATAGGAAAATCATACTCCTCCAATATACAATTAAATTCGTCTGAGAATTGACTTAAAACCGTTGGTATTCCGTAAACAAGTGAATCAAAGATAACGGTGGAGTATTCTGTAATATGCAAGGAACAAATATTAAAACAATCATTTAAGTTTGTGGGGGCTATCCTAATAAAATTAAAATGAAAAAGACTTGAAATGTCAATACAGTCTTGAAATCTGGGATGTGATTTTAAATATATAGTTACATTTAAATCACTATTATCAATTTCTTTAAAAAATTGCAAAGTCTTCTCAAGCAAATAGTTATTTTTTTTATGAGAATGACTTGGGGTAAATTGAAGGGAAAACAAAATTTTCTTATTGAATTGCGATTTTGGTGATTTATAATTTTTATAAGTTGATCCTATAACATATGAATTTTTTATAATGTAATTACCACTTTTTAAAGCTGATAATCTTTGCTGAAAAGCATTTCCAAAAAGTAACAATTTAACGTTATTAAATACTATTTGATTTGAAATTTTATCCCCATCAATGTATCCATAACATGATGAAGAAATCAGCCCATGCTGATAATCATAGTGAATTGCATCGGGAAACATTCCTTTCAATACAGACTGAAAACTTTGGGTTGTAGATATTACTCTTCTTACTTTTGATTTTATAAATAATTTATAGTAAAAACTACCAATTTTATTGTCGATTTCAGTGAAGTTTTTTCCTTTGAACAACTTCCTTAAAATAATGGTTATTAACCATAGAATATCTATTGGTCTAGCGTCATTATTTCTTTCTTTTTTCAAGAAAATATTAGGCTCTTCTATCAGAAGATACTTTTTATTTTCTTTTTTTACAGTTTCTAAAAAGTTTCTAAATATAAAAGATGATTTATCTTTTTTATTAAACAAATGTTGAGGATAATAAAACAGAATATCATACTGTTTTTCAGAAGTAAAATAGGATAAAGTCGAAATAGATTCAAAAAAAGATCTTGAAAATAATAACCTTAGATAGTTAAACATAAAAATGAAAAATTAGTAATTAATTTTCATCATCATAGTAGTCATGGTTTTCATATGGATAATTATAAGCATAGTTGTAATAGCCATAATTATTATATCCATAGATTGATTGACTTTTGGTATCATTAAGTAATAATGAAAGATTAGTTAACTTGCCAGAATCATAGTAATCATTGATAAACTTAATTAATTCTTTTCTAGTATAATTTTGTCTTACCAAATAAATATTTAAATCAACAATCTCCATTAATGCTAAGGAATCAGAAACCATAAATACTGGTGGCGTATCTAAAATTACATAATCGTATTCATTTTTCAACTCATCGATAAATACTTTCATTTTGTTTTTTGAAAGTAATTCTGAAGGATTTGGAGGAACTGGACCAGAAGCCACATAATCTAGATTTTTAATATTTGACTTTTTTATTATTTCTTCTCTAGAGGAAGTGTCAGATAAGAAGGTAGATAAACCAATTGTATTTTCTTCGTCAAAAGTTAGAAAGAGACGAGGTTTTCTAAGGTCAGCTCCTATAATGATAGATTTTTTTCCAGATAAAGCATAAAGTGTTGCTAGATTTTTAGCACAAAATGTTTTTCCTTCTCCACTTATAGAGGATGTAAATAGTAAAACTTTACCTTCTTTTGTTTTTGGTAATATAAATTCAATATTTGATTTTACATTCCTAAATGATTCAGCTATCATTGATTTTGGCCTATCATTAACAATTAAATCATAACCTGAAATATTATTGGCAACATGTCCTAAATACGGAATGTTAGAAAATTGTTGAACTTCAGAAGGATTACTAATTTTCGAATAAAAGACCTGTAGCAAGGTAAAAACAGTCAAAGGAGTAAATAGTCCAAGTATAATTGCTAATACAATATTTTGAGAGCTGTTTGGAGCTATTAATATAGCTGATTGAGATATACTGGGTTCAACTATTGAAGCGTCTGAGACATTACCTGCTGCAATTATACCTGCCTCTGTACGTTTTGTGAGTAACAATAAATAAACACTTTCACTTAAATCATAATGTCTTTTGATATTCACTAACTTTCTCTCAACACTTGGTAATGAAGATAGTAATTTTTGAGAATCACTTATTCTATCGTTAAAGTCTGATAACAGTAATTCGTTTTTGGATTGTAAATTTTTTATAACATCTTCCAGTGTTACTTTTAACTTTTCAATTTTATTATCTAATTCAAAAATCACTGGATTGACTAAGTTTCCGTTTGGATTCAATGTATTTCTCTCAAGTTGTAATTCAACTAAATCAGAAATTAAATCATTGAGAAGTTGATTTGAAACACCATAAGAGATAGGAACAATTATATCTTCAATTACTAATTCTTTACTCAAATATTCAGAAAGGTAATCAAGGTATTTTTTCTCTACCAATTGCTCTGATTTATTTTGTTTTAAAGCATTAATATCACTGTAAAATTTTTCTGACTCAACACTTAATTCTACTACCCCATTGTTCTTCTTGAATTGCTGAAGTTGAATTTCAATAATATCTAGTGAGTCTTTTATTTCAGTTAACTGTTTATCTATAAATTTGATGGTATTTAGTGAAGCTGTATTTTTAGAATCAATTTCATAATTTATATAATTTTCACATAATTTATTTAAGAAAAGAACCTCTTTACTTACGTCCTCACCTTTAATTATAATATCAATTATTGAACCATCTTTTGATAGCTTTTTTACGTCAATTTTATTAATATATGACCGGGTTGAATAGTGGGGGCTAGAGTGTTGTATTAAAATCTCTGGATAGCTTGATAAATCTCTATTTTCAATATTTTGATGTAGAATAATTCGATATGAACCATTTTCATCATTTATTACTTCACCAAAATTGAACAGTTTGTTATCAATACTTTCAGAATTTAGAATAAACTCATTTTGATTTTTAATCTTTACGCTATAGTTTTTTCCAAAGGTTTTGTGTTGACCAATAACATCAAAAATAATTGGTATGAACGAAAAAGCTTCAGTTTTCTTTACATTTCCTTGTACAAAATATTCAATATTAAGATTTAAATCTTTAACAGTCTTGTATACTAGAGGGTATGAAGTAATAGTAAATATTTTATCTGAATAATTAGAACCATCAAAATTGACTTGATTATTATTCAAAATATAATTAAATGGGTTTGCTTCTGAAGAACTAGTATTTAATCTTAATTTAACAGTATTCTTGTAAATTCTTGGTGAATACCGATTGATTATTGTAGCTGCTAATAAAAAGAAAAGTAGACTTACAGCAAACCACGACCAATTTGATCTTATAACAAAGAAAAATCGTTTAATAGGTATCAGGTCTTTATCAATCAAATTTGACATATCAGTTTGTTTGATTATTAATCAAAATAAATAAACTTAAAGCAGAAAAAACCACCGATAAAGCGGTAGAAATATTATTCACCACAAAAAATCTTTTATCAAGTGGTTCTATAGAAATTATATCACCATTTTGCACGAAAAATTGATTTGAATTAGTAATAAATTTGTTGGATAAGTCAACGTAAAATATCATTGGATTATTACCTTTTGTTCTAACAACTTTAATTTTCTTTCTGTTCGCTAATGATGTGAAACCTCCAGCTCTTCCAATTATATCAATAACGGTAGAGTTTGGATCAATGACATTCAATAATCCAGGTTTTTTTACTTCACCTAAAATTGTAACATTAAAATTCATCTGCACTATCTTTACGAATGGATCAACAAAATAATCTTTTGCTAAATTTTTAATACTATTTTCAGCTTCAACTATTGTTAAATCTTCTAAGTATAAATTCCCAAGAGTTGGCAATGATACAAAGCCTGAGTCATTTACAACATAACCCAATAAATAAGGATTCATATTTGTCGAATTTATAGAATTAGGAGTTATTTTATTAAAAAAATCATATTTAGTAGGGGTCAAAGATTTAATTTCTATGTACAATAAATCACCAGATGAAATTTTATTTACATGATTATAAACCTTCAAAATTGTATTTTTTTCAGTTTGAAAAATTTCTAGATCCTTATTAGTTACACATGAAACTAATGAAATTGATATAATAAATAAACAGAAGTATCTATACATGGTCATTGTATCTAAGAGTCACAAATATATATGATTTCATGTCTTAAAGAAAGAAATTGTATTATCAATTGCTAATTGTAGATTTTCAGGAAATTGATTTTGATAAAAAGGATGTTTAGAATCAAAGACATGATCGGAATCTTCTATGGAAAATAAAGAGGCGTTTTTTATCCAAGCTTTTAACTCCAATGCATCTGAAAAATCAACGGTTTTATCGTTTTTTGCATGCACAATTAATACAGGAATAGAGAGTTTTTTTGAAGCATTAGGAATTGATAAATAATCTTTATTATTAGTAAAGTCTTCATAAAACTGATAAAAAAGTGGTAATTGCTGATTGGTTCGACTATTGAATACATAAACTACTCCTCTTTCTTGCCACAAGTCAATTTTATCATTTTGTATCCTTATTTCAAAATCTGATACACTGGCCCACGAAACTAATTTCTTAATATAAATATTTTTTTCAGCTGTTAAGATTGAAATCCCTCCTCCTCTACTATGTCCCATTAAGAAAATTCTATTAATATCAACCTTATCTTTTAACTCCGATAAAACCCAATGAATAACACTATCTAAATCTTCTAATTCAATTGTAAAATTATTATTTCCAAAGGCGTCTAAATCTGTAAATTCACAAGGATTAGAAGTTGTGACTCCATTGTGAGAAAAGTTGAATTTTAAAAAATTTAAGCCTGAATCTGCGAAATAGGCTGACATTGCATTAAATGGCCCCCAATCTTTAAACCCTTTAAATCCATGAGAAAATATAACAATTGGTTGTTTATTCTGCTTACAAAAGTTTACATCAATATGTATTGATTTATTTCGAGAACTATTTATAACTGTAGTTATCAAAACATTCTTATAATTTTATGAAACGACTGTACGAATTTTTCATTTTTACAAAATAAATACCGGAAGTTAAATCAGAAATATCAATAAAGCTCTTATTCGATGTTAAAAGTAATTTTCCAGCTGAATTATATATATACTTAATTTGATTAGTTGGTATATTTATAAAAGTATTTGCAGGGTTTGGATATAAAACAAAATCATTGATTGTATTATATTGATGTAATGAAACAGGGTTAATGCTATCTTCATAAATTTCAAAACCGTCAATTCCCCCTTCGGTTAGGTGATTATTGGGTGAATAATCGGTTACCTTTACAATAAATTGCATTTCAGAACTTTTATTTATGAATTGAGATACGTTAATATTTTTTTCAATCCATTCATTCTCAATTTGGCCAACTACATATGAAACTAACATTTCATCTTGTCCATTTGAAAGATAGACATTCATTGAATCGTCAGCAGAAGACCATCCTCCACCATTTGCAAACCATTGGTAATATTTTATGGCAGGATTAGTGTAGTTGGTAAGGTCAAAAATTGGTGATTTTAAAAGAACATAACCATCATCAACATCATCGGCACCAGCTCCTCCACCAATTGCGTTTCCAGTAACATAAGCATTTGAATGACAGTCAGAAGATATGTCAGTAGAAGAATTAAAAATTGAATTATCAAAAATAGTTGCATTTGGGTTGCCTAACTCCCAAAACCCACCACTAGCTGTTGCTGTTTTTTGCCATCCAAAATCAAATGTAAAATCATCGTAATAGGCTGAGTCTAATACTAACAAAACTTCACTACTATCGTTTAGTAATGGTAGTACATCACACTTTGTTTTGAATCCCCATTTACCTACATTAACCATATAATTGGCTTGAAAAAGAGTATCTATTGAAAAGAATCCATTTTGATCTGAAAATAAAGTATCCCTTGAAAAAGAACTAGAAATGGAGATTTCAGCATTAGATATTCCAACACCTAAATTATTAACAACCTTACCATTTTTAGAAAATGGGAATTTTGGTAATAAGGCAACATTTTGTGTGGCAAGTACACCACTTGAAAATGAAATTTGAAGTGTATCAGTAAAGTATCCTTCTTTACTAAACTCAACATCATAAGTATTAGGAGATTCTATTCCAATAAAATAATCACCATTTAAGTTTGAAGAAGTAGATAATACGAAATAGGTTAATATTCGAACAGAAACATTATCCAATAAATTGCCATTTAAAGAGTCAGTTACGACACCTTTTAAATAACAAGCTGGATTATAATCAGGTTCTAGTACTAAAAGAAGCCCTTCTCCATCTACACCACTATTAATTTCGGATGATAGGATTAAATTTGAAGGTAAATACGGATAAGCTCCCCATGAGCCATCAAAACCATCACCTTGTCCTGTATATGCATCGTAATGTGCCACTTCCACTAAATGATTTGGATAACTTATATCATGAACAACAATACCGTCCCTGTAATATGAAGTCACTAAAAAATTACCATCAACATGTACATTGTGTGGAATAACTGTACCTATTTCAGGAGAGGATTTTATTCTATCTATTTCTTGAATATTACCTAAGTCAGACACATCATAAGATCCAATATATGCACCACTTTGTTCGTCAGTAGTAAATAAAGATTTTCCATCATCTGAAATCCAACAATTATGAGTAAAAGCATTAGGCGTTTCATGAAAGGCTAGACTGTCATTAAAAATGACTGGAGAGGAAGGATTTGAAACATCAATGGCAAAGAATTTACCTTCATAAATAGCAGAACCCCAAAGCGTGTCGCCACGAGCCATACCATCATGTAAATAAAAATTATCAAACAATCCTAATATAGTCGGTAAGCTAGTATCATTTTCTGTAATATTAACGGAAGTAACATCAAGTATAAGTGCACCATCACCAGAAGTACTATCGCCACTTGCTCCTACATTTCCTCCAAAAAGATAAGCCTTACCATATTCATCTATATAAATATTATGAGCTTGAGTACACATAAAAGCTCCATTATTATCTACAGTTGTATATACGTATGTATTGCCGCTTAAGTCTTCTAAATCTACGATTAGTAAACCATCATTACCTTGGTCTGCAGTTACAAATGCATAGTTATTCCATACTTTTATATCACGCCACACAGATTGTGCTCCCGAGATGAAAAAAGCTTCGGTTGGGTTGCTTGGGTCATTTATATCTACAACAGAAAACCCATTTTTTAATCCGACTAAAGCATATTCCCTTCCATCATTACTAACATACCCCCAAATATCATTGCATTCAGTACCAGGAAAATTTAATGAACCTACTAGGTTTAAGTTATTGCTGCTCTGAGAAAAAATATTTAACGGAATTGAAAGTAAAAGAAAATAGAAGATATATTTTTTCATAAATAAAAATTTAGGTGCAAATATATGTTTTAAAAAGTGTAGTTAGAGTTCTAACTTAAATTGATTATCTGTGCTATCTTCGTCAATAATTATCTTACTTTCTGGATTAATTGATTCATTTTTGATATCCACTTTCGTTGTTGATTTTTTTGAATCGTCTTTAGTTATTTTATCTTCATCTATAAGTTCTTTTTCATCAAAGGTTTCTTCTTCAATTACTGATTCTATTAACTCTAGCTTATTAATTTTATTAGAACTTAATTTATTTCCTTGTGCTTTAACTCCCTTTACTGCAATAAAATCTACCAGACTTATAAGTTCTTCCTTACGATCCTTACCTCGTTCTTTTGCGTAAGAAACTTTTAGCTCTGGAGATGGATGTGAAGAAATAATTTCAAGAAATGAACCTTTTGAGTCACTAATGATTGTAGATGCTTTGTCACTATCTGCTACAAGAAAACGCTTAACATAATAGCATTTTTTTATTGCATCGAAATATATTGCAGATAAAGCTTGTTGAGGTTTCCATTTTTCAATTAATAATATATCATCATTAAAATGTCTACTTAAATCAAAGTTTAGAAGTTGAAGATTACCAGATTTATGAACTACAATTATTTTATCATCGGATTCAAAATCCCCTAAGAAACGTCCTCTTTCTTCAACATTTAATTTATTCACGGTTGAATCATACCAAATTTTTCTTGCAGATAAAGTAGAAACTCCTTCTTCCTTTAAGTCTATACGTTTTATAGGAGTTTTACTTACTAAATTACCCATTGACAGCTTACCTTTTATAGCTAATTCAGAAAAATCAATATCAATTCTTAATTTCTTAAGTTTTTGTAGAGCTCTTAAATGAACTGTTACTTTCTCTGCCTCACCATTTGGGTTAGCAGTAAAGTATAATATTTGGCCTTTACTATTTTTAGTTAGATCGTATTCTTTGTCACGAGTGGAGCTAGTAATTTGAAATCGCTTCATATACGAATTCTTATTTAACCCATTAAGGTATATCATATTGTATGTTGTACGCTCATCTTTCTTTTTAAATACAGCAGCGTGAATGATATCCTTTCCTACGAATGTTTTTTTATCAACTTTGGTCACAACCACCTTTCCATCCTTTCTAAATACTATTATTTCATCTATATCTGAACAATCACATACAAACTCATCCTTTCGCATACTTGTTCCTATAAACCCTTCTTCTCTGTTAACGTATAGCTTTTGATTCTTTGCTACTACTTTTGCAGCAATAATATTGTCAAAAGTTTTAATTTCAGTTTTTCTTTCTCTGCCCTCAGCATATTTTTTCTTGATAGATTTGAAAAAATCTATGGCATACTCAACCAAATTGGCAAGATGGTGTGTAATAGTAGCTATTTGTTCATCTAATTTTAGTAATTCTTCGTCTGCTTTTAAGCTATCAAACTTTGAAATTCTTTTAATTTTAATCTCGGTAAGCTTTACAATATCATCTTCGGTAACCTTACGCAATAAATTTGATGTAAATGGCTTCAGGCCTTTGTCTATTGCTTTAATGACAGCTTCCCAAGTTTCACATTCTTCAATGTCTCTGTAAATTTTATTTTCAATAAATATTTTTTCAAGACTTGAAAAATGCCATTTTTCCTGAAGCTCTTTTAAATTTATTTCTAATTCTGACTTTAGTAATTGTAAGGTATGATTAGTGGATACTTGAAGCATTTCGCTAACTCCCATAAAATGAGGCTTGTTATTTTCAATAACGCAACCTAATGGGGAAATAGAAACCTCACAGTCTGTAAAGGAATATAAAGCATCAATAGTTTTATCTGGAGAAATGCCTGGTGGTAAATACACTAAAATTTCAACAACTTCAGATGTGTTATCATCAATTTTTTTGATTCTTATTTTACCTCTATCGTTTGCTTTTAGTATTGAATTAATTAACGATACGGTTGTAGTACCATGTGGTAATTCGGAAATTTTAAGTGTTTTACTATCGAACACAGAAATTTTTGCCCTGACTCTTACCTTTCCTCCCCTTTTACCATCGTTGTAATTAGAGAAGTCGGCCATTCCACCATTTGGAAAATCTGGAAAAATTCTTGGTTTTACACCTTTAAGTACCTTAATTGATGCATCTATAAGTTCAATGAAGTTGTGGGGTAAAACTTTTGTAGATAGACCTACTGCAATACCTTCTACACCTTGAGCTAATAATAACGGAAATTTGATAGGTAATGAAACTGGTTCTTTTCCTCTACCGTCATAAGATGGAGTGTATTGAGTAATTTTTGAATTATACACAACATCAAGAGCAAATTTTGATAATTTTACTTCGATGTATCTCGCTGCTGCAGCACTATCACCCGTTAATGTATTTCCCCAATTTCCTTGTAAGTCGAGTATTAGATTTTTTTGTCCGACTTGTACCATGGCATCATATATAGAAGCGTCACCATGAGGATGATATTTCATTGTATGACCTACAACATTTGCTACTTTATGAAAACGGCCATCATCTAAATCTTTAAGTGAATGTAAAATTCGTCTTTGAACAGGTTTAAGACCGTCTTCAATGAGTGGAACGGATCGTTCTAAAATTACATAAGATGCATAATCTAGAAACCAATTTTTATACATCCCATTGATATGGGAAATATCTTTTGGTAAATCGTTGTTTACAAAGGTATTTTTATCACTCATAAGGCTAGCTTAGTTGACGAGATTTGTGTCGTCCTCGAATCTTAAATTTTCAATTATAAACTCTTGTCTTTCTGCAGTATTTTTACCCATATAAAAGGAAAGCAAGTCTTCTACACTCATTTTTTTACCAATTATAACTGGTTCTAATCGCATAGTTTTGCCAATAAAATGCTTAAATTCATTTGGAGAAATTTCACCTAAACCCTTGAATCGAGTAACTTCAGGTTTTCGCCCTAATTTCTGAATAGCTTTTACTCTTTCTTCATCAGAATAGCAATATATAGTTTCTTTTCTATTTCTTACTCTAAAAAGAGGTGTCTCCAAAATATACAAATAACCCTCTCTTATTAATTCTGGGAAAAATTGTAAAAAGAAGGTTATGAGTAATAATCGAATGTGCATTCCATCTACATCTGCGTCTGTAGCAATCACAACATTCTTATATCTTAAACCTTCTAAACCATCTTCGATATTTAGTGCAGCCTGTAACAGGTTGAATTCTTCGTTTTCGTAGACTATCTTTTTGGTAAGTCCAAATGAGTTTAAAGGCTTACCTTTTAAACTAAATACGGCTTGTGTATTAACATCTCTTACTTTTGTAATAGAACCACTGGCTGAATCACCTTCTGTGATAAATAATGTTGTATCAAAACGCTTTTGGTCTTTTAAGTTGTTATAATGAACTCGGCAATCCCTTAGTTTTCTGTTGTGTAAGTTTGCTTTTTTTGCTCTCTCTTTTGCAAGTTTTCTTACTCCAGCAAGTGCTTTTCTTTCTTTTTCTGCTTCAATAATCTTTTTTTGAAGCATATCAGCAGACTCAGGATTTTTATGAAGAAAATTATCGAGATTAGTTTTGATAAAATCATTAATAAAAGTTCGAATAGTAACCATTCCTGGTCCTATTTCATTGGAGCCCAATTTTGTTTTGGTTTGCGATTCAAAAACGGGTTCAATAACTTTTACACTTACTGCTGCTACAATACTTTGTCTTATATCAACAGCATCAAAGTTTTTTCCATAAAATTCCCTGATTGTTTTAACCACAGCCTCGCGGAATGCTGCTTGATGTGTTCCACCTTGAGTGGTATGCTGACCATTGACAAAAGAATAATACTGTTCACCATAACCCTTTTGTGAGTGGGTCATAGCAATTTCTATATCTTCACCCTTGAGGTGTATAATAGGATAAACTATTTTAGAATCAATGTTTTGTTCCAGAAGGTCTTTTAGACCATTTTCTGAATACATTTTTTCACCATTATACAATATGGTTAAACCTGGGTTTAGGTAGCAATAGTTCCAAAGTAATTTTTCAACATACTCATTTAGGAATCTATAATTTCCAAAAATATTTTGGTCTGGAACAAATGTTACTCGTGTACCTTTACGTTGTGATGAGGACTCGACTGGAGAATCATTGGTAATAGAACCATGTTCAAACTCAGCAATTTTACTTTTTTCATCTCTTGTACTTTGAATCTTGAAATAACTAGATAGAGCATTAACAGCTTTTGTACCAACGCCATTTAATCCAACTGACTTTTTAAACGCTTTTGAATCATATTTGGCACCAGTATTTATCTTAGACACGCAGTCGATCACTTTTCCTAAAGGTATCCCCCTACCATAATCTCTAATTATAACTTTTTTATCCCTTATGGATACTTCTATAGTTTTGCCATTACCCATGACAAATTCATCAATAGAATTATCAATTACTTCTTTAATTAAAATATAAATTCCATCATCTGCAGCCGAACCATCACCAAGCTTACCAATATACATTCCAGGACGTAAGCGTATATGCTCTTTCCAATCGAGTGAACGTATATTGTCTTCAGTATATTGATTCTCGGACATATGGTATTAGAGATTTTAAGTAGTGTAAAATTATAAAATACATATCAGGATTGAGTCGATTATGATTCAAGTTTTTCAACATAGTTTTCAACTAAGAAATAGTATATTTGGACTATAATTATAAACATGGCTCATTATCAAATTTCTTATCAAAATCCACACAAGCATTTTATTGATATTACACTTACCGTAACAAACCAAAATAACGATTTTTTATTATTTCAGTTAGCCGCATGGCGTCCAGGTCGATATGAATTAGCTAATTTTTCAAAAAATATTCAAACATTTTGTGCCCAAGACGAATGTGGGGAAAGTTTAAACTTTGAAAAAGTTTCAAAAGATTGTTGGAAAGTAGAATGTTCAACCACTGATAAAGTAATTGTTTCATATAATTATTATGCTAACATATTAGACGCTGGCTCTACATACTTAGATGAAAAACAACTTTATGTAAATCCTGTAAACTGCTGTATGTATGTTGTTAATGATGAAAATAACCCATGTACTGTTGAACTTGAAATTCCTGATTCATATCAAATCGCAGGTGGGTTACCAGTGAATGAAAAAGGATACTTAGTAGCTACTAATTTTGATAACTTAGCAGAATCACCATTTATTTGTTCTGATAGTCTAAAACATGAAATGTATACTGTAAATGGTATTCCTTTTCACCTTTGGATTCAAGGCCATTGTCAGCCAAACTTTGAAAAGGTTTTAAATGACTTTAAACAGTTTACTATTACTCAAATAAATAGTTTTGACTCCTTTCCTACAGATGATTATCATTTTTTATTTCAAATTACACCATACCCAAGCTATCATGGTGTAGAGCACACAAACTCTACTGTTATTCTAATGGGCTCTGTCGATGATGTTTTTACTACTAAATACGAAAATATATTAGGAATTTGTTCTCATGAACTTTATCATACCTGGAATATTAAAGCCATAAGACCAAAAGAAATGTTTCCTTATGATTATACCAAAGAAAATTATTCCAGGCTTGGCTATGTTGCTGAAGGTGTAACAACTTACATGGGTGATTTAATGTTAATAAAATCAAAAGTGTTTTCATGGGATCAATTTATTAAAACTCAAAACGAAAATCTGAAACGTCATTATGAAAATGATGGTAGACATAATCTTTCAGTAGCTGATAGTTCATTTGACACATGGCTAGATGGCTACAGTTTAGGGATTCCAAACCGAAAAACGTCAATATATGCCGATGGTGCATTATGTATGTTAATGATTGATTTATTTATTATTCAAAATACAAATGCAAAACTATCCCTTTGTGATGTAATGAAAGTGCTTTACAAAGATTTTAGGGAGTCTGGATATTCAGAGGATGATTTCATGAACCTTTGTATAAAGTACGGTGGTGATAATGTCAAATACGTTTTCGAAAAATATATTTATGGTACTGAAGACTACACACAATATTTAAATAAAGCATTAAATGTTGTAGGATATCATTTAGAAGAAACACTAAATCCAAACTTATCAGCTAGACGATATGGTTTTATTTCTGTTGTAGAAAACGGTAAGCATATTATTAAAAAAATACAAGACAATTCAGAAGCAGATTTGAAAAAACTAGCGGTTGAAGATGAGATTTTATCCATCAATAACATTCAACTAAAAGATAAAAAATTAACAAAGGTTTTAGAAGAAAATGAAGGACCTGTTAGTGTTGAAATAAAGAAACGATTTACTAATGTTTCAATCAACCTTAATAGTAATAATCATTATGCTTTGTTCACTATTAAAAGTTGTAGTGAACCCTCTAAAGATCAGCTACACCTTAGAAAATATTGGGTAAATTAATCAAATATGGCATCAGTTAAAGAGTATTTATCACTGGTTAAATTTAGCCACACAGTTTTCGCATTACCATTTGCACTTATAGGATTCTTTCTTGCCACAAATCAGTATGGAATTGATTGGCAAATATTAGTATTTGTGATTCTATGTATGGTATTTGCTCGTTCTGCAGCAATGGCTTTCAACAGATTTTTAGACAGAGATATTGATTTAAAAAATCCTCGAACTGCAAATGTCAGAGAAATTCCAAACGGAACAATTAAGGCTAGTTCAGCACTAATTTTTGTAATCATAAATTGTGCTGCATTTGTCGCCAGTACATATTTCATTAATACTATTTGTTTAACACTATCTCCTCTGGCTTTATTCATTGTACTTGGATATAGCTACACTAAACGATTTACTGCCTTGTGTCATCTAGTGCTTGGGTTAGGCTTATCCCTATCCCCTTTGGGTGCCTATCTAGCCGTAACTAATCAGTTTGAAATCGCTCCTTTTTTCTTTTCAGTAGCTGTTTTATTTTGGGTGTCAGGTTTTGATATTATATATGCATTACAAGATGAACAATTTGATTCAAAAAATGGGCTGAACTCAATACCAGTTTTAGTGGGTAGAAAAAGAGCGTTAATTTTTAGTCGAATTTTTCATTTTTTAAGTGTAACAAGTCTTATGCTATCAACCATATTTATAAGTTTTGGAATATTATTTTGGATTGGTGTCCTTGTATTTTCATTATTACTCATTTACCAACACCTTATTATTTCAGAAAACGATTTAAGTAGAATAAACATTGCTTTTTTCACTACCAATGGAATAGCCTCTGTAATCTTTGGCTTATTTGTTATCCTAGACCTAGTAATTTAAAAGCCTTTTTTTCTTAAATTCGTTGCTCAAAACACAACAGTAATGAGTACCAAAGAATTTACTACAAACGAACTCACATTTGAAGATTTTAAATCGTCTATTATTTCAGATTTTGAAATGGTATGTAGAAGCCGAGAAATGAGTTTATTAGGTCGTCGTGAGGTACTTTCAGGCAAAGGCAGTTTTGGGATTTTTGGTGATGGAAAAGAGTTAGCTCAAATAGCCATGGCAAGATGTTTTAAAAAAGGTGATTTTCGATCAGGTTACTACAGGGATCAAACATTTATGATGGCAATAGGAGAACTGAATGTAAAGCAGTTTTTTGCAGCTTTGTACGGTCATGCTGATATAGTTTCAGAACCACAATCTGGTGGAAGACAAATGGTAGCTCACTTTTCCACACAATCATTAAATGAGGATGGTAGTTGGAAAAAGCTAACTGAACAATACAATTCCGCCTCTGATATCTCATGCACGGCTGGTCAAATGCCTAGGCTAGTTGGTCTTGCTCAAGCATCAAAAGTTTACAGGAAAAACAGTATGTTAAAGGAGTGGACTGACTTTTCCAAAGAAGGGAATGAAATAGCTTGGGGAACAATCGGTAATGCCTCGACCTCGGAAGGTCATTTTTTTGAAGCTATCAATGCTGCTGGAGTTTTACAAATACCGCTTGTTATGTCTGTTTGGGATGATGGATATGGAATTTCTGTACATAGCAAGCACCAAACTACTAAAGAAAACATTTCTGAAATTCTTAAAGGATTCCAAAGAAACAAAAAATCCAAAGGGTTTGAGATTTTAAAAGTCAAGGGATGGGACTACCCTGCTTTAATTGAGACCTATCAAAAAGCGGAGCAAATTGCTCGAGAGGAACATGTACCAGTTTTAATCCATGTAACTGAAATGACTCAACCACAAGGTCATTCCACTTCAGGATCACATGAGCGATATAAATCTGAAGAACGTCTTCAATGGGAAAAAGATTTTGACTGTATAGACTTATTTAAACAATGGATAATTGATAACTCTTTAGCAACAGAACAAGAACTAAACGATTGTCGTAAATCCTTAAAAAAAGAAGTTTCTAAACAAAAAAATGAAGCTTGGAAAAATTATCAAACCCCTATTTTAGAGGAATTAAAAGTAGCTATTTCACTATTAGATAGTTTAATTGATGAAAGCCCTAATGGTGTATTTATCAAACCCATTAAAGAAAATTTAGAACTTGAGGCTAGGCTTAATCCTCATCGTAAAACTATTTTCTCTTCTCTAAGGGCAGCCCTAAGACAAGTTAGAGGGGAAAAATCTAGCGCCAAAGACCAAATAAAACATCAACTTAATCTTTGGAATTCTGATAATCAAGAACGTTACAGTTCTCATTTATATAGTCAATCCTCACAGTCCATAGAAAAAATTGATCATATAAAACCGAATTATTCTAGTGATTGCCAAGAGGTTGATGCACGAGTTATTTTAAGAGATAATTTTGACACTATACTTTCAAAACATCCTGAAGTACTAATCTTCGGAGAAGATAGCGGACAAATTGGTGGTGTAAACCAAGGTCTGGAAGGCCTACAACAAAAATATGGTGAGTTACGTGTTGCTGATACGGGAATAAGAGAGGCTACAATACTGGGACAAGGGATTGGAATGGCTATGAGAGGATTAAGACCCATTGCAGAAATACAATATTTAGATTATTTACTCTATTGTTTTCAGGGTATGTCTGATGACTTAGCAACATTACATTATCGAACCAAAGGCAGACAAAAGGCCCCTTTAATAATTCGTACTAGAGGTCACCGTTTAGAAGGTATTTGGCATTCGGGCTCACCACTTGGGATGATGTTAAATGGTCTTAGAGGTATGCATGTATTGGTTCCTAGAAATATGACAAAGGCTGCCGGTTTTTACAATGCATTATTAAAAAGCGATGAACCAGCAATTGTTGTAGAGTGTTTAAATGGCTATCGTTTAAAAGAAAAATTACCTTCAAATTTGGGAGACTTTACAACACCTATTGGTGTACCAGAAGTGACTAAAGAAGGTTCAGACATCACACTTGTTACCTATGGCTCTACTTGGCGATTAGTGGAAAAAGCAGCTAAGGAACTAGAAAAAGTTGGAGTCTCTGCAGAAGTTATCGATGTTCAAAGTTTATTGCCGTTTGATATTCATCATAGTATTATTGATAGTTTAAAGAAAACTCATAAAATAGTTTTTATTGACGAAGATGTATCTTCTGGAGCTACAGCCTACATGATGCAGAAAGTATTGGAGGAACAAAAAGGGTACAATTATTTAGATTGCGAACCCATTTCCATTACATCTAAAGATCACAGACCAGCCTATGGTGAAGATGGTGATTATTTTTCAAAACCAAATACGGACGATATATTTGAAAAAGTTTATGCTCTAATGCATGAATATAATCCAGTTCATTATCCAGAATTATAATTGATGAAAAAAACTACTGAAGCATCTTCAAAGTTCAATCATTTAGAAAAAATGAATACCTTAAATATTTTGCAAGGTATCAATCAAGAAGATAAAACAGTAGCACAATGTGTTGAACTTGTTATTCCACAAATTCAAAAATTTATTGATTTTATCGAACCTAAAATAAAATCAGGCGGAAGATTATTTTACATAGGAGCAGGTACCAGTGGCCGTCTTGGAATTGTTGACGCTTCTGAATGCCCACCTACATTTGGAGTATCTGAAAATGTTGTAATAGGAATTATGGCTGGTGGTGACTCAGCTATTCGAAAAGCGGTAGAATTTGCTGAGGACGACACTAAGCAAGCTTGGAAAGATTTAAAAGCGTTTGAAATAAATAATAATGACGTGGTAATTGGAATTGCTGCCTCGGGAACTACTCCTTATGTAGTTGGTGGTTTAAAGATGTGTCAACAAGAAGGAATAACAACTGCTTGTATTTGTTGCAATACGGATTCTCCTGTTTCAAAAAACAGTGATTTTCCTATTGAAGTTGTTGTTGGACCTGAATTTATTACTGGTTCAACCCGAATGAAATCAGGTACAGCTCAAAAGTTAGTATTGAATATGATCTCTACTACCTTAATGATAAAACTAGGAAAGGTAAAAGGAAATAGAATGGTCGATATGCAACTCACTAATAATAAGTTATTAGACAGAGGAGCAAAAATGATAGCCGAAGTTACCGGATTAGACTATGATACATCAAAACAACTTTTACTACAATATGGAAGCGTAAGAACAACTATTGAAAATTATAAAAATGAATAAACAAAAATTAGCCAATGGCGTAATGTGGATATCTATGGCAGTCGTATTTCTATTTACGGCCTCTTTAACTTTTTACATTGGTTTTGCAAAAGATAATTTACTTTTACAAGCTCTAGGATTAGTTTTCATTGCTTGTATCTTTTATTTTTCTTACAGGGGTATGAAAACAATCCTCGACGCTTTTTTTGACAAGAATTAATATTTAACTAGTAAGTAATATGAAAAAGATTGAACATATAGTAGAAAAAACACTCTGGAATCTCAGATTCATTGTAATTTTATCTGTTATTTTTTCCATTTTAGCTTCTATCACACTCTTCATTTTAGGAAGTTGGGATATACTACAATCTATCACTTTAGAAAATCCAATTTTTAATTCAGATGTAAAAAACTACAATGCTATTCTGTATAAAATTATTTCATCGATTGATTTGTTTCTGATAGGAATAGTATTACTCATTTTTGGGTTTGGAATCTATGAACTTTTCATAAGTGAAATAGATTTTGCAAAAGAAAAGTTCGCTGAATCGACTTTGAAAATCAACAACCTTGACCAATTAAAGAATAAAATAATAAAGGTTATTATAATCGTTCTAATGGTTAAATTTTTTGAGAAAGTTTTAAAAATTAGCAGTGAGTTCAATACCTCTATTGATATTCTCTATTTTGGTCTTGGGATACTATCAATTTGCATAGGATATTTTTTAATAAATAAAAAGTAATTCTAAGCTATTAACTAATAACTACTTTACAATAAAATCAATGTTTTCATTTAAAGAAAATCAAGGTTTGTCGGATTTCTTATTATTGATATCAAGAATAAGTATTGCTGCTTTGATGCTAACACACGGAATGCCTAAATTCTTTAAACTTATTGAAGGGGGTGAAATACAATTTGCTGACCCAATTTTTATTGGACCAACATTATCCTTATTGTTAGTTGTATTTTCTGAAGTAATATGTTCGGTATTAATAGCTATTGGCTATAAATTAAGACTTGCTACCTTACCTTTGATATTTACCATGTTAGTTGCTGCATTTGTGGTGCATGTAGACGATGGAATTTATAAACAGGAAAAAGCATTGTTATATATCATCAGTTATCTTTTATTGATGATAAATGGAGCTGGAAAATATTCTTTTGATTATCTTCAAAAAAGAAAGTCTTAATAAGATTAGATTATTTAATTCGTTATTCAGAAAAAGTAATAGTAGATAATAAGCTTTCTTTCTGATTTAAAATTTGTTCTAATGAAAAGAAAGTTTCGGTTCTATTAATACCTTCTATTTTATGAATCTTACTTATAATTAATCGGGCATCATTTGAGTCAATAGCTCGTAGTTTACAAAACAAACTTGATTTGCCAGTAGTAAAATCCATTCCTGTTATATTATCAATTTTTTTGAGTTCTTTTAAAGCAACATCATATTTTGATGCTTTGTCTAAATAAACTCCCATATAGCACGTATAATTAAACCCTAACTTACTATAATCAATTGTAATGGTAAAATTCTTGATTATTTCCAGTTTCTGAAGTCTTTTTATCCTTACATGTACAGTAGTGTTAGAGACATTTAACAATTGAGAAATTTCAGAAAACGATATTTTAGAATTTCGAGATAGATATTTTAAAATTTCTAAGTCTAGCTTATCAATTAATGTTGTTTTAGCCATTTTAATTCATTTTAGGTTTAAAATTTAAACTTGTTAATACAAATATTAGTATTAATATTTTAATTTGACTTTTTAAACGAAATAAATTGTCATTTTGACCTTTTTTATTATTTACAGGTTTAAATAATACTAATAAATGTGTAAATCTATGTAAATTTGTGCTAATAGTTAGTAAAACGGTATGAAAAAAATTATTCACAATTATGATTCTGTTTCAGAATACTTTTTAGATTCTAACAAATCAATTACTGAGGTAAAGTATTTACCAAATAACAGAACGAAAAAATACATCTACTGCGAAAACGATCCCGTTTACCATTCATTGATTAGTTTATTCGAACATCAAGACTTGACTTTCAAGTCTACTGATTCAAAGGTTAGAACAATTAATGAATACCGTCAGAACAAAGATTGTAATTATTCTTTAATTCATAATTAACCAAAAACAAGTAATTAATGCTTTTTCATAATAGAAAGACGTTTTTTATAATACTTACATTAATTGTGTTGATTGTGTTGTTTTTTTCAAACCCACAATCAGTTTCTGAGCAGTTTGTTGGCATTAATCATGCTGACACTGCTTGGATGATTGTTGCTAGTGCTCTTGTTTTACTAATGACTCCTGGGTTAGCTTTTTTCTATGGTGGAATGGTCAGTAAAAAAAATGTGATTTCTACCATGCTACAAAGTTTCATTGCTTTGGGAGTTATTTCTTTAGTATGGGTATTGTTTGGATTTAGTCTTGCTTTTGGTGATTCCATTAATGGATGGGGTATTATAGGCAACCCACTTCAATTTGCATTTCTCAATAATTTAGACTCAAATAACAGTAACATCCCCTATTTATTATTTGCTCTATTTCAGCTAAAATTTGCCATAATCACACCAGCTATTATTACAGGAAGTTTTGCCGAACGAATTAGGTTTAGAAGTTACTTGTTGTTCATGATACTTTTCTGCATTTTTATTTACACGCCTCTTGCTCACATGACTTGGGCTACAGAGGGTTTATTTGCCAATTTAGGTGACCTAATCGGCGGCTCTTATAAAGGACTACATGTTCTCGATTTTGCAGGTGGTACAGTTGTTCACATGAGTGCCGGCTTAGCTGCCCTAGCAGGTGCACTTTACTTAGGGAAAAGAAAAAAACAAAAAACCGAACCAGCCAATATTCCTTACATTATTTTAGGTACAGGTTTATTATGGTTTGGTTGGTTTGGCTTTAATGCTGGTTCAGCATTAGCTGCAAATTACGATGCTGTTATTGCTTTTGCAAACACCAATATTGCCTCAGCAAGCTCCATGATAACTTGGGTACTTTTCGATAGATTTTTGAATAAAAAAATATCGGCTGTTGGAGCTTGCTTGGGTGCTATTGTTGGACTAGTTGCAATAACTCCGGCAGCTGGATTCGTTACAATTAATCACTCTATTGTTATTGGATTTATAACAGCCTTAGTTTGTAATCTTTCAATGATTAGTATTAAGAAATCCAAAAAAATTGATGATACACTAGATGTATTTGCTAGTCATGGTATAGGTGGTATCTGTGGAATGTTACTAACAGCTGTTTTTGCCAAAGAAGTTGGACTAGTTTATGGTCAATTAAATACATTTATTCTTCATGTAGGAGCGACTATAATCGTCATACTATTTACTTTCTTTGGTTCATTAATTATTTACAAATTAGTAGATTTTATACTTCCTATTCGTGTAAGAGAAGATCAAGAAGATAGAGGCTTAGACCTCTCTCAACACGGTGAAGAAATAATTTAATAATTTTATTGTGCGGTGATGAAATTGGCAAACATGCCCTCCTGTCTCGAGGGTGTAGATATTGGGATAAACTGGGAATTGCCTTGCTAACCACTACTTAAAGGTTCGAATCCTTTCCGTACAGCTATTTTAAACTTAAAGTCTTACTTCTTTAGTATTTTTGTACTTAAGATGACAAAATTTTATAAAGGATCGCTTAATTTCATTTTGAGCCAGACCAAAGTTTTCCATTGATAAAAATAATTTTTATAACTTATTCTAATCATGTTCGGACTATTTAAAAAAAAATCAAAAAAAGAAAAACTGCTAGAGCAATACAACAAGAAAAAAGAACAAGCTTTCAAACTTTCCAGATCTAACAGAAAAGAAAGTGATAAGCTTGAAAAAGAAGCTAACGATATTCTTTTAGAAATAGAAAAATTAGAATCTGAAAATTGATCTAATCAGCACAATCTATTTTTAAATGAAAAGACCATTACCAATTAAAATATGCCTAGTCTGTAAAAGAGAATTTACTTGGAGAAAGAAGTGGGAGCGAGATTGGGAAAATGTAAAATACTGCAGTAAAAAGTGTAGCGGACTAAGGAAATCTATAGAAAAATAGTAAATATTTTTTCGATTTTATAAAACCTCTGCTATAACTTATTCTTTTGGTTCATCTATGTTGTTAACCAATACAATACTATCAATGGTGAGCTTGAATGTTTCGTTTACTTTATTTCCAACTAATATGGCAATCTGTTCAAAATAGCTATCACTAAAATTATCCATGGCTAACTTTCTACCTCTAAATGATGGATACATATCGCTCAATGGAATAGATATAGTTTCCCATAGGTCAGATGTTTTGAATGAAACAACGTAAGAATAATAATCCCTTTGGTTTGTTTTAATCCTTAATTGATAAGTTTTGTTGTCCCCCTTCAACCTAATATTCAAATAGGCACCTTTTTTCACTTCAATTTTATTCAAGTTTAGGCGAATAGATGAAAAACCACCATTATTAGCCGTAGAAATTTGGCCATCGAATACGCCATTTCCATATTTATCTATACTCATTTTACAAGATGATACTCCACCCATTACATCATCATTTACAATTATCCAATTAGACAAATCGCACTTATTATTAAAGTCGTAAATGATAGTTTGAGACATGAGTTCTGTTTGATTAAATAACAACAATAAATAGGTAATATAAACTAAAATATTCTTCATTAAAAAGGTTTATAAATGAGCATAATGCATCTATTTAGATATATCTTCAGTTTTGTAAATAGTTAGGCCATTTAGAGTCATTAGAGACTCATCACGCATTTTTGAAGCTAAAACATCAACAGCTAAAGGTTTAAATGAGGTAAATATTCCCAAACTACAAAGCTTTTGAAAAAATTTAATACCTATCTTCTCTCCTGGTCTCATTAATTCCGACTGCCTAATTAAAGATGGCGGTTGAAAAATTTGTATGGATTTAAACCTAAGAAGTTTGACAGACTCCTCAAGTTTTCCTTTTATTTTAGGATAGAAAAACAGTGAATTTTTATTGGCTCCCAATGATGACACTAGTGAGTAAATATTGACTCCGTTATCTGATGCCATTTTTGCAAATTCATACTGATAGGTATAGTCTACTAAAAATTGTTTGTCTGTAGATCCAGCATCTTTTAGGGTAGTACCTAAAGCTGAAAATAATACATCTCCTTTGACCAAATCTTTGTAATCATTGAGGTTTGAAAAGTCAATGACATGAATAGTTAGTTTTTTATGTTGAAGCTCCACTTTTCTTCTAACGAAAATAGTTACCTTTTGGTAATGAGGATCATCTAGTAAGAATTTCACTAAATATTGTCCTGTAGCCCCAGTAGCCCCTAATACCAACGCATGTTTATTATTCATTTTACAAATTTAAATAATTATAGAATGAAAAAATGCTAACGATAGAAAAAGAAAATAAAAGTGAACTCAAATAATCCAAAACTTTATAAAATCTAGTTACTAGCCATCAAACTCTATTCTTGGTGTAGGAGTTTAATGAACACTTACCAATCTATCTCATTACCACCTAAGCGTTCAGTAAACTTTGAGAGGTACTACTATCATTTTGTTAGTGTTTAGAAATTACTATATTGTGGTATCTAATCTTAATCAACTATAACTATGAATAGATTTTCAGATTTCATAAAAGTATATTACCCTATTATCATTGCGTTTTTTGCCATGCTATACTCAATTTTTCTAGGTCTTAGTGGAGACCAGGAGTCTGCCCAGTATTCAGCTCATTGGCCAGCAACCATTTTATTATTTGCTGTTGCTTTGAGACAAAGAAGAAATGATTTTTTTAACAATAAAAAATAGTTATGTTGTCAAATTCAATGTTCATCGTAGGCTTTATAATTTTTTCAATTTATTTAATTGGTCTATTTTATATGATTAATTGGGGCCA
>JBMHBP010000008.1:0-49751 GCA_049890295.1 Flavobacteriales bacterium | reverse complement strand
GATAAATGTGATGGTATATCCCAATCCAGCGAAAGATTACTTTACGATAGAAGTATTGGGAGATAAAACAGGCCAGGAGTACGAATTCCAATTAATGGACACACGTGCCAGAGTAGTGATGGAAAAGAAATTCAAAGATGTATTGAAAGTTAATAGAGAACAATTATCGGGAGGTATCTATTTTATTTCGGTACAATCGAAACACTTAAATATTAAAAAGAAATTAATTTTAAATGAATAAATACATATTATTCTTTACATTATTAACCATATCTAGTTCTGCGCAATTAACAACTGACAGAACTGCACCTTATGACTCACCAGTCTATCTTATAAACGATATTCTGTTGGGGTCAGGTGTTGTGGCTAGTAACCACTCGTTTCAAGGTGATTCAATACAGATTGGCTATTTTAATGGTTCAGCCTCTAATTTAGGTTTAAACGGCGGAATAGTGATGTGTACTGGAGACATAGCAATTTTGGACCCAACTTTTGCTGGTTTTGGTGATTTTGTAGATGTTAACCCACCAGTTACAGACCCAGATTTATTAAATATTGCAAATAGTGTTCCTGGATTGATTGGTCAAACCTTTTCTGTGAGTAGTATTAATGATGTGGCAGTTTTAGAGTTTGATTTTGTGCCTAGTAGTGACACGGTATCTTTTAATTATATTTTTGGCTCTCAAGAATATTTTGGATTTGAAAATTCCAGTTATAATGATGTTTTTGGTTTTTTTATTTCTGGTCCTGGAATTGTTGGTCCCTATGCAAGTCCTGCCGCTTTTCCAGATGGAAGTATCAATATTGCCACATTTGAAAGTCAAGAAGCAAATTCTTTAGGTCAAGAACTACCAATAACTATTTCATCAATTTGTAATTATCCTGATGATTTTGGTGGTCCTTCAGTGTATAATCCTCAGTTATTTATCAATAACCAAGATTTAACTACTGTTGGAGATGCCGATGGTTTTACTGTTGTTATGAAAGCCGAAACAGCAGTTCAATGTGGACAAACGTATCATATTCGATTAGCGATTGCCGATGGTTCGGATTCAGGCTTGTCATCTTATGTGTTTTTAGAAGAAAATAGTTTTTCATCACCAGAGCTCGATGTATTAAATAACTTAGGTCAAGATACTTCGCATATTGTTATTGACTGCGGAACAACAGTAGAGTTAACTGCTCAAATTTCTCAATCTGGAAATTACTCTTACTTTTGGAATAATGGTCAAAATACTCAATCCATAAATGTAGGAGAAGGGGAATATATCGTTGAAGCGATAAGTGATAATAATTGTTCTACGCTCTCAGACACATTTTATGTTTCAGAGTTAAATACAATTGAACTAGAAATTGGTGACGATTTAACTGTTTGTGGTCAGGATGAGGCCTATATTCAAATAGAAAATTTACAAGCAGCTCCTCCAGTCAGTTTCTCATGGGACTCAGGTCAATCTACTGAAAACATTTCAGTACCCGCTGGTCAGTATATTCTTACAATATCGGATGCCAATGGCTGTATAGGGCAGGATACTATTGAGGTCATATCATTAAATCGACCAACAGCCCAAATAAGTGGAGGAGGAACAATTTGTGAAGGGCAATTAATTAACATTCCCTTAGATGTACAATTAAGTGGTCAATTACCATTTTTACTTCAATACACTAATGGCATAGATAATTTTGTAGATACTGTATTATTTTCTAATTATACTATTGATGGTAACACATCAGGTACATATTCTCTTCTATCAGTTGAAGATTTTAATTGTAGTGGGAATGTAAGTGGTACATCTATTATTGACACCTATAAACTACCAACTACTGAAATTTTAGGTGGTGGAGTAATTTGTGACGGTGACAGCTCTCAAATTATAGTAAATGTAGAAACAGAAACTCTACCTTATAATTTGTTTTTAAATAACGGAAATTACAATCAAATTTTTACTGATATACAGCAAACAACTTTTACAATTTATCTCGAAAAACCAGCAATATATACAGTTGATAAAGTAATAGATTCAAGAGGTTGTTTTTCTACTGATAATCAAGGAGAAGCGATTATTTCGTATAAAGAGTTTAAGAATCCTGAAATTACTACAATCATAGATTCAGTAATTTGTCCTATTGATGAGCCTTTTCAATTAGAAGCACTAAATCCGGGAGGAGTATGGTCAGGTAAGGGATTGGGCTTGGACAATTACTTTGTGCCAGTCAATGCGTTTATGGGAACAAATTGGATCTATTATAGTTACCCTTCTAATTGTAATGAAATTGATTCATTAGCCATTGAGTTGGGATGTGATTTAAGTATTTTTATCCCAAATACATTCACACCAAATGGCGATAATGATAATGAATTACTAGTCATTCAAGGAAATAATGTGATTACTTTTGAAATGTCAATTTATAACCGATGGGGTGAAAAAGTATTTTACACAAATGATATTAATACATATTGGGATGGTAAGCTTAAAGGTAATACTCTAGCAACAGGAACATATACATATATCTTTACTGCCTATGGTAAAGATGCCCAAATATTAAATAAATCAGGTCAAATTAACTTAATTCGATAGAAAATAGTAACTTTACGTTGTGGTTTTTTAATATAATCACAACATGCTCATGAAAAAATTACTAGTCTTTGTATTGATAGTACATTCCCCTTTTTTGTATTCACAAATTCAAATTGATAATAATATTCCTTATGATAGTGAAGTTTTTCTAATTAATAATGTGTTATTGTCAGATGGAGTAGAGGCGTCAAATCATTCCTTTCAAGGTGATTCACAACAAATAGCCTATTTTAATGGTTCTGCTTCTAATTTAGGCTTAGACGGTGGCATAGTTCTTTCAACTGGAAACGTTTATACACTAGACCCAAACTTCAATGCTGGCTTTGGACCTGTTACTCAAACACCACCTATAACAGATCCCGATTTATTAAACGTTGCTAATAGCGTTCCCCAACTTATTGGACAAACGTTTGATGTAATTGCAATAAATGATGTGGCTGTACTCGAATTTGATTTTATTCCTAATAGTGATACTATTAGTTTTAGATATGTTTTTGGTTCAGTTGAATATTTTGGTTTTGAAAACTCATCTTTTAATGATGTATTTGGCTTTTTTATTTCAGGTCCAGGAATAAATGGGCCTTATTCAAGCCCCTCAAATCATCCTGATGGAAGTATAAATATTGCTGTTTTTGAAAGTCAAGAAGCAAATACCTTAGGTCAATATCTACCAATTACAATCTCGTCAATTTGTAACAATCCAATTTTATCTAGTTATAATCCTCAATTTTTTATTAATAATGAGAATACTGAAACCATAAGTGAAATGGATGGTTTTACTACGCCAATGACAGCTACAGCTCTAGTTCAATGTGGAGAAACCTATCATATTAGATTAGCCATAGCAGATGGATCAGATCATTCCTTAAATTCTTTTGTATTCTTAGAGGAAAAAAGTTTTATGTCAACAAGTATTGAAATAGAAAATAGTTTAGGTTTAGATACTAATCATATTGTAATTGATTGTGGTAATACAGTTGATTTATCAGCTCAAATAGAATCGCCAGACAATTATGATATTCTATGGAATACTGGTCAATCTACACCCACTATCGAGGTAGCAGAAGGGATTTATTGGTTTAGTGCTACTAATGATGGTTGCATACAAAATTCGGATACGATTAGGATTGAAGAGAATTCCTTTAGAATAAGTTTAGACTCAGATACTACAATTTGTCGTGGTGATAGTATTATCATAGAGTTAGAATCCTCAGAAGGGCAATCACCCTACAGTTTTGATTGGAGTACAAATCAAACCACACCATCTATTAAAGTAGGTGTTGGTCAGTATATATTGGCTTTAACAGATGCTAATGGTTGTGTTGCAAAAGATTCAATAAATATTCACGCTATTGAGCGACCTTTAGCTACACTTAGAAAAGATGGCTTTATTTGTGAGGGTAGGAGTAATCCAAAGCTAGATTTTAACATTATCAATGGTACCCCACCATACTATTTTACCTACTCAGATGGATTAAATGAATATACTGATACTACTAATTTTACTTATAAGCAACTTGAAGTTAATCGAGAGGGCACTTATCGTATTGTCGAATTTAAAGATAAGTATTGTGATGGCTTATTTAGTGGACAGCCAACCGTTGAGGAAATAAAATTTAAATCTCACTTGATGGGAGGAGGCCAAATTTGCGAAGGAGATAGTCAAAAGGTGATTATTCAATCTGATATTCAAGATTTTCCATGTAAAATAAGACTAAAAAGAGGATTTCAAATTATAGAAATAGATAGTATTCAATCGATGCCCTATCATTTTTATGTTGATGAACAATCGGTTTATGAAATAGAAACCATAATTGATGATAATCAGTGTCATTCATTTGAAAATAGTGGCTTAGCATCAATAGTCAATAAAACACTTTTAGAACCTAATATTATATCGGTCATCGATTCGATTTTATGTCCTGTAGATTCCGCTATTCAATTGGAAGCAATACCACAGAATGGTGTTTGGTGGGGTAAAGGTATGCAAGCAAATGGGGTATTTGTACCAGTCAATGCTTATCAAGGGGAAGGCTGGGTATATTACAGCTTTCCATTAAATTGTAATGAAACGGATTCATTGAGAATAATAGTGGATTGTGAGGTGACTTTATTTATTCCTAATTCTTTTACCCCTAATGGTGACGGTTTCAATGAATTTTTCAGAATTTATGGAAATAATATTCTAGATTTTGAAATGTCAATTTTCAATCGTTGGGGTGAAAAAGTTTTTCATACAAAAAGCCTAAACTATCATTGGGATGGCAGATATAAACATGCTGTTGTTCAACCAGGAGTATATACCTATTCCATTTCATACTACGGTAAAGATGCTAATTATAAAGATCTTGAAGGAACTCTAAATGTTTTGAAGTAAATTTTTCACATCTTTGTGAATAGTGAAGTTTGCTGATATTATATTACCCTTACCATTAAGTACAGTTTATACTTATGAAGTTCCTCAACAATTTTTAGGAGTTAAAATAGGTAGTAGAGTTATCGTTCAATTTGGTCAAAAGAAGATTTACACGGCATTAATTTATCGACTTCATGACTCTGAACCCAAAACTTACAGAGCAAAGCCAATAATTGAAGTATTGGATAGTGAACCTTTTATTTCTGATAAGCAAATAGAATTATGGAATTGGTTGGCTGACTACTATTGTTGTCAATTAGGCGACGTAATGAATGCTGCTCTACCTTCAACTTTTAAATTAAGTAGTGAAACAGTATTGATTCGAACTGAGTTAAATTATGAAGAGAAACAACTAACAGATAACGAGTTTTTATTAATCGATGCATTTGATATACAAAGTAGTCTTTCTCTTAAAGAGGTAGCCGAAATCTTAAATCAAAAAACGATTTTCCCAACTATCAATTCACTAATTTCTAAACAATTAATAACATCTGTTGAAGAGGTGAATGATAAGTATAAACCTAAAATAGTTAGGTATGTTACTTTAAAAGTCCAACATCCATATGAGCTAATCTCCACCAAGGCACATAAGCAAAAATTACTTTTAGACACTTATTTTAAGTTGTCAAACCAACAAAACGATTCCGCTGTTAGTTTTTCTAAATTGATTAATCATTCTAAAGCTAGTCATAGTAGTCTTAAAAATCTGGTAGAAAAAAATATTTTTAAAATTCTATATATACAAGAGTCGAGGTTGAAACACTATACTTATGACCATTTATTAAATTTTGATCTCAGTGATAAGCAACAATTAGCTTTGGAAAGTATCATCGAACAGTTTAAAAATAAAGACGTTGTTCTTTTAAACGGTGTAACATCAAGTGGAAAGACTGAAATATTTGTTAAACTGATTCGACAGTTTGTAAAAACTGGACAACAAACCTTATACCTTCTTCCAGAAATTGCGTTAACTACACAGTTAATAAATAGATTACGACAGCATTTTGGAGACGACGTAGGTGTATATCATTCAAAATTTTCCAATAATGAACGTGCTGAAATTTGGAAAGAAGTTCAACAAGGCAAAAAGTATAAAATAATTATAGGAACACGGTCCTCAATATTTTTACCTTTTAGTAAATTAGGTTTAATTATTGTAGATGAAGAGCATGAGGTTACATTCAAGCAACAACACCCATCTCCTAGATACAATGCAAGAGATACCGCTATAAAATACGCTCAAATTTTACAATCAAAAGTATTGTTAGCATCAGCAACACCAGCCATTGATAGTTATTTTAACACTACAACTCAAAAGTATGGACTGGTAGAGCTGAAAGAAAGGTATAGCGGTATTGAAATGCCAGAAATTCACATAGAAGACATCAAATATGTTACTCATCGAAAACTAATGAAGGGTGCATTTTCACCTTTTTTATTACAGGAAATACAAACAGCGTTGGATGAAAAAAATCAGGTAATTCTATTTCAAAATAGAAGAGGTTTTGCACCTATAAGCGAATGTAATTCATGTGGTTGGACAGCCAAATGTAATTCGTGTGACGTCAGTCTAACATATCATAAATTTCAAAATGTTTTAAAGTGTCATTATTGTGGCTATTCGGAACATACGGTTAAGAAATGTAAATCTTGCGGTAGTATAGATTTGAAAATAAAAGGGTTTGGAACTGAAAAAATAGAAGAAGAATTAGAAGCTATTTTTAAAGATGCAGTGATCAAGCGTTTAGATTTAGATACTACTTCCAAAAAATATGCATATGAAGAAATTATAACCGATTTTGAAGATGAGAAAATCGATATTTTGATAGGAACTCAAATGGTTACAAAAGGATTGAATTTTAACAAAGTATCATTGGTAGGTGTCTTGAATGCTAACAGTCTTTTAAATTTTCCAGATTTCAGATCTTATGAGCGTGCATTCCAATTGATGACTCAAGTATCCGGCAGAGCAGGGAGAAAGTATAAACAAGGTAAAGTAGTTATTCAAACTTATTCACCCGAACATCCTATTATTGAATCAGTAAAGAATAATAATTACACACAAATGTTTAATACTGAACTTTTGGAAAGGAAACAGTTTAATTATCCGCCTTATGTAAAGCTTATTTCAATTATTGTGTCACATAAAGATTTTAATAAAACAAACTTAGCAGCTAGAGACTTAGCAATACATTTGAGGCAAGCATTCACCACAGTACTTGGTCCTGAATACCCGTCAGTTTCTAGAATTAAAAATAAATACCTAAAATCAATTCTAATCAAATTAGAATCTGATTATTCATTGAAAAAATCTAAAACTCATATTTTATCTTTGGTGCAATCAATGAATCAGATTAGTCAATACAAAAGTGTTCGTTTCACTATTGATGTTGATCCGTTATAATTTTTTCACAGGCTTTCCAAAGATTATCTTTTGGCGTAGGAGCTACAATGCAAATTTTTTCTTTTTTTACTGGGTGTAAAAACTCAATTTTTCTAGCATGTAAGTGTATACTAGCGTTTTGGTTAGTACGATCAAACCCATATTTAACATCTCCTTTTATGGGGCAGCCGATTTTTGAGAGTTGAACACGAATTTGATGGTGTCGGCCAGTTTTAGGGTTAACTTCTAGTAAATAATAGTTGTCCAATGAATGGATGATTTTAAATTCTAATTCAGATTGTAGGGCATTTCTTTCTTTTCTATCAAAGGCAATTGATTTATTTTTAGAATTATTTTTTAGTAAAAAATGCTTTAAAGTTCCTGAAATATTAGGGGGTGAATTTTTAACCAATGCCCAATATGTTTTTTGAATATTTTTTTCTCTGAACATCTGATTTAATCTTGATAGTGCTTTACTAGTCTTAGCAAATAATACCACACCGCTAACCGGTCTATCCAGTCGATGAACAACACCAAGAAAGGCATCACCAGTTTTATTATATTTCTTTTTTAAGTAATCCTTAATAAAATCAGGTAAAGGTTTATCTCCAGTCTTATCACCTTGAACAATATCAGAGGGTTTTTTATTGACCGCGATAATATGATTATCCTCATAAAGGACTTCGATCATTAGTATTGTTCTGTTTGGTTTGGAAAATCTCTTGACTTCACATCAGATACATACTGTGATACGGCACCTTTAATATCATCATACAGGTTCAAGTATCGACGTAAAAAACGAGGACTAAACTCATGTGTCATACCAATCATATCATGTAAAACTAATACTTGTCCATCAACATCATTACCAGCGCCAATTCCGATAACAGGAATTGATACAGTTTCGGATACCTTTTTTGCTAATTTAGCGGGTATTTTTTCCAGTACTATTGCAAAACAACCTGCTTCTTCAAGAAGTTGTGCATCTTGAATTAGTTTGCTAGCTTCGGCCTCTTCTTTAGCCCTTACAGTGTAAGTTCCAAACTTATAAATGGATTGTGGTGTGAGACCTAAATGACCCATCACTGGGATACCAGCAGTTAAAATTCGTTTGATAGACTCTAATATTTCTTCACCGCCTTCTAATTTTACAGAATGAGCACCGGTTTCTTTCATTATTCTAATAGCTGAATTCAGAGCTTCTTTTGAATTTCCTTGATAAGCACCAAATGGCATATCAGCTACAATTAATGCTCTATCTACCCCTCTAACAACAGAAGCTGTATGATAAATCATCTGGTCTAGCGTAATTGGTAAAGTAGTCTCATGACCTGCCATAACATTAGATGCTGAATCACCCACCAGAATAACGTCAATACCACCAGAATCAACAATTTTTGCTAATGTGTAATCGTATGCTGTGAGCATAGAAATCTTCTCTTTATTTTGTTTCATTTCAAAGAGAGAGTGAGTGGTTATTTTTTTATAAATTTTTTTGTTTTCAACCGACATAGTTAGAATTTTACTATGAAGGAATCTTTAAAGCCTTTCTCACGCATTTTCATCAAATAGACTCTAGCATTTTTGAAGTTGTTAAATTTTCCAGAGATATAAATGATTTGTTCGTTTTTAGTATAAATTGTGGTTAAGTCTTCTAATCCTTCAATATCTATTTCATTGTCAAATATACCTAATTGTACTCTAAAAATCACACTATCTTTTACTACTGTTGTTTCATTACTCATATTATAGCTTAATATTTCATTATGAAACTGTTCTCTTTTTTGTTTTTCTAGTATGTATGATTCGGCAAATTGTGTTGCCACAAGTTTTTGCTGACGTATTTGTTCTTCTAAAAGTGAATTTGATTTCATGATTTCGGTGTTTTTTTGCTTTACCGAAATTAGTTCATCATTAAGTTGCTCAATGGTAGATTGATATTGTTTTATATAAGCAATAGTCAGAGATGTAATATTTCCCTTGTTGTTAGTACTAGATTGATTTAATTGATTCCGAATTTTATTTTCGTTTTCAATAGATTGATTGTATTTGTCTTCACTAGTTTTCAGTGCATTTTCCTTATTAGTAATTAGTTTTGTTTTTTGTTCTAATAGGGAATTGAGATTAGTCACTTCTCTATGAAGCTCACTGGCATTTTTTGACTTTATTTTTAAAGCGTTTATAGTTTGTGTTTTTTCTTCGACTTCCTTTTCTGACTTTTTCAATAAAGCTTTTGTGATGCTGAGTTGCTTAGACTGACTGGTGTAGCTTTCTTCAATGTGTTTCAATCGTTTAAGCTCTTTACTTATTTTAGAGTGTGAGGCTTCCATTTCAATAAAACCATTTTTGAATTCTAGAAATTCACTGTTGGACACCTTAAGTTTATTGTTTTCAGACTTTAAAGCATTAACTTTAGTACTTAGGCCTTCATTATTCTTTTTCAGAGAATTAGCAATGGCATTACTTTTGGCAAGTGCAGTAGCTATTGAGTCTAATTCATGAGCTAAAGACTTATTTGTTTTTTTTAGAGTGCTAATATGACCCGAACTAGTGCTGAGCTGTTCTTCTGAACGAGTACTTTTGTTTTTTAGTTGACTTAATTGTTGTTTTATTTTATCATTTTTATTCTCAAGGCTATCAATTTTCTTATTGAGGACATTCACTGTTTGTTTAAGATTACCAAGAAATGTTTCGGATGACTCTATACTTATGGTTTGTTGTTTCAATTCTTGGCTTAGTATTGTATTTTCTTTAATAATTTCATCGTGTTGAGCTAACTTTTGATTTAAGCTAGTATTTTCTTTCTGTAGATTTGAATAATCTTTAACTTTTTCATTGAGTTTACCGATTTGAAGTTTTAAGTCATTGATTGTGCTGACCTCACTAATGAGTTTTGAATTGTCTGTTTTTAATTGAAATATTTCAGCCTCTTTTTCCTTTATCGTACTTTCATAATTATTTGCTTTTGACTTAGCGGTTTCAACTATTTTATTTTTTTCATCAATCAATTGTTGATTTTCATTTTCTTTTTGTTCAACAATTTTCATCTGATTTTGCTTGTATTGTTCAAAATCCTGCTCTAAGCTTTGTTGTTTTTTAAATGACTGCTCATTAAGGTTGTCGATTTTACTTTCCAGTTGTTCTAATTGATAATTTACGTTGTTTTGTATTTCACCCTTTTGAAATACTGAAATGAAATCGACCCTAAACTGAGAGTTTGGCCCATTAATAAACCCCATTTTGCCGGGCTTTACTTCAGGAATTTCATATGAATTTACTAATGAGTTATTAATATAAATTGTATAAGTACCTTTGTCGAATATGATTTCCAGTAGATTGTAGCTTTTATTATCTGCTATAGATTCATTTTTAATCCAACCAAGTTTTTCTTCCGTACCACTAATGTATTTTGATGAATTAGTTAGTATTTTTCTAACTCGTAATTCTAGTTTTTCATTAAATTCAATACCAATACATTCAGATTTATCTGTAGACATATTTATAACCAGTCCTATGTAATCATCTTTTTTCATGTCAGGACTTAGTTTAAAGGCTGTTTTTATTTTGTAAGATTCTAAATCAAAAGCATAATTTGATAAAGTAATACCATCTGTTTCTGACTGTTTTCTATTTAAAAAGTAGTCGCCCTTATCAAAAACAATATAATTTTCTTGGTTTATGATAATTGGAAAAATACTGCTTTCACTATTGTCGAAAGAATCAGTAAAAATCTCCTTATTAAAAGTTGACTGTTGGGAATGTGCTAGATTATATATTAAAAAGGCACAACTAACTAGTAAAAATGATAGTTTATTCATGGCATATTGAGTTTGAAACAAATGTACTAAGTGTTAATTAGAATTAAAAGTATAAATTTGCAATTATGAAAAAAAGTACCTTTTTATTACCTTTTTTAGCGATTCTTTTAGCTTGTGAAACGGATTTTGATGTTAATGCTCCATGGAAAGAAACAGCCGTTGTATATGGTTTATTAGATCAAACTTTAGATACACAGAGAGTAGTAGTTTATAAGGCTTTTTTGGGTCAAGAGAGTGCCTACACAATGTCACAAAATATAGATTCAATTTATTATGATGAAAACGAAATAGAAGTGAAGTTGTATGGAATTGACAAGGATGATGATACCATTCAAAACATACCCCTTCAATACCATATCACCAATAACCGTTTTCACTCTGGTTTTGATACCATTTTTGCAATTGATTATTCAGTAGAGTATATTACAACTCAAGAGTTAGATCAAGCACTTACCTATCATTTACATGTTCATAATATCCAATCGGGATATGAAGCTAAATCTAGCACGACTTTAATAGAACCTTTAGAAATTAACCAAGGGTTTACTGATGAATTGACTTTTTTTAAAAATAACGAATATCGTCGTCACCGACTTATGTGGTCATCTTCTAGAAATGGTAAGATTTACAAACCATATCTCCGTTTTTATTTCCATGAAAAGAATATCAAAACAGGTGAAGTAAATCGTAAATACATCGATAAAGCCTACCCACAAATGTATGCTCCTAATGCCTCAGGTGGTACTGACATGGAAATATATATTACTGGCGAGAGCTTCTATTATTTTGTGAACAATTCCATTCAAGAAGATCCATTAGTACAGCGGATAAATGCCAAAGAATTACAAGATGGTTTTCCAGAGTATGACTATTGGATTGGTGGCGTAGATTTTTTATTTGTTGTAGGTGGAGAAGATATATCTCAGTTTATAGAAGTTAATAATTTACCCTCAGCTTTATTTCAAGACCCACCATCTTTTACAAATATAGAGAATGGAAGAGGAGTGTTTTCATCTCGATTACATTCAATACAAACAGGTAAGTACCTTGGTATTTCTTCTCTCACCGAATTATCTAATGGTGATCTCACAAATCAACTCAACTTCATAGAGCCTTAACCTGTCATTTTGTCTTAAAAACTGAATAGTTGTCTTTATTTTTTTTATTGGCACACCATTTGCCTTTAGCATAAAGTGAAATAACGAAACCCAATAAAATTATATAAAATGAGTAAAATAATTGGAATTGATTTAGGAACTACCAACTCATGCGTTTCAGTAATGGAAGGAAATGAACCAGTTGTTATTCCGAATAGTGAAGGAAAACGAACTACTCCTTCCATCGTAGCCTTTGTAGAAGGTGGCGAACGAAAAGTAGGTGATCCAGCTAAAAGACAAGCTATCACAAATCCGCAAAAAACCATTGCTTCTATCAAACGATTTATGGGCGAATCTTTTTCTAAACTTAAAAAAGAAGCAGAAAGAGTGCCCTACACTGTAGTAAAAGGTGATAACGACACACCACGTGTACAAATAGATGATAGAAAGTATACCCCGCAAGAAATTTCTGCTATGGTGCTTCAAAAAATGAAGAAAACTGCAGAAGACTATTTAGGGTATGAAGTGAAAGAAGCTGTAGTAACAGTGCCAGCCTACTTTAATGACGCACAGCGTCAGGCTACCAAGGAAGCAGGAGAGGTTGCAGGATTAAAAGTAAGCCGTATTATTAACGAGCCAACAGCCGCAGCTTTAGCCTATGGTTTAGATAAGTCAGATAAAGACCAAACCATTGCAGTTTTCGATTTAGGAGGTGGAACTTTTGATATTTCTGTACTAGAATTGGGTGATGGCGTATTTGAAGTAAAATCAACAAATGGAGATACGCACCTTGGTGGTGATGACTTCGACCAAGTACTTATCGACTGGATGGCCGAAGAGTTTAAGTCGGAAGAGAATATGGACCTGCGTCAAGATCCTATGGCCTTACAACGTTTAAAAGAAGCGGCCGAAAAAGCAAAAGTTGAATTGTCATCTAGTGCACAAACTGAAATCAATTTACCATATATAACTGCTACAGCTTCTGGACCAAAACACTTGGTAAGAACATTGACCCGTGCTCAGTTCGAAAAATTAGCCGACAAACTTATTCAAGCTACCATGGAGCCATGTAAGCAAGCTCTCAAAGATGCTGGTTTGTCAGCAAGCGATATTGACGAAGTCATTTTGGTAGGGGGTTCTACTCGAATTCCAGCCATTCAAAATATTGTAAAAGAATTCTTTGGCAAAGAGCCTTCAAAAGGAGTTAATCCAGATGAAGTAGTAGCTATTGGTGCAGCTATACAAGGTGGTGTACTAACTGGTGATGTAAAGGACGTTCTTTTATTAGATGTTACACCATTATCTTTAGGAATAGAAACAATGGGTGGTGTTATGACTAAATTAATTGAATCAAATACTACTATTCCAACCAAAAAGTCGGAGGTATTTTCAACAGCTGCTGATAATCAGCCAGCCGTAGATATTCACGTACTACAAGGTGAGCGACCCATGTCAGCTGATAATAAAACCATAGGTCGTTTTCAATTATCGGATATTCCGCCAGCTCAAAGAGGTGTACCTCAAATCGAAGTCACTTTTGATATTGATGCTAACGGTATATTAAATGTATCTGCTAAAGATAAAGCTACTGGTAAAGAGCAAAATATAAAGATTGAAGCTTCTTCCGGTTTATCTGACGAAGAAATCGAAAGAATGAAGAAAGAAGCAGAAGCTAATGCCGATGCCGATAAACAAGCTAAAGAACAAGTTGAAAAAGTCAATGCCGCTGATGCTATGATTTTCCAAACTGAAAAGCAACTCAAGGAGTATGGTGATAAATTATCTGACGATAAGAAAAAGCCTATTGAAGATGCATTAGAAGGTTTGAAAAAAGCACAAGAAAGCAAAGACCTTGCGGCTATTGACGCCGCTATGGAAACTATCAATACGGCATGGACTGCAGCCTCTGAAGAAATGTATAAGGCTACTCAAGATCAGCAAGGTGCTGAAGGTGCCGCTCAGCCCAATGCTGAAGGCGGATCCGATGATGTCACTGATGTTGATTTTGAAGAAGTTAAAGACGATAAATAATTCGTTTCTTATTTTCTTAAAATTGTAAAAGCCCCTCATTTGAGGGGCTTTTTTTATTTTTTTGCTCTGTCGATATCTCTTTGTATATCTTTGTCTTTAATCGAATTTCGTTTGTCGTGTAGTTTCTTTCCTTTAGCAACAGCAATTTCTATTTTGGCCCATCCCTTTTCACTCAAAAATAACCTCAGAGGTACAACCGTCAGTCCTACATCCTTTAGTTTTTTCTGAATTTTATCTAACTCTAGACGATTTAGTAATAATTTTCTATCACGTTTAGGTTGGTGGTTACTATAAGTGCCGAAAGCATACTCTTCAATATTCATCCCAACAATAAAAAGTTCATCCTTTTTAAAAGAACAAAACGACTCAGCAATTGATGCCTTACTTAAGCGAATGGATTTAATTTCAGTTCCAGTCAATTGTAATCCTGCCACGAATTTATCCAGCAATTCGTATTCAAAACGAGCTTTTTTATTTTGGATATTTACCGATTTCATTGGTCGCCGAAGTTACGGATTTTATCCTAGAGCTACATCTAATATCATCATTACAATGAATCCAGCAATTAGTCCCATAGTCGCAATATCTGTATTACCACCGCTTTGGCTCTCTGGAATAACTTCTTCAACAACTATAAAAATCATAGCACCAGCTGCAAAAGCTAGGGCGTAGGGCAAAATAGGTAAGGCATACATAACCGTAGCAGCTCCTATCACCGCAAAAACAGGCTCAACAATGGCGGATAGTTGACCCCACTTCCAACTTTTTAAGCGACTTACTCCTTGACGTCTCAAGGGCATAGAAACAGCAAAACCTTCAGGAAAATTTTGGATACCAATTCCAATAGCCAAAGCAATAGCAGCTCCAATTTCAAAGCCAGGTATTCCATGAGCAATGGCTCCGAAAGCCACACCTACTGCTAATCCCTCGGGAATATTATGTAAGGCTATGGCCAATACCAAAAGAATGGTTTTTTTCCATTTGGTAGGGTAGCCTTCTGCTTCCTCAACTTTTTTGAATAAGTGTAAATGAGGAATAATTTTATCTAACCAATATAGAAACATAGCTCCCATGAAAAATCCGATGGCTGGAGGAAACCATGAGGGAAGATTAGAAGTTCCTAGTTCGTTTTGCATTTCAACGTAACTAATGGCAGGAGAAAGTAAGGACCAAAAACTAGCTGCAATCATTACTCCGCCAGTAAACCCTAATGAAGCATCCAAAAGTTTTCGATTAGTCTTATTAAAAAAGACCACTAATGCGGCACCACTAGCGGTTAGTCCCCAGGTGAAAAGACCTGCTAATAAAGCTTGAAGTACGGGATGCTGATCTACAAACCAACTGTATAATTCGTTCATTGTTCTTTAATTAATAAGTTAATGGCAACTTCATTACTTATTTGAATATGCCTATCATTGATTTTTATTTCCATAGAAAGGTCAAAGTCAACTTTTTTGATGACTTTTACTATAGTTCCTAGAGTAATATTTAATGAATCTAGGTATTGTAAAAACACAGGATTGTCTTGTGCCACTCCTATGACTTGCCCTTCACTTCCTGTCATTAATGTACTGAGTGGTTGAGAAAATGATTTAGGAAATTGCCCTTTTTTATTTGGAATTGGTTCACCGTGTGGGTCATGTTTAGGATAGCCTAAAAATTTGTCTAAAGCATTGATTAGTTTGGGTGAACGAATGTGTTCCAACTGTTCGGCCACATCATGCACTTCGTCCCACTGAAAATTGAGTTTATTGACTAGAAATACTTCCCATAGTCGGTGATTTCTAATAACTTCTACAGCTTTCTTCATCCCCTCTTGGGTTAAATTAACACCATGATAGGGGATATAGTCCACTAGTTTTTTTTCAGTTAACTTTTTAATCATATCTGTAACTGATGAAGCTTTTGTAGAAAGTTCTTCAGCAATTGAATTTGTAGAAATTGATGCTTCATTTTCCTCAGAAAGTTTGAGAATAGCTTTAAGATAATTTTCTTCGGCACGTGTTAACATTATACAAATATATTATATTTGCCTAATAAATAAATTAGATTAGTCTAAAAACGTTATTTTTATTTAGATTAATTATAAATAATATAAAATAATGTTATACATTTGTCAATATATCTTAGAGCTATAAACATGAATTATTTTCAACTAAACATTTTATTTATACTATTTTCATTTATTTTAACAAACCCTATTTTTTCTCAAAATAATCAAAAAGATACACCTGTCAATATTTTTGGTCATGTGGTTTGTGATGGCGAGTATATTCCATTTGCATCGATCGGGTTAAAAGGCTCAACCATTGGTACAGCAAGTGATGCAACTGGTCATTATCAATTCATTGACATGCCATTGGGCCATCACAGATTCTTCGTTAGTGTCGTGGGGTACAAGTCATTAGAACAGGAAGTTACTATAAAAAAAGGTAGTTCTATAGAAGTCAATTTTGAGCTTGAAAAAGATGTCTTAAACATTGATGAGGTTGTAGTGTCAGCAAGTAGGAGTGAGCAAAAGCGTACTCAAGCGCCTGTTATTGTCAATACCATATCACCAAAATTGATAAATTCCACTCAATCATTAACGCTAGGAGAAGGACTAAACTTTTCTCCTGGTCTTCGGCTCGAAAATAATTGTCAAAATTGTGGTTTTTCACAAGTACGTATGAACGGATTAGAAGGACCCTATTCACAGATATTAATAAATAGCCGCCCTATTTTTAGTGGTTTAGCAGGTGTTTATGGTCTAGAATTGATTCCTACTAATATGATAGATAAAATTGAAGTTAGTAGGGGTGGAGGATCGGCTTTGTATGGAGGAAATGCTATAGCAGGTACCATAAATATAATTATGAAAGAACCACTAATAAATAGTTTCGAAGCAGGAACAAACTATGCCTTAACAGGCTATAATACTAATGGAGAAGCTACTCCTGACTATTCTATCAATTTTAATACTTCAGTAGTTTCTGATGACATAAAATCTGGAGTATCAGTATATGGATTTAGTAGAAAAAGAGCAATATACGATGCAAATAATGATAGTTTTTCAGAACTCGCACCATTAGAAAATATTACTTATGGTGCTAGTGCATTTCATAAATTTACTCATCGTGATAAGTTATCTATTGATTATTTCGGTATTAAGGAACAACGTGACGGTGGCAATATGCAGGACCACACTCTACACGAAAGAGATATTGCAGAGTCATTAACACATGACCTGAATGTTGCTGGAATTAAATACGAAAAATACTTCAGAGAATATGATTTACTAACTGTTTATGGTTCGGGTCAATTATTAAATCGTGATTCATATTATGGAGCAGAACAATCATTAGCAGATTACGGAACTTCAAAGGGAACTAACTATAATTTAGGTGCTCATTATAAGGTACATTTGAATAAAGGTTCATTAGTGGTTGGTTTAGAAAATACTACTGATTTACTGAAAGATGTCAAATTAGGCTATTTAGATTTAGATAGTGTTATCATTGATTGGAGTGATTCTAGTGTTACACATCCTAGATATGGAAATACCATTGTAGCAGATCAATCTTCTGTTGTTAATGGGGTTTTTGCTCAATACGATCTTACCTTAAATAATTTAAAGGCATCAATTGGAGTAAGGGTAGATAATTATGCAATTGAAGACTTTGAACATGCAATAGACAGTGTTAAGATTAATACAGTTGTTAGTCCTCGTTTGAGTGCTTTGTATAATGTAACAGACTTCATTCAATTAAGAAGTACATACTCTCAAGGGTACAGGGCTCCACAAATCTTTGATGAAGATTTACATTTAGAGACTTCTGGACTAAAACAAGTTATTCACAAAAATAGCCTCGATCTTAAACAAGAAACAAGTCATAGTTATTTAATTTCATTAGACTATAACAAGCTAATTGGAACGACCTTTACAGGTATTTTAGTTGAGGGATTCCAGACAAGATTACAAGATGCTTTTGCTAATGAATTAGGTGAGCCAGATGAAAATGGTCAGGTTATCTATACTAGAATTAATTCAAGTGGGGCAATTGTTAAGGGGTTAAATTTAGAGGTACGTTTAAAACCAACTAATGTTTTGGAGTTCACTTCAGGTTTTACTTCTCAGATTAGCGAATATGATGATGTTCAAGATTGGGGCTCTAAGAAATTTTTAAGGACTCCTAATCATTATGGATTTTTTATTCTTGATTATAAATTACGAAAAGGATTTTCTTTTTCTGCAAATGCAAATTATACTGGATCAATGAGCGTATTGTACGAAGGTATAGAAGACAAACCTACTAACGCTAACGGTATAATAGAAAGTGATAGTTTCTTTGATTTAGGAATGAAATTGACTTATACTCTTAAGCTTGGTGTATCTTCACTTCAGTTTTTGGGTGGTGTAAAAAATATATTTAACTCATACCAGACTGATTTTGATAGTGGTATTAAACGTGATCCAGCTTATGTATACGGTCCATTATCACCTAGAACAATTTATTTTGGTTTGAAATTTGGTAATTTACTTAACTAAAAATCAACTAAATAATTTCTTTAAATTAGGTTTTTTAAGCCAAACTATACTTCATAGTTTGGCTTACTTTTGTAATTTTACTAAATGAATATCGATTGGCGATTTAAATCATACGAAACTCTTAGCAAAACTGAACTTCACGACATACTTATTTTGAGACAACTAGTATTTGTGGTTGAACAAAATTGTCCCTATCTAGATGCTGACACTAAAGATAAATTATCGCATCATTTGATGGGTTATCATAACAATCATCTAGTAGCTTATCTTCGTTTAGTAAAACCAGGAATAAGTTATGAAGAAATGTCTTTTGGCCGAATAGTAATATCACCAAAGTTTAGGAATAAAGAGCTTGGGATAGCCTTAATGAATGAGGGTATTTTACAATCTAAAAAACTATATGGTACAACTACAAATCGCATTTCTGCACAATCACATTTAATTCCTTTTTACAAGAAATTTAACTTTGAAACATGTGGAAAAGAGTATTTAGAAGATGATATTCCTCATACTGAAATGCTCAGAAATTAAATTAAATAGACCGCGTTTTCATCATCGAATTCCACTGAAACATGTTCTTGGAAAGTGGTAGAAAGAGATAAACCAACGACATCAGCTTTAATAGGGTACAAGCGATAGTTTCGGTCTACTAAAACAGCTGTCATCAGTTTTTTAATAGGTTGATTTAGAAAATATTGCGTGCTATACATTAGTGTTTTTCCTGACTTGAGTACATCATCAACTAAAATGACAACTTTACTGTTAAAATTTTCATGTTGATTGACTTCAATTGGTGAGGAAAGTGGCTCATCTTTATCTAACCTTACTTCTATTAACTCTATATTCAGTGAAGAAATCTCTTTAAGAATAGAACTTAAACGCTGAGATAATATAGCACCCTGCGGAAAAATACCGGCAATAACAACATCTGATTCAGAATGATTGTTTTCGTATATCTCCCAAGCCATTCGACGTATTTTTTTATCTATTTGCTGGGCGTTTAGTATCAATGTTTTTGAATCAAAATCCATATTGCTAAGTTATAACTTCTTCTTTTTAAAAGAAATAAATAATTCTCTATCTTGTCTGGCTTGTATAGAAGCCTTGCTTATCTCCATTTTTTCAATATCAAAATATTCATAAAACAAGCCTTGATATTCATCTTTGGTACCACCAAATGGGGGATGGTCGTTACCAAATTCCTCTGCAAATAATAGTCCAACAATACGTCCATTTTCTTTAAGTAAATCATGACAATGAGAGACGTAAGATGATCTAAGTTTTTGATCAATAGCACAAAAAAAAGTTTGTTCTAAAATCAAATCATATTGCCCTTGGTGTTTAAAAAAGTCACTTACAACTATTTTATCTTTTGGAAAGGTTGGTAGTCGTTTTGAAAACTCATTTAATGCTGTTGGTGAAATATCAATAAGCGTGAGGTTGTCAAAGCCTTTGTTAAACAAATATTCGGCCTCGTAAGCTCGCCCACATCCAGGAATAAGGATGCTTAGTTGTTTGTTATTAAGGGTATCAATGAAATTAGTCAATGGGGTAGAAGGATAACCGATATCCCATCCTGTTTTTTTATTAATGTACCTGCTATCCCAAAAGGTTTTATCTAACATTTTTTTATCGTTTTTCTAATAATACCACATTTTCTACATGGTAGGTTTGAGGAAACATATCAACAGGCTGTACTTTTGTCACTTTATAGTGTTCGTTCATCAAGGCTAAATCTCTAGCTTGTGTAGCAGGGTTGCAGCTTACATAAACAATGCGTTTAGGAGCTACATCTAAAAGTTGCCCAATGACTTTTTTATGCATTCCATCTCTTGGCGGATCGGTAATAACAACATCAGGTAGTCCGTTTTTTCTAATGAACTCCTCAGTAAATACTGTTTTCATATCACCTACATGAAATTGGCAATTGTCAATTCGATTGTTTTTAGCATTTTCTTTGGCAGCTTCGATAGCTTCTGGAACGGATTCTACTCCAATCACTTTAAGTGCATTTTTAGAAATAAACTGAGCGATGGTTCCCGTACCAGTGTATAAATCATAGACAATATCATTGTCTTGTATATTGGCAAACTCTCGAGTTACTTTGTATAATTGATAGGCTTGTTTAGAATTGGTTTGATAAAAGGATTTGGGACCTATCTTAAATTGTAAACCTTCCATCTCTTCATAAATATGATCTTGTCCTTTAAAAGTGATAATATCTAAATCGAAAATAGTTTCATTACCTTTTGAATTAATAGTGTATAGTAGTGAAGAGACTTCTGAAAATTTCTCAGAAATGTGATTTAAGAGACCTTCGATTTTCTCTTTATCCTCATAGAAAAATTGAAATAATACCATTATGTCGCCGGTACTACTCATTCGAATGGTTAGCGACCTTAAAAATCCCGCTTTTTGAGCAATATCGAAAAAGTCAAAATGATGTTTTTTAGCATAATCTCTTGCCGCTTTTCTTATGGCATTAGATGGCTCCTCCTGCAAATGACATTCATTGAGATCGATGACTTTATCCCAAAACCCAGAGACCCTAAACCCAACTCCATTTCTATCAAAAATTTCAGTATTTTCTGCACTTTCTTTATCAGTTATCCAGCGTCTATTCGTGAATGCGAAATCCATCTTATTTCGGTAACGAAATTCGTTTTCACAGGCTAAGATGCTATCTATTTCTGGTAGTTCAATCCCACCTAATCGACTTAAAGCATCTTGCACCTCTTTCTGTTTATAGGCTAACTGATGTTCATAATCCATAAATTGCCATTTACAGCCCCCACATAGGCCAAAATGTTCGCATTTAGGGTCTCTTCTTTTTACTGAATAGGAATGGAATTTGATGGGTTTTCCTTCTAAAAATGATCGGCGTTTTTTGTGAACCAAAACATCACAAACGTCGCCTGGAACTGCCCCTTCAACGAACAAAATAAGCCCGTTTTCTAGCTTACTTATGGCTTTACCTTTGGCTCCAGCATCTGTTATTTTAACCTCTTCAATAAGTATTTTTTTTCTTTTTCTACCCATATCACAAATATAGAATTTAACTTATGTATTATGATTTATTACTCATTGATTTTTCTAATTTTGTAGCACTAAATGATATAGTTATGTATAGTTCTAAAGATCTCATTGAAATAGAAGAAAAATATGGTGCACATAATTACCACCCCCTTCCAGTTGTTTTAGCAAAAGGAGAGGGTGTGCATGTTTGGGATGTAGAAGGTAAAAAGTATTATGATTTTTTATCAGCTTATTCTGCCGTCAATCAAGGACATTGTCATCATAAAATTATAAAAGCATTAAATGAGCAAGCCTCAATCTTAACACTAACTTCTAGGGCATTTCATAATAATATACTAGGCCAATACGAGAAATTCATAACTAATTTATTTGGATACGATAAGGTCTTACCTATGAATACTGGAGTTGAAGGCGGCGAAACTGCCAATAAACTAGCGCGTAAATGGGGCTATATGAAAAAAGGAATTTCTGAGAATAACGCACGTATCATCTTTGCAAAAGGTAACTTTTGGGGACGAACTCTAGCAGCTATCTCTAGTTCTGACGATCCGACCTCTTATGAAGGTTTTGGCCCTTACATGCCTGGATATGATTTAATACCCTACAATGATTTAGAAGCTTTAGAAACTGAGTTGAAAGATCCGAATGTATGTGCATTTATGGTTGAGCCAATTCAAGGAGAAGCAGGCGTGGTTGTTCCTAGTGAGGGCTATTTATCTGGTGTTCGTCAATTATGTACTAAATATAATGTACTTTTTATTGCCGATGAGGTTCAAACCGGCATTGCTCGTACAGGTAAAATGTTGGCCTGTGATTTTGAAGATGCTAGACCAGATATTTTAATTCTTGGTAAAGCCCTTTCTGGAGGGGTGCTACCAGTATCAGCAGTTTTAGCTGATGATGAGATTATGTTATGTATTAAGCCCGGAGAACATGGTTCCACTTTTGGAGGTAATCCTTTAGCATGTCAAGTAGCACAAGCGGCCTTGGAAGTCGTAGTTGAAGAAAATTTAGCTAAAAATGCTGAATCGTTAGGTAATATTTTCCGAGAAGAGCTCAATAAACGAATTGCTCATTTAAATATCGTTTCCTTAATTCGTGGTAAAGGACTTTTAAATGCAATTGTGATTAATGACACCGAAGATAGTTCAACAGCCTGGGACATGTGCATGGCACTAAGAGATAATGGCCTCTTGGCTAAACCAACCCATGGAAATATCATACGATTTGCCCCCCCGCTAGTGATAACTGAAGACCAATTAATGGAATGCATAGCTATAATAGAAAATACCATTAAAAAGTTTGAAAAATAATTTTCATATATTTGGTATATGAGGGTTATAGAATATACCACACATTTAATAATTGCATTTTTAGTCATAATTGGAAGTGTAGGAATTCCCGTTAATTACAGTACTTTTCAGACACCTTCTCCATACGCTGATTTTCAGATAAATACTGTAAATTGTAATACAAATGAACAGCTTTCCTGTTGCCAGTCCAAAACACAAGAAAGTATTTGTTGTAGTACCAAAGAGGTCGAAAAAGAATGTTCTTCAACACTATTATCATCATACAATTATGACCGATCATTAGCTTCTTGTTGTTGTTTTGTGGAGGTTGAATTTGTATTCTTATCATACGATACACCTGTATACACTCCAATAGAAATACCTGTCTTTTTAGAGGCGTACGTTGTAAACTTGTTTAATAACTACTCAAGTTATATCACAGATTCATTTAATTCTTTATTCAAAGTAAAACCTCCACCTTTAAACCCATATTCTCAGCAATTAGCTAATTTTCAAGTCTTTAGGTTATGATTATTAACTAATTCTTTTGTCTTATCAAGTTCTATAAGTAAATATTAGTTTAAAATAAAATAACATGAAATATATAGTAATAATGTTTTTTCAGTTGGTGGTATTGTACTGCTCAGCTCAAGGACAACTCAAAGGAAAAATTAATGATATACAAGGTAATCCCTTGATTGGTGCAAATCTTGTTATTCTCAACTCCACAAATGGAACAACAACCGATTTAGATGGTAATTTTAAATTAAATATCAATAAATTACCAGTCAAGTTGAAAGCCTCTTATATAGGGTATCAATCTAAAACGGTTGAGGTTGAAGATATATCATTTTTAACACTTTCACTCAGTGAATCGGTAATCATTAGCGAAGTTGAAGTAGAATCAAAAGTAAGTACATCCGAGCTTTCAATGGTTAATCCTTTGCAGGTTCAGAAAATTTCTTCTCAAGAACTACAAAAAGCTGCTTGTTGTAATTTGTCAGAAAGTTTTGAAACTAATGCTACGGTTGATGTAACTTACTCTGACGCTATTTCTGGTGCAAAACAAATTCAAATGCTGGGGTTAGATGGTATTTATACCCAAATTACTCAAGAAAATATACCACTTATCCGAGGTTTAACCTCTGCCTATGGGTTAACCTATGTACCGGGTACATGGATAGAATCTATTCAAGTAATCAAAGGGGCTGGTTCAGTCATTAACGGTTTCGAATCGTTTGCCGGTCAAATAAACCTAGAATACTTTAAGCCAGAAAATGCCGATAAAATATATTGGAATTTTTATACTAATTCAGAAAGTAAATTTGAAAATAATTTACAGTTTGCAAAAAAAACTGGCAAATGGACAAGCAACTTGTTTACAAGTATCAACTTTCATTCTAAAGATGTTGACCATGATGAAAATGGATTTTTAGATATGCCGCATATAAAATCTTTTAACGTTCTTAACAGATGGTTGAGAGAGACAGAAAGGTATGAAGTGAATTTAGTTGGTCGGGTATTATTTGACGAACGAATAGGAGGTCAGGTAAGAACTTTTGCCAACCCTTATGAAGTCATCTTAGACAACACTCTGTTAGAATTTAATTCAAAAACTGGATTGAAAATGCCAGCTAAAGATGGTCAAAGCGTAGGTTTACAAACTGCAATTAGAAGACACGATCAGCAAATTTTGTTCGGCACTACAAATTATAAAGCCTTGCAAGAAAGTGCTATTTTAAATTTAATTACTCAAACCTATATAGGAACTACAAATAACATATTAAAATATGGTGCCAGTTACTATGCCGACCGATACACCGAAAGTTATGAGTCAACTAATTTTGATAGAACAGATTTAACGACGGGAATCTTTTCAGAGTATAGTTACACTTCTTTAGATAATAAATTAGTTTTAGTTACAGGACTTAGGGGGGATTACCATAATTCACATGGTTTTGAGTTTTTACCTAGATTGAACGTGAGATACAACCCAAGTGAACAAACCGTTCTACGATTATCTGCTGGAAAAGCTATGCGAGTTGCCAATCCTATCGCTGAAAATACAGCCTATTTTGCTTCTTCAAGAACTTTTGAAATACAAGACAGTTTAGGAGTAGAGCTAGCTTGGAATATTGGCACTAATCTAACACATTGCTTTAAACTTTTTGAACGAGAAGCTACCTTTAATATCGACGCATATCGTACTCAGTTTGAAAATCAAGTGGTTGTGGATATTGAAAATCCATCTAAATTACGTTTCTATAATTTGGAGGGGGAATCGTATTCTAATAGTATTCAATTTGATATTTATTATGAGCTCTTCGATCGGTTTGATATGAAGCTAGCATACAAAATCAATCAAGTGTATTCCACCTACGATAATAAAAAACAACTATCACCTTTAGTGCCAGAAAATAGAGCCTTAGCCAATTTTGCCTATATAACTAATCATAAAAACCAATGGTTATTTGATTATACATGTAATTATATTGGTAAAAGCAGAATACCTAATCATCCTTTAATCGAAAGCGGTAAAACTTTTTCAGACCCTTTCTATGTGATGAATAGTCAGGTAACAAAACGATTTAAAACTTTTGATATCTATTTGGGAGTTGAAAATTTATTTAATTATAAGCAAGATAATCCTGTACTGGGAAGTAACGATCCATTTGGTACTAATTTTGATGCGTCTATCATTTGGGCACCCGTTATGGGAAGATTAATTTATTCAGGAATACGATTAAAAATAAACTAATGAAATTTGGAATAATAGTATATAGTACCGATGCGGAGGTAGTATTTAACGCTATTCGATTAGCTAACTACTCTTTAACAGAAAAAGACGATGTTCGTCTTTTTCTACTAGCTAGTGGGGTTGAGTATGAATCATTAGATAGTGTCCATTTTCCCATTATTGAGCTAGCCCAATCCTTCTTGGATCAAGGTGGCCATATAATGGCATGTGGAACTTGTTTGAAGCTCCGTCAAAAGGATGGTTCTGAACTATGTCCATTGTCGAGTATGAAAGATTTATACCAACTGGTACGTGATTGTGATAAAACCGTTACTTTTTAGTTCATGTTATTGGTGAAGATTGGAATGGGTTTAATAGCGATTATTGTGTTAATCGCTGTGCTACTGTTCTTAGAAAAAATAGATAAGGGTCGTTAGTTCTTTTTAGTTGCTTTTACGCTGTATAAGCTAGCGTTGAGCTCGAAGCCAATTAGCATTACTATGGCATTGAAATACATCCATAACAAAATGACAATAAGCGTACCAATGGAACCGTATAGTTTGTTGTATTGTCCAAAGTTGTCTATGTAATAACCAAAGCCCAGTGAAGTAACTACAATAAATAGGGTAGCCAAAATGGCACCCGGTGAAAAAAACTGCCAGTAACTCTTTTTAGCTGGAGCGTATTGAAATAGTAAGGATAAACCAAAAAATAAAAACATCAGTAAAGTGACCCACTTTCCTATCTTAATGAGTAATATGGAACTTTCTTTTAGTATGCCTAAATCTATAAAATAGGCACTAGCGATTTGGGTAAATACGATAATTCCAATTGCTATTATTAGCATAACAGCTAAAGTAACGGTGAGTCCTAATGAGATAAGGCGTTGTTTCCACATGCCTCTATTTTCCGATAAATGGTACGAGCTATTAAAGGCCTCTGTAAGGGAATTTATACTATTGGTAGAGAAATACAAGGCCAACACAAAACCAAATGATAATAAACCTCCTCTAGGATGACTAATTATATCGTTTAGCGTACCAAAAGCCGCCTCATTGGTTGAGGGTGGTAAAACTTCCCCCAATAATTGCAATAATATTTCCTGAAAATTGTCAATTGGGATATATGGAATAAGTGTAAAAAAGAAGATTAGAGCTGGAAAAAGAGCCAAAAAGAAATTAAAAGCAATGGACGAAGCCCTTGTGGTGATAGCTCCCTTTTCAAGTCCTCTTATAAAAAACGAACTGACTTCATACAGGTTCATGCCTTTAAAACCGGGTAAGTCAATGTGTTTACTCCAATCAATCAAGAATGACAATTTTTTCTTTATCATATTATATGGCTTTCAAGCTTAAATCTAAGCTTTTAACCGAATGCGTCAAAGCACCTACCGAAATAAAATCTACCCCACAAAGGGCATATTCTCTAATGGTGTCTTCGGTAATTCCACCAGAAGATTCTGTTTCGTATAGTTTACCAATACGTGCTACGGCCGTTCGTGTATCTTCATAAGAGAAGTTATCCAGCATAATACGCTGAACCATTCCTACGCTCAGAATTTCATCAACTTCTTCTAAATTTCTGGCTTCAATTTCAATTGGAATATTAAGGCCTTTTTCCGATTGGTAGGCATTCGCTTTTAAAATAGCGGCTTCAATGCCACCGGAAAAATCAATGTGATTATCTTTTATCATCATCATATCGTACAGCCCAAACCGATGATTGACACCACCACCAATTCTTACGGCCCATTTTTCTAAAAACCGAATGCCAGGTGTTGTTTTTCTAGTGTCCAATACTTGGGTGTTAGTTCCTTTTAGAAGATTAGTAATATGTCTTGTTTTTGTAGCAATTGCACTCATGCGTTGCATCCCATTTAAAACTAAACGTTCGGCCATGAGTAAAGCAGCCGATGGACCTTCAACGACAAAGGCCACATCTCCTGTAAAAATATCTTCACCATCTTGCATAAGTGGAAAAAACTGTATATCAGGATTGACGTATTTAAAAATGGCTTGAGCTAATTCCATTCCAGCTAAAACCCCATTTTCTTTAACCAGAAGTTGGGCTTTACCAAAGGCATCGTTTGGGATGCAAGCCAAAGAGGTATGATCACCATCTTTTACGTCTTCTTGTAATGCAATCTCTATGAATGCCTGTAAATCTTCTTTCATCGGTTTCTATTCTATCAAGTAAAAAGACTAATTTTGCTATAAAATTACAAAACTTTTTTGGTGAAAATTACAGTATTAGCCATTGGTAAGACAGATGATAGCTGGATTAAAGAAGGAATAGATAGGTATGTTAAGCGATTGAAGCACTATCTGCCGTTCGAATTTCAATTAATCCCTGACCTCAAAAATAGAAAGAAGCTATCACAAAGTCAGCAAAAAGAACAAGAAGGCCTACTAATTTTAAAATACCTTCAACCCACCGATTACCTCATTTTATTAGACGAAAATGGTAGTCACTATTCATCCAGAAAATTTGCCCAATTCTTGCAACAAAAAATGAATGCTGGTACTAAACGCTTAGTATTTGTGGTGGGTGGTCCTTATGGCTTTAGCCCGACTGTCTATGCCAAGGCCAATTCTCTATTGAGCTTGTCAAAAATGACCTTCTCTCATCAAATGATACGCCCTTTTGTTGTTGAACAACTTTACAGGAGCTTTACTATTCTTAATAACGAACCTTATCATCACGACTAATGACACTTGTATTTGCCACAAACAACCCCAATAAACTAGCCGAAATACGTTTATTACTACCTTCTAGTATAGAAATTTTAAGTTTGAAAGACATCAATTGCCAAGAGGAATTGCCAGAAACCTCTGATACTTTAGAAGACAATGCGGCACAAAAGGCCTACTACGTTTATGATAATTATGGCTACAACTGTTTTGCTGACGATACCGGTCTAGAAATAGATGCTCTTGATGGTCAGCCTGGGGTTTATTCTGCTCGCTATGCTGGTGTTGATTGTATTGCTGAGAACAATATTCAAAAAGTTTTAGCTGAGATGCAAAGCGAAGAAAATAGAGATGCTTGTTTCAGGACCATTATATCTTTAGTTATTGACGGTAAAGAATACCAGTTTGAAGGTCAAGTAGATGGGCAAATAATTCCTGAAAAGTGGGGCGAAAAAGGATTTGGCTATGATCCCATTTTTTTAGCTGATGGTTATGAGGAAAGTTTTGCACAAATGAGTGTCCAACAAAAAAATGAAATTAGCCACAGAGGATTAGCCGTCAAAAAACTCATTGGGTTTCTCAAAAAAAGACGATGATTATTTATTATTAAACTCCTAAATTATGAAAGTTTCACACTTATTTTTTTCAATTTTGATATTTCTATCTTGTCAAACAAATATTCCTTCAGTTAATTATCCTATGACAGAAAAAAAACCGATTATAGATACTTATTTTGGGGTTGAGGTTATTGATAATTACCGTTGGCTAGAAGACGATAATTCTGAAGAAACGGCTCAATGGATAGCACTGCAAAATAAGCTTACTTTTGATTTTCTAGATCAAATTCCTATTCGACAACAGTTAAAAAATAGATTAGAAACGGTTTGGAATTATGAAAAATTATCTGCTCCGTTTAAAGAAGGTGACTACACCTATTTTAATAAAAACAATGGCTTACAAAACCAGTATGTTATCTACAGAGAAAAAGATGGTCAAACCGAGATATTTTTAGACCCTAACACCTTTTCGGATGATGGTACAGTATCATTGGGTTCACTTAGTTTTTCACCCGATGGCAGTTTAGCGGCCTATTCTATTTCTAAAGGCGGTAGTGATTGGCGAGACGTAGTGATTATTAATGCTGTTACTAAAGAAATAATCGAAGACACCCTAATTAATATCAAATTTAGTGGCATCAGTTGGAAGGGGAATGAAGGTTTTTTCTACTCGACTTATGACATGCCAGATGGTAGTAAACTGTATGCTATGACCGACCAACATAAGTTGTATTATCACCAATTAGGAACTGCTCAGTCAGAGGATGAAGTTGTCTTTGGTGCCAAAGCCTCAGAAAAGCACAGATACATTTGGGGTGGCGTAACCGATGATGGTCGTTTTTTAAGCGTTTCAGCATCCACCTCAACTAGCGGTAATAAGTTATTCATCAAAGATTTAAGCCAAGAACATTCTGATTTCATTACTGTTTTAGATGATTATGAAAGTGATACTTATATTCTACACAATGAAGGTGATTTACTGTATTTGATTACCAACCGAAATGCACCAAATAAAAAAGTGGTCAAGACCACTTTTCAGCAACCAAAAGAGGCCTATTGGCAGGATTTTATACCTGAAAGAGAACATGTCTTAAGTCCTAGTTTTGGTGGAGGTTACTTCTTTGCAGAATACATGATTGATGCTATTTCTAAAATATATCAATTTGACGTTGATGGTAATAACATGGGTGAGATTGAATTGCCTGGTGTAGGTAGTTGCTGGGGTTTTTCTTCCAAAAAAGATAATAAGGAGCTTTATTATCAGTTTACCAATTATCACACGCCAGGAGTGATATATAAGTATAATCCCGATAGCCGACAATCAGAACTATATTGGCAACCGAGCATAGATTTTAAATCCTCTGACTATGTCTCTAAGCAAGTGTTTTACACTTCTAAAGATGGGACTAATGTTCCTATGATAATTACACATAAAAAAGATCTTGATTACGATGGTACTAACCCAACCATTTTATACGGCTATGGCGGATTTAATATTAGCTTAACGCCCTCATTTAGTATCAGTAGAGCCGTTTGGCTTGAGCAAGGGGGTGTCTATGCCGTGGCTAATTTAAGAGGAGGGGGAGAGTACGGTAAACAATGGCATAAAGCCGGTATTCAGATGAACAAGCAAAATGTGTTTGACGATTTTATTGCTGCTGCTGAATATTTACATTCTGAAAATATTACATCAGCCGACCACCTTGCTATAGATGGACGTTCTAATGGAGGCCTCCTCGTTGGTGCTGTTATGACCCAACGACCAGATCTGATAAAAGTGGCATTACCGGCAGTTGGTGTTCTGGATATGCTTCGTTATCACACCTTTACGGCTGGTGCTGGCTGGGCTTACGATTATGGTACTTCTTATGATTCCAAAGAAATGTTTGAGTACTTAATGGGTTATTCACCCATACATAATGTGAAAGAAGGCGTGGCTTATCCGGCTACTTTAGTCATTACTGCCGATCATGACGATAGGGTAGTGCCAGCACATTCGTTTAAGTTTATTGCTGAGCTACAAGATAAACACCAAGGCGAAAAGCCAGTGTTGATACGTATCGAAACCAACTCCGGCCATGGTGTGGGAACGCCAGTGTCCAAACGCATAGAAGAGGCTGCCGATATCATGGCTTTTACCCTATATAATATGGGAATAAAGTAGTAGTAAACAAATGAGAAAAAAAAGAGTGCTGGAACGCTCAGCACTCTTTTATTATACTGATAAAATGAATCTAATAATTAACAATATAGAGTTTATTTCCATCAATATCAGTTGAACCAGGAAGTATTTTTTGAATCAACTGACCAGCTGTGCTAGAAACCGCAAAGTCATCATCATTAAGAACACCTAATTTCGATTCGTTTATTATCCATAGTCCTTCTAGTTTATCATGTGGGTATTTTCCTAATGAAGAAACTAAATCTACTGATAATTGTTTTGTTACAGCTTTAATACCAGCATTTTTTATCTCTTCCCATGTACATTGCTCAATCGTTTTGTCATTGATAGTATAACCATCACTGTTATTAAAATCTCCAGAAACATCAGTTGCATTTGATATATCTATTCGATATACATGTTTTTGAACGCTTTCGTTTCCTTGAAATTTACCGTCTCTTTCGATAACTAAAAACTCAGTATTGCTTAGTGCTACAATTTCAGAGTTTGAATTATTGTCTTTTTCTTGTTTGTATAAATATTGTTTTGTGTTGCCGTCAGAAATATCAAATGTGACAATTCTAGTTACAGTACGATTTACAGCTTCTGATTTACTGGGGTTGTACATAGTAGATTGCATTATACCAACAAGTGTTTTTCCATCTTTTGTTATGGCTAAACCTTCCATTCCTCTATTTGCTCTTCTTCTTGAAAAAACAGCGGGAAGTTTCCTCTCACCTGTATTGATACCTACTGGGCTGATACGTTCAATTTGTCTACCATTTTCATCTAAATGAACAATATGAGGGCCATATTCATCAGAAATCCAAAATTCACCATTTCGAAGTGCGACGAGTCCTTCTGGATCAAGTCCATAATCATCAGTTCCAATAATATTCATATTCTCGTCATAGGCGATTTCTCCTGTACTTCCTAATCCATTTGGATTTGGTAGACCTGTAATGTTTATACTATTTGGATTTTTTATAATTATATCTCTTATTTTTTCTATACTACCTTCGGGTGTTAACTTAAAATGACCAATTCTTGGTGCGTATGAAGGAGTAGGAAAGATTTTACCACCTGAGACTTTTGCATTAGGCCCCCTATCTGTCATAGCGTAAAATTCACCTTTTTTTATTGGGTGAGCTGTAGCTGCAGAGCCGTATCCGCCATTTCTAACCTCTACACTATCGGAGATTGTTTTAAGAATTGAATGTGATAAAAAAACACCATCATTGGATAAAGTAGGAGGTTCGTAAGGAGTGAAATTACTATCTTTAGTACAGTAACACAATAAAGTAACGACTAAAAAAGTAATAAAAATGTGTTTTAACATAGCTTTAAGTTTTTATAATTAATAAAAGCAAATTGAGCTAAAATTATTAAACTACATTATATGAAAGAGTTATAAAAAAATTAAGTTGAGTATAAGTTAAATAGATGATATATAAAGAAATTATTAAGAATCTAATTATTTCTAATACATTAAATTCATAGTATTTTAATGTATAAGCACTTGTTCTGTGAAAGTCCCTTTATTAGTGTGTAGTTTTATAAGGTAATTACCAGCGATCAAATCCGAGATAGTAAGTATAGACTGCCCTCCGTTGTGTGTCTTGACCTTTTGGCCCTGTAGGTCGTAGCATTCAATGCGTTCTATGACTACACCTTGAGGCAACTCAATACGCAACAATCCATTTGTGGGATTGGGGTAAAGTTCAATATTTTCGTTAACAGTAATAGAGATAAATGAAGTATAATTACAAGATTGATTGTTTCCTTGACTTATCCAATACGGTGTTTGATAACTTAGATTTTGATAATTATTATAACACCTTAAGCGACTACCTTGCCCAATACTAGCAAGATTTATTGAGTATAAGACTTCCATTCCAGAATAATCATGACCAATTTGTTCGATGTAGTCAAATCTATTGGGCCAAATATATTCATCTTCTAATCCAAGAATTGGAATTAATAAAGTTTTCACTGATAAAAGTGAAATTCCATCTATTATAGTATCCTGCTTATCAACTATTCTAGCTGATACATTTAAAATTGTATCTTGATAAGGTGGAGTACTACTCAATACAACCGAAGTGAATTGAAATACAATAGTATCTCCAATTTGTGAAGCAAAGTCATACATTAAGTTAAACTGATTATTTTTCCAATAAAACACACTATCATTTTGCAAAGTCAAGATTTCTGTTTTAACTGCTTGATTGTTAGAATTATACTTGGTAACTAATTTAGCTGTCTTACCTTCAACAATGGTATCATGAGATATTTTCCATGTGAAAAAATCGGATAATGGATTAGCATTTTTTGAATAGTGCCACTCTGCACCTAGTGGAGGTAACTGAACCTGAGCTGATACTTTAATCGAAATTATAATTAGTATATAGAAAATTGTTTTCATTTTTTAATTGAATTTATATTAATACTTCATGAAATTTCTGATATCTGCTATTTGTCCGTTTTTAATAAGCGCCAAAGTATAAAGACCAGTCTCATAGCTAGATACATCTATATTGGTTTGAGTCTGAGCACAATCTAAAAGGTAGTTGTTAGATGAAACTAAATTGTTAGTACCAATAATCATAAAATAGGCTGATCCAGCGTCTTCTGTATCGAAAGTGACAGTTATTTGATCTGAGCTCGGGTTTGGACTGATACTAACAATATGGTATCTGTTTACGAGCACTTCTACCTCATCGTAATCCTTAAACCCATCGTCGTCGGCAATGACTTCTAATTTGTATTTTTTACTTATTTCTGGCGATATACTTAGGTCTTTTCCTGTATATATCAAGTTGCCTTGTGGATCATGCCAATTATAAACAGCGGCTTCATTGATTTGTTCGGCACTTAAAATTACATTTTCTCCTTTATCTATTTCTTTATCATTACCAGCATCGGCCTCAAAAAGAAACCTAGGCCCTTTATTAATCGTAAAATGGACCCCACCGGTCCATCTATCGCCTAGCTCGGGGTGAGGCTCAGAGAGCTTTTGGGTAACATGGTATCGGTATGTGTGGTGTTCGTCAACTTTTTTTGTTAAAAAATTAAACTGAAGTTTGACAGGTACTCTTGTATTTTCAGGAAATAATACATTTTCTAGAGTTAGAATTTCTTGATCTAAAATACTAAAACTATAATCATTTTTAGTTCGAATTCCAGGCTTATTTTCCAATGATGAACTTATGATATCCCAGCCCTCTTTGTCAAGTTTAACCGTTATTTCAGCAACATCTGTAATCGGTTTAACAGTATGTTCTGGCACTCTAAACAGAATATCAATTGCTTTTGATGAAGATGTTGGATTACCAACATAAAAGTTTAGTTCATTAACATCAAAATCGGTAATGTAATTAGTTACTATGCAGTTTCTAATAGATACATTATTATTGTAATAAATATCATCGGGAAGGTATTCTGGATGAACAGTAATGGGATCCATTTCTGAATTTTCTATTCGTGCTAATAGGCAATTGGCCCATTCTGTGCCTATTTCTGTATTCGAATTGATGTGCCATATGAATTTCAGTATGGTTGACTCCCCCGCTTGTAAAACAGGAATGCTAATCGCATCAATTTGGTTGCCAACATCGGGGTCTGTGCCATCCCAATTTTGTGGCCAACTGCTCCAGCTACTTGCTTTTGACCAATATAAACCTAATTTTTCATTCCAAGTTGATGGAACACAACTTTTATTGCCTACTCTTACATACACATAAACTGGATTCGTTGGATGGTATTCGGGTTGTTGGTGAGTGTGGTTGACTAATCCGTCATCTTGATTTCTAACCCAAATATCGGGACTCTCATCATAGTCCCAAGTAAAATCATAACCGGCATCATATCCTAGGTCGTTATGCCTATCGCGCATATATAAGTCTAAAGTGGATGAATGTATATCTTGAGCGGCCTTAACGGCCTCATAAGCATTTAGATAACCCGTTCCAACCTCATTTGGATAATCATTAGCGTCTAAAATAGGATTAGTTGTGATTTTAATGATTTCCTCAATCTGTCCAGGGGTTAAGCAGTTATTAACGCTACGCATTAGTCCAATTGATCCTGATACCATTGGAGCTGCAATCGAAGTTCCCCAACTATTACTATAATCGTTTTCAAAATCTGTCGTTGATACATTAACGCTAAGAGCACACAAGTCAACCCATTGATTGTGACGATGTCCAGTTGGTGCATGTAGTCCATCAATATTAACACCACTTACTAAAATAACACCTGGAATATCTGCAATATTACTGTGATTATTTCCATTCGGAGTGTTTCCTGCAGCTAATACAAGTGAGGTGCCATTTTCAGTAATTTCAGTTGCTGCTAACGCGTTTAACCCGCTTCCGGTCCAACTCACATTGACTATTGGTATACCATCTATGTATAAATTCCAAATAGCATCCCTAATATTTGAAGAAAATGCGGTGCCATTTTCATTGTGATAAATACGCTCCATTGCCAACCTACAATTATACCCAATCCCAGCAATTCCTTTATTGTTGTTTGTTTTAGCCCCCGCCACTCCAGAAACTCTTGTTCCGTGATGATTATTGGAAGATATAGGCCCATCAATTTGATGTATTTGATATAATAAATCTTCATGCATTAAATCAAAGTCAGTATCGGCAATACCAATAATAATATCAGAACTTCCAGTTGTTATACTCCAAGCACAATTTGCATCCACTAATGAAAGAGCATCGTTATTCATTAAATTATTTACAATCAATGAATCATTTACTGGAGGAAATGGGTTCAAACAATCGTTTACTTCAAAAAGTTCATCAAATTTAATTTCATCAAAAAGATCAAGGGAATCCAAAAAATATGATAGATAATTAAGATTATTTATGTTGCCTTGAATTGTAAAATACTTGTGTAGATGAATATTCTTTGCATTAGGGTATGAATCTCTAATTGCCACAGAAGATAGTCCTAAATCGTCAATTTCTAATATTGTATCAAGTTTTGATAAATCAAGACTATCTTTTAGCTTTACTGTTACACTAAAGTTTTGAGAATGTAATACAAATGGTATTAACACCAACAAAGCAATTTTTGATAAATTTTTCATAAAACATTAAGTTTTTGTGGCTGATAGTAAGCTCATTCACGTGTTAAAGGGATAAAGTTAAACGGTTAGGGGGACAAAATTTGTCCCCCTAATTTTTTTCTTTAATACAGAATTTTCTTGTGGTTTTTGAATATATGACTGAATGGCCTTCCTCTTTTAATTCGACAATCATGCGTTTGGCGGTGCGTGGGCAAACACCAAAGGTATCGGCAATGTGTTGGAGCGAAAGGCACCTGCCCATTCGGATCATTTCTAAAAGGTAATCTAGCTTTTGCTTGCGCTCTAGGTATTTCATTTTGGTCAACTAATGGCTTTAAATAAGATGAAAAGAAAGTAAAAAACAGCCCTTTCATGGTACTATACTCTACGCAAATTATCAATTAGTTCTGATTTATACAACAAATAGGTCTTTTTCTCAAAAAAAATTCGTGAGTTCCAGAACCGTTCCCAAACATTCGTTGCCGATGAGTTAGGAGTCTCGGTTAGAGCGTATGCCAATATTGAAAGTGGCAAAACAGCTTTAACCATTCGTCGTCTAAATCAAATTAGCCAGATTTTAAAGGTGCCAGTTAAAACTATTTTAGAACTGTCAATGCCTTCTGAATCGTCTAATGCCACTGATAGGGCCCTATGCTTGTACATAGAACACTTTGAAGAAGAAATCACTTTTCTAAGGAGTCAACTGAATTCGGCTAAAATCGACTAATTGATTTAAATTCAGCTTTCCAACTTGATTTCAATGGTTTTTATTTGGCCATCGCGTTTGATGGTACATGAGATTCTATCACCAGGATTAAACTGTATGACCTGCTCATGGAGTTGACTGACGGAATTTACTTGAAGATCGTTTATGTGAGTAATAATATCATAGCGTTCTATACCAGATTTTCTAGCTGCACCGTCCCTTAATACGTTAGTTATTAGTACACCTTCAACACTATTCAAATTTAATTCTTGAGCAATATCTTGGTTAATATCGGCGATGTTGATTCCAATATAGGCACGTCGTACTTCCCCATAGTTTTTGAGATCAGTTATCACTTTTTGAACCATGTTGGATGGTATGGCAAAGCCATAGCCGGTATAAGATCCTGTATTGGACTGAATAGCAGTATTAATACCAACTAAATCGCCATTGGTGTTCACTAAAGCACCTCCTGAGTTTCCTGGGTTTATAGCGGCGTCGGTTTGTATAAAGGATTCTATACCATTACCACTATTCAGTATATTGATGCTTCTAGCTTTAGCACTTACAATGCCGGCAGTAACGGTTGAATTCAGGTTAAAAGGATTACCAACGGCCAGTACCCATTCGCCTACTTTTATATTATCCGAATTACTGAATTCTAAAAAACGAAGTCCTTCATCATCAATTTTAAGTAAGGCTAAATCGGTATTTAGATCTGTTCCTAATAGTTTGGCAGTATAACTGCGTTTATCGTTTAATACGACTTCTATTTCTTGAGCCTCGTTGATAACGTGTTTGTTGGTAACCACGTAGCCATCTTCAGAAACGATAACTCCCGAGCCACTGGCCATCTTTTCGGTGGGTTGGTTGTAATACCCTCTGCCAAAGAAGGGGTGATAATAACGGTAATATTCGTCTTCCACAAATTTGGACTTAATATGAACTACCGCTTCCACCGATTTTTCGGCTGAGTAGGTAAAGTCAACGTATTGGCGTTTATCTGTACTGACGGTTGTAAAAGTAGGTTCCTTGGCAAAGGCATCTGTATTAGTAAATGATTGAGCAAGCTGAATGATAATGGCTCCCAAAATGATGAATCCTAAAATGCTTATTTTCTTCATAGTGCGTAACATTTTAAATTAGGTAACAAAAATAAGTCGAAAATATTGTTTGATGAGGGCCTTTACAGGATACTTTTTATTAGCCTTAACTTGTGGGTATGTTTTCGTTCTTCGGCATTGAAGATACCTTGTTGGTCTAGGCGATCAATACGCACTTTTCCAGAAGCATGGATAATGGAGTTATTCTCTAAAATGATACCCACATGAATTATTTTACCTTCATGATTGTCAAAAAAGGCTAAATCACCAGGCTCAGATTCTTCAATAAAGCTGAGGGTGGTGCCAACTTCCGATTGTTGGTAAGCATCTCTTGGAATTTCTTTTCCTTGTAATCGATAAATCATTTGGGTAAAGCCAGAGCAATCGATACCAAAGGGTGTACGCCCACCCCAGAGATAAGGTGTGTTGAGGTAAAGCATAACATTATCAATTACAAGAGATTTATCCTGACTGCCTTTTATCGTGTTACCCTCATGATTAAACGGTTTATCTTTTATGCTAAAATGTCCTTCATCGTAAAATGGTAAGCTCGATCCTAAGGGGATGGTTTGATGAGTGTCAGAACTGACAATATCTAATAACTCTGTGCTTAGTGTAGGCTCGTTTCTTTCTAGTTCCTCATAGTTAGGCTTGTCAATTTCTAACCATTGTTTATTACAAATCCATCCCTCGTATTTGTCATGAGCTAATCTGATTTTACTCCATTTTTGCCGCTTTTCTAATACCTTGAAATGCTCGCCAAAGAGAATTTGGTTGACCATTTCGCTTTTATCCGACGCTTCTGACCGAATGGGTACTATCGCTAATTCACAAATGCCATACATCATCGATAACAAAAGTAAAAAAAAAGCCCACTAAAAGGTGGGCTTTTACATTTATTAATGAATGCCTTTAAAGTAATTCAATGACCATAGCGGAAGCACCACCCCCTCCATTACAAATTCCAGCAGCACCAATTTTAGCATTGTTTTGCTTCAACACATTAATTAAAGTTACGATGATTCTGGCTCCTGAACAGCCAAGAGGGTGACCTAAAGATACCGCTCCGCCATTCACATTGACTTTTGACGAGTCAATACCTAATTCTTGAATATTGGCTAGTCCAACTACAGAAAAGGCTTCATTCAATTCAAAAAAGTCAACCGCTTGAATGGGTATGTTAGCTTTAGCTAATGCGATGGGTAGTGCTTTTGCTGGAGCTGTGGTAAACCATTCTGGTTGTTGAGCTGCATCGGCATAGCTCACTATTTTGGCTAATGGCTTTAGTCCTAGTTCTTGAGCCTTTTCGGCACTCATAAGTACTAGAGCAGCAGCTCCATCATTTAAGGTAGATGCATTGGCTGCTGTTACACTGCCATCCTTGTCAAAAACAGGGCGTAGCGTTGGAATTTTTTCCATTTTTACGTTTTTATACTCTTCGTCTTCTGAAATGATAAGATCATCGCCTCGACGTTGCGGTACTGAAACAGGAACGACTTCATCCTTAAATTTTCCACCTGACCAAGCATTAGTGCTTTTATTGTAGGATTCAATAGCAAAGGCATCTTGTTCTTCTCTGCTGATATTCTTTTCTTTAGCACATAGTTCGGCACAATTACCCATATGCACTTTGTTGTAAACATCGGTAAGTCCGTCTTTGACCAGTCCGTCAGTAAGTTTCATATCGCCCAGTTTTTGACCATTTCTACCTTTATCAAAATAGTGCGGAACGGATGACATATTTTCCATACCTCCTGCTATTACAATATCATTATCACCACACATAATGCTTTGTGCAGCCAACATGATGGACTTCATCCCTGAAGAGCACACCTTATTAATAGTAGTACATGGCACATCTTGATCTAACCCTGCTGCTAAGGCGGCTTGTCTAGCGGGAGCCTGTCCTAAATTAGCTTGAAGAACATTACCCATATATACTTCGTTAATTTTTTTGGTATCAATACCGGCTTTATCAATGGCACCTTTAATGGCAACACTCCCCAGTTGTGTAGCACTAACAGAAGATAGAGAACCTCCAAAACTTCCTATTGGTGTGCGTACGGCTGAAATTATGACAACTTCTTTCATTTTTATTTTTTTTAGATTGGATACTATCTGCGAATTTAACTAAAATGGATATTTGTATTACATTTGTCAAGCAATTATTATAGATTAATTGAAAGCAAATGCGATTTAACTTCCCAATCGATATAAGAAACAACTACTACAAGATTCAAAAAATTGCACTTTTTCTTTTAGCCACCATTCTAATTGTTTGGATGTTTCCAAACAAGGCTTCATTCAAATTTGAATTTCAAAAAGGAAAACCTTGGATGCATGACAACCTAATTGCTCCTTATGATTTTCCTATTATAAAATCCAATGAACAATTAGTATTGGAGCAAAATGAGATTAAAAATAGCCTTAAACCTACCTTCATTGTTGATGAGTCAGTTTTTGAAATCAAAGCAGAAGAATTTATCTCAGAGTTTGAAAAGAAATGGGCAGTTGATAGGGATGTCAAAAAAGATGCTCGATTTACATTTTTTAATCTTAACAAGAAAAAATCTCGAAAAACAAAAAAAGAAAAGTTAGCATTTTATGGATTAAACTTTTTAGAAGATTTATATACTAAGGGAATTATTCAGCTTTCAGATAACATAGAATTTCAAAATGCGGATTTCGAACTAATAATTATAAGTGGTAATATTGGAGAAGTGGTTTCACTAGGTGATTTATTCACTGTAGAGTCGGCCTCTAAAAAGATTTCTAATTTATCAAATTTAAGTCCTGAGGAACAGACTTTTTTAGCTCCTTTATTACTACAATCTCTCAAGCAAAATGTCTTTTTTGATGAGGAAGCTACCAATAAAATGCTTCAGCGTGAATTGGATGATATTTCAAAAGCTTTAGGAATGGTTCAAAGGGGTGAAGTAATTATATCTAAGGGCGAATTAGTTTCTGAAAGAAACTTTCAAAAGATTGAATCTTATCGATTGCGATACGAAGGTGAAAATTGGCAAGATTATTCAGAGAGATGGCTGAGTTTAGGCCAGATTTTATTAGTTTTAGTAGCCTTGTTTATTCTGTATTTGTTTTTAAAACAATTCAGAATTGAAGTTTTTAATGATAATAAGAAGGTAACTTTTATTTTAACATTAATTGTTTTAATGGTACTAATGGCTAGTTTATCTTTAGTACCTACTAACAACCTCATTTTTTTAATGCCATTTTGCTTATTGCCTATAATCATCAAAGCATTTTTTGATACCCGTTTAGCCTTATTTACACACTTAATTAGTATTATCATAATAGGTTTTGTGGTACCCAATAGTTTTGAGTTTATCTACCTTCAGTTGATGGCTGGTATTGTATCCATTTTATCAGTCTTACAAATGTATAAAAGGGCACAATTATTTGTGTCAGCAGCAAAAATTATTGGAATTTACTTCATTACCTATTTTGCTATGGCATTAACCCAAGAGGGTAGTGTGGATAATATTGATTGGATGAACTTTGTTTGGTTTGCTGGAAATGGTGCTCTTACATTGTTTGCTTATCCATTAATCTTTGCATTTGAAAAAACTTTTTCTCTAGTTTCAGATGTTTCATTACTTGAATTGTCTGACACCAACAGTCCTCTGTTGCGGGATTTGGCACAAAAAGCACCTGGTACTTTTCAACATTCTATTCAAGTTGCCAACTTAGCAGAGGAGGGTATTTTAGAAATAGGTGGTAATGCTTTACTGATTCGTGCCGGTGCATTATATCACGATATCGGTAAAATGAAAAATCCACAATACTTTATTGAAAATCAAATTTCAGGTATCAACCCACATGATGATATGAGTTTCGAAAATAGTGCAGAAATAATTATAGATCATGTGAAAAATGGGATTTTATTGGCTAAAGAAAATAATCTACCAGATGAGTTAATTGATTTTATAAGAACACATCATGGAACAACTATGGTAGGTTATTTTTATAAGCAGCACATTAAAAACTTTCCAGATGAACTTACTGCTATTGAAAAATTTATATATCCTGGGCCTAAACCTTTCTCAAAAGAAACAGCTGTGTTGATGATGGCAGACTCTGTAGAGGCTGCAGCCAGAAGTATAAAGTCACCCACAAAGGAAAAAATAGATGCTTTGGTAGAAAACATCATTAATAATCAGATAGACCAAGATCAATTTGTAAATGCTGATATCACGATGAAGTCAATTACTCAAATTAAAAGGTTGTACAAGAAAAAACTTCAGAGTATTCACCATGTAAGAGTGGAGTATTAACGTTATCTTATAAATACTCGCTTAGCATCAATTTTTAAATCGTCTATTGAAAGTCTTATCACATACACACCTGGCTCAAGTCTTGGTTTCTTAAAAGTTATGTTTGATTTTCCTCTTTGACAAGTTTTGTTCATAAGTGTATGTATGTTTCGTGCTGAAATATCACAAATGTCAATAGTAACTTTTGCTTTTTTACTACAGAAAAATTGAACTTCAAAGACTTCAGAAATAGGGTTTGGAGAAATTGAAATTAGTTTACTTGAAATGTCATTACGATTAAAATCTACTATCTGAACTGTAGTTGGGTCAATATTGAGATATATATCAAAGACCCCGTTTAAATTATTATTATTATCTGCTGTTAATGTAATTATTCTTTCTGAGGCAGATGGATCGGAAGCCCAAGGATCATTCTCAATAGAAGTATCGCCTTCAAAATATAGCTGAGTAATAAATTCAGGATTGTTTTGATATACTACCTTATAGTGAATATGACTAGGTCTGTAGTAGCTACCATTTAAATACTTTCCAGCTTGAATGGTTTCAAAGGCATAGTTTCCGGCTTGATCAGTATATATTTTGCCTCGGTAATCGATATCCTCGTAAGCCCCTTCATTATTTGCTTGCCAAATATCTATTAGAGCATTTGGTATAGGGGTTATACAATCGTTAGCATAAACTGTTCCTGTGATAAAGAGTCGAGGGATATTTTCAATTTCTGGAGCAATGTTCATGATAGTGGGTGCTCCTTCAATAAAATAAGGTCCAAGAATATCAGTGGTAGTCAAACAGTCTTCTTTAGCAAATAAAGATTTGAAGGGCATAAATGGGAGTATGCTCGCACTGATGAATGTTTTTATAGCGTGTCTTCTTTTCATTTATTAGAGGCAATTAGCGATATTTCTACATTTACATTTTTTGGTAACATACTGACTTGTACTGCTTCCCTTGCCGGAGGGTTTTCGTCAAAATAGAGTGAATAAATAGTGTTTATTTCAGCATATTGGTTCATATCTTTAAGAAAGATAGTGCATTTGACTACTTGTGAGAAGTTCATACTTGCTGCTTCAAGAACAGCTTTTAAATTTTTCATCACCCTGTGTGTTTCATTAGAAATGCTATCGGTGATTAACTCATTAGTAATTGGGTCGATAGCAATTTGGCCTGATGAATATAATGTGCCGTTAGAAAGTATAGCTTGACTATATGGCCCGATGGCTGCTGGTGCATTTGCTGAGCTGATAACTTTTTTCATCATACTAAGATAGTATTTTTTACTTTTGTCAAAGTAGTAATAGACTTCATCGCTTTTAATTGGAAGAGGAAAGTCCGGACACCATAGAGCAGCATAGCGGATAACATCCGTCCACCGTAAGGTGAGGACAAGTGCAACAGAAAGCAAGTACAGTTCGGCTGTAGTGAAATCAGGTAAACTCTATGCGGTGCAATGCCATGTACACCGAGTTAATGAATAGCTCGTTCAATCTCGGGGGGTAGGCAGCTTAAGCTCATCAGTAATGATGAACGTAGATAAATGATGAAGACCATTAGGTAACAGAATCCGGCTTACGAATTACTACCAGCTGCCCCTAGTGGGCAGCTTTTTTTTATATTTGCTCGATGCGATTATCAGTCATTGTATTTTTTGTAGTTATCTTTTTTTCTTCAAAAGCCCAAGAGGGTATTGTAAAGTCCGTTATGATTGACTCTGTGATGATTTCGGCTGTGAGTTCCGGTTTTAGTGTTGAAGAGTTTATACACTATGTTAAAACTGACACTACTTTCTATCAAGGGTTCAAAAATTTGAGATATTATCCCCATCAATTTAAAAGTAACTTAGAAATATTTGATAGATCTAATAGATCTATAGGGCAGTTGTCGCGTAATGGTTATTATGAGGTCGAAAACAATCAACTAGTTGTGCATATTCAGTCTGAAGAGGATGACGGTAAAATCTATAACAGAAGAGGCAAATACCGATATTATACGCCTGAGTTTTTTGACCATGTCTTTTTTCCTAAAGATACTTTGGCGGTAACTAAATATATTTCAGATGATGACGATAGTGATACAGAAGATCAAAATAAAAAAAACGAAAACGATGCTAAAGTCATTGTATTTAATCCAGGATCTGTTGAAGTAGAAAGGTCTGGAAGCAAAAAAGAGAAATTAGCAGTATTTGATATTTCTATGCAGAAGTATTACGATTATATCATATCTAAAAAAACGTATAAGGACACGCTTGAGTGTTACGAGTTTGTATGCCGAATGAAAAGTGATTTGACTGAAAAACAGCAAGATGATGTTCTTATACGCGAGTTGGTATCTTATTTTGATCGTAATACGTTTAACGTCATGTACAGAAAATACGTCATGAAGTACGATTATTGGTTAATTGAGTTAGATGTTACTGTAGATGTAGAAATGGGCTATGCACAAGACCATTTAGTACCACTGAATATACATTATAAAGGGTTTTGGGATATACCATTTAGTAAGCCAGAAATCGCTGATTTCAAACTTGAAAATTTCAATTTTCAAATTAACGACTAGCCCCAGTAATTATTCTTGACTGGCTAAAAATCGTTCAGCGTCAAGTGCGGCCATACATCCTGTACCTGCAGAAGTAACGGCCTGACGATAGACATGATCTGCTACATCACCAGCAGCAAAGACACCAGGAATTTTAGTTTTAGATGTACCAGCTTCTACTATTAAATAACCGTTTTCATCCATATCCAGTTGACCCTTGAAAATATCCGTATTGGGCTTGTGACCTATGGCTACAAAAAAACCAGTAGCAGGTATAACAGTTTCTTCTTGAGTTTGATTATTGTATGCAGTTACACTCTCAACACCTTTGTCACCATTAATACTTTTAGTTTCATGGTTAAATAAAACAGTGATATTTTCTGTATTGAATACTCTTTTTTGCATGGCTTTAGAGGCCCTCATGACATCTCTTCTGACTAACATTGTTACCTTAGTACATAGTTTAGCCAAGTAAGTTGCTTCTTCAGCTGCTGTATCACCAGCACCAACTACTACTACCTCTTGTCCTTTATAAAAGAAACCGTCACAGACAGCACAGGCCGAAACACCAAAGCCGTTGAGACGTTCTTCGTCAGGAATGCCAAGCCATTTGGCAGAGGCACCTGTAGCAATAATAACCGATTGAGCTAAAACCTTTTTATTACCATCAATCTCTACTTTAAAAGGGCGTTCTGAAAAATCGACTTTAGTAGCCATTCCCCAACGTGTGTCGGTATCAAATCGCTCAGCTTGGGCTTTAAAATCTTCCATCATTTTGGTACCATCTACTCCATTAGGGTAGCCAGGGTAGTTATCTACTTCTGTGGTAGTCGTTAGCTGACCACCAGGTTGAAGTCCTTGTATGACGACTGGTTTTAAATCGGCTCTTGCGGCATATATTGCGGCAGTGTAGCCAGCAGGTCCTGATCCAATGATAAGGACTTCAATTTCTTCTATTTCTTCTGACATAGTTGGTTGTTTTTTTCAAAGGGTAAATTTGAAATTCAAAGTTATAATATTTCTGTTATTCCGGGGTAATATCTTTCAAAATAAGTAGTGTCTTCAATAGCTATAATTTTATAATAAACAGCTGCTTGACCATAAAATACACCATAGCCATTTTCAATATTAGATTGTAAGTTAATGGGTTCTGCAAAAGGATTTCCATTGCTACTAGCCTGAAAGTCTACTGATCGCCAAAATAAATAGGAATTATTATCAATTTGACTCATTCTAACAAGTATAGTGTCTGGAAAAACATCTTGTTCATGTCCTTCCAAAGACTGACCAGACTTAAAATAACCATTTTCTTCTTGCTCAAAAATGACTTCATCAAAGGAGCTATTAAATAACGGACTAATTGTTCCTCTTTGAAAGTAGGTATCGAAAGAAGTACCGTTTAAGCCTTCAAAGTCGTTTCTCACAAAGCCCCATAAGGCTTTTGCAAATAATGGATCTGCAACTTGTTTTACACTGAAACTATTTGGTTCTGTGCCGTTTGGTGGATTGTCATCCCAAAAGACTTCTTTAGTATGAGCTAGTCGCTTGTGTTCAATCATGATAGTGTTTCCTAAGGTATCAGGATCATCGTAGTGAAACCAGATATTACCTAAATTAGGCCTTGGAGCGAACTCATCCAATTCAAACCACAAGCTATCCATCAAGTGTTCTTCGGGAATAGTTGTAACAGCTGTGAAGGTGTCTAGATTTATGATAGTGTTAAGTTGAAATTGCTGACCATTTTTTGCTATGGTATTGTAGGGTGGTGGTAGAACCACATCGAAAGGCCATTCAATATAAAAACCAGGGAATAATTGTGCTATTGAGTCTAATGGTCCATCAATTTCTTCAAGACCAAATGAGGGAATATTATTAATATTTATCAATTCAACGCTGTTACCTTCATTATCAGTTATGTTAATCTTGGCATCCGTCACAAATATATTGTTTAGAGTATTGTCTGAAACAGGTGAAAAATAAGGCTCTGATTTTGTTACAAATGCATAAGCAGGATAGCCTGTTTGCATAACCGCTTGAATAACATAATTATCTTGGGTATTCCCTTGACTAAAATTGACTTCCTGCTCAAATTCAAAGAATTTCTCACAAGAAGAAAAGAGTGTAATCAATGCTATTGTATATAAGGATAGTCTCATTGTTTAAAAATTAAAATTCCAAGTTACGGATGGTATTATAGGAAATATGGAAATCTGAAAAGCCTTGGGTTCTAATCCACCATCAGTTAAATTTCCTTCTCCCTCTAAGTCAAAATAGATGAAATAGGGATTAGCTCTGTTATATAAGTTGTAAATTGAAAAGTTCCACGATGAATTAAAGCGTTTGTTGGGTTTCTTTTTTGTATAGGTAGCTGAAATATCCATTCGATGATAAGCTGGCATTCTATAACTATTTCTGTCCGCATATTCTGTAAAAATATTTCCATCAACTACATAACGATCTAATGCTGGTGTTAGCGTATTTCCGGTGGCGTAAACAAAGACTGCTGACAATACCCAGTTGTCGTTGAGTTCATGTGTAGCAGTTAATGAAAGATCGTGAGTACGGTCATATTTTGCAGGAAATTCAATACCGCCGTTGAGTTCGTCAAAGTATCGTGTTGTTTTAGAAATGGTATAACCTAACCAACCAGTAGTTTTACCCAGTCTTTTTTTGATAAAAAACTCTAATCCGTAAGAATCACCTGAACCAAATGTGAATGAGTTGTCTGAAGATGTGTTAGTATTATCTTCTGGTAGTGCTCCTTCCTTATATTCAATAAGGTTTTTCATTTTTTTATGGTAAGCCTCAATAGACGTTTCCCACTTATTGTCCAATAGATTTTTGAAGAAACCCACGGCAAATTGTCGGCCATACTGTGGCTTGACAACCTTAGTACTTGGTACCCATAAATCGGTGGGAAGTGAGACACTTGACAATGAGGCTAAATGAATGTATTGGTAGTTTTGGGTGTAAGAACCTTTAACTGAGTGATTTTTATCTAACTTATAACGTAATGACAGCCTAGGCTCTAGGTGTCTGTGATGATTTGAAGTATCAGCAGTGAATTCGTTTTTTAGGTAATGGCGAACGGTAATAGGCCCACCAAATTGAAAGCTGGAATATCGTAAACCGGCATTGATTTTTAACTCATCATTAACTTCAAAATCATCTGAAATGTAAATAGCACCCTCGTTGGAGTATTGTTTAAAAATAGTTTCTGGCTCAAATGAAACTTCGCCTGAGCGGCCTGTTACACTTCCAGGGACGAAGGTATGATAAGTAAAGTGGGTACCAAATTTAATATTGTGTTTTAGATTAGGAATATATGAGAAGTCAACTTTAGTATTCCAGTCTGTTATACTTGAACTTAGCTTAAATTCAAAATCGTTTTGTTCAGCACCAAACGAAAATTGGTAATCACTAAATATGACCGAAGTATTAACAAACAATTTATCATTAAATAAATGATTCCAACGCATTGATGCGGTTGCATTTCCCCAAGGGATATCAAATTTAAAACCTCTGTCGGCGTTTCTGAATGTGAATACGTCTCTTCCAAAATAGCCACTTAAAAAGAGTCTATCTTTATCCGAAATGCGGTAGTTGACTTTTGATGTTAAATCAAAGAAATAATAGCCAGTTCCTTTAAACGCTGAGGAGTCATTAATTAGGGGGTTTACTAAAACATCAATATATGTACGTCTTCCAGAAATTATGAACGAACTTGTATCTTTCTTTATTGGTCCTTGTAAGGTAAGTTTTGAAGAAATAAGACCAAGCCCACCATCAACTTCAAATCTTTTACTATTTCCTTCTTTCATAGAGATGTCTAACACTGAAGCCAATCGACCACCATATTGAGCTGGCATACCTCCTTTGATAAGGTTTATGTCTTTTATTGCATCAGCATTAAAGACAGAGAAAAATCCAAATAGATGTGAGGCGTTGTAAACTGTAGCTTCATCTAACAAAATCAGGTTTTGGTCGGGGCCACCACCACGAACATAAAAACCTGAATTTCCTTCGCCAGAAGATTGAACTCCTGGTAAGAGTTGAATTGTTTTTAAAACATCTACTTCACCCATAAAGGCTGGTAATTTTTTGATGTTTTTGACATCAATTTTTACTTGACTCATATTTGATGAAGCTACATTTTTATCTGCTCCTTCTGATTCAATAACTACTTCATTGGTAATAATAGCATTAGACTCTAGTGCTACATTGAGTCGTGTATTTTTTTTAAGTGCTACAGATTTTTGAATCGTTTTAAGACCTAAAAAAGAGTATGCTACATTGTAAGTTCCTTCTTCTACCGTTAAGGAGTAAAAGCCATATTGATTAGTAGATGTACCTTTTAAGTTTTCTTTGAGGTATACTGTAGCTCCAATTAGGTATTCACCTGTTTCGTTATCTTTTACATAACCACTCAATGTGAATTTTTCTTGAGCATAAAGCGTAAATATATTGATAGTTAGGAAAACTGATAAAATGATTTTTTTCATTGTGGAAAATGAATGGAATATTATTTTTGCAAAGATAAAACAAATTAGTGCAGACTTATTTGTTTTTCGGGATGTAGCTTAGTCCGGTTAAAGTGCGCGTCTGGGGGGCGCGAGATCGGAGGTTCGAATCCTCTCATCCCGACCACATTTTTACTCCATTTTCTAGGGATTTGATCACAAATCCCTTTTTAATTTATTGATTTTT
>JBMHBP010000007.1:0-41645 GCA_049890295.1 Flavobacteriales bacterium | reverse complement strand
TATTTGGTTGCCTTGCTCATCGTAGGCCTTGAGCAAGTATATACCTATGGGCAAATGGTCTAAGCGTATGGCTTGGGTGTTATTACTAAGTACTTGGCGGTGCTGCTCTCTCCCCCTGAGGTCGTAAAACACCAGTCGCTGAGCCGAGCTTTCTATATGTAGCTCATCCACAAAAGGGTTGGGGTAGGCCTTTAGCCCTTCTTCTGTCCCTTGCAATCTGGCCAAGGTGTTGGGGATGTTGCCTTCGCAGGGGTGGGCGTAGCTTTGCCAGGCCGTGTCTAGGCTGTGGGCAATGGTTCGGGCCGAATAGACTTCGGGGCCATACTCAAAGGGGCAGAGGGCGGCCCACTGGCGTACGGTGGTTTGCTCTTGGGCGCTTAGTTGGCTAAAGGGAGCACTGTCTTGCAACCAGACCAAGAGGGTGCTATAAAAGGTTTTGGTAAAGTCTTCTATGGGGTTGGCGGGGCTAATGCCTTGGTTGCGGTTTTGGGCTTGGGCGTAGTGGGCTTGCTCGACCTCTTGGCGCAGACGTACAATGTGCTCCTGGGTGCTGCTTTGCTTTTGGCTAACAAAGTCGTGGTGCTCCGTGCTTAGTTGCTCTGGGGGCAGTTGGTCCAGCAAGTCCAGTAGTTGGAGTTCTTGGATGTAGCGGCTGGGGCTATAGTCAGCCCACCCGCTAGGCACGGGTGGCACACGCCCAGCCACTGGAGGCAAATCCTGGGGTATGCCCACGCACTCAAAGTAGGCGTAGGGTGGGGCCAGCACCCCATTGTCGGTGGCTATAGTAGTAGCTGCTATTGGATTACTCCATGGATTGAGTTCAGCTACATTGGGCGTGAAAAAGAAAGTGGCGTCATCTTGGTCAATGTTAATACTTGCAGCGATTGGAAAATGGTCAGGGTTATTTTCTTGAAAATGGGGCTGTAGCCAGTGGTTGTTTTGGGGTTGGTCGACGCTGCCTTGCTCGCCTAGCTCGGTGTTATTGGTGAGGTAGATACCATGATAGCCATTTATAAAAACGTTGTTGGTTAGTTGGCTGTGGTAGTCGTTCGCTAGCCATATGCCATTGGCAAAGCCCTGAAAGCGGTTTTGGTCGTAGTCGGAGGTGCTACTCATAGAGGCGTATATGCCAAAAATGCCATTGCCCGGACCCACAAAGTCGTTGCCTGTGATGCTGGCTTGGACGCAGTTGGCCATGCTAAGTCCCGTATGTTGGGCTTCTATGGTGTTGTGGTACAACTCTGGGCTGGGAACATTTATGAGGGTCCAGCCAGAACTGGCTCCATGTATGCAGTTGGCCTTGCCTTTGTAGTCAGTGTAGGGCACATAGGCGGTTAGGTTCATACTAAAAATGGGGCGGGGAGTGTTGGTGATGGTGTTCTTGTCAATGCGAGTGGTGGTGGTAATGTTCTGAAAATTGTAGATGGCGGCAGAGTAGCAATAATCAAAGGTGTTGTGGCTAATTCGGATGGTGTCTAACTTTCCATAATTGGTTCTTATGCCCATGTCGCAGTGCGAAAATTCGGAATCCTTAACCAGGATGTCGATGGTAGTTGTGGTTACTCCTTTATTTAAATTGGTAAAACTGCAGTTGGAGATGTTTATGTAGTTGTCAGCATGTCCAAAGGCATCCACCCCATCGGAGAATATCTGGCTCGGATTGCTAAAATGGGTGTTGATGATATCCACCCCAGAAAATAGGGTTTTGAAACCTATTCTAAAATTGTGCAGCTGATTGGCTAGGGTTGGGTTTTGGCTACCAAAAGCCCAGCCCATGACCTGATTAATGTCAATACCTATTTGGGCAGAGTTTAAATTGTCGTAAGGAGGCAAAAGTGCCCCTAGCACATTGAAGGTAGAAGAATATACCGTCGAGCTAAGGTCAATTTGGCCACTAATGGTCAGGTGGTTGTGGTTGTTCAAAAACTGGCTATTGACAATGTCAAACTTGGTGTTTTGGTTCGTTCCATTGGCTCGAACGGCAAACTCAGCATCGCGAATGGTGGTGTTGTCCAAAAGCAGATAACCAGCATCGTATTTAATGCCTTTCCACATGGCGTTATCGCAGGCCTGTATGCTAGAGTTGATAAACTCTAGGTTATGGTAGGCCGGTTGGTAGAACGCTATGACAGCATCGGGAGCCATAAACAGCTCACAATCCACAAAGGTCAGGTCGTTTTGAACTAAGAAGTTATCATAGATAATGATGCTTTGGTTGACAAAGAGATTGTTACCAGCATTCATGGCTATTAAGTGGGTAGATGTTTGTCCCACACCAACGGTAAAGTCGGCATTTTGGGTACATTGCCCTTGGGTATAAAAAATGGTGCCTAGAGTCAGGCAGATAGCTAGTGGGTGTTTTTTCATGATTATAATTATTTTTTATGGCTGGATGTAAATACTTGAAAATCAAGTTTTTACAAAGGTAATTAAAATAATGAAAACCCCAATTTTATTTGACGAAGTCAAACTTTTTCTGATGAAATGGGAATAATAGCCGAAGAAATGGGATTTTGGCAAAAATTTGGCGGTATAGAAGGGGGCTAATTTTGATCATTTAAGTCTGCAAAACGGTTATTTTCGTCAAAGTGTTTACTTTTGCCTTATGTTGCAAGAATTGTCGGATGACTATTTTATGAAGAAAGCCTTGCAAGAGGCACATAAGGCCTTGGCCTTGGATGAGGTTCCCGTAGGGGCAGTGGTGGTTTGTGATAATCAAATTATTGCCAGGGCTCATAATTTTACAGAGCGCTTGAACGATGTGACAGCTCATGCAGAGATGCAAGTGTTTACGGCAGCGGCCGACTATTTGGGCGGTAAGTATTTGAACGAATGCACATTGTATGTAACTTTAGAGCCTTGTGTAATGTGTGCCGGTGCTTCTTATTGGGCTCAGCTTAAAAAAGTAGTGTATGGTGCTACTGATGAAAAAAGAGGATACCAATCATTAGTTAGTAATGTCTTACACCCTAAAACAGAAGTAATAGGCGGCATTATGGCCCATGAGTGTGGTCAAATTCTTAAAGATTTTTTTGCAAGTAAACGCCAACTAAAGTAATTTTGTACCATTAAAATTTACAATTATGTATCCAGAAGAAATATGCACTCCGATGCGTCTCGATTTAACAGAGGCGGGTTTCGATGAAATGAGAACGGCTGAGGAAGTAGCCTCGGTCTTAGACCAAAAAGAAGGCACGGTATTAGTTATGATTAACTCTGTTTGTGGTTGTGCTGCAGGCAATGCACGCCCAGCAGTTAAAATGGCTGCCAATCATTCAAAAAAACCAAATAAATTGACTACTGTCTTTGCCGGTCAGGATAAAGAAGCGGTAGCCAAAGTGAGGGAGTATTGCTTGCCTTATCCGCCTTCATCACCCTCAATAGCTTTGTTCAAAGGTGGCGATTTAGTTCACTTTATTGAACGCCACCACATCGAAGGTCGTCCTGCTGAAATGATTGCAGAAAACCTTATGCAAGCATTTGACGAGAACTGCTAGTTCTACTTTTTTAATACTGTAGGAACTTTAAAATAATCAGAATCTTTTGAAGGGGCATTTTTTAATGCCTCTTTTTTTGGTGTATGCTGTTTAACCTCATCCTCTCTAAGCTTGTTAGTTTCTTCGTTGAGGTAAATTAATGGTTCTATATTGTCCGTATTTACTTCATTTAGTTTGTCCACAAAATTTAACATTTTAGTTAAATCGTTTTCCATTTTTAGTTTTGCTTGTGGACTAAATTCTAGTTGACTCAGTTCAGCTAGCTTGTCAATGAGGGTTTGATCGATTTTCATATTGAATGAGTTCTTGTTCTATAATAGTATATACTTTTTCCTTTAGCTCTTCCATTTTCATTGTCGAACAATTGTCAATGGGTTTATGAATAGTTACTCGAGCCCTTTTTGGGAACCCTTTAAAATAACTTTCAGGAAAAATACATTTATTGTCTGCAAAAGTAATAGGAATTATGGAAACATTTTGCTCTACCGCTAAACGAAAGGGTCCATTTTTAAATTTTGCTAGTCGCGTGTCAGTTTTTACGATACCACCTTCGGGGTAGATAACCATATTTTGACCAGACTTAATTTTTATTCCAGCCTGTTCAAAGGCTTGATAGGAGTTTCTAAGACTTGCCCGATTTACTAATACATTAAATCGCTTGTAGTAATATCCAAAAATAGGCAGTTTTGCCAAGGATGACTTTCCCATAAAGGAAATGGGTTTTTTACTAAGAAAAAACATCATTGGAATATCTAAGGTAGAACTATGGTTACTGATAAAAAGGTACTGGACTTTTGGGTCAAGGGGGTGTTCTTTTTTTATTTTAGGGATAATTCCGCTAGCGTACATCATGAACTTACTTGTTCTATGTAAAAAGAAATACAGAACGGGATAAAATCGCTCACTAAAAGTTAGGAAAATAGTGATAGGAAGGAGTAATAAAAATGGTATAGCAAAGGTTAATAAAAACCAAAACCGCCATAAAAAACTCAATGTTGCTTCAATTAGTTTCATAAGCTCAACAAAAGTAAGGAATTGGTCGGCTTTTTTATAGCAATTGTTATTTTTACAAATTAAATTAAAATTATGGCAAGAGTATTAACAGGTATTCAAAGCACTGGTGTTCCACACCTTGGCAATATTTTAGGAGCAATAATTCCAGCTATTGAGCTTTCTAAAAGCCCTAATAATGAAAGCCTTTTGTTTATTGCAGATCTTCATTCATTAACTACAATAAGAGATGCTGAAACCTTACGATATAATACTTATGCTACGGCGGCCACTTGGTTGGCTTTTGGATTTGACACCAATACCAATTTATTTTATCGTCAATCTGACCTAACGGAGGTTTGCGAATTAAGCTGGTATCTGAATTGTTTTACACCTTACCCTATGTTGGCTAATGCTCATTCGTTTAAGGATAAATCAGGACGGCTTTCTGAAGTAAATTCTGGATTATTTACTTATCCCGTTTTGATGGCCGCAGATATTTTACTTTATGATGCTGAAATTGTACCAGTAGGAAAAGATCAGCAACAACACCTTGAAATGACTCGCGATATTGCGGGTGCGTTTAATCATACCTATGGTGATACCTTGGTGCTGCCAGAAGCTAAAATTGATAAAAAGGTTATGACTATTCCAGGTACTGATGGTCAGAAGATGAGTAAGTCATATAATAACTACATAGATATTTTTCTACCTGAGAAAAAATTAAGAAAACAAATCATGGGTATCGTTACGGATAGCACTCCTCTTGAAGACCCAAAAGATTGGAATACTTGTCATGTATTCAAGCTATTTTCTTTATTAGCCACAGCCTCTCAAATCACAGAACTTAAACAAAAATACGAGTCTGGTAATTTTGGCTATGGACACGCCAAACAAGCTTTGTTTGATTTGATTTTAGACACATTTTCTGTACAAAGAGAACGGTTTAATTATCTAATGGATAACACAGAAGAGATAGAAAAAGAATTGCAAAAGGGAGCTGAAAAAGCTCGATACATCGCCCAAGATGTTATAGGCCGCGTTAGAAAAAAAATAGGGTATTAAAAAATACCCTACTTAAATTATATTCTAAACAGTTTTTACTTAATAAACACGCGTTTTTCTATACTACCATCATCGAAAATATAGAATAGAACTTCATTCGGTTTAAAGGTTACTTTTTCACCTAAAAGGTTTGTAATCTTGAGCAGTCGTTTTGGACTAAAACTCGTATTACTAATACTTGTAGCCTCAGAACTATTTAAGAAATCCATATAGCTAAACGAGTCAGATCCAGAGTTCATCATGTTAAAAATATAGTCAGCAAAGCCATCAGGAAGATCACTATTATTAATAGCACTTAACCAATTAACATCTAAGGAATCCATATCACACCCAAATAAATAAGCAAGATCGTCTTCATCTATTATCTCATCTTGATTGAGGTCTATGTTTAATAATGCTGAAAAGTCTTCCATACCCATTTCTAAAACCTCAAAGTCAAGGCTTATTATTACACCGTTACACTCGAAAATAAAACTTTCGTACATTACGTCTTCCTCATTTCCTAAATCATCATTCCACTCTGTTTCATCGCAACCAAAAATCATAGCTAAAAAGTTTTCAGCAGACTCTAACTCAGAGTTTTCAACGTTATATTCGTACATAAGTAAGTCAAATTCTTCAGGACTAAAACCAAGTTCATAAGGAGATACGCTGATTAATTCATCATTACACATGAATGTGTAGACTACAAACAAATTAGAATCTAAACTATTAGAATCGATTGGGGTATTATTTTCCCACTCAATATCGTTACACCCTAGTAAAAAGCCAAGCATATCAAAATCTTCGCTACTAACAAATCCATCATTGTTGATGTCAGAGTTAATCATGTCTAAGAATTCTTCATCTGACATGCCAAAGTCATCGGGGCTAACTGTTATCCATCCATTGTTGCATTCAATTTCAAATATTAAGTCACTACCGCCTTCTTCATCGCCATTATCTTCTTCGTCACCGTTATCTCCTCCATTGTTATCTCCATCCTCATTTCCTTCAACAATAACCCATTGATCAGTATCCCAATATAATGCTTGACAAACCGTACAAAACAATTCATCAAAAATTAAATTAACAGAGATATCTAAGCATAAAAATAACTCTGTAGTGTCAGCTGTGTTTAGTTCAAAAATTGGGTTTGAAGTACTATCAACAAGATACACATCTCCAGTGGCTGAAGTCAGTGTCCATGAGTATATTACAGCAGGGTCTTCTGGAATATTGGAATAAACTTGAATAAGGTCTTGATTTTCATTCCAATTTTCGATTGATATTTCAATCATATCACAATCCACTACTTGAGCGTTTGATGAAAAAGAGAAAGAAATCAATAGTAATGATATAAGATAAAAGTTTTTCATAAGTTTAATTTTGTTCAAATATAACAATTAATCTTTATGTAATTTTGTGGTAACCTTAACAATGATTAATGTGCTATAATATTTCAATTAATAAATCAAAGACAAAGTTAGAACAATATTATAATGCTCGTGTTGATGAAAAGTTTGAGGCAAAATCGTTTATTACAGCATTTGCTAAGCCAAAAGTTGCTGTAATTACTAATAAAAACCCAGAAAAAATTCAATTATTTCAATGGGGTTTGATACCTCATTGGGTTAAAAGCAAGTCACAAGCAGACGATATTTCTAAAATGACTTTTAATGCTCGTTTTGAAACAGTGCAACAAAAGCCATCCTTTAGAGATGCCTATAAGTCCAATAGATGTATCGTAATAGTTGACAGCTTTTATGAATGGAAAACGGAACTAAAATCGAAAATCCCACATAGAATTTTCTTAAAAAACCAAAGTGTATTTGCACTTGCTGGTATTTTTAACGAATGGGTACATACTGAGACAGGGGAGTTAATCAATACGGTCAGCATAATCACTCATGAAGCTAATGCTTTTATGTCAGAAATACATAATGTCAAAAAACGTCAGCCATTCATCTTACATCATTATAATCGTTGGTTTGACACAAATTCAAATGATAACTTAATTGATGAATCTATGCAAACACAGTTCGAATCTGTGGAACTGGCAAGAGATTTCCGCAAAAGCATATAAGTTCATTGTAATTAGTAATATCCTTTGATTTTAATATTTTTACATTTGTACAAAACAATTTTATGAAGCAGTTTATTCTATTTTTTTTGATTTTTACTCAGTCACTTTTTGCTCAACAAGAGCTTTTACAATCTGGGCCAATGTTAGGTTATTCAGCCTTTCGAGAAGTTTTAGTGTGGGTCCAAACTAAGGAAGACGCCATGGTAAAAATAGGCTATAATTTAGAGGGTCAGAATGAGCAATTTACGGACGAAGTAAGGACCAACAAATCTGGAGATTTTATAGCAAAGTTATACCCTACTAATTTAGAATATGGTCAAAACTACAATTACAAACTTTATATAAATAATAAGTCAGTGGAGTTTGATTATCCACTTAATTTTCAGACACAGACATTGTGGCAATGGCGAACTGATCCGCCAGAATTTTCATTTGCTTTAGGTTCATGTTTTTATGCTAATGAAACAAAAGATGATAGACCAGGCAAACCGTATGGTGGAGAGTATAATATTTTTAATTCTATAGTCGAAAAAGATCCAGATTTTATGATGTGGCTAGGTGATAATATGTATTTAAGGGATCCAGATTTCTTGACTAATACAGGCATACGCCATCGCTACAGACATACCAGAAGCGTTGAAGAGTTACAACCTCTGCTTGCCAGTGTTCATCACTATGCTATTTGGGATGATCACGACTTTGGCCCTAATGACGCTGATAGATCCTATGTCAATAAGCATCTCACAGAACGTGCTTTTAATGATTATTGGGGCAACCCTAATACTGACGTCACTGGCAAGGGAGGTGTTACGGGACAGTTTATGTGGCAAGATGTCGCTTTCTTTATGATGGATAATCGCTATCATCGTGCTCCCAACAAATTAAGATCTGATGATAAAGATTATTTGGGTAAAGATCAAATAGATTGGTTAATTGATGCTTTGCGATTTAGCAGAGCTCCATTTAAATTTGTCTGTATTGGTGGTCAAACAGTTAGTAATGCTGATGTGTATGAAAATTATGCAGCTTACCCAGTAGAAAGAGAATACTTGCTAAAAAGAATCGAAAAAGAAAGAATCGAAGGAGTTATCTTTTTAAGTGGTGATAGGCATCATACGGAAATATCGCTAATGCCTAGAGAGAGTGCATATCCTTTATTAGACTTTACATGCTCGCCATTAACGTCTGGCACACATCGTCCCAAGGATGAAAAAAATGAATTTATTCTTGAAGAAAAGACTTTTTATGAGCGTAATTTTGGCATCATTACTATTAGCGGAGAGCGTACTAACAGACAATTAGTTTTTACCATTTTTGATTCAAATGGTGAGGAAAAATGGAACTACAAAATATTGGCTAGAGACTTAAAGTATGCTAGAAAGAAATAAAATAGCCCACTGTTATCGTTGTTATTAGTGGTAATGCTGTTAATTTTCTAGGCTAGTCAATAGATAAGTTATGTTTTTTTCTATACTTTCTGTTTAAGGCTTTGTGTTTATTATCTAAATTGATTGCTTTACCTTGAATATAGGCGTGCTTGACATCATTTCCCATCATATCTAAAGCGTCACCCTTTGATATGAAAAATGTAGCTTCTTTACCAGCCAGAAGTGTCCCAACCTTGTCATCAATTCCAAGAATTTTTGCTGTATTGTGAGTGAGTGCTGCCACGGCTTGTTCATAGGGTAGTCCGTGAGCCACTGCAGTTCCTGCTGAAAAAGGTAAATTTCGTTGCCCCATAGCTTCCATATCGCCTTGATAACAAAAACCAAATACAATACCTGCATCAAATAGTACTTTAGCTTGTTTATAGGGCATATCGACATCGCTATCTTCTGTTGAGGGTAGTCGATGAATTCTATCTAACAAAACAGGGACATCATGTTCCTTTAAAAAAGAGGTAATTTTATGTGCTTGTTGACCGCCAACTAGGGCAAAATGTTCAATATTCATTTCTTTTGCCATCAAAATTGCGTCTTTCATTTCCCTTTGAGTATTGGCATGAATATATAATCGTTTTTTGCCATTGAATAATTCTTTCATAGCCCTCATCTGAATATCATTTATTGGATTATTACTCTCGTAATAACTCTTACTTCGCTTAAAATACTCTTTGATTTCACCACATTGTTTGTGGTATTCATCAGTTTTTTTAATATCTCCTGGGTTAGCCCACCAGCCAGTAGTTACAAAGTACTTTGGCCAGTTTAAATGGATACCATCGTCAACCTTTTGAGCCGCATCTTCCCAATTCCACCCATCTAATTTCATAACTGATGAAGTTCCCGAAATACGACCTCCTTTTGGGGCTACCTGTGCCAGTAACACCCCATTGCTGCGAATAGTTGGCGTAATCACACTTTCAGCATTATAAGCAATTAGCGACCTTACATGGGGCTTGAAAACGCCAGTTTCTCTGTAGTCATTAGTTGCTCTAACAGCACTAATTTCGGTGATTCCTAAGGTAGTATTTGTCGATATAAATCCTGGGTATACATGGTGGTCATAGATGTGAATAATGGTATCATAGGCTTGTGGATTAATTCGAATAGCTTTGGCATCAGCGACTAGTTCAATTTTACCATTATTTATAGCCACAGCAGAAACGTCGATGCTTTCTCCATTTCCAACATGTACTGTTCCGCCAAGAAATAAAATATGCTGTGAAAAACTTAGTATTGGCAGTAAGGTAAGGAGTGTAAATAGCGTTTTCATAAGTTTATATTTTAATGTGTATGATTTTCGTGATAATGACCTTCGCCTAAAGTGTCGCAGTGGTAATAAATATGCTGTTCTTTAGTTACTTTCTGAGTTGGCTTTCCACTGGCTTTTTCACTCAACATCTTTTGTATTAATCGGTTGCGTTCTTTCTTAATTGTTTGTCTTTTGATTTTATCAATTTCAGTGTCAAAATAGCAACGTCCATCAACGTAAGTTTGTTGTACTTTAGCATAAACAGATAATGGATTGTCTGTCCATAGCACAATATCAGCGTCTTTTCCACTTTTGATACTTCCAACTCTATGATCAAGATGTAATAATTTGGCAGGATTTAGAGTGACCATTTTCCAGGCATTTTCTTGGCTCACACCACCATATTTAACAGCTTTTGCAGCTTCTTGGTTGAGTCGCCTTGCCATCTCTGCATCATCAGAATTAATAGCTGTTAGCACACCCATGTCATCGAGTATGGAGGCATTGTAAGGAATAGCGTCATTAACTTCAAATTTGTAAGCCCACCAGTCTGAAAACGTAGATGCACCAGCACCATGTTTTTTCATTTTATCAGCTAGTTTATAACCTTCTAGAATATGGGTAAATGTATTCAGTGTAAAGTCCATAGAATCTGCCACGTGCATGAGCATATTTATTTCAGACTGTACATAGGAATGACAAGTAATGAAGCGTTCTTTATTTAAAATTTCAGAAAGTATATTCATTTCCAAATCTTCCCTTGGAGCACTTGTTTGACGCTTTTCAGAAAGCGATAGGCTATTGTAATTAGCCCATTTTTCTTGGTAGGCTTTTGCTCTTAAGAAGTGATCGTAAAAGACTTGTTCTACCCCCATTCTGGTTTGGGGAAAACGGATCCGTTCATAGTCACCCCAGTTAGACTGTTTGACATTTTCACCAAGAGCAAATTTTATAAAACCATCGGCACCTTCAAACTTCATTTGCTCTGGCGAACTTCCCCATCTAAATTTTATTATTCCTGACTGTCCACCAATAGGATTAGCAGAACCATGCAGTAATTGTGCAGTAGTTACACCTCCAGAAAGCTGACGGTATATGTTTATATCGTCAGAGTTGATGACGTTAGCTATACTTACTTCGGCACTACTAACTTGACTGCCCTCATTTACTCCTCTACTAATGGCTATGTGAGAGTGTTCATCAATTATTCCTGAGGTTAAGTGCTTACCATTGGCGTCAATTTCTTTAAACGCTTGATTTCTAAATACCTCAGAAGGGAGTAAGTCAATCCCTACTTTTATTATTTCCCCATTTGAGATAGCTACATCGCATTGTGGTACAATCCCTACTTCTTCATTAGTCCAAACGGTAGCATTTCTAAAGATAATATTGTCTTGCGATGGTTTTTCAGTCCAGCCATAAGCCATATTTGGAAACCATATATGGCCTATTTCTGGAACGTTAACAATTTCATCTTTTGCCTTATCCTCATTGGTTTTTTCTATAAGAGTAGCTTGCCAGTTAGAAACAACACCTTCGGCTGAGGTTAAACTTCCAACAAGTTTATTATCCTGTAATAAGGCAATTATTCTGAATACACCATTGTCGGTTTCATATTGAATATTTAAATTTCTACCTTCTTGAAACAGCTTACACTTATAACTTAATGTATCAGCAATAAGGTTACCCTTTAGTCTTTCAGCAGACTTTTCAATTTTTAGTGTATCGTTGAAAGAAGTTAAGTATTTACCCACTAAATCAGCTTGAGTTTGTTTTTCAACATTATACTCTTTTCCTTGAATCCAATTACTTAAAATTTTACCATCTTCAAAAAGAGGTCCAGAGCAAACTAAAAAATTAGCTAGCTTACCTTTTTCTAGTGTGCCCAACTTGGCACTCATTTCAATAAGTTCAGCTGGGTTAGTAGTTAGTGCAGAAAGTGCATCACTTTCTGATAAACCATACTTAATGGCTTCTTTCACCTGGCTTATGAAATCACTACGTTTTTCTAACTTATCTGAGGTAAAGGCGGTATAAATACCATTTTCAAATAGTTGAGCAGGATTAGTTGGGGCTAGCTCCCAATGTTTCATTCTTTTGAGTGAAATCATTTGAGCAGCATTGGGATTACTTACGTCGTATGGTTTTGGAAAATTGAGTGGTATTACCATTGAAAAATTAGTTGATTCTAGTTCATCTATTCGTTGGTATTCATCACCATTACCAATAATTATGTAGTCTATTTCAAACTCATCAGCAATTTTGTGAATTCTCAAAATATCTAGTTTGTCTTTCACCTCAAAAAATTGGGGAAGATCTTGTAGTTTGTTCCACGCTTCAAGTGATCTATTATATTCCGAGGCATTTTCTTGGTCATACCATTCAGCATCGAGGTAGGTTTGGTTTAAAAGAGCTAGTGTACCCATTAATGAGCTGGGGTACTTTTGTTGAGAATTGCCTTTGTCTAGAGAATAATGAGCACTAGCCTTGCCTTTTAAAATAGTAAGATTCTCACTTTCGTTAGCCAAGCTTACAACAAGGCCACTTCCTCTGGCGATACCGTTGTGTTGGTGAGTCAGTACTGTTCCAAAGCCACTTGACCTGTAGCTTTCAGCATCTTTATCATTATTAGCAAATAAACTTACGCCATCAACTTCAGGATGTATGGCTTCGTTCCAACCTGCTCCATTTTTATTAGTGCTTCTATATTGAGGTCTAAAATTCCATTTTTTGTAATCGGCTTTCTTTATACCATACGTTGACTGCAGGTCAATAAACGAAGGGTAGATATAATGACCTTTTAAATCATGAACAATCGCTCCTTCAGGATAACTAGTATCACTATCCGCACGTAAAATTTCACCCGCTTTAATTAAAAGTGTAGCATTATCAATCGTTTTATTTGGCGACACTACCAATGTAACATTTGTAAAAGCATGAATTTCTTCAAAACTATTTACCACACCATTGATTGGAAATGTTTGTTGAGCTATGGAAGATAAATTGATGACAATTAGCGTAAAAATAATAAAAAGGGCTCTCATTTCTTTTATTTAAATTAGGGAGGTAAATTACAAAATACTGACGGATTAATTTCCTTACCTTTGTCAAAAATAAATTTAACATGTACATCGGACTTTTACATTTACATTCAAACCTACCTTATGTTTTATTTTTATTAATGGCTGTGGTTTTAGTGAAATCGCTTATTGGGTGGATAACAAAATCCCCCTTTGATAGTTTGTCTAATAAACTGGTTTTATTTTCCATGATTACCATTCATATTCAATGGACAGTAGGAGCGGTTTTATATTTTGTCAGTCCAAACGTGTTAAGTATTGGAGAAGCTATGGATAATTCTTTAAGTCGCTTGTACGCTTTGGAGCATCCAATATTAATGACAGTTGCCATGGTACTTCTTACAATAAGTCGTTCAAAGTCTAAAAAGTCAGATGATACTAAAAACCATAGAACGGTTTTCATTTTATTTACTATTGCTTTAGTAAGTATTCTTCTGTGCTTACCTCCAAGTTGGCTGTAAATGAGTAAAAAACTCTCTCACGAATTTATTGAGGAAAGAGCTGTTTTGGTAGGTATTATTACCGAAAATCAAAATGAGGACCAGGCTAAAGAATATTTAGAAGAACTAGATTTTTTGGCTCATACGGCGGGAGCCATCGCCGTCAAACATTTTACTCAAAAACTTCCATTTGCCAACCCTAAAACTTTTATCGGAAAAGGAAAATTAGATCAGGTTAAGTTATATATCAAGGAGCATGAAATTTCACTAGTCATTTTTGATGATGAACTAGGGCCTTCACAATTGAGAAATTTAGAAAAAGAATTAGAATGTAAAATTTTAGATAGAAGTAATCTTATCTTAGATATTTTTGCTTCTAGAGCTAGAACAGCGCACTCCAGAACGCAAGTTGAATTAGCTCAATACCAATACCTCTTACCTCGTTTAACGCGAATGTGGACTCACCTCGAAAGGCAAAAGGGAGGGATTGGAATGCGTGGACCTGGTGAAACTCAAATTGAAACAGATAGGCGTATTATCCAACAAAAAATTGCACTCCTAAAAGGTAAACTCACCAAAATTGATAAACAAAAGGCTATACAACGCGGAAACAGAGGAGCTTTAGTTAGAGTGGCTTTGGTTGGATATACTAACGTGGGCAAGTCAACCATAATGAATAGGCTTTCAAAATCAGAGGTTTTTGCCGAAAATAAGTTGTTTGCAACTTTAGATACTACTGTTCGAAAAGTTGTTATTGGTAACTTACCTTTTTTATTGTCTGACACTGTCGGATTTATCAGAAAACTACCTCATCAATTAGTAGAAAGTTTTAAGTCTACCTTAGATGAGGTAAGGGAGGCCGATATTTTACTTCACGTTGTAGATATTTCTCATCCAAATTTCGAAGAACAAATTGAAATTGTAAATAAAACACTTGATGAAATAAATGCATCTGATAAACCAACCGTAATGGTGTTTAACAAGGTAGATGCGTTTACATATGAGAAAAAAGATGAGGACGATTTGACACCTACAACAAAGGCTAATATATCATTAGATGAATGGAAAAAAACCTGGATGGCAAAATCAGGGGAAACGATATTTATATCGGCCTTACAAAAGGATAATTTTGAAGCCTTTAGAAACTTACTTTATGACATGGCAAAAGAAATACATGCCAAGCGATTTCCATACAATAGTTTCTTGTATTAGCCCTTTAATCGTTTGGGAAGTTTATTCCATACTAGTTCATAGGAATGATTGATCCAGCAGTAAATCAAATCTAGAGACACATCATCAACAATAACCGTATTCCAGTGTTTTTTATTTGAATGATAGCCTGCTATAACTTGCCAGTATTTTTCCCTTAGCTCAATAGCTTTTTCAGGATTACACTTTAGAGTTATTCTTAACGGCTCCTTTTCTAATGAAAAAAGGGCAAACATTTTTCCATGTACCTTGAACACTAGCGTATTTTCATCAAAAGGAAAGCTTTCGGTAACAAATGTTTTATTTAGACAAAACTGCCTTAATTCTTCAATCATAAGATAGCATATAAGGTGGGGCGACTTGGACTGGCATCATTATCAAAAGGTGCAAAACTAAGATTCAAAAGGTATTCACCGTCTCGAATAGTGTTTGGAACATAAATGAGTTCAGTTATGCTACAATCAAATCGGGGATTTTCAGGAAAATTCCAAAAGCAATGATGTGCAATTAATTTGCCTTCATCCTGTTCTTTATCAACAGAAGGTAAGTCGATTAATAAATGTTTAACTCCTTTATTCTTCATAAGAATGGCCGCCTCATGATGTAGAAAAGGGGGGTTAGTATTTGAATATTGTTTTGTACACTTAGCCTCAGTGTTAGGTAAGGTTCGAATAATTAAAGCTTCAGTGTCAGAGTTTAGTTGAGTGGAAATAGCTTCTTTAGTAATCACCAAATCATTGTCTATTTCTTCAGGCTTTACAGTAATTAGTTGAGCAATAAAAAAAAACTCATTAATCAGTTCATTGACTGACTCTTTGGCTTTTGAAATATGACCCAAACATTCAGTATGTGTACCGTGTCCATGCGGATTAAAGTAAATATCAAAAAAATTAACTGATCCACCTTGTTTAACTTCACCTATCCATTGACCTATTTTTACGGCTTCCATTTTTACTGGAGGAACATACCATGCTGTAGGATTGCCACTACCGGCTTTTAGAGGCAAGGAAATATCTATTGGTTTAGAAAGATTGACCTTAAATATTTGTTGACGATGAGTAATTTCTGCTATCATAGATTAAAAATATTCAAAATTTAATTACGTTAATGATTTTTGTTTCTGAGACTAAAATTTCTAAATTTTTGCTAAAAACATCATTTTTTTGAATAAAACGTCCAAAAATCATTGATTTTAGTAATAAAAAGCTTTTTTTTTCAAAGTGTTGTGTTGCATGTATTTTGGTATTCATTTTAAGTGTGTTTTTTTTAAAAAATGACAAAAATTGAATTAAAAGTGTCTAAAAACGATTAAAAGTATAGTAAAATATGGTTTTTTTTAAAAATTCTATTGTTCTAAATAAAATAAATCCGATGCAATTTGATCGGCTAATAATTTCCCTTTTTTTGTTAAACAAAAAATATCACCATTTTGAATAATATTCTTGCTTTTTACCCATTTTTTGACTGATTTATTGAAAAAAGTGATGAAAAGTGCTGAAAAACGTGAATTCATGTAAGTTAAGTTACAACCATTTTTTGTTCGTAAGGCAGTCATAATGTATTCATTGAACCGTTGTCCTTCACTTAAGTCTTCAAATTCTATGTTTAAGTTATTGTTTTTAATAGCTTTTACGTACAAACTATTGTTAGCAATGTTCCACCATCTTTTTGTGCCATCAAATGAGTGTGCAGATGGACCGATACCAAGGTACTTTTCATCTTTCCAATAACTGCCATTATGTTTAGCTTCAAAGCCTACTTTAGCAAAATTTGATATTTCATATTGTTCCCACCCATATTTTGGCATAAAATCCATAAGAAATTCAAATTGTTCTGCACTTTTCTTGTCGTCGATATCTTTTTCTTTTCCTGATTTTATAGAATGATACAAAGGTGTTTTTTCTTCAACTGTTAGTCCGTAGGCTGATAGGTGTGGAATATTTAAATCCACAACATATCGCAGGTTTTTTTGCCATGATTCATGACTAAGAGTAGGTGTGCCATAAATCAAGTCAATCGTAATATTTTTCCAGCCAGCATCTTGTACAGATTTTATACTATCGAAGGCTTGATTTACAGAATGAGCTCTATTCATATAGATAAGGTCCTTTTGGTGAAAGGATTGCACACCAATACTAAAGCGATTGACAGGTGTATTTTTTAAATCACTTATTTTTTTAATGGATAAGTCATCTGGGTTTGCCTCAATGGTTACTTCATCTAATTGACTTAAATCGAAGTGTGTATTAATTTCATCAAATAGTCGATTAATTTCATCGCTGCTTAACACCGAAGGTGTACCACCACCAAAATATATTGTCTGTATCTTTGTACCTAATAAAAATTCACGTCTCATTTTTATCTCAAGTACTAATGCGTCTAATACATCGTTTTTATTGGACATTAAGGTTGAAAAGTGAAAATCGCAATAATGACATTGTTGCTTACAAAACGGAATATGAATATAGATACCACTCACACTACAAAAGTACTCAAGAATTCCAATACAGTTTTTTATCATTTGATGTATTTTTGCACATTATTGCCATTGTTATTGGCCTGTCAAACTAAAACTACGGATAACATGAGACACAATTTTTTTGATAATCTAACACCTGAAGAAAGACGTGTTATTGTAGATAAAGGAACTGAGGCTCCTTTTACTGGTGAATATGATAATTTTTATGAAGATGGTATATTTATATGTAGGGCTTGCGGCAATCATTTATACGATTCATCAGATAAGTTTGATGCTGGATGTGGTTGGCCAGCCTTTGATAAAGTAAAAGAGGGAGCCATACATACCCATTCAGATTTTAATCTTGGATATGAGCGAACAGAAATAACTTGTGCAAAGTGTGAGGGACACCTTGGCCATGTTTTTGTTGGAGAACAACTTACTGCTGAAAATACACGACACTGTGTAAATAGTATAAGCATTCGTTTTGTTTCTAATGACTCTCTGCAAAAAGCCACTTTTGCAGCAGGTTGTTTTTGGGGTGTTGAGGAATTATACAGAACACTAAAAGGGGTATATTCTACAGATGTTGGCTACTTAGGCGGAACAACTATTAATCCAACATATAAAGAGGTTTGTAATGAAAATACTAATCATGCTGAAGCTGTTGAGGTTCTATATGATCCAAAACAAGTCTCGTATGAAGAGTTAATCGCTATTTTTTGGGATAATCACAACCCCACTACATTAAACCGACAAGGACCAGATGTTGGCACACAGTATCGTTCTGCCGTCTTCTATCATAGTGAAGAACAAAAAAAAATTGCTTTAATCACAAAAGAAGCCTTAGACAAATCAGCTAAATTTAAGGACTTGGTTGTGACTGAGATTACTCCTGCGGTTACTTTTTACAGAGCAGAAGAATACCATCAGGAGTATCTGCATAAAAGAGGTAAGGGGAGTTGTCATCTTTAGTCCTTGTGAAGCGAGATACAAAATACTGTTCCTTCTGGGCTGGAAGATTTGACATACAACTTACCGCGATGATAATCCTCTATTATACGCTTAGACAAAGATAAGCCTAAACCCCATCCTCGCTGTTTAGTCGTAAAGCCGGGTTCAAAAATCCGTTTAAAGTTAGTCTTTATTAAACCTTTTCCGTCATCTTTAATCTCAATGGTTATATAGTCATCTTTTGAATATAAAGAAATGAGAATATTCCCTTTACCATTCATAGCGTCAGCAGCATTTTTGCAAATGTTCTCAATGACCCATTCAAATAAAATGGCATTTACTGGAGCTTTGGTGTCGTTACATTTATTTTCTAGCTTAATACTTACATTAGAAGATAATCTGTCTTGGAGATAACTAACCGACTGACATAAGATGTCGTAAATGTTTTGATTGTCTACATTAGGTTTTGAGCCTATTTTGGAAAAACGATCAGTTATGGTTTCTAGTCGTTTGACGTCTTTATTTATTTCTTTACTTATTTCAAGCATTCCGTCTTTTTCTTTCAGAATTTCAACCCAGGCCATTAACGATGAAAGAGGAGTTCCTATTTGATGAGCAGTTTCCTTGGCCATTCCTGCCCAGACTAAATTTTGTTCTGTTCTTCTGGATCTGTTGAATGTCATATAGGCAATAACGATGAATAGAAAAATTACGACTAGTTGTAAAAATGGATAAAAGCGAAGTTGACTTAGAATATATGAGTCTTTGTAAAAGAGGTATTGTGTTAAAATTACTTGACCATTCATTTTTGCCTCAATTTTTATGGGCTCATGTTGTTCGGCCATTATCTCTAATTGTTTTTTTAAAAAAGCTTTATTATTATTTCTCTTATAGGGTAAGTTTCTATCGCCTATTACTTCACCAACCTCGTTAGTAAGAATTATAGGGATTGTAGTATTTTCTTGTATAATTCTACTTGCTAATATATTATTGGTAGGCCCCATTCCTGAGTTTACCAGTTGATAGGTTGCTTCAGCCCAAAGTTCAATTTTTTTTCGTTCTTCAGTATCTAACTCACTAACTAGTTGGTTTGTATAGCTAAGTGAAGCAATGGCGATAATACCGGCGAAAATGACAAAAACTATTTTCCAATTTTTACGCCTACTGTATATATTTATTCTTCCCATTCAATTATATTATCGTAATTAGGGTCATCAAAAGAGTCTTCATTTTGCTTTCCTCCAAACTCGTTATTGATGACTTCTTTTAATTTTCTTTTTTCCTTTTTGAAGCCTGTATCTAACGATTCACGTAGTCGTAAAGTATTATATGCTATTTCTGGATCATCAACATTACCTTTCATTTTTAAAAACAAAGCCATTCCTTTTACACCATCGTCTTCAACTACTCCAAATTCGGTCACCTTTTTCTTGTGTTTTCGTCTAAATTTATTTCCAAGAATTTCATTCAACAAAATCTTGAATTCATAATCCATATTATTATCAAATGTATGTGTTCCAGATCCTGCAAGGTCTATTGCTGAGGAATATATTTCCATGAATGGAATTTCTATGACATTATTTTTTATTTCTATTTGATTTTCGAGAGTTGAAAACTTAATTCGCTTTAATTCTTCTATACTGATGTAGTCAGACATTTCCATTAATGGCTCGAATTCTAAAAGCTCCCCATCTTTGATGGTCACGTCCATGAAGGAATACATGTGATTTTCAATAGGGTTGAAAAATTTGTCCCATTCGTTTCTAAAGTAAATTTCTGAATCAATTTTTCCTTTTAAATGTTTATGTCGCATCGTTCTCTGTCCAAAATTATGAAACTCATAAAATAATTGTCGAACGTTGATATTATTAAGATTGGTTGTGTTAATTAGTCTAATACGACCACTGTTTAGTTGCTCTAATGAAACGGTTGAGTTTATCTTACCAGACATAGTTTCTAACTCTACATTTTTGACATTTAGTTTTTTCTCTTTGTAACTAATTTTACTATTGAAATTCCTCATGTGAAAACGATCATAAGTTAAGTCTTCGAGATTGAGGTTAATATTGACAATGACATCCTTAGGGAAACTTATTACGCTTTTGTTTGGGTTGTCTGTCGAACTCGTATCAATATTTTCTAATAGTTCATCAATAATCATCCACTTTGAACTCAGGTCTCCGCCTATTTTAAGCGGAGCATTTTTTAGAAATGAATAAGCGAATACATTTTCGATGGAGCCAATAAAGTTCAAGTTACTTTCTTCAGCAAGTGAAGTTTCAAACTGCTCAATATCTAAATGATCATCGATTAATTTCAGTTTCAACTTAGATTGTGATAATTTAGGAGTTGAATTGTCAGTAATAAGTGTTAAATCGTCTATTGCAATTATTGCTTTTTTTTCTGCCATAGACATATCGAAAGTGAGTTTATTTTTTAAACCAATTTTACCATTATAGTATATCTCATATGTTGTTTTTCCAAATAATTCCTTTACTGTTGGCTTATATCCCCACTTTTCTATTTCAGACAATTGCAACTGTCCATTTACACTAGCTTCAATAGTTGGATCATTTAGGCCTTTGATATGTGCATTGGCTAAAATAGCTTCATTATTAATTGTTGTTTTGATATCATTAATCAGGATTGAGGTACTTGCGTCTGTTCGATTAGAGCCATTGGTGAAGCTGCCTTGAAATGATAATTCATTACAGTCAAACGGTATATCTTTTCCCTTAAGTGTTGCAGAACTAACTTCAAATTGAATATCAATAAATGAATTTTCTTTAAGGTCATTGATAAGATGAATGTCTAAGTCCGTTTTAGCATCAATATCAAATGATGAAAAACTTTTAGTTAGCGAAGATGGTAATAAGCTTAATGTTCGCTTTACATCTAAAGACTTAGTCTTTATTCTAATATCAGTTGAATTTGTTTTGGAAGTAAGATTTAATAAAAGTGGAATTTCTGCGATAATCAAGTTAGAAGATATGTCAGTATATTGATCGTTAAGCGTTAAATCTGCACTTAAATTAATAGCTTTATTTTTCAGATAACTTTCATTGTTTAATATAAACCTGTTGTTGGTTAATTCACCATTAATAGTAAGAGTAATATCTTCATTATCTATTTTTAACTCTAGATTACTTTCATGACTAAGTATTGAAGTTGATATATTACCATTAGTGTAATCTACTTTTAAGTTTTTAAGGCTGATATTTTCAAGTCCTAGTTCTAAATCACTATCAGAAGTAGAGTCGCTTGATGATTCCCAAATAATATAGTTTGCTTTACCTTCATTATAGTAGATATTTACAAAGCCATTATCTAATTCTATTTCCTGTATGGTATAGTCCTCATTGTATATGTCGATGATGTTGAATTTTACGTCAATATCTTCTACTTGACACAAAGTGTCTTCATTGAATGCGTCAATAATCGTTACTCCATTCAAATTGATACTCGTGTAAGGAAAGTTTTTTAGTACTGAAAAGGTAATATCATTAATACTGACTTCTGATTGAAGTTGTTTGTTAACTTCTTTGATAATTAGCTGTTCTAAATCATTTTGTTTGTAGTAGATGTATGATGCCAATCCACCAACAACCAAAACAGATAATAAAATAAATAATAAAAATAAACGCTTAATGAATTTCATAACTTTTTAACGAATGTATCAGTTTTCTTATTACATAGTGGCTTAAATCATTTTCAACATATTGATCTCTTTTTGACTTAAAAACCGATGTCTACCCCTTGGGATGTCCTTTTTTGTAAGACCACCATAATATACTTGATCAAGTTTAAGCACTTTATATCCAAGTTGTTCAAAAATACTTTTTATATTTTTTGTTCTACCATATAGAGTTTCAATACCAACTTCTCGTTTAGGTGAGTTTTGAATATAAGAAATGGTTTTGACATTTATCGTATAATTATCTACTACAACCCCATTAGCAACTTTCTGCATGTCTGCAGATTTTAAGTTTTTATCTAAAGTGAGGTGGTATAGTTTTTTTATGGCCTTTTTGGGGTCAGTAAGTTTTTTAGAAAGTTCACCGTCATTGGTGAATAATAAAAGCCCTGAGGTTTGTCTGTCTAAGCGACCAACTGGATATATACGTTCTTTACAAGCTCCATCAATGAGTTCAAATACATTTTTTTTTCTTGGGTCATTGGTGGTCATCAAAAAGTCTTTAGGCTTGTTCAGTAGCAGATATCGTTTTGTTTCAGATTTAATTACTGAATTATTGAATTTTACAGTATCGCTTTGTAAAACCCTGTAGCCCATTTCTGTAATAATTTTGTCGTTGACTTTTACTAAACCAGCTTTTATCAAGTCATCGGCTTCACGTCTAGAGCTTATGCCTGAATGAGCTAAAAACTGATTTAAGCGCATTCCTTGTTTTTCGTTTTTGGCCTTAGTTATACGTTTTTTGAAGGCACTTTTTAAAGCTGGAAAAGATCGCTTTTCTGATGTAATTTTTCGAGCTTGGTTAGCACTATTTTTCCTTTTGTTTGAGGAATTTGATCTTTTAATTTCTTTTTTGGGCATAGTCTTATTTCTGCAAATGTAGTAAATCGACTTATTTAAATGATGTTTATAAGATGTTCTATCTTTTGTGTGTCAGAATTTATCACTATGCTTATTATGTCAAACCTAATTTCATTTTCTAGTTTAAACACTTCAAGATAAGCTTCAGCAGCGTCTTTCATGAGTTCAATTTTTTTCATGCTGACAAACTCTGAGGGCTTCCCAAACCGTGTAGTGCTTCTTGTCTTTACCTCAATGAAAACAATACAATTTTCATTTTTTGCAATGATATCAATTTCAGCTTTTTGCCACCGCCAGTTAGTTTGCAAAATCGTGTAGTTTTTCTTTTTTAAAAAGCTTTGAGCTATGCGTTCACCCTTATGGCCAAGTTCGTGAATTTTACTCATACGTTAGAGAAACAAAGTGGTTAACATTCAATTCTACTTGACAGCCTAGTTTGATTGGTAAGTTATTACTGATATGGCCTGCTGGAAAATCAAAACAAACAGGAAAGTCATATTTTTCTACAGATTCCAATATGATTTCTAAAGCATTTTTACCGAAAGGAGTTTCATTATCATGCATTTGGGTCATGCCACCTACTATTAAGCCATTTAACTTTGATAATTTCCCACTTCTATCTAAAGCAGTCATCATTCTATCAATATGATATAAGTATTCATCTAAATCTTCAATAAATAGTATTTTCCCATCTGTATTTATATCCGATCGACTGCCCAATAGGCTGTATAATATAGACAAATTTCCACCAACTATTTGCCCTTTTCCGATGCCATTTCTATTCAAAGGGTTAGTTGTCAGCTTATATCTGATAGCTTTACCCAATAGACTATCCTTTAAAGCTTGTAAAGTCTCTTTTGTATTCCCTTTAAAATTAATTGGCATTGTGCTATGTAGACTAGCAATATTCAATTGGTTTAAGTGAGAGTGTAATACGGTTACATCACTGTAGCCAGCAATCCATTTAGGGTTTTGAATGAATTTATCAAAAGATAGTTTGTCGATAATTTTTACTGTACCGTATCCACCTCTAGCACAAATTATGGCTTTAATTTCTGGGTCGTTTAGTAGCTCCTGAAATGCATCGGTTCTTTCAGAGTTAGTGCCTGCAAACTGATGATGACTTGAATAGATACTTTTAGCTAATACAGTTTCAAACCCCCACCCTTCAATCTCTTTTATTGCAATAGATAATTCCTCATCAGAAATTTTTCTGGCTGTAGAAATAAGGCCGATTTTATCACCTATTTTTAGTGGTATTGGTTGTATGATTTGCTGATTTGACCTATTCATAGAAGTCATTATACTTTTAATATCTTTGCGAAGATATATTTTTAGAGACACTTTATGTCAAACAAACGTTACACTGTTACTTCAGCATTACCTTATGCTAACGGTCCACTACACATTGGACATATAGCAGGAGCCTATTTGCCTGCAGATATTTATGTAAGATATAGAAAGCTTAAGAATGATGATACTGTTTTTATCTGTGGCTCAGACGAGCACGGAGCAGCTATTACTTTAAGAGCTAAAAAAGAAGGAAAAAGTCCTCAGGAAATTGTTGATAAATACCATGCACTCAACAAGCAGTCCTTTGAAGATTTTGGAATTCAGTTTGATATCTATCATAGGACTTCGGACCCTTTACACCATCACACATCACAAGACTTTTTTAAAGTGTTAGACAAAAAAGGCGCTTTTACCCAAAAAATATCGCAGCAATTTTATGATGAAGATCACGCTCAGTTTTTAGCTGACAGGTATATAATGGGAACTTGTCCTAAATGTGATTACGACTCAGCTTATGGTGATCAGTGTGAGAAATGCGGTTCAGCCTTAAGCCCTTCAGAGCTTTTAAACCCAAAATCAACTTTAAGTGGTAGTAGCCCCGTACTAAAAGAAACAAAACACTGGTATCTTCCTATGCAAGATCATTCAGAATGGTTAAAAAAATGGATAGAAGATGGGGTTTTAAATGGCAAAAGACATCATGATGTTTCAAAATGGCGTTCTCAAGTTATTGGACAATGTAAATCATGGATTGACGGTGGACTACGTGAACGTGCAATGACAAGAGACTTGGATTGGGGGGTAAAAGTACCAGTTAAAGACGCTGAAGGAAAAGTACTATACGTTTGGTTAGATGCTCCGATAGGCTATATTTCAGCTACTAAGCAATGGGCTACTGATCACGGTAAGGACTGGAAGGCATATTGGCAAGATGACGCTGAAATTATCCATTTTATTGGTAAGGATAATATTGTGTTTCATGCTATTATATTCCCCATTCTCTTACAATCTCATGGAGAATATAATTTACCTACAAATGTACCAGCAAATGAGTTCTTAAATTTAGAGGGCAAAAAACTATCTACATCCAGAAATTGGGCAATTTGGTTACATGATTATCTTAGAGATTTTGAACATCAACAAGATGTTTTAAGGTATGTTCTTTGTTCAACAGCACCTGAATCTAAGGACACCGATTTTACTTGGTCAGACTTTCAAACAAGAAACAATAGTGAGTTGGTAGGCATTTTAGGTAATTTTATAAATAGGGTAGTAGTATTGACAAACAAATATTGGGAGGGTGTAGTACCTGTCAAAAATAATTTATCTGAGTATGACAAACAGGTTTTAAATGAATTGTCACAATTCACCATCAAGGTCGGTAAATTGATTGAAGGTTACAAGCTTAGAGATGCATTGACAGAAGTGATGAATTTAGCACGACTTGGAAATAAATACCTTGCTGATACAGAACCATGGAAGCTAAAAAAAACAGATGAAAAACGCACAGAGACTATTTTGAATATAGCCCTACAAATAGCTAATCATTTATCAGTTATTTCTTCCCCGTTTTTACCATTTACATCAGAAAAACTACAAGCTATTTTAGATGTTAAGACTCAGTCATGGGATGAAATTTCAACACTTGAAGCTGGACATAAAATTAAAAAACCAATACTTCTTTTTGAAAAAATTGATGATGATAAAATAGAAGAGCAATTGAGTAAATTAGGAAAGTAAACTTAAACACATGAAAAGTATATACACAGTAATAGTTTTTTTCATCTCGAATTTTATTTTGGCTCAATGTGATGGGCGTTATCAGAATGAAATTTTTAATGATGTTACAACAATAACAGTCGAATATACAGATGTATATGACTGGTCTATTACAAACTCGGGATTAGACATGGATATTTATCAGCCAGTTGGTGATACTGTCAATAATCGCCCCCTGATTATTTTTGCTCATGGAGGTGTTTATGTTGCTGGAGATAAAACTAATCCAACTATGGTTAGCTTGTGTAATGCATTTGCCAAAAAAGGTTATGTAACTGCCTCCATCCAATATAGACTTACTTCAACAACAAATTTACTGCTACCTAATGCTTCAGAAATTTTAACCCAAACTGTTGTGAACTCTGTTTCAGATATGAAGGCAGCTATACGTTATTTTAGAAAAGATATTGCCGAAAATGGAAATACATATAATATAAATTCTGATCAAATCTTCGTAGGGGGTTATTCGGCAGGAGCTGTTACGGCTGTACACTTATCAGCTGTAGATGAAAATGATATTCCTGAAGACTTGCAGATTTATTTTGATAATAGTGGTGGAGTGGAAGGAAACAGTGGTAATGATGGGTACCCATCAAATGTGAAAGGGGTTGTGAGTCTTGCCGGAGCTATTAATGATTTGTCCTTCTTTGATAGTGATGATGAACCTATTGTTAGTATTCATGCAAGTAATGATAATACGGTAAGCTATGACTGTGATTTTGCTTTAGGAAATTCGAATTTGCCCATGCTGTGTGGTTCTGGTGAGATTCATGCTAAATTGGAAGAGCTAGGAATTACTAATGATTTGTATACATTCAGTTCAGGAGGCCATACAGCACCACTAACTAACTTAACATCGACTGCCATTCCATTTATCAGTGATTTTTTATTTAACATAATTTGTGAGCTTTCTTCAGTTGAAAAAATTGAAGGAAATAAACAAATTCTTTACCCCAATCCGGTAAATGAATTTTTTACACTTCAGGGGTTTGATTCAGCATTTAAATTAATTGTATACGATTCGTTTGGTAAAATTGTGATTGAAGAAAATCAACCTCAAACTACACTGAATGTTCAGAACCTTGCTAGTGGAATTTATTATTTACAGTTGCACTCACAGGACAAAGTTGAAAACCTAAAGTTTGTCAAAAATTAAAAATGATTGCACAAAGCATAAGGATATAAAAGATGTAAATGCTCAATGACACAAAAAACAACTTTAATAATCTAATAACTAGTATTAAATCTACTATTTTAGATGTCAAAAAACACAAGGGTAACAAACTAAAAGTAAATAATAACAACAGGGCGGCTTGTAAAGAACACAATTTCATGGCATCATAAGTCTAAGGATTAATAAATTTAAGAATTTTTTTTTAATTTAGTCTATTGTGCAATTATCATCAACAAAACCATGTTTATTACTTTTACACTTGTAGTATTTTATGTTAGAAAATATGTTAATTTTTGTATCTTGCGAAGCAAATTTTAAAAAAATCAAACACTAGTATATTTTGAAATTATCAGATAAGATTAAGATTACAGTTTTTCTTCTTGCTAGTATTTTATCGGTAAACTACTCGTATTCACAATGTGAGAATTTTACGGTAAACGTTATACAAGAAGATAATTGTAACAACAATGGGATACTACAAGTTGTTGTTGATTCGGTAAATATGTCACCACCCTACACACTACAAGTAGATTATCCTAATTCTCAGGGTAATTATAGTGATGTTTTTTCCACAGGTACATACAATTTAACAGATTTACAAGGTGGGTTGTATGATATTACTGTAATTTCTGGTACAGATTCATGTAATTTGGCGATTGACTTAAACGGTGTTGATTTTACGGCCATTATTTTTAGTCCATTTTTTGGTGATAATGGCTATAATGTGTCATGCTATGGAGATTGTGATGCATCCATTTTTGTTACCATTGTAAATCCTACGGAAAGTTATACTATTGATTGGTATTTAGACTCTATTTCAGGTTTGCCTTTTCATTCAGCCTCTTCAACGAGTAGCAATCAATCTGGATTGTGTGCAGGAGAGTATGCCTTTGAATTTACATCAGCTTCAGGTTGTGTACGCACTCGAAATTGGACCTTGAGAGAACCAGATAGTCTTTATGTTGATGGTGCAGTTACAGATGTTTTGTGTAGTGGTCAGTTTGAAGGAGAAATCGATGTTGATGTAACTGGCGGTGTCGGAGAAGCCATTAATGTAACTTCAGGTTTAGTGACTGATACCTTAGACTACCAATTTGTATGGACTGGTCCAAATGGTTTCTCAAGTTCAGATGAGGACTTGACATCAATTGAAGGTGGCACCTACAATTTAACTGTTTCTGACGCTAATGGTTGTAGTTATTCCAAATCTTTTGTTGTACTTGATACAGTATCAGTATTACAATTAGCTGAAGTTAACACGGACAGTGTAAGTTGTTTTGGTGGTGTAGATGGCTCAATTGAAGTATTAGCTTCTGGGGCAACTGGACCATATGAATATAGAATAAATGGTGGAAATTGGCAACAGTCTTCGTTTTTTGGTGGGTTGTCAGCAAACCCTTACAATGTTGAAGCAAAAGACGCCAACGACTGTGTAGTATCATTGAATATTGAAGTTTTTGAGTACGAAGACATTTCCCACAATGTATTATCATTAGATACAATTTTTTGTGTAGACTCACTAGCAAGTTTTGAGGTAGAAGGTGTTGGTGGTAAGGCACCCTATCAGTATACTATAACTTCTCCTCAGTCTACTGGGCTATTTCCGAACTTAACAGCAGGATTATACCAAGTGTCCATAACAGATGCCAATGCTTGCCCAGCACATAACTTTAGTGTTATTGTCCAAGAAGTTGCTCCATTGTCAGTAAATGTAACTATTGATGACTTGTCTTGCTTTAATTCTAACGATGGTGAAGTTACTGTATTAGCCTCTGATGGTTCAACACCTTACTCATTTACTGTTGGAACTTCACCCACTATCACTACTAATAGTACAGCGCTATTTCCTGGTCTACAATCAGGTACGTACAACCTAAGTGTTACTGACGCAAAAAATTGTCCGTTTGATACAACTATTCAAGTTAATCAACCAGGACAGATGATTAATACTATAGCTTTTGTAACACCGCCAAGTTGTTTTGGTAGTACTGATGCATCTATTTCAGTATCCACCATCAATGGTCAAGGAAATGTGGATTACATCTGGACAAAAAATACTACACCAATTCTTAATGAAACCACTAGTACAATTACCCAAATTGATGCAGGCGTATACACAGTATCAGCTACTGATGATGAAGGTTGTGTATCTCCTGAGTTAGATATTACAGTTAACGATCCATCTCAGTTAGTACTTGATACCTTATCCATTTCAAACCCAACTTGTTTCAATGGTTCTAATGGTCAGATTTCAGTCTTCGCTACTGGAGGTACACAGCCTTGGAATTTTCAGTGGTCAGGATTATCAAATGCTACTACGGCATTAATAAACGGACTAACCCAAGGAAATTATGAGGCGGTAGTTACCGATATTGCAGGTTGTACCGATACCCTTTCTATAGATTTAGTTCACCCAACTGAAATGTCAATTTCACCAACTATAACTGATGTAAATTGTTTTGGAGAATCAACGGGACAATTTTCATTAGATGTTTTAGGAGGTACACCTTCGTATGCTTCAATAACACATGTTCCAAACTTAGGAATTACCAGCACTACTGGAAATAACAACTTAACCGTTTCAAATTTACCAAGTGGTACATATGTAATAACAATTGAAGATAATAATTCATGTACTTATTTAGACTCCATTTTCATTGACCAAAACTCACAAATTGATGCAACATTTCAGAATGTTATTCCTGAAACTTGTAATGGTGTAAACGGTTCTGTAAGTATTGTTCCAAGTGGTGGCATTCCTCAATACTCATACAATTGGATTGAATTAGGTGAGACAACATCAACAGTTTCTCAACTCTCAGGAGGTCAAACATTAAATGTTGTGGTTGCTGACATATTATCTTGTTCAGAAAACTTTAATGTATTTATCCCAAAATCCAATAGTGTAGAAATCAATAGTGTATCAGTGAATGATAACGAATGTTTCGGATCTAATAATGGTAGCATAACGGTTGCTAGCTCAGGTGATTCTAAACCATTTTCATTTACACTTACTTCTTCAACTGGATCAACGAATTTTACATCATCAGATTCAATTACGATTTTAAACAATCTTGTTGCTGATACTTACACATTATCAGTAGTTGATACGGTAGGATGTGTAGATAATTGGAATCAGTCTATAGTTTTATCAGAACCAACGGACATTACTGTTGATGTTGATAGCTCCTTGTCAACCTTAGAACTTGCTTGTAATGGTGATGAAAATGGAAAATTATTTTTAAATATTTCAGGGGGAACACCATTTGCAGGTAATTACTATTGGATGTTCGTGAATGATCCTAGTTTTTCACAACAAATTACTGTAGATTCCTTAACAGGTCTCTCTGTAGGAACGTATAATTTATCCATTCAAGATGCTAATGGATGTATTGTACAAACATCGTATGAGATACTACAACCTGATCCATTAGCAGTCTCTCAAATTGTAAATGGAACCAGTTGTAACGAATCCTCAGATGGAAATGGGCTAATAATTGTGAGTGGAGGTACTCCAACTTATACTATTACTCCTTTTGATCCTTTAGTTTCCATCACTTCTATTACTAACGATACTTTTGAGTTTTCGTCATTATCTGAGGGATTATATTACTTCGACATCGAAGATTCTGAAGGGTGTAAAAAATTAAATAACTCATTCTATGTTTCTGAGCCAACGGTATTAGAAATTTTAAATACTTCTTCCACTCTCGAAAGTTGTTTAGGCTGGGATGCAGAAGCTTCAGTAAGCGTAGCTGGTGGATCAGGAAACTATACCTATTTATGGACATATGATAGAGATTTCCAATTGCCATTACAACTGCAGGATAGTACTTTAAATCAAACTTCAAATCAACCTAATGTAGAAAACCTTACTTCAGGTTTAATATACATACATGTTTGGGATTTAAATTCATGTTACACTCTTGATAGTATTATTATATCCCAATCTACCTCGCCAATTTTAAGCTTAATTGGTACTGTTGACAATGTATGTAATGGTGATACTGAAGGTCAAATCTCATTAAATGCTTCAGGTGGGACGCCATACTACGAGTATTCAATCAATGGCGGCGTCAATTGGCAGTACTTATCCACATTTAATGACTTAGGGGAAGGCTTATATAATGCTACAGTCAGGGATTCTTTAGGTTGTTCGTCCGAATTAGAAAATATTCAAATTAATGCTCCAACACCAATAAGTGTTTCAGTTGATTCAGAACAGGCCAGTTGTATTGGGTTTTCTGATGGTAGTGCTTCAGTAATAAGCGTTAGTGGAGGAACATCGGCTTCTGGATCATACAGCTACAGTTGGCAAAATAGTCAGGGTGTTAATCTTTGGCCTGCAAATTTATCAGCAGTCAATGCAACCGTTAGTGGGTTAGCTGCCGGTATATATCAACTTGAAGTAGAAGATGACAACGGATGTTCCACTGTGTATTCGCCAGTAATTATTGCAGAACCATCGCAAGTTACACTAGGTCTTTCTGTGTTATCCGATTATAATGGTAATGAAATTTCTTGTTTTGGTTTATCAGACGCTATCCTTTTAGCCAATGCCGGAGGAGGGACTGGTCTATACACATTTGAATGGTTTAACACTATTTCATCTAATGATATAAGAACGCAAACAACAAGCTCAACAGATACACTTTATTTAGTACCACAAGATCAATACACCGTGGTCGTAACTGATGAAAAAGGGTGTACAGCAACAGAAAATATCACTATAACTCAACCTGAACAGTTAGTAGTTTCTATTGAAGACGTTATTCATATTAGATGTGAAGGAAACAATGATGGGCAAGCGACTGCTACTTATTCCGGAGGGTTAGGATTTGGAAATTATGCGGTCAGTTGGTCGGATAGTTCAAACAATGTGATATCATTAATTGCTCAAGCAACCAACCTGCCAGCTGGTACTTACACGGCTACATATACAGATAATAACGGTTGTTCTAATAGTGATTCAGTAACCATTAATTATTCAGAGCTATTCTCGATATCTAATTTATCAGATACTACTTCGGTAAGTTGTTTAGGTTCAATTGACGGATCGTTCAACTTCAATGTTACAGGTGGTTGGCTTCCATACAGCTACACCTGGAGTGATCCATTAAATCAGCAATCAGCTACTGCTGTAGGACTAGCACCAGGGATGTGGTACACTAACATTATAACCGATGCAAATAATTGTATTTTGGTTGATTCAGTTTATGTTACTTCACCAACATCAGTTGTAAATGTAAATACCTATTCTGTAGTTGATAATGAATGTTATGATGATAATTCAGGTTCCATAACTGTTGATGTCAGTGGTGGGTCTACTAATTATGAATTTTATTGGACAGGTCCAGATACTGATGAAACTATTAACAATGTTAATAGTGGAGTCAGAACTATCAACGGTCTAGCTACAGGAACATATAACCTTCTTATTACAGATGCTAATGGTTGTCAAAATACTTCAACTTATGTAGTTGATGGACCTGACAGTCCATTACAAATAAATTATGTTACAACAACTGATGTAAGTTGTAATGGTTTAGAAGATGGAGAAGCTCAAATAAACACCAGTTCATCTGCTAATCAAGTTGTAGGTGGAACTCCTCCTTATGTAAATGTAAACTGGTTTGGGGAAAACCCGACAATATTATCAGCCGATGATTATGAAGTAGAAGTTACAGACAATAACGATTGTAAAACAACTGTATCTTTTACAATTAATGAGCCTAACCCATATTCCGTTAGTTTAGATCTCATTGATGAACCATGCCAAGGAGAGAATGCTAGTATTATAACACAAGTAAGCGGTGGAACACCTTTCGTTAATGGTTACTATAATTATAATATTGAAGCTGTTTCAGAAATAAATCCAACATTTTCTTACCAAGAATCCTCCGTTAATGATCCAAACATTATTATAGATTTTCCTGAAAATAATGATGAAGCAGATACATTATTTACCTTAACTATCACTGATGATAATGGTTGTGAATATACTGAACAACTTGAAATACATCCTGCTAGAGTATTCATACAAAATGAAACCCTTTATGTATGTTTTGGTGATACTATTACGCTGTATGGAGATAGATTTGAGAACTATGACTCATACTTGTGGTCGGTTAATCCCGTTCAAGAAATTTTTGATAATGGCTCATCTGTTGATATTATAGTAGAGAACTCATTATCTATATCAGCAACTGTTTATGATAACAGCTCTGTATGTTCATTTACAGATAATCTATCCATAGAAGTATTAACTCCTGAAATAATTGTAAACGAAGATATAGGTATTCTTAGAGGTGAATCAATAACATTATCAATTTCACAAGGGGAAACCCCTTTTTCGTGGAGTAACGGTGAATTATCAAACACAATAACCGTAAGCCCTTTAATTACTACACATTATATTGCTCATGCATTTGATAAAGTTACAGGCTGTATTGGAAACGATACGGTTAGAGTATTTGTTGGAATGAATGAAGGGTTTTCACCAAATGGAGACGGCTACAATGATACTTGGGAAATAAGTTATTTAAATCAATACGAAACCGCCAAAATAGAAGTATTTAACCGTTGGGGAGCATCATTATGGAAAAGCTCATCACCTGATATTTTAAATTGGGATGGTAGGCACAATGGTAAAGATTTACCTATTGGCACCTATTATTATGTCATTACTTTTGACGAATCGTCTGACATAGAGCCATTGACAGGACCGGTAACTATTGTAAGATAAAAGGAATGAAAAAATTTATATTATATATCACGTTAATTTTTGTTGTTAACCTAACCTATTCGCAACAGTTACCACAATTTACAAGCTATCAATTAAGTCCATTTCTTTACAACCCCGCCTTTGCTGGAGTAGATGGAACCACACAAATTAATGCGGTTGTTCGCAACCAGTGGTCTGGCGTAAGAGAGGCCCCGCAAACTGATATTATTAATGGTTATGGCCTTCTGAGAAATGAAAATATGGCTATTGGAGGAACTGCTTTTAAAGACGTAGCTGGTGCTGATAGCCGAAGAGGTATATCATTAAGTTACGCTTATCATTTGCGTCTTAAAGACGACATGAGTCTATCTCTTGGACTTTCAGCTGGTCTCTTACAATACAGATTAGATCATACAATAATTAACCCTTACGATGAAGGAGATCCCGTTTTTAATAACGATATACTTTCCTCCGTAGTACCAACTGCCAACTTTGGGGCTTTCTTATATGCAGATAAGTTTTATGCTAGTTTAGCATTACCTCAATTATTGTCCTCAAATTTCAATGTAAAGAATGAATTTTCCGAAAATAGTCTCATAACTGATGGTTTAACTAACCATATCTTTATTAGTGGTGGATATATTACTGAATTAAACGATGATTTCAACATTGAGCCTTCACTTCTTTTTATGGTATCATCGCCTGCACCAATATCAATTGAAGTAATGACAAAAGTTACCTATAAAGAAATGCTCTGGACAGGTCTTTCTTACAGATTAAATGATGCTGTTGGCTTGTACTTGGGTATTGATATTAATGAGCAATTTTATCTAGCCTATGCTCATGATTTTGTGACCTCTAATTTATCTACTGTATCTAACGGTACTAATGAGTTTAAAATAGGTTTTAGATTTAACAAGGCAGAATAAAAAAAGCCCTCATTTTATTCAAAAGAGGACTCTAAATGTCAAACAACAAAGCTAACCAAAAACAAATGTTATGACGAGTAAATTTATATATATTGCTCAATTATAAGCTTTTACGTGTTTTATACTTATAAACATTAAAATGTTAGTTATCATCAACCTTAAAGAAATATTGAATTAGATATATTTGATTTTACTAGGTTACATATTAGCGATTATAGTTGGGATTTTACTAGGTGTTTTTGGTGGAGGTGGCACTATATTAACTGTACCTATTTTAGTCTATATAATGGGTGTTGACGCAGTAAGTGCAACCGCATACTCTTTATTTATTGTTGGTATTACGGCCCTAATTGGTACGCTAAGGTATTATCAAAATAAACTAATTGATTTCAAAATAGGTATTCTCTTTGCTATCCCATCTTTTTTAGGTGTATTTATTAGCCGAATATATTTTCTTCCTAAAATACCTGAGACCCTTACTCTTCTTGATTATCTTGTAGTAGGGAAAGATAAATTGATACTATTATTATTTGCTTTAATAATGTTATTGTCTGCCTTTTCAATGATATTCTCTTGGCGTCCAAAACAAACTAATTCTAATACAAAGTTGAGTTTTATTTTATTAGATGGCTTGGTCGTTGGTATTTTAACCGGAATTATTGGTGCTGGAGGAGGGTTTATAATTGTGCCAGCTCTATTATTACTTTCTAATATTGATGTGAAACAAGCCATTGGGACATCTTTGTTTATAATAACAGTGAAGTCGTTACTTGGTTTTTCTGGCGATCTTACAAAACCACTTGATTGGGAATTAATGTTATTGTTTTCCTTATTATCTGTAACAGGTGTTTTTATAGGCATTTATCTATCAAAACATATTAAAAGTTCCTATTTAAAAAAGTCATTTGGAGTCTTCATTTTACTTATGTCCATAATTATTCTTATCAAAGAAATAATATTTTTATAGTATACCATTGAGTAACTATTATTGTTCAAAATAATGGAATAATCAATCAAGGATTTGCTAATAATTTATCGCTTTAAAAACATACCCTTTATCGCTAAAATAGGCTAATACTTTAGGTAATGTATATACTAAGTTATTCTTTGATTTATCGTTTTCGTGAAAGACTAGAATAGATCCATTTTTAGTTTCTTTAACAACGATATTTAAACATTTTTCTGGCGAAATAGTTGAAGAAAAGTCCCAGCTCAATACATCCCACATTATTATTTTAAAATCTTGTTTAAGTCGAAATATTTGAGAAGGTGTTATTCTACCAAAAGGAGGCCTAAATAGTTTAGATTCAAAAATTTTATGGCAATCATCAATATCTTTTAGATAATTATGACATCTTGTTTTCCAGCCATTTAAATGTGAATAGGTATGGTTTCCTACAGTGTGTTTCGCTTCTATAATACGCCTAAATTCTTCGGGATATTTTTTGACATTTTTACCAATCAAAAAAAAAGTCCCTTTAGCCTTATAATCATTAAGTGTATTAAGGACAAATGGAGTTAATTCTGGATGTGGACCATCATCAAAAGTCAAGTAAATTACTTTTTCTTTTTTAGTTGGCATTTTCCAAATTAAAGCAGGAAAAAGCTTAGTTAATATTACTGATATTGCTCGTATAATGTGACTATTTTTTCTTGAGATTCTGTATCGTTGAATTTTGTTGTTATACTATACAAATTCGAAATAATTTGATTAGCAATTTGGTACTCTCGTTGTAGTTTACTTAACACAGATTCTTCAACAGAAGTGTAGTATTCTAATTCCTCAAAATAAGTATCTGTTAGCACCGATATTATCTCTCTTGCTTTTTCTTCTTTTCCGATTGTATAGTACCCTTCGGCTATAGGTAAATTGAAATAATTGAATGGCACAGCTTCATGTGGCATAATTGCAATACAGCTATCCAAAACTTGTTCAGCCCTGGCGAAATCGTTTTCGCGAATTAAGGTTTCAGCTAATCTAGAAAAGTTATTTCTGAAGTTCATAGTCATTCTCATATTAGTCTCGTCTAAATAGATGTTTGGATCATTCATATTACCCCATTTAAATTTATTGATAACGTTATCGAACATGATATCAGAATTGACTTCGCCAGTTTGACCGTCGTTAGGATCTGCCAAGAAGGGCACAAATCGATAGGCTAGACCTTCTAATTGAAAATATTTTTCTAGCCCCATAAAATTTCCTGTTCCCACAGTTATAGCAAAGTAAATTGGTCTATCCCAATTGAAGTTGGCTAAAATGTCCAAAACCATCAATTGATTTTTGTTAATACTATTTCCAGAAAGTTCCCATTTTACTTCATCTACAATTCTGCTACTATCTTTTAAGTCAACAACCCCTTTTTCTAAGATTTCTTTTTTGTTTATGGTTAATTTCAGCTTTTTAGTTGGGCAATAATCTGCTTTTTGACCATTTCGAGTCATCCCCTTAGTCTTATCATTATCACTAGCAATGAAATTAACTACATCGTCTACCTCAACATAACCTTTGCCATTATCTTTTATTAACACATAATCTCTAGTGCCTTGTTTATATTTATCCCAAGTCAAGGAGCTAGGAATTGGCGCAGCATCATAGGCAGCTCGTTTCATTTGATCAATATACCAATCTGTATTAAAAAGACTTAAATTCACTACTCTAATATCCGTTCTAACACCTTCAACTTCTTGAGCATACCATAGTGGGAATGTATCATTGTCACCATTGGTAAATATAATAGCGTTGGGGGCGCAAGAATTCAAATAATTAATTGCTACATCTCTAGCAGTATATCGATTTGAACGATCATGATCATCCCAGTTTTCTTTTGCCATTAGTGTTGGTACAAATAATAAACACAATAGCGAGGCTAAAATAGCACTTGCTTTAGCAGGTAGTTTTTTAGATAAAAACTCTGTGACAGATAATACGCCTATACCAACCCAAATAGCAAAGGCATAAAAAGAACCCACATAAGCGTAATCTCTTTCTCTTGGCTGAAAGGGGTATTGATTTAGATAAACTACAATTGCCAATCCGGTAAAGACAAACAATAATAGTACCACAAACGCATCTTTGTTGTTCTTATTGAAATGATACAACATTCCTAATAAGCCCAAAATAAAGGGCAGCATGTAATACACGTTTTTACCTTTATTATTGGCCATATTACTTGGAAGGCTGTCTTGTGGTCCAAGTCCTCTGACTGTTTCATCTATAAAAGAAATGCCACTTATCCAATTACCCTTATTAATTTCACCATGACCCTGAATATCATTTTGTCTACCAGAGAAGTTCCACATAAAATAACGCCAGTACATATGACCTATTTGATAAGAAAAAAAGTATCTTAGATTTTGTGAAAATGTAGGTGCGCGCTTGGTGTTTTTGTGACCACTCCAATCCTGATATGCTTTAGCATGGGCAGACTGGGAAGAACTCCACATTCTTGGGAAGAATCCAGTAAATTTTGAATCGTAGACAGGTTTTGAATTTTTTCTATCACTAGTAATGACGTATTCACCTTTTTCTTCATCTTTAGTGTAAACTGGTTTGCCGTTCTCTAAATCTACGATGTTGGCATTATAATACTGCCCATTTAAAATTGGCCAATCCCCATATTGTTCTCTATTAAGATATGCTAGTAAACTTACAGCATCTTCTGGATTATTTTCGTCGATGGGAGTGTCAGCATTAGATCGTATAACTAAAATGAAAAATGTTGAATACCCAATCAAAATAGTTGCAAAACTAACTAGTGAGACACTAATTATTGGTTTGTTATTCTTTTTAGCATAGCGGAGCCCAAACACTATGGTAGAGACTATAAGTATAAAGTAAATAATTGTTCCTGTGTTGAATGGTAATCCGATAGTATTAATGAAAAATAATTCAAATTTCCCAGCTAAACTTACTATTCCAGGAATAATCACTCCTTGCAGTCCACCAGTAATTAGAATGGCAAGAACGAAAACCTTAAATAAGCCAAATTTATCTACTTCATATTTTTTGAAATAGTATATAAATACTACAGCAGGAATTGCTAATAGATTAAGTAGGTGAACACCAATTGATAAACCTATTAAATATGCGATAAAAATAATCCATCTGGCAGAGTATTTATCATCTGCTTCACTTTCCCATTTTAATATAGCCCAGAAAGTAATAGCTGTAAAAAATGAAGACATTGCATAGACCTCACCCTCAGTTGCTGAGAACCAAAATGAATCCGAAAAGGTATATGCTAATGCTCCTACTAAGCCTGATCCGAAAATTCCAATCCATTTTGCCAATTCAAACTGTTTTCCTTCAGGAAGTACTAATTTTTTAGATAGAGCTGTAATTGTCCAGAATAAAAATAAAATTGTAAACGCACTGCTTAAAGCGGACATAATATTTATCATATAAGCTACATTACTTACATCGGATGCAAATAAGCTAAAGAATCGACCCATAAGTTGAAAGAAGGGTGCGCCAGGAGGGTGACCAACTTCAAGTTTATAAGCGGTGCTAATATATTCTCCACAGTCCCAAAAACTGACTGTTGGTTCAATGGTTAAATAATATACGAAAAATGCTGTCGAAAAAGTAAGCCAGCCTAAAAGGTTGTTCAGTTTATTGTAGTTCATGTTGGTCTTAACAAAGTTTTCATGGCGAATTTAGTAAAATAATTAATGGAAAAATATATTCAGTTTAGAACAAAATATAATTTCAATTTTTTGTTTGAAATGTATAAATTGTTATTTTTGCCGTCCCATCAAATTGCCCGATGGTGTAATTGGCAACACGTCTGGTTTTGGTCCAGAAGAGTCTAGGTTCGAGCCCTAGTCGGGTAACTTTTTCACTTTTTTATTTTATTTGTATATATTTGTTTTACACTTTAGTGTACTTTATTTAACCAAAAACAAGTTTATACATGTCTAATATTTCTCCTAGGATAGAATTCCTCACCAGGTTGTTATTACCTAGTAATAGTTTTTTTATTTCAATTGCTCTACTATCAAGCTTTAGTCTATTTTCTCAAGAAACGGATTGTAATAATGATTTAAACGGTTCGGCATATATTGACGATTGTGGTAATTGTGTTGGGGGTAATACTGGTGTTGAAGCCTGTAGTTTTTCGCCAACAGTAGAATTTACTTTGAGTAATACTGAGCAATCTACATTAACTGATCTTACATATTCTATAGTTCAAGAGTCTGGCGAGGCTGATATTGCTTCCAGTATAGTTATGATTTCAGGTGGTAGTTTCAATATTGCTGAATTAGAAGTTGGTCAAGAAGTAGGATTTGGAAGTGGATTTGTGGCCGGAGGTTCTGTTTCTGGTTCATTTACACTTTATGTTGATTTTATTATTTCCTCAGACCAAGCAACTTTAGCTGTGGTTGATAATGAGGGCGGTGAGTCATTGGGCACGTTTGAGATACAGAACTTGTCAGAAGGTGCTCAAGTATTATCTACATCACCTGGCGACAACAATAACACAACCGCTGGTAATTCTCAGTCGGTAACTTTATCATCCTTATTTTTATTACCATCAACTTCCAGTATAACCATTGGTAGTACGTTGAATTCTGAGGTAGAATTTGTGGATGTGCAGGAATTTGCGTTTAATTTAGATTACACAGATTGTAATAATGATTTAAACGGTTCGGCATATATTGACGATTGTGGTAATTGTGTTGGGGGCAACACTGGAAATTTAGAATGTACTGAATTGAACCCTAGCATAGAGATTACTTTGAGTAACTACGATTGCGATTCAACTTCAGATTTATTAATAACAGTCAGTCAAGATGCTAATCAAGCTGACATGACAACTTCTTTATTAACTTCAAACGGCGGTTCTTTTGACATATCATCTTTAACTGAAGGACAAAATGTTGGATACGCTAACCTCAGCGCAGCAGCTGGTGAACTAAGTTTTGAATCTGATTTATATGTTAGTTCTATCCCTAATGCTGATCAAGTTATTCTGTCTGCAGTAAATTCTGAAGATAATTCATTAATGGGTTCTTTTACAATTTCTAATAATAATCCTGGTATTGTAATTTATGGTAACCCATCTTATTCAGATGGAAATAACGTGACTGCAGGAAATAGTTCTGAAGTCTTTCTTTCAAATATTTTTATAAACCCTGAAGAAGGAAGTTATAGCTTCTTCTCATCAATAAACGCTGAAGTTGGGCCATCCAACGATCAGACTATTGATTTCGAAATTTTATGTGCTTCAACTTGTATCCAACTTGGTGACGCAAACTGTGATAACATTGTAAATCTTGCAGACTTATCTTTACTAATTAATAACTGGTTGACTGAAACTCCTGTTGGAGAAAATGGTGACGTAATCGGTAGTGAAGATGGTTTTGTAAATCTAACTGACTTATCTTTAATAATAAATAATTGGCTGCAAACTGCTGAATAATTCAAAAATTATGAGAAAAATTTTATTTTTAATAACTACAATAATATGTAGCTTATGCTACTCACAATCCACTTTTGAAGGGCTTGTTTTAGAAACAGTTGATAATTCAACTGCTGGATTCTCAAATGGTGAGCAGACGTATAGACTCTACGCTGAATTAAGTGGTGGTATTATTACACAATTAAACGGTGATGAGTCAAACCCGGTTTTAGTATCTACAACGACAACATTCGTCAATCAAGATTTATTTGGTTCAATATCGAATTTACAGTCTGACGTCAATGATGGTGCCTTTGGTTTTATGCCTCAATTAG
>JBMHBP010000006.1:0-16562 GCA_049890295.1 Flavobacteriales bacterium | reverse complement strand
TTGATGTACTTTTAATTGGTACTTCTGATGCTTCTGCAGCTGGTGCTTCTGATGGTAGTGTTCAAGCAACAGGTCAAGGTGGTTCTAATAACTACGACGTTTCTGTTGTTGATGGTGCTGGTGTACCTCAGAATCCATTTGGTTTAGCAGCTGGTGACTATACTGTTACAGTAACAGACGTAACTTCAGGTTGTGAAGCTTCTGCTGCGTTCAGTATCTCTGAGCCTGTGGTAGTTGATAACCCTTGTGATATTGTGCCATCAGGTTTATTTGTGGACAATATTATTCACAACCGAGTCAGGTTTAATTGGTCTGCACCTAGTGCTTCGCCATCACACTATATGATTCGTTACCGCGAATTAGGTACGTCTTCATGGACAGTAATGACTGCTGGTCCTGTTAACTCTAATGAGTTTAACGGTACAAGTAGAACGCGCTACTTTATGGAGCCGGGTACTACTTATCAGTGGAGTATGAGAGCTAGAGTATTGAACGAGGATGGTTCTACGAACTGTCAGTCTTCTTGGTCTGCTAATTCAGAGTACACAACACTACCTGCATGTGCTAATCTAGAGAACTTATCAGTAAGTAATGTAGAAGCGAATTGGGTAACCTTTAGCGCTGATGCACCTGCTGCAGAGTGGGGAGTATGGCAATCTAAAGGTAAGATGCGTGAGTTAGGAACAAACGCTTACAGATATGTAAACGGTGGTTCTGACGGCTCTATCTCTGGAGTGTTAAAAGGTAACTTTAGTGCTAGTACGGATTACGAATGGCACACTAAGTCATGGTGTACAGGTAACGTTGATGCCGATGGCAATCCAGATCCTCAGTATCACTCAGGATGGGGAGATTTCTCAGCGTTCTCTACAGAAGCACCTTGTGATAAGTTGCCAACGAATCTAACGACTTCGGCGGGTAACAACGCTAACACAGCGGTGACTATGAGTTGGGATACGCCAGAGAGCGGTGCTCCAGATCACTACTTCTTAGAGATGACTAACCTGACAACGGGTGCAGTTTATCAGTGGAACTACCAATATGGTAACTCTAGAACGAAGTATGGTCAGAGTCCAGGAGACGAGATTTCTTGGAGAATAAGAGGTGCTTGTGGTAGTAATGGTACTTCATGGGCTACTATCTTCACTCAGCCAGTGACATTTACACTAGGTGGAGCGAGATTAGAGAACAACTCTGTAGCTAACTTGGAGGTATATCCTAACCCATCAAGAGACATCTTTAACGTAACGTTTACTTCAGAAGAAGCACAAACGATGACAGTAAAAGTTGTTAATATGATTGGTGAGGAGATCTTTACTGAAGAGTTAACAGACTTTGTTGGTCAGTACACGAAAGTGATTGACATGAATAAGCAAGCAAAAGGAGTGTATTTCTTAGAAATTATTACCAATAGAAAAAACTATTACAGAAAACTGATTCGACAGTAGTATATTCTTTTAAGTATCAACACTAAATTTTCACTTTTTTCTTAAAAAGATCTTGTAGATTTTTTCAATCAAAAATTACTACTTACTAAAAATTCCAGAATTTTAAATAGTTACTTTTAAATCAATTATCAAACAATTAACCATTTAAAGTCAAGAATTATTTGGTGGAATTGATGTAAATACAAGTAATTTTAATTTTGATACTTATACAGTTATTTAACTAATCAAATTAGGTAGTTATAGATAGTCAATTTAATCATTAACTAAAAAAGGAATGTTAGCTGTGGCGGCTTTTTCGGAGTCTTTTACAACTACAAACAATCGATACTTACCACTTTTTGAGGGAGCTTTAATGCTAAATGATTTGTCATTAAACACTTTTTGAAAAACAGCTGTTGGAGCCTCTTCATAATCCCCTCCAGCTTTAGTATCAGTGCTTTCAGGAACAACTTCTAAATGATAAGTAAGTTTATCATTATTAGGGTCGTATGCATCGATATTAATGTCCATCATACTACGTTTATCCACTTTAACACTTTGGTAAGCGTTTTGAGAATTAATGGTAAATGAATTTAAGTCGGGTGCTAAGTTAGTAGGTAAACTTCCACTCCACTGCTCAATAAGTACGTCCATAACTGATGTTTGACTGCCATCTTTTAAGAACAGACCATACCAGGAAGAAGTAGTTTCTTGCTTAAAGCCCCATAAAAATACATATGACCCTAAACAATTACTCTTATCAGCGCTTATTAAATTGTAACGCTCTTTGTATGACTTCGCTTTTTCGGTACTAGTTTGTTCTATGGCTATGCCCCAATCAGTCGTAGGTGATTCCCAGTGACCATTTGGGCCCCATTCAGTTATAATGTAGGGTTTGTCCCAGCCATAAAAGGGCAAAGAATTTATCGCAAAATCTAACCCCCCGTATGTGTTTATTCCCAATAAATCTAAAGCAGGAGCATACTTCTGGATAAGTTTGACTTCAGCAACATCAAGTCCAGCTGTTACGGTAGTTACTGGGTGGTGAGGGTCTTTTTTCTTTATCATTAAAGCGATGTCATTGATGTGTTTCCAAACATCAAAATTGGAGTAAAAAAGGTCTACCTCATTACCGACTGCCCACATAAGTAAAGCGGGATGATCTTTTACTTCATCAACAACTTTAGCGAAGGATTCTAGTTGCAGTTTTACAGCTAATTCATTACTCCAATCAAAACCATGTCTTTCGTGCTGTGCCCAAAAGCCTAAGCAGACGGTCATTCCTAAATCTTGTGCTTTATCTAAATATTCTTTAGCATTTTCGGTGGACCATGTTCTAAATGAGTTAGCGCCGTATTCTTTAGCTTTCTCTAAATAATCTAACCCTCCTACACCTTTGATGTAATATGGCTTTCCACCTCTTAAAAGCTGGTGTCCTGAGTTTGTTTTAACTATCTCTACAGGAACAACCTGAGAAAATAAAACGCTAGGCAGAAGGGCTAAAATAAAAGTTAAACGTATTATACTCATTGACTTATTTTTTGATAAACTTTAACATAATCGACTAGCATGTATTGAGATTGACCTTCGAATTCTGGTGTTCCTCCTAAATTTCCTCCGACTGCTGTATTTAAAATTAAATGGAATTCTGAACTAAATGGCCAATTTTCTTCTAAGCTAGAAAGACTAGATTTAGTGACTGTATGAAACAATTCGTTGTCAATGTACCATCTAACACTTGATCTATCCCACTCAAGTGTATAAAGATGGAAATCATCAAAAAAACCAAGGTCGTTGTTATAATCGATTTCATTTCCTAATTGAGGTCCTGAATGATGCATTGTTCCAGCAAAAAAGATTGATCCATCTCTTGAAGATAACTCTACAATATCTAATTCTCCCGAATCTGGCCATGTTTGTTGAGGATAAGAAGGCAACATCCAAAAAGCATGCCAAGCGCCATTTTTAATATCCATTTTAATAGATGCTTCTATTTTACCATAAATAAAGTCAAACTTATTTTTACTATTCATACGTGTTGAAGAATAGTTTCTGGTTTGTATTTGACCATTACAATGGGTAAATGTAACGAGCTCTTCTTTAGCTTCAATCTGTAATACAGTATCTTGAATAGTAGCGTTTTCTTTTTTATAATATTGTAACTCTGAATTGCCCCAACCATCTAAGTAAACACCATACTGACAGCCTGTTCCTGTTTCAAAATTCCATACAGACTCATCTATTGTTTCCCCATTAAAGTTGTCTTCAAAAACTAATCTGTAGCCAGTATTAACAAATTCAGTTTGTTCACAAGACCAGAAAAAAACTGGTACTAATAAGTAAATTATATATCTCATCGTTTTACTAGGTTCATTTCATAAATTACCAACTTTCCTTTATCCCCTTGACCTACAAACTGAAATTGCTTCATTCTGTCTAAAACGAACTCTTTTTCTGTTAGATTAAAATCAGAAATAGGAATAGAAATCACACTTGTAGAGTCATTGACTAATTGAGGGCTATATTGTTTGATATCTAACTCTGAACTCGCTCCTATATAGTCTTCAATAATTACTGTAAAGGGAGAGAAATTTGAAGATAATTTAATTTGAAGCAGAGTGTTGTCAACTATACCTCTGAAGTTGAATGCATACCAATTGTTCCAATTAAAACCCCAACGATTATAAAAGTCACAGCTATTCCAATCCCAATGTATGGCATTATTTTTTTCTAATAATTCATGACATTGATTTTTGCCAATATTCCACGCTAAATCTTGAAAATTTGAAGGATAAATAGATTGATTAGGGTTTCCTTTGGGCTTTAAATCTTCAACATCGTCCAACATTTGTGCATATTGATCTTTGGTAAAAGGGATTATTTTAATGTCATCCAAATAAAGTTTACCAGCTCCCTCAAGCTGTATAATCATTTGTTTGATATTTGTTGGATCAATTCCCTGATAACTAAAGTCATAATTCCATAGTGGCACATTAATTGTGGTCCACTCATCTTTAGTAATACTAAGTTTGTTAGCAAATAAATTGAATGTTGAAAAAACGTAATCATTACCCCCCGCGTAGTCTTCCAGACCTATTACAAATGGAACAGATTTTTGCTCGGCTTCTACTGCCTTTACTCTAAAAGATATGGCTGAATTTTGAATTTGATCGCTGATGTCATCAGCAATAAAATTTGACCAGCTATTTCCAAAACCTACCCAATCACAACCAATTTTATTCCAATCCAATAGTAGAGCATTACTACCGTCGTGATTGACTAGTTTGAGCGTAGCACACTGGTCAAAATTTAACCATATTTGACCCATAGACTCGTCAAAAAAGACTTTTTCTTGCCGGGTGGTATTTTGGTCTTTAGCTAAGTCGTAAATCGCTATCGGCTTAAACGGTAGGCAAGCAGAAAAACAAAAAAATAAACAAAAATATTTAAGGTCTGTAACTTTCATTTCTTGTAAATGCAATAAAGTCTATATCTGTTTTAACAATTAAATCGGTGTTTTCACTACAAATTGGGGCACTTGGATCTGGAGCTGATTCTGCAGGACAGGAAAGACATAAAATTTCAATTTGATTAATTTTTTCTGGTTCCTGCACATTGTTTACTACATTTTCAAGTGTAAAATCTGAATACGTTAATGAAAACAACTGCCAGTTAGACCATGAAATAGGATTAATTTCAATACTATAAGTTTCACCTTGAGAGATATTTTCGGCATCATTTTCTCTAATAACAATTTTGATAAATTGGTTATCGGGTACCTCTCCTTGAAGTCCACCAATAGTAGCCATATTAAAATAAAGTAAGAGTGGTGAGACACCTTCAAAATCTTGCATATCGACAGGGATTTTCATTGAGCCCAGAAGATAATCGTAAGGAACATATCCGCCCATTTTATAGTAACTACTACCTTTTGCGGCGAACCCTTCTTGTATACCAAAATCTGCACCACTTTGTTCGAAAACAATAGTGTTGGTTGGTAATCCGTCTTCAAAGTCGGCAACTACTTTGACACCGTCTTGAGTAGGTTTTAACTCGGATAAATTAACCGTAGAAACCATTTGAATTGTATCAGTATTATCGATAAGGACAAGGGTAATATCACAACTCTCTTTTCTAAAAGAAGGGAAGTCACTTGAAGAGCCGTCCCATGAAGAATTTTCAATATCTAACTTATTATCAAAACCTGAGAATTGTTTACTAGCTCCACTTTCTTGACCTACAATATTTAATTCCCAGTTTAAATTTTTGGACCATTGTGCTTCAAAAAATCGGGGTGAAACCATAGAAAAGTTAAAGCTTGAAGTATTTGGGGCTAATGAGTCTAGTATCACAAGTTCTCCAAACTGATCATTTAGACTGCCGCCTAAGTAATCAGGGTTATCTCTTGTACAAGACAAGAGCAAGACGGCAAAAAATATATAAATGCTATGTTTCATTGTTTAAAAATTTAATCGGTATAACACATGAAATTGATTAACCGAATAATCGTTTTCGTCATACTGCGTAAAGGTTGATAATGAGGCTGTGAGTGTAGAACGTTCACTAAAACTTAGTAATAGTCCAGCTGAGTGTAAATATTGTTTTGTATCATTATAATTTGAGGGTTGAAAATATAATGGGTTGTTAGTATTGTCATAAACGGTGGTTAGTTCATTTCCATTGGCAGAGTGGAATTTACCACCATAAAGAATGGCTATGTTTTCAGATAGATTAAAATCTACACCAAAGTCTACCAACATACTACTTAAATCTATTGTTTCAAATGACAGTCCTTCTCTTGAGGTGGTTTCATAAGCTATTCCTCCTTTTACTTTCCATTTCTTGTATACGAAGTCTCCTTTTGTTACCAGCTTTGTAAAGGATTTTAAATTAGTGGTTCCTGTTCCTACAATTTCTGAAAGAAAATATAATTGAGAAGATAGGTTAAGTATTTCCTTAAGGCTAATTTCTTTAATATGTAAACTTAATCCCTTACGGTTTGGAGTAGCTAATCCGTATGGCAAGGCATTACTGAAGGTTGGGTTATAATCATCAAGCTTTTCGTCAAAAGTGTTGTAATATAAAACGTCATTGTATAAATAATCTCCTAGACCCATATTTCTTACCGCTAAGTCGTTACCAATTGTTGGGAAAATATTACTACTTGATGAGTAAGACATCCTAACATTTTGTGCCGATGGCGAACGAAATTGAGGCCCTGTATTTAAAGCACTAAGTCCAAATTTCAACGTTGTGTTAAATGAATAATTTAGCCCTATATTCCAATAGTAATCATTGAACGTATTTGTTTGGTCTTCTTGAACATTTTGGTAGTTGGTAGTTGAAATACCTCCTTCATATTTGAGTGAGAATTTTGGTAAATCATCCACCTTCATATTTACCGAAACCGAGTTGACTGAATTGTAATATAAATTTATATCGGTAACAGTATTTTTCAAATCGTGTAGGTTTGCAGAATGATAATTAAGGTCACCCAATGCTGTCCAGAGACTGACTTGCCCTCCAGAAAATAGCCTGTCTGGAGTAGCGGAATTTGGGTCTGAGACTTTATTTCTAACTGAAAATAAGTTAACATCTAAAGATTGAAAATTCTTAGTATTTAAATCAAAACCAAAGGCAGTTTGGATACCTTGTTGTCTCCAGTCGTTTCCTTCAAAGTAATACTCATAATCAATTAGTTCTCTAGTCTGCTGGAATACAGTTGCTTCATTAACAACATCTTGGTAACCGTTGTTGTATAATGTGTAAGGAGTCATTTTTAGATTTATATCACCTATTTTATACCGAATAGCGTCATTGACTACGCCTTTTAAGGTCAGTTTTCTAATACCATAAGTTACTGCACCACCCCAAAAGCCTCCTAGTTCATTCCTTATTCTAAGTTCTGATGCTATTTCTGTATTTGCTCCTGGTCGTATTAAAAATCCTAGGTCAATCAACGAGTGACCATAGTTAGTATTTTTTACATTGGTTGTGTCGTTTTCAACATCTAAACCTTGATGAAGTATATTTGTTTTTGCCAACCCATAAAACTCTATTTTTTTCAGACGCTCCTGTGAAAAGGTAGTGATAGTGCATATTAGAAAAAACCAAGCTAATAATATTTTCATTTTTTATATTTTAAAAAGATACTTTTAGTTCTAATGTCGTTTCGTGTCCATTGTTATTGTCCAAAACAAAATTTCTGTCTTCAAATGAAAAATAACGGTGGCGTAAGTAAAGTGCTGTATTCTTTGATAGGCTATAATCTACCCCTAGACCTACTCCAATGGTGGTTTGGTTTCGGGGCATAAATGTATCGTCATTAATATCAGTTTCATAGTTTCCAATAATTCGTTCAAAACCTAAATAAGAAGTAATGATAGTTCTTGGACTCATTGTTAAATAGTTTTCAAACTCATGTACATATTGACGTATATAAGCATCTTCTGTAAAAACTACCATCGGTGAAAACTTAGTCTGAACAGAATTAAACGCTCCTAAATAGAAGAAAAATGAATTGTACTTTTTAAAACTGTATTTGTATTTGGCTTGTAACTCCAGGCTGTTAAAATACTTATCATCTTTAATCTCACCACCTCTAACATTGTCTAAATTAACAGTTTCATAAACTCCTCTAAAGTATTTGCTAATTCTGTTATATGGCCCCGCTAATGTTGGGTAGCTCCATCTGTAAAACTCCGAGAAGGTAACTGAATTTATTTTACGCCCATAAGTCAGTTGAGAGTTGACTCTCTCTAGCTCTTTTGAGATCGTTTGACCAAAATTAATTTTTAAGCTATTAAAATTATATTCAGTGTTTATAGATATACCCGTTCTATTGTTGGCCAAATTTCCTACGCCTAAAATAGCACTTCCTGTTTGGGCTAAAACTCCTCCTTGAGTCGGATCATCTGGAAGGGCATCATCAACTGAAGTATTAATAATTTCTGAGTTGTTATTGTAGACATCTTTTCCAATATAGAACCATTCAAGATCTAATGGTAGGTAGGTGAGTGATTTTTTTGTTTTTAATTTTGCTACTAAACCATAATCATAGTCTAAATCGTTGAATTTAGACACCCCTACTTCACCAATAAAGGTTACATTTTTGGACTGTAACATATAATCCAAAGAATGAAACTCATATTGATTCATATTAACAGCAAGAGAGTCAAGATAAGAATAGCCATTAATAGTATTCAAACTAATATCCCCTTTGTCTAATGTTTTTGTAAGCCTTGCACCGATAACATAAGAAGGTAGTAATGAGCTGTAAAACTGTGTATTTAAAAATTGTACCGACTGCTGATAGTTGGTATTATCAACCTCTTTAAATTGTGCTCCACTGGTTTCTGCTTTTCCATATAAAAAAGTGGCGTTTAGACCTAGCGGCAATTCGCCGGCATCCACTGCTATACCTTGAAAAGCTTTATTCCCCCAGCGAACATCTTGTTGAACACTTCCTCTATTATAATAATCTGAATAACGTTGACTAAAAACTGCGTATTGAGGGTCCCATGGATTTCTTACGAAAAGGGAATAACGGTTAAATCCTTCTGCAGCTTTCATAGTAAAACGACTTAGTCTTAACCAGTGTATCCCGCCAGTTCTTAAATTAAAATTACCAAATGATGTTTTGAAAGATCCATATAGGTTAATTCCTAAATTCAAACCCCTGAAGTAATCAAATTGTCCAGTTTGTTGATTCCAAAAGGTCAGATCGGTACCAAAAGAAACATTTTCGCTAGGGTTAGCTGAAATATTTAATGTTAGTTCAGGTAATTGGGTAGCGTCACCTATAAAAAAGGTATTTGTAGCTAATATTGATGTATCCAGACTACTTGCATCTAGAATATATGGATTGTTAAAATGGCGGTATTGGAGATGAAATCGATAGTTCCCAGAAATATTTAGTTTTTTGAAAGTTTCTGGCTTAGACTCAATGAAACTTTGAGCTAAAATATCAGCTGACAAAAAATGAAAAATGAAAATCAGAAAAAGTAATCTACTTGAAGAACTCACAGTTTGGTTAAATTTACAAACAAATATAATTATTAAATTGATTTTTTTTCAGTATAAGTAATCTTATTTGCTTCTAATATATTCAAGGAGTTAATGATTTGTTTTTTGAAAAAAGGGTGTGTGTTTTTATCAGAATTTAGTATTAAATTAGCTCAATATATAATAAAACAACATTAAACCTTATCACTATACAGTTGATTGTATTAAAACGATTTCTTTTTTTACCCCTCATTAGTGTTTTTATTTTTCTTTTTAATATAGAAAATACCTTTGCACAATATTGTACATCATTTTCTACTAATGCCTCATTTGCCTCAACATCATTAGTGTCTATTGGAACATTAAACAATAACACAAGTGGTTGTGCTAATTATTCTGACTACACCGGAATTTATTCTGAACTGGTGTTAAATACCACATACTCATTAACCATTGGTTTAGAAAATTGTTCAGGCTTTAATGCTCCAAAAATTTCAAGTGTCTATATTGATTGGAATGGAAATTCTTTTTTTGAACCTGGTGAAGAGGTTTTTCATATTAATGCTACCTCAACACTATTAGCAGCCCAAACTAATTTTAACACCAATATAACTGTTCCTTCAACAGCTTCTCAGGATACCATTTTAATGCGAGTTGTTACACAGTGGTCTTTAGTAGACAACACCAATGACTTTTCTTGCGGCACGTATGCATTTGGTGAAACGGAAGATTATTCTCTAGTTATCAAAGGACTCATAGACAACGTTACAACGACACAAAACTTATGTTTTGGTGATTCACTTGGTGTTATTGAAATCGATGCCGATGATACCGCCCCACTAGCTTATTCCATAGATGGAGGCTTGAATTATTTTTCTTCATCAACATTTAACAATCTACCCAACGGAATCTATAATATTTGCGTCTTTGATAGTTCAATAAACCTCTCTCAATGCTATAATAATAACCCCGTAGTTATAAACTCTCCCGACTCTCTTTTTGCATTAACAAGCATACAAAATATAAGTTGTTATAATGGTAATGATGGATTGTTAAGCACACAAGCTTTCAACGGTCAAGCTCCTTACTCTTACGAGTGGAGTGATGGTGTTTCTATGTATTTTGGCAATCAAATAAATAATTTACAAAACGGTAATTACAGTCTATCTGTAATTGATAATAATGGGTGTATTTTTAATTTGGATAACATCATCTTGAGTATGCCCGACGAACTGGTCATTGATAGTTTAAATTTAAGTTCTTACTCAACTTTTAACCTATCATGTTTTGACGCAAATGACGGTTTTGTAGATATTTATGCTAGCGGTGGGACTGGTGCTTTATCCTATAACTTTAATTCGTCTGTCAGTAATTTATCTTTTCAAAATAACTTGTCAGCTGGCTTGCAAACTTTAGTCGTTTTTGATAATAACTTTTGTGAAACTGATACTAATTTTTTTCTAACAGCACCCCCTGCTATTACAGTAGATAATACTGTGATTCATGTTGGTTGTGAAAACGAAAATGATGGTTCCTTTACTACTAACATTTCAGGGGGAGTTGCTCCTTACGATTTAGAAATTACTAATTTTTCTGAAATATTTAGTATAAATAACTCAGCAGGTAATTCAATATTTGACAATCTAACAGTTGATAATTACGACCTAATAATAACCGACCTAAATGGCTGCGTATATATTGATAGTTTTAAAGTTGAAAACCCGCAACTATCATTATCTACTGAAAATGTAAGGTGTTATACTGGAAGTAATGGACAAATTAACTATTCTATTAATTTTTCTACGGATGTTTTCAACTTAATATCTCCCCCGTCAATTACAGATTTAACGGCTGGAGATTACTCTTTTTTAGTAGAAAATGATCAGGGTTGTTTTTTTGATACTATTGTGACTATCACAGAACCTACTAATTTTGAGTCTTCTGAAAATGTACCAATAATTTGTAATGAGGCCGATTTAGCAGATATTTCAATTGTATTCTCTGGCGGTGTGGAGCCTTACTCACTCATTTGGAGCACTGGTGACACTGTTTTTAACACCTCTTATGGTGTCGGCTCATACACCTATCAGTGTGTTGATTATAATGGCTGTGTAGTTGATGGTACAATTGATGTGCTTCCACCAAATATTCCAGAATTAAGTTATTCATTAATAAGCCCATCTTGTGATGAAAATTTTGATGGGTCTGTAGAGGTGTTTGTGGACAAGGGCTATCCACCATTTGACTACATGTGGCAAGATGGTAGAAGTGAATCGCTAATCGATAGTTTACCCCCAAATATTTATCGATTAACGGTAGTTGATAGTGCCGACTGTTCTTCGGATTTATTAGAAGTTAAAGTCCCCTATGTGTACAATGATTGTTTTTACTTTCCCGACGCATTTACCCCCAATGGTGATGGTATAAATGACGTTTATGAAGTGTCGTCTATTTTTAGCAGAAATCCTGTTGAATTAAGTATTTATAACCGTTTAGGAGCATTACTGTATCGTTCAGATGTGCTTAGGTGGAATGGAGAGTTTAACGGCGTTAAATGTCAAGTAGGAACATATAATTATATTCTCCGATATGCTAATCAATATAAAGCTGGCGAATTATTAATTCTGGAATAACTTATTTTATTATTCGTTCTCTATACTTTTTGGCCGGATTGCCTTTACAAACACTATACGACTCTAGGTCACTAGTAGCAATAGATCCAGTGGTCAAAACAGCATGTGACTTGATAGTTACGCCTTGACAAACAATAGCTTTAGCTCCAATCCAAACACCTTCTTCTAGTACTATGGGAGCGATTAACAAATCGAAACTGGTGCTTTTATAATCGTGATTTCCACTCAAAATTAGAGCTCCTTGAGAAATACATACATTACTACCGATTTGAACACTTTCTAAATTGTCAATCCAAACGTTTTCTCCAATCCAACTGTTATCACCGATGGTTAGCCTCCAGGGGAATTTTATATTTACTCCTGGCCGTATAACAACCGATTTACCAATTGTTGCGCCAAATAATCTGAGGAAAAAGATTTTAAAAGAAGATGAAGGGAGTATATAACTCCTTATAACTAATTTATTTAAGATGAACCACAAGCACCGCTTAAATAAGCTTCCACCTGTTTTATAGCACTCATTATTGAAGGTTGATAAATCTACTTTGTTGGACATAATCTAGATGAAGTCAAATCTAAAAAAAATACTCCTATTAGAAAAGAAAAGCTTAAAATGTGTGAGTTAATTCAAAATCCATTATTTAGTAAACGGTGTTTTGAAAATCAAGTTTATTCACGCAAACGATATTATATTTATAATGGAATTAAAATAACTAGTGTTGCCACTATTTTATTAATGATTTTATTACAGCATATAACTATTTAATGAATAACAATCTTTTGATATACACTTTTGTTATCAGTAATGATGTTCAAGATGTAAAGGCCATTTGTGTTTCCGCTTAAATCGATATTCTTTGAGTATGTACTGGTAGAGTTTTCTATATTTTCTGTATGAACTATCAAGCCTAAACTATTTATAATATTTATAGTAAATGGAGTGTTATTTTCAACCTTTACACTTAAGTTAAATATTCCATCAGAAGGGTTAGGGTGAATTGAAAGCAGGTTAAATGTATTAAAATCTATCCCCAGAGAACAATCTATCTCCGATAAAACAAAAGCTGATCGATTTGTAACGAATGGCTTTAGGCCAAAAGTTGTACCTCCTCCTCCGCCGCCGCCAAAAGAGATGTTGGAGTTAATGTTTGAATCAAAATCATTGTCACTATACATTTTATTATTGTCGGCATAAACATGTTCTTTGACTAATTCGTATAGGGTATCTATGTAGGGGTGTAAATAAGATTCGTTAAAGTAATTTTCTAATAAATCACAAACCTCATTAAGGTATTGACTATAAATTATCTCGTTATCAAAAACTCTTTTCAATAATGGTCGATCATCGTCACAGTAATTTATAGCTAAATTTTCCATATCACCTGCCTGGTTGGTGTAAGAGCCAAAAGCTTCATTGCCATCCCACTTTATCCACTCCCATTTATCTGTAGTTAGATTGTGATACAAATAATAGTTTCTGGCTGAGCCTGAATAACTATCTAAGTTGCTAAAAAGCATATCTAATGCTGCTGATCGTAAATAGTCTTTGAGTTCTATTTTTTGAGTAAGGTTTTCTACAAACTCATTATCTGAGCTATTATTCAAAAAATCTATGAACGAAAGCAAGTCTGACCAATCATCTTCATCTTCATTGGTTTTAAGCTCGTACCTTTCGGTATATGAAAATTGATCAGTCCCATAGTCTACCAAATCAGCGGCAGCGTTTGCACCACCCATGCCGCCACCAAAATTGTCACCAGCTTTAAACAGATTACCATCATCATCTAAAATTCGCCAATCTAAAAATTGATCATCTATTTGCTCTACTACCGTATAAAAGCCTAACAACTCACCATTAAAATAAACGTTTGAAAAGGAGGTTCTTGGTGCAGGCACTCCTGCTTCTCGGCAGACATCAAAGAATATTTTTTCTCTTATGCAAGAAGGGTCTTTAAACCCATTACTGAAGTTTAGTTTCTTCAAACCATCATAATTTTGACCAGAAATAAATTCATTAAAATCAATTTTAAGCGATTTCTTGTTATTGGGGTGGTTGTAACTTGAGTTTCCTTTAAACCTGACGCCTACGCTATCCCAACTATAAGTTCCTGTTACATCTGTTAGAGTTAAATCAGCTGATATATATTCATTGTCATCGGATTCATAGTTTTCAGTTAGTTGATTCCAATAATCTGCTTGTGGAAAATTCAGTTCAATATTAATGACTTGATTCGTACTAAAAATATTATCGCCATCAATTTGAGCTGATGATTTATTGACTAAACAAATAAATAAAAAACCAATAAAAAGATTTTTGATTCTGAACATAGTAAAGTAGGTTGTTTTCAAATATAAGAACTTATGCAAAGATAGCATGAGATAATTATTAAAGCTTACTAGAAAAATAGGTTTAGACTTTTATTACTATAAACAAAACTCTACTAAAAAAAGTGGATTTTAGAGTGGGGCAAAAGGTTCTTGGGTCGTACTTTTTAATTTTCTAAAAATCTTATTTGTTTATAATATAGCGAAGACCACAACGCTAATTGAGCCTTAACTCTTGGGTTTTCAAAATTATAAGATTGACTTTGTGTGTACATGGAATCAGTATTATTTACAATATTCGACAAGTCATTAAAAAGTGAATCTTCTAATTGACTATTTATGGTTAAGATTCTTAGATAGCCAATTAGAGAAGAAACTGATTTTTCTCTATTTAATATCATCTCGTTAATCAGGCTCATTGAAATTTCTTCGGATTTATAATTGTCTAATTTTGACATACACCATGCCTGAAAACATAAATGATTATGATCAGTTAATCTGTCACTCCCATCCCAGTATAAAAAGTTATTATTACTAGTTAAGTATGAATCTAATTCTCTTAGTATAATAGAGTCAACTAAACTTGAATAAGTGGGGTTTATTATTTTTAAATTAAGTAGCTCAGAAATAAAATAGGCTACACTAATATTTACATTATGCACACAACCAATTTGGTCAAATGGACTATCTGAATAAGCAATACAAACCCCGTTTCCTAATGTATCAGCCTCAGGGACATTGATCAATTTCTCAAAAATTTGAATCAAATAACTTTCATCAATAAAACCATTTTTATAACCCTCAATAAATGGATAACCTACATGATCTGTCATAATAATGGTATAATTTGTTTCAACACTATTGATAGTACCGTCTTGAAAAGCATCCCACTCGTAAGGAAGGCCATACGAATTACTACTAATTATTTCTAAACAATTTTGGAAGTAGGTATTTGTTTTTATATCATCCCATCCGTTAAGAACAGCATTGGAATACATTAAATAAGCAGCCGTGTGTAAGTCTGTGATTTTTATTGAGTCACAACTAACAATAATTTCATTCGAAATATCTTTCCAAAAAACGGCCTTTGGATTTTCAATTAAATGAGAATTTTTACTACATGAATAAAACAAAAGGATAGTAAAAAAAACAACTTTTTTCATGTTCAAATTTAAAAAAAGAGGAACACTATCTCAAAATAAGATGGATTAAGCTTTGGTGGACTTAAGCATCCTTATTTCGAGCTTTTCAACAACTATAAACGTCACTATTTTTTTGATAAAAAAATTTAATTTTAGCTTCACATCAATTATTAAATTAAAACTTAACTTTATAAAATGAAGAATATATTTTTGTTAATATTTATAGTTTGTTTTTTTTCTTGTGCTAATAGTGAACTTGAGTGTAGTGAATGGGAAAGTGAAAAATATGTAAGTAACGACTTTTTTGATTGGGAATGGGAGTGTGTACCTATTCTAAATTCTTACACTTATAATGGTAATTGGAATGCCCAAGTAAATGTAGTTGATCAATCTGGAAATTCATTTAACTATCAGTTAAATAATCTTTCTTCAAATCCAATAGATCTAAAAATAATAAAATTGGATTATCCATATAATGGACTAGCATTTAGTCAAGAAAATGGATATTCTCCAAATGACTCTTTTAATCTTTCTCTTTTGTTTGTAGATGCTAAAACCTTAGATTTTACAATTAATGATACTGTTTTTGACCCACATGTTGAATCTACTGTTATATATAATGGAGAAGGTCAAATCATTAAGGATGGGGCTGATTCTGAAATTCGATTCAACTGTGATTATTTATTTAACAGTAACACTTATGTTGTGTCATTTTCAGCATCAAGATATAATTAATTTTATTTTTTTTGATATGAATATTCTAATGAAAAATTTCTTAATCTACTTTTTATTCTTAATAATTCCCCACACCACTTTTTGTCAATTAATTCCAAACAATACAACTTACAATGAAGATATTGTATGGGAAAATGTATTTACTGATGGTCCTGCAGGCAAAGTAAATAGAGGCATAGTTGATTCAGATGGAAATTGCGCTGTTATATTTATGCCGCCAAATATGTCTAGAATACATAAAATAAATGGTGCCAATGGACAATTAATATGGACTAAATCAATAAGTAATACTGTTG
>JBMHBP010000005.1:0-103376 GCA_049890295.1 Flavobacteriales bacterium | reverse complement strand
AACTATCTTATCGACAAGAATATTTAGTGCTTTAGCTATACGGACAAGATCGTCTTGTTTGATAGGTGTTTTTCCATTTTCTAAGCTAGAAATTTGCTTTTGACTAATACATAAACAAATTATCTATTTACTGAGATAATTTTTGTAGATCCTGATAAGCAAGGGCCTCACAGCATAGATTCAAAAATTGTTTTTTATGAACTTTATGGAATTGTAGTTCCTTTAGATATTCCATTAGATGAGGATGCCTATTCTGCATATATTTCTAATGACACAAATAATACTGGTGTTGATTGTACTTGTAATGTTCAAGGTTTAGATAGCCCAAAAGTGACAATTCCTTTTACTGCTGTTTATTACCATACTTCAAATTGTCAATTGTGTACAATGTCAGGTATTATTCGAAGTCCTGCAACTGATGAAGTTAATATAATTGAAATTTTATACCACAGGATTACCATAATATAACCCAAATAAAAAATTATTACTCTAAATTAATTTCACATCACCAAAATAGTTATGACTAAACAACTCAAACAGAGTTACTTTATAAATATGATATCAATTATAAAGGTCTCTAGATTAAATACTAATATTAATTTATTGTTAAGTTGTAAAAAATGACTTAATTTGCTTAACGAATTTAGTAAATAATTGGAAGTCTTTTATTAAGCTTAATTGCTATTACTTTCTTTACAACTTATTGCTAAACATATAGCTTCAACAAATTTATTTTTAAAATGTCTGAACTTTTTAATATTCCTCTTTTTGATGATGATTTTTATAAAATGGTTTTCCGTTTTTTTCTAAACATCTTCTTTTTAACGCTTATTATCCGTTGGTTGTATTACAGTAATTCTAACCGAAAAGACTACACATTTGCTTTCTATATGGTGGGGATTATTGTATTCTTTTTATGTTTCACTTTAAAGAAATTCCAATTGGACTTAGGGATGGCTCTGGGTCTCTTTGCCATCTTTGGTATCATAAGGTATCGAACAACCTCAATTGATATAAAGGAAATGACTTATCTCTTTGTAGTTATTGGGGTTTCGGTTATTAATTCTTTAGCTAATAGAAAACTGAGTTATGCTGAAATTGTTGGGGCCAACACAATTATAATTGCTTGTATATATATTATTGAAAATGTATGGCAAGTACATAAACTGAGCTCTAAGAAAATAGTATATGATAAGATAGAAAATATAAAGCCTGAGAATTACGAGATATTGAAAAAAGATATTGAAGACAGAATGGGTTTTGAGGTCAGTTCTGTAAAAGTTGGCAGTGTAGATTTCATTAAAGGAACAGCTTCAGTTAATGTTAAATACTATCAATCCAAATAATGTTAAAACATCGCCTCAGTTTATTACTGTTATTTTTATCATTACTTACAAGCTCAATATCTACTTTGGCTCAAGATAATGTTATTGAAGTGGAGAAAGATTTAGAATCTTGGAGTTCGGCTTCCTTAAATTATTCTATAAACTCCAATTGGAAAGTAGATTTAAATCAACAGTTACGTTTAAAAGATAATTCAAATACTGTCGATGTATATTTCACTCAATTAGGCGTTAAGTATAAGTTTAAATATAATATTTCTTTAGGAGCAGGTCTTCGTTACATGAGGGAAAACGACACTAAAGGAAAAATCCAAGGTTATGAAAATCACCTTAGGTGGAGTACAGATATCAATTATAAATTACCCATTAATCGGTTTTCTTTAAAGTATCGATTACGGTATCAATCAAAAACTGAACTAAATGTTCCCACTGCTGAGGCTCGTACAAACTTTAGATTCAAAACAGGTCTTTCGTATGATATTAAACGCTCTAATCTCACGCCAGTATTAGGAGTAGAAATGTTTCACAATGCAGACTCAGAAAAGGATATTAGCAAAACTCGTTTTACTTTAGGACTGTCTTATGTTATGAAAAAAGCTGGTGAGGTGGTTTTATTTTATGGTGTTGAAAATAAACGCTCTGATTTATCTCCTAAAGAAACTCAAATTATTGGGCTTAAATATGAGTTTGATCTATTTGATTAGGTTTTGACTTTAATTTTTAAAAAATAATCTCCAGCTATATTATATTGACTTCTGGTACTAATTCAATGCCATATTTTTCAAATACTGAGCTTTGAATAGCCTTGGCAAGCTGAAGAATTTCTTTACCACTTGCCTTTCCGTAATTTACTAATACTAAAGCTTGGTGTTTATGAACACCTGCATCACCTTTTCGATAACCTTTCCAACCTGCTTGATCGATAAGCCAGCCAGCAGCAACTTTTGTATGTCCATTTCCATTGGGGTAGCCAACGATTGCAGGGAATTTTATCTTTAGAGTATTAAATTGAGCATTAGTAATAGTAGGATTCTTAAAAAAACTACCACTATTACCAATCTTATCTGGATCGGGTAATTTTCGCTGTCTGATGGCAACAACGGCTTGACTTATACTTTGTATACTGATCTCTGATCCACTCTTGTTAAGTTCTTCCTCAATGGCGCCATATGAAGTGTTAGGTTTGTGTGTTTTAGAGAGTTGAAAAGTAACTTCACAAATGATAAATTGATTTTTAAGCTCGCCTTTAAAAACAGATTGGCGGTATCCAAATTTACATTCTTCGTTGTTGAAGGTTTTAATAGCTCTTGTGTTAATATTTAGTGCTGTTAGTTCTTTAAAAACCGACTTTAATTCAGTGCCATATGCCCCTATATTTTGCATGGGTGCAGCACCAACACTTCCTGGTATCAATGATAGGTTTTCAATGCCACCCAAATGTTGTTCAATGCTCCACATCACAAAATCATGCCAAACTACCCCTGCACCAACTCTCACAGTGGCTACTTCATTGTCCTCTTCTATAATTGTGATTCCCTTTATTTCATTTTTTAAAACCGTACCCTTTATATCCTGAGTAAGTAAAATATTACTTCCACCTCCCAAAATAGTAAGTGGTGCAATAGACTGTTCAAGCATTTCACTTAAAACCATAATTGAGTCAAATGCTCCAAAGTATTCGGAATATGCATCAATTCCGAATGTGTTCAGTTGTTTTAATGAATAATTTTGCAGAAGTCTCATAAAGTTCAAAGGTAAAAATACTTATGAAAAAGACTCTTCTTAATTTGTGTATTTTCGCATCCGTGAGAAAGAAAATCATTGTTTCTGTAACAAACGATATAAATACCGATCAGCGGGTGTTTAAAGTATGTCAATCCTTACAAAAGATGGGCTTTGAAGTATCGTTAATTGGGCGTCTAAACAGCTGGAGCAAGCCGCTGAAAAGAGAATATTACACCCATAGAATAAACAACATATTTAAAAGAGGACCATTATTTTACATAGAGTTTAATGTGAGATTGTTTTTTCTTATTTTATTTAAGCCTTGTTCTGCATTATTAAGTAACGATTTAGACACCCTGCCAGCAAATTATTTTGCAGCTAAAATTAAAAATATATCATTGATATATGATAGTCATGAATTATTTACAGAAGTACCAGAGTTAGTTAATAGACCATTTAAAAGAAGAATTTGGCAAAGTATAGAATCCTCCCTGCTTCCAAAATTAAATCAATCGTATACCGTTTGTGACTCTATATCTGATCATTATAAAAACAGCTATAATATTCAGATGAAAGTAATCAAAAATGTACCAATCTCTAAAGGTCTTGAGCCAATACCTAAAACTAAAACAATTATTTATCAAGGCAATATGAATCCAGCACGAGGTATAGATTTGATTATTTCCTGTATGAAGTATTTGCCAGATTTTGAATTAAAAATAATTGGTAATGGCCCAGGCTATAGCTTATTAAAGCAATTAGCTGAGTCAGAAAATGTTGCTGATAGAGTTATTTTCTTTGGGCGTTTACCTTATGACAAAATGCAAAAACATACTCAAGAAGCAAGTATTGGTATTTTGTTTGAAGAGCCTTTTGGTTTGAGTTTTGAATATAGTTTACCAAATAAGTTGTTTGATTATATCCATGCTCATACACCAGTCTTATCAACACCTTTAGTTGAAGTTAAAAAAGTATTAGCAGAGTTTAGTGTTGGTGAACTATTAGAAAATAGAGAGCCAAAGAATGTGTCTAAACAAATCTTAAGAATGGTTGAAAATCAATCAAAGTATAGCTTTGAGTCAGCTATAAAAACATATAATTGGCAAAATGAAGAGAAGGTTTTAAAGACTATTTTTCTTTAAAAATTATATCGACCATTTTTTGTGCTTCAGCTTCGTTATTGAAAATAGTGATTATTTTTTTTCTTTCTTCAATTGAGTCACGATTGAATGGTTTCTCTTTTAGTTCATTAATTTTAACTTTCCAATTAGCTGCATGATTAGCTAGTTCACAAAAAGGTTCTAATTCAGTACCTTTAATCATATTATCATTAACTATACAAAATCTTCCTTTATGAAGCGACTCAATGAGTTTGAGTTTTATACCTGTGTTTTGGTGAGTTGGTAATAGAATCATTTGAGCCTCTGAAATCAAGCTGCTCATCCGTTCCTGAGAAGGGTTTGCTATGAGTCTTATTTTTGCATTAGATTTTGCTGCATTGATTAGCTTTTTACTTGGATTTTTTCCAGCAATTATTAAATGGTAATCAAGGTCATCAAAAACCTCTTTAATGAGAAAAAGTGCAGCTTTATGATTTTCAGCTACTGAAAGGTTTCCATGATATAATGCAAACCTACCTGTTCCTTCGGTAGATTGGATGTTAGTATTAGAGTGAAAAGCCCTTATGAAGAAGGATTTTGTAATTTTTTTGAAATGATTAAAATCATTTTGACTGATTGAAAAAACACCATCAAATTGATCAATCTTTTTTTCATAATGTTTCGACTTTATATATTCAGAATAATAATAGATTTTTTTCCAGAAAGTTGACTCATTTACTGCCAAAGCTTTATAGTAGTATTCTTCAATATTATGTGTACGTACAAATCTTTTTCGATCTTTCAATGAGGAGTTTAAAATTGTTTTTGAACAGTGTATACCCTCAGAAAGAATAGGATAGGGTTGATCGATTAAATTTTGCAGTAAAGTTGTGTCGAACCGTGTTTCAATAAAATATGGTGTAGTTGAAAAAATGTATTTAAATCCGTTTTTTCTCTTGTAATAGTTAACAGACTGGCAGTATTTTTCTAAAGTATTAGTGTGTTTTCGTCCATACTCAAAACAATGGAGATGAATATCAATGCCTAGATTATAAAAGGCAATAATTTTGTAAAAAATATCAATAATACCGCCATAGTCAGCCGGAAAGGGAATGTTAAAAGCAATGATATGAAGTGCTTTTTTTTTGGTCATTTTTGGTCAACTTCAATTAACTGACCATTTTGGCATTTTAACACTTTAGCTGGAAAACGATTGATCAGATCATGTTCGTGAGTTGCCATCAATACCGCGCAACCATCTTTACATAATCCGTGAATTAGTTGAAGGATTTTATTAGTAGTTTCAGGGTCTAAATTCCCGGTAGGTTCATCAGCAAGAATTAGCTTAGGATCATTTAGTAGTGCTCTTGCAATACAAACACGTTGTTGTTCTCCACCTGATAATTCGTATGGCATTTTATGCATGTCATTCTTCATCTCTACCTTTTCAAGAACATCCTCAATTTTTGACTGTTTCTCAGAATTATTTTTCCATCCAGTGATGTCTAGCACAAACTCCAGATTTTCAAATACAGAACGATCAGTTAATAATTGAAAATCTTGAAATATTATACCAATTTTTCTTCTTAAATAAGGGATGAACGAAGGTTTGATTCCAAAAAGTTGATAGTCAACTACTTCAGCAACGCCATTAATCAAGGGCAAATCGGCGTAAAGTGTTTTTAACAGACTACTCTTACCGCTACCAGTAGAGCCAATCAAATAGAAGAATTCAGATTCATTTATACAGAATGAAACGTTACTAAGTACAGCTTGTTTTTGCTGGTAAATGTCGGCATGTTTAAGTTCAACAATAGGCATAAAAAAGTGTAATGGTATTCTCACAAATTTAGTTTTTTTAATGCTATGGTCAATACTTCTTTATACACACATAATCTGTTAATAACTTATTAATGCTTGAAACGGTCTTCGGGCTTTCTTTGATAATTTAGCTTTCAAAGAAAATCAATGAAACTTAGGATTGGTATTTTATTTCTTTTTCTGAGTCAGTTATTGCATGCTCAACAATGTAATCTTGAGCATATCGAAAACCTACTTCGACAAAATCAATTCGCATTAGCTTATTCTGAATGTGAGAGGTTTAACTTTTGTGAAAACAGAACTGGAAAGCAAACAGAAAGAGTACGTTTTTTACAAGCATTATCTGCCTTTGAATTGTTTAATGATGAAGCCGAATTCAGACTCAAAAGCTACCTCATTGATTATCCTTTTGGAAGTTTTAGAAATCAAGCTAGATTGATGCTTTCAAAATTTCATTATAGAAATAAAAATTATAGTAAGGCTGTCGAGCAGATGAATTTGGTAAGTGCTCGAGATTTGAATACTGATGAAGAGGCTATGTTTTATTTTAGACTGGGATACTCTTATTTTGAATTAGGTCAGTTTGAAAATGCTCAGTGGGCATTTTTTGATCTTAAAACAGTAAAGTTTACTTATACTGATTTAATGACTTATTGTTTAGGTCATATTGCTTACGAAGAAGGTAATTATGCCAATGCTTTAATATATTTTGAAGATCTGTTAGAGACACCAAAGCTAGGCATAATCAGTAGCTATTATATTACTCATATTTATTATTATCAGCGTAGATATCAGGATCTTATTGATTTTGCATTACCATTATTAGAAAAACAGTACAACGCTAAAAGAGATAAGGAACTATTGAGATTATTAGGAAATGCTTACTATGGTCTAAAAAAATATAAGCAATCCATTAGTTATTTCGATCAATATCAATTAACTGATAATACTTTAGAACGAACTGAAAAATTCCATTACGCTGAAGCGAATTATTATCTACAGAATTATGATAAAGCGGTTGGATCATTTGAAGAATTATTAACAGAGAATGATAGTTTATCGCAGTTTGCGGCTCATAAACTGGCTAAAACATATTTAAAACTGGATGAAAAGCTCTTAGCAATTAACGCTTTTAGATACGCTTCATCCTTTAATTTTGATTACGCCATAAAAGAAGATGCTGCTTTTAACGAAGTTAAGCTTGTATGTGAAGTGAAAAACTCATTAGAAGACGAAATTGAAAAGATAGAGTTTTTCATTGACGATTATCCACTTTCAATCCACTTGGATTATGTTAAAAGCCTTCTCATAAAGGCTTATACTTCGACTAAAAACTATAAGATAGCCGAAGAAAAATTGTCAGAACTTGAAACACTGTCTTTCGAACAAAAACAAGCCTACCAAAAGTTGAATTATCTACTTGCTTTACAAAGTTATATTAGGGGAGATTTTTCTAACTCTATCAATCGGTTTGAAAAAGCATTAGAATATGACCTGAACCCTAATATTTCGGTCAATAGTCAGTATTGGCTGGCAGAAGCTCACTATCAATTAGGCCAATACTCTGATGCGATACAGCATTTTAAAACTTTTCAAATGCGTACAGGTGCCTATGAAATAAAAGAGTTTTCAGAATCTCATTATTCATTAGCATACGCTCACTTTAAACTAAACAATTTTAGTCAATCAATTACATGGTTCAGAAAGTACGTCAAAAAAACAAAAGATAATAATAGACTTACAGATGCCTATTTGAGATTAGGTGACGCTTATTATATGACTAGAGATTTTAATAGAAGTAATGAATATTACAAACAAGCAGAGGATGTTGGTTCATTTGATATAGATTATTCATTATATCAACAATCTATTTGTTTAGGATTAATACAACAATTAGAAAAAAAACAATCCATTCTCAATAGATTAATTATTGAGTTTCCTAATTCAATATATCACGATGATGCTCTTTTAAGTTTGAGTAATATTTATTTGAATAATGGTAAAGAAAACGAGTCTCTTCAACTATTATTCGATTTAATTGAAAATCATCCTAATAGTCCATTAATTAAAAAAGCCACTTTAAATATAGGTTTGAATTATTACAATGATGATAAACTAGATTTTGCTGTTGAACAATTTAAAAAAGTTATTGAAGGTTATCCTAATTCTACTGAAGCAAAAGAAGCACTTGTTGCTTTCAAAAATTTATCGGTTGAATCTGGAGATGTAAGTAATTACTTTAACTATATAGATAGATTATCAAATGTGGTTGTAGAAGTAGCTTCAAAAGATTCAATAAGTTACGAGGCTGCTGAAAATCTATATTTAAATCAAGATTACGATCGGGCCATTCCTGCTTTTAATAACTACTTCAGAAGTTTTGAAGAGCCAATTTTTAAACTCAATGCTCATTTTTATAGAGCGGAGTGTTTACAAACTCAATCACCAGAGGCGTCCATAGAGGATTATATTTTCGTTATTGAATATCCTAATAATGAGTTTACTGAAAGAGCTTTAAATCGTTTGTCAAGTATTGAATTTGAGCGAAAAGAATATGGCGTTGCAGCCTTACATTACACCATGCTTTTAGAAATAGCACAGGATAATACCACAATTAGAGAGGCCACTCTCAAGCTTTTTAAGTGTTATCTCAATCTTGATATTTTATCTTCAAAACTAGAATTTGCACAAAAAGTATTGGATTTAGAAAAAGTTAGTCTTGAAATTCAATCGCAAGCCCGACTAATTATAGCTAATAACTACTTTGATTCTGGAGAAATAAATTTATCAAAAAAAGAGTATACTATTATTTCTGAACAGACTAACGCTGATGTTGGTGCTGAGGCTAAATATCAATTAGCATATATTTCATTTTTAGAAGATGACTATGTATCGAGTGAATCTGCAATTTTTGAGCTCTCAGAGAAATTTTATAGTGATTATTTTATAGCAAAAGCTTTTATACTATTAGCAGATATTTATCTCGTTAAAAATAATTATTTTCAATCAAAAGCAACCCTGCAAAGTGTGATAGATAATTATAAAGGTGATGATGAGTTGGTAGGAATATGCAAGCAAAAAATTGAGGAAATAAACACCTATGAAAATCAACTAAATCAACCCCTAGAGAAAGATAATCTCATCATAGATTTATTAAATGATGTAGAACTATATGAGCTCTTTGAAGAAGAAATTATTGAAGATGAATAATAGATTAATATTAATATTTTTTCTTATTTCTTTAGCTAGCAGTGTGTTAGCTCAGGATAACAATAATGATTTAGGTATTCAAGAAGTACAGATTACACAAACGTATATTCCAAAATTACCCCTTTCAGAAAAAATTAATACTGTACCCAAGCTAATAGATACCATACAATCTAAAACCACATTTAATTATTATCCGATTAACAAGTCATTTAATACTCAGCTTAGCCTAGAACCAATACAAGCTGCTAAAATTAAAGGAGAACCTTTAAATAAAATTTACAATACCTTATTTTATGGAGGAGTAGGAAATATGAGTATGCCAACTTCAAAGCTATATTATAGTTCCGATAGAAATAAAAAAACAACATACGGTTTTGAGATAGGCTATATTGAATCATATGCAAATGTTAAAAGTACCTTTAATGAAGATGAAAAAGTAGATGCTAGCTTTAGAGAAACAGATATTGCTTTTTATGCTAAGAATGATACTGAATTAGGGATATTAAATGCCTATGCTTCAAGAAAAGGAAAGAAACTTCAGGCCTATGGCTATAATTCCATCTTGTTTAGTTCTGAAGAAATCCGTAATCCAGAATATTGGGGATATACTGATTTTGGAATTTCATTAAAAAGTAAGCACACCGATGCTAATAGGCTTCAATACTATACTAAGTTACATGCTTATGATTTAAATGAATTTATCGAAAATTCCATCGATTGGCAGTTGAGTTTAAAACAAACCTATAATGACTATGATTACGCCCTTACTTTAGGGGTAGATTATGATTTTAACAATTTATCTGAATCCTATCAATTAGCTGATTCATTATCAAAAGAGTTGATTTTGACTTTTAAGCCTACTATTACTCGAGAATTTAAAGGGGGTAAAATGAAAATAGGATTCGAATTACAGTCCTACGACATTAGAGACACTAGCAGTGTAAGAGTGTCAGTTTACCCAATACTGAGGTATATGTATCCTATTTCAGATAAGTATCAACTTGTTTACGGAGGAATAAGAGGTGGTTTAATCGAAAATTCATACCATACGCTCAGTAAAGCGAATCCATATATTCTAAATCCACAGGTCTTTGATGGAGACGGACTTTCATTAATTAATTCGAAAACTATCTACGATGGATTCATTGGCCTCAAATCACATCTAGCTTCAAATATGCAGTTTGATACAGAATTATCCTATTCTAGGGTATTAGACATGTCCTTTTTTGAGTTAGATACAAATTCAACCCATCAAAATAAGTTTCGATCAGTTTATGATGACGTCAGTCTTTTTACAATACAATCTAATTTGCTGTGGCAGTTTAACCAAAGTGGTCAGCTTGGTTTCCATATGAAGTATAATCGATATACTACTGATTCATTAGTATATTATGCTTATAAACCCACATTAACAACATCAGTTTGGGCACAGTATAACATCGGTGACAAAATCATTCCTCAGATAGAAGTATTTTCAGCCTTTAATAGATCAAAAACCTCACCCACCAGTCATGTGCCTGAGTTAAATGATATTATTGACTTTAATATGCAGTTAGAATATCGCTATAACACAGTGTTTTCAGCCTACTTTAAGGCTTATAATTTGATAAGTAACTATCAAGTCTGGCAAAACTATTCTGCACTCGGTCCACAGGTGTTTTTTGGATTATCATTTAAGCTATAACTTATTCACTATTTGTTAATAAGTAGGTGTATAATAGATGCTTTTTTTACAGTGTCCTTTAGTGCTTTTTTTATTTTTGTTTAAACTAGGTAAAAATAGCCAAGTAAAATATATAACTAATGAGTGAAAATTTAGAAAACAACACCGATTACGGTGCGGGTAATATTCAAGTACTTGAAGGGTTAGAAGCTGTTCGCAAACGACCAGCAATGTATATCGGAGATATTGGTCAAAAAGGCTTACATCATTTGGTCTATGAGGTAGTCGATAATTCAATTGATGAAGCACTTGCCGGACATTGTACGGACATTGATGTACACATAAATGAAGATAATTCCATTACTGTTATTGACAATGGTAGAGGTATTCCAACAGACATACACCCAAAAGAAAAAAAATCAGCACTAGAAGTAGTAATGACTGTTCTACATGCTGGAGGAAAATTTGATAAGGATTCTTATAAAGTCTCAGGTGGTCTTCATGGTGTTGGTGTTTCCTGTGTTAACGCTTTATCGATACATTTAAAAGTAGAGGTACACCGAAACGGGAAAGTCTATCAGCAAGAATACGAACGTGGGGTGCCTAAATACGATGTTAAAGAAATAGGTACTACTGATAAAACAGGAACAATAGTTACATTTTTACCCGATCGTGAAATATTTCACGAAACAGTTTATCATTTTGATATTCTTCAAAGCCGTTTGAGAGAATTATCGTTTTTGAATAAAGGCATTAGATTATCACTTACCGACAAACGTAGAACGGATGAAAATGGTGATTTTATTAAGGATAACTTTATTTCTGAAAATGGTCTAATTGACTTTGTTGAGCTAATAGATGAAAATAGAGAGAAACTATTAGAAAGTGTTATCCATATGGATACCGAAAAGAATGGCGTTCCCGTTGAGATAGCGATGCACTACAACACCTCGTATTCTGAAAATATTCATTCATACGTTAATAATATTAATACCCATGAAGGAGGAACACATCTTTCTGGCTTCAGAAGAGCATTGACTCGTACACTTAAAAAATATGCCGATGAATCGGGAATGCTAGACAAAGTTAAATTTGAAATTGCAGGTGATGATTTTAGGGAAGGACTAACAGCGGTAATTTCGGTTAAAGTTATGGAGCCCCAATTTGAAGGGCAAACCAAGACTAAATTAGGTAACAAAGAAGTTACTGGAGCTGTAGATCAGGCTGTTGGTGAAATGTTAACTAACTATTTGGAAGAGAATCCAAATATGGCCAAACAAATTGTTCAGAAAGTTCTTTTAGCAGCTCAGGCTAGAAATGCTGCACGTAAAGCCAGAGAAATGGTACAGAGAAAAAATGTACTATCAGGATCAGGACTACCAGGCAAGTTAGCAGATTGCTCAGATAAAGACCCCCAAAAATGTGAAATTTTCCTAGTTGAGGGAGATTCTGCAGGAGGAACTGCTAAGCAAGGTCGTGACAGATTTTTTCAAGCTATTTTACCTCTAAGGGGTAAAATATTAAATGTTGAAAAAGCTATGCAACACAAAGTTTTTGAGAATGAAGAAATCAAGAATATGTATACTGCTTTAGGTGTTACTATAGGTACTGAGGAAGACTCAAAAGCTTTAAATCTAGAAAAGCTGAGGTATCATAAGATAGTTATTATGACGGATGCTGATGTTGACGGATCTCACATTGCAACATTGATTTTAACTTTTTTCTTTAGATACATGAAAGAGTTAGTAGAAAGTGGTTATTTGTATATAGCTACTCCACCACTTTATTTAGTAAAGAAAGGAAAAGAACAGCATTATTGTTGGTCAGATGATGAACGGGATCTTCTAGTTGAAAAGTTAAACGGATCGAGTATACAACGATACAAAGGTTTGGGTGAGATGAACGCTGAGCAGTTGTGGGATACAACCATGAACCCTGAAACTAGAACTTTAAGACAAGTCACTATTGATAGTGCTGCTGAAGCAGATAGAATCTTCTCAATGTTAATGGGGGATGAGGTGCCACCAAGACGATTATTCATTGAGCAAAATGCCAAATACGCCAAAATTGATATCTAATTATCACATTAAATAAAAAAGGTCTTCTATTCAGAAGATCTTTTTTTATCTAGTTAATGTTACAGTTCCTATACAACTAACGCAATTATTTTTATCATAAATTCGGCGTTCAAAATCTTGGTACATAATTTCATAAGTGTATGCACCTATCATAACATCATTTTTCGTAAACATATTTTTGCCATCCCAACCTAAATCAGGGTCACTTGAATGAAAAATCAAAGAGCTGAAACGGTCATAAATATTCATTTTATAACTCCCTTTTAATATACCATGATGTACAACTTTAAATAAATCATTTTTACCATCACCATCTGGTGTAAAACCGTTTGGCACATAGAGAGTATGTTCATCTTTTACGGCTAATTTCCCAGAAATACTATCCGTGCAAAAATTTTGGTCAATCACAACTAGTTTCAGGTCATAATATATCACTCCGCTACTATCTAAATCGTAAGATAATTCAAGATCATATATGTTTTTTTCTATTGAGGTAAATCCATTACTCAATTCCCAATACCATTCAATAATATCACCCTCTGAGTTATCGTACAAATTCACGAATGGGTAATTAACTGTTACCGTATCGTTCAGTATTCTATAATTTGCTTTGACTTCTTTTGGTTCTGTAATTTCTATTTCTAGTTTTGATTTACATTTATTTTTATCACTAACCAATACAGTATAGTTGGCAGCCTCTAGCTCATATATATCTTTTAGCTTTGAGTATGATAAATTATTTTTCAACCATTGGTATGAATAATCTACCTCAGGATTAATGGAATCTGCAACTCCACCAGTTACCTTTATTTCCATAAAACCATCATTATTATAAGTGCAACTTTCATGCTGAATATTTACTAATTCTATTTCTAGTTTTGGGGGTTGATTTAAGGTAAATTCTAAATTACTCGAGCAACCCTCAGAATCTGTTACCACTATTCGATAACTATCAGATTCTAAATTTTCTATGGTGAAATTTGATGATATGATCTCTGAGTTACTTATTTTAATCAGTTCATAACTGTAAGGCTCTTCTCCACTTTCTGCAGAAAATGTCAACCATCCGTCATTACCTTCAAAGCAACTGATATTATATCCATTATAATCCGAGGCAAATTTTTCAATTAAAATCGGATTATTTTCATTAACCAAGACAGAAATAGAATCACTACATCCATTAAAATCTGTCAATACAAGTTTATATTGCCCTTTTTCTAGTTCATAGATTGAGTCAGTTCCGTTGCCTAAAAATGAATGATCACTACTCCAGTTATAGTTATAGTTAGGTGTACCACCAGTAACTTTAACAACAAGCTTACCGTCATCGAATCCATAGCAACTAGCATTATATATTCTGTAGTCCAGAATAAATGAATCTGGAATTTCAGAAATAGTAAAGTCAGGTGATTGAGTTTCACATCCTAAACTATCTGTAATATTAACGCTATAAATACCAGGTCCAATTCCTATTGCATCCTCCGAATTAGAGTTGTAATTATTAGTTTGACTTGACCAAAAATAAGTTAGAGGTGCGGTACCCCCACTTAAGTTAAGATTTATATTTGCTAAGGAATCCCCAGGACATAAAATATCATCAATTGTCGGTTGTAAAATTATAGGTGTTGATACAAAAACTGTCACGGTATCGCGATAAATAGCATTACACGAACTCATACTCACAAAATAAGTAGTTGTAAGAATTGGGTTAACCATGATTGAATCTCCAGTGCCAACAACTCCTGCATTTGTACTCCAAGTTATAGTTGAAGGCGAAAATCTAAACCCCTGATTAATTGCCGTCATTTGAGTATTATTCCATCCCGGATAAATTAAATAGTCACTTTCATCTTCATTTACTAAACCTAGAACTGACAAACCATTATTCCAATTATTACAAATTGGTTGGTCTTGTATATGTACTTCAATTTGATTAGTGGTTTCAAACAGCTTAATTTGACCATTGAATTCTAAATTACTGCAACTAAAATATCCAAAGTTTTCAAACGAAACTACAAACCTTCTGTAGGGTGCTGTGCCAAAAACCCCATATTTAATTATACCACCGTTGTTTGGATTTAGATCTAACCATGGTCCTAAAATGGCGTTCAAAACCGTAAAAAATGCTCCGATATTATTAGGGATTTCATAAGTAAACCATGGTGAATAGTTTAGTGCATCAGTTAAATCAAATGTAAGGTAGTTATTGGTTGATATTAATAATTGGTTATAGGTATTACAATAAAAATCAAAGTCAAAGCCAATATCAATAACGTCTGAAAACACATCGTCAGTAAGGTTGTTTAAAGTATTTAAACCAACCATATCATCTAATAGAATTGGGATATCATCAATAGTATAATTTCCTCCTTGAATTATATTATCTGACATGCTTACACTGAGGGTTGTATTTGTTGTATCACACTTGATAACATCTTCATTTGCTGTAAATTGAGCAAATGATGGATAGTAGCATATAAAGTATAATATAATACATAGAGATAGTTTTTTCATGCGTTGTAGGTTTAAGGAATTACACTTACAAACATAATAATTTATGATTGTAAATTCAAGTCAGCTAAAAAGGGCTTATCTGACTAAGGTAATTGTGCCACTACAATTTTCACAGTTGGTATGATCGTATATCTTACTTTCGAAATCCTGATAGCTTAAAACATAGGTATATGCTCCAGTAATCAATGGATTAGAGGTAAACATATTAGTACCATCCCATTCAACATTGGGATTGTTAGACTTGAAAACAATCGAACCGAACCTGTCATAAATGATAATACTAAAGGTTTCAGTTTTCATTCCGTGATAAAAAACTTTAAAGGTATCATTATTGCCGTCCATATCAGGCGTAAATCCGTTCGGGACAAATAAGGTGTGCTCGTCTTTTATAGCTAAAGTACCATATACGCTATCTTTACACATGAATTCATCGGTCACAACTAATTTAAGATCAAAGTATTTAACACCAGAAGAATCTAAGTTAGTGGATAAATCTAAATCGTAAATATTTTGAGAACTAGAAGAAAAACCATTACTAATTTCCCATTGCCACTCAACAATATTCCCCTCCGAGATATCATAAATATTTGTAAACGGATAGTTTGTTGTAACAGTGTCATTAAGAACTCTATAATCCGCTATGACAAATGGTGGTTGAGTAATTTCAAAGTCTAAGCTATTAGTACAATCATTAACATCTTTGACAGTGATTGTATAGACCCCTTCAGATAAATTATAAATATTTTCATTTTCTGAATAAAATGAATTCTGTCCTTTCCATTCAAAAGTAAATGGTAAATAATTTTCTGAAAAAGCTGGATTATCAGGTCCTCCCCAACTAGCAACTTCGATAAAGCCATCGTTGTTATAGGTACAGCTTTTATGACTATAATCTGAGATATCTATCGAAATAGAATCTGGTTGAGTAATATCAAATGATAATGAATTAGGACAGCCTTCAGCGTCAATTACATATAAACTATAATTACCTGCTGGCAAATCGTATAAATCAGATTGATTGGATATAGTATCTAATGTTTGATCATTAATCCAATGAAATTCATAAGGTAGTAATCCACCAGTGGCTAGGCACGATATCCATGCATCATTATTACCGTAACATTTTACATTAAAGCCATTATAATCCGACTCTGAACTTATGATGGTTATGGATGAGTTTTGTCCAACAATAAAAGTTGATGAATCTTGACAGTTATTATTATCAGTCACAACTACGGTATAACTTCCTGCAGCTAAGTCTGAAATGGTATTTGTGCCATTACCTGTTATTGAGTTGTCGCCAGTCCACAAATACGAATATCCCGGAGTACCACCACTGGTGGTTGTTGAAATAACACCATCACTAAAACCAAAACAACTCACAGGGTCTATAGACTCGAAAATTTCAATATCAAGTGGTGGTGGAGATATAGTAAACGGCCCAAAGTCTGTTTCACAGCCCAGATCATCTGTAATAGTTAATGAGTAACTATCAGCATTAAGGTTGAAAATGTCTTCAGTATTAGCTGAGAATGAGCCCGAGGTAGTTGTCCATAAATATGAAAGTGGCAAAACACCACCATTTGGTGTTATTTCAATGCTACCATAAATTTCACCAGGACAGATGTTGTCGTCAATGACCGTTTGTATGGATGGAGGAGTAGAAACAAATACCGTAATATTATCAGTATAAACATCTGGGCATTCAGATGCTGTAACTGTATAGGTGGTAGTAACTAATGGATTGACAGTTACATCTGTACCTTCTCCTACCAATACATTATTTTCGTCAAACCATTGAACATTAGATGTTGCAAGACCTGAAGGTATGTATTGGTGAGATTCATTAGTAGCTTCCCATGCTGTTGCGTTTCTTCCAGGAACAACTATTGCAATTGATCCATCAATATTCTGAATACCTTGTACCGCAATATCTGAACCACCCGCACCTTCATCTGGGCAGTTTGTTTTGTATTCTATATTATTTTCTATGATATTAGTTGTCTCTCTCAAAACTATCTGAAATTTACCTTGGTAGGCACCACATGCACCGCCATATAACGGCACATCAATCCAGTTGACTACGAGTGCTCTGTTAGGTGCAACCCCTATAGTCTCGTATCTTATTTGACCTCCTACACCAGGATTCCAATCTGACCAAGGACCCATTATTGAGTTAACAGGTGCTACAGGGTTTGGAATTGGACCTGAAACGTAGGTGGTAGGTTGACCACAATCAAAGGTTATCCACCCGTTTGATCCAAGACAAAATTGACTGTAAATATTTCCAAAAAAACAAAATTCAAAACCTATGTCAAATGGCCCTTGTTCTGAGTCGTCAAACATATTTACCAGCGTACCAGAATAATTTTCAGTCGTGTATGGAACATTTTCTAAAACATAGTCATTTGTTCCAACGGAATTGGGAGTGTAGTCGGCTGAAAGATTGACAGCCTGTATTTCGCAAATAGTTATATCCTGACCAGCATCTATTTGAGCAAACACACAATTAGACAAAAAAACTATAGCTAAACTAATTCGTAAACTCATTTTGGTTTTGTGATAAAATAACAGCCTATAAAGATATGAATATATTTTCAGTTATTCAATTGCTTAAATTATACAACCAACGTCACTCTACAAAACCCAACATTTAATAGAATAATCAAAATCTTATTTTTAATTTTGCAAAAAAATTACTCATATGAAAGTTACAGTAGTAGGAGCCGGAGCAGTCGGTGCAAGTTGTGCAGAATATATTGCTATAAAAGATTTTGCCTCAGAGGTAGTATTAGTAGATATTAAAGAAAACTTTGCTGAAGGAAAAGCAATGGATTTAATGCAAACCGCAACACTCAATGGATTCGACACGAAAATTGTTGGTAGTACAAACGATTATTCAAAAACTGCAAATAGTGATATAGCTGTAATTACCAGCGGAATCCCTCGTAAACCAGGAATGACAAGAGAGGAGCTTATTGGGATTAACGCAGGTATTGTTAAATCAGTAGCTCAAAATTTGATTAAGTACTCTCCTGATGTGATTTTAATTATTGTGAGTAATCCTATGGATACTATGACTTATTTAACCCATCAAGTCACAGGATTACCTAAGCATAGAATTATAGGTATGGGTGGGGCTTTAGATAGTGCACGTTTTAAATATAGACTTAGTGAAGCTCTAGATTGTCCTCCATCTGACGTCGATGGTATGGTTATTGGCGGACATAGTGATAAAGGAATGTTACCATTAACACGATTAGCCACAAGAAATAGTGTTCGTGCTTCAGAATTTCTCTCTACTGACCGTTTAGAAAAAGTATTAGAAGATACTAAAGTGGGTGGTGCCACATTAACAGCTATGTTAGGCACTTCTGCATGGTATGCTCCTGGTGCAGCTGTTTCATCACTCGTTCAAGCTATAGCTTGTGATCAGAAAAAAATGTTCCCATGTTCTACACTCTTAGAAGGTGAATTTGGATTAAAAGACCTTTGTTTAGGTGTTCCAGTAATTTTAGGTAAAAATGGAATCGAAAAAATAGTTGAAATAGAATTAAACGACTCCGAATTGAAAAAATTACACGAATCTGCTGAAGGTGTAGTGGCTACCAATCAACTATTAACTGATTCCAACTAAATTCGGTTTAATTTTATTGTTTTAAGATTTTTCGCCATTCGATTTTTCCATCTACCTCTAATGATAACAGATAAACAGATGGTTTCAAGGCACTAATATTAATAGTAGTAGACTTGTAAAAGTTTTCAGTTTTTAGTCTTTTACCTTGAATTGAATATAAACAGAGTTTAACATCATTATAATTTGAGGTTACTTCAAATGAATTTTGAGTAGGATTGGGATATACCTCAAAGTTAAGATCTACAAATTTATTAGTATTGTTTGATGTGCTTTCATTTTTGAAATAAAATAATCCGCCTGACTGCAAACCCATAAACAGGTCTTTTTTGCCATCATTTGTAAAGTCATGAAAAACTATTGCTGTATTTGAGCCCTCCTTTATGTTTTGAAAGTTATCATTCACTAAATTAAAATTTCCCTCCAGATTATTAGAAATGTTATTATAGTGAAAAACACTACCACTTTCGCTACCAACAAGCATTTCAATTTCTCCATTTCTTTTAAATATAAATGGTGTACTATAACCATACAAACTTTCATTATTATTGACTGAAAAATAACCAAAGCTATCGACTAAATTATCAAAAATAGGTGACGTTTCGGTTCCATTATTTTGGGAGTATGATAATGTTCCATTGACCTGACCAATTACTAGGTCTAATAGATTATCATTGTTCATATCAAATAAAAATGGAGCAGCATGTTGACCTATATCAATGCCAAAAAAATGAACTGTCTCAAGTTCAAATTGTGCTTCTGATGTTACAGAAATATTTTTGAAATAATGTATTTTTCCATTACTGTCTCCAATAATCATATCCATGTCGCCATCATTGTCTAGATCTCCGAAAGTGGGATAAAGTCCCGAAACAGATAAATTTAATGAAGTATCCAAAGCTATAGAGGAGATGTTGGCGAAATTTCTATCTACAACTTCAAAGTTTGGTTCTGTAATACTACCAATATTCCTTAATAAAGCTAATTGAGATAACGGGTTATTATCATTATGGTAGCCATAATTTCCTACTACTAAATCGAATAATCCATCATTGTTATAATCTAACACAGATGGGTAGGCCGATGAACCAAAGTCTAGCATGTGTTCTTGTAGGAAATTGGATTTTAAAAATTCAAAATTTGGCATTTCAGAATTACCTGTGTTTTTAAAAAGCATCAAACTTTCAAAGTTTTCAGCATTATTTTTAGTATTGGGACTAACAACAATATCTTTAATATTATCATTATCTACATCTACATAAAATGCAGCTGGAAATGACTTGATTTGGGCACTGACTGAACTTCCATTACCAATCGGAAATTCTTGATTTACTGAAGTTATCAGAGCAGTTTCAGAATCTCCTCCATTAACTAAAAGGTTTAGATTATTAAAAGATACATCTCCCAGAATAATATCCATATCATCGTCACCGTCTATATCTAGTGTTAATGATGATGAACCACTATGTCCTCCACCCATTCTAATAGAAATTTCTTGTTGACTCGGGTTTTCATCACAAGTGTTGAGGTCATATTCATTTAAACCTTCAAAAAATTCACCCCAGCAATCAGTCTCTAACTCAAAAATTAAACTATCACAATGGCCATATAATTCCATGCTTTTATTTTTATGGAATTCCATGTAGCCACCACTTTGTTTGAATGTCAAAACATCAATATCACTATCTCCATCTACATCCACAAATGAAGGGATATCAACTCCAGAAATGATTATAGCACTGCTTATAGAACCAAGGTCACTAACTAATGCCTCGGTTTCAGTATCAAAACTAATAAGATCAGAAGTTGAAGTATTTTTGTATACCTTAACATAGCTATCATTATATGTGAAGATATCTTCATTACCATCACAATTAAAATCGACAAGCAGAGCCCATTTGTTTAATGCTGGAAAACGTTTAGAATATTTTCTAGAGTAGGAGTAAACAATTTCATTTTCGACTGAATCGTTCAAAAAACATAACACTCTATCACCAATCCTTTCAAAAACAAAAATATCGTTTTTGCCATTTTGGTTTAAATCAATATTTGAAAGTTGAGCAGAATTTAACCCGCCTGTTAACGGATTAGGGATGAGTAAATTATTTTCTATGATCGATAGTTCAGCTCTATTCAAAAATTGTCCAAAGCTTGAATAATAAGTAAATAAAAATAGAAAAATATATAATCTAAACATTTTAGTTAGCTAAATTACGATAATATGGCTTAATAAGTTATTAAAAAAGATTGTTTTACACTTATTACTATGCTGTTTTTTAAATTGCTATTTCAAATTTGAAATTCTATATTTGCCCGTTCTAAATTAAAAATTATGCAGAATAAAAGTTTTGTTTCTCTATTTGCAATTTTGTTTGCTGTGGTATGTTTATATCAATTGTCATTTACTTGGGTGGCAGACGGAATTGAAGCAGATGCTATCGAATACGCTAACGGAGATGAAATTAAAGAAAAGCAATATCTTGATTCTATTGCAACCGAACCAGTATTTAATATTGGGATTAAAAACTATACCTACAACGAATGTAAATCTCGTGAAATCAATTTAGGATTGGATTTGAAAGGAGGTATGAATGTCACTCTTGAAGTTTCAGTTGTTGATGTTATTAAGGCAATGTCCAACTATAATTCCGATGAATCCTTTCAATCAGCAATAGCTTTATCTCTTGAAAAACAACGAAATAGTCAAGCTGATTTTGTTACACTTTTTGGACAATCTTACGCTGAGGTCAATCCAGATGGAAAATTAGCTTCCATATTTTACACTCCAGAACTAAAGGACAAGATAAACTCAACCTCAACTAATCAGGAGGTTTTAGATGTGATTAGTCTTGAAGTTGAGGATGCTATAAATCGATCATTTAATATTTTACGTTCTAGAATAGATCGATTTGGGGTTACTCAACCAAATATTCAACGATTAGAAGGATCTGGCAGGATATTAGTTGAACTACCAGGTGTAAAAGACCCTGAAAGAGTTAGAAAATTATTACAAGGTACTGCTCAACTAGAATTTTGGGAAACTTATGAAAATGCTGAAGTTATTGGTGCGATTGACCAAGTCAATACATACTTAAAATCTACTGTATTAAGTTCTGAAGAGGAAGAGGTAAGCGATCCTGATGCTCAAACATCAACTGAAGATACTGTAGATGAAGACGATGAATTTATTTCTGATCTAGCTATAGATGAACTCAGTTCTGACAATGAAGCGTTGACCGATAGTGCAGCACTATCGGCTGAAACATTCAATAAAGAAAACCCTTTATATGCGGTACTATTCCCTAATATTTCTCAAGACAATCAAGCTAACGGTGGTCCAGTTTGCGGTATGTCATCCGTAAAAGATACAGCCAAAGTAAATGAATATTTAAAATTAGAAGAGGTAAAGAGTATTTTACCAAGAGATTTAAAGTTTGCATGGACAGTAAAACCGTATGATCCAGAAGGTAAGTTTGTTCAGCTTGTTGCATTAAGAGTAACTTCAAGAGATGGTAAAGCAGCAATGGAAGGTGATGTGGTAACAGATGCCCGTACGGATTTTGGACAGTTTAATGGAGTACCTGAAGTCTCTATGGCAATGAACGCAGAAGGTGCTAGACAATGGAAGAGACTTACTGCAGATAATATTGGTAAGAGTGTTGCTATAGTTTTAGATGATTATGTATATTCTTTCCCAACTGTACAATCTGAAATTTCTGGAGGACGTTCTCAAATAACAGGTAATTTTACCATCAACGAAGCAAATGACCTTTCTAATATTCTTAAGTCAGGTAAATTACCTGCACCCGCCAGAATTATTGAAGAAGCTATAGTAGGTCCATCATTGGGTCAAGAGGCTATTGATTCAGGACTTAAGTCATTTATCATAGCCTTAGTATTTGTGCTTATCTACATGATATTTTACTACAACTTTGCAGGTATAGTATCAAACTTTGCCTTGTTAGCAAACTTATTCTTTGTATTTGGAGTATTGTCATCTATTGGGGCGGTACTAACATTACCAGGTATTGCAGGTATTGTTCTTACAATAGGTATGTCGGTAGACGCTAATGTACTGATCTATGAAAGAGTTAGAGAGGAATTACTAAATGGTAAAGGGTTGAAATTAGCCATCAGTGATGGATATAAAAATGCCTACAGCTCAATTGTTGATGCCAACGTTACAACCCTACTAACAGGTATAATTTTATACATTTTTGGTTCTGGTCCTATCAAAGGTTTTGCTACGACCTTAGTTATTGGTATTCTTACATCGTTATTTTCAGCAATATTTATCACTAGATTAATATTTTATTGGAGATTAAACAAAAAGGATTCAGTATCATTTGACAATAGCATAACTCGTGGTGCATTTAAAAATACGGCCATTGATTTTATTGGAAAAAGAAAAGTATTTTATGGTATATCTTCTTTACTAATACTTATCGGTATAGGGTCTTTAGCAACTAAACAATTAAATTACGGAGTAGATTTTAAAGGAGGTAGAACGTTTGTTGTGAGGTTTGACGCTCCAATTGAAAATGAATCAGTAAGAGATGCTTTATCAAATTACTTTGTTGATGAAGATGGCCTAAAAATGTTTCCTGAAGTAAAAACTTTTGGTGATAATAATCAGGTTAAAATAACTACAAAATACTTGATCGATAGTCAAGACTTGAATGCAGATGATTTAGTGATGTCAAAACTTAGCGAAGGCCTTGATTCATATGGCAGTTTTGAAGTAATGAGTTCTCAAAAGGTTGGTCCGACCATTGCTGATGATATAAAAGTATCAGCACTGTGGTCTATTATCTTTTCATTACTAATCATATTCTTATACATTCTCATAAGATTTAGAAAATGGCAATTTAGCTTAGGTGCTGTTGCGGCTGTTTTCCATGATGTTTTAATCGTTTTATCAATTTTCTCAATATTTTATGGGATTCTCCCATTCTCATTAGAAATTGATCAAGCATTTATCGCAGCACTTCTTACAATAATAGGTTACTCCCTTAATGATACCGTTGTTGTTTTCGATAGAATTCGTGAGCACATGGGTATTTACAAAAAGAAAAACTTTAACGAGCTTGTCAATAATGCATTAAATAGCACATTAAGTAGAACCGTGAATACATCTTTAACAACATTTTTTGTGTTATTAGTAATATTTATGTTTGGAGGAGAAGTTATCAGAGGTTTTATGTTCGCTTTAATGGTTGGGGTATTAGTAGGAACGTATTCCTCACTATTTGTTGCTTCACCAATAATGTTGGATTCTGTAAAAAAATCTGATAAGAATGATAAGTAATAGTTAAAATTTGATTTATTGAAACGTCTCAATTTTATTGAGACGTTTTTTTTGTCAAATACTTAGTAGTTTTGTAATATATTTTAAAACAATCAATATGTCTTTTACATTATTGTTTATTGGTGGCCCAGAGTTATTTATTATTCTTTTAGTTGTAGTAATGCTTTTTGGGTCCAAGAAAATTCCCGAACTAGCAAGAGGACTAGGTAAAGGGTTGAGAGAATTGAAAGACGCTTCCGATGAAATAAAAAAAGAGATTAGATCATCAGCAACTTCAGTTAAAGAAGAGGTTCAAAAATTTGAAGATGATTTAGAAGACAAAAAAAAATAGCAGAATTTCTTCTGCTATTTTTTAATTAAAAATTCGATTTAAATGGCACTTTTTACAGTTTTGATAATTCTTGCTGCTATTTTATATGGATCACCATTTGATGCAGGTCTTCTGTCTTCTAACCAGCCTTTCCATCCATTTTCAACTGTTAAAATTGGAATTCTGATGGATGCACCTCTATCTGAAATTCCATAACTGAACTCATTGATTGATGCAGTCTCATGCAAACCGGTTAATCTTTCATCATTAAATTCACCATAAACATTAATGTGCTCTTTAGTTACTGATCTGAATGAGTCACATATTTTTTCATAAATTTCCTTAGATCCACAAGTTCTAAGGGTTGTGTTTGAGAAGTTGGCATGCATACCTGAGCCATTCCAATCTCCTTTAACTGGCTTTGGGTGATACTCTATGTAGTAACCATAGCTTTCTGTTAGCCTATCAAGTAAATACCTTGCAATCCACATTTCATCACCTGCTTTTTTAGCACCCTTAGCAAATAATTGAAATTCCCATTGTCCACTAGCAACTTCTTGATTGATACCTTGAAAATTTAAACCAGCTTCTATACATAAATCAGCATGCTCTTCAACAAATTCTCTACCATGAGTGTTTTTACCACCAACAGAACAATAATACAAACCTTGTGGGCCAGGGTATCCGCCAAGTGGAAAACCTAGCGGTAATTGAGTTTCTCTATCCATAATAAAGTATTCTTGTTCAAAGCCGAACCAAAAATCATTATCATCGTCATCAATAGTTGATCGACCATTAGAGTTGTGCGACTTACCATCAGCATTAAGTACTTCAGTCATTACTAAATAACCGTTAATTCGCGATGGATCAGGATAAATTGCCACTGGTTTTAGTAGGCAATCAGAAGAATCTCCACTAGCTTGTTTTGTTGAGCTACCATCAAAAGACCAAATTGGGCAATCTTCTAAATTTCCACTAAAGTCGTCAATGATTTTTGTTTTAGATCGCATGTTTTGGGTAGGATGATAACCATCAAGCCAAATGTATTCAAGTTTACTTTTAGTCATTTGAGTATTAATTATAGTGTAATTTTTACACAAAACTAGCTTATAATTCAGATTGTACAATGTAAGTAAAGTTTAAATTATTAACAACTTTTTAATAGAAAATCAAATGCTGGTAGTTAAAAGAAATAAATCCTTATTTTAGCAAAAATTCTATGTTCAAAAAATGAAACATTTACTTTCACTTACGGCAATTGTATTTCTCATTTCATCATCAGTAATATTTTCTCAAAATACCTCAAAGAAACTCAAGATATCTAAAGCTGAGAAGGCATTTATGATGCAGAACTATTATGAAGCTGAACAACTTTACAAGGAAGAATATTCTAAAGAAAAAAATAGAGCTAAGAAAGCTGAACTCATATTCCTTCAAGCAGAATGTGCCCGATATATTGGAACGCCCATATATTTGAAAAAGTCTGCGTCGATGTACAAAAGAGCTATTAAAGCAAAATACCCTCATGCAGAAGTGTACTTGAGATATGCTCAAGTTCTACAAAAGCAACAAAAATTCTCGGAGGCTATAGCACAATATGAAAAGTTTAAAGAACTAAAGTCAAATGATGATCGAGCTGATTTGGGTATACAGTCTTGTTTGTTTGCACAAGAAGCAATAAAAACCCCCACTCGTTACGTAATCACACCATTTCCCCGAAATACCAATCAAGAGGAATATTCACCATGTTATGCCAGTAGAGATTATGATGAAATATTCTTCACTTCCTCTAGAGAAGGTTCATTGGGTAAAAGCGATGGATTTACAGGAAACTCTTACACAGATTTGTACTGGTCGAAGTTTGATAAAAAGAAAAACCGTTGGTCTAAGCCTACTCCATTTGAGGAGCCTATGAATACTTCTAGCCATGAGGCAACACCAAGTATGAACGACAGATACAATGAAATTTATTTTACCCGATGTATTGAAAATTCAAAGGTAAAGCCAATCCCAACCTGTGAAATTTACTTTTCTAGAAAAAAAGGTAAGAACTGGATTTCACCTGTTCTTCTTCCACTACCTTATGACAGTATAAGTAGCTTTGCACACCCCTCAATAAGACATGACGGAAAAGTACTGTATTTTTCTTCAGACATGAAAGGAGGCTATGGAGGAAAAGATATCTGGTATATCAAAAAAATTAAACGTGATGAATGGAGTGAACCAATCAACATGGGTAGTGAAATCAATACAAATGGAAATGAACTTTTTCCATTTATACATAATGACGGGTCTTTGTATTTTTCTTCGGACGGTCATGTCGGAATGGGTGGTATGGATATCTTTAGAGCTGAATTTGATGAAGAAAATGTACTTCGTTCAGTTACAAATATGAAAAGTCCAATAAATTCTGCCAATGATGATTTTGGTATTATTTTTGAAAAAGATGATGAAAAAGGATACCTGTCATCCAATAGAGTAGGAAGTAAGGGCGATGATATCTATCAGTTCCATTTACCTAAATTAAACCTTACTCTTTCAGGTGTAGTTACAGATGCAAAAACAAAACAAGCTCTCTCAAGTGTTACTGTTGAGATTGTTGGGAGTGATGGAAGTAAAACACAAACCACTACAGATAACTCTGGTAGATACATATTTAATAAAGATTTCATAAAAGAAAACCTTTCATACAATCTTACGGTCAGTAAAGATGGCTTTCTAACAAATAATTTTACAGAAACTACAATAGGTGTTAGGGAAAATGTTAATTTAATTCAAGACATTATTTTAGAAGCTACCCAAGAAGAAATCGTTCTTCCAAGAATTGAATACGATTATAACAGTGCTAAACTTAGAAAAGAATCTAAAGAAGCATTAGATGCCTTAATTTTAGTACTAAAGAAAAACCCTAATGTAGTAATAGAACTTCGATCGCATACCGACAGTAGAGCAGGTGATGATTTTAATATGGCATTATCTCAAAAAAGAGCTCAAATTTGTGTTGATTATATGGTAACCAAAGGAGTTCAGCCAAAACGACTGATCGCCAAAGGAATGGGAGAGTCACAGCCCTTTGTAATGGATATTAAGGACGGTAAGCTTAGACCTGGTGCTATCTTAACAGAAAGCTTCATAGAAGAAAAGCTAAGACGTAAAAAAGATAAAGAGAAAGCTCATCAGTACAATAGAAGAACAGATTTTAAAGTTGTTTTAGATAGATTCTATGACGCTGAAAAAGATAAACTTCTAGTACAAGATAACTAGCAAAAAAAAATAACATGAAAGCGTCTCATTTTTGAGATGCTTTTTTTATGAATATATGTCAACAAACCGATACAATCAAAGAGGCGTGTCTGCCGACAAAGAAGACGTACACAAAGCTATTCAAAAAGTAGATAAAGGGCTTTTTCCTAAAGCATTTTGTAAAATTGTTCCAGACTATCTAACAAATGATGAAAATTATTGTCTGGTAATGCATGCCGATGGAGCTGGTACTAAATCTTCTTTAGCTTATGCTTATTGGAAAGAAACTGGCGATAGCTCAGTTTGGAAAGGTATAGCACAAGATGCATTAGTTATGAATATAGATGACTTATTGTGTGTAGGTGCAACTGATAATATTTTACTTTCTTCAACCATAGGAAGAAATAAAAACAATATTCCAGGAGAAGTTATTTCTGAAATTATCAATGGGACAGAGGAATTATTATCGGATTTAAATAAATACGGTATCAATATAAAATCCACAGGAGGAGAAACCGCTGACGTAGGTGATTTGGTAAGAACCATTATTGTAGACTCAACCGTTGTTGCCAGAATGAAAAGAGATGAAGTCATTTCAAATCATAATATTCAAGATGGTGATGTAATTATTGGCCTTTCTTCTTTTGGTAAAGCAAGCTATGAAAGTGAGTACAATGGTGGTATGGGTAGTAACGGTTTGACTTCGGCAAGACATGATGTGTTTTCAAAATATTTATTAAATAAATATCCTGAAACCTTAGACCCCTCAATGCCAACTGAATTAGCTTACTCAGGCACTAAAACACTCACTGAGCATCTAGATGAATTAACTATAGATATAGGTAAATTAGTTCTTTCACCTACAAGAACCTATGCTCCAATAATTAAACCCATTCTAGAGCAGTTTAGGAATCAAATTCATGGAATGATACACTGTAGTGGAGGTGCTCAAACTAAAGTTTTACATTTTATAGATAATCTTCATATTATCAAAGATAATTTATTTGAAATACCACCACTATTCCAGCTTATTCAGACAGAATCTCAGACCCACTGGAAAGAAATGTACAAGGTGTTTAACATGGGGCATCGAATGGAACTCTATGTACCTTATGAAATAGCGGCCGATATAATTCAGATTTCAGAGTCCTTCAATGTAGAAGCAAAGATTATTGGTAGAGTTGAAAAAAATACAACTAAAAAGTTAACGATTAAAAGTCCGCAGGGCGAATACGTTTATTAATTATGCTAGATAAATTAGAAGCGATTAAGTTGAGGTTCGATGAAGTGTCAGACCTTATAGTTCAGCCTGATATTATTGCTGATATGAAGCAATATGTTCAATTGAACAAGGAATATAAAGATTTGCGACCAATTATAGAGGCACACAAGACTTATAAAAACCTCTTGTCAAACATTGAAAATGCTAAAGAAATGTTGAAAGATGACGAGATGAAAGAAATGGCAAAACTTGAGTTAGATGAACTTACACCGCAAAAAGAAGCTTTAGAAGAAGAAATAAAAGTTTTACTTATTCCAAAAGACCCTGCTGATTCCAAAAATGCTGTGGTAGAAATAAGAGCAGGTGCAGGTGGTGATGAAGCCAGTATCTTCACAGGCGATCTTTACCGAATGTATACTAATTACGCCAGTTCTAAATCTTGGAAAATAGAACTAGTTGATGTAGCAGAAGGGACATCTGGAGGATATAAAGAAATCATTTTTAATGTCAAAGGTGAAGACGTTTATGGCATGTTAAAATTTGAGTCTGGAGTACATCGTGTACAACGAGTGCCTCAAACCGAAACGCAAGGCAGAGTACATACATCAGCTGCATCAGTTGTAGTAATGCCAGAAGCCGAAGAATTCGATGTAGAAATTAAAGATAGTGACATAAGAAAAGATACATATTGTTCATCAGGTCCAGGCGGACAATCCGTTAACACTACCTATTCAGCAGTTAGACTAACTCATATTCCAACCGGGGTTGTTGCCCAATGTCAAGATCAAAAATCACAACACAAAAACTACGACAAGGCCCTAAAAGTGCTTCGGTCAAGAATTTATGAAATAGAACTACAAAAACGACTAGAAGAACTTTCCGGAAAACGAAAATCAATGGTTGTTACTGGTGACCGATCAGCCAAGATTAGGACCTACAATTACCCGCAAGGACGAGTCACGGATCACCGAATTGGACTAACACAGTACAACCTCTCAAATGTAGTAAACGGAGACCTAGAAAAGTTTATAGAAGAACTAAAAATTGCTGAAAACGCAGAACGATTAAAAGAAGGAACAACCAGCCAATCTGTATAAAATGAATGTAAGTGAATTATTTAAGCAAATTCAAAAAAAAGAGTCATTTTTATGCATCGGCTTAGATACTGACTTGCAAAAAATCCCACAACATCTTTTAGACTTTGAGGATCCAGTATTTGAGTTTAATAAACAAATTATTGACGCTACACATGATTTATGCGTTGCTTACAAACCCAATATTGCATTTTATGAAAGTATGGGAGAACAAGGTTGGCGAAGTTTAAAAAAAACAATTGATTATATACCTGAGGCTATTTTTACAATAGCCGATGCTAAGCGAGGCGATATTGGAAATACCTCTAAAATGTATGCCAAAACCTTTTTCGAGACTTATAATTTTGACTCAGTTACTGTTGCACCATACATGGGATCAGACTCAGTTAAACCATTTTTAGAATTTAAAGATAAATGGGTTATTGTTTTAGCACTAACTTCTAATATTGGTGGCCTAGATTTTCAAATGATTGATGATGAACATGGTGAAAAGCTTTACCAAAAAGTATTAAAAAAGTCACAATCCTATGGAAAAAATATAATGTTTGTAGTAGGAGCTACTAGAGCAGAATCATTAGTAGACGTAAGAAAAATAGCCCCTGAAAATTTTCTTTTAGTACCAGGCGTTGGTGCACAGGGGGGTAGTCTTTCAGAGGTAGCAAAATATGGTATGACTAAACAATGCGGACTTTTAGTAAATTCATCAAGAGGAATAATTTATGCCGACAACACAAAAGATTTTGCAATAATAGCCAGAAAGCAAGCGTTTGACTTACAGCAACAAATGAAAATCGAGTTAAAAAAACGATGTTGAACTTAACTAATCCAAAAGTCACAACAATGATAAAGCTCCTCATCTTTTTTTTCTCTTTTTTATTTTCTTCTTTAATTTTTGCCCAACAAAAACATACTATCAGTGGATTCGTAGTTGATAAAGAGACTGGAGAGAGTATGATAGGCGTTAATGTGATTTGGAAAGAGAAATTTCAAGGAACTACCACAAACACCTTTGGATTTTATTCACTGACCCTTCCAGAGGGTACAGTTGAAATTGACTTTTCTTTTATAGGTTACAATGTAGAGTCGAAAACACTTAACTTAGATAAAGACCTTAGTCTTAATATTGAGCTTGAAACTTCAGCTCAGAATATTCAAGAAGTTACTATTGTAGGCGAAGAAACAGTAGTTGAACGTACTCAGTCGAGTATTGTAGAAGTTCCAGTAGAACAAATTAAAAATATACCAGCCTTATTAGGTGAAGTCGATGTTTTAAAAGCTATTCAACTTTTACCTGGTGTTCAGTCAGGAGGTGAAGGCAGTAGCGGCTTTTATGTTAGAGGAGGAGGTCCAGATCAAAATCTTATTTTGTTAGATGGAGTTCCAGTATACAACGCTTCACATTTATTTGGATTCTTTTCCGTTTTTAATGCAGACGCTATAAAGAATGTTAGACTTACCAAAGGGGGGTTCCCATCACGCTTTGGAGGGCGATTGTCATCAGTACTCGAAATTGACATGAAAGAGGGAAATATGAAAGAAATAAAAGGCGAAGGAAGTCTAGGGCTTATAGCTTCAAAGTTGACATTACAAGGGCCAATTATTAAAGACAAAACTTCCTTTATCATCTCTGCAAGAAGGACATATATCGATCTTCTAGCTCAACCATTTGTTAGAAGCTTTGATGATGGTAGCCAGGTAGGTTACTACTTCTATGATTTGAATGCTAAACTAAATCATAAAATTTCAGAAAAAGACCGATTATATCTAAGTGCATACAGTGGGAAAGACCGATTTTATGTCAATGATGAAGGTGTACCTGATGAAAAAAATACTGATGTCGATTATAATTATCAATCTGATTTTGGACTTGAATGGGGTAATTTAACATCTGCTCTTCGTTGGAACCATCTTTTTAGTAATAAATTATTCAGTAATACTACACTCACCTATACAAAATATAAATTCTTGACTGAAGTCAATGAATTATCAGAGTTATCATATTCAGATTCCTTTCAGAAAGATTCAATAGAGTTTGCCTACTATTCAGGAATTAAAGACATAGGTGGAAAAATAGATTTTGATTATTTACCAAACCCTAATCATTATATAAAGTTTGGGATTAATTATGCTTACCATCATTTTTCACCAGGAGCTATTGATTTGTATCAAAAAAGCCTAATAAGAGATAGTCAGCAAAATGAAAATATAAATACAACAGATACAACATTCAATTTCTCAAAAGAACTATTCAGTCATGATAGTTTTATTTACTTAGAAGATGATATAAAAGTTAATGATAGATTGAAGATAAATGTAGGGGCTCATTTTTCTAACTTCTTTACTAATGGAAAAATATACTATGATATCCAGCCACGCCTTTCCTCACGATACATATTGAGTAAAGATTGGTCAATTAAAGCTTCTTATGCTGAAATGCAACAATATATACATCTGTTAAGTAATACGAGTATTGGTCTACCCATAGATATTTGGGTGCCAAGTACAGATTCAGTGCCTCCACAACAATCTAGACAAGTTGCTTTTTCAGTAAACCATAATTTCAAAGAAGGTAAATTTGAAATTACAGCTGAGGGATATTACAAAACTATGACCGACTTAATGACTCTAAGTCCAGGTTCTCAGATAATAGGTTTTCAAGATTGGCAAGAAAAGGTAGAAATAGATGGGGTAGGCAGATCTTACGGTTTTGAACTTTTCTTTCAAAAGAAGAAGGGAAAAACGACAGGTTGGTTTGGCTATACCCTATCATTTAGTGATAGAAAATTTGAAAATATCAATTTTGGAAAATGGTATCCTTATAAATATGATAGGCGACACGATATCTCAATAGTAGCCACTCACAAGTTTAACGATAACTTTGATATAGGAGCAACATGGGTATTTGGAACTGGTAATAACATAACGTTAAGTAATGCAAAATATCCTCAAATCAATATAAATGGAAATATTAACAATAATTTAGTAAACCCAATAAAGGAAGTGGACTATTATCCTAGTCGAAATAATTATCGAATGGCATCCTATCACCGTTTTGATATTGGCTTAAACTTTCATAAAAAGAAAAAATGGGGAGAGCGAACATGGTCTATAGGAGCGTATAATGCTTATAATAGAAAGAATCCATTTTTTATTCGATTTGAAAATAATCCCACACTTGTCAATGGCGAATTAGAAAATAGAAGAGTGGCCAAACAAATCAGCTTATTTCCAGTAATTCCATCAATTACTTACAAATTTAAATTTTAGAATTATGAAAAAATTAAGTATTGTTTTTTGCTCAGTTATTCTACTCATCTCCTGTGATAAAATGCAAACTGTTATTGACATTGACTTACCTCCACACGAATCAAAATTGGTTGTCAATTCATCAAACAATTTAGCTAGTCCATTCAAAGTATACGTATCGCATTCAATTGATCCTTTATCAAATGATGACTTTCAATTTTATTCAGATGCAAGTGTAATTTTGTATCAAAATTCAAGTGCTGTAGACACACTTACGTTTGTTGACTCATCGTATTTTTACATCTCCGACATATCACCTCAGCAAGGAGAGAATTATAAGTTTATAATTTCTCATCCCAAACACAATACCTTAAACACCAAATCTTTAATTGCCCCAAATGCTATTGAAATAAAAAATGTGAGTCATACCACTTCAAATGTTAGTGGTGGATCACAAATAAGTTATATTAGGTTCGATATAGATGATCCAATAGAGTCAAATTACTACTTATTAAGATTAAGGGCTTACTACTCTTATAATACTGAAAATGGCTCAAGCCAAGTAGATAAAGAATCTTTAGGATTTGACTCAACAGACCCCTCATTAACCAATGGTACACAAGATTACGATGATAGCTACTCCAATAAAATATTATTTGATGATCAATTATTTAATGGACAAACTAAATCCTTTGAGTTAAGTTATGAAAATTACAATGAATTTTATGATGTTGAAGATTCAAAAATTGACTCTATTCAGATTAATCTGCACTCTGTGAGTTATGATTACTTTGAATATCACAAATCAAGAGTACAACAAAACGACACTCAAGGAGGAGCTATTTTTGGTTCAGAGCCTGTAAACGTTTTTAATAGTTTTGTCAATGACGATGGCACAATACAAGGTTACGGTTTGTATTCTATTAATTCAAAAGATACTTTTATGATAACCCATTAAAAACATCTCTTTACCATGAATGAAAAACTATTACATTATATTTGGCAATATTGTCAGTTTGATGTTCTTAATTTAAAAACCACTTCAAATCTTCCTGTCGTTATTAATAATGTGGGACAGCCAAATACAAATGCTGGTGCAGATTTTAAATTAGCTTCAATTAAAATAAATGATATCGAATGGCGAGGAGATGTAGAATTACATTTTAAGTCCTCAGATTGGAATAAACATTTTCATCAAAAAAATCCAAAATACAACTCAGTGATATTGCATGTGGTGTGGTTGAACGATGGAGATGTTATCAATTCTAAAGGTGAGTTAATTCAATGTTTAGAGTTGAAGCCCATTGTCAATCCAAAAATGCTCAATAAATATTTTGAATTGATGAATCGAAAGAAGTGGGTGTTGTGTCAAGATGATCTTAAAACTATTGATTCATTCATTATTTCTCAATTCTTAAGTAGATTATCAGTAGAGCGCATGGAGCAAAAGTCTAAACAAATTATTATTGAATTTGAAGAAAACACTAATGATTGGGAGACAACCTTTTACAATTCGCTATCTTATTCATTAGGTTTGAAAGTGAATGCATTTGCATTTCTTAGACTCGCAAAACTTTTACCTTTAAACGTATTAAAAAAACACAGAGATAATCTTTTGCAGATGGAGGCCCTATTATTCGGAACAGCTGGATTTTTAAAAAATGTTGTTGATAGTTATGGCAATGACTTAAAAAAGGAATACCAGTTTTTAAAGCATAAATATAAATTAAATGAAATGGAAGAGACAGAATGGATGTTTTTACGATTAAGACCAGCTTCATTTCCAACAATTCGAATAGCCCAATTAGCTCAATTAATTTATTCAAATCCAAATCTATTTTCTAAAATTATTTCGTGCAATCATATTTCAGAACTTAAAGCGATGTTTTCTGTACAATTAGATGGCTATTGGATGAATCATTATCATTTCAAAAAAAAGTCAGTACAAAAGAAAAAAAAATTAGGTCAGCAGATTATTGATGGTATAATCATAAACTCAATTTGTCCATTATTAGTGATTTATTCAAAGCGAAAAAATCTGTTAGAATACCAAGATAAAGCTATTCGTTTTTTAGAAGATACGGCTGCAGAATATAATATCATTACAAAACGATTTTCTGAATTTGGATTAGAAATCTCATCAGCATTTCACTCACAAGCATTAATACAATTGAAAAGCAAATATTGCGATATCAAAAATTGTTTAAATTGCAACATTGGTAATGTATTACTTTCTCAACAATGAGTTACTTAATAAACTTTTTTGAAAAACAATTTTTTGGTGTTAGTGCCTGGTGGGCAAGAAAGTTAGGCATTAAGGCATCATTTGTTAGATTATTTTTCATTTATTTATCTTTCGTAAACTTTGGTATACCACTGCTATACCTCACAATGGTTTTTGTGTTAAGAGTCAGAAACCATTTTAAATATCGAAAACGACCCAGTGTATTTGATTTATAATGATAAAACCTAATTTCCGATTTTTTTCAAAAATATATGCCGCTTCTTTCCTAACCGTCGTATTAGTATTTTCAGGTATTGTAGGTTTTATGTTTATAGAAAACTATACATTTTTAGAAGCTCTGTATATGACAGTTATCACTCTTTCAACAGTAGGGTTTCAAGAAGTAAGAGAATTAAGTTCAAATGGTAGGTTATTTACAACCGGTCTAATTATTTTAAGTTTTGGTACATTTGCTTATGCAGTTTCTATAATTACATCATATATTATAAGTGGAAAATTTAATCAATATTTTAAGGATTACAAAGTGAAGAAAGAATTAAACAAAATCAACAATCATGTAATTATTTGTGGTTATGGAAGAAACGGTTCGCAGGCAGCTAAAAAATTATTCACTCACGATCAAGATTATGTAGTTATTGATGAAAACGAACAATTGATTAAGGAATATAATCAATCTAATTCAGTGTTATTTATAAAAGGAGATGCCACATTAGATGAAAATTTAGAACGTGCTGGAATTCAAAAAGCAACAGCATTAATTAGTTGTCTTTCTTCGGATTCAGACAATCTATATGTTGTTTTATCTGCTAGACAGAAAAATAAAGACCTTACAATAATAAGCAAAGCAACTAATGAAGAATCTTATAAAAAATTGAAAATTGCAGGAGCAGATAATGTTATCATGCCCGAAAAACTGGGTGGAGCACACATGGCGTCGTTAGTTACAAATCCAGATGTAGTTAAGTTTTTGGATAATATCGCTATGGATGGTGATGCAGAAGTAAATTTAGATGAAATTTCTTTTGAAACTCTGCCCGATGAACTGCATGATAAAACGATTAAAGATCTAAATATCCGATATAGCACGGGTTGTAATATAATTGGTTATAAAACACATGATGGTAAATATATTATCAACCCCAGTGCTGACACACCGCTTTTACCTAATTCAAAACTATTTGTATTGGGTAGTTATGAACAAATCAATCAACTCAATAATATTTTTAAATAAATGACCGATAAAAAATTATTAGGAGTGTGTGCATGGCTTTCTGAAAAGTTTGAGCTCGATGTTACCGGAATAAGAGCGTTATTTATTGTTGCCACAGTTTTAGGTTTTGGGTCGCCTATTATCATATATCTCATTTTATTTGCCCTAATGCCTAAAAATAGTTTATGAAACAGAAAGTGTTAATTACCGGAAGTAATGGTTTGTTAGGTCAAAAACTAATTCATTTATTAAAAAAAGACTTCACAGTGTTGGCTACTTCATTAAGGGCCTGTGTGTTGAGTAAAATTGAAAATTTTAAATATCAGTCACTCGATGTTACCAATAAAGATGATGTTTTGCATATCGTTGAAAGATTTAAGCCTGACTTCATCATCAATGCAGCAGCAATGACTAATGTAGATGGATGTGAGGATAATAAAGCAATATGTGATGATGTTAATGTAAATGCAGTACGCTATTTAGCAGATGCATGTCAACGTCATAGAGCTCATTTGATTCATATTTCTACAGATTTTATTTTCGATGGAAATAGTGGGCCTTATACTGAATCGGACAAGCCTAATCCATTGAGTTATTACGGCTTATCAAAGTTGAAGTCAGAGAACATATTACATGAATCTTCAATAAAATGGTGTGTGTTAAGAACCATAATCATTTATGGTACAGCCGAAAAATTAGAAAGAAACAATATAGTACTTTGGGCCAGAAAAGCACTGAAAGATGGTCAACCAATGAATATTATCGATGATCAGTTTAGATCACCAACACTTGCAGAAGATTTAGCTCAAGCTTGTGCTTTAGTGATAAAAAAACAAGCCACAGGAATATTTAATGCTTCTGGAAAAGATATAATGAGTATTTTTGAAATGATTCAACGCATGGCAAAATTTTATAAATGCGATGATTCAAACATAAATAGAATATCATCAAAAACACTTAATCAAAAAGCAAAACGACCACCCAGAACAGGTTTTATTTTAGATAAATCAAAAAATGAACTCGGATATGAGCCTCATTCGTTTGAGGAGGGTTTAAAAATCGTTGAACAACAACTAATTAAACATTAAAAATGAAGAGATTTTTTCTTACTCTAACAGCATTGTTTTTTACCAAATTTTTACTAGCAAATGAATCACAATCATTGGGTGATAAAATAAATAATTTCTTTGTTCCGATTGTTGAAGTGCTAGCAAAAGTGATATTTTGGGATCCCGTAGCGGCTTTGGGAATAGATTTGGGTGTAACTATACCAATAGTAGTTGTATGGTTGATCTTTGGGGCTCTGTTCTTTACATTTAAAATGAGTTTTGTAAACGTAAGAGGATTCAAACACGCTATAGATTTAGTAAGAGGAAAATACGATGATCCAAATGACAAAGGTGAAGTGTCACATTTTCAAGCTTTGGCAACTGCACTTTCAGCAACTGTAGGACTAGGAAATATAGCAGGTGTGGCAGTAGCTATTTCAGTTGGTGGGCCAGGAGCAACTTTTTGGATGATTGTAGCTGGTTTATTGGGAATGTCATCAAAATTTGTAGAATGTACTTTAGGGGTTAAATACAGAATAATTAATGAAAAAGGTGAAGTCTCAGGCGGTCCAATGTATTATCTCAAAAATGGTTTATCAAAATATGGTTTTACCAACACAGGAAAAGTACTAGCAGTATTATTTGCGATATTATGTATTGGAGGTTCTTTTGGAGGAGGAAATATGTTTCAGGCAAATCAAGCTTATGCTCAGCTGTCTGGTCAATTTCCAATGCTTTCAGGAAATGGTCCTATGTTCGGCTTTTTACTTGCTATATTAGTAGGTGTCGTTATTATTGGTGGGATAAAAAGTATAGCAAAAGTAACAGAGAAAATTGTACCTCTAATGGCAGTTCTTTATGTCACAGCTGCACTAGTTATATTAACAGTTCATTTTAATGAAATTGGAAACGCTTTCTCAATGATAATACAAGGTGCATTTGCTCCCAGTGCAGCATTTGGTGGATTTATAGGTGTTATTATACAAGGGTTCAGAAGAGCAGCTTTTTCAAATGAAGCTGGTGTTGGGTCAGCGTCTATCGCTCATTCAGCTACTAAAACTAATGAGCCAGTTAGTGAAGGTTTGGTTTCTTTACTGGAGCCATTTATTGATACCGTTGTAATTTGTACTATGACCGCTTTAGTTATCATTGTTACAGGAATGTCAGGCGTACAGGGTGTTGAAGGAGCACAACTAACATCACAAGCCTTTGAGAGTGTTATTTCATGGTTTCCATATGTACTAGTAATAGCCATTTTCTTATTTGCTTTTTCAACCATGATTTCTTGGTCATACTATGGCTTAAAATCTTGGACTTACTTATTTGGTTCATCAAAAAGATCAGAACTTCTTTACAAGCTTTTGTTTTTAATTTTTATTGTTATTGGCTCATCTGTAAAATTAGGCGCAGTACTCGACTTTTCTGATATGATGATTTTAGCTATGGCCTTTCCAAATATTTTAGGTCTGCTGATTCTTTCAGGCGAAGTAAAGGTAGATCTTAAAAATTACTTTAATAAAATTAAGACAGGTCAAATAAGAAAAATAAAATAGCTTAGTAGCTATTGCCATGAAAAACTTTTTTTATTTTAATTCAGTTCATAGAAATGGATTTTTATTTCTTGTGATTATCATAATCATTGTCCATTTGATTTCTAGTAATTGTTGTTATGAGGAAGAACTACCGTTTGACTTTTCAACATTTCAAATCGAAGTAGAAAATTTAAAGTCAATTCAGAAAAAGTATCAAAAACCAAAAGCCAGTAAACAGTTTAAGGCTAAAAAAGACATAACAAAAATAGAATTCAAAAAACAACCTTTATTAATCGAGATTAATTCTGCAGACACTTCAGATTTTGAACTTTTACCCAAAATTGGCCCCTTTTTTGCAAAAAGAATTTATAAATATCGTAGTCTATTGGGTGGTTTTTTTTCAAAACAACAATTACTAGAAGTGTATGGTTTAGACACTTCAAGATTCAACTCATTTCAACAATTCACCTACGTAGATATTTCTGAAATTAAAAAAATTAATATAAATGAAAATAGTGCATTTGATCTTGCAAAACACCCATACATCTCAAATAAAATAGCAAAATCCATAGTAAATTATAAAAAACAACATGGTAAATACAAAAGCGTTAGCGATTTGAAAAAGTTACATTTGATTGACTCTCTTAAATTTCGTAAAATTGCACCATACATTTCTGTTGATGGAAACTCAATTAATAGCAAGTAAGATAAGAGAAGTCAAAGACTTTCCAAAAGAAGGTATTTCGTTTAAAGATATTACACCCATTCTTTTAGATCCCGAAACGTCTTCAATAGTATTAAATACATTTATTGAAAGGCTTGAAGGAAAAAATATTGATGCCATAATAGGAGTTGAAAGCCGCGGGTTTTTATTTGGTATGATGATAGCCAATGCATTGAACATTCCATTTGTCCCAGTACGAAAGGCAGGTAAATTACCATCAACAACCATATCAGAAGAATATAATTTAGAATACGGCAGTGCTAAATTAGAAATCCATACAGATTCAATTTCTAAAGGATGGAATGTCGTTATTCATGATGATTTATTAGCCACAGGAGGAACCGCAAAAGCAACTTCTAAACTAGTTAAACGACTAGGAGGGAATATAACCTCATTTTTATTTTTAGTAGAACTAGATAATCTACATGGCCGAGTTTCGTTAGAGAAGTACTCAAAAGATATAATATCGTTACTTAATTACCAGACATGAATTTTAAATACAATGAAAATCAACAATTAATTGCAGAAATGCTTCATTCCTTTACCAAAAAGGAAGTCTTGCCAAAAATGAAAGAATGGGATGATAATCAATTCTTTCCGATTGATGTATTTAAAAAATTAGGTAATCTAGGATTGATGGGAGTATTAGTGCCTCAAGAATATGGCGGATCCGGATTTGGTTATCCAGAATATGTTACTGCTATAGAACAATTATCTATTGTTGATCCCTCAATTGGTCTTTCTATGGCCGCACATAATTCACTTTGTACAGGTCATATTCTTCAATTTGGTAACGAAGAACAAAAACAAAAATATTTACCAAAGTTAGCCTCAGCTGAACATCTCGGAGCATGGGGCTTAACAGAGCATAACACAGGATCAGATGCTGGTGGTATGTCAACGACAGCTAAAAAAGAGGGTAGCCATTGGGTATTAAACGGTGCTAAAAATTTTATTACTCATGCCATTAGCGGAGATATCGCAGTTGTCATTGCCAGAACAGGAGAAAAAGGTGATTCTAAAGGAATGACAGCATTTATTGTTGAAAAAGGAACCAAAGGATTTTCGTCAGGTAAAAAAGAAGATAAATTAGGAATGAGAGCGTCTGAAACCGCCGAGTTAGTTTTTGATAATTGTAGAATTCCTCAAGAAAACATTTTAGGTAAAGTAGGTGAAGGATTTATTCAAGCTATGAAAGTACTTGATGGGGGTAGAATTTCAATTGCAGCTCTCTCAGTGGGAATTGCAAAGGGAGCATTTCAAGCATCATTAAAATATGCTAAAGAAAGAATTCAGTTTGGAAAACCAATTGCTCAACATCAAGCTATTGCTTTTAAACTCGCTGATATGGCTACAACAATTGAAGCCTCAGAATTATTGCTTCATAATGCTGTAAACGAAAAATCTAATAAAGGAAATGTAACACTAAGTGGTGCTATGGCAAAATATTATTCATCAGAAGTAGCTGTAAAGGTATCAAATGATGCTGTACAGATATTAGGAGGTTATGGATACACCAAAGACTTCAGTGTAGAAAGATTTTACAGAGACTCTAAACTATGTACTATAGGTGAAGGAACTTCAGAAATTCAAAAGATTGTTATTTCAAAACAAATATTGAGATAAGCGGTTGCAAGAGAAGTATATATTTGTATATTTGCAGCCCAATTATAGAAAAAAATATGATAATTATTCCAGTAAAAGACGGCGAATCTATCGATAGAGCTTTGAAGAAGTTCAAAAAGAAATTTAACATGACAGGAACTATGAAGCAGTTAAGAGCTAGAAAAGAGTTCACTAAAAAGTCAGTTGAGTTAAGAAATCAAAAGATTAAAGCTACTTATAAAGAAGGATTAAGAAGAGAGGAGGACTAAATATACCCTTCTTTACGATACTATTAACATCATTCGAACAAATAATTTAGTATATTCGTTTAAATGATGTTTTTTTATGCCCCACGTTAAAAGTTTTCTAAATTATCTTCTTCTAGAGAAAAGATATTCCTTACACACAATTAGAGCATATAAAACAGACTTATTATTGTTTCAACAGTTTTTAGAAAAGGTTTATGAAGTTAAGATTCAAAAAGCCGATAAAAATATGATCAGAAGTTGGTTGGTAGAAGAGCTAAATAGAGGAAACTCACCAAGAACCACCAACAGAAAAATAACAACATTGAAAACGTTTTATAAGTTTTTAATCAAAGAAAAAATTATAGACATCAATCCTACTATAACAATTGAGTCTTCCAAAACATCAAAGAAAATCCCTAGTTTTCTAACTGAAGACGAAATACATAACCTTTTAGATAATATTGAACATGATGACGGTTATATAGGCGTCAGAAATAAACTCATGGTTGAATTATTTTATTCAACAGGTGTAAGGCTTTCTGAACTCATCAACATCAAGATAAAAGATTTAGATTTTAATAATAATCAGTTAAAAGTTTTAGGTAAAAGAAATAAACAGCGAATTATTCCGTTCGCTTTACAATTAGGTAATTCAATAGAAGTTTTCATAGCAAAGAGAAGTACATTAGAAAATTTTAATAGTCCATACTTATTTATAACCGAGTGCGGAAAAAAAATGAACCCTAGTGCTGTTTACAGGATTATAAATAAACTTATTTCGTCTGTAACTAGTCTGCATACTACCAGTCCTCATGTCTTGCGTCATACATTTGCCACACACATGTTAAATAATGGTGCAGATTTAAATGTGATTAAAGAGCTTCTTGGTCATGCTAGTCTTACAGCAACAGAAATTTATACTCATAATTCCATACAAAAATTAAAACAAGTATACAAAAACGCTCATCCAAGAGCATAAAACAATAAAGTTATGCAAATCACAATTCATTCCATTCATTTTGATGCAGATCAAAAGCTGTTACACTTTATAAATAAAAAACTCGAGAAGTTAACTCAATTTGATGAAGAGTTAATTTTTGTAGAAGTCTATCTAAAGCTCGAAAATTCTGAAAATAAATCCAATAAAATTGTTGAAGTAAAAGTAAATACTGGAAACAATGATTTATTTGCAAGCAAACAGTGTGAAACATTCGAAGAAGCTATTGATTTAGTACAAGATATCATGATTCGTCAGGTCAAAAAAAACAAGCAAAAAAAACGTTCAGCTTAATCTAAAATCCAAAACATTACAACTGTATTGAAAAAAAACAGTTTTGATATTTGTATGAAACAAAAACTTTAATACATTTGCAAACCCTTTTTTAAGAGGGGCTGTTTTTTTATTTATTGATTTGCCGCTATAGCTCAGCTGGCTAGAGCAGCTGATTTGTAATCAGCAGGTCGTGGGTTCGAGTCCCTCTAGCGGCTCAGTTCTTAGTTTAAGAGCTATAATTGTTAAGGGGAGATACTCAAGCGGTCAACGAGGACAGACTGTAAATCTGTTGGCTACGCCTTCGTAGGTTCGAATCCTGCTCTCCCCACAACAACTTATAAAGCGGGAGTAGCTCAGCTGGCCAGAGCATCAGCCTTCCAAGCTGAGGGTCGCGGGTTCGAATCCCGTCTCCCGCTCTTACAACTAAGCCGATGTAGCTCAGGGGTAGAGCGTTTCCTTGGTAAGGAAGAGGTCACGGGTTCAAATCCCGTCATTGGCTCAACAAATAAAAAAACAGCCTTTCTAACAAGAGGATTAATATTAATCTAAATTAAATATAGCTAGCTATGGCAAAAGAGAATTTTAATCGTACCAAGCCACACTTAAACATTGGTACTATAGGTCATGTTGACCACGGTAAAACTACCCTTACTGCCGCTATTACTAAGGTATTGGCGGATGCTGGATTGGCTGAAGCCCAAGCGTTCGATTCTATCGACAACGCTCCAGAAGAAAAAGAAAGAGGTATTACAATTAATACTGCTCACGTTGAGTATGAAACAGCAAACCGTCATTACGCACACGTTGACTGTCCGGGTCACGCCGACTACGTAAAGAACATGGTAACTGGTGCAGCTCAGATGGATGGTGCAATTTTAGTTTGTGCTGCCACTGATGGTCCAATGCCTCAAACAAGAGAACACATTCTTCTTGCAAGACAAGTAGGCGTACCTGCAGTAGTTGTCTTCCTTAACAAAGTAGATATGGTTGATGATGAAGAGCTTCTAGAATTAGTAGAAATGGAAGTAAGAGAATTACTATCTTTCTATGACTATGACGGAGATAATGCTCCAGTAGTATCTGGATCTGCATTGGGTGCACTTAACGGTGAAGCTCAGTGGGTTGATACAGTAATGAAATTGATGGAAAGCGTTGATGCTTATATTCCAGAGCCAGTTCGTGATAATGCCAAAGACTTCTTGATGCCAATCGAGGACGTATTTACAATTACTGGTCGTGGTACTGTTGCCACTGGTCGTATTGAGACTGGTGTAGCAAATACTGGCGATGCTGTTGACATCATTGGTATGGGTGCAGAAAAACTTGGATCTACAGTCACAGGAGTTGAAATGTTCCGTAAGATTTTAGATAGAGGTGAAGCTGGTGATAACGTAGGAATCCTTCTTCGTGGTATTGAGAAATCTGATATCAAAAGGGGAATGGTAATCTGCAAGCCAGGTTCAGTAACACCACACACTAAATTTAAAGCAGAGGTTTATATCCTTAAGAAAGAAGAAGGTGGTCGTCACACACCATTCCATAACAAATACCGTCCACAGTTCTACTTAAGAACTACCGATGTAACTGGAGAAATTCACTTACCAGACGGAACTGAAATGGTAATGCCTGGTGATAACTTAACTATCACAGTAGAGCTAATTAACAAAGTAGCGATGAGTGTTGGTCTACGTTTTGCAATCCGTGAGGGTGGTAGAACTGTAGGTGCAGGACAAATCACAGAAATTGTTAGCTAGTAAACTATATTAACTTATTCAGCACAATTAGGGGTTTTCTAACCTCTAATTTTGCTGTTTTACGGGTGTAGCTCAATTGGTAGAGTAGTGGTCTCCAAAACCATTGGTTGGGAGTTCGAGTCTCTCCACCCGTGCTTAAAAGAAAATGAAATAATGGCTAGAATAGTTGAATACATTAAAGAATCGGCTGACGATCTCATGAATAAGGTCTCATGGCCTTCTTGGAAAGAGTTACAAAGTAGTTCTCTTGTTGTTGCTGTTGCTTCATTGATCATAGCACTGATTGTTTATGTTATGGACTTAGGTTTCCGAAATATTTTGGAGATCTTTTACGATATTTTTTAAAAAGATATGGCTGATAAACATTGGTATGTGGTAAGAGCAATAGGAGGGCAAGAAAAGAAAGTGTCCTCTTACATTGAAAATGAAATCTCAAGATTAAATCTTACAGATTTCGTTTCACAGATACTTGTACCTACCGAAAAAGTATTCCAAATCAGAAATGGAAAGAAAGTCAGTAAGGAAAGAAATTTTTTTCCAGGTTATATATTAATTGAGGCAAACCTTGTTGGTGAAATTCCTCACATCATCAAATCTGTTACAGGTGTTATAGGTTTCTTAGGTGCTACTAAAGGTGGTGATCCAGTACCAATGAGAATGTCTGAAGTAAATAGAATTCTCGGAAAAGTAGATGAATTAGCATTAACTGATGAAGAAATTGTCAATCCATATGTAGTTGGTGAGTCAGTTAAAGTTATTGATGGACCATTCAATACTTTCAGTGGTTTGATTGAAGAAATTGACGAACAAAAGAAAAAGTTAAAAGTTACAGTAAAAATATTTGGTCGTAAAACTCCTGTTGAACTGAGTTTTATGCAAGTTGAAAAAGAATAAAATTAGTAAACCGATTTATCAATTTGAAAATAATTGCTTCCAGTTTTCACTTTGATACATCAAATTAAATAAAAACCAATGGCTAAAGAAGTAAGTAAAATAGTAAAGTTACAGGTCAGAGGCGGTGCTGCTAATCCATCACCACCAGTTGGTCCTGCATTAGGTGCAGCTGGGGTAAATATTATGGAGTTTTGTAAGCAATTCAATGCAAGAACTCAGGATAAACCAGGGAAAGTGCTTCCAGTAGTAATTACAGTTTATGTTGATAAATCATTTGAATTTGTAATCAAGACAGCTCCTGCAGCAGTACAATTATTGGAAGCATCAAAAAAGAAAAAAGGATCTGGAGAGCCAAACCGAAATAAGGTAGGTTCAGTGTCTTGGGATCAAATAAAGCTTATTGCTGAAGATAAAATGGCTGACTTAAATGCTTTTACACTAGACTCTGCAATGATGATGATTGCTGGTACAGCAAGAAGTATGGGATTAACCGTTAAAGGTGGTACTGCACCACAAAAAAAATAAGACATGGCTAGATTAAGTAAAAATATGAAAGCTGCAGCAGAGCTTATTGATAAATCCGCTGCATATTCCTTAACTGATGCTGCAGATCTGATGAAATCTATTAGTAAAACTAAATTTGATTCCTCAGTTGATATTGCAGTAAAATTGGGTGTTGACCCTCGACAAGCTAATCAAATGGTCAGAGGCGTTGTAACACTACCTCACGGTACTGGAAAAGATGTAAGAGTCTTAGCTCTTGTAACTGCAGACAAAGAAGCAGAAGCTAAAGAAGCTGGAGCCGATTTTGTTGGTCTTGATGAATATATTGAAAAACTAAAGGGTGGCTGGACAGATATTGACGTCATTATCACAATGCCTTCTGTAATGGGTAAATTGGGTGCTTTGGGTCGAGTATTAGGACCTAGAGGTTTAATGCCTAATCCAAAGACAGGTACAGTGACAATGGAGGTTGGAAAAGCTGTTTCCGATGTAAAAAAAGGTAAAATCGACTTTAAGGTTGATAAATTTGGTATTATCCATTGTGCCATTGGAAAATCTTCTTTTGACGCTAGCAAATTAGTTGATAATGCCAGTGAATTATTACAAACCATTATAAAATTAAAGCCCTCTGCAGCTAAAGGTACCTACATGGAAAGCGTGTATATGTCAAGCACAATGAGTCCGAGTATTCGTATAGATGAAAAGTCTATTTAATTTGAAAAACTATGACAAGAGAAGAAAAAAATAAAGCAATTGAAGACTTAAGTGTTCAATTAGTAGAAAATAAAAATTTTTATTTAACAGATATTTCTGGCCTAAATGCAGGTAGTAGTAGTTCTTTAAGACGCATGTGTTTTAAAAGTGATGTTCAAATTCAAGTAATAAAGAACTCACTTCTAAAAAAAGCAATGGAGAAAAATGATATTGACTTCGAACAAATGTATGATTCTTTAAAAGGGAATACAGCCATTATGTTTGCTGAAACTACCAATGCTCCAGCTAAGGTAATCAAGGAATTTAGAAAAAAACAAGACAAACCAATTTTGAAGTCAGCCTATATAGAAGAAAGTTTCTATTTTGGTGACGATCAGGTTGAAGTTTTATGTTCGTTAAAATCCAAAGACGAGTTGATTGGAGAAATTATTACGTTACTTCAATCTCCTCCGAAAACAGTTGTTTCATCCCTTCAGTCAGCGGGTGGAAAACTGTCTGGAATTTTAAAAACATTATCAGAAAGAACAGAGTAAGAGTAATAGTGAATACGCACCACTATTTTTAATGCTTCCACATTAAAATGAATTTTAAACAATTAAACTAAATTAAAACATGGCAGATTTAAAAGCTTTCGCAGAACAGTTAGTAAATTTAACTGTAAAAGAAGTAAGTGAATTAGCTGATATCCTGAAAGACGAGTATGGTATTGAACCAGCTGCTGCGGCAGTAGCTGTTGCTGGTCCTGCTGCTGCAGGTGGCGGAGACGCTGCAGAAGAGAAGTCAGAATTTGACGTTATCCTCAAAGCAGCCGGAGGTTCAAAGTTAGCAGTTGTTAAACTTGTAAAAGAACTAACTGGTCTTGGACTAAAAGAAGCTAAGGATATTGTAGATGGCGCTCCTGCTCCTATTAAGGAAGGAATTGCTAAAGACGAAGCTGAAGCATTAAAAACCCAATTAGAGGGTGCAGGTGCTGAGGTTGAACTTAAATAAGTTCACAAAATAAACAATAAAGGTTTAGGCTTTAAACATTAGTTTAAGGCTTAGACCCTTTTGTGTTTAGAAACGAATCATTTTTTTAATTAAAAAATCATTATCAATTGAATTCACAAAAAACTACCCCAAGAATCAATTTTGCATCGACTAAAAATCAGCTGAAGTATCCAGATTTTTTAGATATTCAAATAGGTGCATTCAAAGATTTTTTCCAAATAGGTGCATCAGTAGATGTCAGAAAAGATGAAGGTTTATGGCGTGTATTTAACGACCACTTTCCTATATCTGATTCAAGAAATAATTTTGTCTTAGAATTTTTAGATTATAAAATAGATCCTCCAAGATATTCTATTGAAGAATGTATAGAAAGAGGTCTTACGTACAAAGTACCTCTAAAAGCTAAGTTAAAACTATATTGTACTGACCCTGATCATGAGGATTTTGAAACTATAGAACAAGAAGTATTCTTAGGTTCAGTTCCTTACGTTACCCCCAAGGGTTCATTTGTTGTAAATGGTGCAGAGCGTGTGGTAGTTTCGCAGTTGCATCGTTCACCAGGAGTGTTTTTTGGACATAGTTTCCACGCAAATGGTGCAAAATTATACTCAGCAAGAGTTATTCCTTTTAAAGGATCATGGATAGAATTTGCTACAGACATTCACAATGTCATGTATGCCTATATCGATAGAAAGAAAAAGTTACCTGTAACAACATTATTACGTTCAATAGGATTTGAGAACGATAAAGATATTCTAGAAATATTCAACCTAGCCGACGAAGTAAGAGTAAGTAAAGCCGCATTAAAGCGAATCGTTGGCCGTAAGTTAGCTGCCAGAATACTCAAAACATGGGTCGAGGATTTCGTAGATGAGGATACAGGAGAAGTTGTTTCAATTGAAAGAAACGAAGTGATTGTAGATAGAGAAACAATCATCGAAAAAGAACACATTGAAGATATTATAGATTCTGGATCAAAGACAGTACTATTACACAAAGAAGATGTAAGTACTTCTGAATATGCAATCATTTATAACACGCTTCAAAAAGATCCAACCAACTCTGAAAAAGAAGCTGTAATTTATATTTACAGACAGCTTCGAAATGCTGAGCCACCAGATGAAGAAACAGCAAGAGGTATAATTGATAAGTTATTCTTTTCAGATCAAAGGTACAGCCTTGGAGAAGTAGGTAGATTTAGAATTAATAAAAAGCTTGGATTAGATGTTGATTCAGATATTCAAATTCTTACCAAGGAAGATATTATTTCTATCATTAAGAATCTTGTAGAACTTGCAAACTCCAAAACTAATGTTGATGATATTGACCACTTAAGTAACAGAAGAGTAAGAACTGTTGGTGAACAATTATCAAATCAATTTAGCTTAGGTTTGTCTCGAATGGCAAGAACCATTAGAGAAAGGATGAACGTTAGAGATAACGAAGTTTTTACCCCAGTTGATCTTATAAATGCCAAAACACTTTCTAGTGTTATTAATTCATTCTTTGGTACAAACCAGTTATCTCAGTTCATGGATCAAACCAATCCGCTAGCTGAAGTAACACACAAAAGAAGGATGTCAGCCCTAGGGCCAGGTGGTCTTTCTAGGGAAAGAGCTGGTTTCGAGGTACGAGATGTACATTATACTCACTACGGTAGACTATGTCCTATAGAGACTCCTGAAGGTCCAAATATCGGTCTTATCTCATCTTTGTGCGTATATGCAAAAGTAAACAACCTTGGATTTATAGAAACTCCCTATCGAAAAGTTGAAGACGGAATAGTTCAACTCGATGAGCAGCCAATATATTTGACTGCTGAGGAAGAAAATGACATGACTATTGCACAGGCTAATGCTCCTGTTACAGAAACTGGTAATTTTGAAATCGATAGAGTTAAAGCACGATTTGAAGGTGATTACCCCGTAACTGAGCCACAAAATATCAATTTGATGGACGTTGCACCAAATCAGATTGCCTCAATAGCCGCTTCGTTAATTCCATTCTTAGAGCATGATGATGCAAACCGTGCATTAATGGGTTCCAATATGATGCGTCAAGCAGTACCACTTTTACAAGCTGATGCACCAATAGTTGGAACTGGTTTAGAGCCACAAGTTGCAAAAGACTCTAGAGTGTTAGTTAATGCTGAAGGTAATGGTAAGGTTGAATATGTTGACTCAAACGAAATTCATATTCGCTATGATGTTTCTGAAGAAGATCAACTATTGTCATTTGATGATGATGTGAAAGTCTACACATTGACAAAATTTAAAAAAACAAACCAAAACACCTGTGTAAACCTCAAGCCAATTGTCAAAGTTGGTGATAAAGTAGTTGAGGGTCAAGTACTATGCGAAGGTTTTGCTACTCAGAATGGTGAATTAGCCATAGGAAGAAACCTAAAAGTTGCTTTTATGCCATGGAAAGGGTATAATTTTGAGGACGCCATAGTTCTTTCAGAAAGAGTAGTTCGAGAAGACTTATTCACTTCAATTCATATTGAAGAAATGTTAGTTAATGTTCGAGATACAAAAAGAGGTCCTGAAGAATTAACAGCAGATATACCAAATGTTTCTGAAGAAGCTACTAAAGATCTTGATGAAAACGGAATGATTCGAGTAGGAGCTGACATCAAAGCAGGTGATATTATTATTGGTAAAATTACTCCTAAAGGAGAATCTGACCCTACACCAGAAGAAAAATTACTGAAAGCTATTTTCGGTGATAAGGCTGGTGATGTAAAAGATGCTTCATTAAAAGCTAGACCATCTTTTAAAGGAGTAGTTATTGACAAGAAATTATTCTCTAAGTCTATCAAAGACAAGAGAACCAGAGCAATGGATAAAGAAGTAGTTGCTGAATTAGAGAAAGAACACAATAGTTCTTGTGCTGATTTAAAGAGTGTTCTCGTTAATAAGCTATTCAACTTATTGAGTGGAAAAACATCTCAGGGTATTGTCAGTAACTTAAGTGATGACCTAATCTCTAAAGGAGTTAAGTACACACTCAAGGCATTACAATCTATAGATTATCAAACATTTAATGCTAATGCATCAAAATGGGTAGTCGATAAAGAGTTGAACGCAAAAGTTCAATTACTCATGAACAATTACATGCTCAAGTATAGTGAACTGCTAAGCGATTTTAGAAGAAAGAAGTTTGCAGTAACTGTAGGTGATGAATTACCTGCTGGTGTATTAAAATTAGCAAAGGTTTATGTAGCTAAAAAACGTAAAGTTCAAGTTGGAGATAAACTTGCAGGACGTCATGGAAACAAAGGAATTGTAGCAAAAATTGTTAGGGATGAAGATATGCCTTTCCTAGAAGATGGATCAACAGTAGATATTGTTCTAAATCCACTAGGTGTACCTTCGCGTATGAATTTAGGTCAGATTTATGAAACAGTTCTAGGTTGGGCCGGACAAAAATTAGACAGAAAATACTTCACCCCAGTATTTGACGGTGCTTCCATTGATGATATCAACAAGGAAACTGATGAAGCAGGATTGCCAAGATTTGGACAAACCTATCTTTATGATGGTGGAACTGGTGAGCGATTTGATCAACCAGCTACAGTTGGTATTATTTACATGCTAAAGCTAGGTCACATGATTGATGATAAAATGCATGCCCGTTCAATTGGACCATACTCACTCATTACACAACAACCATTAGGTGGTAAGGCTCAGTTCGGTGGACAGAGACTTGGTGAGATGGAGGTTTGGGCATTAGAGGGTTATGGTGCATCAAACATTTTACAAGAAATGTTGACCGTGAAATCAGATGATGTCGTTGGACGAGCTAAAGCTTATGAAGCAATAGTTAAAGGTGGCCCAATGCCTACACCAGGTATTCCAGAGTCATTCAATGTATTGATGCATGAGTTATTAGGACTAGGACTCAAAGTGACACTCGATTAATTTTAATTCTTAATATTCTACAAAAAATAGATATGGCAATAAGAAAAGGTAAAAACGAAGTAAATAAAGGTTTCAATAATATTACTATTAGTTTGGCATCGCCAGAAGATATTTTATCAAAATCTAGTGGTGAAGTAACAAAACCTGAAACGATAAACTATAGAACTTATAAACCAGAGAGAGACGGTTTATTTTGTGAACGTATATTTGGACCTACAAAAGACTTTGAATGTCATTGTGGAAAATATAAAAGAATACGATATCGAGGCATTGTGTGTGATAGATGTGGTGTTGAAGTAACCGAAAAAAAGGTTAGAAGAGAACGAACAGGTCATATACAATTAGTAGTTCCAGTTGCTCACATCTGGTACTCTAAATCCAACCCTAACAAAATAGGTTATTTATTAGGTCTTCCTAGTAAAAAACTAGATATGATAATCTACTATGAAAGATATGTAGTTATTCAACCAGGTAAAGCAACTAACGCAGAAGGAGAACCATTACAATATATGGATTTCCTTACTGAAGATGAATATTTAGATGCTCTAGAAAAATTGCCAGCTGAAAATAGATATTTAGATGATGAAGATCCTAATAAGCTTATTGCTAAAATGGGAGCTGAAGCATTAGTAGAGTTATTAAGACGACTAGATTTAGATCAATTATCATTTGATTTACGTCATAAAGCTAATACTGAAACTTCACAGCAAAGAAAAGCTGAAGCCTTAAAAAGACTTCAGGTTATCGAGTCATTTAGAGATGCAAACTCAAGAATAGAAAACAAGCCTGAGTGGATGATTATTAAAGTCATTCCAGTTATTCCACCAGAATTGAGACCACTTGTTCCACTAGATGGAGGTCGATTTGCAACTTCCGATCTAAATGATCTTTATCGACGAGTTATAATTAGAAATAATCGATTGAAGCGTCTTATAGAAATAAAAGCACCTGAAGTGATTTTAAGAAACGAAAAGCGTATGCTTCAAGAGTCTGTAGATTCCTTATTTGATAACTCAAGAAAGTCAAGTGCTGTAAAAACAGAGTCAAACAGAGCTCTAAAATCACTTTCAGATAGTTTAAAAGGAAAGCAAGGTAGATTCCGCCAAAATCTTTTAGGTAAACGTGTAGATTATTCAGCTCGTTCAGTTATTGTCGTTGGACCAGAACTAAAGATGCACGAATGCGGATTACCTAAAAATATGGCAGCTGAGTTATTCAAGCCTTTTATTATCAGAAAAATGATAAATCGAGGGATTGTAAAAACAGTAAAATCAGCAAAAAAAATCATAGACAAGAGAGAACCAGTTGTTTGGGATATTCTTGAAAACGTTATGAAAGGACACCCCGTTCTTTTAAATAGGGCACCAACGCTTCACCGATTAGGTATACAAGCGTTTCAACCTGTTATGATCGAGGGTAAAGCCATTAGATTACACCCCCTAGTTTGTACAGCATTTAATGCCGACTTTGATGGTGACCAAATGGCAGTACACCTACCATTGGGTGAAGCAGCTGTTTTAGAAGCACAGTTATTAATGTTAGCTTCTCACAACATTCTAAACCCTGCCAATGGAGCACCAGTAACTGTACCTTCTCAGGACATGGTACTAGGTCTTTATTACATGACAAAGCCACTAAAAGGTGCAAAAGGTGAAGGACTTTCATTCTACTCTAGCGATGAGGTGAAAATTGCTTTTAACGAAGGTATAGTTGATTTACATTCTATCATTAAAGTAAGAACGTCTATAAAAGAAGATAATAGCTTAGTAACAAAATTGTATGAAACTACTGTCGGAAGAGTGTTATTCAATGAGCATGTTCCAGAAGAAGTAGGTTTTATAGATCAATTATTAACTAAAAAAGCATTAAGAGATATTATTGGTAAAGTTTTAGCTACCTCAGGTATCGCTAAAACAGCTGAATTCTTAGATGCTATTAAATCAATTGGATATGATTTCGCCTTTAAAGGTGGTCTTTCATTTAACCTTGGTGATGTAATTATTCCTGATGAAAAAGATAATATGGTTAGTGATGCTTATCAACAAGTTGATGAAGTAACAACTAACTATAACATGGGATTCATTACAAATAATGAACGATACAATCAGGTTATTGATATTTGGTCAAACACAAATGCCCACCTTACTGAAAAAGTAATGAACCAGTTAAGTTCTGATAAAGAAGGATTTAACTCTGTTTATATGATGCTTGATTCAGGAGCAAGGGGTTCAAAAGAACAAATTAAGCAGTTAGGTGGTATGAGAGGACTAATGGCTAAACCACAAAAATCAGGTGATAAGAGTGGAGCTGCTATTATTGAAAATCCAATTATCGCTAACTTTAAGGAAGGGCTATCCATTTTAGAGTACTTTATCTCAACACACGGTGCTAGAAAAGGACTTGCTGATACTGCCTTAAAAACAGCAGACGCAGGTTACTTAACTAGACGTTTAGTTGACGCATCACAAGATGTAGTAGTAAAGATTGAAGATTGTGGTACTTTAAGAGGTCTTGAAATATCAGCCTTCAAGAAGAACGATGAAATCGTAGAGCCACTCAAAGACAGGATTGTCGGAAGAGTTTCACTTCATGACATATACGATCAGAAAGGTAATTTGATAGTTGCGAGTGATGAGATGATTATTGAAAAGTCAGCTCAAGCTATTGAGGATGCTAAAATTGAAACCGTAGAAGTACGCTCAGTACTTACTTGTGAAGCTAAAAAAGGTGTATGTGCTAAATGTTATGGTAGAAATCTATCAACAGCTAACATGGCTGTTCCTGGTGATACTGTTGGTGTTGTTGCTGCACAGTCCATTGGAGAGCCAGGCACACAGTTAACTCTTAGAACATTCCACTTTGGTGGTACAGCCTCTAAAATTGCTTCAGAGTCTAGTATAGTCACTAAGCATGACGGAAAAGTTGAAATTGATGATTTAAAAACAATCAAAACAGTCAATGAAGATGGTGAAGATGTATTGATGGTTATAAGTAGGACTTCTGAAGTTAGAGTAATCGATGAAAAATTAGGGATTGTCTTATCATCAAACAATATTCCTTATGGTTCAAGTTTATACGTTGAATCAGGCAAAAAAATCAAAAAAGGCACTAAAATTTGTGACTGGGATCCATATAACGCAGTCATCGTTTCTGAATTTGATGGAAAAGTGGCATTTGCTGATATTATAGAAGGTTTATCGTATAGAGTAGAATCTGATGAGCAAACTGGATTTGAAGAAAAAGTAATGATTGAAAGAAAGGATAAAACGTTAAATCCAACAATTTCAATCGTTAGCAAGAAAGCAGATCAAACTAGAAATTATAGTATTCCAGTAAAAGCACATTTATCAGTTGAAGATAACCAAACGATAAAAGCGGGTCAGATAATTGCTAAGATTCCAAGATTGGCCTCATCTTTAGGAGATATTACAGGTGGTCTTCCAAGAGTTACAGAGCTTTTTGAAGCTAGAAACCCTTCAAATCCTGCAGTAGTTACCGAAATTGATGGTATTGTATCATTCGGTCCAAAGATTAAAAGAGGTAATAAAGAGGTAATAATTACATCCAAAACTGGTCAAGTATCAAAATACTTAATACCATTATCTAAACATATTCTTGTTCAAGAAAATGATTTTGTTAAGTCAGGTATGCCATTATGTGACGGAGCTATAACTCCTTCTGATATCTTAAGAATTAAGGGACCAACAGCCGTACAAGAGTATATTGTTAATGAGATCCAAGAAGTATATAGACTTCAAGGTATGAAAATTAACGATAAACACTTTGAGGTTGTTGTCAGACAAATGATGCGTAAAATGTCAATTGTTGATGCAGGTGATACAAGATTCCTTGACGGTCAGGTAGTTACGAAGCTTGAATTTTTAGAAGAAAACGATAGAATTTTCGGAATGAAAGTTGTTGAAGATTCTGGTGACTCACAAATTTTAAAAGCGGGTCAAATAGTATCCTCTAGAAAATTAAGAGAAGAAAATTCAAGGTTAAGACGTAAAGATCTTAAAACTGTAGAGATAAGAGATGTTGTCCCAGCGACAAGTGAGCAAAAAATTCAGGGTATTACCAGAGCTGCTCTTCAAACTAATAGTTGGGTATCAGCTGCTTCATTCCAGGAAACTACCAAAGTATTAAATGCTGCGGCAATTAACGGTAAGCGCGACGGATTAGAAGGCTTGAAAGAAAATGTCATTGTAGGTCATAAAATACCAGCCGGAACTGGATTAAGAGTATTTGATGATTTAGTGGTGGGTTCTCAGCAAGAATTTGATAATTTGATGGAGGCTAAAGACGAATCTAATATTGAAGAAGAACTTATTTAATTGAACTATGTCAGAGGAAAAAAAAGGATTAAATATTGAACTTTCAGAAGACGTTGCAGAAGGTGTTTATAGTAACCTTGCTATAATTAATCATTCGCCATCTGAATTTGTTTTAGACTTTATTAAAGTTATGCCAGGAGTTCCAAAGGCAAAGGTAAAGTCAAGAGTTCTTTTAACTCCTCAGCATGCAAAACGTTTACTAAAGGCTTTGAATGATAATATTACTAAATATGAATCACAACATGGTTCAATTAAGAATATGGATTCTGCAAGTAATATTCCGTTAAGTTTTAGCGGACCCACAGCCGAGGCTTAAATAGTGTTTACTTACATAACTAAAAAACCTACTCATTGAGTGGGTTTTTTAGTTTTTAAATAAATATGTATTACTGTTATGCTTTCCCTAGAGTTTTCAACATTCTTTTATGTTCACCTAAAGCCTTAGCAAAATTTTTATGAGAGTGATATGGTAAGTTATATTCTTTACTTTTCTGCATAACAATTTTTGAAATTTCTTTGTAGTGAACATGACAAATATTAGGAAATAAGTGATGTTCAATTTGAAAGTTTAGTCCTCCAACAAACCAAGAGAAGAATCTACTTTTAGGGGCATAATTTGAAGTTGTTTCAAGTTGATGAATAGCCCAGTTGTTTTCAATCGTATTTGATTCATTGACGTTTGGATGTTCGCATTCTGGCATAATATGAGCAGTTTGAAAAATAGTTGATAGAATTATCCCAGAAACAAAATGTAAAGAAAAGAAACATAGTAACCAAAATCCAAATGATATTCCACCAACTAGAAAATAAGGTACAGCAAATAAATAAGCATAATAAATGATTTTCCATGCCACCATTTCAGTCATCAGAGACCAATATTCTTTCTTTTTTATTACTCCGTCTTTAAGAAAATCATTAAGTTGTTTGAATTCCTTGTTTGTTGCCCATGAAATAGTCATTAGTCCATAAAAAAACCAGGCGTATATATGTTGGAACTTATGGAATTTTTTGAGTGGAGCCTTTGGAGAAAACCGAAGTAGGCCTACTGGACTAACATCAGGGTCTAGATCATGTACATTAGTAAATGTATGGTGAAGTCTATTATGTTGTATTTTCCAATTTTTTGCACTTCCTCCTAAGAAGTTTAAAGATAAGCCTAAAAGTTTGTTAACGATTTTGTTATTAGAGTAAGCTGCATGATTGGCATCGTGCATTACAGAAAGACCGATTCCAGCCATGCCAACACCCATACAAACCCACATAAGCCAATATAGTATAGGACTTGTTATACTTCCACTAACAACAAGAAAATAGGGTATAAAATATAGACTAAACATAAATATAGTTTTAATAACCATACTAAAGTTTCCAAATCTTGTAATATTGTTGGAAGTGAAGTAATTATCTACTGATTTTCTTAAATCAGAAATAAACTCATTAGATTGTGAACGATCAAATTTTACTGCTTTCATAAATGGTTTTGCTTAATTATTGTAAAGTTAGGTTAAAAAAAATGGTTTATAGTATATAAAATTAAATAAAACCTTGTTCTTTCATCCAATCATCATTGAAAACTTTGGCTACATAGCGGCTTCCATGGTCATGAAGTAAAACTACAACAACGTCATTTTTAGTTAGCTTATCCTTCAATTGATCTATAGCGGCTATAGCACTACCACAGGAGTAGCCAGCAAAAATACCTTCTTCCTTAGCTAGTCTTCTGGCATAAATTGCACCATCTTTATCAGTAACTTTTTCAAAATGATCAATTAAGTCAAAATCAACATTTTTTGGGAGAATATCTTCTCCAATACCCTCTGTTATGTAAGAATAAATTTCATTTTTATCAAAAACTCCGGTCTCATGATATTTTTTATAAACTGAGCCATAAGAGTCTACTCCCCAAATTTTAATATTTTGATTTTGTTGTTTTAAAAATTTTGCAATTCCAGAAATAGTACCGCCGGTTCCTACACCAACAATAAAATGAGTGATTTTCCCATTGGTTTGCTCCCAAATTTCTGGTCCGGTTGTTTCATAATGAGCCAGTCTATTGGATAAGTTGTCATATTGATTGGGGTAAAAAGAATTTGGAATTTCTTCATTTAAACGCTTAGCTACAGAATAATAAGATTGTGGATCTTCAGGCTCAACATTTGTAGGGCAAACATAAATTTCAGCTCCCATTGCTTTAAGAATATCTATTTTCTCTTTGGACTGTTTATCAGAAATTGTACAAATCAACTTATAGCCTCTTTGAATACAAGCTAAAGCTAGTCCCATTCCAGTATTTCCTGAGGTTCCCTCAATGATTGTTCCACCAGGCTTTATCAAACCTTCTTTTTCAGCATCTTCAATCATTTTTAAAGCCATTCTATCCTTTGTTGAATGACCAGGATTGAAACTTTCTACTTTTGCTAGTACAATAGCTTCAGTATCAACTACTTTGTGTAATCGAACCATAGGTGTATTACCTATTGTTTCAACAATGTGATTGTAATATTTCATTTTATTCGAAACGGATTGTGTTAATAGGGTTTATTTTACTTATGAGATATGTTGGAATGATTAAAATGAGTACACATATCAAAATCGTTCCAAGATTTATTGCAAATATACTGAACAAGTCAAGATGAATCGGTATGAAAGACATATAATATGTTTGTGGGTCAAGTGCTATAATTTTGAATTCTTTTTGAACATAGGCTAGAAAAATCCCAATAATATTACCATAAAATAAGCCTTTTAAGATTAGGTAGGTTGAATGGTATAAAAATACTTTTCTAATATTCCAATTAGTAGCCCCTAATGACTTTAATGTGCCAATAAGTTGAGTTTGTTCTAATATTAATATAAATAATGCAGTAATCATATTTATGGCTGCAACTATAAGCATTAAGAAAAGAATAACTTTTACATTTAAATTTTGTAATTCTAACCAATCAAAAAGTTGAGGATTGTTTTCGATAACTGTTCTTGAATTCAATTCATACGGTAAGCTATATAAAATTTCCTGGTTAATTTTTTCGATGTTATCATCTTTATCTAATAATATCTCTACTCCTCCAATTTGGTTGGAAGACCACTTATTTAGTTTTTGTATGTGTCTTATATCACCAAAGGCAATTACTTCATCTAACTCAGCCACGCCTGTGTCAAATATTCCAGAAATAGTTAATGAACGTACTCGAACCGGGTTTTGAACAAAATATAGCTGTATTTTATCGTTAACAGCTAGCTTTAACTTATCACAAATAGTTTTAGAAATAATAATTTCATTAGATTTTTTTTCAAGATTAAATTGAGGCAGAAATCCGTCAACTAATTTGGATTGCATAAAAGAATAATTAAAATCTTTGCTAATGCCCTTGAGCATAATTCCTTGTATTTCGTCTTTAGTTTTAATAATTCCTGCTTTTGTTGCATAAATATGATAATGGCTTATTCCTTCTATATTATTTAATACTGAATGAAGTGTATCAGAAAACTCCATAGCAACAGATTCATAAGAATTTCCCTGAACTATACTTGTAATTTGAATATGAGAGCTGAAACCTATAACTTTGTCTTTTATGTCTTTTTGAAATCCATTGATTATCGTTACAGATAACAACATAACGGATAGACTTAATGCGATAGCAGTAATTGCAATTCGAATAATCGGTTTAGAAAATCGATATTCTTTTTTGCCAATAAGGCGTTTAGCTATGAATAGAGAAAAATTCATTAAATATTATAGTGCTTAAAATTAATCAAATATTCCTTTTTCTGTTTTGTTTTTTACAATGGTCATGTGCTCAAAATTCATTAATAATTGGTGCTTATCAAACGCAGAACTATTTACCACAGCTCAAAGATAGGTCAGTAGGAATAGTGGCTAATCAAACTTCAATGATAAATGCCACACATTTAGTTGACAGTCTACTTTCGAGTGGTGTAAATATCGTCAAAGTATTTAGTCCAGAACATGGTTTTCGTGGTAAAGCCGATGCAGGTGCACATATTAGTGATAGTATTGATAAAAAAACAGCATTACCTATTATTTCTCTTTACGGCAAAAATAAAAAACCTAGTCCTGAACAATTAAAAGGAATTGATATACTCCTTTTTGACATACAGGATGTTGGAGCAAGGTTTTATACTTATATATCGACACTACACTATGTTATGGAATCTGCTGCCGAGCATAAAATACCTGTGGTAGTTTTGGATCGACCCAATCCAAACGGACATTATATTGATGGTCCTGTTTTAGATACTAACTTTCGCTCATTTGTGGGTATGCATCCTGTTCCTATTGTTCATGGGATGACCATCGGAGAGTATGCTCAGATGATAAATAAGGAAGCTTGGTTAGATGGGAGCCTAAATTGTGATTTAACAATTATTCCAATGGTTAATTACAACAGAAATATTATTTATCGTTTGCCAGTTAAGCCATCGCCAAACTTACCTAATGCACAATCGATTAATTTGTATCCATCCCTGTGTTTGTTTGAAGGTACAAATGTAAGTGTTGGAAGAGGTACTAGTTTACCTTTTCAGCATTATGGGTCACCAAATTTAAACAGCGATTATTCGTTCATTCCTTATACAGGTGCTGGTTCGAAATACCCAAAACATGAAGGCCTTGAGTGTTTTGGAAGAGATTTAAGTCAATTCAATCAACTGAATCAACTTAATTTGAATTTCCTTATTGAAGCTTATCGGACTTCATCTGAAAAAGATAAATTTTTTAATTCATTTTTTGATAAATTGGCTGGTAATAGTTGGCTTAAACAGCAGATAATTGAAGGTAAAAGTGTAGAAGAAATTCGTGAAAGTTGGCAAGAAGATTTAGGAAAATTTAAGCAAATCAGGCAAAAATATCTGATGTATTAAATAGATTTTTTTAACATTTCAACGATTTCAAAAACAGCCGGACATATTGTTACATTTTTTTGAGTTATACCTAAAATTTGGTGTTGCCTAATTCTATCCGTATGTGGAAATTCTCGACATGCTTTTGGGCGTACTTCGTAGATTGTACAACTATTATCTTCAGCCAAAAAAGAGCATGGAAGTTGTTTAAGAACGTAATCCTTATCTTCATCAACTCGGAGATATTTATGGGTAAACTCGGAGGGTCGTATTCTTAAAAATTTAGCAATTCGTGAAATATCTTTATCAGTAAAGAGTGGTCCAGTAGTTTTGCAACAATTTGCACACTCTAAACAATCTGTACATCTAAATACTTCATCATGAAGTTGGTGTATTTTTTCGTCCAACACCTTAGGTTTGGTACGTTTTAGTTTAGAAAAAAAGGCTTTGTTTTCGCTTTTTTTTTGTTGGGCTTGTTTCTTAAATAAGTCTAAATTCATTTATAAGGTTCTTCCTGGATAGACTTTTAATGCTTCTCTAAGACATTCAACGGCCTTTGAAAGTGATTGTTTATTTAGCACATAAGCAATTCTAACTTGATTTAATCCTGTATTTGGAGTAGAATAAAAACCTGCTGCTGGTGCAACCATTAGAGTGCAATTTTCAAATGCAAAATCTTCTAATAGCCATTGGGCGAACTTTTCGGCACTATCAACAGGTAATTGAGCGATACAATAAAAAGCACCTTTCGGTTTTGGACATACTACACCTTCAATAGAATTTAATCCTTTAATAAGTAAATCCCTGCGTTGTATATATTCTGTAGAAACTTCTTCAAAATAAGATTGAGGAGTTTTCAATGCTGCTTCTGCTGCAATTTGACCAAAAGTAGGAGGTGAAAGGCGTGCTTGACCAAATTTCAATGCTGTTGACATGACTTCTTGATTTTTTGAAACAATACAACCTACTCGAATACCGCACATACTATATCGTTTTGAAGTGGAGTCAATAACAACAACATGATTTTCCAAACCTTGTATGTTCAGTACAGAAAAATGATGATGTCCATCGTAACAAAACTCTCTGTAAACCTCATCTGCAAAAAGATAAAGATCATGTTTAATTACTATATCTCTCAAGGTTTCAAGTTCTTCTTTAGAATATAAATAACCAGTTGGATTACCAGGGTTACAGATTAATATGGCCTTAGTTTTTGGTGTTATGAGTTGTTCAAATTCTTCTATTGAAGGTAAGGCAAAACCATTATCAATGGTAGTTGTAATAGGCTTTACAGTAACTCCAGCTGAAATGGAAAAGCCATTATAGTTTGCATAAAAAGGTTCAGGAATAATGATTTCATCACCATTGTCAAGACACGAATTCAATGCAAAAAGTAATGCTTCAGAACCACCTGTAGTAACCATAACATTATTGTAGTCAATGTTGATACCTGTTGATTGATAGTATTTAGCTAACCCTCTTCTGTAACTTTCTATTCCTGCTGAATGACTATATTCTACAACAGAACTATCAAAATCACGAACTGCATTTAAAGCAACTTCCGGAGATTTTATATCAGGTTGACCAATGTTAAGATGAAAAACTGTTTTTCCTTCACTTTTAGCTTTTTCTGCAAATGGAACAAGTTTTCTAATTGGAGACTCGGGCATTTTGATCCCTTTATTTGATATGTTTGGCATAAAATTAAAAAAATGCCCCCATGTAGTGGGGGCTTAATAATGATGAAAGTATTGTGAAATTATTTTACCTCTAATACAGAAGCTTTTGGTTTAGTCGGAGCTGCAGGTGCCTCAACCGGTTTTTTTACCTCACCTTTTATTGTTAATACCTTTGTTTTCTCTTTTGAATTAGTGGTAAGAGTAATAGTTTTTGTGAATTTACCAATTCTATTAGTAGAATACTTTACTCCAATAGATGCAGATTCACCTGGTGGAATCGGTGCTTTTGGCCAAGTTGGCACTGTACAACCACAACTTCCCTTAGCGTTAGAAATAATTAATGGTGCATTACCATTATTAGTTAATACAAATTCTCTATTTCCGTCAGAATTATGCTCTATTAATCCATAATCAATAACAGATGATTCGAACTCCATTACTGGTCCATCTGTTGTTTGAGCAAATGATACAAGTCCAGCAATTATAAAAAAAGTAGATAATAAAAGGTTTTTCATTTTTTTGTAATTTATATTAACTAATAACAGCAAATGTACTAAAATATTGTCTCATTTTAATGTAAATTTCAGTCCCAGTAATTGTCCGAAAATAGTATTTTTGATTCATTAATTTGAAAACGTTTTATGAGCATTCCTAAGTCATACAAGCCTTCAACATCCGAACATAAGTGGTATTCACACTGGTTGGAAAAAGGGTATTTCAAGTCGGTTCCCGATAATAGAAAACCCTACACAATTGTAATACCACCTCCCAATGTTACTGGAGTATTACACATGGGTCATATGTTAAACAATACCCTGCAGGACGTTTTGATAAGACGAGCTAGAATGCAAGGTTTTAATGCTTGTTGGGTGCCAGGAACTGATCATGCTTCTATCGCAACTGAAGCTAAAGTAGTTAATAAACTTGCTGCTGAAGGTATTCAGAAATCAGATTTGAGTCGTCAAGAGTTTTTGAAACATGCATGGGATTGGAAAGATAAGCATGGTGGCATAATTTTAGAACAACTAAAAAAGCTTGGAGCTTCATGTGATTGGGATCGGACTAAATTCACTATGGACGATTCACTTAGTGAATCTGTCATAAAGGTTTTTGTTGACCTTCATAAAAAAGGCCTAATTTATAGAGGAGTAAGAATGGTAAATTGGGATCCAAGTGCTCAAACAGCACTTTCGGATGAAGAAGTAATTCATAAAGAAGTTAATTCTAAACTTTACCACATTCGTTATCAGATTGAAGATAGTGATGACTATTTAACAATAGCCACTACACGGCCAGAAACTATTTTAGGGGATAGTGCAATTTGTTTAAATCCTGAGGATGAAAGGTATAAACATTTGAAAGGAAAGCGAGCTATTGTTCCACTTATAGGTCGTTCTATACCCATTATATTTGATGATTATGTAGATATTGACTTTGGTACAGGTGCATTAAAGGTCACTCCAGCTCATGATATTAATGATTACCAATTAGGAGATAAATATGATCTAGAAATTATAGATATTCTAAATGATGATGGCACCTTAAATGAATCTGCTCAGCTTTATGTTGGCAAAGATCGATTTGTTGTACGAAAAGAAATAGCTAAAGAATTAGAAGAGAAAAAAATTCTAATTAAAATCGAAGAATTACAAAATAAAGTTGGCTTTTCAGAACGAACGGATGCAGTTATTGAACCTAAGTTATCCATGCAATGGTTTTTTAAAATGGAAAACTTTTCAAAACCTGCACTTGAAAATGTGATGAATGATACGATTAAATTTCATCCTGAAAAGTTTAAAAATACCTACCGTCATTGGATGGAAAACATAAAAGACTGGTGTGTATCTCGACAATTGTGGTGGGGACAGCAAATTCCAGCTTATTATTATGATGGTAATAAATATGTAGTAGCTGAGTCAAAAGAAGAAGCTTTACAAGAAGCCAAAAAATATAAACCACAGCTTAGATTGGAAGATTTAAGACAAGACGAAGATGTGCTCGATACTTGGTTTTCATCTTGGTTATGGCCCATTTCAGTATTCGATGGAATTAGAAACCCAAATAATGAAGAGGTAAACTATTATTACCCTACGAATGACCTAGTTACAGCACCAGAAATACTTTTCTTTTGGGTGGCCCGAATGATTATGGCTGGTTATGAATATCAAAATAATTTACCTTTCAAAAATGTCTATTTGACTGGAATAGTTAGAGACAAGCAAGGGCGAAAGATGTCAAAGTCACTTGGCAACTCACCAGATCCAATTGAGCTCATGGAAAAATATGGAGCTGATGGTGTTAGAGTTGGAATGCTATTATCCTCACCTGCAGGAAATGATCTGCCATTTGATGAATCTCTTTGTGAGCAAGGTCGTAATTTTTCAAATAAAATATGGAATGCTAGTCGACTAGTCAAAGGCTGGGAAGTTAAAAATATTCAGCAACCAGAGTCTTCCAAAGTGGCTATAGATTGGTTTGAATCGAAATTTAATTTTACTCTTAAAGCTATTAATGCTGCTTTCGAAAAGTACAGAATCTCCGAAGCACTGATGCTTACTTATAGATTAGTTTGGGATGATTTTTGTTCTTGGTATTTAGAATCTGTTAAGCCTGATTATCAGCAGCCAATTGATCAAAAAACATATCAATCGACCATAGATTTTTTAAGTAGGTTACTTAAAACTTTACACCCCTTTATGCCTTTCATAACAGAGGAAATATGGCACTTAATTGATGAAAGATCAAAAGATATTATTGTTTCTGATTGGCCAAAAGTTAATGAAATCAATCAATCGTTATTAAGAGATTTTGACTATTCGTCTGATATTATTTCAGCTATTCGTACTTTAAGAAAAGAAAAGCAAATTCCTAACAAAGACTTACTCAAAATTTTTGTAAAAGAAAATGAAATCACTTCCAAAAAAATGAATTCGTTAGTTTCAAGATTAGCAAATTTATCTGAGTATTCAACTACTAAAAGTACCGTAGATGGGGCCTTTTCATTTAGAGTTAAATCAAACGAATTTTTTGTGCCACTGACACAAAATATTGATTTGACAGCAGAAAAAAATAAACTACAATCGGAATTAGATTATACTAAAGGATTTTTGAAATCTGTAGAAGGTAAACTTAACAATGATAGGTTCGTTAGTAACGCTCCTGAAAAAGTAGTTGAAATGGAAAGAAAAAAACAATCCGACGCCTTATCAAAAATAGAAGTATTAGAGGAGCAACTAAAAAACTTATCCTAATTTATTACTAATTTTTCAGTTACAACGATCATTTTTTCAGTTGTTATACTCATAAAATAAGTTCCCTTATTCCAGTTTTGGACGTCAATAACTAAATTAGTGTTATTTGTATTTTGTTCAAACACTATTTTGCCTGAAATATCTCTGATTAAAATAGTTTTATTTTCACTTGACATTAGTGAAATAGTTAACTTATTTGATGTTGGATTTGGATAAATGTCATAAATAATATCATTTGATTGCTCGTTGACTGATACCAAATCTGGAAAAACATCATAAATTGAGGTAATTTTTGTTGAAAATACTCCTGCACCATGAGTGCCTACTACAAGCTTACCGTCACTATCTCTATACCTAATATTTTCTACTACAACATTACCAATTGTACTTGTACCAATTTGTCTCCATTCAGTTTCAACACCTTCTAATTTATCTGTTGCGTATAAACCTGTGCTACCGCCAACAATGTAAAGTGTATCATTTCCTAGAACAGCTATTTCGGCTGTCCTCATAGATGGTCCATTACCGCCGCCCGAAAGAAACTCTTCTAAATTTCCGCCAACTCGTTTCCAGTTTTGACCACCATCATCGGTAAATAAAAAACTATAAGTGGAGTAATTAGAAATTAAAACGAGCACTCTATCAGCATTAGTAGGATCGATTTCTACAGCCGATACATTTTTATTTCCGAAGCCTATAGGCAGACTACTTAATTGAGTCAAACTAGGGTCACCCTCATGTGCATTATCAATTCTATACACATAATTATCATCAGTTCCCAAATACACAATATTAGCTGGACTAGTTGAAACATCAATACAGCTTATCGCTCGATTAGTTGTATCTGAAAATACTTCCCAGCCAATATTAGTTCTTTCTAATGAGTTGTTATATGGATAATTTGATGCATCATTGTTTCTCCAAATTTTGTACTGGTTATTGAAATATATGATATCATCGTTATTAGGGTCCATAGCCAAATAATTAATAAAATCATAATTAAAAGTATCAGCTCCTAATGGATCCATCCTATTGTAGGCAAGGACTTCTCCCTGATCATTTAACTTCATTTTGAATAAGACTCCTCTTTGAATTTGTAGGTAAAAGTCTTCTTCATTATCAGCTACTGCACTATAGCAACCATCTCCATTGAAAGGCATTACCCAATCTTCAGTTTCGTCTTCGCTAACTGTTACGAAATTGCCATTATCTTGGAAGCCTCCAATAATTAAGTGACTTGTTCCTTTTCCTTGAGTAACTGAGTAAAGCTGTGTGGTTTGGTAACCATTGTTTAACGCTTCCCAATAATGTGGAGTAGCCATGCAATCTGAAGAATAATAAATACCACCATCATTTCCGTTGATTATTTTATTAGGGTTTGATGGAAGAAATAATAATTCATGTTGATCAGGATGATGTTTGCTGTAAATTTCCCAGTTGTCATAGCCATGATCTGAACCTTCCGCATATCCACCAATTTGAACAGTATTAGAATCTGAGGTAAAACCATCAGTTGAACGCCATAAATTCGTCCCACCAATAAAGACTACATTAGGGTCATCAGGCTTTACTTTTATTAATAAATCATAACCTCCCTGAGCATTAAAATTATCAAATGTTGTAGGTCGGTTTGCAGGAATATTTGATGAAAGATCTACCCATGTGCCACAGCTATCGGTACCATTTCCACATAAGTAAGTGTATTTCCATAATGAAGTCCATGTTTCTCCACCAAAAAAGGTATTGGTGAACTGACCAGAATTTGTAGTTTCAGCACTAAGAAAATATACTTCATTTTCATTTGATGGATTTACAGCAATTGCTGTTCTTCCATAAGTGTTTCCTAATAATTCCGGTGTAATATTCGACCATTCTATACCATCATCAGATCGCCAAAACCCTTTGTCACTTCCATCAGAACTCAATGTAGCATAAACGGTCCCCTGAGGTGTTACCTCAACATTGGTGTAGTAATTTTCTCCATTACCCACTTCTTGATTCCAACTATCACCCCCATCTATTGAACGGTGAATTCCACCATAGGTGGCTAAGTATATTTCATCTTCAAGAAGATTAGATGGATCGATTTTAAGATTCCATGCAAAATCAAATATGTTAAAAGAGCCAGCCGGATTATTATCGGAAGTAGAAGCTATAGAGTCCCAACTTAGACCATTATTTGTAGATTTATATATACCATTTCCATCAAAGTAAGCACCTGCGCCACTGGCTGAGTTACCCGCCAATTCACCTGTCCCATAATACCACTTATTCTCCATACCTGGTCTTGTGTCTTGAACAATACAGGTTACATTATGTAATTGGTTTGGTTTAGTCATTTTTTGCCAACTTTGGCCTAAGTTAGTAGATCGCCAAATACCTCCTGAAGCGCCACCTGCAATTAATATATTCTCATCTAAAACATCATAGGCTAATGCACGGGTCCGCCCCCCAACATTATAAGGACCCTCTGCAGTCCATTCTAAATTTGAGTTATTTAAATCATTGGGTAGACTTTGAGCAAATCTTAGTTCGTCCCTTCGTATATTTCTCGGAACTTGACCTTCAGAATTAACTAGTCTATTGTAGTTCCAAACTTTTCTCTCCTTGGACGATTCGGAAGGCATCTTATAGATACGATTGAAATTGATAGTTTTTTCAGGAGTTAGAAAAAAGGCAATAACTCCAATAGTAATTATAGAAAATAAAAGGTAAAAATACTTCATTGGTTTAAAAATCAAGTGTGTAATTTATTGTTTAGAATTTCAGCGTTTTTGACACAGTCGCTAACTGATACACCAGTCAAATAATTCCCTAAAATATGAAAGTTAGAATTAAATTTTTCAAATTCTTTAATCTTATTTTGAATCATATTATGATTCAAATGATATTGAGGAATACCTTTTTGATATTTCACATGATTGGTGAAAATTGGGTCTTCATCACATTCTAGAAGCTCTTTGACTTCTTCCTTAATTAAAGAAAGTAATTTATTATCATTTAGTTCACATAGTTGTGCTTGTTTACTTCCGCCAATTATAACCGTAAAAAGCTCCTTATCATCTGGACATACGTGAGGGAAAAATCGACTATTAAATAGAATTCCCAAAAAATGCTTTTTATCTGATGGTTTGGTAAGTACTCCAAACCCTTGTGATTGATTTTTTACAGTTGATTTGTTAAATCCAAAGTGAAAAACATCCACCGGTGCGTAGTAAACCGAGCTAAGTGCCTGATTTAATGTGTTACTTTTAAAAATTTGTGAAAGGCTATGTGCTGGTATAGTTGATATTATTTGTTCAGCGTGAATGATTTTATTTTTAGTGATAACTACATAGTAGTCTTTCATTTTTTTTATCTCAATTATCGCCTCATTGAAAAGTAAATTTGGTTTAATTTTTTCTCGAATAGCTGAAGTCAGATGAGAAAGACCTGTAGAAAAGTTAAAAATTTGAGGTCTATCAATCTTTTTTTGTTTTAGTAGGCCCTTGATAATACTTCCGTGAGCTTGTTCAAATTCCCAGATTTTTTTTAGGGTATATTTTGCACTCATTTTATTCACGTCACCTGCATAAATACCAGTAAGAAAAGGTTCGAAAAAGTGGGTTAATACGCCTTTTCCAAATCGTTTTTTTATAAAATTATTGACAGAAGTGTCAGTTCTATGTTTGGGTAGGAATAAGTCAAAAAATAGTCTAAGCTTATCCTTCCAGCTAAGAATTGGACTATAAAAAAATTCTTTTGGGCTTTTAGGAATTAACTGTAGTTTACCTTGTCGTAAAATAAAACGATTATCTTTTGCCGTTTCTACCGGATGAATTAGTTCTTTATCAAGATTATAATCTTCTACCAGTTGGCGAATTGATGAGTTGTTTAATAGTACTGTATTCGGTCCAGATTCAATTAAAAATTCATCTATTATTTCAGAATTGATATTTCCTCCAACTCTATCATCTTTTTCAATAACTATAAAGTCATTACTTTTTTTGGATAAAAAATGAGCATAGCTTAGACCCGAAATACCAGCGCCCAATATAATTGTATGTGTTTTTAAAGATGTGATGCACAAATTTAGCTAAAATAAAAGTTGATAACATATATTTGCATACCCAAGTTAATAAAGTATGCAAGAACCAGTACCATATATACCAAAGAATAAAATTAGAATAGTTACAGCTGCAAGTTTGTTTGATGGACATGATGCAGCAATAAACATCATGCGTAGAATAATTCAATCTACTGGATGTGAAGTTATTCACTTAGGACATGACCGATCTGTAGAAGAAGTTGTTAATTGTGCTATTCAAGAAGACGTTAATGCTATAGCTATGACTTCCTATCAGGGAGGCCACAACGAATACTTAAAGTATATGTTCGATTTACTTCAAGAAAGAGGAGCGAGTCAAATAAGGATTTTTGCTGGTGGTGGTGGAACTATATTACCAGAAGAAATAGATGAGCTTCATAAATATGGTATTACTAGAATTTATCATCCCGATGATGGTAGAGTTATGGGGTTACAAGGCATGATAAATGATTTAGTAGAAAAATCAGATTTCCCAACTGGTAGAGATGTAGTAGATTGTATAAATGACTTATCCAATATTCAAAATGTCGCAAGACTAATCTCGGCGGCTGAAAATTTTTACCATGAATCAGAAAAAGAGTTAAGTCATATTAAATCATTAGCAACTAATTCTAAGACTCCAGTATTAGGAATTACAGGTACAGGAGGAGCTGGTAAATCTTCATTAGTTGACGAATTAGTTAGACGTTTTCTGATTGATTTTCCAGAAAAGAACTTAGCTATCATTTCTGTAGATCCATCAAAGCGTAAGACTGGTGGCGCATTATTAGGAGATAGAATTCGAATGAACGCTATCAACAATGGTAGAGTTTATATGCGTTCTTTAGCAACACGCCAGGCAAACTTAGCACTTTCAGCTCACGTTAGTAAAGCACTTGATATTTTGAAAGCTGCCAAATATGACTTGATTATTCTTGAAACCTCAGGAATTGGTCAATCTGATACAGAAATATTAGAGCATTCTGACACTTCTATGTATGTAATGACTCCTGAGTATGGAGCCTCTACCCAGTTGGAAAAGATTGATATGCTTGACTTTGCGGATATCATTGCACTAAATAAATTTGATAAACGTGGCTCTTTAGACGCAATACTTGATGTTAAAAAACAGTATCAAAGAAATCAGAAATTATTCGAGATAGATATTGATGAAATGCCAGTCTTTGGTACAATAGCCTCTCAATTTAATGATCCAGGTGTTAATTCATTGTATAAAGCACTCATAACTAAAATTGTTGAAAAAACATCAGCTCCCTTAAATTCGACTTTTGAAATTTCTAAGGAGATGTCAGAGAAAATATTTGTAATTCCACCTAAGCGAATTCGATACCTTTCTGAAATCTCTGATGCTAATAGAAATTATAATAAATGGGCCTTACAACAACAGCAAATAGCAGAAGATTTATACGTCTTAGAAAAATCTATAGAAATTATAGATCAATCTGATGCTGGCAAAGACTCGGAGTCAAAACATGACTTAAAAGCAATTTATTCCCAAAAGGCTTTAGAGCTAGATCCAAAAAATAGGCTTCTAATTGAGGAATGGGAGGAAGTCAAAGAAAGTTATAAAGCTGAGGTATTTAAGTTCCAAGTTAGAGGAAAGGAATTACAAATAACTACTCATTCAGAGTCTCTTTCTGGAAATCAAATACCAAAAATTTCATTACCTAAATTTTCATCATGGGGTGATATTCTTTATTGGCAATTACAAGAAAATCTACCTGGAAGGTTTCCTTATACATCAGGAATTTTCCCATTCAAAAGAGAAGGTGAAGACCCGACTAGAATGTTTGCTGGAGAAGGAGGGCCAGAGCGAACAAATAAACGTTTCCATTATGTGAGTTTAGGAATGCCAGCTAAGCGATTGTCAACTGCCTTTGACTCGGTTACCCTCTACGGAAATGACCCTGACTTTAGGCCCGATATTTATGGTAAAATAGGAAACGCAGGTGTTTCTATTTGTTGTCTTGATGATGCTAAAAAACTTTATTCTGGTTTTAATTTGTGTTCGCCAACTACTTCTGTTTCTATGACGATCAATGGTCCAGCACCTATGCTCTTAGCGTTTTTTATGAATGCTGCCATTGACCAACAATGTGAACTGTATATAAAAGAAAATGGTCTGGAGAAAGAGGTGGAGCAAAAGATATCTGAAATTTACAAAGGTAAAAGTAGGCCAAAATACAATGGAGAACTACCAGAAGGTAATGATGGTTTAGGTTTAATGCTATTAGGCGTGACTGGAGATCAAGTTTTGTCATCAGCTGTATATCAAAATATTAAATCGAATACTTTAAAAGTCGTAAGAGGAACTGTTCAAGCCGATATTTTGAAGGAAGATCAAGCTCAAAATACCTGTATTTTTTCCACAGAGTTTGCTCTCAGAATGATGGGAGATATTCAACAATATTTTATTCAACAAGAGATTAGAAACTTTTATTCAGTATCAATTTCAGGATATCATATTGCAGAAGCTGGAGCTAACCCAATTACTCAGTTAGCTTTTACTTTAGCCAATGGTTTTACTTACGTAGAGTATTATTTGAGTAGAGGTATGGATATTAACAAGTTCGCTCCAAACTTATCATTCTTTTTCTCCAATGGTATTGATCCTGAGTATGCTGTTATTGGTAGAGTAGCTAGAAAAATATGGGCAAAAGCAATGAAAGAACGCTATGGAGCTAATAAACGTTCACAAATGCTGAAGTATCATATACAAACCTCAGGTCGCTCATTGCATGCTCAAGAAATTGACTTTAATGACATCCGAACTACTCTACAAGCATTATATGCTATTTACGATAATTGTAATTCCCTTCACACAAATGCTTATGACGAAGCAATCACAACGCCAACTGAAGATTCAGTAAGAAGGGCAATGGCTATTCAGCTAATTATCAATAAAGAGCTAGGCTTAGCAAAAAATGAAAACCCCTTACAAGGCTCGTTTGTTATTGAAGAATTAACTGATTTAGTTGAAGAAGCTGTATTGACTGAGTTCGATAGAATTACTGAAAGAGGGGGTGTGCTTGGAGCTATGGAGACCATGTACCAACGTTCTAAAATTCAGCAAGAATCGATGTATTACGAAACATTAAAACATACAGGAAAATACCCAATTGTTGGAGTTAATACATTTTTAAATTCTAAAGGGTCACCAACTATTATTCCTTCTGAAGTTATTAGAGCTACTAAAGATGAAAAAGAATATCAAATTCAGATGTTAAAACGGCTCATCGAAAATAATAGCTCTGCTTCTAATGAATTACTTGATAAGTTGAAAAATTCAGCCATACAAAATCAAAATATTTTTGAGGTCATGATGGAGGCTGCAAAAGTATGTTCATTAGGACAAATTACCAACTCTCTATTTGATGTAGGTGGGCAGTATAGACGAAATATGTAGTCTATTCAAATTCTTTTTTTGCCTGTAATGTATTGCTTAGTTTAGCTTTCAAATCGTCTATTTTACTTTTTTGTTTTTCTATGGCTGATTTAATTGAATTTATGTTTTGCTCCGAATTTTTTATGCTTTCTTTCATTTGAAGACTATTTTCATTTTCTTTTTTAATGCCCTTTAATTCTGCTTTCTTCTTTTTTTTCAATTTCTTTTCTTCTCTTTGAAGCAATTTAAGTTGTTCCAACAATGCACTTTCGTTATGTTCTGACAACTCAAGCTGAGTTAAAGTAATCTTATTTTTTCGACCATTAATTTCCTCTCTTATGGCATTTATTTTATTATCTTCATTTTTTATCAGTATTTTATTTTCTTCAATTTCTCCTATAATTTTTAGTTTTTCTTTTTCTATAGATTTAATTTTTTTTAACACTTTCTTATCAATGTTATCTGATAATCTAAGTGTTTTTACCTCTGTATTTTTACCTTCATAGGAAGAATTTAGAATGGCGTTTTTACCCTCGATTTGGGCAATTTTAATGTTGTGCTCATCAATTAGTTTTGAAGATGATAAATTTTCTTTTTCTAAATTTTCTATTTCAGATTGTAACGATTTAGTGTTTTTTGAAGCTATTTCAGCCTCTTTTGTTTGTATTGCTTTTTTATTTTTTAGGATAGTTTCATTAGTACTTTCCAAACTTCTATTCAGTTGTTCTACTTCATTTTCAGAGTTTCTTATTGCAATTTTATTTTTACTGATGCTGGTTTGTACATTCTTTATTTCTTTATTAAGTTTTTTGAGTACACTTTCTTGTGAATTTAGCTCACGATCTTGTAGTTTTTGAATGTCTTTATACTCTAAATAAACAGCTTTTTTTGCTATGGTTTTAACAAGGTTTTCATATAGATTTATCTCTAATGGAGTTTGCTCATCTGAAATTATTGACTCAGTAGTTTTAAAACTTGCAAACAGGCTTATGTTTTCGGAAAACTGATCAATTTTAATTTTTCCTTTAGATAGTTTGTTATTTGATAGTGTGAAATTTACCACATTAAATTCCATTTTAGCACCATCTACCTCTGATATTTTAGATTTATAAGCCTTGAATTCTTGTTCCATAGCTTTTTTAACATTTTGAAGTTTTACATTGTTGAAATGAATCGTAATCGCTGGAGACACTTGATTTGAAAAAGAATATTCTTTAGTTATTCCTTCACTATAATTTTGTCCAATGGCTAAATGGGATAGTAATAAAAAAATAAGAGCATTTAAATAGTAAGTTTTCATGGTTCTATAAGGATTTAGTTTAAGGGTTTAAATAGCTATTCCAGTACATATATAATTTTTGTTTCCCAGTTTGTTGAATTAGGAGTAAGTTCAGGGTCAGTTAGAAAAATTTCATAAGGCAATCCATAGGTCGTTAAATTATTATCATTACAATAGTCTAGTATCAGCCTGTGGGTTTGGTATAGCGTGGAATAATCGCCTTTATGGATAGCTTGAACGCTGTTATGGTTTGACGTTTTATACGTCAAAAAATTCGATTTATGTAACTTTTCCTTTTCCAATGGTACTTCAACGAATACTCCTGCACGTAATCTTACAAAATCTTTTTCACCACTTTTATTAGGGAAGCTAAAATATTGTACAAATGGAGAGCTAGCTGGCATTATTCCATTTTCTGCTAGTGCAATAAATATCTCATTATAAATAGATGATAGTGCATTGTTTATTTCTGAAGTTATACAACTGTCATCCATAGCAATAATATACTTGGAAGAAAACTCTTGAGTTGTAATATCTAGAGTTTCTGAATATAGACCCTCACAATATTCTTTAATATTTTTTAAACCATTTACCTGATCGGACTTTATCATTTTTTCCATAACTGGTCCAAAGATGCGGGTCAGAAAAGGAAGGTTACCATAATGTTTCCATCTCAGTTTTACAGAGTTACTGTCTGATTCAAGATTAAACGAGCTGTAAAATGGGGAGCTGTTATCAATATGTAGTTCATAATCAAGTTGACTTAGAAATTCTACAGAGCTAAATAGCATGTAGCCATTTCCAGAGTGATCACTTCTCCACTTCCTGATTGCACCTACCTCATTAGTAGATTCTGATAATTCAATGGAAACTGTTGTGTCAGTCTTCATCCATGGATCCCAATTTGTCCAGTTTTCAAAATTTTCAATTTGTGAGTATACAACATACGGGCTGCTATCAATAGTAGTGCTTGATTCTACAGTAAATGAGTCATCGAAAAAGAAATTAGAAATGACATAAATACTCATTATTCCTAAAAGTGCATAAAGTATTGATTTAATAATTTTCATATTAAATTTATCTAAGATAGTCTTTAAAAACATACAGTAAAAAGGCCATAAAAACTACAGAGAAAACAAAAAATATGCTTCCTCTGTAATGTATGGCATTCAATTTTACTTCTTTACGATAAGACCATATAAGGTAACCTATAAATACAGTCGCAAAAATCAATGCAAAAATCCAATGGCCTTGAGTAATATGTTCCATTATTTAGATAAGTGAATTTCAAAGTCTAAACTCACAGTATTATCAATAGCTCTATCACCTAGATCATCAAAAAACGTTCCTGAACCATAAATAATATCATATTTAGTTCTGTCGAAAGAAAAAGACCCTTTAACGACTAAGTCGGATTTTGATTCAGTTAATTCTAATGGAAAGCTAATCACATTTTTGTTGCCTTTAATAGTTAATTCACCAAATACATTGAATTTACCGTTACCCATCGGCGTTGAGTTCATCATATTAAAACTTACTTCAGGGTGTTTTTCAACATTAAAAAAGTCTTCGTTTTTTAAATGCTCAACTAGCTTATCTCTATATTTTTCAGACTCAATATCTTCGTTTGAAATTGTAGTCATATCTACTACAAAATTTGCACCTGCAATTTTGCCATGATCCATCATAACCTTACCGCTTTTAAGAGATACATGACCATAATGACCGCCTGTTACTTTCTCCGCCTTCCAAACAAGTTTAGATTTAGTAGGGTTTACTTTGTAGTGGTCAATATGAGTTGGCGTAAAAGCAGTTAACAACACAAATAGACTTAGAAACATCGATAAATTTTTCATATTTAGATTAATTTTTAATGGTTATTTAGACTACAAAAATAACTTATTTTGGTAGAAAAAATTATTTACTAATATAAATACCTAAAAATGAAAGATAAAATTGACAAAGTGAAACGTTTTCATGAAGTTTTTTTAATAGGTAATGAGAGTAAACCTATTAGCGATGTTGGAGAACAAACATTTTCGCTTCGTTACAGGCTCATGAAAGAAGAAAATGATGAATATTTAGAAGCATGTGAAGCAAAAGATATGGTAGAAATTGCTGATGCTCTGGGCGATATGTTATATATATGGTGTGGTACTGTGCTTAAGCATGGATTACAGGAGGCTATTGGCGAGGTGTTTGACGAAATTCAACGCAGTAATATGTCAAAACTTGATGAGACAGGCCAACCGATATTTAGGGAGGATGGAAAGGTACTTAAAGGCCCAAACTATTTTAAACCAGATATTAAGTCTATTTTGAGGAAATATGTTGAAAATTTGTAAGCTCACCAAACAAAGCAAAAAGTTTGGTTTAGTAAGACTAATCAGGTCAGAGGTATTTGTTCAGGAACAAGGTGTAAGTTTATCTGATGAATATGATCAGCATGAAGAATTGTCAATTCATTATTTAATGACTTACAATGATAAGGCTATAGCTTGTGCTAGAAGTAGGAAGACTGATTTAGGACTGAAATTAGAAAGGTTTGCAGTCTTAAAAGAGTTTAGAGGTCAAGGGTATGGTAAACAATTAGTCAAATGGGTATTAGCAGATTTAAAATCAAATGGTAAACCTATATACCTTCACTCACAATTACAGGTTGAAAAGTTTTATTCAAATTTAAATTTTGAAAAAGTAGGTAATCAATTTGAAGAGGCTGGAATTCTTCACTTTAAAATGATCTTTAGATCTTAATCGTCCAATGATTAACATCTTGTTTTTTACCATATTGAATACTCAGAAGTTCATTTTTTAGTTGACTAGCATACGAACTATCAGTAGAATTTTTGATAGTCATTTTAAAATCTTTATATGTTATACTGTCAATAGGATTTATGGTTACAGCAGTTCCAACTCCAAAAGCTTCCATGAGGGTGTTGTTTTTAAAGGAATCAATAATTTCCTTTACACTAACTTTCCGTTCTTGAACCTCAATATCCATTTGTTTGGCAAGGGTAATAATACTATCTCGAGTAATTCCCCCTAAAATACTATCACCAAGTTCAGGAGTGATCAAAGTATCATTAATTCTGAACATGATATTCATGGTGCCTGATTCTTCAATAAAGCTGTGAGTTTTAGCATCTGTCCAAACGACTTGAGTAAATCCTTCTTCTTTGGCTTTGTTAGTAGGAGAAAATGCAGCTGCATAGTTTCCGGCAGCTTTAGCATAACCTGTGCCACCTTCAACTGATCTAGAATAATACTCTTCAATTTTTAAATTAGTTTGACCTTTGTAATAGCTTGCAGTTGGTGATGTAATGATCATAAAACGATAATCATTGGATGGAGTAGCTCTAATAAACTCACTATTTGCTATCATAAAAGGTCGGATATACAAAGATTTCTTATCAGAGTTTGGAATCCAGTCTTTATCAAGTTTCAATAACTCACTCATTCCACCTATAAAAAGCTCTTCGCTAACTGTTGGCATACAAAGTCGTTGTGCTGATGAATTAAATCGTCTTAAATTTTCAAGTGGCCTAAATAATAGTACTTCATTGTGCTTATTTTTGTAAGCCTTCATTCCTTCAAAAATAGCCTGTCCATAATGAAATACGTGTGTCGCTGGTGAACAATGAATTGGTCCAAATGGCATAATTTTAGCCTCTTCCCATTTTCCGTTTTTGAATTGAACGCTAAACATGTGGTCGCTAAAATACTTTCCAAACTCTAAGTTATTAAAGTCAAGCTTATCGATGTTAGATTGTAAAGTAGATTTAATTTCCATAATAGCTTTTATTTGAGGTATCTGAAATCGTGTTGATCCTCAATTTTTAACAAAGTGCTATAAATTAGTTTAATAACATTGTCCACATCATTTTTATGAGCACTTTCAACCGTAGTATGCATGTAGCGTAATGGTAGAGAAATTAATGCTGAGGCTACCCCACCTGTTGAATAAGCAAATGCATCAGTATCGGTTCCGGTTGCTCTTGAAGCAGCTGCTCTTTGAAACGGAATTTCATTTTTTTCAGCTACATCAATTATTAGATTAAGAAGATTGTTTTGAACAGCAGGACCATAAGTTAGAACAGGACCTTTAGCACTAAAAATATCACCTTGTTTTATTTTGTTAATCATTGGCGTTTGTGTATCATGGCAAACGTCAGTTACTATTGCTACATCTGGCTTTATGTGTTCTGTAATCATTTGAGCACCTCTCAGACCAACTTCTTCTTGTACTGAATTTGTGATGTATAGACCAAAAGGTAATTCTTTGTTATTTTCCTTTAAAAGTCTGGCTACTTCAGCAATCATAAAACCACCAATTCTATTGTCAAGAGCTCGTCCAACATAATATGAATTGTTAAGAAACATAAACTCATCCTTATAGGTAACTACACAACCTACGTGTACACCTAGTTTCTCCACTTCCTCTTTACTACTGCATCCACAATCCAAGAAAATATTGTCAAGTTTTGGAGATTTCTCCTCAGCTCCATGTCTTGTATGAATCGCTGGCCAACCAAAAATTGCATCAACTGTTCCATTTTTTGTGTGAATATTCACGCGTTTTGATGGGGCAATTTGATGATCACTACCACCGTTTCTTCTCAGATATATGAAGCCCTCTTTAGTAATATAATGTACAAACCATGATATCTCATCTGCATGAGCTTCGATTACTACCTTGTATTTTGCATTGGGGTTGATTACACCCACAACTGTTCCATATGTATCCACAAAATAATCATCAATGTATGGTTTGATATAATCAAGCCATAGCTTTTGTCCTTCACTTTCAAATCCTGTAGGTGAGGCATTATTTAAATATTTTTCTAAAAAATCTAGAGAGTTTTTGTTGGTTACATCTTTTGTTGTCATAGAATTTTGGTTGAAAAAATAGAGTGCAAATTTAACAAAATATAAATAATTTAGTTTTGTATATTAAGTTTGAGCTGAGGGATATATATAATAGTTGTAAAAACAGTTAACATTTCAAAAAAACGTGTTTGCTGTTTTCATTCATACTGCAATAAATGAGTCGAGACATGTTTTAAATAAAGGAATAACATTTTTAACCTTTGGTAGTACCACTATTTTAGAAATGGTCAATTAAAAATAAATTTGAAAGCAGTAGGTTATGAGTTAGAAACTTTAAACGTATCATCAGCAAATCGCAAAATGTTTAGGACTATTTAACTAAAATAGATGCGTTTGGTCTATTTTTTTAGTCAAATGCCCGTATTTAGGAAATAAATTTTTACATTTGCCGACCAATTTTAATTGAAAAAAGATATGGCTAACCACAAGTCAGCAAAGAAAAGAATAAGACAATCTGCTAAAAGAAATACAGCTAATAGTTACTTTCACAAGACAGCTCGTAATGCAGTTAAAACGTTAAGAGGAACATCTGACAAAAAAGAGGCTGTTGCGTTATTACCCTCAATCGAGTCAATGTTGGATAAACTCACAAAAAAGAATATCATTCACAAAAACAAGGCAGCTAATTTAAAATCCAAACTAGCTAAGCATGTGAATAGTTTGTAATCCAATCTCCACAAATTTAAAAAAGGTCTTTCCATCGAAAGACCTTTTTTTATGCTCAATTTTGTTTTTATGAGTCATGAAAAACTAACTATTAAATTATGGTCTAAAGAAGATAGGCCTAGAGAGAAACTAGCCGATAAGGGAGCGAAATCACTAAGTAATGCTGAGCTACTAACAATTTTAATTTCAACAGGAAATAGTTCAGAAACCGCTCTTGATTTATCCAAAAAAATATTAAATAGCTGTGAAAACAAGTTAAATAAACTTTCTAAGTTTAGATTGAAAGATCTAATGTCGTTTAAAGGTATAGGAATGGCTAAAGCTATTAGCATTATTGCTGCATTAGAGCTAGCTGACAGAAAATTCAATGAAATATCTTTAGAGTTGCCAACCATTCAAAACAGTAAGGACGCCTTTAATGTTATGCGTTTTGAATTGGAGGGACTGAATCATGAGCAGTTTTGGTTATTGTTGTTGAATTCTGCAAATAAAATCATAAAATCGGTTAGTGTAAGTAAAGGAGGAGTTACATCAACTGTGGTTGACCCTAAGTTAATTTTTAGTTCTGTACTTGAACATAATGCTCCCAAGATTATTCTCTTTCACAATCATCCTTCTGGAAATTTAATTCCTAGTGATAGTGATAAAGCGATAACCGCCAAACTAAAAAAAGGTGCTAAAATATTAGAAATTGAACTACTTGATCATATTATAATTGGTCAAAACAATTATTTTAGCTTTGCAGATGAAGACCTGCTATAAATGCTGATATATACACCTCAAATAACAAGTAGATTAAATTATACCTTTCATCTAATATTTGAAACACTTTGTAAAATTAAGTATGAAGTGACAACAGATGAGCTTCGTTTTAATAGTCACGATGGTCCAAAAATAAATTACTCAAATCAAAAATTTGATACAGAATTTTTAATAAAGCCAATAGGACTTTTGCATGAAGAAGGTATTTCAGTTCAAGAAATTATAATTTCTAAATGGCAAGAGTTACCTATTTTTTATAAATCATCAGAAGAAGAAATTCCTTTCGATATTTTCTCTGCTACTTTCTTTTTAGTCTCTAGATATGAGGAGTATTTGCCGCATATCAAAGACCATCATGGAAGATATACAGCTGAAGAGAGTATTGCCTATAAATATCAATTTCTTGATAAACCTTTAGTCAATCAATGGATCAAAGCGTTCAAAAATATATTATTGAATCGTTTTAAAACTATTAAATTTCCAGAACAAAAATTTTCTTTTCAGTCAACCATTGATGTTGATGCTGCCTATTATTTTTTAGAAAAAGGGATTGTACGTACAACAGCATCATTTATTAAATCTGCTATAGAGTTAGATAAAGAAATGATACAACAACGAAAAGATGTTTTACTTGGGAGAATACCGGACCCTTATGACACCTTCGAACTTCAAATAAAGCTTAATAAAAAATATAATATCGACACAGTCTATTTTATTCTTTTAGCAGATTATGGGCTAAACGATAAAAATAATTTGATTCATAGTAGAAAATTTCAACTTCTAGTTAAACATTTAGCAGATAACGCTGAGGTTGCCATACACCCATCATATGCTTCCAATTCAAATTTTGAAACTCTAGTAATTGAAAAAAATAGGTTAGAGAGAATCGTTAAGAAAGAAGTTAAGAATTCTAGACAACATTTTTTAAAGCTAGATATTCCTTTTACTTATAGAAATTTATTGGAATTATCTATAGAAAATGATTTTAGTATGGGATATGCTTCACAGCCAGGTTTTCGGGCAAGTATATGTACTCCCTATTATTTTTATGATTTAGAATTAGAAACATCAACCAATTTAAAAATTCACCCCTTTGCAGTAATGGATGCTACCTTTAATTATTATTTAAAGCTATCACCAGAAAAATCATTCTTCATGATCAAACAAATAATCGATATAGTAAAAGCGGTAGATGGTCATTTCATTTCACTGTGGCATAATGAAACTTGGAGCGAGTATAAAAAATGGAAAGGGTGGAGTAAGCTATATCTACAAATGATTGAATATATACATAAGTGCTAGTCTATAAGCAACATAATGACATTGATAAAACTAAATGGGATGAGTGCATAACAAATTCTATTAATAGTTTACCATACGCCTATAGTTGGTACCTAAACTTAGTTTGTGATAACTGGGATGCAATAGTACTTAATGATTACCAAGCTGTAATGCCTTTGCCCTGGAAAAGTAAATTTGGTTTAAGATACATCTCACATCCTTATTTTTGTCAACAACTTGGTGTATTTTATACCACACAAACAATAAATATAGATGATTTTATCAAGGCTATACCTAAATCATTTTTGTTCGTTAGAATGAATCTTAATTTCTCAAATAATGATTCAAAATTTACTGTAAAAACTAATTCTAACTACACGATAGAACTTTCAGAGTTTGACCATAAATGCCAATATTCAAAAAGCCACTTAAACAATATTCAAAAAGCAATTAAAAAGGGTGTTTCTATTTCTCTAAATCCTGATAATTCTGACGATTATTCAGCTCAAAAAGCTAATGAGTCCTCATCTTTTATGACTGATAAGCTGTTAAAGCTAGAACGAAAAATAATTAATCATCTTATTGATTTAAAAAAAGGAAAAATATTTTCAGCTTCGTTGAATGCCGAAAATTGTAGTTCTATCTTTTTATATCAAGAAAATAATAGACTTATATTATTGACTTCTTACACCAATAGAGAAGGAAAAAAAAATGGGGCGTATTTTTATTTATTAGATCATATTTTAAATATGGATCAGTTTAGGAATTTTATTTTTGATTTTGAAGGGTCTAATCTTGTTGGCGTTGCAAAAAGAAATCAGGGTTTTGGGGCTGTTAAAACAACTTATGATACAATTCAATCCTTTTTTTGGGATCGGTTTTGATTTTTAATTACAATACATATTACTTTACAATAAATTTCTGATTTTTGTGTTCCTAATTTAGTCCACATAATAGTTATGCAATTAATTGAAATATTATCTGTATTATTAATGGGAACGGTAAAATTCCTGTTTGCTGTTCCACTAGCTGTGAATTTTGAATTTTCCTTTTGGCAAACCTTTATTATAACCTGTTTAGGGGGTATAATTGGTGTTTTGTTCTTTGCTCAGTTTAGAAATGCAGTTCTAAATGTATATTACAAAGTCTTTCCAAACAAAAAGAATAAAGAGTCAAAAAAGGGATTTAAAGATAAATTAGCTCAATCGACTGCTAAAAAATATGGCTTATTTGGAATTGCCTTTTTAACTCCTGTTGTATTTTCTATTCCTTTTGGAACATTTATTGCACTTCATTTTTTTCCTAATAAAAAGAAAACAATTCCAGTATTAGTTGCATCAGTTCTTGGCTGGTCGTTTTTTCTTACTTTAGCATGGAATTTTAATGTATAGTCACATTTTTTTTGACCTTGATAGAACACTTTGGGATTTTGAAAAAAACTCCCATGAAGTACTCAATGATTTGTTTTTTGAAAACCAGCTGAACCACAGAGGTATTAGTGATGTAAATTTATTTATTACAGTTTACAAAGAAATTAATGAAGGTCTGTGGGAACTTTACAGAAAAAATAAAATTCAAAAAGAAACTTTAAGGAGCGAACGTTTTAAACTTTCATTAGAGAAATTCAATATCATGGATAATGAATTGTCAGTAAAGTTAGGTGATGACTATATTGAAAGATGTCCACAAAAAACACACCTTTTTCCATTTACACATTCTACTTTAACGGCGCTTAAAAACAAATACACCTTACATATTATCACCAATGGATTTGAAGAAGTTCAGCATAAAAAATTATCTAATAACAATTTATCTAAATATTTTAATTCTGTAGTTACTTCTGAGCAAGTAGGCTATAAAAAACCAACTAAAGAAATTTTTCAGTTTTCATTAGCTCAAGTAAATGCAAAACCTTCAGAATCCTTAATGATTGGTGATGATTTGAAGGCAGATATAGGCGGAGCTAGAAGCTTTGGTATAGATCAGGTGTTCTTTAATCCTGATGGATTGTCGCATAATGAGGAGTCAATAACACACGAAATACAGTGTCTTAGTCAATTGTTGGAGATATTGTAAAGCCTAGTGTATTCATATCGTTCCAAAAATTAGGATAAGATTTTTCTACTACTTCAATTTCTTTCATTTTTACATCAAATAATATACCAAACGGAGCCAAGCACATGGCCATTCTGTGGTCATTGTGTGTTTCAAAACTCTCAATAGGAGGGTTTAAAATCGAGCTAATAATTTCAAATTCGCTATTGTTAAATCTTGTTTTTTGCCCAATTTTAAGTAGCTCTTTATTAAGTGCCATTAATCGATGACTTTCTTTATACTTTAAATTATCAAGGCCTCTGAGTAATACACTATTTTTTGAACCTGAAATAGCACAACTATAAGCTTGAGCTAAATCTGGGTAGTCAGATAAATTAAGCTCAGAGTTTTTAATCAAGCTTATTGAATCAGTGTCCTTGTACAACTGTAGGATTTTATTTTCAAAATGATATTTAATCCCAAAATCTTCAAAAAGGTTTAAGACCTTAGAGTCACCTTGCCAACTATCCTCAAAAAGTCCATTTACAGATACTTTTGCTTTGTTTGCAAACACCATTGCTTGTAATAAAAAGGCTAAACTACTCCAGTCTGATTCTATGTCAATTGGTTGTGGCTTATATTGTTGTGCTTTAATAAGTATTGAATTATCCTTCCAATCAGCATGTACACCAAAAAAAGCCATCATTTTTAGAGTCATTGATATGTATGGTTTTGATAATATGTTTCCCTCTAACGTTATATTCAAACCATTTTTCAAGCTTGGAGCAATTAATAATAGTGCAGATATATATTGACTACTAATATTTGCTTTTACACTAACCTTATTTCCTATAAGAGTCTTTCCTTTTATTAAAAGGGGAGGATAGCCTTCATTTTCTAGGTATCTAATGTCTGCTCCAATTTGTCGAAGTGCATCTACCAATATTTTTATTGGTCTTTGGTGCATTCTAGGGCTTCCTTTTAAGGTGTAAGTCTTTTTTGAAATAGCTAGAAGTGCTGTTAAAAATCTAAAAGCTGTTCCACAATCACCAACATCAATTGTGTTCGAAGTGTTTTGTAGTGCATACAATAATTTTTGAGTATCACTCGAATCTGAAAGGTTATTAATTTCAAATTTTTGGTCACAAAGTTGGCTGATGATTAATGCCCTATTACTTAGACTTTTTGAAAATGGGAGTGTAATTTCAGCATCTATAATTTTTGACGGATGGGAAATAGTATATATCATATTAGAAGAAATCACTTCCTAAAATATTGTATTTACCGAGTCTATCTTCTACAAGTTCAAAGGTTGAAATATCGTTTTCTTTATCCCAATAATAATCAAATTTTCGTTGAAAATTATTAGCTAAAAAACGGGAGTTGTTTGTCCTTCCGTCAATTAGAATAAAAGTACCAGGCAGAAATATAGATTCCATTCTTAAAAGGTCTCCAGACATCACTGTGCGTTCATCACATTTAAAACTTAAACCATTAATATCACCTTTAACATCTTTTGGGTTCGGTCCATCTAAATATATGAAATCTGGGACTATATCTGGTAATGAATCGTAAAAGTGACATAATCTTCCATTAAATGTTCCAATGCTTACAGATGAACTGTGATAATTGATAATTTCTTTCAATGAATTTGGTATGTTACTCTTTGCTTTTTCTAACCATTTGCCATCAGTATCTACTGAAAATAACTGAAACATAAAGCGATTTCTGATTTCAACTTTTTGTTTTAGGGCTAAAAATTCAGCTTTGTTTTTAGCTAAAGCGTCTGCAATAACGAGCGATGAAAGTCCTACACCAAATTCTAAGACAGTAAAGGGTTTTCGTTTTCTTATTAGTTGATGTAAGCGTGCTAAGTCTTCAAAATCGGGGGGAAAGGGGATATCAAGATTGCCAGAAACAGCATCAAATACACCTTCAACAAATTCTTGGTTTGTATTTAAATCAAAATATCGATTTATATTTTCTTTTAGTAGGTATTCTTTTGCTGATGACATGTTAAGATAAAATTCAAATATAATATTAAAAAACTTTTCTTATTGTATCTAACCTAACTTCACAATTATATTCACATTTACCAATTTTTGTAAGTAAGGAAAATAACAATTTCCCGTTTTGATTTTTTTTATCTTGTACTATGAATGGCATGATAGCGTCGAAATCTGGAAGTTTTATTTCTGGAAAAATGGAGTCTATATATTTCTTAATTTCCATTTTTTCAGAATGAGAAATATTTGATAGTTTACATTCTTGTAAAATACCACAGGCCACTGCCTCACCATGAAGTATATCTTTTCCTTGAGATAAAAAATAACTTTCAATAGCATGCCCGATTGTATGTCCAAAGTTTAATATCTTTCTAATTCCACTCTCTTTAAAATCGTTTGAAACAATATCATTTTTAATTTGAATACTTTTTAGAATAGTTGATTCCCATTGGATTGTATCAAAGCTTTTATTCAGTAGTGTTTTCCAGTACTTATTATCATAAATTAAGGCATGTTTGATTATTTCTGCAAAGCCTGATTTCCATTGTCTTTTTTCGAGTGTTTGTAAAAATGACGGATAAATTAAAACTGATTGCGGATGGTTAAACAAACCTATTTGATTTTTTAAATTACTAAAATCTATTCCTAACTTACCACCAACTGAGGCGTCAACCATAGCTAATAAAGTAGTTGGAATGTGTATAAAATCAATACCTCTTTTATAACAAGATGCTGCAAAGCCACCCATATCACAAATAACACCACCACCTAGATTAATTAGTAAACTATTCCTATCAAAATTACTGGCGGTCAGTTCATGCCAAATTTTTTGACATGTCGATATAGTTTTATGGCTTTCTCCTGAGTCAATACATATTATAAGATTAGCTGAAAGTTTTGTTTCTTGTAATAGAATGTCAAGACAATATTTCTTAGTGTTTTCGTCTACTAAAATTGCAATTTTAGAATAGCTACTAAATTTTAGTTTTTCTAGAGCATGTTCTCCAACATAAACCGAATAGTGATGACAATCTATTTTGTTCACTCTGTTATTTGTTTAATTGGTTTACCTGTACAACCATTAGGATAGGAAATTCCTACCAGTGAGCTTATTGTAGGAGCTATATCACTGATGTTTATATTCTCATCAGTCAGCCCATGATTGATATTTTTTCCCCAGAAAATTAAAGGAACGTGTGTATCATAACTAAAGCATGATCCATGTGTTGTTCCTCTAGGTGAATTCCACTCTATCCAGCCTGGCTTTAATGAAATAATTACATCACCTGACCGTTTTTGATTATACCCTTTTTGAATTAATGCTGCAAAGCTGTTCTGATATTCATTGTGGTGTAATTGATGGGCAGTATAAGTGTTTTGTACACCACTCAAGCCAATTAAATAATCGGCAGTAACTTGTTGTATGGATTGATGCGAAAGTTGTTGTTCTTCAATTTCCTTTCTATTTAGAAAAAATTGTTGATTAGAATACTTTAGTACCCATTCGTTTTCTCCAAAATAGGAAGAAAGATGACTATTTAATTTATTGATCAGTTGATTAGCATTAAAATATCCTGCTGGTATTTTTCGATTAATTAATTCGTTAGGAACGCTCACCACGCCGTGATCGGCGGTCAGAAAAATAAGGGTATTTTCAGAGCCTATATTTTTATCTATGTAACTGAGAAAATATGCCAGATCTTTATCAAGCTCAAGGTAGGTGTCAACAAGTTCTTCAGCATGTGGTCCATACTGATGACCAATGTAATCGGTGGATGAAAAACTTAATGTTAGTACATCGGTGATTTTATCTTGACCCAATTTTTCATTTTCAATTAAACTAATTGCTAAATCTTTTAATATTGTATTACCCTGAGGAGTATATTTTATCACTCCTGGTCCTTGACTGGCCAGTAGACTATCGAAGTGGTAGCTAAATGTTTTTCCTTGCCAATTTTCTCTCATGTAGCTTGTCGATGGCGTGCTTTTTTGAAACTCAACCAACCATTCAGGAAGTTGTTCATAGTAATACGAACTAGATACCCAATTAGCATTTTTATCCATCCAAAATGCTCCATTTGCCATATGGCCAGCTGGAAGAATAGCTCCTCTGTCTTTTAAAGAAATACCAAATACTTTTGACTGTGGGCTAAAAAGTCTTAGCTGATCAGAAAAGGTAGTTGTTATCATTCTGTGTGGTGACATTTGCCCTGAGGTTGACTCAATATCCACATGGTTGTCGCAGTCACAAACTGTAGTAGCACTACCGTCTCCGGCACAATATACTGAAATACCTTCTTCTTTATTATACCAATTATTTCCAATAATTCCATGTACTGAAGGTGTTGTTCCTGTGAAAATACTCGCATGTCCTGGACCTGTATAAGTGGGTACGTAATCAAAATGAGTGTTTCTACAAAAATACCCTTCGTTAACTAATCGTTTGAATCCATTATCTTCAAACTTGTTCCAGAATCTGTAGATGTAATCATAACGCATTTGGTCGACTACAATACCTACTACGAGTTTAGGTTGATCTTGAGCAAATAATGTATTTATCAGTAATGATAAAATTAAAATTAAAATTCTTTTCATTTTTTTATTCTAGAGTTAGTTTGATATAATAGAATTGAAAGAATGACCGCAACAATGACATCTGCTATAGGAGGTACATTCTCCCAAATATAGTTCCATAATATTATTAACACAAACCACACAAACCATATTGCATTGAATTGTTTCATTTTTGTGTGAAAAAAGTATATGTTTTTACGCCTATCAAAGCTACAAAAGTTCCCCACATCATTCCACCTAAAATATCAGAAGGATAATGTACGCCTACATACACCCTACTGAACGAAACTACACTAGCCCATAACAATAAAGTCAGAAATAACATTCTATTTTCCGAGAGTTTTCCAAGTACAATAGCTAGACCGAATACATTTGAGGCATGAGAAGATACAAAACCGTAATAGCCCCCACAGCCTTCAGTTACTAGCCTAACGTTTTCTAGTACATGGCAGGGCCGTAGTCTTTCAAAAACATTTTTAAACAAATGAACACTACCTAAATCACAACAACTAATCACTATGATTGTTGTAAGTAGTATCCAAACACTTTTCTTTTTCTTTGTGTAAATTATTATGGCTACCAATAATGCATAAAGTGGTATCCAAGATAGTTTGTGAGTGGCAAAAAGCATGAACTCATCCCAGTTTTCGTTACCAGAATGATTGATTAAATAAAACCAAAATCTATCGATTTCAATGAGATGTTGCATTTACTTGGTCAATTTATTCCAAACTTTATCTTTCAGTTCAATTATTCCTTTTTGAGCAACTGAAGAAATAAATACTACATCGATATGTTGTGGTATTTCTTTTTTCAATTCGCTTTCTAATTCATCGTCAAGCATATCAGACTTGCTGATTGCAAGAATACGTTCTTTATCTAGTAATTCAGGATTATATTTTTCTAATTCCCCTAAGAGTATATTGTATTCATTGACAATATCATTGCTATCTGAGGGTACAAGAAAGAGTAAGGTGGAATTTCGTTCTATGTGCCTTAGAAATCGTAATCCTAGCCCTTTACCTTCCGATGCTCCTTCAATTATTCCAGGGATATCGGCCATTATGAATGATCGATCTTCTCTGTACGATACAATTCCTAAGTTGGGAACTAAAGTTGTAAAAGGATAGTTAGCAATTTCTGGTTTGGCTGCTGAAACTACAGAAAGTAATGTGGATTTTCCGGCATTTGGAAAACCTACAAGACCCACATCTGCTAGTACTTTTAATTCTAAAATAAACCAACCTTCCTGACTTCCTATTCCAGGTTGTGCATAACGTGGTGTTTGATTTGTTGACGACTTAAAATGAACGTTTCCTCTTCCACCTTTTCCACCTTCAAGCAAAATTTTTTGTTCGGAATGGCTTGTAATTTCAAATAAAATCTCACCGGTTTCAGCATCTTTTGCTACTGTTCCTAGTGGAACTTGAATGATTTTATTTTCACCGTCTTTTCCAATTTTTTTATTTCCGCTACCCGCTACACCATGTTCAGCGAAAAGGTGCTTCTGGTATTTTAGATGTAGTAAGGTCCACATTTGATCGTTTCCTTGCACTACGATGTGTCCACCTCTACCACCATCTCCACCATCAGGTCCACCTTTAGCAGTATTTCTGTCTCTTAAGAAATGAGCAGAGCCTGCTCCTCCTTTACCGGAACGGCAGAAGATTTTGACGTAATCAACAAAATTGGAGTTTTTAACTTTCATTACAGTTGATCAATTGATAGACATAATTTTTGATTTATATCTTCAATGGTTCCAACACCATCAATACTCCGGAGTTTATTTTGATTACTGTAAAATAATTTAAGTGGTGCTGTTTTTGAATTGTATTCATTAATTCTGTTGCGAATTATTTCTTCGTTAGCATCATCGGCTCTACCACTACTTTTTCCCCTTTCTAAAAGTCTTTTTGTTAATTCATTATCGTCAACTTCAAGTGATAGCATAGTAGAAATAGAGGTGTTTAACTCCTTTAACATCTGGTCAAGAGATTCAGCTTGAGCTGTTGTTCTTGGAAAACCATCAAAAATAAAGCCATTAGCGTTGAGGTTTTGTTCCAAAATATTTTTAATCATTCCAATAACTACTTCATCAGGAACTAAGTCACCTCTATCCATAAGTGTTTTGGCCTTCAGTCCTAATTCACTTCCTTTTGAAATTTCATTTCTTAATATATCACCTGTTGACAAGTGAATTAGTGAATAGTTATCAATTAATAATTGTGATTGGGTACCTTTTCCAGCCCCAGGAGGGCCAAACAATACGATATTTAACATAGTTATTTGTTTTTAAGTCGATAAATTTCTGGTAAGGTTCGACCCAATTCATTGTAATCTAAGCCATAGCCAACTACAAAATGATTTGGGATTTCTTTACCAATAAAATCAATTTTGATATCTTTTTTATATACGCTTGGTTTGAGTAATAAACTAGCATAGTATATTTTATTAGGGTTTTCTTTTAACAATTGCTCGTTGAGGTATGATAGGGTATTTCCAGTGTCAATTATATCTTCCAGCACAACTAGTGTTCGATTTTTAAGATTAGCAGGAAGTCCTAACAAATCTGTTATGTTACCAGTACTATTTGTCCCATCATATGATTTTAATTGCATAAATGTAACTTCACCATCGAAGGATAACGCTCTTAGTAAATCAGATGCGAAAATAAACGACCCTTTGAGAATAACGATAAATAATGGATTTTCTTTTTCTAGAAAGTTCATTTCAGTTGACATAAGATCAATAGTCTCTTGAATCTCTTTTGCTGAAAGATAAGGTTCAAATGTTTTGTCGTGAATTTCTATCATAGAATTGTTATTGGCGAATTTACAATAAATTGGGATTTAAATTATTTAGATTTTATAAATTCGCAGCTATAAATTAATCAATATTTTTTATGAAAGCAGCAGTAAGTATAATTATGGGAAGTACATCGGATATGCCAGTAATGCGAAAGGCAGCCGATTTTTTAAACTCAATGAAAATCCCCTTTGAAATAAATGCATTATCAGCACATAGAGTGCCTGAAAAAGTTGAAGAGTTTGCCACTAATGCTCACGCTCGCGGGATAAAAGTTATTATTGCAGGTGCTGGTGGTGCAGCTCACCTTCCAGGTGTTGTAGCTGCTTTTGCTACTGTTCCTGTCATTGGTGTGCCATGCCGTTCATCAATATCTATTGATGGCTGGGATAGTATTTTATCAATTCTTCAAATGCCTCCGGGAATTCCTGTGGCTACTGTAGGGTTAGATGCCGCATACAATGCTGGTATTTTGGCAGGTCAAATTCTATCAACTTCTGACGAAGCACTTCATGCTAGAATGGTAGAGTTTAAAATGAATATGAAACAAAAAATCGTAAAAGCCAATCAAGATTTAGCTTCCGAAAAATTTGAGTTTAGAGTTCAATAGTTAGTAAATAAAATAGTTTATTTTAGGGGTTCAAACTTATAGTCATGAACCCCTTTTTATTTGCCTTTTTTTTGGCAGTCATAACACATAGCTATTCTCAAAACACCATCATTAATGGAAACTCTATTTTAGGCAAGGGTCTTTGGTCAGAGAACGTAGCTGGTATAGTTTATAGCCCTGTTTTTGCCATTGGTTTTTCTTACGAAGACCGATTCTTAATCCCTGAATTAGCAACATCTACATTATCAACTGTAATTCCAGTAAGTTATGGTGTAGTTGGTACGTCATGGAAGAACTATGGAGATGAGTTTTACAGCGTAAACGATTTAGCTTTGTCTTTTGCTCGTCAATTTTCTTCCACTTTTTGTTTGGGTATTAAGACCAATTATAACCTACAAAAAATAAGTAATGAAACTAGCTATTTTTTAATTGCTGATTTGGCTGGTCAAGTTGAACTTTTGCAGCATCTTTCTGTTGGTTTTCAATTTAAAAACCCATTTGGAAACCCTTCTGATGGTAAGGCTATAGAACTAGGGTTGGCTTATTGGATAAGTGATAAAGTTGATTTACGGCTTTCATCAAAAAAAGAAATTAGTCTTCCACTTTCAGTAATTATAGACCTTAATTATTCAGTTCTTGAGAATTTACTTCTTCAATATTCACTTTCCAATACTGCTAATTTAAACCAATTTGCTATTGCTTATCTCATTAAAAATCTAGCGATAGAATCTAATATAGGTTACCATAAATATTTAGGTTTTGGCCCGAAAATTGGTATTTCTTACTCCTTTTCAAAATGAAACGCATTTTGATTTTCATCATTTTAGTAAATTATGCCTACACTCAAAGTTTACCTGATGAACTATTTTCTCAGTTCGAATTTGAGGAAATTGATGAATCCCAGCTTGAGTATCTTTACGATTTATTAGAATCGCCATTAAATTTAAATCAATGTTCATATGATGAATTAATTCAGCTCCATTTTTTAGATGTCAAAACGGTTCAAGCTATTTTGAATTACAGGAAAAATAAGGTTTATTTTACATCAGTTTACGAATTACAAGCTATACAAGATTTTGACCGATCTAAAATTAACCTATTACTCCATTTTGTTGAAGTTAGTCCAATAGAAACAAATAGTAAAACTGCTACACACCAAATTATTACTCTATATCAAAGTCAATTTGAAAAACAATTGGAATACACTAACGGCACTTATCTAGGATCAAAAAATAAACACCTTTTAAGGTACAAATCAACATTTAAAAATGTGACAATAGGCCTACTCACAGAAAAAGACTTAGGAGAAAATTGGTTTGACTTCAATTCATTTCATTTTACTTATGGATTCAAAAACTCTAAATTATTTTTGGGTGATTTTCAATTATCATTAGGACAGGGTATTTCACATTTTCAAGGGTTTGGATTTGGTAAATCCTCAGAAGTTTTAAATACTTTCAAAAAGAACCCTACAATTCGAGTTCATTCCTCATCAAGAGAAAGTCATTTTATGAGAGGCTTTGCTTATGAACATGTCTTAAACAAATGGAAATTGACTTCGTGGTATTCTGCCAATCATATTGACGGAAGTTATGATGAGACAACAAAATTAGTTACTTCATTACAGGATATTGGCCTGCACCGAACTGAAGGAGAACTAGAAAATAAGAATCAAATTTTAGAAAAACAATTAGGAGCCAAAATTGGATACACTAAGAATAAAGTAAGCTCATCTGCTTACTTTATTACCAAAGAATGGGATAAATCACTGGTCTTATTAAAGGATACTTTGAAAAAATCCTTCAACCTCGGATCCGATTATTCATTTACCTTTCAAAATGCACATCTTTTCGGTGAAGTAAATTATGTAAATCAATCACTATCTGCTATATCAGCTATAACACTCAATTTATCTAATCAATTAGCTATTGCTATGCTATATAGAAGTTTTTCAGAACAACACCATAGCTGGGAGTCAAATGCTTTTGGAGAACAATCAACCAACAGAAACGAAAAAGGTCTCTACACGGGTCTTCAATTAATTCCATCAAGGAAATGGAAATTATCTTTTTATACTGATTATTTTGAATTTCCAACATTGAGTTATTATACAAGTGTAAGGCAGAGAGGAGCAGATTACTTTTTAGAACTTAAACACGAATCATCAAAAAAATTTCATGTTTTTTGGCGGATTCAATGTGAAAATAAACTGAAAGATATTACGGATTACAATGGATTAAAATCAAATCATGAAATTAGTCATTTAAAACTATTAAGTCAGTTTGACTATAAATGGCAAGAATTAAAGTTTAAAAGTAGAATTGCAGTAAATCATGTGGATAATCAATGGGGTTACTTAATGTTTCAAGATATGAATTATAAATCGCTTGAAAGTAAATGGGGGTTAGTACTTCGGTACATGTTATTTGACACCCCAAATTTTACAAGCCGAATATATACCTATGAACCAGATGTATTGTATGCATTTTCAGTACCATCATTTTACGGCCAGGGTCAAAAGTCAGTAATAGTTCTTAAATATAAGTTTAGTAGAAATTGGATGTTCAACTTTAAGTTTTCACAAATTTATTTCTTTGACAATACCCCCATTCGAAGTGGAAGTGTAAATGGAAATAAATTAACCGAATATAAACTTTTAGTAAAGTGTAATTTCTGAACAATTTGATTTATATGCTATTGTTTTTGAGATAAATGATATTTTGTAAAAAGGCTATATTTGAACATCAGAATAATTATATACCTATGCAAGACTATAAATCTCCACTAGAAATGCTTTACCATTGGGAAGCAAAAAATCCAAATAAATTATACATGCGTCAGCCAATAGATGGCGAATGGAAAAAATGGACTTGGAAAGAAATGGCCACAGAAGTTCGAAAAATGGCCGCTTATCTCCAGTCATTGAACTTGGAACCAAATAGTAAAATTGCTATACTGTCCAAAAACTGTGCTCATTGGATTATGAGTGATTTAGCAATAATGATGTCAGGTCATGTTTCAGTTCCATTATACCCCAATCTTAAGGCTGAGTCAGTAAAACAAATACTAGAACACAGTGAAACAAAACTTGTCTTTGTGGGTAAACTAGATGATTTTGCTAGTATGCGACCAGGCATTCCAAAAGATATGCCTTGCATAGCCTATCCATTTTACAGTGAAGAAGGCTATCCAATATGGGATGACCTCACCAAAGAGTTGCCTCCAATTGAAGAGAATATAATTCGCTCACCACAAGACCTAGCTACTATTATTTATACTTCTGGAACTACTGGCATACCAAAAGGTGTAATGCACAAATTTTATAATTTTTCCTTCGCAACATCAAATGCTGTTCCGTTGATTCCTTTGGCAGAACAAGATAGATTTTTCTCATATTTACCATTGTGCCACATAGCAGAAAGGTTATTGGTTGAAATGGGTAGTCTATACTCTGGAGGTATGGTATCCTTTGCTGAAAGTTTAGATACTTTTGCACAGAATTTGGCAGAGACGAAACCAACCGTATTTTTAGGAGTACCAAGAATTTGGACAAAGTTTCAGCAAGGAATTTTAACAAAATTATCTCAGCAAAAACTAAACGTTTTACTTTCCATTCCACTAGTTTCTTCACTTATAAAAAAGAAAGTAAAGTCTGGCTTAGGTTTACAGGAAGCTAAAAATGTTTTTACAGGTGCAGCACCGACTCCAGTATCAACCATGAAGTGGTTTAAACGATTAGGGCTAAATATACAGGAAGCATATGCTATGACAGAAAACTGTTGTTATTCTCACGTCACCTTTAATGATCAAATAAAAATGGGTTATGTCGGAAAGGCATTACCACATTGTGAGGTAAAACTTAGTGATCAGAATGAAATTCTTATAAAACATGTCGCTTTAATGGATGGGTATTATAAAGAAGAAAAACAAACAAGTGAAAGCATCAAAGAGGGTTGGTTGTATACAGGTGATGAAGGATACATTGATCAAGATGGATTTTTGAAAATCACAGGTAGAGTAAAAGATTTATTTAAAACTTCAAAAGCTAAATATGTGGCTCCTGCTCCAATAGAAATGAAGCTTTCGGCTAATAAAAATATTGAGCAAGTCTGTGTTGTAGGTGACGGGATTCCTAATCCAATTGCATTGATTACGCTTTCAGAATATGGACAAAATCGACCTAAAGAAAACGTGATTAACAGTCTCTCAAAAACACTTACTGTGGTAAATCCAAAATTTGAAGCTCATGAGCATATCAAAAAGATTATTGTACTAAAAGAAGAGTGGACGATTGAAAATAACCTACTTACACCATCCATGAAAATAAAGCGAAATGAAGTCGAAAAGCTTCACAAATCTAATTATGAGTCATGGTATAGCGAAAAAGATGAAGTGATTTGGTGATTTTTCTTGAAAACTTTTTAAAAAGCCTACTATTTAAATGCTATTAAACGCTTCGGATTTATATTTTTGCTCTTTTAAATTAAAACTATGTCTGCACAAGCAACACTCTCAGAAGCAACTTTAGAACAAGCCGTAGAATTAGGCCTTCTAGCTGAAGAATTTGATAAAATAAAAGAGATTTTAGGACGTACACCTAACTTTACAGAAGTCAGTATTTTTTCAGTGATGTGGTCTGAACATTGCTCCTATAAAAACTCAATTGTATGGTTAAAAACTTTGCCTAAAGACGGTCCTCATATGCTCGTCAAAGCCGGTGAAGAAAATGCAGGTCTAGTAGACATAGGAGACGGATTGGCATGTGCATTTAAAATAGAAAGTCACAACCACCCATCAGCACTAGAGCCCTACCAAGGTGCAGCAACTGGAGTAGGAGGTATAAATAGAGATATCTTTACCATGGGTGCACGACCAATAGCCCAATTAAACTCACTTAGATTTGGAAATATAGACCTTGACAGAACAAAATGGTTAGTCAAAGGTGTAGTAAAAGGCATTGGTGATTATGGAAATGCATTTGGAATTCCTATTGTGGGTGGTGAAGTATTCTTTGATGAGTGCTACAATACAAACCCGCTTGTAAATGCCTTTTCTGCAGGAATTATGAAAGCTGACCATCTTATTTCTGCAACATCATCAGGTGTAGGAAATCCAGTTTTTATAGTTGGTTCCAGAACTGGAAAAGACGGTATTCATGGTGCAGCTTTCGCATCTAAAGATATAACAGAAGATTCTGCTGATGATTTACCAGCAGTTCAGGTAGGTGATCCATTTCAAGAAAAATTATTGCTTGAGGCTACTCTAGAGCTTGGTCAAACTGATGCCATTGTAGGCATGCAAGATATGGGTGCAGCAGGAATTACTTGCTCCACCTCTGAAATGAGTGCTGCAGGAGAACATGGTATGATTATACATCTTGATAAAGTTCCAACCCGTCAAGATGACATGAAAGACTGGGAAATTTTGCTTTCAGAATCCCAAGAGAGAATGTTGATTGTCGTTGAGAAAGGAAAAGAAGATATCGTTCATAACATTTATGATAAGTGGGATTTGAGTTGTGAACAAATAGGAGAAGTTACAGAAGGTAATCGACTTCAATATTATATGCATGGTGAATTAGTCGCCGATGTACCGGCAGGTGATTTAGTACTTGGTGGTGGAGCTCCAATTTATAAGCGTGAATACAGTGAACCATCCTATTATCAAGAATTCAAATCATTTAGAATCGATCAGATTAAACAACCTAAAGATTTAGTACAAGTCGCTAAGTTTCTAACATCCCACCCAAATATAGCATCAAAAAAATGGGTTTACGAGCAATACGACTCTATGGTAGGAACTATTAATATGGGTACTAACGCACCAAAAGATGCTGGAGTTGTCAATATAAAAGGTACTAATAAAGCACTTGCTATGACCGTTGACTGTAACTCAAGAATGGTTAATGCTGATCCAGAAGAAGGATGTGCTATGGCTGTCGCTGAAGCTGCTAGAAATATAGTGTGTTCAGGAGGGGTACCAAGTGCTATTACGAACTGTTTAAATTTTGGAAACCCTTACAACCCAGAAGTATATTGGCAATTCGTAGGTGCAATTAAAGGTATGTCAAAAGCATGTAAAATATTTAATACACCCGTAACTGGCGGTAACGTAAGTTTTTACAATCAGACAGCTATTGATGGAAAAGAAGTACCAGTTTTTCCAACACCTACAATTGGTATGCTAGGAATTGTAGAAGACAAAAATCATGTAATGTCATTAGATTTTAAAGGTAAAAGTGATTTAATTTACCTTATAGGAAAATCGTATAATGATATCAGCTCCTCTGAATATCTAGCATCATTTCATAACTATAAAAAGAGTTCAACGCCACCATTTAATTTAGAAAAGGAGCTTCAATTACAATATATTATTAAAGAATTAATAAGAAATCAAAAAATTGAATCAGCTCATGATATTTCAGATGGCGGATTATTTATTACACTACTAGAAAGTGCAATGCCAAATAATGTAGGTTTTGATATTACTACTGATAGTGAAATTCGTGAAGATGCCTTTTTATTTGGAGAGTCTCCTTCTAGAGTTGTTGTATCTGTGAGAGAAACACAAGAAGATGAGTTTCTAGACATTTTAAATCAATCAAAAGTTCCCTTTACTCTTTTAGGTCATGTTACTAAAGGAGAATTGAGAATTGATGAACAATCTTTCGGAAACATTGACGAGTTTAAAAATATTTATAACACATCTTTAGAGAATCAACTAAAATAATTAGTTAAAATCTCATTTGTTTTGCTAAATTTGGTTTACTAACCAGCCTATCATGAAAACAGATTTTAACGATTATGGAAACCTCCAAGTTTCTAACCTTCCAAATCATCTAAGGCAATTTGTTGTGGGACAAAATTACAATGAATACACATCTTTAGATCATGCAGTATGGCGTTATGTCATGTATAAAAACCTCTCTTTTTTAAAAAATGTAGCAGATAATTCTTATTTACAAGGCTTGGAAAAGACAGGAATTACAATTGATTCTATTCCTAATATACAGGATATGAACGATATATTGGGAAAAATAGGCTGGGGATGTGTATGTGTTGATGGGTTTTTACCACCAGCTTCATTTATGGAGTTTCAAGCATATAAAGTGCTAGTAATTGCTGCAGATATTCGTCAGATTGAGCATATAGAATATACCCCAGCCCCAGATATATTACACGAAGCGGCTGGTCATGCACCTATTATAGCTGATCCTAAGTATGCAGAATACCTTAGGTTGTTTGGAGAAATAGGCAGTAAAGCTATTTCTTCAGCCAAAGACTTTGAGTTATATGAAGCTATCAGACATTTATCAATTATAAAAGAAGATCCTTACACACAGCCTGTAGAAATTGAAAAAGCTGAAAAAGCAATTGATGAAATTCAAAATAATATGGGAGAACCATCTGAAATGGCAAAAATTAGAAATTTGCATTGGTGGACAGTTGAATATGGTCTGATTGGAGACGTAAATAATCCAAAAATTTATGGTGCTGGATTACTTTCATCAATAGGAGAAAGTGAAAGTTGTCTTAAAGACGACGTTAGAAAAATTCCGTACTCAATTGAAGCTATACATCAATCGTTTGATATTACAGAACCACAGCCACAGCTATTCGTTACCCCAGATTATAACCACTTAACAACTGTACTAGAGCAGTTTGCTGATACAATGAGTTTGAGAAAGGGTGGAAAAGAAGGTGTTGAAAAAGCCATTCAATCAAAAGGATTGTGTACTGCAGAATATAGTTCAGGTCTTCAAGTTTCAGGAATATTTAATAGCATGTTTTTAGAAAAAAACGAATTAATTTACCTTTCAACATTATCTCCAACTGCATTATCTTTTCAGAACACAGAATTAGTCGGTCATAGTAAAGATTATCATAATGATGGTTTTAGTTCTCCTGTAGGTCGTTTAAAAGGTCAAAACAAATCATTAGAAAATTTTAGTACAGAAGAGTTAAATCAATTCGGTATTATCGTTAATACAAGAGTAAAGCTAGAATTTGAGAGTGGAATAGTAGTAGACGGTGTGCTAATAGACACCTTACGTAACAATTTGGGTAAAATTATGTTATTATCCTTCAAAGAATGTAAAGTTGTGAACAGCGAAGATACAACATTGTTTGAACCAGAATGGGGGATTTATGATATGGCTGTCGGAGAAAAAATTATTTCAGTTTATTCAGGTATTGCTGACAAAGACCAATATTCAAAAGAAAATCCATTTGTGCCGACAGAAAAAACACATAAAATCATATATAGTCAAGAACGTCTTAAATTACACGATTTATACAAAGCTGTACGTTTAATAAGACAGGGTGAATTATCAAAAAATGAACTTCCTTTAATATGGCAACAACTTAAAGAGTTTAATAATGATTGGTTATGTGCTATTGAAATCCTTGAAATTTGTGACGATAAAAAGCTTTCTACAGAAATTTTGGGTTTTTTGAAAATGAATAAAAACAAGACCGTTAAACATCTTATTGAAGACGGAATAAATATGATGCAATGAATGTAGTGATCACAGGAACAAGTCGGGGTATAGGGTATGAACTTGTTAAATTGTTCTTACAAAATAAGCAAAATAACGTCTTGGCAATTTCTAGAACAAAAAGTAAATTAAAAGTTTTAGAGAGTGAAGGAGCAAAAGTCAAATCATTCAACTTATCCGACGATGATTATACGCCGCTGACTGAAGAACTAAAAAAAATGGGTAAGATAGATATACTCATTAATAATGCAGGTGCACTTATAAATAAACCGTTCCTTTCGCTCACCGATCAAGATATAAGATATCTATATGAGGTTAATGTGTTTTCAGTCTTTAAGCTAATACGCAACACCTTACCCATGTTTAATGATAAAGCTCATATAGTAAATATAAGTAGTATTGGTGGAGTTCAGGGAAGTGTTAAATTCCCAGGTCTATCAGCCTATAGCAGTAGTAAAGGAGCACTTACAATTTTAACGGAATGCTTAGCAGAAGAATATAAAAATACTAGTTTGAGTTTTAATGCTCTTGCATTAGGTGCGGTTAAAACAGAAATGCTAAAAGAAGCGTTTCCTGAATACGAACCTAATATTACCGCACAACAAATGGCCAAATATATTCATGATTTTGCAGTAGACAGCGGTATGCTTTTTAATGGAAAAGTTGTGTCAGTAGCTAATAGTACGCCTTAATTGCCTTTTTTTACTCTATTTCACGCATTTAATAATTTATATTTCATGCTTTTTTGACAAAAAACAGTTATCGTAATTATTATTTACTAGATAATATTTAATATTTTAAAAAAAAACATAAAAGGTTTGTTAGCTATTTCAAAGAAGTTATATTTGCACCCGCTTTTGAACGAAAAAGCAACAACATCACAAAGAGTTTTGTTCACAAAAATTTTTTTTAAAAAAAAATCCAAAACTGTTTGAGAATATTAAAAGTATTGTATCTTTGCCGACCCTTTCAGAAATGTTCTGTAGGGAAAACAAATTTGTTCTTTGATTTATTGGGATAGACAAAAATTAAACAAATAATTCACGTCAATTTTTTTTAGCTTATAATGAACCAGGAAAATTATATAACTTTTATACAACGAAGAGTTTGATCCTGGCTCAGGATGAACGCTAGCGGCAGGCCTAACACATGCAAGTCGAACGGTAACAGGGATTGCTTGCAATCCGCTGACGAGTGGCGCACGGGTGCGTAACGCGTATGCAATCTGCCTATAACTGAGGGATAGCCCAGAGAAATTTGGATTAATACCTCATAATATTGTTTTATGGCATCATTTTACAATTAAAACTTTGGTGGTTATAGATGAGCATGCGTCCTATTAGCTTGTTGGTAAGGTAACGGCTTACCAAGGCAACGATAGGTAGGGGGCCTGAAAGGGTGATCCCCCACACTGGTACTGAGACACGGACCAGACTCCTACGGGAGGCAGCAGTGAGGAATATTGCGCAATGGAGGAAACTCTGACGCAGCCATGCCGCGTGCAGGAAGACGGCCCTACGGGTTGTAAACTGCTTTTATATAGGAAGAAACCCCGATACGTGTATCGGCTTGACGGTACTATATGAATAAGGACCGGCTAACTCCGTGCCAGCAGCCGCGGTAATACGGAGGGTCCAAGCGTTATCCGGATTTATTAGGTTTAAAGGGTCCGCAGGCGGGATTTTAAGTCAGTGGTGAAAGCCTACAGCTCAACTGTAGAACTGCCATTGATACTGATATCCTTGAGTGTGGTTGAAGTGGGCGGAACATGTCATGTAGCGGTGAAATGCATAGATATGACATAGAACACCAATTGCGAAGGCAGCTCACTAAGCCATTACTGACGCTGAGGGACGAAAGCGTGGGGAGCGAACAGGATTAGATACCCTGGTAGTCCACGCCGTAAACGATGATCACTCGTTGCTAGCGATACACTGTTAGTGACCAAGCGAAAGTGTTAAGTGATCCACCTGGGAAGTACGTTCGCAAGAATGAAACTCAAAGGAATTGACGGGGGCCCGCACAAGCGGTGGAGCATGTGGTTTAATTCGATGATACGCGAGGAACCTTACCAGGGCTTAAATGCAGAATGACAGATTGGGAAACCAGTCCTTCTTCGGACATTTTGCAAGGTGCTGCATGGTTGTCGTCAGCTCGTGCCGTGAGGTGTCAGGTTAAGTCCTATAACGAGCGCAACCCCTAT
>JBMHBP010000004.1:0-223570 GCA_049890295.1 Flavobacteriales bacterium | reverse complement strand
TGCAACATTGTTGCAATATTTTTAAATTTGTCAAAATTATACATACATAAAATTAAAAGATGCATCAATCCTATGAAATAATTGAAAATAAATTGCCTGTTACAGTGTTAAGTGGTTTTCTTGGATCAGGAAAAACTACCTTATTAAATCATATTTTACATAATAAAGAAGGGTTAAAAGTAGCTGTAATTGTGAATGATATGAGTGAAGTAAATATTGATGCTGAACTTGTTAAAAATGAAAATTTACTTTCAAGAACTGATGAAAAATTAGTTGAAATGAGCAATGGCTGTATATGTTGCACTCTAAGAGAGGACCTTATGGTTGAAGTAGAACGCTTAGCAAAAGAAAACCGATTTGATTATTTATTAATTGAAAGCACCGGTATAAGTGAGCCAATTCCTGTAGCTCAAACATTCTCTTTTATAGACGATGAAAATAATATTGATTTATCAAAATTCAGTTATATTGATACGATGGTAACTGTTGTGGACGCATTTAATTTTTTTAATGATTTTGGAAGTCCTGAAACCTTAATGGATAGAAAGCTTACTGACATTGAGGGTGACGAAAGAACTATTGTTAATTTACTTATTGATCAAATCGAATTTGCAAATGTTATTCTGCTGAACAAGTCAGATTTAGTTTCTATAGAACATATTGGAATTTTAAGAGCCGCTATACATAAGCTCAATCCTGGTGCAAACTTAATTGAGACGACCTACTCAAAAGTTAAAACTTCTGAAATTTTGAATACGAAACTTTTCAATTTTGAGGAAGCTGAGCAAAGCTCTGGCTGGATTGAAGAGTTAAATAAGGAAAGTCATACATCTGAAACCGAAGAGTATGGTATATCCTCATTTGTTCATAGAAATAAAAAACCATTTGACCAAGTTAAATTTTGGAAATATATAGAAGAAAAATTCCCTGCCAATATTATACGAAGTAAGGGTTTATTTTGGCTAGCTTCTAGACCTAAGCAAGCTTTGGTTTGGGGTCAGGCTGGAGGTTCATTAAAAGCAGATAGTGCCGGTGTGTGGTGGAGCAGCATGCCCTATGGAGAACGCATGCAATTTGCCACTTTTATTGAAAATCAAGAACAAATTGAGTCTGGATGGGATAAGGTTTTTGGTGATAGAAAAATCGAAAATGTATTTATTGGACAGGATATGGATAAGCATCAAATTATTTCTGACTTAAATGATTGTATATATAGTAGTCATGATTTAAAAATGGAAAAATGGAAATAGGGCTATGAAGATAACTGGCCAGTACAAAGAATAACATCATCGTAAAAAAGTTCAACATAAGAATATTTAGACCCACTAAAAATAAACCTACTGTAATGAGTGGGTTTTTGTTTATTCGAGAATTATTTTCTTCTCAACTGTACCATCATCATAATGATAAAAAAGCGGAATATTTTTCACTTCTTCAACATCTCTAGCTAAAATATCTGTTATCCTAGTAACCTTTTTATTTTTAATTATATCAAATTCAAAGCTAGTCGTAACTGCATTACAATCAATTAATCCGTTAATATTATGCTTAGAAACGAAATTCCATATTTCTTCTGAAGCATTAATATCCATATTACCAAAAGTACCGGGCCAATCATGATCTCCTCCAATAACCTTTAACTCTTGAATAGAGGTACAATTATTCCCATTTAGCCAACTTTTTCTTTCTACAGTACTTCCATCATTAGGAAAACTATTTTCAATATTATCAGTGATAGGGTTTAGATCGGTACTATTAAAGTTTGACCAAAAGGTTGTTATTTCTTCCACAGACATATATAGTGACATATCCATATAAGAAAAACCATCATAGTTTGAATGTGGATTTTGATCGATTGTTCCTGGAATTAGCATCATTGCAGTTGGATGAGTAGGTAAACATGCTTCCCAACCATATATATCAGTTCTATAATAATCTGACAACATACTCCCAGATACAGCAGCAAATGCTGCAATTTTATTGTTTAAACGACATCCTAATTCATAAGAAAATATACCTCCTTCTGAATACCCACATGCATAAACTCTATCAAGATCTATTAGATATTGGGTGCTAAGTGTATCAATTATTGCTTCAATAAAAAAAATATCATCATGTTCTGTTGGAGCTTTGTGAATCCATGATGTAGAGGCTTGATCTCCATCATCAACAGCATCATAATCAAGAGCACCTTGTGGATAAACGGCAATGAAATTTGCAGTATCAGCAATTGGTCTCATGTCATTTGTTTGAATAAAATCATTTGCATATCCACTACCCCCATGAAAACTAAATAACAAAGGACAAGATTCGGTACCATCACAGCCTTGTGGTACGTATATAATATACTCTCTTATAGTTTCATCAAAAACCATTGTTTTAGAAATTTGTTTCTGAGCAATGCAAAATATTGGAATAAAAAAAAGCGGAATTAATAATCTTCTTATCATAGGTTAAATGTTACATTTTAAAGTTACATTCTTTTTAATAATATTTTAAGAAAAAAAACTTTAAATTTTTTCACTTTGATACTGCCTTCCTCTTTTTTACAAGCTCACCAAGATTGAGCTAGTTCTTATCATCTTGTTTAACCAATAAAATATACTAATTTTTATTTAATCTAAATACATATTACTGGTTTTCAGTTATTTAGAATAAATCTAATACTTATATTATTTAATTTTGATAAAAAATAAAAAAAATATGAATTTAAGACAAGTTGATACCTGTACCAATTGCCAAAACCTAAATCCTGATTTTAATTGCTCAAAACATAAAAAGCAAGTTGATTTAAATAATGTTTGTGATTCTCATGTTTCTGAAAAATCTTTATCAATAAATTCTTCCTGTTTAGATTGTAGTTTTTTTAATCATCAAGATTGTAAACATCCTACAAGAGCAGGAGAAGGAATGCTTTGTTTTAGTTGGAAGAAATTATAAGTATTAAAATTACAGCTTAAACTCTACACTCAAGTAATAGTTCCTTTTTGGCGAAGGAATAATACCCGGGCCTGGATAGCCAACAGCTCTTCTATTGAAGTAATCAGTGTCTGTTAGGTTGTTTATTCCTGTTTCAATTTTGATATTATTAATATTATAACCGAAGGAGAAATCAATCACATTGTACGCTGGTATGAGTCCTATTATACCACTAGAATTACCCGCAACCGCATTTGATGCATCACTGTATTGTTCCGAGATATAACTATATTGTAATGAGGCCTTAGCTCTTTTGTATCCAAAATTCAAACCCGATTTTAAATTTATTTCTGGAACGTACTCAATTTTATTGCCCTCAATGCCGGCTTGTTCAGAGTATACGTAGCGTGAATTTATATTTGATATATTTAAGAAAATATTTAGTCGATATTGGTCAGAAAGGCTCATGACTCTTTTAATATTTAAGTCTATCATAGATTCTATCCCGTAAAGAACAGCATCACCTACATTGTCTCTTACACTTTTAACACCTCCAAAATCAAATTCTCTTAAAACAAATCCAATTCTATCTTTGTAAGAAATTAAAAATGTACTGATGTCAAATAATACCAGATTTTTAATATTTCCTCTCAATCCAAAATCAACTGTGTACCCTTTCTCATCGCCTATATTAGGATCTACGCTATAAGTCGGACTAATTATACTGATATCTGAAAAAGTGACTGAACGGTAGTTTTGAGAAATATTTGAATAATTTTCAAGTTTTTTATTCCACTTGAAGCTTAGGCCAACACCAGCTAATAAAAATTGTCTTTGATTTAGACTATTCTGAAAAATTATCGTATCAAAAATAGGGTTATCAGCGGCGTCTAAATTAATCTGTCTGTAAAAACCCTCACTTTTGGTTTTTATAGACTCATATCGTAAGCCTGGAGTAATTGATAATTTGTCATTTACATAGAATAGGTTTTCAATAAAAAACGAATTATTAAGATTTGGGAAGGTGTATTTTGATTGATTTTTATAGTATGGAAAATCTGAATTGTAAAATTCAAAATCACTATCACTATTTTCAGATCCCGGACCTTGACTACTTTTATTTTTTGACCTATAATGTTTAAATCCAAAAACAAAAGCCGTTGATTTATTAAATATTTTATACCTGTGTAACACCTTAGTCTCTATGCCGTAATTTCTAAAATCTCCCTTAATGAGATCTCTCACTCCCCCTATATCGTCTTGATTGACTCGGTTTGTTCTATATCCTAATGCATTTCTACTGGCATCTAGACCAAATACACTTAGAGATAGATTTGTTTTTTGAGTTAGTTTATAAAGAAGTTTAGTATTGAATAACAACCATTTGACTTCAAACCAATTCCTACTTCTATTACTTTGCAATAGATTATCGTAAAACATTTCATCAGTTAGACCTCCAGCTTGTTGGGTAAGGTATTTCATGTAGGTTATCTCAGAACTTAACTCTAGCTTAGTATTAAAGGTGTACTTACCATAACCATAAAGGTTGATAGAATTAAAATTGGAGTTAGGTCTAAAACCTTTACCCTTCTTGTAGTTTACGAAAGTGTAATAACTGAATTTATTTAATGTGCCAGACAAGCTAGTGAAATTAGTATACAACTTATTATTACCAAAACTATTTCTGCTAATGAGTTCGATGGGCTTTTGAGAATTTGGTGTTTTAAAAATAAAATTTAACAACCCACCAAATTGTGTACCATACTGTAAAGAAGCAGCTCCTCTTATAATTTGAATTTCGTTTATAGCTTCGGCAGGAGGAGTATAATAACTTTCAGGATAGCCCAAAACATCAGCACTAATGTCGTAATTATTTTGTCTGGTATTAAAGTTTGAAGTTCGATTGGGATCAAGTCCTCTGCCACCAATATTGAGCTGAAGACCAGCATCATCGTTTTGAAAGACATTAAGCCCAGAAATTTGATTATAAATTTGTCTTGCATTGTTGGTGGCTAAACTACCAATGACTTGATTAACTTTAATTACCTCGGTTTTCTTTCCAGAAAAGACAGAGCCTTTTTCAATATCATCCAGATTTCTTAAATTAAATGTTTCAAAATTACTCACCACAACCTCTACGTCTTCGACACTAACCAAAAGTGGAGATAATTCAATAATCTGAAAGCTTGAATCCTGAATATTTAATCGATTTAAAGCATAGCCATTAAAGAAAAAAAGGAGATCTAAAGACTCCTTCATAGACGATATTCTGAATAGACCATCAGTACTGGTTTTCACTAAAAATCCAAGCTCTTTATCGTGAATCTCTACATCTTTTAAAGGCAAAGTAGTGGTTGAAGAAACTACTTTACCCTGAAAGTTATTTTGAGAAAATAGAGGATTTGATAAAACAAAAAATAAAATTACTAGATATCTTAACATTCAATGCTCATTTTTAGAGCTTAATCTCCATCACCACTTATGTAATCAATACCTACACCCATTGCCATAGTCATATCAATTTTAAATTTAGCAACTACTGATTGTATCAAATTAAATGTATTTAATATATCATCATTATTGGACTCTATTTGGGCTGCAAAATCGTTATCTAAATTATTAACAGATGTATTAACATCATCTAATTTGGTTAAAATTTCATCAGCTAAAGTACCCTCTTGTAAATAGTGAAGATAGGTATACATTGACTCACCAATTATACTATTATCATTATGACTTCGCCCCTCAAATACATTAGAAATACTATTTATTGATTGTAATGCTAATGATTTTGAAATATTGGTAGCGTAATAACCTTCTGTTTTTTCAGGAAAGGTCTGCCCACTTGAAAAATAACCACTAGGAATTCCGATCTTGTTAGTTCTGAAACCCTTCTCATAATGATAAATAAAATCATTAATTAATAAATTTAAGCTTGAACTAGCTGTGCTACTGTTATCATTAACAATTGATGATCTATTATCAATCCACCAATTATAAACAGAAGATGTATTAGAATTCATCTCGGCAATGATACTAGCTATTAAAGATAAGGCGTTAGGATTATTAAGATTATTTAGGATGTCCTGATCTGACTCTCCAATTCCGTATATAAGGTATTCTAATGCCGGAAATCCCTGATTATCTGTATATGCAGAATTAAACTGTGCAATGCCGTTTATTATGTTTTCAGTTCGATAAGAATCTGTAGGATAGGTATTCATCTTAAACCCATAAAGAATTTCCTCTCCTTTACCATAATGACTAAAAACTTCTATATGTTGCCAAGCTAAATAAGAATCGTACCATTTGGTTCTTAAGTCATTAAGTCGACTTAAATCAGCAGGGTTATTTGTATAATTCTCCGATGACTGCTCCAATTGTTCTAGTTTTACTCTAAAATCTTCAAAGGCAGGAATAGCAATGTTATCATAAATATTAATCAAACATTTTGATCTATCGTAGTCGTCAGATGATTGGGTGGGTATATTGTCGTTAGAATCTCCACCACAAGAAGCTAAAAAAAATAGTGAAATACAAAAAGTTAAAAATCTAGTCATTTATTATAAAATTAAGAAGGCTGCACCCTTATGCAGCGCCCTTGAGTTAAGTTATTCTGTGTTTTTACAAATTAAAGGCTGATTTTATATTAGAAGCCATTTGATTCAGTTCAGCCGTCGTAACGTCCCAAAGACCATCTCCGGAAGATAAGGTGTCAAGCATATCGTTTACCTGAGAATAAGAGAAATAAGGTACACCCTCATTGTAAGTAAACTGTAGAGATACTACAAAACCTACACCTTCAGAAAGACCATGAAAAAAGTCACCATTCCTTTCACCACCACCTTCAAGATGCTCTGCTGCCCCGTTGATATAGTCGTATGCTTTCTGACCAATGATATGGGAAATATGGTTTTTAATAGTTAATGCTTCATTCATTTTAACATCAGAATAGAGTGTTGTTCCGCCATTATCAGCGTCCATAGTAATGGCCTCTCTACCCATTCTAAAAGCATCATAAATTGGCATTTGAATATCTGAAAAATTAGATTTTGCATAGTATTTGTAAAGCAAAACATCTCCATTTGTAGAGGTCAAATCATATGTAGTTGGATCTGCCTGCATTCCAAATAAATAACCATAACCCTCATCCCAATGGTGTTCCATTGTAGTGTAGCCACCAGTTTCATCACGTTCGTTGCTAACGTCGTTACCTACCTTGATATCTGATAGATAGCCATAAATAATTTGATCAGCACATAGTGCGCCAATCAACCCTTTAGTAAATAGTTGGTCTAGCTCCATACCTTTTGCATTTAACTCTCGTGTAGATATCCCATCTGGTAATACACCAGGAGTTCCGGGAGATGCAACTGTTCCAGCTACCATTGCTGGCTTCACATTAGAGGTAAAGTCGATAATCCAACTGTTAAAAAGTGTTTGTATTGCTGTAGCATTAGCACTGTAAGCTCCTGTCTTGTTAGCTACTTTTTTACTTGAGTTTGAATAATTTAGTGTGGCATCAGAAAAACCCTCTCCAAGGTTAAACATCTCATCTAAAGTGTTGTATTCTGCATCCTCAGAACCCATTAAGGCACAAATTTCAGAAGCTTGTCTTGAACGGGTTGTCTGACCACTAAAACTGACTGTACTATTACCATTACTGTCTACCCAATTATATGTCGAAGGTGGCTCTACTGCAAGTAGGGTTGGATTTGGTTCTGAATCGCTACCACAAGAGGCAATTATCAAAATCAAACCAACTAGAACTAGAAAATTAAAATTATTCATTATTTTTTTTAAATTTATGCAAATATATAACTTATTTAAATTTGGTCTAAATAAAAATAGTATTTTTGAAAAAAAATTGAAATGAATAGAATTAGAATGATACTATCAATAGGATTAGGAATATTTTTTATTTACAAAGGTGTTAGCAAACTGTCAAGTGATAAACTTAAAACTATAGATAAAAAATTAGTTTCAGAATATATTATAGAAAATGATTCATACGCCCCGCCTGTTGGTTACAAAATAGTTATGAATACCTTTAAACAATCTGGTTATTTAGCTTTTGTTTCTATTTTTCAAATTGTTGCAGGCCTTTTAATAATCATTCCTCTAACTAGACTGGCTGGCTTATTATTACTATTACCCATTATTTTTAATATATTTTTTATGCATGTTTTCTTCGACAATCGTATAGGCGAAAATATAGTTACTGGTGGCATATTGATGCTTACACTATTTTTATGCAGTTTCTATCAAAAAAATATTAAACAGATGATTTTTAATATTGATTAAATTATTAGTTGTAATAGCCTATGTCCTTAATTGAGGTATTTAATGTTGTTGTTGATGCTTATAAATTGAGCAAAGACCATTTTTTGAGTCCAGAAAATCGGATCTATTATTTATACCTTGTTTCTTCCTTAGCTTTGGCTTTCTATGTATTTACAAAAAGGAAGAAAAAAACATCCTTTTTGTCTTATATATTTGACAAGAGAATATGGATGAGTAAATCCGCACTCAACGATTATTTAATTTTTGGTTTTAATAACCTTTTCAAGATTTTATTCATTGGACCCTATTTGATAATGAGCTTATACATAGCTTTTTACATTCAGGAATACCTTCAAATTTGGTTTGGTTTTCCAGAAAAAAGCCTATCAATTGGTCAAACCATTTTTTTCTACACAATTGCTTTGACTGTAATCAATGATTTTCTAAGTTACCTGGTACATTTAGGCATGCACAAAATACCTGTGTTATGGGAATTTCATAAAGTTCATCATTCTGCCACAACAATGAATCCGATGACCCAATACAGAATACACCCATTAGAGCTAATTATAAACAATATTAGAGGTATAATCGGTTTTGGTCTAGTTACTGGCGTCTTTGATTATTATTCAAACCACGAGTTGGACACTATGGTTTTTATTGGAGCCAATATATTTACGTTTTTATTTATGTTTTTTGGAGCAAACCTTAGACATTCACATGTAAAATTAAAGTACCCTAAATTGATAGAGTACATTTTTATCAGTCCTTATCAGCATCAAATACACCATAGTATTAATAATCAACATTATGATAAAAACCTGGGTTCTAAATTTGCCTTTTGGGATTATATATTCGGGACTCTAATTCTTTCCGAAGAAACGTCCAAGCTAAGGTTTGGCGTAAAAGGAAATCAAAAGGATTATTCTTCTTTTAAAAATTTAATTTGGTTACCTTTTGTAAAGGTTTTTAGTCGATTACATTTAAAAAAAGTTCGCAATAAGAACGCTTAGGTCTAGCAAAGCAGAATCTATCTCATTATTAAATTATATTTTTGCTTTTTCATTCTACAATAAATATTATCTGTTATAATTTAGTTAAAAAAATTATTTTTGAATAACCAAAGTTAGTTGATATGAATTCAAATATTAAAAAACTCCATTTTACCCTTACACTGTTTTTAATAAGCTCTTTTCTGTTAGCTCAAGAGAATTTAAATACAAGTAAGTTCAAGCAATTACACCAAGAACTTCCTACCCCAAACGTTTACAGAACGGCTAGTGGCGCACCAGGTCATGAATACTATCAACAAAAGGCGGACTATGTGATTAATGTTGACTTAGATGAAAAAAATAACATTTTAAAGGGAAATGAAACTATTACCTACACAAATAATTCTCCAGATATTTTACATTACTTATGGGTTCAATTAGATCAAAATGTACGGGCTAAAAATTCGCATAGTCAGTTGACTACAACAAACAGTATGAATAATAAAATGAGTTTTAGCTCAATTAAGAGAATGCATAATAAAATGAATTTTGACGGCGGTTTTAAGCTTCAAGAAGTCACGGATATTTACGGTAAAAAAATACAATATAAAATCAACGAGACAATGATGAGGATAGAGCTTCCTAAGCCATTAAGAAAAGGACAATCATTCTCGTTTAAGATTAAATACTTCTATAATATCAACGATAGAATGAAAATTGGAGGAAGAAGTGGATACGAATATTTTGAAGAAGATAAAAATTCAATATATACTATTGCACAGTTTTTTCCTCGAATGGCAGTATATAATGAAGTTGAGGGATGGCAAAATAAACAGTTTTTAGGTAGAGGAGAGTTTTCATTACCGTTTGGTGATTATAAAGTAAGTATAACCGTACCAGAAGACCATATCGTTGCCGCAACGGGTGAACTAGTAAATCATTCAAGTGTTTTAAGTAAAAAACAAATTGAGAGATTAGAAAAAGCTAAAAGAAACTATGATAATCCAGTAATCATAGTTAACCAAGATGAAGCTATAGAAAACGAAAAAACAAAAAGCGATTCAAAAAAAACGTGGATTTTCGAAGCTAAAAATGTTCGTGATTTTGGATGGGCAAGTTCTAGAAAGTTTATCTGGGATGCAATGGCTGTTGATATTTCTGGTAAAAGAGTTATGGCCTACAGCTACTACCCTAAAGAAGGAAATCCGCTTTGGGAACAATATTCAACTCGAGTTGTTGCACATTCACTCAAGGTTTACTCTAATTATACCATTGATTATATTTACCCCCAGGCTACATCTGTACATGCTAAATGGATTGGAATGGAGTACCCTATGATTTCATTTAATTTTGGAAGACCCGAAAAAGATGGGACATACTCTAAAAGAACAAAATATGGTATGATCGGAGTCATCATACATGAGGTAGGACATAATTTTTTCCCTATGATTATAAATTCCGATGAAAGACAATGGACTTGGATGGATGAAGGGTTAAATACTTTTGTACAATATCTTACTGAACAAGAATTTGAAAGAAACTACCCTTCTAGAAGAGGTCCGCCTTCCAATATCGTTGAATATATGAAAGGAGATAAAAGTGGTATTGTACCAATAATGACTAATTCTGAGTCGATTCTCCAATTTGGCAATAATGCATACGGAAAACCAGCAACCGCACTTAATATTTTGCGTGAATCGATTATGGGCAGAGAATTATTTGATTATGCCTTTAAAACATACAGCCAAAGGTGGGCGTTCAAACATCCAACTCCTGCAGATTTTTTCAGAACAATGGAAGATGCTAGTGCTGTTGATCTTGATTGGTTTTGGAGAGGTTGGTTTTATACAAACGACCATGTTGATATTTCTCTTGATAAAGTAAGCTGGTATAAAGTAAATACCGGAAATCCCGATATTGAAAACCCAATAGCTAAAGAAAAGGAAACAAATCAGAATACCTATATTGGATACAGTAGAAATGAAATATCTATTCCCAAAACGGTAACTGAGTATGATGATGAAACGGTAGATTTCTACACCACATTTGATCCATTTAACACAAGTATTTTGGATAGAGAAGATTATTTTGATTATTTAAAAAATCTTGATGATGATGAAAAACAATTCTTAGAGGCTGACAAAAACTATTATGAAATGCAATTCTCAAATATTGGAGGGTTAGTTATGCCAATCATACTAGAGTTCATCTATGTTGACGGTACGAAAGAAAATATTCGGATTCCAGCAGAAATATGGAAAAGAAACTCCAAAATGGTTAAGAAAGTATTCATACTAGATAAAGAACTATCAAATGTTGTTTTAGATCCTTTTCTAGAAACAGCCGACACTGACAGAAATAATAACTATTGGCCAAGTAAAAACGAGCCAACTAGATTCCAGTTGTTTAAGCAAAATGAAAGAAATAATGAAAACCCAATGCAAAGAGCAAAAAAAGTAGAAAAGAAATTACAAAATGATAAATAATTTATTTCTAGCTATAACACTAGTTTTTTCATTTCATGATTTTCATATAACTCATACAACTTTGCATTATAATGATGAATCAAAATCTATGGAATTAACAGTTAAGGTTGCCATAGAAGATCTTGAAAAATCATTAGAAAATGAAAATTCCAATAAAGTAATTTTTGATATGCAAGCAGATAATCAAGAACATGAAAACTTGATAAATGAATACATTAGCAATCATTTAAAATTTTCAATAAACAACAAGGTACAAGAGTATCAATGGGTTGGTAAGGAAATAAGCAATAACTTACATGATATTTATCTCTATTTTGAGATTCCTGATTATTCTGAAATAGAAAATGTGGAGTCGATTACCATAGAAAATTTACTTTTTTTAGAATTATATAGCTATCAAACTAATATTGTTCTTGTAGAACTGATAAATAAAAACTATAACCTAACCTTTACAGTAGACAACGATATCCAAACAATAACTACTGATTAATAAAGAGGTACGTTAACCATCTTCTAAAAAGAAACTGCTTAAATGGGGGATTTAAAATTATTTTCCTATTGGGGGTTGAGTTTTTTCAAATTTTGTATCAACTGTAAGTCAGAACACATCATGTCTTCGACTAATTCAGGTAATTGGATTTCTGGCTCCCAGCCTAATTGATCTTTTACTTTTGTTGCGTCTCCCACTAACATATCAACCTCTGTAGGTCTAAAATATCTAGGGTCAATGGATAAAACCTCCTTACCAATCTCTAATGGATATTTAATATTTGAAGAAGATTTGACAGTAGCAACTTCATCTTCACCCTGCCCACTAAACTCTAGCTCTACACCGATGTATTCAAAGGCCATTTTAACAAACTCTCTTATAGAAGTTGTTTTTCCAGTTGCAATGACCCAATCGTCAGCTTTATCAGCCTGTAAGATCATCCACATGGCACGAGCATAATCCTTTGCATGTCCCCAATCACGTTTGGCATCCAAATTTCCAAGGTATAGTTTATCTTGTAATCCGAGTGCAATTTTTGATACAGCCCGGGTTATTTTTCGAGTTACAAATGTTTCTCCTCTAACTGGGCTTTCATGATTAAAAAGAATACCATTACTGGCAAAAATAGTATATGCTTCTCTGTAATTAACCGTAATCCAATAAGCGTATAATTTAGCTACTCCGTAAGGAGAACGAGGATAAAATGGGGTTTGTTCATTTTGAGGGACAGCTTGAACTTTTCCGTATAATTCTGAGGTAGAGGCTTGATAAATTCGTGTCTTGTTTTCTAAACCTAATAAACGAACAGCTTCGAGCAACCTTAACGTACCAATCCCATCTACATTAGCAACATACTCAGGCATTTCAAAAGAGACCTGAACATGACTCATAGCAGCAAGGTTATATATTTCATCTGGTTGAATATCTTTAATGAGTCTAATCAAATTAGTACTATCAGTCATATCACCGTAATGAAGTATAAACTTTTTGTTATTGATATGTGGGTCTTCATACAGATGATCAATCCTACTAGTATTGATTAAGGATGTTCTTCTTTTCAAACCATGTACTGTGTAGCCTTTATCTAAAAGAAATTGCGACAAATATGCCCCATCTTGACCTGTAACTCCCGTAATAAATGCTACTTTACTCATGCTATTTTATTTCACTAGAAACCAGGCGTTTCTTAGTATTTTTCTGTTATAAATCATGACTGATTTTGTTTCATAGTCTATTACTTCAAAACCAGCTTCTGAACAAATGGCTTGTCCAGCTGCAGTATCCCATTCCATTGTTGGGGCGTACCTTGGGTAAGTATTAGCGCTACCCTCAGCAACCATACACAACTTTAATGAGCTTCCTTTTGAGATTAATTGCACCTCACCATGTTTTGCTCTCATATCATCAATGAACTGTTCCGTTTCCTCAGACATATGTGAACGACTCGCTACAATAGTATAGGTTGAATCTTTTCTTTCAATTGGAAGCTTTTGAGCTGTGGTAAATAATTCTTCAATGTCTTTTGTATCAATATCTGCTTTTACTTTAAAGGCTCCTTTCCCCTTCATTGAAAAATATAATTCTTTAAGAACAGGTGCATAAATGACTCCTAAAATAGGTTCTTGTTTTTCTATCAAAGCAATGTTTACAGTAAACTCTCCATTTCGTTTTATAAATTCTTTAGTACCGTCTATAGGATCAACAATCCACAACTTATCCCAAGTTTTTCTTGTCACGTAGTCTATGTCTTTTCCCTCTTCCGAAAGAAGTGGAAAGGGTGTTTTTTTCAAGTGTTCTGCAATAATATTATGAGAAGCTAAATCTGCTTTTGTCAAAGGAGAATCATCTGATTTTAATTGTACATCAAAATCTTCTGATTGGTATATTTCCATGATCCTACTACCAGCATCCAAAGCTGCTACTATAGCTATATTCAAATATTCTGTTTTCATTCTATAAAATCATTGCTGCACCAATAGTTTCATTGTTTTGTTCATCTATGATAATGAGACTACCAGTTTGTCTATTTTTCTTGTACGGATCATAAAATAATGGCTTAGAACTCCTGATTGAAATTCGAGCTATATCATTCATTTCAATACTATCTACACCTTCTATTCTGTGTAATGTATTGATATCAATTTTATATTTTATTTCTTTAATCATTCCTAAACATTCATTAGTGGTATGTTTGATGTATACTTTTGTTCTAGTGTGTAAAGGTTTTTGACTCATCCATGTAACTAAGACTTCTAAATCTTGACCTACTTCTGGCACATTATTTTCTCTTACTATCATATCACCTCTAGAAATATCAATTTCATCTTCCAACGTTAGGGTTACTGACATTGGTGCAAAGGCTTCCTTTATGGTGCTTCCTGATAGTTGTATATCTTTGATAGTTGAAGAAAATCCAGAAGGTAAGGTTTTTATTTTATCACCTGGTTTAAATATTCCACCGTCAATTCTACCTGCAAATCCTCTATAATCCTGATGTTCTAAGGTATGTGGTCGTATTACTGATTGAACTGGAAATCGACAATCTACATGATTATAATCACTTGAAATATGGACATGTTCGAGATGATACATGAGTGTGCTTCCTTCATACCAGTTCATATTTTCTGAACGATTAACTACGTTATCACCATTTAGGGCTGAAATAGGTATAAACTGAATGTCTTTGATGTCTAGCTTTGATGAAAAGGCTTTAAAATCAGAAATTATTTTTTCATAAACCGCTTCGCTATAATCTACTAAGTCCATTTTATTAACACACACAATAGCATGTGGAATACGTAATAAGGAGGCTATAAAAGCATGTCGATGTGTTTGCTCAAGCATCCCTTTTCTAGCATCTATAAGTATTATTGCAAGATTGGCAGTCGAGGCTCCAGTAACCATATTTCTAGTGTACTGTATATGACCTGGTGTGTCGGCAATGATAAATTTACGCTTGGGGGTGGCAAAATATCTATAGGCTACATCAATAGTAATACCTTGCTCACGCTCTGACTTAAGTCCATCTGTCAAAAGGGAAAGATCAACATAATCAAAGCCTTTATTTTTACTAGACTGTTCAACCGCGTCTAGCTGATCTTGAAATATTGACTTGCTATCGTATAGCAATCTTCCGATTAGTGTACTCTTTCCGTCGTCTACACTTCCGGCTGTAGTAAATCGTAATAACTCTATGTTACTGTCTTTCATAGTTTAAAAATATCCTTGTTTTTTACGGTCTTCCATTGCAGTTTCGGCACGTTTATCATCTGCTCTACCGCCTCTTTCAGTAGTTCTGGTAGTAGCAATTTCTTCGATGATTTTTTCTAAATTATTTGCAGTTGATTCTACTGCCCCAGTTATAGGCATATCACCGCAGGTTCTAAACCTAACTACTAATTCTTGTATCGTTTCATTATCTTTAAGAGTAATGTATTTGGAGTTTGCTAATATTACACCATCTCTAACAACGCATTCTCTTTTGTGTGAAAAATATAACGATGGTAATTCTATATTTTCAAGTTTGATATACTCCCATACATCCATCTCTGTCCAATTTGAGATGGGAAATACTCTAAAATGCTCTCCAAAGTTTTTTCTTCCGTTGAATAGGTTCCACAATTCGGGTCGTTGATTTTTGGGATCCCATTGCCCAAATTCATCTCTATGCGAAAAGAAACGTTCTTTTGCCCTTGCTTTTTCTTCATCTCGTCTTGCTCCTCCCATAGCGGCATCTATTTTATGTTCTTCTAAAGTGTCGAGAAGTGATACTATTTGAAGAGAATTTCTAGAAGCATCAGCACCTGTTTCTTCTTTTGCCCTTCCTTTATCAATGGCTTCTTGAACCGAGCCAACTATGAGTTGTACTCCTAGATTTTTGACAAGCTCGTCCCTAAATGCTAATGCTTCAGGGAAATTATGACCAGTATCAATGTGTATCAATGGAAATGGAATGTTGGCTGGATAAAATGCTTTTTTTGCCAAATGTGTAAGAAGAATAGAATCTTTTCCACCTGAAAATAAAAGGGCTGGTTTTTCAAACTGAGCAGCTATCTCTCTGATCACAAAAATAGCTTCTGATTCTAATTCTCTTAAGTGATTAATAACGTAATTACCCATTAAGTTTAAGTTTTATTAATTCTAAAATTCTATTTACGGATTTTTTGACTGACTCTTTTTCGGTATCCACAATCAAACTTGGAGCTTCTGGCGGTTCGTAAGGTGAGGAAATTCCGGTCATATTAGGAATTTCTCCTTTTCTAGCTTTTTGATATAGGCCTTTTACATCTCGCCTTTCACATTCCTCCAAGCTTGTGCTTACATAAACCTCAACAAAGTTCTCTTGTCCAACTATACTTTTTATATTTTCTCTATCAATTTTGTATGGTGAAACAAAACTTGCTAAAGTAACGACACCTGCATCAATAAATAGATTTGCAACTTCTGCAATTCTACGAATATTTTCTGTTCTATCTTCGGGAGAGAAGCTTAAATCTTTATTTATACCAAAACGAATATTATCTCCATCCAATAAATAGGTAGAAATTCCTTGTTTATACAATTCAATTTCTAGAGCATTGGCAATGGTTGATTTTCCTGAACCAGATAAGCCCGTAAACCAAATTAAGAAAGACTGATGCTTATTTAATTTTTTTCTTTCGTGTTTGGTAATATTAAATTGATGCTCTACAATATTTTTAACCATTTCTATTTTCTTGTTTCTAATCCGTAGTTAGACTTGTACCATACTTTTTCATGTAGGTAATATAAAATCATTTTCGTTATGACTTCAGCAACTCCAATTTTAAGCCCAATCGTTGAGTCTCCTGAAATCATCCAAGCCAGTACAATAGTATCCAGTGTTCCAATTGCTCTCCAACTAAAGGTTTTTAAAATATGACGCTTATTACTCTTTTTTAGAGATGATTTAAACCAAATTCTTTCATGTAAGTAATAGAGTATCATTTTTGTAACTACTTCAAGCAAACTAACTTTTACGCCGACAAACAAATCACCAGATATCAACCAAGATAACAACAAAGTATCTAGCGTTCCTACACACCTCCAACTTATGGTCTTAGCAATATGTCGTTTAATCAATTTCAAAACTTAGTTTCTTTAAAAGAATGCTGATTTTCAATATACCAGTTGTAGGTTTGTGAAAGACCTTCTTGTATCGTATATTTAGGTTTCCACCCCTGTTTTCTAATTTTAGAACTATCAATTAGCTTTCGCATAGTGCCATTGGGTTTAGATTTATCCCATATGACCTCTCCCTTGTGTCCAATTTCTTTTTGAATTAAATGAGCTAGTTCTTTGATACTCAACTCTTGACTTGAACCAACATTATACAAGGCTTCCGTCATGTTATTTTCTAAAGCAAATTTGACTGCATGAGCTAAATCATCAACATGAAGGAACTCACGAAGAGGGTCACCTGTACCCCAAAGTGTCACCGTATTATTATTTTTTTTAGCATCATGAAATTTCCTAATTAATGCTGGCAGTACGTGAGAAGTTTCTAAATCAAAATTATCATTTGGCCCATATAAGTTTGTGGGCATTAGACTCACAAAATCTTTACCATACTGTTGACGTATAGCTTGGCATAACTTTAATCCTGCAATTTTAGCAATTGCATACCACTCGTTGGTGGACTCTAAAGACCCACTTAGTAAAGAGTTTTCAGTGATTGGCTGAGAAGAATGTTTTGGGTATATACAGGAACTTCCCAAAAAAATAAACTTATCTACATTACACTGTAATGCCGCACTAATTAAGTTATTTTGAATCTGCAAATTATCCATTAAAAACTGGTATGGATAAGAGTCATTGGCCCAAATACCCCCGACTTTTGCAGCTGCGTCAATTATGATATCGGGCTTGTTCTCACTAATAAAGCTACTTACCGACTGCTGATGGCGTAAATCTAACTCTTTAGAAGTCTGACCAATTAAATTGGAATAGCCTGACTGAGAAAGTATTCGCCAACAGGCTGATCCAACCATGCCCTTGTGTCCTGCGATATAAATTTTGGAATTTAAGTTAGGTAACATTTATCAGTTAGTTTGTAGGCTTTCCTATTGAATACACCTCAAAACCAATGTCAATGAGGTCCTTTTGATCAAGTAAATTTCTCCCATCAAATAGCTTAGCGGGCTGAACAACTGAATCATGTATTTTTTGCCAATTATATGAAATAAATTCATCCCATTCTGTTATGATGGCAATAGCATGTGAATCAGCACAAGCCTGATAGGGATTGGAGTAATAAGTCAGTGAATTTAAATTTTGTTCTGACGATCGACTGTTGATCCGGTCAAGATCGGCAAGCATTTGTTGATGGGTAACTTTTGGATCATAAACTGCTATTTCAGCTCCGTTGTCTATCAACATATCAGCAATATATATAGCTGCAGATTCACGAGTATCATTTGTATCTTTTTTAAAGGCCCATCCGAGTAGTGTTATTTTCTTAGCTGATACTGTACCAAACAAGGATTTCATTATATGTTTAGCAAAACGCTCTTTCTGATAATTATTAATCTTAACTACCTGATTCCAATATTCAGAGACTTCAATAAGACCTAGTGATTTAGCGATATACACTAAATTTAAAATATCCTTCTGAAAGCAACTACCACCAAATCCTACCGATGATTTTAAAAATTTTGGCCCAATTCTTGTATCCATACCAATGGCATTAGCTACTTCATCGACATCGGCACCAGTAAGCTCACAAAGTGCTGATATACTATTGATGGAACTAATACGCTGTGCTAAAAAAGCATTTGAAACTAGCTTTGAAAGTTCTGAAGACCACACATTTGTAGTATATATTTTATCTAGAGGTATCCAATTGGCATAAATCTCTACTAATTTATTAATCGCTTCTTTACCTTTTGGAGTTTGATCGCCACCGATAAGCACTCTATCTGATTTGAATAAATCATCTATAGCAGTTCCTTCAGCTAAAAATTCTGGATTTGAAAGTACCTCGAAATGTACACCACTGCCTGTAGAATCAAGAATTGTTTTGACAGCTTCTGCAGTTCGAACGGGTAAGGTAGATTTTTCTATAACTATTTTGTCCGAAGTAGATACGCGTGCAATTTGTCGTGCACATAGCTCTACAAATTTTAAATCGGCAGCCTGACCTTTACCTTCTCCATATTCTTTGGTTGGCGTGTTGACAGCAATAAATACCATTTCAGATTCTGCAATGGCTTGATCTATATTGGTAGAAAAAAATAAATTTCTACCTCTAGCCTCCTTGACTACCTCAGCTAAACCTGGTTCGTAGACAGGTAAATTGTCTAGATTGTCATCATTCCAGGCATCAATTCGTTCTTGATTTATATCAACTACATTTACTTTAATATGTGGTGATTTCAATGCTATGACTGACATAGTTGGCCCACCAACATAACCAGCACCAATACAACAGATAGATTTTATTTCCATTCTTCTTTTTCTAGTCTATGGCTTTGAGTAAAATATATAATTTTATAGCCAAACAAAGGTAATAAATATAGTCTATCATAATAATATGATTACTAGTGTTTCACAATTACATTTTTCTATTAAAGAATTTAAACATAATCACCAGTAAAAAAATGGCAGTTAATACAGTAATCAATAATTGTAAATGCAAAGAGAAATCATCAAGGATGTAAGCTACTGCAACTATAAAGAGATTGTAAACAACTAAAATAAATGTGGCCATTATGTGAGAAAAACCATAGTCTATTAACTTATGGTGCAAATGATTTTTATCTGCTGTAAACAAACTAACCCTTGACATAAGTCTTAAAAAAACTACCCGTAAAACATCAATGAAAGGAACAACAAACAAGGCCATGATAAAAACAGGGTTTTGTGTTAAACTATTTTCGTGCTGTGTTTCTACTGAAAGTGATAATACAGCCATCGACGCTAAAACGAAACCAATGAATAAAGAACCTACATCACCCATAAATACTTTATAAATTTTACTAAACAAATTGAATCTTAGAAATGCCAAGAGTGAGCCTATAGTAGCTGAACAGAATAAAATTCCAAAATAATAGGATGACTCAACAAAACTACACAACAAAAAAAATAAGATTACAACTGCAATCGTTCCTGCTAACCCATCTATACCATCAATAAGATTGTATGAATTAATAATGACAACAAAGACGAATACAGTGAATAAATAAGATAAAATATTTGGTAATTCGTAAACTCCAAAAATTCCATAAAAACTTTCTATTTTAACATCTGTAATAAGGGTAAAAATAGTGACGGTGACAATCTCTATTAGTAATTTGATTTTTGGAGAAACACCTACAACATCATCTCGAATTCCAACTACAAGTAGAATCAGAATAGATACACACATGCTAGTAAGTAACTTGTAATCATCTAAATAAAACATGCCAACACCAAAAATTAAAATCACTAAAAGCAACCCAACTGCAATGGCAACACCTCCTAAGTTAGGTGTATTTTCTTTGTGTGAACTTCTCTCATTTGGCTTGGAAATCAAGTTATTAGAATAACACAACCTTATAAATAATGGAAAAAAAGAATAAGAAAAAATGAATCCTAATAAAACAGTAAAAATTGAAAAAAGTATTGGGGCTTCTAAAAAATAATTTATTAAAAAATTGACAAAACCACTCACCATGAACTGTAAAATTAATCAATAGTAAAAATAGATTAATTTATATAATTTAAAAAATTTGATCTTTAATTTTAGCTATATTAGACTTCGAATAATCGTCATTAAATCACATGAAAATCTCAATAGTAGTTGCCACATACAATAGTGCTATTTTCATTGAGTCCTGTATTAACTCTATACTGAATCAAACGTATAAAAATATAGAAGTTATAGTTGTAGATGGACTGTCAACAGACTCAACAATAGATAAGTTAAATACGATTATTGAAAATCATTCCAACATAAAACTGATTTCTGAAAAAGACAAGGGCTTATATGACGCTATAAATAAAGGAGTAAAAATGGCAAATGGCGATATTATTGGTTTTGTGCACTCTGACGATTGTTTGGCAAACAAACATGTTTTAAAAGTTATTTTCGAGACTTTTAATCAAAATCACATTGACGGAGTTTATGGTAATTTAGAATATGTTGATAGAGTTAATACTGAAAATATAATTCGGTATTGGAAAAGCTCACCATTTTCAAAAAAATTATTGCGAAAAGGGTGGATCCCACCACACCCTACTCTATTTTTGAAAAAATCAGTGTATGAAAAATACGGTCATTTTGACTTAAGTTATTCCATATCTTCAGATTACGATTTCATGCTACGTGTTTTCAAAAACAATCAGTTAAAATTTAAATATGTTGATATAGTTTTTACTAAAATGAGAATTGGCGGAACAAGTAATAAAAACTTCAAAAATATCATTATCAAAACATACGAAGACTATTTAGCCATTAAAAACAATAAAATTGGAAATATTAGCACACTTATTAGAAAAAACACTTCCAAACTAAAACAGTTCATTCAGCGAAAAACTAAATAAATCGGAATTCTGATTTCTATAACTGACAGATTTTCACTTTTAGACTAATTATTAATCAAAATGTCAGACCCTATTACAATGGCATAGTTATTGTTTATTACCTTAAAAAAAGAAAATATTATTATGTCTAAAAAAGGTAACATCAATGTTCAAACAGAGAACATATTCCCAATAATAAAACAGTTTTTATACTCTGATAATGAGATTTTTCTAAGAGAACTGGTTTCAAATGCAGTGGATGCAACACAAAAACTTAAAACATTAAAATCTGTAGGTGAGTTAAATACAAATTTAAATAAGCTTAGGGTTGAGGTATTGTTGGATTCAAAGAAAAAGACCATTACGATTAGAGATAACGGAATTGGCATGACTGAAGAAGAGGTCAATAAATATATTAATCAAATTGCCTTTTCTGGTGCTGAGGAATTTGTGAATAAATACAAAGATGCTGATGCTAAAAACTCAATAATCGGTCATTTTGGCCTTGGTTTTTATTCTTCGTTTATGGTATCCAAACAGGTAGACATAATCACCAAAAGCCAACACCCCAATAGTACTGCTGTTAAATGGTCATGTGATGGTTCACCGAATTATACTATTGAAGAAACTACTAAAAAAACTAAAGGTACTGATGTTGTTCTTCACATTGACACCGATTCTGAAGAGTTCCTAGATGAAAGTAGAATTCGTGAAATACTTAATAAGTATTGTAAATTTTTACCAGTAGAGGTAAAATTTGGGAAAAAGAAAATATTTATTGACGATCCAAAAGGTTCAAAAGATGAAAATGGTAAAATCAAACAACTAGAGCAAGAAATTGATAATATTATCAATATTACTTCTCCAGCCTGGACCAAAGCTCCACAGGAACTTAATGAGGAAGATTATACAAAATTTTATAGAGAATTATATCCTATGGAGTTTAATCAACCACTATTTAATATTCATTTAAATGTAGATTATCCTTTCAATCTTACTGGAATACTATACTTCCCTAAATTGAAAAATAATCTTGAAGTCCAAAAAAATAAAATTAATCTCTACAGTAATCAGGTATATATTACTGATAATGTTGAAAATATAGTACCTGAGTTCTTAACACTCCTACATGGTGTGATTGATTCCCCAGACATCCCACTAAATGTCTCGCGTTCTTATCTTCAGGCAGACAGTAATGTCAAGAAAATTTCAAAATATATCACCAAGAAAGTTGGTGATAAGCTACACTCTATGTTTAAAAATGACAGAGAGGACTTTGAAAAAAAATGGGACGACATAAAAGTATTTATCGAATATGGCATGCTCACCGAAGATAAATTCTTTGACAAATCAAAGGAGTTTTTCTTATTAAAAAATACAGAAGATAAATATTCGACAGTTCAGGAATTTATTGAAAGAGTAAAATCAAATCAAACCAACACTGATAAAAAAACTATCATTCTCTACAGCAGTAATAAAGAAGAACAGGATAGTTTTGTACAAATGGCAACCGCTAAAAATTATGAAGTCTTAGAACTTGATGGCCCATTGGTTAGTCATCTAATTTCTAAACTAGAGTCAGACAATAGTGAAATTCAATTTTGCAGAGTCGATTCAGATAGTATAGAAAATTTAATTAAGAAAGATGATGCTACACCATCTATTTTAAGTGAATCAGAAGAAAAAACACTTAAAGAGCTAGTAGAAAAGAAAGTTGATGATAAGAAATTCACCATACAAATTGAAAGCTTGGATAGTAATGATGCACCATTTATTATTACTCAAAGTGAGTTTATGAGACGAATGAGAGAACAACAACAACTCTCTTCTGGTGGAATGAATATGTTTGGTGAAATGCCTGAAAGCTATAATCTTATTGTAAATGGTAATCACAAACTGATAAGTACTTTGTTGAATGAAAACGATGACGATAACCAAGCTAAACTAGTAAAGCAATTTTTAGACTTAGCCTTACTTTCACAAGGTCTGCTAAAAGGCAAGGATTTAACCGAATTTATAAGTAGAAGCATTGGCTTGATAAAGTAAACTTATATAATACAAAATCTTGACTTGAGAGGTTTTAATCCTAATAGGATTTTAATCCTTATATTTGTACTTACATTCGTATCAAATCCAACTTTATGAAGTCATTAATACCTATTTCAATTTTATATTTGTTTAGTTATACTCTAGATGCTCAAGTCATTATAAACGAGTATTCCGCTGCAAATTTTAATGAATTTACTGATAACTATGGCGATTTTGAAGATTGGTTTGAGTTACACAATCCTTCAGCAAATAGTGTCGATTTAAACGGATACTACCTTAGTGATAAAGAAGATAATTTGACAAAATGGCAATTCACTTCACCATTTGTTTTAAATTCAAATGAATATAGAGTAATTTATTGTTCAGGAAGAAATGAAATAATTGGAAACGATGCTCATACTAGCTTTAAGCTTCATCAAACTAAGGGTAACGAATGGATAATTCTTACCGATCCTGACGGAGTAACCGTTGTGGATTCTATTTTCGTTCGTCCTTGTCAGACAAATGCATCTATTGGTAGAGAAAATGATTCAGGCGACCTAACAACTATTTTCACTACTCCTACTCCTTCTCAAGCAAATACTACAGGTTTTAGCGGTTATGCTATACCCCCAACATTTAGTCCTCAAGCAGGCGTTTATAATGCCGCGGTGAATGTTACAATTGACGCTCCAGCTGGAGCAACAATATATTATACCACTGATGGCAGCTTTCCAGATAACACAGACATACAATATACAACACCTGTAGCCATTAACACCACCACAGTACTTAAAGCTGTAGTTTACGAATCTGACCCAAATATTTTACCAAGCTTTATTGAATACGGCACTTATTTTGTAGGCACTAATCATACAATGAAACTAATGTCAGTTTCTGGTGATGATCTTTCAACTTTAATTGATAATGGTAATCAGATTGAACCATGGGGTAGTATTGAATTGTATAATTCCGACGGTACTTTGATTGATAAAGCCAGAGGAGAATTTAATGAACACGGAAACGACTCATGGGCCTATGCCCAAAGAGGATTTGATTACATAACTAGAGATCAATTTGGTTATAATTACGCTTTGAAAGGAGAACTTTTTAATGATAAAGAAAGAGATAAATTTCAACGACTAATTGTAAAATGTGGAGCCAATGACAATTATCCTTTTGCATATGGAAGCTCAGGAGCTCATATCAGAGATCCGTATATTCAATCACTCTCTCAAGTTGCTGACCTTAGGTTAGATGAGCGCTCATACGAGCCATGCATTCTTTATCTGAACGGTGAATATTGGGGAGTCTATGAAATTCGAGAAAAAGTAGATGACCTCGACTTTACGGATTATTACTATGATCAAGACTCTGTTGAATTTCTCAAAACATGGGGTGGTACTTGGGTGGATGTACTTGTTGATGACCAAAACCCAGCAGATGTACAAAATAGTTGGAATAACTTAAGAGATTATATCGTTACAAACGACATGAGTATTCAGGCCAATTACGAATACGTTAAAAGCGTTTACAATACAGGAAGTTTGATAGACTATTTCATCCTTAATACCTACACGGTAAATGCAGATTGGTTAAATTGGAATACGGCATGGTGGCATGGCTTAATAGAGGATGGTGATAAGAAAAAATGGCGTTATGTATTGTGGGACATGGACAATACATTTGATCACGGAGCTAATTATACGGGTATTCCAAACACTGACGCTGACGCTGACCCGTGCGATGCTGAAAGCTTAGGCAATATCGGAGGACAAGGACATATATTAATTTGGAATGCCTTAATTCAAAATGAAAATTTCTTTAACGACTATATCAACCGATGGGCAAATCTTTCAAATTCGTCTCTTTCATGTGAATTTATGTTAAACCACCTTGACAGCCTCATTAATACAATCGAGCCAGAAATGCAGCAACAAATCGATAGATGGGGAGGTACATACAATGAATGGATGGACAACGTTGATAATATGCGCTCATTCATGTTGGAAAGATGCAATGTCTTAAACTCTGCCATTGTTGATTGTTATGACGTCGAAGGACCATATAACGTTAATGTAGTAATAGAAGGAATTGGTGAAGTAGAATTTAACAACTATTTAGATGTTAACGAGATGAATACACCACAATCTGGAGTATATTTTGGAGGTGTACCAATTGAATTCATTGTTACAAATGGTAATTTTACAAACTACGAAATAATAAGTAACGAAGCGTACGTTTATAACCCAAACGATTCCAATTTTACCATTAATCTTATAAGTGATATTACAATCGTTTTTTATTTCAACTCCAACGATATCACCTTTATTGTTGAACCACCAAATACAGGAAGTATTAATATAGATGGCACAGTGGTATCCAACTTTCCTCATTCTGTAAGTATTCCTGACGGATCTAATCTATCATTATCCTCTTTACCAAACACTGGTTGGGAATTAGACTACTGGAGTAGTAATAACCACAATCTTTTACCTAACAATACTGCTGATAATATTACCACTACAATCAATAATGACGATACTATTACCCTATTTTTAAATCGTCAATCCTTTGACATAACTTACATTGTTGAACCGTCAAACGCAGATATTGAGCTTGATATAAATGATGAAGTAATAAACTCGTTTCCATATACAACAACCGAGTTTTACAACACACCCATAGAACTATTCGCAAAATCAAACTTGTATTGGGAATTCTTATATTTTACATCTACAAACGGATATATTCCAAATCAATCCAACTCGCCCATACAAAACTTTATAGTTGATAAATCGGATACTATAATAATTCACTATGATGCCAATATATTTCACGCTGTAGAATTTCAAATTGTTCCCCCTAATACTGGAACAATTAGGCTAAATGACACATTGCTACAAAATGAAACTCAATCTATGGTTTTTGCTGACAATGAATCAATTAGTTTGCAATCCGTTGCAGAATATGGTTGGCGGTTTTCACATTGGACCATTCAAAACAACACCTTGTCACCAAATACAATTGAGAATTATGTGAGTTCGCAAATTAATTCAGATGATTTAATAATAGCAAACTTTGAAGAACTATTTGAAATTTTTATACCAAACTCATTTACGCCATCAAATGGAGATTTTAGTCATAATACATTTGATGTTTCTGTATATTCTGTACAGGGTGTGAAATTCAAAATTGAGATTTTCAATCGCTTTGGTGAAAGAGTATTCTTAAGTAATGATCATACTATTTCTTGGGATGGCACTTACAAAGACATTAAAGCACCAGTAGGTGTATATGTTTATAACCTTGAAGTAACCTCACTATTTTCAGGAGAAACTAGAAAAAAAACAGGTTCAATAACTCTACTACGTTAATGCATTCCTGAGCTTTAATTTTTACAAAATTTATTAACAAATGGGAGTCATTGAGATTAGTAATATAGCTAGGCACTTTAAGGTTGGTAATGAAACCATTAAAGCTCTTAAATCTGTAAATTTAAATATCAATCAAAACGAATTTGTGGCATTAATGGGGCAATCTGGCTCAGGCAAATCAACACTAATGAATATTTTAGGCTGTTTAGATACACCGACCAAAGGTGAATATAATCTGGCACAAAAAAACGTTAGCAAACTTAACGATGACAAGCTAGCTGAAATCAGAAATAAAGAAATTGGTTTTGTATTTCAGAGTTTTAACTTATTACCTAAGTCAACAGCACTCGAAAATGTAATGTTACCTCTTATTTATTCCGGCTATAATAAAGATGAAAGGCGAAAAATGGCATTAGAAGCATTAGAAAAAGTGAATTTGTCAAATAGAGTTAACCATAGACCTAATGAGCTCTCAGGTGGACAAAGACAACGCGTCGCTATTGCTAGGGCACTTGTAAACTCACCCTCAATAATATTAGCTGATGAACCAACTGGTAATCTAGATAGTGCAACATCGATTGAAATAATGAAGTTATTCATAGATATACATAAAAGTGGAAATACCGTTATTATCGTTACGCATGAGGATGAAATTGCACAATATGCTCACCGGATAGTCAGACTAAAGGACGGAGAAATTGAAAGTGATGTAGGAAATGTAAATCCAATTATTTAGAAAGTTGTTTTTATGAAGATATACACTAAAAAAGGTGATAATGGTACCACACAACTCATTGGTGGTAAGCGAGTATCAAAAAGTCATACGAGAATTGAAGCCTATGGTACAATTGACGAACTTAATTCCTACATGGGATTGTTAAGAGATCAGAATATTAGTAATTCCATTATTGAAAAAATCATCCAAATTCAAGACCGACTTTTTACTATCGGTGCATTATTAGCTAGTGAAGATACTAGCAACAAAATGAACCTCCCATTGATTTCAGAAAATGATGTTAAGCTATTAGAAAATGAAATTGATAAAATGAATGAGATATTGCCAGAAATGCGTCACTTTATTCTTCCAGGAGGTCATACAACAGTATCATATTGCCATATTGCTAGATGTGTTTGTAGAAGAGCAGAAAGACTAACCGTAGAAATAAAAAGTGAGGTTATTCAATTTGAGTTGATACTTAAATACTTAAATCGTCTTTCAGATTATTTATTTGTATTAAGCCGTCATTTGACACAAATACTAGAAGCTAAAGAAATTCCTTGGAAACCAAGCAAATAAAAAGTTCTTGCTTATTTACCTAAAAAAATTACTTTTGCAAAAAAATAAGCCTATGTATTGGACTTTAGAACTAGCATCAAAATTAGAAGATGCTCCATGGCCAGCCAATAAAGACGAACTAATCGATTTTGCAATTCGCTCTGGAGCTCCTATGGAAGTTGTTGAGAATCTTCAAGAACTTGAAGACGATGGAGAAATGTTTGATTCTATTGAAGACATTTGGCCAGATTACCCAGATAAAGATGACTTCTTCTTTAACGAAGATGAATACTAAACAAAAGGCCGCATATCGCGGCTTTTTTTGTCTTTACAAGCAAGCAATACCTCAAAAAAAAGTACATTTGTATTCTTTAAAAAATCAATTCTACATTTAAGCAATGGGACTATTTGACTTTGCCACTAAAATTTTCGGAAATAAATACGATAAAGACTTAAAAGAAATCAATCCAATTATTGATCAAATCAAGGAAGTATACCCTAGTATACAGACTTTATCAAACGATGAACTAAGAGCAAAAACTACTAGCTTCAAAAACGAAATTAACAAGGCCATAGAAAGTCAACAAGAAGAGATTAATTTACTCAAACAAAAAGCTGAAAGTCCAGAAATAAATCTTCAAGAGAAAGAAAATATTTACACTAAAATAGACACTCTAGAGAAAGATATTGTAGATACAACAGAAGCTACTCTAGCTACAATTTTACCCCAGGCATTTGCAGTTATCAAAGAAACAGCAAGCCGATTTAGTCAAGGGAATATTGAAGTAACAGCTAATGAATTTGACAGAGATTTAGCAGCACTTTATGGGAATGTCGAGATTAAAGGTGAAAAAGCTATTTATCATAATAAATGGTTAGCCGCAGGCAACGAAATTATCTGGGACATGGTTCATTATGACGTGCAATTAATCGGAGGGTACGTTCTTCATTCTGGTAAAATTGCTGAAATGCAAACTGGTGAGGGTAAAACACTATCTGCCACCCTCCCCGTTTACCTCAATGCACTGTCAGGAAAAGGCGTTCATCTAGTAACAGTTAATAATTATTTAGCAAAAAGAGACTGTGAATGGATGGGTCCCTTGTATCAATTCCATGGTCTTTCTGTGGACTGTATCGACAGGCATCAACCTAACTCAGAAGATAGACGAAATGCTTATTTAGCAGATATCACATATGGCACTAACAATGAGTTTGGATTTGATTACCTAAGAGATAATATGGCTAGAAGACCACAAGATCTCGTTCAACGACCACATAATTATGCAATTGTTGATGAGGTGGATTCAGTGCTTATAGATGATGCTCGTACACCACTCATTATTTCAGGCCCTACACCAACAGGTGATAAGCATGAATACAATGAACTAAAACACAAGGTGGGTGCTTTAGTTGATGCACAAAAACGATACATCAATACCGTTCTTTCAGATGCTAAAAAGTTAATCAATGAAGGAGACAATAAAGAAGGTGGCTTTAATCTACTGAGAGCATTTCGAGGCTTACCCAAAAACAAAGCACTCATTAAGTTTTTAAGTGAAGATGGTGTAAGAGCCTTACTTCAAAAAACAGAAAACTTTTACATGCAAGATCAGGGTAAAGAAATGCCTAAAGTCGATAACGATCTTTTCTTTGTAATTGATGAACAACATAATTCTATTGAACTTACAGACAAGGGTATTGACCTTATCACTAGTAGTACTGATGATAGCAAATTCTTTATCATGCCAGACGTTGGGGCTGAGATTGCAGAATTAGAAAAATCAGAAGCAACCGAAAAAGATAAACTCACTAAGAAAGAAGAATTAATGAGAGATTTTTCTATAAAAAGTGAGCGTATCCATTCCATAAATCAATTATTAAAAGCTTATACCTTGTTCGAAAAAGACGTCGAATATGTTTTAATGGACAATAAAGTAAAAATTGTTGATGAACAAACCGGCCGTATAATGGAGGGTCGAAGATATTCCGACGGACTGCATCAAGCCATTGAAGCAAAGGAAAATGTAAAGATTGAAGCTGCAACACAAACATTTGCTACAATTACATTACAGAACTACTTTAGAATGTATAACAAACTGTCAGGTATGACAGGTACAGCAGAAACAGAAGCAGGTGAGTTTTGGGATATTTATGAACTAGAAGTAGTGGTGATACCTACTAATAAACCCATTCAAAGAGACGATAGAGAAGATAAAGTATACAAAACTGCTAGGGAAAAATATAACGCTATAATCGATGAAGTTGTGGACTTAAGCAAAAATGGTCGACCAGTTTTAGTTGGAACAACATCTGTCGAAATTTCAGAGCTCCTGAGCCGTCTTTTGAAAATGAGACAAGTCAAACATAATGTATTGAATGCTAAGCTTCACCAAAAAGAAGCTGATATTGTTGCCGAAGCAGGAAAAGCAGGTAATGTTACTATAGCCACCAATATGGCTGGTAGAGGAACGGATATAAAACTTTCCAAAGAGGTAAAAGAAGCTGGTGGTTTAGCTATCGTTGGAACTGAACGACACGATTCAAGACGTGTAGATAGACAGCTAAGAGGTAGAGCAGGACGACAGGGAGATCCTGGCTCATCACAATTTTTTGTTTCATTAGAAGATAATCTAATGCGACTATTTGGCTCTGACAGGATAGCTAAAATGATGGATAGAATGGGCCTAGAAGAAGGGGAAGTTATTCAGCATTCCATGATTACAAAGTCTATTGAACGTGCTCAGAAAAAAGTAGAAGAAAATAATTTCGGAATTCGAAAACGACTATTAGAGTATGACGATGTAATGAATGCTCAACGAACAGTAATTTATAAAAAGCGTAAACACGCTTTGTTTGGTGAGCGATTAGCTGTTGATATTGACAATATGATTTATGATACCTGTGAAAGTATTGTAAACGAATATCAATCCACCCAAGATTTTGAGGGCTTTAAACTTGAGTTAATTCGCTTTTTAAGTATTGACACTCCGGTTAATGAAGATGAATTTAAGCAATTAAATGCTCAAAATTTAACAGACAAGCTTTATAACTTGAGCACCGAAACTTATAAATTGAAAAACTCAGTTATTAGTCAAAATACCTTTCCTGTCATAAAAGACGTTTACGAAAATCAATCTGCCACTTACGAGAATATCGTAATTCCATTTACGGACGGATTGAAAACCTTACAGGTTGTTACTAATCTTAAAGAAGCTTATGAAACTGAAGGAGATAATATTCCTCTTTCAATAGAAAAAGGTGTGACACTATCTATTATCGATAGTGCATGGAAAGATAATTTAAGAGAATTGGACGATTTGAAACAATCAGTTCAAAATGCAACCTATGAACAAAAAGACCCACTATTGATTTATAAGTTTGAATCATTTAATTTATTCAAACAAATGATTGAGCAAGTCAATAAAGACATTGTTTCATTCTTAATGAAAGCTAATCTTCCTGAGCAAACCTCAGTTCAACAAGAACAACAACAAAAGCAAGAAAAATTACAAACGGGCCGCCAAGCCATCGGCTCACCAAGCGGCAATCAACAACAAAAGCAAAAAATACAGCCAGTTAGAGTTGAGCAAAAAGTAGGTAGAAATGAACCTTGCCCATGTGGTAGTGGCAAGAAGTTTAAACAATGTCACGGAAACTAACTACCAATAGTCCGTCTCCATTGGTAGTAACCAACAAATGACATCAAGAAATAGACTACAGTTAGAGCTGCATATATGTCTAGACCCTTTGAGGTGTATAATAAAATAGTAATGCCATTAATTACTATCCAGTACAACCAACCGGATAAGACCTTTTTGGCTTCAAGATATGTTGCAAAAAAACTAAATACAGTGGTAAAAGCGTCTAAATACGGACGATCAGCATCAGTATACGTGTCAAACAACCAAGCCATGCCAAGTGCAAAAAAACTGCATATACTAATACATATAAAATGAGTAAAAAATTTGAATTCGTTGACACTCAAAATAAATGATTCATTTTTACTGTCTTTTTGACTCCATAAAAAATATCCATAAAACCCCATTATGACATAATAAAAGTATAGGATGGCTTCAGAGTAAAGCTGACTATGAAAAAAAAGAAAAATGCTTAAAAGAGAACCAACAATTCCAAAAAACCAACAACTAATATGTTGTCTTATCATTAAAACCAGATAAAGTAAACCAAAAGCTACTGCTAAAATCTCAATTATTAAAAGCCAATTCATGAGTGTAAAAATAGAGTATAAAGATGGATATTTCCAAACTGATATTCAAATAGAACCAAGTATAATTCAAAAATCATTCGAACTCTTTTTGTCAAGAGACTTCAATTATAAGAAGCAATTTTTACAAAAAAATTATGAATATGGCTTTGATGGTTACTCCTATATGGGACAAGGTAATAGCATTAATCAGTATGCCGAAGATTTTCTACACTCTATGGTGATCTCGGAGTTTAATCCACCACATAAATATCCAATGGAATTCATCTCTTTTTTTAATACGGAATGGAAAAAAATTCAGGATAAAATTAAATCAATTGAAAAATCCATAATTAAAAATATTGAAACTAATATTAACACCTCTTTAGTTGATTTTTATAATGAATATATAGGTCATATGATGTCGATGAATTACTATCCTAAAATAGATTATCACAAAAACAATATTCGACTAACTGAACATAAAGATGTGTCTTTATTTAGTATTTTTCCATTTGGAATTGATCAAGGCTTACAAATTAAGAATAAGACTAATCAGTGGATCAATGTTCCTGCTACAAATAAGGCTTTTGGAATGACTGGCTTTCTTTTAGAAAGTCTTACAAATAATACAATCAAAGCAACAAATCATAGGGTCATTTTTAATCAAATACAAAATACTAAACGTTTCTCATTTGTATTTTTTTCTATGCCCATTCAACATCACCACTTGCCTATTTTGAATTGTAGTAGCCAAGATTATATCAATAAATACTTAAATTTATTTTAAGTCGTTGTATTTTTAACTACACCCTTAAAACATGAAAAATTACCTGACTGATTTAATAAATTATCATTGTTTTTTCGAGCAGAAAATTCAAGAAAAATTAACGATAATCTCTAAAATTGACTATTTAAAAAAAGGCCAAGATATAATAAAGAAAGATCAATATATAAAATGGTTCATCATCCTTTTGGAAGGCAAAATAAGAGTATGGCACCAGCAAGACGATAGAGAGGTTACACTATATACTATTTCTAAGTATGAAACCTGTGCATATTCTATTGTGTCTATAGAAAAACAATACCAAAGTCAAGTGTATGCTTCAGCGATAACAGACTCAATAATTTTAAAAATTCCTACTTATCAAGTAAAAGCATTAAAAAAATTCGCCTCATGGCAAATATATATAAATCAAACACTCATCAATAAATATGAAAACTTGTTATCTTGTATAAACACCTTATCATTTAAAAAAATTGATCAACGTATAATGGAGTTTTTACAAAATGAAAGTGAACTAAATAATAATAGTATTATAGAAATATCACATCAAAAATTAGCCTCAGAAATTGGTTCCACTAGAGAAGTTGTTTCGAGAAAATTAAAAGAGCTTGAAAAGAAAGGAATTCTAAAACTTGACTATAGAAAAATATTACTTATAAGCGGTTAAGATTGTAACATTAGTCACTGTTTTTAGCGTATATTAATAAGTAGATTTACAACATTAATTTATTAAAATAAAACCATGATTAAACTAACTAATACACTTTTAATAAGTGTTCTATCCGCATTCCTTTTTGTAAGCTGTTCATCATCGACTTGCTCTAAAGAGGAAGAAAACTCTAATGAAATGAAAGTCGAAGAAATGAAAAAAGAAACATACGTATTAATCCACTCTGCTTGGTTAGGAGCCTGGCAATGGGAAGGTGTCGCTAATGCCTTAAAGGCCGAAGGACATAGCGTTTTAACTCCAGACTTACCAGGACATGGAGTTGACAAAACAAGTCCTGCCGATATTACAATGGAAGACTATGTTAAAACAGTAACCGACATTTTAGATGCACAAGAAAAGCCTGTGATTTTAGTTGGCCATAGCTTCAATGGGATTACGGTGAGTAGAGCAGCTGAACTAAGACCAGATAAAGTAAAAAGCTTAGTTTATCTAACGGCATTTTTACTTCCTAACGGAGGCTCATTTTTTGGAGCTGTTCAAGGTGTTGAGGGTTCTAAAGCAGTCGAAAACTTTTACTTATCGGATGATAAAACTTATGCCCTTGTAAAAGAAGAGGAAATACAAAATGCTTTTGCTCATGATATTACAGAAGAGGCATTTAATGGTGCAAAACCATATATAGTACCAGAACCATCTGCTCCTTTGATGTATGAGTTAGAAATTACTGAAGAAAATTTTGGTTCAATTCCTAAGTACTATATTGAATGTACAGAAGATAGAGCTATTCCAATTGAAGTACAAAGAGCCATGTATGTAGATAAAGTTGAGGGTGTTTTTACCATTGAATCAAGTCATACACCAAACTTTTCACAACCAAATAAAGTAGCAGAAATACTACTTAGTATTTAAGTTTTTTTTCATTGTTTTGATTGTTTATTTGAGTGGTATCAGGGAGCATTTTATTAAAAAATGCTCCTTGTTCTATTCTTAACCCGTCCAATCACTCCTATCAAGAGAGCGAAATTGAATTGCTTCGGAGATATGTGCAGTTGTAATTGTTTTACTGAAGTCTAAATCAGCAATTGTTCGTGCTACTTTTAAAATTCTATCATAAGCTCTTGCCGATAAATCAAGTTTCTCCATTGCCATCTTTAATAACTTTTGACTTTCTTCAGAAAGATTACAATACTGACTAATCAGTTTTGGTGAAATTTGAGCATTACTATGTATAGTGTGCAAACTAGCATATCGCTCCAATTGAATCTGCCTAGCTTTAATTACACGACATCTAATTGAGCTACTTGATTCTGTAGTAGATTTACTGGAAAGCTCATCGAAATCCACCGGAGTTACCTCAACATGAAGATCAATTCTATCAAGTAAAGGTCCAGATATTTTACTTAAATATTTTTGAACAACACCAGGACTACACATACATTCCTTTTGAGGATGATTATAAAAACCACATGGACATGGATTCATTGATGCTACTAGCATAAAGCTAGCTGGGAAGTCAACACTAATTTTTGCTCTGGAGATCGTAACTACCCTGTCTTCTAATGGCTGACGCATGACTTCTAAGACTGTACGCTTAAACTCAGGTAATTCATCTAAAAATAATACGCCATTGTGAGATAGTGAAATCTCTCCAGGTTGTGGGAAAGTACCACCACCTACTAGAGCTACATCAGATATTGTATGATGTGGTGACCTAAATGGCCTGGTTGTCAATAATGAAGTATCTTCTGCTAAACGACCAGAAACTGAGTGAATTTTGGTAGTTTCAAGTGCCTCACTTAAACTCAATGGCGGCAAAATACCAGGTATTCGTTTGGCCAGCATTGTTTTTCCTGAGCCAGGTGGACCAATAAGTATTACGTTATGTCCTCCAGCGGCAGCTATTTCTAAAGAACGTTTAATATTTTCTTGACCTTTTACATCTGAAAAGTCAGTTTCTGTGTTCTTTACAGAGTCGAAAAAATCTTTTCTAGTATCAACATAGGTAGACTCAAGATTAGCCTCACCATTAAAAAAATCGATTAACTCTTGAATATTTTCAATTCCATGTACGTCAAGATTATTTACTATGGCCGCCTCCCTAGCATTTGATTTTGGAACTATAAGCCCCTTAAATCCCTCCTTTCTAGCTTGAATAGCTATGGGTAAAACGCCTTTAATGGATTGTACTCCTCCATCTAATGACAATTCTCCCATTATAATATATTGACTAAGCAGTTCATTTTTAATTTGGTGTGTTGAAGCTAATATACCAATGGCCAATGGTAAATCATATGCTGAGCCTTCTTTACGAATATCAGCAGGTGCCATATTAATGATATATTTTTTACCAGGGATTTTATAGCCTGTATTTTTGAGAGCGGCTTCTATTCTGTAATGACTTTCTTTAACAGCATTATCAGGCAGACCTACCAAAAAGAATTTTATACCTGCGGAGGAGTTTACCTCAATAGTAATGGTAGTAGCGTTCACGCCAAAAACGGCGGAACCATAAGTTTTAACAAGCATTTAAGTAGGTTTTAAGTAATCCTTCTACTATTGATAAAATTCGTTTATCCCCTCTTTAAGCCAAGACTTGAATAAATCAACCTTACCATAATCTTGATAATTTGCAGCATCTCCGAGTTGATACTCATTATGATCTAAAATAACATAATAAGGCTGTGAATTTGTTTTATATACCTCAGCTTGCAATACTGTCCATTTATCACCAACTGTTCTAACTTTCTTCTTCTTACCGGCAATAGTTGTTTCATATTGTTCACTTTCAGCTAAGGGTGTTCTTTCATCAACATACAAAGAGATTAATACGACTTTTTCTTTTAAAATTTGCTTCACTTCAGGGTCTGACCAAACTTCTTCTTCCATTTTTCTACAATTCACACAGGCCCAGCCCGTAAAATCTATCATTACTGGTAGACCAACTTCCTTAGCGTGAGCAAGACCCTCATCATAATCGTGAAAAACCATCAAACCTTGTGGACCTAAATGTTGGCTTTCAAGATGATGATTTGAATGACTATCAGACACACTTCCTCCGGCTGTGTAGCCTACACCATAAGGTGATTCACTATAATGCATTGGTGGAGGAAATGCATTAATTAATTTTAATGGTGCTCCCCATAAACCCGGAATCATGTAAATTGTGAAAACGCCAAAGAAAGTGGCTGTAAATAATCTGCCCACAGAAAGGTATTTTAGATCACTATCATGTGATAATTTAAATATTCCTAATAAATACATTGTCAGAAGAGCAAAAATCACTATCCAAATGGCTATAAAAAGCTCCCTTTCTAATAGATGTGTTTGCCAAACTAAATCGGCATTTGATAAAAACTTAAATGCTAAGGCTAATTCGAGAAAACCTAAAACTACCTTTACCGAGTTTAACCAACCTCCTGACTGAGGTAATGAATTCAACCATCCTGGAAAAGCAGCAAATAACGCAAAAGGCAACGCTATGGCTAATGAAAAACCTAACATTCCAATAATTGGCCCCATATAACTTCCTCCTGTTGCTGCCTCAACCAATAAGGTGCCAACAATTGGTCCAGTACATGAAAAAGAGACTAAGGCCAATACAAGAGCCATGAAAAATATTCCAATTATTCCGCCTTTATCAGAGGCTTTATCAGCTTTATTTATCCAAGAATGAGGAAGAGTCAGTTCAAAAGCTCCTAAAAATGAGGCTGCAAAAACGATGAGTAAAAGAAAAAAGGCAATATTAAAATAGGCGTTTGTTGCCATATTATTGAGAACCTCTGGACCAAATATTGCAGTAACTCCCACACCTAGTGCTACATAAATAACTATAATTGAAATTCCATATATAATAGCATTAGTTACCCCCTTTGCTTTACTTTTACTTTGCTTGGTAAAATAACTTACAGTCATTGGAATCATTGGAAAAACACAAGGCGTAAGTAGTGCAGCAAAACCGCTCAAAAAAGCAATAAAAAATACGCTCCACATATTTGAAGAACTAGGTTCTTCATCTGAATCTTCCTTTTCATCAGTAGTCTGTACCAAATTTAATGAAGTTGAAGTTTCGGTCTCTTCTTCTTGTGTGGCTTCTGATTTAAAATCACCTCCTAATGAAAAGCTAAATTCCACATACTCTGGAGGTAAACATTGTGATTCATCGCAAACCATAAAAACAAATTCTCCTTTCACCAATGCATCTGTTGACAATGCTTTTACTTGTTGAGTAAATACGGCCTCATTTTTAAAATACTTAAGCACCATATCAAAGTTTGGATCAAACTGTTCAACTGGCTCATCTTCTTGTGTCCCTCCTACTAGTTCATATTGATCGGATTCAAAAAAGGTGAATGAAGTTGGTATTGGACCATCATCTCCGATGAACTGAGAATAAACATACCAGCCATCTTCTATTGTAGCTTTAAAAACTAAATTAAACTCATCATCTCCTAAATCTTCTTTAGAAAACTGCCACTCAACAGGATTTAAAATCTGAGAAAATAATAGTCCAGGTATAAATAAAAGGAAAGTAAAAAGTAATTTTTTCATAATTATTTTGAGATTTGTAATTTTAAAACTGCCAATAGTTCATCTGGCTTTTGACTACCAATATAATATTTCAATCCGTCTTTATCTATCAGTTCTATGCACTCTTTTCCACGAGTGTAAAATCTAATTGCTCCTCTTGAATGTAAATTATAAACAGCTCGATTAAAGAAAAACTTATTATACTTTATTTTAGAAGCACTCTTGATGGATGATAAATCTATTTTCACCTTTCTAGCAGTCCAAAGACCATCTAAAATAATACTACCATTTATTACTTGTGTTCGAAAATGTAAAATAAAAACTAATACTGCAGAAACTAATACTATGGCGATGCCTAAAAAAAACAATAAATTGCCTGAGTCTACAGCGTCTTCGGTATATTCAGACCAAAAGTAAGATAAAAAACAAAAAAGTGCTAATACCGTCCTTCTCAAAAAAGACAGGCGATTATAACCTAGAAACTGGCTTTCTTCAAATAAAATTTTATTATTCATGTTCTACTTTCAAAGGATTGACAAGATAGACCTTTTCTGTATCAGTTACAAGCTTGTATGCTTCGCTTATTCGACTACCAACAATACAAACTACTTCATTCAACGAGCAAATTACAAATGTATTATCTTTTTGTTTTTTAGTAAATTTTTCATCTATCAAAAAATCACTAACTTTTTTTCTTCCTTTCATGCCTAATGGCACAAATGAGTCACCATTCTGCCATCTTCTAATCTGTAAAGGAAAGTTTAGTTTATCAAAGTCTAGTACAGCAATCCTATTGTCTTTAGTGAGCCTAAAACCAACAGCTTCATGTATGCTAAATTGTAATGGTATTGGCGATGTTATTTGAATTGTATCGGAGCTAATATCAGTTAAATCAACACAACTATCTTCAATAGCAGATAGGTGAAGGCCTGTTCTTTCTTTTACTAATTGAAAGTTTGAGTTTCTGACAAACCTGCCATTTTGAGATTCGATTAAACTAAAAACATCCTTCCATGGAAATGGCCCATAAAACTTTAAACACTCATATAGCAACTCTTGATAATGAATTTGTGTTTTAAGAGTGGCAATAGGAAAAATAATTATATCTTCATTTTTTACAATTGTAGTTTGATAGGTTTTTATTTTTTCTTGAAGATGAGCATAGTCTAATTTGTTTTGCTCTATGGTTTCCAAGACGTCAGTTTTTGACAGTTTAGGAACGATAGTATGCCTAATATAATTACGCTGATAGTGTAATGAAGCGTTAGATCTGTCTTCTCTAAAAGTTAAATTATTAGATTGTAAATGCTGTATTATTTCATCAGAACTAAAACACAATAATGGCCTTACTATTTTACCATTGATTAGCGGAATTCCCAGCAAGGCTCCTTTACTTGATTTACGACTCTTTTTGATTAAATAAGTTTCTATTGAATCATCCTGATGATGGGCTGTAATAATTTTCGAATACTTATTTTTTGATCTAATTTCTTCAAACCATTGGTACCTCAACTCTCTAGCAGCCATTTGTATAGATAAGGAGTTCTGTTTGGCATATTTTAAAGTTTCAAATGATTTAGAATAAAATTTAACTCCTAATTTTTTGGATAATTCTTTAGTAAATTCTTGGTCTAAATCGCTATCCGCACCTCTTAGTTTAAAATTGCAATGAACAATACTGAATGAATAATTTAGTTGACTCAAAAGATGTGCTAAACAGACACTGTCTTTTCCTCCACTGACTGCAAGAATCAGCTTGTCATTTGAATTGAATAATTTCTTTTCTGAAATAAAATTACTTAGTTTATTAAGCATTTAACACCTCCAACATTGCTTTTCCTTTTAACTCACATTCCTGATATTCGTTCTCAAAAGTAGCTTTGGAGGTAATTGCACTTCCTACTGAATAAGAAACGTACTTTTTATCTGAATTATATAATATACTTCGAATAACGACATTAAAATCAAAATCTGCATGAGGAGTTACATATCCAACAGAGCCTGAATATAGGCTTCGTTTAAAAGCCTCATGTTGTTCGATTAATTTCATTGCCATTATTTTTGGAGCACCAGTCATACTACCCATTGGAAATGCAGACTTTATGGCGTCGACCCAATGAATGTCATCTTTTAAGCTCGAGCTAACAGTCGAAATCATTTGATGTACTTGTAAAAATGAATAAACTCCAAACAGTTCTTCCACCCTAACAGAAGATGGCTGGGCAGTTTTGGATAAATCATTTCGCACCAAGTCGACAATCATAACATTTTCAGATTGCTCTTTTCGACATTCTAAAAGTTCTTTTTTCAACTTATCATCTATTTGCTTTGTGGCTCCTCTGGCACGTGTACCCTTTATGGGTTGGGAAATTATTTTATGATGTTCTTTTTTTATGAACCGCTCAGGACTAGCACACATCAAATGATGTTCGTTTAATTGGAAGTAAGCTGAAAATGGAGATTGGGTGATTGAAAATAGGTTTTCAAATACTGCAATAGGATTAAGCTCTACTTGTTCAGCAAAAAATTCTTGACAATAATTGATTTCATAAATATCACCTCGTGATATATGGTGTTGTAATTTTTGAAATGCCTGCCGATATTCATCCTTTGACGTTCGTTTTTCAACTTGAATAGTATTAGAACTCAACACTTCTGTTGAAGTTAAATTTATCTCCTTGAATAGCCACTGCATTTCTTTTCTTTCTACAGATTCTGGAAAATAAATAGTAATATCATTTCCAATAATTTTAAAGACCCATTTAGGTTGAAAAAAATACAATTGCGGAAAACCCAAACCATCAAAATTTTTAGAGCTTAAGACTTCAGTTTCATTTTTTAAGTCATAACTCAAATAGCCAAAAATCCAGTCTTTAAGGGAATCATGATATGATTTCAACGAATCAAATCCATTTTCACTAACTGAAAGTTCAGTAAGTGCCTCTACAGCCACTAGCATATCGTACTTTAAGTGTAATCCATGATTTGATTCTGTACTTCCCACTAAAGAAATAGATTGCTGAAAATTGGCAGACCACCTCAACAACTTCTTTTTGAAAGTAGCGATGTCCACGATATGATAATAAGCAATCTGTCTCATATTGCAAAATTAATGAATTGACCTTTATTTAATAGGTATCTTTTCTTCTGGCTAATGAAAAAAGTATGAACATTATTGCCACAAATGATGATATTCGACCAATGTAGTCTCCGTATCGAACAAAAAACGTTAAGGTATCATTAGAGGTCAATGAATAAGAAATAGCTTTTTCTTCATCCCAATTAGTTCTACTATTGATTTGTCCGTTTTTATCAATAAATGCTGAAATGCCAGTATTAGCAGACCTTGCGATTGGTCGTCTACACTCAATTGCTCTTAAGCTAGCATAGTGAAGGTGTTGTTGATATCCTGGCGTGTCTTTCCACCAGCCGTCATTAGTAATAATTGCAAACATATTTGCCCCATTTTTTACATAGTTAGAAGTATATTCACCAAATACTGACTCATAACAAATGATAGGAGCTATTTTTGCTGAATGTGAGCTAAAAACTGATCGATAGGATTGTGTCCCCAGACTTCCAGAAATGCCTCCCAAGTCTATGGTTAAAAATTCGAATTGATCTAAAAGAAAAGAAAATGGTGTAAACTCAACACCTTGTACTAATTTTGATTTATGATATATGTCGATTGATGTCCTTGTAATATGAAGTGCTGAATTATAAACATCGTAGTAGGTGTCTGAGCCATTAAATTTTCGGGCTGTTGAACTTATTTTTTCATCTTTAGTGTACGCTTTATAAGTTGATGCTCCAACAATAATATTCACGTTTGGAAAACTATCAATTAAATTTCTGAGCATTTTAACTTCAGTAGCATTTTCTATGTTATTTTCCCAAATACCATCTACAATTGCCGTTTCTGGACCAATGAGATAATCCGTTGTACTGTCGAGTTTAGTTTTAGCTAAGTCAATAAATTTATTCATTTGTTGGGCAGAAGAAATAGCATCAAACTTCTCATAATAAGGATCAACATTGGGTTGTACTACCACAATATTGACTGTTTCTCCATTGCTTTCTGAATCAATAAATAAATTAACTAATAATGGAACAATAATTAATGGAACGACTGCTCTAGCTAGTTGCTTTTGCTTAAAAGAAGTATAAAGGAGTATATTGATTAAAATAACCCATAAGCTACCCCCCAATACACCAGTAAATTCATACCACTGAATAATATTCGGATAATGTGAAAAGACGTTTCCTAGAGTTAGCCACGGCCAAGATAAATCCCAATTAAAATGTACATATTCAAATGAAAGCCAAAAGGACAATAAGGCCCACCATGCACGTCTATCATTAAATTTTGATTTTACTACCAAAAATAATAGTATTACTGAGGTCATTAATAGACTATTTACCGTTATGGCCATTACTGCACCAAACAAGCTGGCATGAACAATCCAATACGTTGTTGCTGTATTCCACAATACAAAAACTAAAAAGGTAAAAGCAACTTTTAAGCGTTTAGATAATTGTGTGTTATCCAGAATAAAAAAAAGTGGAACGAATGCTAAGAAAATGAGTATTGGAAAACCATGCGGCGGCCAAGAAAGAATAAATAGTAAAGCCGAAGTTAAACAAAGAATTAGTTTACGAAACATCTTTTGTATTATTGCAAAGCAAATATCGTATATATTGAACACAATTAAGCACATTCCTAACATAATTACATTAGCAAACCTGACGTTTGGGTTATTCGCAATTATGCTAGCTTTTAATGATCAGCTGAGTATGGCGTCATATTGTATTCTGATAGGTGCATTTTTTGACTTTTTTGATGGTTTATCAGCAAGAATATTGAAAGTATCTAGCGATATTGGAAAACAATTAGATAGTTTAGCAGATATTATCACCTTCGGTGTAGCACCATCATTTATCGTTTTTAATCTGCTAATTGGTTTTGAAAAGGAATTCAATTTTAGTCAATATGTGTATGCTATTTTACAAAATGAGACTCACTATTATCTCCCTTTTTTAGCCTTACTTATCCCTTTGTTTTCTGCCTTACGTTTAGCAAAATTTAATGTAGATAAAAATCAAACAGATTCTTTTACAGGATTACCCACTCCGGCTAATGCTTTATTTTACATTGCCATACCCATTGCCATTCAATACCAAAATGATAATGTCATTCTACAGTTTTTAATTGAGAAAGAGGTACTTAGTTTTTCAGTTATTCTATTGTGTTGGCTAATGAATTCCAAAATAAAATATATTGCATTGAAGTTCAAGTCCCTGAAATCGAAAGACCATTTTATGCAATTTATCTTAATAGCATTGAGTTCAATTTTATTATTGATTTTACATTTTGTAGCTATTCCAATTATTATACTTTTGTACACAGTTTTATCACTCATTAACACTCTAAGAAAATGAAATTTATTGCAGAGATTGACATTATGCCTCTTAAAGCTTTATTAGACCCTCAAGGCAAAGCAGTAAGTGGAAGTATGAAAAATGTAGGACTTGCCGATATAACTAATGTGAGAATAGGAAAGCACATCAGTTTAGAAGTTGAAGCTACAGATAAGTCTGAGGCCACTGAGAAAGTAGAAAAAGCATGTAATGATTTACTCTGCAATCAAATAATGGAAGGGTACACGTTTGAAATTAAAGAGGCTTAAACTTAATTAATTTCTTAGTTCAAAGTTTTGACCTAAATAAACTCGCCTTACTTGTTCGTCAGCAGCTAACTCTTGTGCTGTTCCAGATTTTAATATTTTACCTTCAAAAAGTAGGTATGCACGATCGGTAATTGACAGCGTTTCGTGTACATTATGATCTGTAATTAGAATACCAATATTTCTTTCTTTTAACTTGGCAACAATGTGCTGTATATCTTCTACAGCTATCGGATCAACACCTGCAAAAGGCTCATCAAGCAATATAAACTTTGGGTCTGTAGCTAGACATCGTGCTATCTCAGTACGTCTTCTTTCCCCACCGGATAATAAGTCACCTAAACTATGGCGTATAGCTTGTAGACCAAATTCATCTAATAATGACTCTAATCTTTTATGTTGCTCACTTTTATTCAATGCAGTCATCTCTAAAACTGCCAAAATATTATCCTCCACACTTAGTTTTCTAAAGACCGAAGCTTCTTGTGCTAGATAGCCAATACCCATTTGTGCACGCTTATACATAGGAGCTTCTGTAATATCTTTTTTATCAAGAAACACCTTACCGTCGTCCGGCTTTACTAAGCCGACAACCATGTAAAAAGAAGTGGTTTTTCCAGCGCCATTGGGTCCTAATAGCCCAACGATTTCACCTTGATTGACTTCTAAAGAAACCTCGTTGACTACTTTCCGTTTTCGATACTGCTTTACTATTTTATGAGCATTTAGTTTCATTCCTTATCTTGAAATTTAGCCGATACTTTTATACTTATTTCATAAAGCAACATTAAAGGAAATGTTACTAATATTAGACTCATTATATCAGGAGGAGTAATAATTGCCGCTAAAATCATCAATACAACTAAAGCATGACGTCTATATTGTCTTAAAAATTCAGGAGATATTAATCCAAGTTTACTTAAAAAGTAAATTAACATGGGTAATAGAAAAACAATTCCATTAGCTAAGCAGACGGTAGTTACAGTAGAAATAAAGGAGTTTAAATTGATTTGATTTACTACTTGAGAGCTGACTTGATAATTGCCCAAAAACTGAACTGAAAGAGGTGCTACAGCGAAATAACCAAACAAAACACCAATAATAAATAGGAAGGATGTATAAAAGACAACACCTCTAGAGTATTTTTGTTCAGCTGAGTGTAAGGCAGGCTTTATGAATCGCCAAATTTCCCAAAACACGTAAGGAAATGCTACAATGACTCCTGCAATAATTGAAGAAACAATATGCGTACTAAACTGCCCAGACATTTTAATATTCATTAACTCAAATGGCGTTTCATTAATACACAATGCTTCTCCAAATTGTAAGGTATCAGATAACCAACAAAAAAACTGGTATGTTGGAAAATTAGGGTTTTTGGAGGCCAAAATTATTTTATCAAACAAAAAATCTGGAAACATAAAGGCAAGTACTGTTACAATTAAAACAGCTACAGCACTTCTAATTAGATGCCACCTTAATATTTCTATATGATCAAGAAAAGAATGTTCTTTCTCGCCTTCTCCTATTTGCTTCATTTTTCAATACCTTCTTTTAAAATATCATGTATATGAACAACACCTAAATAATTAGACTCTTTTCTGACAATTATTTGAGAAATTTTATTTCTCTCCATAATTGTTAGAGCTGTTGATGCCAATTCATTATGTTCTATAATTACAGGCTTACTATTCATAATATCTTTTGCACAAATCGAATTCCAGTTTAAATTACTTTCTAACATTCGTCTGATGTCGCCATCGGTAATTATACCCAATAATTCATCATCTTCAACTACTAATGTAGCCCCTAGCCTTTTATTAGAAATTTCTAAAATGACCTCTTTAATTGAATCACATGGACCAACTACAGGTTTTGAGCTTTCCCCACAAAGTTCTTCAACCTTCAACAATAATCTTTTACCTAAAGATCCTCCAGGGTGAAATTTAGCAAAGTCTTGATCGGAAAAGTTTCTACACTCTAACAAGCATACGGCAAGTGCATCACCCATAACTAATTGTGCGGTAGTACTAGTTGTTGGTGCTAAGTTATTTGGACATGCTTCTTTTTCAACCTTACATAATAAAGTGTAGGTCGAGTGCCTTGACAAATATGAATCTTCGTTTCCGGTTAAAGCTATTATTGGATTTCTCATATTTTTCAGTAGGGGTAATAGTGTTTTTATTTCAGGAGTAGTCCCACTTTTAGAAATACACATAACAACGTCATCAGCTTGTATATTGCCTAAATCACCATGAAGTGCATCTGCAGCATGCATAAAAATAGATGGCTGACCTGTTGAATTAAATGTCGACACTAATTTTTGAGCAATATTGGCACTTTTACCAATGCCAGTAATAATAAGTCTACCCTTAGAACGTAAGACTTTATCAACTACTGACGCAAAATCATCATCTATATAGTCAATAAGTTTAAGAATAGAATTGCCTTCTAACTCGATTGTTGCTTTCGCAATAGATTTTATTTCATTTATTGATTTCAATAGACTAAATTTGATAAACTGAAAAATAATCCATAATTTTAGTAAGTAATACTTTAAAGCAAAAGTATCAAAAATTAGCTGTTTTATATTAAATGACCCTACAGATTAAATCTTTAAACGATGAACTCCAAAAGTATTTTGGATTCAATCATTTTAAAAGTCAACAAGAAACAATTATTCAAAACACATTAGATGGTAATGATGCTTTTGTTGTAATGCCAACTGGTGGTGGCAAGTCCATGTGCTATCAACTACCAGCCCTTATTAGCGAGGGTTGTGCCATAGTAATATCGCCATTGATAGCCTTAATGAAAAATCAAGTTGATGCGATAAGAGGATTTAATGATAGTGACTCTATTGCTCATGTTCTAAACTCATCACTTTCCAAAACAGAAATTGAAAAAGTCAAACAAGACGTTAGTTCTGGGGCAACTAAATTATTATATGTCGCTCCAGAGTCACTGACTAAGGAAGAAAATATAGAATTTTTAAAAAAACATACCATTTCGTTCTATGCCATCGATGAAGCACATTGTATTTCGGAATGGGGTCATGACTTTAGACCTGAATACAGAAACATAAGAAAAATTGTAGAAAGTATTGGACGAGCCCCAATAATAGCACTTACTGCCACAGCCACAGTAAAAGTAAGAGAAGATATTCAGAAAAATCTAGGTATTTCTGATTGTCCAGTCTTTTTTGACTCATTTAATCGGTCTAACTTATATTATGACATTCGTCCAAAAATTAATGTCGAAAAAGAAATAATAAAATTTATAAAACAAAATACCGGAAAGTCTGGAATTGTTTACTGCTTGAGCAGAAAAAAAGTTGAAGAGATAGCCGAAATGCTTCAAGTAAATGGCATAAACGCTCTACCCTATCATGCTGGACTGGAGAATAAGATTCGTGTAAAGCACCAAGATGCTTTTCTAATGGAAGATGTGGACGTAATTGTGGCAACTATTGCTTTTGGTATGGGAATTGATAAACCCGATATTAGATATGTTATTCATCACGATATACCAAAAAGTTTAGAAAGTTATTATCAAGAAACTGGTCGAGCGGGACGTGACGGTGGTGAGGGGAATTGCCTAACTTTCTATAGTTATAATGATATCGAAAAACTCGAAAAGTTTTTACAAGGAAAACCTGTGGCTGAACAAGAAATTGGCCGACAACTCATACTAGAAACTATTTCGTTCGCAGAAACATCTATTTGTAGAAGAAAATATATATTACATTATTTTGGCGAAACTTTTGATGAAGCTCACTGCAATAGCATGTGTGATAATTGTCGTCATCCAAAACCAAAATTTAATGGCGAAGAAAATATTATTCAATTATTAGAATGTGTAAAAGCCATCAGTGAAAGGCTCAAGGCAAAAGAAATAGTAAAGGTTCTGGTAGGTGAGAGTAATGCTTTGATTAAACAAAATAAGGCAGATTTAGTCGATGAATTTGGTGGCGGAAAAGAGAAATCAAAAGGTTTTTGGCATGCAGTTATTCGACAGTCTTTGGTAAATGGATTCTTAAGCAAAGAAATTGAAAGTTATGGTATCCTAAAAATTAGTGAAAAAGGATATGAATATTTAGTAAATCCCTACGAAATTCTTCTAACTGAGGACCACGACTATGACGCTATAAATTCTCAAAATGCAGCCAACAGCAACCAAAAAGCAGCTGCAGCTGATACAGTCCTTTTCAAAAATCTCAAAGAATTAAGAAAAAAATATGCTAAAACTAAAGGCTTACCCCCTAACATCATTTTTTCTGAGGCCTCGCTAATTGATATGGCAAATCAATACCCAATAACCACTGAAGAATTAAGTCAAATTCATGGTGTAGGTTTTGGCAAAGCGAAAAAGTTCGGTCAAATATTCCTAGAGTATATCAAAGAATATGTCAATGAAAATGATATTATTAGACCAGAAGATATGGTCATAAAAACAGTTGCTAAGCAATCAAGTAATAAAGTCTACATTATACAGTCAATAGATCGAAAATTATCAATAGAAGATATTGCCTCAGCCAAAGGACTAGAGGTTGATGAGTTAATCAAAGAAATAGAAACGATTGTTGAGTCTGGGACAAAAGTGAACTTAAATTATTACCTAGACGAATTGATAGACGAGTATCAGGAAGAAGAACTTGATGAATTTTTCAAAAATTCAGAAGAAGCCTCATTTCAAGAAGCCAGACTAGAATTTGACGAAGACGAATATACGGATGAAGAGCTTAGGCTGTATAGAATAAAGTTCATATCGGATGTTGCAAACTAGCAGTTAATTGCTAACCAACTCATCACACCCATACTGTGAATTAAAGCATTCTCATTAACATCAAATTTAGCGTTGTGTAGATATCTTCTATCCTCTCCCCGACTGCCTACACCAATTCGATAGAAACAAGCTGGAACATGATGAGAGTAGTATGCAAAGTCTTCTGCAGTCATACGTTTAGGAATTTCTATAACATTTTGCTTACCCATAAATTCTGCAGCTGTATCAAAACACAACTGAGTGAGTTCTTTATCATTGGATAGAAATGGATACCCCTTTTTTATTTCAAGCGAAAAAGAACCTCCAAATTGCTGAGTGACTGTATCGCATATCTCACCGATAATTTTATGTGCTTCTTTTCTAAATTCTTCATTCATTGCTCTGAACGTTCCTTGTAGACTTACGCTATCAGGAATAATATTTCCAGCCGTTCCACCCTCAATTACACCAATTGAAAAAACACTAGGTTTATCTCTGTATTGACTAAATCGTTCGTATAAATTTGAAATCAAGTTAGAGGCTATTACTATAGGGTTAATATTACCTTCTGGTAAAGCGGCATGACCCCCTTTACCTATAACATCTATATATATTTCATCGGTTGATGCCATAAACTTTCCAGCCCTGATACCTAATGTTCCGCATTCTAATTCTGGGGATACATGCTGACCAATGATTTTATCGACGGTTGGGTTATTGAGTACTCCTTCATTTATCATTAAGGAAGCTCCTCCGGGTAATTTCTCTTCCCCAGGCTGGAAAATAAGCTTCACACATCCTTCCCATGAATGCTTTAGTTCATTTAAAATTCTAGCTACTCCTATTAATGATGCGGTATGAACATCATGACCGCAGGCATGCATGACGCCTTTATGTTTAGAAACAAAACTATGAGTATTCAATTCTTCAATAGGTAAAGCGTCAATATCTGCTCTTAAAGCAATACATTTTGACTTAGGGTTTTTTCCCTCTATAAGTGCAACAATACCTGTTTTAACTATACCAGCAGTAAAAGAGATTCCGTACTCATTTAGCTTTTCTTGAATGAATGACGACGTATTAAATTCTTCAAATGATAACTCTGGGTGTTTATGTAAATGACGTCTTATTTCGACGATATCATCAAAATATAATTTAGCTAATTCTTTTATTTTTGATTCTAACGGATTCACTTGCTAAAAATAAGTTTTAAACCTCCAATTAATAATATTACTCCAAACACTTTTTTTAGAGTTTTTTGATCAAGTTGAACTGCCCATTTCGAGCTAAAGTACCCTCCAACAATAAACGCTAATGAAATTATCAACGCATATTTCCAATTTACAAATCCTTCTTTGTGATAATTCCAAGCAGCTAGAATACCGATTGGAGGCAACATAACGGCTAGACTTGTACCTTGTGCTAAGTGCTGACCAAAGCCAACTAATAACATGAGTAATGGTATAATGATTATCCCACCACCAACACCTACAAAGCCACTCAATAATCCAGCACAAACACCAATAAGAATTAGTAAAAATAATGTAGTAATTGACATAAATCCTTGCGAAGATATGTAATTCAAAATATCTTTGCCTCATGATAAGTATAGAAACTTTTACATTCAACGACTTTCAAGAGAATACATATGTTTTGCATGATGAAACAAAGGAATGCATCATTGTAGATCCTGGCTGCTACAGTCAGTTAGAGAAAGATCAATTACTGAACTACATTAATAACAATGATTTGAAGCCTGTAAGATTAATAAATACCCATTGCCATATTGATCATGTTTTGGGGAATAAATTTGTTTCAGAGTGTTGGGGGTTAGATTTAGAAGCTCATGAACAAGATTTACCCACTCTACAGGCTGTGACTCAATATAGCAGTCTTTATGGCTTCCATAATTATGAAGAAAGCCCATTACCACTACACTTTTTGAACGAAGGAGATTTAGTAAGTTTTGGGCAGAGTTATTTAACTATTATGTTCACCCCGGGTCATGCACCTGGTCATATTGTTTTGTATTCTAAAGAACAAGACTTTGTTATTGGTGGAGATGTACTATTTCAAATGAGTATTGGTCGTACTGACTTGCCTGGCGGTGATCATCAGACTCTTATTAATAGTATAAAAAACAAGCTAATGCCATTAGAAGATAAGACTAAAGTTTATTGTGGACATGGACCTTATACTACAGTAGGATTTGAAAGAAAGAATAATCCATTTTTAAATTAGTATCAGACATTGATAGTCACTTTATCTACTTTCTTTTCATAGTCTAAAATTAGTAAGTAGTACATTAAAATACCAAAGCTGTATAAGGCTGCAGTGATGTAAAAAATGTAAGCGTATGGTAAATCCATAGCTTTCAAAAATCGGAATATTTGTGAACTGAAATACCAACTACCACTCCAAATAGCAGCAGTAATTGCACTTAATATTTCTTGATTATTTTTCCCGACATAATTCATGGTTAGCTCAGAGGTCATAGGAGCAGCCATGTTCATCAGAGGAGTTCTTAACCAATAACATCCAATTGCTAAAGGTAATGACCACCAATAGCTTGTAAAGAATTCTGTTGTTGCCAAAGCCACTAGTGCAATAACTGCGATTGACTGAGTTAAGGTAATTCCTTTTTTAAAACCTAAATAGTCTTTCACTTTTGGTACCATTAACGATAAGACAGAAACTAAAATACTTGCTCCTCCTCCTATTAGTGCAAACTCTGAAGAATCAATATTAAAATCATGGTAAAAGAACAAATTGATAAATGGAATGGTTAAGCCTGCACCAATAGAAATTATTATCGTTGGAACAACCGCTTTTAGTACTAACCACCAATCGTATGTTTGCCAAGAGAATGGTTGTTTATCATCAATTACAGCATCTACTTTTAGTTGTAACAAATAAAATACGCCGAAAAGACCTACAATTGAGATTATTATTAAAACTATTCCTTCATTGATATCAACAAAAAATGTACTCAATAAAAAAATTATTATGCTACTAGAAATAGTGCCAAAACTGTGTGTAGCAAAACTTAGAGATATAGCATGTGACTGATTTTCTTTCTTTGTGTTTCGCATAATATATGGCAAGCTACTGACCTGAAAACATGTAAACACAACTCCCCACAGAATAAATAAGGAGGGAAGTATTGAAAATAACTTATTATTAATACTTACTATCATAGCAATAGCCGTCATTGGCACACCTATACTACCAATCCAAAAGAATGGCTTTAATGCTTTTCCCTTTATATAAATACCCAACGGAAAACCTAAAACCATTACAGCTAAAAATCTATATGAAATAAAATTGGCTATTTCAGGGTCCGAAAAACCGGATTTAGCAAGAAAAATATTTAGTATTAAAAAAAAAGCAGCCCCAATAATTTGAATAAAGAATTCCGCTTTAATCATGAGCAATACATGCTCCTCAAGATTCGAATACGATTTAAGTAAGGTTTTCAATCAATCAGCATTAACATCTTATCTTCTACCTCCTGAGAGTCCCACTTATTTTCTATGCCATCCATACTCATTATTTCCTTCATCAATTCCTCCTGTTGTTGCCCAATTCGCCATGCTTCTGAATAGCGAATGGTTGAAAAAGAAACCATGGAGTAAAGTGGTAACCATTTTTCTGGATACTTTCTTGAAAAATGTAGTTCTATTTTCTTTTGAAGTAAAAAATTGGGGTCTGCAGTTTTATCACGCATGACAATAAAATTGTGCAATGATAAATCCTGAACACCATCTCCATCGGGTTTACGTATTTGAGAATATTCATCAAAACAAGCTTTCCAATTATCGCCATGTTTTTTCATTAATTGATCTAATACAAAACAGCCTTCGAAACCAGCATTCATTCCTTGACCATAGAATGGAACTGTGGCATGTGCTGCATCACCAATCAGTAATACTTTATCTTCAACAGTCCAAGGATCGCATCTCATTATTGCCAATGATGAAGTTGGGTTTTGAAAATATTCCTGTACGAGATTTGGAATTAAATCAATCGTATCTGGAAAAACAGCACTAAAAAACTCATGTACTTTTTGTTCGCTTGTCAAACTTTTAAAAGAATGCTCTCCTTCGTAAGGAAAAAATAAGGTACATGTAAAACTACCATCTAAATTAGGAAGTGCAATAAGCATATAATTACCTCTTGGCCAAATATGTAGGGCATTAACTTCTAATTGATAAGTCCCATCTGGATTAGCTGGAATTGTCAATTCTTTATAGCCATGCTCAATGTAGTGTTGAGAATACTGAAATCTGTCTTGTCGCATCATTTTTGAACGTACTACCGAGTATGTTCCGTCTGCACCTATTAATGCATCTGCAAGAACTTCTTTTCTTATACCAGAACTATCTTCAAAAATAGCTGTAGCAGTCTCTAAGTCCACATCTAAGCATCTGTGCTCAAAATTTAAATTGACATTTTGAAGACTACCTGCTAAACGCAGTAGAATCTGATTCAAACCACCTCTTGAAACAGAATATATAGCCTGGCCATCTTGTCCATATGATTGGTCTGTAAGAGTACCATCTACCGAATGCATAACTCTTTTATACATTGGAATGGCCATTTTTTCTACTTCTTTTTCCACTCCTACAGTTTTTAGAGCGTTCCAACCCCGTTCTGATAAGGCTAAATTTATTGAACGACCTGCAGTCAATTCAACTGAACGCATATCAGGCCGACGTTCAAAGACGTTGACATTAAAGCCTCGCTTTGATAAATAAATAGCCTCTAAAGCACCGACCAAACCCGCACCGGCGATTGTAATATTTTTACTCATGATAATGCTTTTTCTATAATTTGACCTAATTTATAAATATCTTCAAAGCTATTGTAAAGTGGAACAGGTGCAAGTCTTATAACGTTTGGCTCACGCCAATCTGCAATAACGCCTTCTTTAGAAATAAAATCAAATAATTCTTTTCCATGGCCGTGAGTTAAAACTGATAATTGACAGCCACGCCTGTTAGGTTCGCTTGGTGTTATTATTTCAAAGTTACAATGGTCATAACGAGCTGATATATCGTTGAATATAAACTCCATAAAAGAGGTCAACAAATTACTTTTGACTCTAAGCTTTGACATCCCAACCTCCTCAAAAATATCTATACTTGCCTTACAACTTGCCATAGTCAAAACCGGAGCATTACTCAACTGCCAACCTTGAGCACCCCGCATTGGAACAAAGCCTTTCTCCATCAAAAAACGTCTTTCTTCATCATGCCCCCACCATCCAGAGAAACGAGGTAGTGAAAAATTCTTTGCATGTTTTTCATGTATAAAAACTCCTGATATTCCACCTGGCCCTGAATTTAAATACTTGTATGTACACCAAGCAGCAAAATCGACATCCCAATCATGTAGACTCAATGAAATATTACCAACACCATGAGCAAGGTCTAAGCCCACAATAGCACCTACTGCTTTTGCTTGACTTGAAATTAATGCCATATCAAAAACTTGTCCAGTATAGTAGTTAACCCCACCCCAAAAAACTAATGCAAGTTCGTCTCCAACATCATTGATACAGCTCAAAATATCTTCTTCTCTAATAGTATACTCACCATCTCTTGGTTGTACCTCAACGATTGTCTCTTCAGGGTCTAAGCCATGAAACCTCACTTGACTTTCTAAAACATATTGATCGGACGGAAAAGCTTTTGATTCGCAAATTATCTTTGTTCGTTTGCCTTTAGGTTGGTAAAATGATACTAACATCAAATGCAAATTGACGCTCAAACCATTCATTGCTACTACCTCTTCAGTTTGAGCACCAACAAGTTTACTAAATGGTTGGCTTAAAATTTTATGATAGGAAACCCATGGATTTTTAGCTTCAAAATGCCCTTCAACACCAAATTTTGCCCAATCGTCTAATTCTTGTTGAACATAAGTTTGAACCGATTTAGGTTGTAAACCCAGTGAATTTCCTGTAAAATACAGGCTATCCCTTCCATTAACTTGTGGTATATAAAAACGGTTTCTGTAGTGAGAAATTTCATCGTTTTTATCAGATTCTAAGGCGAAATCTAAAGTATTTTGCATTTTCAATAGTTAGAGTACAAAGGTATCAAAAGCCATTGGTATAAAAAAAAGTAATAGAAACATGAGAATACTCAAGCCCTCAACCCAAAAAGAAAAAAAGAAATCATTTTTTTTCTCATCAGATTTATTAATAAGAAATGCCGATACTAAAAAGCAAATAAAAAGCGCTAACAAAAGTGATTTTGAGAAACCAACAGTGTAATAAAGATTCAATGATAATATAAAAAAAACAGTTAATGAACTTAATGCTAATAGCTTTGCCCTTTTTATTCCTAATAGCTGGGGCATGGTCAACATTGATGGATGATCATACTTTAGATCCCTAATATCAAATGGAATAGTGATGGCTAAGACAAAGAAAAATCGACTAAGAAATAGAATTATACTTTCTGTTTTTTCATATAAATTACTTTCAGTGAGCAGTAAACCTACACTAACTAATGACCATACAAAACTGATTAAAAACACTTTCAACAGAGGTAATTCCCGAATTGAACGGTTGTTTAAAAATGAAAATCTTATTGGATACAATAGAGTCAATAATGAAGCTATAAAAATTAAACCTAATGAAGAAACAGATAAACTAAATGAATAGTACAGCATTGGAATAAATGACAAAACACTTATGAACAGTGTTTGCTTTCTGTCAGTATCTAATTTAACCCATTGAACTGCCTTTGAGTTATACCTAACTAAACGTTGAAAATTATAACTAAATAGGGTAGAAAAAAATATAAATGGAATAAGGTATATACCATCAATTTCAAGAATTAATGATGAACTCAGACTCAAGGCCACCACACACAGGGACACAAAAATATTTGAGGAAAGAAAAAACTTGGTCATATTAACAACCTTTGTCAATCAAAAGTATAAAATATGTAGTGATGATTACAGTGTCATTTTATATTTTTGTACTTTAAAATTTTATAACATGAATCTATTTGCAGAAAGACATATTGGAACGACATTAACTGAACAAGATAATATGCTCAATTGTATCGGAATCTCCTCAATGGAACAACTTATTGAACAGACAATTCCTGCTTCCATAAGACTTAATAAAACTATGGATTTACCAAAAGCTTTGAATGAATCTGAGCTTATAGATCACATGAAACAATTAGGCCGAAAAAATAAAAATTACCGATCATACATTGGAATGGGATATTACAACACCATATTACCTGGAGTAATTCAGCGTAATATTTTAGAGAATCCAGGTTGGTACACGGCATATACGCCTTACCAGGCAGAAATTGCTCAAGGAAGATTGGAGGCCTTATTAAATTTTCAAACCATGGTTTCTGACATAACAGCAATGCCACTAGCAAACGCATCACTTTTAGATGAAGGAACGGCTGCTGCCGAGGCAATGCTGATGCTTTTTAACTCGAGATCCAGAGCAAAGAAAAAATCAAATGCCAACGTCTTTTTAGTATCCAAAGATTGTTTTCCACAAACTATTGATGTGTTAAAAACAAGATCAACCCCTGTAGGAATACGTCTAAAAATTATTGATCATTCCGAGTTTGATTTCTCAGATAGTTCTGTTTTTGGTATGATAATTCAGTACCCTTCCAAACACGGTAAAATTGAAGATTACAAAATCTTGTCAAAAGATGCTAAAAACAATGATGTTGGCGTAGTTGTAGCTGCCGACCTTCTAAGTTTAACATTACTTACACCTCCAGGTGAATGGGGAGCAGATGTAGTAGTAGGCACCACACAACGTTTTGGGATTCCAATGGGCTACGGTGGACCACATGCTGCTTTTTTTGCAACTCGTGAAGAATATAAAAGAAATATTCCAGGAAGGATCATAGGTGTTACCGTTGATACACATGGCAATAGAGCTCTAAGAATGGCTTTACAAACTAGAGAACAACATATCAAAAGAGAACGTGCTACCTCAAACATTTGTACAGCCCAAGTATTACTAGCAGTAATGGCAGGTATGTACGGTGTTTTCCATGGGCCTGAAAGATTGAAAAATATTGCCAGAAAAATTCACAATCATGCTTGTATTCTAGCTGATGGTCTTAAACAATTAGGCTACAATCAACTAAATGATAATTACTTTGACACAATATTGGTGAATATCAATGACGTTTCTATGGAAACTTTAAAAGTATTTGCTGAAGACTCCAAAATGAACTTTAATTATATTGACGATAAGCACCTGTCAATATCATTAGATGAAAAAGATGGATTGAGTAATATCAATGATATTCTGCTGGTATTTGCCAAAAGCTGTAACCACCCAGATCCAATAGAATTAATTAAGTCTGTACTAAAAGGTAACTATACTGAGGCCAATTCATTTATTCCTCATGAACTTTACAGAGATAGTGCATTTTTACAACATGAGGTATTTAATTCGTTTCACAGTGAAACAGAAATGATGCGGTATATCAAAAGACTTGAAAGTAAAGATTTAGCATTAAACCACTCGATGATTCCACTAGGATCTTGTACAATGAAGTTAAATGCTGCTGCACAATTATTTCCATTATCATGGGCAGAATTTAGTAACATACACCCTTTTGCTCCAGTCAATCAAGCCAGAGGATATCACATAATGTTTCATGAATTAGAAGAATTTTTATGCGAAATTACAGGCTTCGACGGAATGTCTCTTCAACCTAACTCCGGTGCTCAAGGTGAATACGCAGGCCTGATGGTAATTAGGGCTTATCACCAAAGCAGAAAAGAAACTCACAGAAACATATGTCTAATCCCCTCTTCTGCACATGGAACAAATCCAGCTTCAGCTACTATGGCAGGAATGAAAGTTGTAGTCGTAAAATGTAACGAAAATGGTGACATTGATTTAGATGATTTGACATCAAAGGCTGAGGAACACAGCCAAAATTTAGCGGCATTGATGATTACTTATCCTTCTACCCATGGTGTGTTTGAAGAGAATGTAATTAAAGTCAACGAAGTCATACACAAACACGGTGGTCAAGTTTATATGGATGGCGCAAATATGAACGCCCAGGTAGGGTTGACCAATCCAGCACTAATTGGAGCCGATGTATGTCATTTAAACTTACACAAAACTTTTGCTATACCTCATGGCGGTGGTGGACCAGGAATGGGACCTATTGGTGTTGTTGAACATCTCAAACCATTTTTACCCTCTAACCCTATCATCACAACAGGAGGAAAACAAGCTATAAGTGCAATATCTGCAGCTCCATATGGATCGGCCTTAGTTTTATGTATTTCTTATGCCTACATAAAGTTATTAGGAGAAGATGGATTAACTAAATCAACCGAAAATGCCATATTAAATGCAAACTATATCCAAAATCAATTAGAAGAACACTACTCTATTTTATATACTAATACTAATAACAGAGTAGCCCATGAAATGATCTTAGATTGTAGACCTTTTAAAGAAATTGGTATTGAAGTAAGTGATATTGCAAAACGATTAATGGACTATGGTTTTCATGCTCCAACAGTATCTTTTCCAGTAGCTGGCACATTGATGGTAGAACCCACTGAAAGCGAAGGCAAAGAGGAACTTGATCGATATATTTTAGCAATGAAATCTATAAGAAAAGAAATTAATGCATTAGTTGATAGTCAAGCCAACAATGAAGACAATATATTGAAAAATGCACCCCATAGCTTGAATCTTATCACTTCAGATAATTGGGATAAATCATACTCTAGACAAGAAGCCGCTTTTCCATTAGAGTTTGTAAGAAAAAATAAATTTTGGCCAAGTGTTAGCAGGGTTGATGAAGCCTATGGCGACAGAAACTTAGTCTGTTCATGTGTAGCCATTGAAAACTACATCTAACATGTTTTTGGCAATTTAGTTAGTAATTAGTTTAGGATTTTTTACAAAAAGACCGTAAATTAGCCTTAAATTAAATTAAAATTAATCCAATTATAATGAAAACATTCTATTCTATTCTTGGTTCTTTTTTACTTGTAGGCAGTGTTTTTGCACAAGGCATAAACCCTAACAATATAAAAAAAACTAATGAAAAAATCTTAAGTATTGCTGAGCCTACTATCATGCAAGCCAATATTGAATTACGTGCTTCTGTTGAGTGCGATGGTTCTTACTTTTATTGTGAGAATTTTGAAGATGTAACAGCTCCTAACCTTCCAGCTGATATGAGCTCATCTTCTGAAGAAAATAATTACTTTGTACCCTTTGACGGTGGTACAGTTGATGTGGGCGGATTTTTCACGGGTAACAGTACTGATGCTGGTGTTGGCGGTTACTGGACATACCTTGATGACCACACACAATTTGCCATGACAAACGATGACTCTTGTCTTCCCAATGGTGCTGCTCCAAATGAAAATAACAATTGTGATCTTAGTGAAGAAGTGTTAGAACTTCCATTAATGGACTTCTCTCAGGCAGATAGTGGTATGTGGATTCAATTTGAGTATTTTCATGATAAGAACTGGGGTGGTGGAGATGCTTTCGTTGAAGTAAGTAACGATGGCGGAGAGACATGGAATGCACTAAGTGAGGAACTTCCTGCACAACAAGAGTGGCAGTTCGCCGCATTTAGTTTGAGTGACTATTATATGGATGATTCTGTAAAAGTAAGATTTACATGGTCTGATAATTCATCATGGGCTTCAGGACTTGCAATCGACGATATTATCATTAATCCACTTCCAGACAGAGCTGCGAGATTAAACGACCAATTTCACTTGTTACCAAGTGCTTACAACGGAGGTGCAATTTATAAAACTGTTCCACTTGATCAAGCTAGTGCTACAGGCTTTTCTTTTGGTGCTGTAATCCAAAATATGGGCTTTGAAGATTTGGATAGTGCAAGATTGTACGCGGATATTCAATCTGAAGGATTTAGTACTCAAAGTTACGGCCTAAATACTATATCACTTGATTATGACACATTATACAGTAATGATGAATTCACTCCAACAGCTCAGGGTCAGTACGATGTAGCTATTTATTCAGAAGACGACAATATGACCATGACAGAAACAAAAACAGAAAGCTTTAATATATCTGAGTACGACTATGCTAGAGATGATTTTGACTTTTCTGGTGATTATGAAGGTGCATACTACATCAACAGAGGTGGTGATGGTCTAATCGGAAACGTTTTTGATATTTATAAAGAAACTACATTATATGCTGTTAAGGCTAGAATTCACCCAAGAACCGATTCTACTTCAAAAGCAACAGCTGTACTAAGAACAGTAACAGGTGACTTCTTAGATGTATTAGGAAGTACAGATAACCCTACTGGAGATCCTAATGCGACTCAGTTCTTATACGAAAGTCAGGAAGTAAATATCGGTCAGCATTCAGACGGATGGATTAACTTCGTTTTTAACCCACCAGTAACACTAAATGCTGGAGAAGTTATTTTTGCAGGTATTAAGTCATTATACACAGGTACAGACACGGCGTTAATCGCTTATGGTGGCTCTGCTGACCCAGCAACGACAATTATGCAGGATATCAACGGTAGTATTTTTACAGATGCTTCTGCCGGCGAATGGTTTAACTTTGCTAATGCAGTATTTGTAAGACTAAACTTTGACCCTACCGCAACTGCTCCAGTTTCTATTTCTGAAAACAAGGAATTAAACTTTAACGTATATCCTAACCCAAACAATGGTTTATTTACAGTTACACCGGCATCTAATGATGCACACTTTGTTCAAGTACAAAATTACCTAGGACAAATTGTGTTCACTGAAAATATTAAGGGACAGAAACAAATTGATCTTTCTAACTTAGTTAAAGGAGTTTACTCACTATCAATAACTAACGATAGTGGATTAAGTTCAACTCAAAAAGTAATTATTAAATAATTACAACTATAAACACTAAAAAAAGCAGACGTTTGTCTGCTTTTTTTACATAACACATATACATAATGAAAGCTGTTTTTTTTCTAATTCTATGCACACTATCCATTAGTTCATTGGCCCAACAACAATTACCTTCAATTCTAGAAAACCATAAAAAGGCACCGCTCATGCTTCAACAAGCCAGTGTTGCTAGTGTTTTAGTAGATAGTTCAGATATCATTTGGCATGAAGATTTTAGAGAAGGTCTGGCTGGTAACAACTCCTCAATTGATCCTGCTTGGACTACTGGCGGCACAGACGGAGATATTTGGGCGTTAGACTTTGACGGTTCTGATGGTGATTACGCTGGTGATGACCCATATACTATTGAATCTGAATCTGCCGCCAATGGCTGGATGATTTTTGATGCTGATGGTGATAACGCTGGACTAGCACCCTCGGCATATACTAATAAAAAAGGGTATTTAACATCGCCATACATTGATCTGTCAAATGATTCTAATGTAACATTAAGCTTTCAGCATGCTTACAGATGGTGTTGTTCATCTTCACACGAACTCTATGTTTTTATAAATGATGGCTCTGGGTGGTCGAATGATAATAGTTTTCTAGTGAATGATTTTGGAACAACCAATATACTGTCAGGTACGGTAACGGTAGACATCATCATTTCTGAAATCGCCGCACTCAAAGACAGTGTGCAAATTCGATTTGACTGGTCAAATGACTCAGAAACCGCTTCACATTATTTTTGGATGGTTGACGATGTTAGAATTGTAAGAACTCAAGCCTATGCTTCTAATATACTAAAAGCTTATAATAGAGTTCCCAGTGATTATTTTGGAGGAACAAATTATAGAGTAATGCCACTTGAACAAATGCAACAAACTGCCTATTTCTTCGGGGGAATAGTTGAAAATATTGGTTATAATCCAATTGATAGTATTAGAGTTAAGGCCCAAATTGAAAGTGAAGCTTTCACTAGCGAAAGTTATGGTTATAGTATCCCCTCAGCAGATAGAGATACAATGTTTGTAAACGATGGCTTTACTGCACCTGATACTGGTGTATACACGGCAAGTCTATTTGCTAAGGATGATAATGATCTAATAATAACTGACACACTAAGTCGACAGTTTGAAATTTCTGAGTTCACATATGCCAGAGATAATGGCAATAATCAGTCTAGCTTTGGACGATTCGCTATTAATGATGAAGGGACAAGACAGTATGGAAATATATTTGACATTTATAAAACCACAACAGTATATGCTGCAACTGTCCGATTAGATGAGCAGACAACCCCTGTTGCATTCGGTAAAATAGTATTGAATACAGTTGACCCCAATACCGGTGATATCTTTTTCTTCACTGAAACTGAGCTAATTGACTTTGGTAACTACACAGGCGATTTTTATGATTTTTCATTTACCCCCCCCGTCATATTAGACGAAGGACTAGTTGTTTTACCTACACTATACGCTGAAGTCAATGCCACCGACACTATATACATTAGTACAGCTGGAGATAATCAAATTAATGGAGAAAGTCTAGTACAAGATATAGATGGAGTTCAAGAAGGTGTAGACCCTGCTTCATGGTTATACACAACTTTTGCACCATGTATTCGACTGAATTTTGATCCAACTGTAGTTGGAGTAAACGTTAGTACTGAAGAACATATCAAAACACATTCGTTAGCAGTTTTTCCAAACCCTAACAATGGTGAATTTAAAGTACAATTACTTACCAACGAAGCCTTCGAAGGTCTGCTCACTATTAATGATATGACAGCCAGAACCGTTTATACTGAAGCTATCAGTGTCAATCAATCCTTTAATAAAACTATCGACTTGAGTAATTTTGAAAAAGGTGTCTATTTCATCAGTCTTACCAAAGGTGATCAAAATGAAATGTTTGAAAAAATTATTATTCAGTAATTGAATAAAATAGATTATGGAAGACAGCTCAAAAATAGGGCTGTCTTTTTTTTATTTAATTTTTCGTTTTTTATATCGTAAAAAATACTCATGAAAAACTCAAGTCTGGTGATGGGCATGTTGTTTGTCTCACAGCTGTTTTCACAAATTTATTATACTACTTCGGTTGCTCACCTACTTACAATATAAACATTCATACTAAATGAACTGTTCATACAGAAAGTAAATTACTCAAACCATACTCGGCATCTTCAAACGCAGTAGATGTCATTTGATTAAAAAAGAGCTTGATAATTCAAGCCTTTTTTATGCTTTAATTTTTTGAAATAACTGAGAGGCAAATACAAAATTATTTAACTCTTTATTAGAAGAACGAATGATTTCGTTTTTATCGCCTTTCCAGGCTAATTTTCCTTCATGAATAAGTGCAATATTATCACCAATTTCCATTACGGAATTCATATCATGAGTGTTAACAATAGTTGTTATATTATACTCCTGTGTAATTTCTTGAATAAGATTATCGATAATAATAGAAGTTTGAGGATCTAAACCAGAGTTTGGCTCATCACAAAACAAGTATTTTGGCTTCATAGAAATTGCTCTAGCTATAGCAACCCGTTTTATCATTCCACCACTCAATTCGGAAGGAAAGAGGCTATTCACATTAGAAAGGTTCACTCTCTTCAAACAAAAATCAACACGTTCTCTTTTTTCTTCTTTACTCATATCAGTAAACAAATTTAATGGGAAAGCAATATTTTCTTCAACAGTCAAATAATCAAATAAGGCACCGCCTTGAAATAACATTCCTATTTCTTTACGTAACTCTCGCTGATTTTTTTTGTCCATTTCTAGAAAAGATTCTCCGTCAAATGAAATTTGACCGCTATCTGGAAAATGAAGACCAACCATACATTTAATTAGAGTAGTTTTACCAGAACCACTTGCACCAATTACTAAATTGGTTTTGCCAGTCTCAAAGGTAAAATTGATATCCTTCAAAACTTGCTTTAGTCCAAAAGTCTTATTTAAATTACTAACACTTATCATGCTAACATAAGTTGAGTGATGATAAAATTAATGATAAGCACTACTATACAACTGTAAACAACCGCCTTAGTGCTAGACTTTCCAACTGCAATGGCACCACCTTTAGTGTAATAGCCAAAGAAAGACGAGATAGATGAAATAGCAAAAGCAAAAAATACAGTTTTAAAAAGAGCATAAAAAATATAATACGGTTCAAACCAATACATTAGCCCTTGAAAAAACTCGGCTTCACTAATAATACCACCCAATGTTGCAGCTAAAAAGCCACCAAACATTCCAATAGCCATACTAATAACCACTAAAAATGGAAAAAATAAAACGGAGGCTATGATTTTAGGCTGAATAATAAAAGATGCTGAATTGATTCCCATAATTTCTAAAGCATCAATTTGCTCAGAAACCCGCATAGTACCTATTTCAGAAGCAATACTTGAACCTACTTTACCGGCTAATATCAAAGCAATCATTGTAGGTGAAAACTCTAAAATCAAAGACTCTCTAGTAGCATATCCAATTAGATACTTTGGAATGAATGGATTACTTAATTGGAGGCCAGTCTGAATAGTGACAACTGCTCCCATGAATAGTGAAATAATAGAAACAATAGCAAGAGAGTTAACTCCTAACTTTACCATTTCATCGATGACTCTTCGAAAGTAGACTTTTCTGTTTTGAGGAATACTGAATACATTGCCTAACATCGTTAAGTATTGTCCAAATGTTTTTATACCCTCAATCATATTCACCAAAAATAAGAATATTTATGGCATTCAATTTATCACTTTAATAGTATTTTTGAAGGCAGGAAAAAAGAATATTATGAAAACAAAAAATAAAATCATCCAATTAGCTATTTTTATTTTGATAATATCATCAATGGCATCTTGTGGAATCTTAAAAAAAGATTGTGATTGTCCCAGCTTTTCCTTTGAAATAAATAATGACGAAAAACCTTCATAATTCATTTTTAGATTCATTCTAAATAGGTAAATTAGCTTTATGAAAAACCTCAACAATTTAGATTTAGGAAAAGAAGCCGTTATTGACTCTTTTTCTGACAAAGATTTAGCCTTAAAATTAATGGAAATGGGATGTTTACCAGGAGAAAAGATTTTAATAGAACGTAAGGCTCCCTTAGGCGACCCTATTACAATTTCTATTTCTGGCCATTTACTCAGTATGAGAAAATCGGAAGCACAGACAGTTTTGGTTAATGAAATCAAATAATTGTTGACTCTTAAAGATAAAATTAAAGTAGCCCTTGTAGGGAATCCAAACTGTGGGAAATCTAGCTTATTTAATGCCCTAACAGGATTAAATCAAAAAGTAGCTAATTTCCCAGGGGTTACTGTGGATAAAAAGGTAGGTGCCTGCCAAATCTCACAATTGGCTAGTAAGAACAAAGTAGATACGGAGTTTATTGATTTACCAGGAACATACAGTTTGTATCCTAAATCTATGGACGAGAAAATAACCTTCGAGGTACTTTGTGACCCTAATAATGAACACCATCCTGATGTAAATATAATTTTAGCAGATGCCACCAATTTAAAACGATCACTTTGTTTTGCTACACAAGTCATTGATCTTGGCAAGCCCTGTATTTTGGCTTTAAGTATGATTGACCTCTCGGAGTCGGACGGTATAAAAATTGATATCGACCTACTGTCGAAAAAAATAGGTGTTCCTGTTATTCCAATTAATGCCCGTAAAAAAATTGGAATAGGGAATTTGAAACAAACTATTTTGAAACTCATCTTACAAAAAGAAAATCATTCAAATTTTATCGATATAAATTTTGTTTCAGCCGATATAGTTCGAGCTGTAAAAGAGGTGTTATCAGTCAATAATGATTATAATGCTTTTCAGATTGCTTGTCATTACGAGAACCTAAAAAGCTTAACTCAAAATCAAAAAAATCAAATCAACACCATAGTAAATACTAATGAGTTTATTCCGAAACGAATACAAGCTACTGAAACAGTTAGAAGGTATAAAGCTATAGACGGAATAATATCTTCTTGTGTTGAAAACCCCAAATACAATCGTCAAAAAAACTTCACTCAAATTCTTGATAATATTTTAACTCATCAAATTGGTGGTTTTGTGATTTTCCTTAGTATTTTGTTCTTGATTTTTCAAGCTGTATTTTCATGGTCTGAATATCCCATGGAACTTATTGACTCCTCATTTGCTTTACTCTCTGAATTTGTAAGTAATAGTTTACCAGAAGGTACTTTAAATGGTTTGATTGTCGATGGCATTATTGCTGGTTTAGGGGGAATTGTCATTTTTATACCACAAATTGCATTTTTATTTGCTTTCATTGCCATTTTAGAAGATACTGGCTATATGTCAAGAGTAAGTTTCTTGACGGATAAAATATTAAGAGGATTCGGATTAAGCGGACGTTCTATTATTCCGCTTTTAAGTGGAGCAGCATGTGCAATACCTGCAGTTATGTCTGCCCGAACAATATCTAATTGGAAAGAACGAATGATCACCATTATGGTAGTACCCTTGATGAGTTGTACAGCAAGAATTCCAGTTTATACTCTATTAATATCGATGATGATTCCTGCCGAAAAGAAATGGTTTATCTTCAATCTTCAAGGACTAACAATGATGGGCTTTTATATGATAGGTTTTGTTTCAGCTATTGGAGTAGCTTTAATTATGAAACTAATATTGAAAACAAAATCAAAAGGGTACTATGTGATGGAAATGCCTACCTATAAAATACCAGATTGGAGAACTGTGGGTCTAACTATTTTTGAAAAGGTTAAAGTATTTTTAATTGATGCTGGTAAAATTATTGTAGCTATATCAATCGTACTTTGGGTATTATCTTCCTATGGACCTAAAGATGAGTTTGAAAAGATTGAGAAAAAATATGCACAAACCGAACAAGCTGATTTGAAAATTGCAAGTGAAAAATTAGAGGCTTCCTATGCCGGTATTATTGGCAAATCTATTGAGCCTGTTATTAGCCCATTAGGCTTTGATTGGCGAATAGGAATTTCGTTAATAACCTCTTTTGCCGCAAGAGAAGTATTTGTAGGAACTATGTCCACTATTTATAGTGTAGGTGATGCTGATAATACTAAGACCATTCGCGATAAGTTAATGTCACACAAAAATCCAAAAACAGGTGAAGCCTTTTTCACTCCAGCTGTAGCTATGTCGTTAATGTTATTTTATGCTTTTGCTATGCAATGCATGAGCACATTAGCAATTGTGTATAGAGAAACTAATAGCTGGAAATGGCCCATTATTCAATTTGTTTATATGAGCGTATTAGCTTACCTAGCTAGTTATATAGCGTATCAATTACTAAGCTAATGCAAGGTCTTGATTCGTTTTTGCCCCAAGATTCTATTGCTAAAATTAAAGGTTTGCTAAAAAAATACGACTGTCAGCTTAGTATCAAATCGCCTCGTTCGACAAAACTTGGAGATTACAAATTTTATAAAGGAAAACACTTTATTAGTATTAACAACAACTTAAATTCATATGCCTTTTTAATCACTCTAGTACATGAGATTGCTCACATGATAGTCAGAGAAAACTATTCTAACAGAGTTTTACCCCATGGTAAAGAATGGAAATATACTTTCAAGATATTAATGCTAGACTTTTTACCACTTTTTCCAGAAAATATTCAAAAACAATTAGCCTTACATTTAAAAAACCCAAAAGCTTCCACAAGTACTGATATAGCACTAGTCAAAGTGCTTAGAGAATATGATAACAAAACTATTTTAACAATTGAAGATATTCCTATCGGCTCTACTTTTTTAATTCCTAATGGAAAAGCGTTTATAAAAGGAAAAAAAGTCAGAACTCGTTTTGAATGTATTTCATTAAGAAATAATAAAACATATCTAATTAGCCCACTGGCAGAGGTTATGATTTGATTTTGTACTTTTACTAAATATAATTTTCTTGATATGAATTCAAACAACTATGCCGTAATAATGGCAGGCGGTATTGGTTCTCGCTTTTGGCCAAAAAGTAGAAGCTCATTTCCTAAACAATTCTTAGATATATTAGGTACTGGCGAAACACTTATTCAGCAAACTTTCAAAAGATTAAATCGCTTTTGTCCGGCAGAAAATATTTTGGTAGTTACCAATATAAAATATAAATCCTTATGTCTTGAACAATTAAATGGAATTAAAGAGAATAATATTTTATGTGAACCAGCCATGAGAAATACAGCACCGTGTATCGCTTATGCCTCTTTTAAAATAAATAAATTAAATCCCGACGCTAAAATTATTGTTGCTCCATCAGATCACTTAATTACTAATGAAAATCAATTTTCAAAAATTGTCAAAGAGTGTTTTAGTGTTTGTAGTACAGAAAATTGTTTGTTAACATTGGGCATAAAACCTTCTAGACCTGATACTGGCTACGGTTATATTCAGTTTAATGAAGAGTCATCTAGTTTGAATCCAAATATCAATCATGTTAAGACATTCACAGAAAAACCTAATTTAGAGCTAGCTAAACAATTTATTTCTAGTGGTGATTTTTTATGGAACTCAGGAATTTTCATTTGGAGTGCTAAGAATATTTTATTGAATCTAAGAAAACATTTACGTGATCTTTACGATCGATTTGAAGATGGCAATGAGTATTACAATACAAATAGTGAAACTGAATTCATAAATAGAATTTTTCCTGGTTGTAAAAATATATCAATCGATTATGGTCTGATGGAAAAAGCCGATAATGTAGTTGTCTATCCGTCTGATTTTGGCTGGAGCGATTTAGGCACATGGGGGTCATTATATAGTCATTTAGAATTGGATGAAAATCACAATGGAATTATTGGTGATAGCACTTTCATTTACGAATCAAGCGGAAATATTATAAATACCTCTGATAACAAAGTAGTTATTGTTGAAGGTCTTACTGATTATATAGTGATTGATACTGAAAAAGCTTTATTGATTTGCAAAAAGGATAGCGAACAACACATCAAGCAATTTGTATCTGACGTAAAACGTGTTAAAGGCCAAGAATTTATCTAATTCCCACACATATCTTCTGGACGAACCCACTGATCAAACTCTTCTTCAGTCAGAAATCCTAAATTTACTGCTTCCATTTTCAATGTTGTACCGTTTTCGTGAGCTGTTTTGGCAATTTTAGCAGCTTTTTCATAACCAATTTTAGTGTTTAGAGCAGTTACTAACATCAGTGAATTATCTAAGTTCTTCTTGAGGTTAGAGTGATTAGGCTCTATTCCCTTGGCACAATTTTTATTGAATGATACACATCCATCGGCTAGAAGTCTTGCCGACTCTATTATATTTTTCGCCATCATGGGTTTGAATACATTTAATTCATAGTGTCCTTGTAATCCACCCACTCCAATAGCGACATCGTTACCTATTACCTGAGCACACACCATGGTAAGTGCCTCACATTGTGTGGGGTTTACTTTTCCGGGCATTATTGATGAACCAGGCTCATTAGATGGAATAATAATCTCACCAATTCCACTTCTAGGTCCTGAAGCTAATAAGCGAATATCATTTGCAATTTTATTAAGTGATATAGCAATTTGTTTTAATGCTCCATGAGTTTCAACAATAGCATCATGTGCAGCTAAGGCTTCAAATTTATTTTCAGCACTTATAAAAGGAAGATTTGTGAACTCAGCAATTTTGCTGGCTACTAATTCAGAATAGCCCTCAGGTGTATTAATCCCAGTTCCAACGGCAGTTCCTCCTAAAGCTAATTCGGATAAGTGACTTAGTGTATTTTTGAGTGCCTTTAAACCATGATCTAATTGTGAAACATATCCAGAAAACTCTTGCCCCAGAGTTAATGGTGTTGCATCCATTAAGTGAGTACGACCAATTTTGACTACATTACTAAATTCAGCTGATTTCTTTCGAAGTGTATCACTTAAAAGTTCGATACTTGGGATGGTATATTTGACAATCATGGTATAAGCCGCGATATGCATGCCTGTTGGGAATGTGTCATTTGAAGATTGAGACTTATTTACATCATCATTAGGATGGATTAGCTTATCACTATCTGTAAGCATTCCGCCATTTAATTCATGAGCGCGATTAGCAATAACCTCGTTTACATTCATATTTGATTGTGTACCAGAACCCGTTTGCCAAACTACTAAGGGAAATTGATCGTCATGTTTACCTTCTAGTATTTCATCGCAAACTTTTGAAATAAGATCGCGCTTTTGTTCTGAAAGTACATTTAATTGACAATTTGTATGAGCTGCGGCCTTTTTTAAATGAGCAAATCCATATATAATCTCGATGGGCATACTAGAAGAATGACCAATTTTAAAATTATTTCTTGATCGTTCAGTTTGAGCACCCCAGTATTTATCTGAAGGAACTTTTACTTGACCCATTGTATCGTTTTCAATTCTATAGCTCATGATTTTTTTATTAGATAATTTACTCGTATTTTAGCACAAAGTTAATTCAAATTTAAAAAATATGTTTATTGGTTTTCTTCTCTTTTTAATCATTGCAGGTATGGCTTTCTGGCTATTGACATTTGTCGTTAGTTTCTTACCGTACTGGATTGGGGCATGGTTTATTGAGTCTTACAAAAACAAAGATCTAGTTGAAGAAATCGAATAGTCTACTCTAAATTATCTCAAGAACTAACTCTGGTGGTCTTGCTATCACCGCTTTTTCATCTCTTACCACAATTGGTCTTTCTATAAGCTTTGGATTTTCAACCATTGCAGTAATAATGTCTTTGTCAGATAGTTGTTTGCCCTTGAATTGATCTTTCCAAATAGCTTCGTTTGTTCGTACTAAATCAATTGGTGAAATAGCTAGCTTTGAAACAAGTTTAGTAAGTTGATTTTTATCAAGTGTAGTCTTTAGATATTCAACAATGGTTGGCTGAATATGCTTATCATTCAATATTTGTAGAGCTTCTCTACTTTTTCTACATCTTGGATTGTGATAAATAGTAACTAACATAATTTTAATTTTGTCCAAATTCCATGAGATAAGCTTTTATAAAATCGTTCAACTCTCCATCAAGAACAGCTTGAGTATTTGAAGTTTCATGCTCAGTCCTTAAGTCTTTAACCATTTTATAAGGGTGAAGAACATAATTTCTAATTTGAGATCCCCACTCTATTTTTTTCTTTTCTCCTTCAATCTTATCTTTTTCAGCCTGTTGTTTTCTTAACTCTAGCTCGTAAAGTTGTGATTTTAATAGTTGTAAGGCTTTTTCTTTATTTTCTAATTGAGATCGTGTTTCTGAATTTTCAATAATAATTCCCGTTGGAGCATGCTTTAAACGAACAGCTGTTTCAATTTTATTTACACCTTGACCACCGGCTCCGCCAGACCTGAAGGTATCCCAACTAATCTCCGATGGATTAATATCTACTTCGATAGATTCGTCTGCTAAAGGATAAACAAAAACAGATGAGAATGAGGTATGACGCTTTGCATTGGAGTCGAAAGGAGAAATTCTAACTAATCGATGAACGCCATTTTCACCTTTTAAATAGCCAAACGCAAAATCACCTTCAAATTGCAAGGTAACCGATTTTATACCCGCTGTATCGCCGGAATGAAAGTCAAGCTCTTTTACTTTATAATTATTTTTTTCGCCCCAAAGGATGTACATACGCATGAGCATTTCTGCCCAATCTTGGCTTTCTGTTCCACCGGCACCTGGATTAATTGTCATAATAGCGGGTAGACTGTCTTCATCTTTGCTCAGCATATTTTTGAACTCTAAATCAGAAAGACTTTTCAAACATTGATCGTAAGTTATTTGAATTTCTTCTTGGCTAACTTCACCTTCACTAAAAAATTCAAACATAACAGTTAGATCATCATAACACTTTTGCAGTTCATCAAAAGCAGTGACCCAAATTTTCTGTTTATTAATGGCTTTTAAATGTTGTTCGGCTTTTTTTGGATCATCCCAAAAGTTAGGTTGGTGCGTTTTTAATTCTTCTTCTTCAACAAATTTCTTTTTATCAAAAATCGACAAGTATTCTCTTAATTGCCCGATTCTAGCATTTATGCTATCTAGATGTTCTGTTGTTATCATGAATGAACAAATTTAATGATTTAAAGCTTGTGGACGCATTCCCAAACTAGTTCTGATTCAAATCCCCTCCCTATAAGGTAATCAACTATTTTCTTTTTTCTCTTGTATATATTTTTTTCAGTAATCAGTTTATTCTTTTTATCGGCTAAGTTAAAAAGCATTTCATTATAATCTTCTTGGTTTATTTCATTTAAGCCTAAATGTATACAAGCATTAGACAAATTAAGTTTGTTTAACTTAAAAATGATTTTCTTTTTTCCCCATTTTTTTATTTTGAATTTACCACTACAAAACGATCTAGCAAAACGCTCTTCGTCAATATATTTTTCTTGAATTAACTCAATTAAGAGCTCATCTATTACATATTGACTTACCCCATAATGTTTAAGTTTAGTGATAACTTGCGATTGACATCTATCTTCTCTAGCACAATAATGCTTTATTTTTTGCTTGATAAGATTTAAATCATATAATTTTTCAGTCATCCTATCAAAGGTAGTATTTTTGTACTCAATGAAAAACAAAAAAGCAATAGGCTTATTATTTCTAGCTAATATTATTTCTGGTTTTGCTCAAGGTATTAGTATGATTGCCATTCCTTGGTATTTTGCTGATATTCTTGATATGAGTGGTACATATGCAAAAGGCTATGCTATTCTAACGTTTATTAGTCTCTTTTGGGGGCTATATGCCGGTACGTTAATTGATAAATACTCTAGAAAACGTTTATTTCTTTTTTCAAACCTAATTTGTTCTATTGTAATTGGCACAATTGCTTTTTATGGCATGTCATATGATAATACTCCCTGGTATTTGGTCTTGGCTGTTTTCGGTACTACAATGCTTCACTATAATATTCATTATCCAAACTTGTATGCGTTTGGACAAGAAATAACAGAACCAAAAAATTACGCTAAACTCAATTCATACATAGAAATACAAGGGCAATCAACAAGTATTTTTGCCGGTAGTTTTGCTGCTATTCTTTTGACTGGAACAAAGGATGGAGTATTAAATCTATTAGGGCTCAAGGTTCCTTTACCTTTTGATATTACGCCTTGGAAAATTCATGAAATCTTTATTATGGATGCTATTACCTATATGTTAGCATTTGTTATTATTCTTTTCATTAAACATGTTCCTTTGCTAAAAAAGGAAATAGATACTGGCAGTATATTTAACAGGCTTATAAATGGATTTAAGTTTTTAAGGGAAAACCCCCATATATTCATCTTCGGAGTATGTTCATATGCTATTTTCACTTTTCTTATTGTTGAAATATTTGTTCTCTTACCAGCATACGTTAGCCATTATTTAAAAGAAAGTGCTGATGTTTTTGCATCCTCTGAAGTATATTATTCAATTGGTGCTTTATTAGCAGGAGTTGGTATTCGTGCCATAACTAAAAAGACAGATATTATAAGCAGCATAATTATTCTAATGCTAATTACAATAATAGCTTGTTTACTTCTTACTTTCACTAAAAGTATAGCTATCTTATTCTTTATGAGTCTGATTATTGGATTAAGTAATGCCGGAACTCGAATACTTAGAATCACTTTTATCTTTGAAAAAGTGTCTAACAATATTATTGGAAGAACTGGTAGTGTTTTTAATTCTATAAGTATTTTGATGAGGACATCAATGATTGTTTTATTCTCTATGCCAATTTTTTCTAATACCGAAAATGTAAAGTACGGGTATTTGATAGGGGCTATATTTCTACTAATAGCTCTAGTTCCACTAATTGTATACCGAAAGAAATTAAATAAAATTGAGTCTGTAAATAGCTAGACTGGAATGACTTTTCGATCTTTATTGAAAAACCTATACTGTAGTAAATGATAGGTAGTATCTTCTTCAACTTTTAGCTTACAGCCATATTCTTTAGCCCAAGATCTTCGCTGGTTTTTAAAAAATCCCTTGCTGATATAACTGGCCACAAACGGATGTGTTTTTAGTATAATATTATCGCTTTTATCAATAGCTTTTGCTAGCTTTTGACCTATTTCATCTATTAATAAAATGCTAGCTTCTATTTTACCTGTGCCCTTACAAGCCGGACAGCCTTCTTTAGTTTCAATATTTAGTTCTGGTCTTACACGCTGTCTTGTAATTTCAATAAGTCCAAATCTTGAGGGAGGTAATATATGGTGCTTGGCTTTATCATCAGCCATAAAGGTCTTTAAGGAGTCGAAAAGTTTTTTTCTATTCTCACCATTGTACATATCAATAAAATCAACGACTATGATTCCTCCCATATCTCTTAATCGAAGTTGACGGGCAACTTCTTCTGCAGCAATTAAATTGACTTCTAAGGCATTTGACTCCTGATCTTGTTTGGAATTGACCCGTTTACCACTATTAACATCAATAACGTGCATAGCCTCAGTATGCTCAATTACCAAGTAAGTACTTTTACGCATGGTAACTGTCTTACCAAATGCAGATTTAATTTGTCGTTCTACAGCATATTTTTGAAATAAAGGAATAGTGCCCTTATAGAGTTTGACTATTTTTTCTTGATCAGGCGAAATGGTAGATATATAATCTTTGATTTCTGAATGTAATTTTTCATCATTCACTAAAATCGTTGCAAAGTCATCATTTAATACATCTCTTAAAAGTGATGCTGTTCTCCCCAGCTCTCCCAATACCTTTGACGGCGGATTAACTTTTTTAGTTTGTTTATATAGCTTTTGCCATTTCTTGTAGAGAAATTTTAAATCACCATCCAGTTCTGCCACCATTTTTCCTTGTGCTACAGTTCTGATAATTACTCCAAAACCAGGAGGCTTGATACTCTGAACAAGTTTTTTTAATCGCTTCTTTTCTTCGTTGGATTCAATTTTTTGAGAAACAGAAACTTTATTTGAAAAGGGTACTAGAACCATGTAACGACCAGCAATTGTTAGCTCAGCTGTGAGTCTTGGACCTTTAGTAGAAATAGGCTCCTTTACTACCTGTACCATTATTTGATTTCCTGATTGGAGCACTTCATTTATGGTACCTGACTTTTCTAATTCGGGCTCATGTTTGAAGTTTCTTAGAGAGGCTGTATTTAGTTTACCGTTTAAGTTACGCTCTGTGAACTTCTGAAATGTTTTGAACTTGGCTCCTAAATCTAGGTAATGTAAAAAGCCGTCCTTTTCGTGACCAACATCTACAAAAGTGGCGTTTAGACCATTGATGATTTTCTTAACTTTCGCTAAAAATATATCACCAACAGAAAACTTTGTTCCAACAGGTTCTTTGTGAAGCTCAATGAGTTGCTTGTCTTTAAGCAATGCAATCACAACTTCACTAGGCCTTGAATCTACTAGTAATTCGTATTTCAAAATTAAATGGCGTACAGAAACTTACAATTTAGAAAGATAGGAGTAGGTTTCTAGTTATGTATTACAAGACTATTATTTTTTCTTGTGTCTATTTTTTCTTAAACGCTTTTTACGCTTGTGCGTAGCCATTTTGTGTCTTTTTCTTTTCTTTCCGTTAGGCATAACCAAATATTTTATAATTCTTATTTAATTGCGAAAACTCCTACTTTAGTTCTACGCTACTCTTTACTTTATTAACAAATTCTTTAGAAGGTTTGAAGGCAGGAATATTATGAGCAGGAATGATGATAGTAGTATTCTTTGATATATTTCTACCAGTTTTTTCTGCTCTTTTTTTTACAATAAATGACCCAAAACCTCTTAAAAAAACATCTTCACCATTAGAAAGCGAGCCCTTTACTTCATGCATAAAGGCCTCTATTACGGCCTGAACATCAACTCTTTCAACACCTATTTTATCAGAAATAGAGTGAATTAATTCTAATTTAGTCATTTACAATATTCTTTAGTGAAGTTTATTTATTTTAAATTTGACCGCAAATATACTCACTTTTTATTAAATAATTAATATTCATTCTCTTTTTAATTCCTTATTTTCAACGACTTAATGAATTTTTCAAACCTCATTATTGATTGGTATATCCTGAATAAAAGAGATTTACCTTGGAGAAATACTACAAACCCTTATAAAATCTGGCTATCAGAGATTATACTTCAACAAACTCAAGTAAAACAGGGCTTACCCTATTATGAATCATTTACTAAAGCTTTCCCGACTGTAGAGCTGTTAGCAAAAGCTGAAGAAGATGATGTTTTAAAACTTTGGCAAGGCTTGGGTTATTATTCTAGGGCTAGAAATTTACATTTTGCTGCAAAACAAATTATTGAATGGGGAAGTTTTCCAAATCAATATGATTCAATATTAAAATTGAAAGGTGTAGGAGAATATACAGCAGCTGCTATTTCATCATTTGCTTTTAAACTTCCTCATGCTGTTGTAGATGGAAATGTATTCAGACTTTTATCAAGATTTTACGGAATTGATATCCCAATAAACAGCAGTAAAGGTAAATCTCATTTCTTTAAACTAGCTAATACAATCTTGGACAAAACACAACCTGACACCCACAATCAGGCTATAATGGAATTCGGATCACAAGTTTGTAAAGCAAAAAAACCTAATTGTGAGATTTGTGTTTTATGCGAAAACTGTGTTGCCTTCAACACAAATTCAATTAATGAATATCCTGTCAAAATCAAAAAAAACAGTATTAAATCCATCTATTTCGATTACTTTTTCTTTAAGTACAAAAATTTGACATTTGTGAAAAAACGTACTCAAAACGGAATCTGGAAAAATCTTTTTGAATTTCCATTGATCGAGAACGAAAAACAAATTAGTGAAGAAGAAATAATTGAATCAATACAGTTTAAAGAGTGGTCTCATAAACTTAAATTGGAAGTGAATTCGGTTCATTCATTTAAACATATTTTAAGTCATAGAGTAATCTATGCAAGATTTTGGGAAATCGATTGTTCATCAGAAATACAAAATGAACATTTTCAGAGTATTAAAATAGAAGATATTAATAGACTAGCTGTTTCCAGACTCACTGAAAAATACTTAAAAAGGCTAGTCCAGCCTATTTAAAATTAGTTATATTTGAATAATTAATAATCCTTAAAAACATAAAAAATGGCTAGTGTTAACAAAGTAATTTTAGTTGGAAACCTTGGAAAAGATCCCGAAGTAAGACATTTTGAAAACGGCGGTTCTTTGGCACGCTTTCCTCTAGCAACCTCCGAAAGCTACATCAAAAAAGATACTAATGAAAAAGTAACTCAGACTGAATGGCACACGATTGTTACTCGAGGTGGATTGGCAGCAAAGGTGGTTGAACCATACCTCAAAAAAGGTAATAGTGTATATATTGAAGGTCGTCTAAGAACACGATCCTGGGAAGATAAAGACGGTCTTACTAGATACACAACAGAAGTGATCTGTGACTCTCTTGAAATGTTAGGAAAACGCTCAGAAAACACTGATTTAGTTAACGAAAAAACAAACCAAAATCCACCAGTAAATCAAGCACCCGACGATGACTTACCATTTTAAAACTTAAACTAAAATAAACCCTTTTGGACGACGAACCTTTTCAGATTTTATTATTTTTTTACAACGACCCAATTGCAATTATTGATTTAGGACTTTTAATAGCAGTTATTTGTATCTTCATATTATTGATTTTCTCCGCATTAATTTCTGGCTCCGAAGTAGCTTTCTTTTCGCTAGATGCCTCTAAACTGAATAATGAAAAAGAAGACAACACTCAGATTAAAAAATTACTTCAGAGACCCAATCATTTACTAGCTACGATTTTAATTTCAAATAATTTTATAAACGTAGCTATAGTCATACTATCCAGCTATATCATCAATCGTTTAATCGACTTTAGCCAACTGCCAATAATTGGTTTCATTATACAAGTTATAATAGTAACATTTGCACTTCTTCTTGTAGGGGAAGTCATTCCGAAAGTATACGCTAATCAAAAGTCATTCCAATTTGCTAAAGTAATGTCAACACCATTGACTGCTTTATTAAAGCTTTTCAAACCGTTAAGTGAAATTCTTGTTTCGTCAACTAATTTCATCGAAAAAAGAATACAATCGAAAGGATATAAAATATCCGTTGATGATTTATCATCTGCACTTGACCTAGCGGGTGAAAATGACACAAAAGAAGAAGAGAAAAAAATACTTAGAAGTATCGTTGAGTTTGGAAATATTCATGTCAAAGAAATCATGAAGTCAAGAGTTGATGTAACAGCTTTGAATCAAGACGCTGAATTTTCGGAAGTCAAAAAATTAGTAATTTCATGTGGTTATTCAAGAATACCAGTATTCAAAGAAAACTTTGATTCTATAATTGGCATCTTATATATAAAAGATTTACTGCCGTTTTTAGAAAAGGAGTCATTTAACTGGTCGAAATTAATACGCACACCATTTTTTGTTCCTGAAGGTAAAATGATTGACGATTTGATGAAGGAATTTCAAGAAAAGAAAATTCATTTAGCTATAGTGGTTGATGAATATGGTGGAACATCTGGTATTGTTACTTTGGAAGATATTATTGAAGAAATCGTTGGTGAAATCAATGATGAATTTGATGATGATGGCATTCAGTTTTCCAAACTTGATCAATCGAACTATATTTTTGAAGGTAAAACATCATTAAACGATGTACTTAAAACTATTGACGGTGAAATCGATTTTTTCGACAGCATAAAGGGTGAGTCTGACACACTTGCTGGCTTGATATTAGAAATGAAAGGTGATATTCCTTTGCACGGTGAAAGACTAGAATACGAACATTATCATTTTACTGTTGAATCGGTTGATAAAAGACGAGTGAAACGCGTAAAGATTACAATTAATGAATAAGTATTTTCTATTAATTTCAGTAGTTTATCTGATTTCGTGTCAGCAAAAATATACACCTAAACCGGAAGGGTTTTCAAGAATTGACTTACCGATTAAAGAGAAAATAGTATCGAAAACTAATAACCCATTCGTATTTGAACAACCTATTTATTCAGAAATTAAAGTACTTGGAGAAGATGAATCATGGTTTAATCTTGAGTTTGATTCATTTAATGGCATATTACACATGAGCTATAAAGCGTTAAATAAAGATCTTAATGATTATACTGAAGATAGTAGGGAGCTTGCCTATAAGCATGCCCAAGTTGCTGAAGCAATTAGCGAACAACGCTTTGTAAACGATTCATTGAGAGTATTTGGAAATGTTTATAGCTTTCAAGGAAAAACAGCTACTCCTCTTCAATTTTATTTGACCGATAGTCTTAATCATTTTGTGAGAGGTGCCCTATACTTCAATACTCCTATTAATGACTCAATTAAACCAATCAGTATTTTCATCAAAGATGATATATATGATTTGATTGAAAGTTGGCGGTGGAAATAAAAAAAACCCTAGCATATGCTGTTAGGGTCTTTCAAACAAGAATAAAACACATAAATTTTATAACAGCGATTTAACAACTTTCGCTATTGTTTTGCCATCTGCTCTTCCGGCTAGTTGCTTATTAGCAATTCCCATTACTTTACCCATATCTGCCATACCACTTGCCCCGCTATCAGAAATAATTTTTGAGACCAGTTCAGCTATTTTATCTTCACTTAATTGCTCTGGTAAATATTCCTGTAATATTTTAGCTTGAGCAAGTTCGTCATCGGCTAAATCTTGACGATTTTGTTCAATAAATATAGTTGCAGCATCTTTACGCTGTTTGACTAATTTTTGAATAATCTTTTGAACGGATTCTTGATTCAGTTCTGATGCTCCCTTTTCGGTTTGAGCTAATAAAATAGCTGACTTAACAGCCCTTAATGAGGTTAAGCGAACAGCATCTTTGGCCAACATGGCCTCTTTTATCAATTTATTTATATCCATAATTAGTCAACATTATCGTGTAAAAAGTTATTTGGCTTGATTCCAACATTCTTATCTTCGTCCTCACCTAACATGAATTTTGGTGCCTCTGAATCAGAAGAATGTGTTACATCATCTAACTCGACTTCTCTTCTTTTATAAGCGGGTTCACTTTCTAAATCTGTAAGTCCAGATGGTGTTCTGAGTTTCATAGTGATTTCTCTTAACCTATCCATACGCTGTCTGCTTCTAATTGCCATTTGTTCAGCCGAAATTCCATGATTAATTTGTGTTAATTCCTCCTCATTATCTACCTCTTCTTTTAACTCTGAAATTACTTCTTCGGCCTCCGTTTCCATTTCTAATGTATGGATAATAGTATCTTGCTCTTGTTCATCAATAATGGCAGTTTCTGTACTAGTTTCTTGACTAACAGCTACTGATTCTGTTTCTAATGGGAAATCCAATGGACTCTCTTCAGATGACTCTTCCTCTAAGTTGAAATTCAAAATTGGTGCCTGGTCATCTAAATCAAAATTAATAGTTCCTTGAGTATTTTCTTCTTCAGTAGAAAATGCTGGCACTTCTTCATAGTCTTGATTTTGAGCCTCATACTGCTTTATATTTTCACTTGAATCATCTTTCTCTAAATCATACACTTTTGGCATTTCTGGCTTAGCTCCTAACTTTTTATTGGCCTTAAAACCTGTTGCTATAACTGTTACACTAATTTCATCGTCCATTCCCTCTTCAACACCAATACCTTCGATAATATTGACATCCGATCCTGCAACATCTTGTATATGTTTTTTGATATTGAACAACTCCGTCATTCGAATTTCTTTTTCTCCTGGACCTGTTACAATTTTTAATAATACTTGCTGAGCACCATTAATATTATTATCATGTAAAAGCGGTGAGTCTAATGCTCCTTCAATAGCTTCAATAGCTCTATTTTCACCAGAGGCATAGGCTTGACCCATAACAGCACTACCACTATCCTTTAACACTCTTTTAGCATCATTAAGGTCAATGTTTACCATAAGTGTTTGAGATATTACCTCTGCAATTCCTTTTGTAGCAGTATTCAGCACTTCATTGGCTTTAGCAAAGGCTTTACTTAGTGTTAGGTCACCATAAACTTCGATAAGCCTATCATTGTTTATGACCAACAAGGTGTCTACACTTTGCCTCAGTTCTTCTAGCCCTTTTTCGGCGTATTGTTTTCTATACCCTCCCTCTGTCCAAAAAGGTACCGTAACAACAGCTACTGTTAAAATTTCTTTTTCTCGTGCTACTTTTGCGATCACAGGTGCAGCTCCGGTACCGGTACCACCACCCATTCCAGCAGTTATAAATAGCATTTTTGTGTTAGTCTCTAGTAGCTCTTCTATCCGATCAATACTTTCTTCTGCAGCTTTTCTTCCTACTTCAGGGTTAGCTCCTGCACCTAATCCTTCAGTAATTTCTGCTCCTATTTGAATTTTTGTTGTGATCGGACTTGCTTCTAATGCTTGTAAATCGGTATTACAAACTGCAAAATCTACTCCTTCTATTCCATGTTCATACATGTAATTTACAGCATTGCTTCCGCCACCACCAACACCAATTACTTTGATCACTGATGATTGATTCTTTGGTAAGTCAAATGCTAATACACTTTCGTTTGTCATAGTTATGTGAATTTATGTGTTAATAATTCTGTTTTTATTCGTCGTTTGTTAAATATTTATCGAGTTTGTCTAACATCAATTTAAAGAAGTCTCCCATACCTCCGTTGTTGGTCACTTTTGACTGACTGGACTCGGCTTCTTCTCCTTGATTATCATTTAAAAATTTCATCACTAGTCCAACTCCTGTTGCATACATTGGACTATTTACCTCTACAGGTGATGTTGATGCTAAATGTTCATTTGGGTAACCTATTCTACATTCAATGCCGGTATGAAATTCTACTAATTGGCTAATATGCTTTAACTGACTTCCTCCACCAGTCAAAACAATTCCTGTTATAAGTTTTCGCTCATAACCAGAATTTTTAATTTCATGATGGACTAGTTCTATGATTTCCTCAACTCTAGCTTGTATAATATTTGCTAAATTTTTAAGTGAAATTTCTTTTGGTTCTCTTCCTCTTAAACCTGGTATTGAAACTATTTCATTTTCTTTATTTTGACTAGCTAAAGCTGAACCAAACTTTACTTTGAGTAGTTCAGCTTGATTTTCTAAAATTGAGCAACCTTCTTTTATATCTTGAGTGATTATATTTCCTCCAAATGGTATAACAGCAGTGTGACGGATAATACCGTCTTTGAAAATTGCTACATCAGTAGTACCACCACCAATATCTACTAAGGCTACACCAGCTTCTATTTCTTGATCATCGAGTACGGAAGTGGCTGATGCTAATGGCTCTAAGGTTAGGCCTGTCATTGCTAATTTGGCATTATTAACACATTTCTTAATATTTGAAATAGCCGCAGTTTGACCAGTAATGATATGAAAATTTGCCTCTAACTGTACGCCTACCATTCCTCTTGGGTCTGGAAAATTGTCTTGCTTATCTACAATATATTCTTGAGGGATAACATGAATAATTTTTTCACCAGGAACCATTACAAGCTTATACATGTTTTGCATTAACTTATTGATGTCATCATCGTTAATTTCAGTTTCTAAATTTTCTCTGACAAGTTGACCTCTATGCTGTAAACTTTTTATATGTTGACCTGCAATTCCAACATTGACATTTTTAATTTCTACTGCTGAAGAACTAATAGCTTCGTTTAAAGCTTTTTGAATTGATTGAGTAGTCTTATCAATATTAGCAACTATACCCCGCATCACTCCTGTTGAGGGGGCTTTACCCATTCCGAGTATTTCTATTTTACCGTGTTCGTTTTTTCTGCCAACAATGACTGTAATTTTTGTTGTTCCAATATCTAAACCAACAGCTATTTTTGAATTGCTTTCCATAGTTACTTTTTTACACAAACAATTTGATCCTTAAATTTTAGATTAATTTCTTTGTAGCTATTCCAACCTGTTTGAACAGCTCCTTTTTCATAGAATAATTTGAGCTTTTCAAACTTGGAGATATAATTATCAATTTCTCCAAATAATATTGTATGATTACCTACTCGTGGTATTAATTCTATTTCTTTATTTTTATTAAGATAGATTTGAATAATTTGTGATTTCCAAATCGGATTTGAATTTATGAATTGAGCTAATGTATGAACGTTTGTAAAATCTAAACTATCAGAAATGAAACCACTGGCTACTAAAATATGTTCGGTATGATTTTCTGATAAATTAAACATTGAACCATTATCGTCCATATAGAACTCTAAATTATCAAATCGCTTAACTCTTACTATTGGTGTTTTTTGCTCAATATCTATTTGCAGGCTATTTTCTAGTATGTATACTTCTGCATTTTTGATATTTTGTCTTTTTTCTAATTGTTTTTCAATTTTATATAATGGTATTTTATTCAATGGCATTCCTAAAATACTATCAGAAACGGATTCCAAAATATTGATAACTTCACCTTTACTGATCAGCGCGTTGGATTTATCAAGTAGATCAATGTGATAACTCTGACATTTTTGATCGTGATATTGATTATTTGTAAAGCCCAATAGCAAGATTAATACTATTAAAAAAGATATATTAAACCCTATGTTAAACCACTTGCTCTGCATAATGTAATTTTAGTGGTTCAACAAATCGGTCAATATCTCCCGCTCCTAGAGTGAGAAGCACCTCTCTTTTAGGTGTAATTAAATCTTCTAAGAGAGATTCTTTTTTAGCTATATATTTTTCATCTTTCACTATTTTACTTAGTAACATTTCGGAATTTACTCCTTGAATGGGCTCTTCACGTGCTGGATAGATGTCTAAAAGTATTACCTCATCTGCTAGTGATAATGATTTACCAAATTCATTAGCAAAATCCCTTGTTCGAGAAAATAAATGAGGCTGAAAGACTACAGTTATTTTTTTATCAGGATATAATTGCTTTGTTGCTAGTATAGTGACCTTGACTTCTTCAGGATGATGGGCGTAATCATCTATATATATATTATGACCTTTTGCATGAAATTCAAACCTTCTTTTAACACCTTCAAAGCTGGTGATAGCGGCCTTTATATCTTCAGTTTTAGCTCCTAAATAACTAGCAACTACTATAGCTGCTAATGTGTTTTCTACGTTATGAACTCCTGGTAAGTTAAGTTGAATATTCTTTAATTCACATTCAAATACCTGACCTGGCATAATATCTATAATATGAGCATCAAACTGTTGATTGCCTTCTTGTATTTTGAGATTAATAGCGTAATTATCTGCTTTAACCTTTGAGGAATATGTCATTTTAGCAACATCTGAACCGACTTCAAAATCTATGTCTATTAACTTATTTGTCAATAACAACCCCTTATTTTTAACATTTTTAACAAAAAGCTTGAAGGTTTCTTTTAAATCGTTTTCATTTTCGTAGATATCCATATGATCTGGATCTACCGATGTTACTACGGTTATATCTGGAACAAGCTTAAGAAAAGATTTGTCATATTCATCGGCTTCAACAATGACAATATTGCCTGTTTTTGATAATAATAGATTTGAATTATGATTAGTACTAATTCCACCTAAAAATGCAGTACAATCAATATTAGAATGCTGTAAAATATGTGCCAGAATACAGGATGTAGTTGTTTTGCCATGTGTGCCTGAAATTGCTATTGTGTAAGCATCTTCAGTTATTATTCCTAATAATTCAGCACGCTTTAAAACATTCCATTTCTTTGAATTGAAAAATAATAATTGTGGATTATCTAGACTTACAGCTGGTGTATAAACAACTAATACAGCATGTGGCTTTTCAACTTTAATAAATTCTGGTATGTAATCTCTGTCAAAATGAACATCTATTCCCTCAGATTGTAATTGATTGGTTAAAAGTGATGGTGTTTTATCATAACCACAAACCTTAAAACCTTTAGCATGTAAATACCGTGCTAAGGCTGACATACCTATTCCTCCAATACCAATGAAATAATATATTTTAATAGTATTTATATTCATAGATGTAAGAGTTTTTCAACCTCATCTACAATTAATGTGGCGGAGTTATCAATAGCTAATGATTTGATATTTTTAGACAAATTATCTCGTTTGTCATCATCATTTAGCAAATCAAATAGACAATTTCCTAATTGTTCTTTTGCTAAAGAATCTGTTACAATCAAAGCTGCATTTGAATTTACCAATGCCATTGCATTTTTGGTCTGATGGTCTTCAGCAACATTTGGAGAGGGTATCAATATAGTAGGTTTTCCTACCATACATAGTTCTGAAATAGTACTAGCACCTGCTCTAGAAATTATAACATCTGCCACACTATACAATAAATCCATTTCGTATATGAATGCTTGACAGATTAGAGTTGGTCTATCGTTACACATTTTTGAAGCTGTTTCATAATATGACAGTCCTGTTTGCCAGATTAATTGCAGATCATTTTGTTCAATTTTATCAAGTAATAGTGCTATACAATGATTAATAGTTCTTGCCCCTAAACTACCACCAACTACTACTATTACTGGCTTTGATTCATCTAACTTGAAAAACTGGTAGGCTTTTTGCTTTTTTTCATCATTGAGCAATAAATCTTGTCTAATTGGATTGCCTAAGAGGCGAATTTTTTCTTGTGGGAAGAAATTTTCCATTTTCTCATAAGCTACACAAATAGTATCAACATATTTTGCTAATAATTTATTAGTTATTCCTGCATAAGAATTTTGCTCTTGAATGAGTGCTGGGATTGACAAGCGTGAAGCTACATACAACATTGGTCCGCTAGCATAACCACCTGTACCGATGACTAGGTTAGGTTTAAATGACTTGACAATTTTATAGGAATCCCATAAGCTTTTGATAAGCTTAAAAGGGAATATTAAATTTCGTTTATCACGCCAATTTCTTTGTAGACCATTGATATCTAATCCTAGAATTGAATAACCTGCTTTTGGCACTTTTTCCATTTCCATTCTACCTTTTGCTCCAACAAACAATATATCTATATCAGCTATCCTTTCTTTTAACTCATTTGCTATTGAAATTGCAGGAAAGATATGCCCTCCTGTGCCGCCGCCACTTATGATAACTTTAACTGACATGGGCTTGAATTTTTGAAGTGTTAATACTTTTACTTGTGCTTAATATTATTCCTAAAGAAATACACGTAAAAATTACTGAAACGCCCCCCATACTTATTAGAGGCAAGGTTTGACCAGTTACAGGAAATAAATTCACAGCAACGGCCATATTTATAAAGGCTTGAAACACTAAGGAAATCGTTAGTCCAGCCGCTAAGTAAGCACCCAAAGGATCTGATGATAGGTTAAATATTCGTTTACCCCGTAAGAGTAATACTACGTAGGCAAAAACTACTGTAAATCCACCCAACACTCCCCATTCTTCAATTAGAATGGCATAAACATAATCTGAATTTGGTAATGGTAAAACATTCCGTTGAGTGCTTTTTCCTGGGCCTCTACCCTTTATACCTCCATTAACTATGGCAATCTTAGCGTGTGTAACTTGAAAGGATGCATCACTATTTTCGATTTTATCACCAGAATAGTTTTTAATTCTATTGACCCATGTTTTTGCTCTTGGGAATTGTTTTTGTAAAGAAGGAACAGTTAATGATAAGCTAATAACAATAGTGCCTAAAGCAACTATTCCAGTCAGTAACAAGAACAAATATCTGAATGGAACACCGCCTAAGTAGAGTAACATTAAATTTGCAATAAATACCATTGCAGCCGTTGAAAAATTTGCTGGAAAAATAATAGCACAAACCAGTAACAGTGGAGCAAATAGCTTCCAACAAACGGTTTTAAAGTCGCTAATTGCGTCTTGGTTTTTGACCAGTTGTCGAGCCAAAAAAACAGTTATAGCTATTTTACCTATTTCAAAGGTATTTATCGGCATATCGCCAATAGTTATCCAGCGATTAGCGTCATTTAACGAAGTGCCAAATAATACCGTATATAACAAAATGGGTATCGTAATAATAAACCCTAACTGACCCAATTTAGCAAAGTATTTATGAGGTAATTTGTGAATGATATACATCATAAATAAACCTAGTACTAAAAATCTACAATGTTTAAAAAATAAATACCAAGTATTGCCACCATAGCTAGTATATGCCAAACCTCCTGTGGCACTATAAACTACAACTATAGAGACAAAAATTAGAAAGAAAACAACTGCCCAAATACGGGTGTCTCCTTCTAAATTGATGTATTTATTTAAAAAACGCATCTATTATAGTGTTCTTACCATAGATTTAAACTCATGACCTCTGTGTTCATAGTTTTCAAACAAATCAAAACTGGCACATGCAGGGGAAAGAAGAACAGCATCTCCTTTATTTGCATTTGAATATGATAAGTTGACGGCTTCTTTCATATTTGTAGCGAAATACATGTCAATCCCGAGTCCTTCAAATGCATTTTTTAACGGTTGTATATTTTTTCCTAAACAAACGATAGCTTTAACTTTTTCTTCAATCAGTGGTAATAATGAAGTGTAATCGTTTCCCTTATCTACACCGCCGACTATCCAAACAGTATCTTTTGTCATACTTTCTAGGGCATACCAGCTTGAATTTACATTTGTAGCTTTTGAGTCATTAATAAACTCAATACCGTGCACTTTTATAACTCGTTCTAGTCTATGTTCTACATTTTTAAAATCTATCAGACTCTCACGAATTATATCTTTTTTCAGATCTAAAATTCGTGCTGCAATAGAGGCAGCCATTGAATTGTAAATGTTGTGTTTACCCTGTAGGGCTAATTGCTGAATATTCATAATAAATGATTTTTCATTAATATTTAATTTTATAATATCTTCATCTAAGTAGGCTCCAACTCTTAGTTTCTTCTTTATTGAAAATGGTAATCGTTGTGCCTTAGTTTTTAAACTGTGTGTTATATTTTCATCATCATCACAGAAGATTATGTAATCCTCACTGCTCTGATTTAGTGTTATTTTTTGTTTGGATTGAATATAATTTTTCATACTATTACCATATCTATCTAGGTGATCTGGAGTAATATTTAGAATAATAGCTATATGAGGTTTGAATTTGTCTATCCCGTCCAATTGAAAACTACTTAACTCCAAAACGTAATAGTCAAAATGTTCCTTGGCTACTTGCATTGCAAAACTTTCACCTATGTTTCCAGCTACTGCTACATTGAAACCTGCATTTTTCAAAATATGCCCTAACATAAGTGTGGTAGTTGTTTTACCGTTACTACCTGTAATTCCTATTAAAATGGCATCAGTAAACTTTGCAGCGAATTCTATTTCGGAAATAACTGGAATACCCATATCAAATACCTCTTTTATTATTGGTATAGTATCTGGAATACCTGGGCTTTTAACGACTAATTCTGCATCCTGAAATAAATCATCAGAATGTTTGTTTTCCTCAAATTCAATCTTATTATGTAAAAGAACGTTTTTATATTTCTCTTTGATTTTTCCGTTATCTGAAAGAAATACTTTATAACCTTTTTGTTGTGCTAAGACGGCAGCTCCACAGCCACTTTCACCTCCACCAAGCACAACTATTTTATTCATTATCGCAGTTTAAGTGTTACAATTGTTAGTATTGCTAGCATGACGCCAACTATCCAAAAACGGGTTACAATCTTACTCTCGTGAATACCTAATTTTTGATAATGATGATGTAAGGGTGCCATCTTAAAAATGCGTCTACCCTCACCGTATTTTTTCTTGGTGTACTTGAAGTATCCTACCTGTATCATTACCGATAGATTTTCTACTAAGAATATTCCACATAAAACAGGAATTAATAATTCTTTTCGAATGGCAATGGCAAATACTGCTATTATTCCTCCTAGTGCTAGACTACCTGTATCACCCATAAATACTTGTGCTGGATAAGAGTTGTACCACATGAACCCTACACAAGCCCCAACAAATGAGGCCATATATATTACGAGTTCACCAGAATTGGGCAAATACATTATGTTTAAGTAATCAGCAAAAAAAACATTACCTGATACATAAGCCAGTATTCCTAATGTGGTGCCAATTATGGCTGACGTTCCGGTAGCGAGACCATCTAATCCGTCTGTCATATTAGCACCATTACTAACTGCCGTAATTATAAAAATGACTACTAAAACAAACACTATCCAACTGTATTTTACAGCACCATCGCTCAACCAACTAACAATTCTGGAATAATCAAACTCATTGTTTTTGACAAACGGAATGGTTGTTTTAAGGGATTTTTTTTCGTCCCCAAAGACTGCTTCTCCCTCAATTCTAGACTCTGTTCTAATTTCTTCTTTTAAGGTAATACCGTCGTGGAAATAAAAAGTAAAGCCTATAAGAAGCCCTAATCCTACTTGTCCAATGATTTTAAATCTTCCGGCTAAACCTTCTTTATCCTTTTTAAATACTTTGATATAATCGTCAATAAAACCTATTACTCCTAACCAAATAGTGGAGACTATCATCATAAGTATATAGATATTAGATAATTTAGCGAAGAGTAGAGTTGGTAATAAAATAGCGGCTATGATAATTAACCCACCCATGGTTGGTGTTCCTTTTTTCTGATCTTCACCCTGAAGTCCTAAGCTTCTTACTTCTTCACCTATTTGCAGGCTTCTAATAAATGAAATTATTCTGTGACCAAAAACTAATGACACTAATAATGAAGTTATCACTGCCATGGCAGCCCGAAATGAAATGTATTGAAATACTCCTGCTCCTGGTAGATCATACGTTGATTGTAGATATTCAAATAAATAATAGAGCATCTTATTCTTATAGTTGATTAAAAGTGTTTATTAATTCTTCTTTATCGTCAAATGGAAGTCTATCACCATTGATTTCTTGGTACTTTTCATGCCCCTTACCTGCAATGAGCACAATATCCATTTCTTGAGCTAGTGAACAGGCCGTTTTAATTGCTGATTTTCTATCAGTAATCGTAAGTACTTTTTTAAGATTGTTTTGCTCAACACCAGAAAGAATATCTTTGATTATATCATCTGGGTTTTCAGAACGTGGATTATCATTGGTTATGATGACTTTTTCACTAAGTTTAGAGGCAATTAACCCCATTTTAGCTCGCTTTGCTTTATCTCTATCGCCACCACAACCAAAAACAGTAATTAACTGCTGAGATTTTTTAATATCATTTATGGTAGAAATTACATTTAATAAGGCGTCAGGAGTATGTGCGTAATCTACGATTCCTATTTTTCCGTCAACAGAACGACATAAATCGAATCTGCCTTCAGCACTATTTAGCATACTTACTGTGGTAAGTGCTTGTTGTTGTTCTTCGCCCAAAAGGGTAACTACGGAATAGATAGCTAATAAATTATAGATGTTAAATTCACCAATTAGCCTAGTCCAAACTTCATGATTATTGATATTAATTAATGTACCATCAAATCGAGATTCTAGAATTTTAGCTTTAAAATCTGCAGATGACTTTAGTGCGTATGTATAGGGTTTGGCGGAACAATGATGTAACATCATTTGGGCATGTCGATCATCTTTATTAACTAATGCAAAGGCATTATCATCTAGATAATCAAATAGTGCTTTTTTGGCCAAAATATACTCATCAAAAGTTTTATGATAATCTAAATGATCGTGACTAAGGTTAGTGAAAATCGCACCACTTAGTTTAAGACCATAAACTCTATTCTGATGAATGGCATGTGAACTTGCCTCCATAAAGCAATACTCACACCCTTTTTCTACCATCAGATTTAAAAGTGAATTAATACTAATAGCATCTGGAGTGGTATGTGTTGACGTAATACTCTTCTGTGAAATTTTATTTTCTATTGTTGAAAGTAGTCCAACCTTCACCCCTAATGACTGATAATATTGATGAAGTAAAGATGCTATTGACGTTTTTCCATTTGTACCAGTTACGGCAACAATTTTAATTTTTTCAGAGGGTTTTCCAAAAAAGTTAGACGCAATCAGACCTAAACTCTGTGAACTATTTTTTACTTTAACATAGGTAACCTTCTCTGAAAGATGAGTAGGTAATTCTTCAGCGACAATGGCTGACGCCCCTTGCTCGACAGCTTGCTGTATGTAGCGATGACCATCGGTTTGCGTACCTTTCACTGCTACAAATAAGCAATCTGAACTGATTGTTCGTGAGTCAAAACAAATCTGACTGATAGCTACATCTTTTGACCCTACTATTTCTAGTAGGTTTTCACCAAATAATATATCGTTTAATACTTTCACGATAGTTCAATATTTATGTATTGCCCTTTTCTAATCGACTCACCTTTACCTATAGATTGAGATTTCACACTTCCTCTTCCAATATAATTTACTTTCAAACCATAATTTTCAAGAAGAAAAAGAACGTCACTAATTCCCATTCCTTTAACATTTGGCATCACATTATTATCCAGATCATTTTGAATATTTCTGGTACTAAACTGTACAGTATCATATTTTGCACTTGTCAACACCCAGTCTGAATTTTGGTTATCGCTAGAAACTTCAATAGATATTGAGTTGAAAACCGCAGCTAAGTCTGCTTTGTAACCATCTTTTGAAACTGGTGCTTTTAAATTGTTTTTGTAGTTATTTTTTTGAAGTGATAAATCTGTATTGTATACAAAATCAGAAATGGTTTTAAATACTGGAGCAGCTACATCACCACCATAACTTCCATTTTCTAAGGGGTCATTGATCATCACAATACAGGCATATTTTGGATTGTCTGACGGAAAGTAGCCAACAAAAGAAGCCATGTGTCTATCACTAGAGTATACACCATCAATTAATAATTGAGTAGTGGCTGTTTTGCCTGCAATCTTGTACTGAGATGATTTTATATTTCTTGCTGTACCACCTTGTTCATCTACTACTTTTTCTAGTATACTTTTGACTTCTTTTATAGTGGTCATTGAACAGATTGAAGGATTTATTACGTATGGTGTAAATCTTTTTTCTTCAATACCATTATTCATAATGGCACTAACAAAATAGGGTTTCATACGTTTTCCATCATTGGCAATGGCGGCATAAAAACTCAAAATTTGTATGGGAGTTAATTTCAGTCCATACCCTATTGACATCCAAGGTAAAGTAGTTCCTGACCATGTAGTTGACTGTTTGGGATGCCTGATAGCTGGCTTTTGTTCTCCAGAAAGCGATAAACCTAAAGGCTCATTTAAACCCATTCTGAATAATCTATCTACAAATTCAGATGGATTATCAGAATAATGTTTGTTGATTAATTTTGAAATACCAACATTGGAAGATTTTGAAAAGGCTTTATCTAGAGTAATAGTTCCATAACCGCCCTCTTTAGAGTCACGCATTATACGGTCATAAAACAAATGCTTACCCCCCGTTGTATTTACCGAGTCATCTAGGCTTAAATACCCATCCTCTAAACCTGCAATTACTGATGCTAACTTAAAAGTTGAGCCTGGTTCAACACTTTCACCAATAGCATAGTTATATTGTTCAGTAAAGTTGTCTTGGTTTTTTTTAAGATTTACAATGGCTTTAATTGCTCCGGTTTTTACTTCCATCAAAACAACTGTTCCGTATTCGGCCTGATGGTAGATCAATCTTTCCTTCAATGCTTTGTGAGCAATATCTTGAAAACGGATATCGATAGTTGTCAGAATATCTTTTCCAGGATTTGATTCAATTTCACGAATTGGCATCCATTCATTACCTGCCAAGCGTTGTTCTAATCTTTTTCCATCTCTTCCTTTAAGTTCGAAGTTAAAAGCACCTTCGATTCCAACAGATTTAGCATTTATATTATGATAGCCAATGGTTCTGCTTGCTATTTCCTTGAATGGTTTTTCTCTAGAATTTAATTGAATATATCTAAAACCACCATCAAATCGACCTTCCTTAAAAATTGAAAATCTTTTGACTTGTTTCAACTCGTTGTAATTTACATTTCGTTTTATTAAGGCATATCGCTTTTTCTGTTTCCAAATTTTTCGTAATTGAGTTGAATATTCAGAAGGGCTTTTATCTTTGAAAAGAGTGGATAATTGAAAGGCAAGTGAATCTACGTTTTGTTCAAAAAAACTACTTTCTACTTGCTTGGCATCCCACCTTAACTCGTATTCTGGAATTGAAGTAGCCAACAAAGAATAATCATCTGAATATATATTGCCTCTTGAAGCGTCCACGCTGACTGTACGGGTTACGTTGTACTTTTCAGTATTCCATAAATGCGATTCGAAAAACTGAGTGTAAAGCGGTCGTAAAATAATTGCAAACGCCAATAAAATCATAAAAAGATATATAGCTACAGCTCGTCTTTTTATGTCATTGGCACGATTCATTAGTTTACTCGAATTACAAAAGGTTGTGACTTACTTTTAGTTAAGTTTTGATCAACTACTAAACCTTCTACCTGAGTTTGCTTACTCTGATACATTAACTGAGATTTGGTTGTAATAAACTCCGCTCTTAGTTCTTTAATTTCTCTTTCCAACGAAGAGATATCTCTTACATATTTTTCAGTCTGATAGGAATTGTTAATATAAAAGACGATTAGTAGGCAGACATATAATGAGAAGGGTAATAATTCAAAAAGACCTTTTTCTAAAATTTTACCACTAATGACTTCAGAAAAACCACTTTGAAATCCCTTTTTAGGTTGATACGTTTTATTTAGATCTTTCATGCTACTTTTTCACAAATTCTTAATTTTGCAGATCTTGATCTAACATTTTGAGAAAGCTCGCTTGTTGATGCAACAATTGGCTTTTTATTAATGGCCTTTAAGTTGAGCTGGGGTACACCAAAAAAATCTTTTTCTACTATTCCTTCGAAATTACCTGACTTTATAATGTTCTTCACCAATCTATCTTCAAGTGAGTGATAAGATATTACACATAGTCTTCCCCCAAGCTTTAGTAATTCAACGGCCTGATGAAGCATCTCCTTCAAAGCATTAATTTCATCATTTACCTCAATTCGAATTGCTTGGAATAATTGAGCAAAGAATTTATTTTGTTTATGAGGCGATGCAAAGGATTTAACAACATTTTTAAGATCTTCAGTAGTATTAATTCGATTTACTGCTCTACTATCTATAATTTTTTTGGAGATATTATAGGCGTTTTTCAATTCACCATATTGCTTTAAAACACGATGTAACTCATCGATTTCATACTCATTTACTACTACACTTGCGGTAAGCTGTTGTTGACAATTCATTCTCATATCTAAGTCACCATTCCCTCGTATAGAAAACCCTCTTTCAAAGGTGTCAAACTGATGTGAAGAAACCCCTAAGTCAGCTAAAACACCATCTACTTCAGTCACACCGTCTAACCTTAGCGCCTTTTTTAAATACCTAAAGTTTTGATTTAATAATACGAATTGAGTGTCATTGATTGCATTTGATTGAGCATCATCATCCTGATCAAAAGCATACAACTTTCCACTGTCAAGCCTATTAATAATTTCTTTTGAATGACCACCTCCACCGAAGGTAACATCAACATAAATTCCATTTGGTTTTAAGTTCAAACCCTCCAAAGACTCGTTCAATAATACTGCATTATGATACATCATCAGAACCATTTTGAATGTTACCCATAACCTCCTCGGCTAGGTCAGCAAAATCAGATGCTGCACCTTGTAATTCTTTTTCATACGAGTCTTTATCCCAAACCTCAATCATATTGAGAGAACAGGAAAGCACAATATTTTTAGAAATGGACGCATAAGAAACTAAGTCTTTAGGAATTTGCAATCGATAATTAGCATCAATTTCTAACATTCTGACACCTGCAGTAAATAATCTTATGAAGTCATTATTTTTTTTGACAAACCGATTTAGCTTATTAACCTCATTCATCATAATATTCCATTCTTGTATAGGATGTAGTTCTAAGCAATTGCTAAATACGGAACGCTTTAACACAAAGCCTTTGTCAATCACAGGCAGCATTTGCTTCTTCAACACAGAAGGCAACAGTAACCTGCCTTTTGAATCGATTTTACATTCGTATGTCCCTATTAAACTTATCATCTTTTGTCTCTGATACAATGCGTAAATATAATTAATTTTACTCCACTTTTTACCACTTTTTACCACTTTGTTAATAACATTTAACTCTTTTTTTGAAAAAAGGGTAATTTGATGAGTGGTACATCAGATGCTCCACAGAACTTTTTTTTTGTGTACTTTTGCACTCTAATGATTAAAAATTTAGAAATTACTAAAGAAAATGGCTATGAATATGTAGAACTGGGGGAAGGCCCTGTTTTAGTAATGCTACATGGTCTAATGGGGGGTATTGAAAACTTCGAAGACATTATACCAAAACTAACTGATTCTGGCTACAAAGTTTTGGGACCGATCCTACCTCTCTTTGATAAGCCCTTAACAAAAACATCCATAAAGCATTTTAAACACTATATACACGATTTCTTAGTCTTCAAAAAAGTAGAAAAAGCTACTCTAATTGGCAATTCATTAGGTGGGCATATAGCGTTAACATTTGCTAAGGACTATCCTGAAATGATAGAATCACTTGTGTTAGCTGGTAGCTCAGGGTTATATGAAAACACCATGGGAGACACTTTCCCAAGAAGAGGTGATTACAGTTACATTAAAACCAAAACAGAAGAAGTATTTTACGATCCTAAAATGGCTACTAAAGAATTAGTAGATAACGTCTTTAGCATCGCAAATGATAGAGGCTCGGTTATTAGATTATTAGCTATGGCCAAGTCGGCTATTAGACATAACATGAGTAAAGACATTCCTAAATTTGAACCATTTCCAGTTTGTTTAATTTGGGGTAAGCAAGATAGCGTAACACCACCACGTGTTGCTAATGAATTTCATAGTTTATTCCAACATTCTGAACTCTATTGGATTGATAAATGCGGTCACTCACCAATGTGGGAACATCCTGAAGAATTTTCTAGTATTCTTAAAAGCTGGTTAGACCGTAATGTAAAGCATATTGCTGATGTTAGTCAAAACGGCTGAGTTTGTCATCAGTAATTCTGATGTCAAAAAATGCCCCAGCCCAAACTTAGCGGAATATGCTTTTATCGGCCGATCCAATGTAGGAAAGTCATCTTTAATTAATATGCTGACTGGTAGAAAACAGTTAGCTAAAGTTTCAGGAAAACCAGGCAAAACACAGCTAATCAACCACTTTTTAATCAATTCAAATTGGTATTTGGTAGACTTACCTGGCTATGGGTACGCTAGCGTGTCCAAAACCAAACGTCATGAATTTTCAAAATTCATCAAAGATTATCTGCTAAAAAGATCAAACTTAATGTGCCTCTTTGTGCTTATTGACTCAAGACTAAAGCCTCAAGCTATTGATTTGGAATTTATGGAGTTTTTAGGTGAAAAAGGCGTGCCATTTGTAATTTGTTTCACAAAACAAGATAAGCTAAGCAAAACAGTAAGACGAGAAAATCTAAACCGCTACAAACAAGAACTTTTAAAATCGTGGGAAGAACTACCGCCTATTTTTCTAAGCTCATCAACAAAGCAAATCGGAAAGGAGGATTTATTAAAGTTTATTTCTGAAACGAATACCCTATTTAATTAACTTTTCAGCAAAATGTCGGCAAAAGTCTCTCATATCTGCGGCCATTTTATCTTCAGAAGTAGCACGCTCCAAAGTATCTGCCATAGATAACAAAGTTTGATGAAAAAAGTGTTTCATTTCATCTGTTCTCATTTCTTTAGTCCACAAGTCTATCCTAAGTGTTTCTTTACTTTTCGTATCCCAAAAGGATAAAAATGCTGCCTTACATTCTGACAGATCTTGACCACCATCAGAAGCTTCCCATTTTAGCTTTTCAGGAATATTATTCTGATCAAGATCGACATGTATTTTTATTTCTGACTCTTTATTACTCATCGTGGTTTGTATTTTGATTTATTTAAAATATACTGAGCATCCTTTATTTCAAATAGTTGTTGTAAGCTCATATCCGGATACTTTTTCATAAACTCATGAACGATATTCCATCCTATCCATACGGCCGCTTGTCCAGGAGATTCTTGCGGCATACCTCTAGAATAAGGAGCTGGTTTGATATATTTATTAATTAAAAATTGATCTGTACTATAAATCAAGCCCTCTTCAATGAGAAATTTCCACATAGAAAATTCACTTAATTTACACCATTCTAGCTGACTCTCTGTAAATCCCATAATAATATGATCTGGTGTTTGTGCTAGACACTTTTTAAGGGCATACTTTATTTTTCCGTAATGGACCATTTGGGATAAAAAATCGTTAGGACCTATTTGAAACTCAGACTCTAACCAACCGTCTATTGCAAGAGGAACCATATAATCGGCTTGAAAACGTTGATGCATATAAGTCGGGAATTTATGAGTCAATTTTGTATAATATTCTGAATCTTGACCTAAAAACATTTCTAAACCTACAGCTAATGAACTATCTGTGGCTACTGCAATGTAATTGAACCCTCCAAAAAATGTAATGATTGATGGAACTATTTTATCTGGAAATTCATGATTATACACATAAAATGCTTCTCCAAATTGTTGTTCATACTTAGAAAAATCGGCAAATGTAGTACTTAGCTCTTTATGTGGACGTTGGAAATCATCTTCTTTCTGAAACAAACTCAATGAATCCTGAAAACCTACTTCAGGTAGAAATATTATATTTTGACAATAAATATCCCAAAATGAACCGTACCGATTTTTGTAATCTGAATATGATATTGCAGATGTATCACTAATGAAAAGACTATCCATTCGAAGTAGTTCAATATTGTATTGTTTATGCTGCTTATTACCACACGACACAAACCACAAAATTATTATGAAACTAAAAAGACACTTTTTCATTTTGTAAAATTACGATTTATTACATTTGCAATACTATGCAAACAAGGGAATGTATCGAGCACATTTGTAATTGGCTTTTAGACTATAATAAAAATGCTAAATCAAGCGGATTTGTTGTGGGAGTTTCTGGCGGAATTGACTCTGCTGTTACCTCAACTTTAGCGGCTAAAACAGGTTTACCTACTTTATGTTTAGAGATGCCTATTCATCAAGAATCTAATCAAGTAAATAGAGCTAAAGAACATATCGAATGGTTGAAAAAACAGTTTAATAATGTACAATCATTAAAAATAGATTTATGTGATCTGTTCAACACTTTTGTTGATACAGTTGACCAATCTGATGAAAATAGTTATAAATTATCTTTAGCAAATTCTAGAGCAAGATTGAGAATGACGACTTTGTATTACTATGCTCAGTTATATTCTTATCTGGTTGTTGGAACAGGCAACAAAGTCGAAGACTTTGGAATAGGTTTTTATACCAAATATGGTGATGGAGGAGTCGACCTAAGTCCAATAGCCGATTTGTTTAAAACTGAGGTGTTTGAAATCGGCAAAACATTAGGTGTAATAGAGTCTATCCTAACGGCTAACCCAACTGATGGTCTTTGGGAAGATAATAGGACTGACGAAGAACAAATCGGAGCTACTTATCCAGAATTAGAATGGGCTATGCGTTTTAAAGGTGATGTTAGTATTTTAAACGATAGAGAAAAGGAAGTCATCCAAATTTATAAAACATTTCATAATGCCAACAAACATAAAATGATACCTATTCCTATTTGCGTAATTCCAAATGAGCTAAAATTATAGTACATTAGTTCTGTAATTTTTAGCCATAATTAATGCAATTTATTTCACAAACCTTACTTTGTATATGCTTACTTTTTGTGTTACCAATTAAAGCACAAATCACTAAGGTAAAAGGGAAGGTAGTAAACGAACATCAACAACCCTTACCCTTTGTTAATGTAAGCTTCAAAAACTCTAATATTGGTACCACAACAGACTTTAAAGGTAAATATAGCATTCAAACAAAATGGGCTACAGATAGCCTTTCTGTTTCCTTTTTAGGCTATGAAAAATCTACCCAATTTGTTCAAAAAGGTAAAGTTCAAACACTCAATTATAGATTGTCTTCAACTTCAGTAAAACTTGAAAACGTAACAATTATTGAAAATAAAAAGGTTAAATACAGAAATAAAAACAATCCTGCAGTGGAACTCATTCGGAAAGTCATAGACAATAAAAAGTTCAATCAAAAACAATCATTAGATTATTATGAATATGACAAATACGAAAAAATACAGTTTGATATCAATAATTTTTCTGACAAACTAGCCGATAGAAAATTTATGCGTGATTTTGACTTTATCTTTGACAACCACGTTTATACTTCTGAAATAAATGGCAAGCCGTATATACCCTTTTTTATAAGAGAAAAAAGTTCAAAAATATATTTTAGAAAGCAACCAAAATCAGAAAAAGAATACCTTCTAGGCACAAAAATGAGTGGTAGTCTAAATCGATTTGATAATGATGGTATTGGTCATTTCATGAATAAACTATACTCAGAAGTAAATATTTATGATAATCAAATAGAACTGTTCGGCAATAAATTTCCAAGTCCTATAAATGATTTGGCACCAACTATTTATAAGTTTTTTATAATTGATACTGTTATAACCAATCAAACAGAGTGTATAAATATAGGCTTCTCACCTCGCTCAAAATCTGATTTTGCTTTTACCGGAAACTTATATGTTTTGAACGATTCTTCGTATGCAATTAGACAAGTTGAGTTAGGCGTTAATAATGCAATTAATTTGAACTTTGTAAACGATTTGAAAATAACACAAGATTATGAAAATGTTGAGAGTCATATTTGGTTACCCTCAAAAAATACAATTTTTATTGATTATAGCATCGGAAATAAACAAATGGGTGTTGTTGGAAAAAAAAGTGTTTCTCACAAAAATTTCATATTACATAGACAGCGTGCCGATTCTATATATCAGACTGTGGCAGACGTCGTAAAGTTAAATGAAAGTACTGATGAACAATTTTGGACTAAAAACAGGCATCAGCAACTTACTAATGATGAACAAGGCATCTATGAAATGATTGATAGTATTCAAAGTACTAGATCATTCAAAATAATAGCTGAAGCTTCCTCAATTTTAACATCTGGATGGATTGATGCCAACTGGTATGAATTGGGTACTGTTGCTAGTTTTATAAGTTGGAATAAAATTGAAGGGCTAAAATTAAGAATGGGTGCTAGAACTACACCTGATTACAATAAAAAGTATCAAATTGGTGGACATTTAGCTATCGGCTTAGGAGATTTAAGATTAAAGTACCAAAGTGAATTTTTATACTCTTTTAACAAACATTACATAAAATACCCTCAACACCATATTTATAGTTCAATTTCTAGAACTACCCATTTCCCCGGTCAGTATAGTGAAAACATAAGTCAGGATAATTTTTTGTATTCTTTCAATAGTAATGCTTCTGATAAAATGATAATGACTCACAATATGAAAATCGATTATTTAAGGGAGTTTAAAAATGGGCTATCCTTTGGATTGACCTTTGACAATAACCGAGTTAAACCTTTAGGAGAGCTGAGATTTATTGACGGGTATAATAACAAGCTAAAACAAATCAATACCGATGAAATAAGTCTACGAATTCAATTTGCTCCTCACCTACAATTTTATCAAACTAAAAACCGACGACAATTAATAAAAAATAAATACCCTATAATTACTTTCAGTCATACCACAGCCTTAACAGCTGTGGTAAATGGAGAACATAACTTTTCTAAAAGCCGTTTAGGTCTTGAAAAACGTTGCTATTTACCGTTGATCGGCTTTTCAGATTTTGAAATCATAGTAGGAAAAATTTGGGGAAAAACTCATTTTCCAATGTTACATATTCCCACTGCCAACCAGTCTTTAGGCTATCAGTTTAAATCATTCAACCTTATGAACTATATAGAATTCATCAATGATGAATACTTTTCACTAAGATGGAATCATTATTTTAAAGGTGCAATATTCAATAAGTTACCCGTATTTAAACACTTAAAAGTAAGGGAGGTCATAGGATTAAAATTACTATATGGAAGTCTAGGGGATGAAAATAATCCATATTTACAAAATGACTTGTTACAATTACCAACTAACAGTGAGGGACTAGCGACTACTTTTTTAATGAATTCTACTCCCTATTTAGAGGCTAGTGTTGGTATCACAAATATTTTTAAGTTTTTGAGAGTGGATCTGATAAAACGACTAACATATTTAGACGATAGATATCAGCTAATAAATACATTTGGAGTAAGAGGGCTTGCACTAAAGTTTAGTGCCAAGTTTGACTTCTAATCAATAGTCCATGTGTTTGAACCTTTTAGTAAAGCATCAAGATTTCCTACCCCTTTTATATCAATAGCCTCCTGAATTTGATTTACTAAAGCCTCCTCGTATAACATTCGATCTTCAGAGTAAAAAACCCCAAATGGTCTTGGGAAATTTTCATCAAAAAAACGGCTTAGCAGACCGGCCTTTACTCTATCCTTTTCATCATGAACCCATAAATCATCTGTAGAATAATCATCTAGTGAAACAACTATCGGTTTAAAACCATCAAGCCGTATTCCTTTAGTGTTATTTTCGCCAAAAAGGAGAGGCTTTCCATGTTCTAAAAATAGGGTTTGATTCATTTTGGTAGCCTTATCGGTCATACCAAAGAATGCCCCATCGTTAAATACATTACAATTTTGATAAATTTCTAACAAGGCCGTTCCTTTATGATCATTAGAACGCTTGAGCATTTCTCTCAAATGCTTAGGGTCTCTATCCATCGTTCTGGCAACAAAAGTAGCGTCGGCACCTAAACAAAGTGCTAGTGGATTAAAGGGGTGATCAATAGAGCCCATTGGAGTAGACTTAGTCTTTTTACCCTTCTCTGAAGTGGGTGAATATTGCCCTTTAGTTAATCCATAAATTTGATTATTAAACAATAATATATTAGTATCGAAATTTCTTCTTAACAAATGAATAAGATGGTTACCACCTATAGATAAAGAATCACCATCACCAGTAATAATCCAAACGCTTAAGTCTGGTCGAGCTGCCTTCAAACCACTGGCTATTGCGGTAGCACGGCCATGAATTGAATGCATTCCGTAAGTGTTCATGTAATATGGAAAGCGAGATGAACAACCTATTCCTGAAATGAACACTATTTCCTCTTTTGGTAAGCCCAGTTCAGGCATTACCGATTGAACTTGCTTGAGTATAGAATAATCTCCACAACCTGGGCACCAACGCACCTCCTGGTCTGACGAAAAATCTTTGGCGGTATAGGATGTTTTATCTGTCATGCAGTTCTATAATTTTATCTTTAATTTCTCGTCCTTCAAATGGGATACCTTTAATTTTATTGAAAGGTATAGCATCTATTAAAAAAGTATCACGAATAATTTTTATGAGTTGACCGTTATTAATTTCAGGTACAACGACATACTGACTACTTTCTAAAAGTGTTTTTAAATTGTTTGGAAAAGGATGAATATGACGTAAATGAGCATGAGCTACTGAATACCCCTGTGCTAATAGTTCTTTAACAGCAGATTTTATAGCACCATAAGTAGACCCCCATCCTAATACAAGAACTTTAGGACTATCAATACCTGAGTCAATGGCTAGACTAGGGATTGAATCGCTGATTTTATCTACTTTTTCAGCTCTGATTTTCACCATAAGTTCATGATTATCCGAATCGTATGACACATTTCCAGTATCTTTTTCTTTTTCTAAACCTCCTAAACGGTGTTCTAAACCAGCCATGCCAGGAACTGCCCATTCTCGAACCATTTTTTCATCGCGTTGGTAAGGTAAATAGGATTCCGTTTTAGTTGTCATTGGCACTTGAATGGTCTTTAGTTCTTTCGAATTTGGGAATCGCCAAGGCTCTGCACCATTAGCTATATAGCCATCAGAGAGTAAAAAGACGGGCGTCATATGTTCTATTGCAATTCGACATGCTTCAATAGCGGCTTCAAAGCAATCTGAGGGTGTACTGGAAGTCACTATGGGTACTGGTGCTTCACCATTTCTACCATACATGGCTTGTAATAAATCGGCTTGCTCTGTTTTGGTGGGTAAGCCAGTAGATGGCCCGCCTCGTTGCACATTTACAATCACTAAAGGAAGTTCTAACATAAAGGCTAACCCTATGGCTTCTCCTTTTAGTGCAACACCAGGTCCAGAAGTAGCTGTAACACCTAAGGCTCCACCAAATGAAGCTCCTATGGCTGCACTTATAGCTGCAATTTCGTCCTCTGCTTGGAACGATTTGACACCAAAGTTTTTGTGCTTAGCCAATTCATGTAAAATATCAGATGCTGGTGTAATAGGATAAGAGCCATAGAAAAGTTCAAGCCCTGACTGTTGTGAGGCAGCAATAAGTCCCATAGCAAGGGCCTGATTACCCATTATGTTTCGATAGGTACCCGACAACATTTTTGCAGGTTTTACATCAAATCTACTAGTTGAAATTTCACAAGTATCTGCAAAATTATAGCCTGCTTTGAGTACTCGAATATTTGCTTCAAGAACGTCTTCTTTATGCTTAAATTTTTCTTTTAAAAAGGTAATTGTATGATCAAGTGTTCGGTTATACATCCAGTAAACAAAACCTAAAACAAACATATTTTTGCAACGGTCTTTTTCTTTAATCCCTAGCGATATATCAACCAGACATTCACGAGTCAATTTTGTAATATCAATTTCATTGACTCTGTATGAAGACAGGGAGTTATCGTTAAGTGGGTTTTCATTATCTTGATAGCCTGCTAGACGTAAGTTTCGCTTATCAAAACCGTCTGTATTTACAATTATTGTACCCCCCTTTTTTAACCGTTTGAGGTTGGCTTTCAATGCCGCTACGTTCATAACGACTAATACATCGCATTCGTCACCTGGCGTAAAGATTTCAGTACTACCAAAAGAAATTTGAAAACCTGATACCCCAGCAAGGGTGCCTTGTGGAGCACGTATTTCGGCTGGAAAGTCTGGAAAAGTACTTAAGTCATTTCCGTATAAAGCCGTTGTATTTGTAAATTGTGAACCTGTTAGTTGTATACCATCCCCTGAGTCGCCTGCAAAAAATATAACAACTTTTTCGACTGTTTCTTGAGTCATTTAATTGTCTGTTTTATCTATATCAACCACCTCTTTGACTTGCGGCAACACTTTTTTAATGGTTTGCTCTACCCCAGCTTTTAGCGTCATCATACTTACTTGACAATCGCTGCATGCACCAAGAAGTTTAACTTTCACTATAAAATCATCAGTCACTTCCACCAAACGAATATCGCCACCATCAGACTCTAAAAATGGACGAACCTGAGCAAGGGCATCTTCTATTTTGCTTATAATGTTTGAATCGGTAATTATTCCCATTGTTTTATTTTGTTGAACATCCGTTCATAGTTGTAATTTCTACAGTTTTAGTAGCCTCAAGTTCATTGCGTTTATCCATTTGAAGGACTACATTTTTAGCTAGACCAACAAAAGCATTTGCTGAAGGTGTGTCGCCCTGCAATACGGCTGGTCTTCCAACATCAGCTGCCTCACGAATACTCTGTATTAAAGGTACTTCAGCTAGTAATGGCAAGTCTAAACGCTCTGCTAAACCTTTAGTACCATCTTTTCCAAAAATATAATATTTATTGTTAGGTAATTCTTCTGGTGTAAAATATGCCATATTTTCAACTAATCCTAAGACAGGGACATTTATAGCATCCATCTTAAACATCGCTACTCCTTTTTTTGCATCAGCTAATGCGATTGGTTGTGGCGTACTGACAACTATTGCTGCTCCAACAGGTATAGACTGAACTAAAGACAAATGAATATCGCCAGTACCTGGTGGTAAATCAATTAAAAGGTAATCAATATTGCCCCAATCGGCATCCCACAACATCTGATTCAGGGCCTTCGAAGCCATTGCACCTCGCCAGACCACAGCCTGGTCGGTATTAGCAAAAAAACCGATGGACAACAGTTTAACACCATAACTTTCCACTGGAACAATACGCTTTTTACCCTCGACCATTCGGCCTTGTGGTTGAGCATTTACTACATCGAACATTATAGGCATAGAAGGACCATAAATATCAGCATCGACAAGACCTACTGAATACCCTTCTTCTGCTAGTGCTACTGCTAAATTGGCTGAAACGGTGGACTTACCAACTCCACCTTTTCCTGAGGCAATAGCAATAATATTTTTTACTCCGGGAATAGCTTTCCCGCGTATTTGTTGGCTTGGTTTTTGTGGTGAATTTACAATAAGATTAACCTTTACATCCGCCTTTTCAAAGACATGATCATGTATTGCCTTGATACTATCTACCTCTACCTTTTTTTTATATTGTAAAGTTGGATTATCAATTTCAATATCTATTATCACTTCTGTGCCGAAGATTTGAATATTTCGGACACAATTAGCTGATACCAAGTCTTTACCGCCGTTTGGTAGGGTAAAAGTTGATAAAGCCGATAAAATCTGTTCCTTTGTTAATGTCATTGTAGTGCAAAGATACGCAATTGGGCGTTTGTTTAGACTGACTCAAATTAATTCTTTACTAGGATCCCAAAATACACTTTCAAAGTCTTTTACCTGATTATCAATAACCATAATACCTTCATTTTCTAGAAGGTCTTGCATGAGACTGATACCATCAAAGTGAAACTTCCCCGTTAGTAGACCTTTTCGGTTTACTACACGGTGAGCAGGTGTCTCATAGCCTTTTACAGTATTTAGTGCCCAACCCACCATGCGAGCAGATTGCGGACTTCCTAAATATCGAGCAATAGCACCATAAGTTGTGACTTTACCCTCGGGGATAAGCTGCGTTACTTCATGGACTTTTTGAAAAAAAGAGTTCATAGAATTGATAATTTAGGCTCTATTCAAACTGAACCTTAGGTAAGTAATTGGCATGTCTTTTTCTAAAAACAACTTTTCGTAGTGAGTTTTAATATGTAAATGCGGACGTTGAAGTTGAGCGTTATAAATATCGTGCTCGGCATCTTCTAAACTATGCTCATGCCCTTCTATAATTCCTAAAGTGTAGCCATGCAAAAATTGGCTGTCTGTTTTTAAATGAATAAGCCCATCGGCTTTCAAAATTGAAGCATAGCGCTTAAGAAAGGTTGGATGAGTAAGTCTATTCTTGGCTCTTTTCTTTTTGATTTGAGGATCTGGAAAGGTTATCCATATTTCATCAACTTCATCGGTTTCAAAGCACCATTCTATAAACTCTATGCGAGTCCTTAAGAAAGCTACATTTGTTAGGCTTTCTTCTAAAGAGTCTGTGGCTCCTTTATGCATTCTAGCTCCTTTGACGTCTATGCCTAAAAAGTTTTTTTGGGGATAGGCTTGGGCCAATCCAACTGAATACTCTCCCTTGCCACAACCCAGTTCTAAAACTAATGGATTATCATTTTTGAACATTTCAGATTTCCACTTTCCTTTTAATGAAAAACCAGATTTTAATTCTTCAAAAGTAGGTTGAACGACATGTTTGTAGCAATTTATTTGAGAAAATTTACGAAGTTTATTTTTTGCCAATACTGAAAATTTTGTCAAAAATAGCCTAAAATTTAGCTACTTTCGAAGAGTGAATAGTAAAAAACGTATTCTATTAGCTCCGCTAGATTGGGGGCTGGGTCATGCTAGCCGTTGTATACCCATTGTTTGGCAATTGGAGGCTCATGGTTTTGAAGTCGTATTTGCTGCTGGTGGTCGCCCACTTCTATTGTTGATGAATGAATTTCCAAAGCACGAGTTTATCAAGTTGGAAGGCTATGATATTCGCTATCCAAAAACTAGCAATATGACACTTAGCATGCTCGTTCAAAGTATTAAAATTTGGAGAAGTATAAGAAAGGAAAACCGCCAATTGCAACAAATTATTTCAGATTATAATATTGATGGGGTTATTTCTGATAATCGCTATGGACTATATTCTAAAAAAGTACCCTGTATATTCATAACTCATCAGCTACATATTCAGTCGCCTTTTTTTAGCGAATGGATTCAAAGCTTGAATTACAAATATATTGAACGGTATGAGTCGTGTTGGATACCAGATTTTAGTCAACATCAACTTAGTGGAGAGCTTACCAAAACCGAATTACCGCGAGTACCGTGTCAATTTATTGGTGGCTTGTCGCGTTTTAAAGTAATAGAACAAACAGAATCGTTAGACATACTAGCTGTATTATCTGGTCCTGAACCTCAACGAAGTATGTTTGAAAATCTATTGAAAAAGCAATTATTAAATTCTAAGAAAAAAGCCTTATTGGTATTAGGTAAAACGGAGGACAATTCTGTAAAAAAAATAGGTAACCTTAAAATTGTCGGTCATTTGAATGCTAAAGAGCTCAATCAGGCTATGGTTAATGCTGATCTGGTTATTAGTCGTTCGGGCTATTCAACTATTATGGACTTGGCTAAGCTAAATAAAAAAGCTGTATTTGTACCTACGCCAGGGCAAACCGAACAGCTGTATTTAGGCAAATACTTTTATGACCAAAAAATTGCGTTTGCCATGCACCAAAATCAGTTTGACCTATCAATAGCAATTGAAAAATCTCGAATATTTAGCGGGTTTACTAGCCAAGAAGAAGAAGTTAATTGGAAAGACTTATTGGCTCCTTTTTACAGTGAATGAAAAGGTAGTACCAACACTCTCTGTACTTCTTACATTAATAGTTTGACGGTGAGCTTCAATGATATGCTTGACAATTGAAAGACCTAAACCTGTACCGCCTTCGTCTCTAGATCTAGATTTATCAACTCTGTAAAACCGTTCAAACAAACGCGGCAGGTGTTCTTCAGAAATTCCGTTGCCGTTATCAGCAATTTCAACTAGCATATTTTCTCCCATTTCATAAAACCGTACTTTAGTTGTACCATTTTCTTTGCCATACTTTATAGAATTTTCGATAAGATTGACCAATACTTGGGATATTTTATCCTTGTCAGCTTCTACAAAGCCTGAACTGGACTCATTAATAATACTCAGGTTTATCCCTCTTTTTTGAGCTTTGATCTCTAAAATCTCAAATAACTCTTGAACATGACTAACAATATTCCATCTTAAAAATTCTAATTCTAATCGGTTAGATTCGATTTTTGATATTATTTCAAGATCATCAACGATATTAATCATTCTATCCACACTTTTACTCGTTCGCTTTAGGTATTTAATATTAACATTATCGTCTTTTATGGCTCCATCCATTAAAGTATGAATATAGCCTTGTATGTTAAAAATCGGCGTTTTAAGTTCGTGAGAAACGTTACCTATAAATTCCCTTCTAAAAGTTTCAGTATTTTTTAAGTCATCAATTTCGCGCTGACGTTCAGCTACCATACGGTCAATATCTTCATTTACTTTGTTAAGATCAGTTTCAACCTCATTACTACTACCTTTCTGACGACTTAATGTTTTATAAATCAATCTGATTTTATCGTAGAGGTAATCTCTAATAATGAAAAGTGAAATAGTGTATGATAAGAATGTTAAAACAACTAAAAAAATTACAATTTGAGAGACATTTAGACTAGTCCAAGTAAAATAATTTGCTATAATGAGTGTCACAGCAACACTCAATGAAATGAAAAATGAAATAACTATGGCTGTTTTCTGAGGCGTAGATAGTTGCATTAGTATTCAAATTTATAGCCTACTCCTTTTATAGTTTTGATGTAATGATTGGCAAATTTTTCACGTAACTTTCTGATATGAACGTCAATTGTTCTATCTCCAACAATAATATCCATTCCCCATACTTTTTCAAGAATTTCTTCCCGAGTAAATACTTTTCCAGGTTTAGAGATCAAAAGTTTCAATAATTTGAACTCCTTTTTTGCTAGATTAATTTCACTACCCTTGTAAAAGGTTTGATGCTTTTCAATATTAACCAATATATCCCCTAAGTTTATTGAAGAGTCAGAATCCTGGCTGTAGCCACCGCGTTTTAACAGGGCTTTTACCCGGCTGACTAATACTTTTGGACGAATGGGTTTATTAATGTAATCATCAGCTCCTGCTTCAAAACCTGCAATTTGCGAATAATCTTCTGATCGAGCCGTCAAAAAAGTAATGATGACATCTTTTAGGGAAGGGATTTCACGAATTTTTTCACATGTTGTAATTCCATCCATGTTAGGCATTTGAACATCGAGAATAATCAGAGCAGGCTGGTGTAATTGAGCCAATTCAATAGCCTGAACACCATTGTCGGCCACTATTACCTCATAGCCTTCGGCTTTCAAATTATAGGATAAAAACTCTAAAATATCCTTTTCGTCATCAACAATTAGTATTTTTGAGGCATTAGTCATTACTTACAAATGTAATATTTTATATGTATAATTTAAGCGATCATATACAAATAAAATTATACTGGTTGAAATAGTTGTATTTCAAATTTTAAATGGTAAGCTGAACTAAGTTTAATGTTATTTAACATTTAATTAACAATTGCTTTATATTATTTTGACTTTCAAAGGCTTTTTAAAATTGGCTAATTAAATTAACTTGCAAAAATAAATTTCACATTTTTATTATGGAACCAACTACCCCTAAAAAAGTCGATATCAGCAAATTACTCTACGTGATTTTAATGGTTGCTGTTTATACTGTGGCACTACTTTAGTTATTGGTTTTATGAAAAAATTATTTTCCAACTTCCGAAGCACAACTCAGTTAGTCGTTAACAAAGATGAGCGAAACTTTTTGACCTTCATCGTTGTCGCATTCATGATTGCTATGTTTGCTACTCCTTACCCGCAGCTTGGTATGTGGGTTGGTTTTATTTTTGCAGCTTATGCAGCTGTTGCCAACGATAGCATTCAAACTATTGGAACGTTTATCGCCTCTAATCAAGACAAAAAATGGTGGGTATTGTGGATATTTATTGGCGGAATTTTTTTATTTACGGTAGGCTATTCGTGGTTTACTTTCAACGGTGATGTCAGTCATGGACGTCTCATGGCCAAGGGGTTTGAGAAGAGCCCTACAGAATTTCATTTCCTTCAAATAGCTGCTCCTGTTTTTTTACTCATTTTAACTAGGCTTAGAATGCCAGTTTCAACTACTTTCATTTTACTAACTTCCTTTGCTGCCGCTCCTGCCGCAGTAGGTCAAGTATTAGCAAAAAGTATGAGTGGTTATGTATTGGCTTTCTTCTTTGGCTTTGGCTTATTTATGCTAATATCTAGATGGGCAAAACGCGTGTTTACTGGAAAAGCAAAGTTTGGATGGACAATCGCTCAATGGTTAACTAGCGGCACACTATGGTCGGTTTGGCTTATGCAAGATGCCGCAAACATAGCGGTTTACTTACCTAGAAGCATGAGTTTTATTCAGTTTTTAGGTTTTGCCGGTGTAGTATTTATTGGGTTGGGACTACTTCTCTACTATAAGGGGGGTAGAATTCAAAAAATTGTTACCGAAAAATCTGTGGTTAACGATGTTCGTTTTGCCACTATCATCGATTTTATTTACTGTATTATCTTATTCTACTTTAAACTATACTCTCAAGTACCAATGAGTACAACATGGGTGTTTATTGGACTCTTGGGTGGTAGAGAAGTGGCTATGGCTATCCGAAATACCGGAGAAAATAGTACAGCTACAGCATTTAAACTGCTTATTAAAGATTTTTCATATGCCCTAATAGGATTGATTATATCTATTGCCATTGCCATAGGTGTTAACGATCAATTAAGTTTTAATTCTATGTTAGTAGAAATGCCAAGAGAATTTTTAGCAGGTCTTTCTAAATTCTTTGGAAAATTAGGGTTTTAACTACAGAACAATAATCTTTATGTTCAATATTCAAGGCTAATAGAGCTGTTTTTTATTTAGTTTTGTAATATGGAAGTGTTTGATACTCAACTGTCCTTTGAGGAAATAGCCCTTAAAATATTTCGTTTACAAGCTAGTAACTGTGAAATATACAAACACTATCTAGATTTATTGAAGACGCCAGTTGATAGTGTTACTTCCATTGCATCTATACCGTTTTTACCTATTTCATTTTTTAAAAGCCATACTATTTTAGCTAATGAAAAATCTGCTGAAATAGTTTTTAAAAGTAGCGGGACAACAGGACAAGAAAATAGTCATCATCATGTGGCAGACCTTAATCTATACACCAAAAGCTTTAGAAAAGGTTTTGAGCTATTTTACGGCAATCCTGCCAACTACCGTATATTGGCTCTCTTGCCTTCATATCTAGAAAGAGAAGGTTCATCTTTAGTCTACATGTGTGAACATTTAATAAAAGATAGCCAAGACCCAAAAAGTGGTTTTTATCTTCACAACCTAGATCAGCTTAATGCCGTTTTGAATGAAAGTACTAAACGAAAAACCTTACTTATTGGGGTAAGTTATGCACTTCTTGACCTGGCAGAACAATTTCCACAGAAATTAGAGGATACAATAGTCATGGAAACAGGCGGTATGAAAGGCAAACGAGCTGAAATGACCAAACAAGAACTGCACCATGAATTAAAAACAGCTTTTCAAATTGAAAATATACATTCCGAATATGGAATGACGGAATTACTTTCTCAAGCCTACTCAAATGGGGGTGGTATTTTTCAGACTCCGCCTTGGATGAAAATTATTATTAGAGAACCTCAAGACCCTTTGAGTCTTCTTCCTCATGGAAAAACAGGTGGTATTAATATTATTGACCTAGCAAATATACACTCCTGTTCGTTTATTGCTACAGAAGATTTAGGTCAAACTCGTGATGATAACAGATTTGAACTTAAAGGACGATTTACTCAAGCCGATATCAGGGGTTGCAACTTACTTTTAGAACAATGATTTCTATACGACAAGCTGTAGCTAAAGATTTGGATGATATTATGGCTGTTTACAACTCATGCGTCTGTGGAATGATAGCCTTAGGTATTGACCAATGGGACGACACTTACCCTAGTAGAGAAGTTATTCAAAAGGACTTAGAAATTGGTGACTATTATGTTGGCAATCTTAATAATGAGATTGTCTCTGGAATAAAAATTGACCGCATACAAGACCAAAGTTATTTAAGCATCAATTGGGAGGATAAAAGCAATAATTTTATGGTTGTTCATCGACTTTGTGCTAAAGAAAGTGTTTGGCACAAGGGAGTAGGAAAGCAAATGATGTTATTTGCAGAACAATTAGCAAAGAAAAGTGGTTGTACTTCAATGAGACTAGACACCTACATTAATAACCCTAAAGCCATTGACTTTTACAAGCGCATGGGCTACAAACAGCTGGGTCATATAAAACTTAAACCACACAAGGACGTATACTTCTGTTTTGAAAAATTATTTGTTATTTAAACCATACATATCGTAAGCTTCTCGCTCTACTTTTACCTCTATTTTAGCTTCTGGGTAATTGGATGACATGTAGTAGGCAATTTTTTCAGTCATTTCGTTATAAATAGCTGAATGTTGAATCATACTTACTTCCATTATATAATTACCTTCATAGTATTCATAGTCAAGACTTCCAATGGTCGCTACTTTTTCGTTATTGTAGAATAGACTTTTTCCTTTTGCTTCAAATCGTGCTAACTCATCATCTGAAAGCTCTGCGATTTTATAATTTGACTGACTAGTCATTTCACTTAACGTGCAAGAAGAGAGCAAAGCAACTGTTGTTATTAATAAGATAGTTTTCATATCACAAAATTTTAATTAATACACAAATATAACAAAAATTTAACAATTTCATAACATAAAAGCCTTTAAACACTAATAAACATTCAAATTTGTACAGTTTTTAATAAAATAATAAATTGCGGACATGATAAACGAACAACAAGTTTTAGATGCCCAACAATCATGGGGTAATGGAGTAGTAATGATTGGCAAAGAAGCAATTTCTGCCTCTGATTTTGTAACAGAACATTACTCCAATGAAGTAATGATGAAACCTACAATGGCAAAGATTGAAGCATTCAGAACCAATCATAGGGATATCATTTCTTATTTTGTGGGCGGTAATATAGCCGAGGACAATGGTTTTGCTCTCAAGCCTTGGACAAATGTTAGATTTGAAAACGTCAAGGTCACTGTCGGTGAAAAGCAAGCATTTGCCGTTGGTCACTACTTTTTTACGGATAACAATGGTGAAGATACCAAAGTTGAATACAGTTTTGGCTATGTTTTAGAAAATGGTGAGTTAAAAATAAATCTTCACCATTCTTCACTTCCTTAATCTACAATAATTAGAAAATAGTTCTTCTTTCCTTTTTGTACTAAAAGGTATTTGTCAGCAATTAGGTTTGAAATAGAAAGTGTTGCCTCTAATCCTATTTTTTCTTTGTTAATACTTACAGCATTACTCTGAATCATTCGTCTAGCCTCACCTTTTGAGGAAAAAACATGAGTCTTTTCAGCAACAAAACTTAAAATATCAGAATCTAAATCACTTTGAGTAACTCTAAATTGTGGTACTCCTTCAAATACTGATAGGAATGTTTCCTCATCTAAAGACAAAAGATCTTCTGAAGTAGATTTGCCGAATAAAATATTTGATGCTTTTAGTGCAGACTCATAATCTTCTTTAGAATGTACTCGAGTGGTAATATCTTTTGCTAGTGTTTTTTGTAATAGTCTCAAATGAGGTGCTTGTTCATGTTCTTGTTCTATTTGTTCAATATCCTCTTGGCTGAGTAATGTAAAAATACGTATATAATTTTTCACATCATCATCAGATGAGTTTAACCAAAATTGATAAAACTTATAGGGTGAAGTCAGGTCTTTATCTAACCATACATTACCATCTTCTGTTTTTCCAAACTTACCACCATCGGCTTTCTTAATAAGAGGAGTAGTAACTGCAAAAGCTTCACCCCCTTCTTTACGTCGAATAAATTCTGTTCCAGTAGTTATATTCCCCCACTGATCAGAACCGCCTAACTGTACTTTACAGTTTTTGTTAGAAAATAACCAATAAAAATCATAGCCTTGTACCAGCTGATAGCTAAACTCTGTGAAACTCATGCCACTTTCCAATCGTGACTTCACTGAGTCTTTAGCCATCATATAATTTATAGAAATATATTTACCAACTTCTCTAATAAAGTCTAAAAATGAAAAGTCTTTAAACCAGTCATAATTATTTAGTATTTCGGCAGACGTTTCACCACAGTCAAAATCTAAAAATTTTGTCATTTGTTTTTGCACACATTGTAAATTATGTTGTAGTACTTCCTCAGAAAGCATATTTCTTTCTTTAGATTTACCAGAAGGGTCACCCACCATTCCGGTGGCACCTCCCATCAGTGCAATAGGCTTGTGTCCACATCGTTGTAGGTGGACTAAAATCATGATTTGAACCAATGAACCAATGTGTAAGGAATCAGCAGTAGGGTCAAAACCTATATAAGCAGTAGTTAATTCTTTTTCAAATTGCTCTTCTGTTCCAGGCATAATATCGTGTATCATGCCTCTCCATTGTAGTTCTTTTACAAAATTCATTCGTTAGGTTTATTTTTAGTTTGACAAATATAAATAATGTGGGAATTAAGGGCTATTTTTTTACCTACCTTTGTAATATGATATTTGTTACTGGCGGAACTGGTTTAATAGGCAGTCATATTCTCCTTAAATTACTACAAAATGGCCATAGTGTTAGAGCTTTGAAGAGAAAAAATAGCTCAATGAAAATTGTTCAATCAACATTTTCTCATTATCAACAAAACGAACTTTTAAAAAGTATTGAGTGGGTCAATGGCGATATTCTTGATTTTTTATCATTAGATGAAGCTATAGAGGGGTGCCAAAAGGTAATCCATTGTGCCGCAATAGTTTCTTTTTCAGCCAAAGATGCTCAGCAAATGTTAGCTCAAAATATAAATGGTACTGCCAACATAGTTAACTGCTGTTCAAAGCTTAATATTTCTAAACTATTACACATTAGTTCAGTAGCTGCTTTAGGAAATGACCCGACATTATCTATAAAAAACGAAGAGTGTAACTGGAAAGAAGATAAGACCAACACTATTTACTCTAGAAGCAAATACCTATCAGAACAAGAAGTGTGGCGTGGAATTGCTGAGGGTTTAAATGCGGTTATTGTTAATCCGTCTATTGTTCTAGGGCCAGGCGATTGGAACAAAGGGAGCTCACAAATGTTTCAGAAAGTTTGGCAAGGTCTAAAGTATTATTCGTCTGGGGGAACAGGCTATGTGGATGTCTTGGATGTTGCAGAAATAAGTGTTCAGTTATTAGAGAGTGATATTATTAATGAACGTTTTATTATAAATGCTGAAAACCTAAAATATAAAACTGTTTTTGAGTGGATAGCTGAAGAGCTCAATCGTCCAAAACCGTCTGTAAAAGTAACCCCATTACTTAAAGAAGTTGCTTGGCGACTTGAATGGCTAAAATCAGTTGTAACGGCTAAAAAACCGTTGATAACTAAAGAAACAGCTAATAAAGCAATGATTACCAATAAATATTCTAATGAGAAAGTAAGAAATCATTTATCTTACTCTTTTATACCTATAAGACAAAGTGTATCAAACTATGGAAAGTGGTTTTTGAAAGAACAAACTACCTAGTAATTTCTTTGTCATACTCTAATTCATGTAAGATACTGTCATATATTTCAATAAGTTCACCCTTCGAATCATTCATATAAAAATTCCAACTTGTTTGAAATTGATTTTCAGAATATCCCATTTCTAAATATACAGATGACAATAAAGAATCTACTACTGATTCATCCAGTTTTCCATCATACTGAAAGGTATTGAAAGTAGAAACTATTAATTGTCTTTCTTTAAGAATTATAGTCATTTGATCTTTGCTTATAAAGTCTCTAGAATTTGATTCTGGACCACTACAATTTATCAAAAACAGAAGAGTTATTAAAAGAAATTTATTCATAAATCAAAGGTAATCAACTTTCATAATACATATATAAGAGTATATTTGCACTTTAATTATTAAATATTACGTAATGAAAAATTTAATTTACATTCTAGCAATTGCAGTAACGGGCTTAGTAGCTTGTGGTGCTCCTGCTGAAAAAAGCACTGAAGCTGAAGACACAGCTGCTCCAGTTGAGGCTACTACTGATACTACTGAAGTAATGACTGACTCTACTGAAGTCGTAGCTGAGGAAATGGAAGTAGATTCAACAGCTACTGAAGAAGCTGCTGAATAATTTTCGTATATCAAATTTTAAAAAAAGGGGCTAATGCCCTTTTTTTTTTACCTATCGAATAGCAACCTAGCTCCCTTTTTAGATTCATCAAATTCACCTTCTTTATAAACTAAATGTCCGTTTACCCATGTATGAGTGACTTTCGATTTAAAAGTAGTGCCTTCAAATGGAGACCAACCACATTTATATAAAATATTTTTCTTTTCAACTTGCCAAGGCTTATTTAAATCGACTAGTACTAGGTCTGCAGCATACCCTTCTCGAATAAATCCTCTATTACTTAATTGAAAACAAATAGCCGGGGCATGGCACATTTTTTCCACAATCTTTTCTAAAGCTATTTTTCCTTGATGATAGAACTCTAGCATTGCCACTAAAGCGTGTTGAACCAAAGGACCGCCAGAAGGAGCTTTGAGGTAGGTGTTATTTTTTTCATCTAAAGTATGAGGTGCATGATCAGTAGCAATTATATCAAGCCTATCATCTAACATTGCCTCAAAAAGTTGTGATCTATCATATTCTGATTTCACGGCTGGATTCCATTTTATGTGAGTTCCCTTCTCTTCGTACTGACTATCATTGAACCATAAATGATGAATACAAACCTCAGCAGTAATTCGCTTTTCTTCTAATGGAATATCGTTTCTAAATAAGTCCAATTCCTTAGCTGTACTTAAATGAAAAACATGTAAGCGTGTATTGTATTTTTTAGCTAATTCAATAGCCATTGACGATGACTTATAACAGGCCTCGTCATTTCTTATTACAGGATGATAATTAATAGGAATATCCTCACCAAATTGTGCTTTGGCTTTTTCTGTATTTGTTCTAATAGTCTCCTCATCTTCGCAGTGTACAGCAATCAACATTTTAGATTTCTGAAATATTTTTTCCAAAACCTGCCTATTGTCAACTAACATATTACCGGTTGAGGAGCCCATAAAAATTTTAATTGCTCCAACTGTTTTTGGGTCTGTTTTGAGAACTTCATCTAAGTTATCGTTTGACGCTCCCATAAAAAAAGAATAGTTGGCCAGTGAAACTTGACTCGCTTTGTTATATTTTTCTTCCAGAAGGTCTTGGGTTAGAGTTTGAGGGACTGTATTTGGCATTTCCATGTAGGACGTAATTCCTCCAGCAACAGCTGCTCTCGACTCGCAATAGATATCAGCTTTATGGGTTAAGCCTGGTTCTCTAAAATGAACTTGATCATCAATCACACCGGGTATTAATAAGCTTCCATTTGCATCAATTATTTCATCAGTGTAGACATCAATTTTTTGAGCGATTTTTGAAATAATCCCGTTTTCAATTAAAACATCCGATTGATATAAATGCCCTTCATTGACAATTTGAGCATTTCGAATGAGTGTTTTAAGCATTAGGTTTTTGTTTAGGTTTGGAAAAAAAACTTTTGAATTTAAGTTGTAGCACGCCAATAAAAGCTTCAAAAAATATGGAAGTATCCATTTTTGAATAACCTTCTTTACGATCTGTAAAAATAACTGGCACTTCTTTTATAGTAAAGGCGGAACGCCAGGCCTTAAATTTCATTTCTATTTGAAAGGCATAGCCTACAAACTGAATCATATCTAAATCAATGGTTTCCAAAACAGATCGTTTGTAGCAAATAAATCCAGCTGTTGAATCATTCACAGGAAGACCGGTGACAAATTTTACGTATTTGGAAGCAAAGAAGGACATGAGTAGTCTACTCATTGGCCAGTTCACAATATTTACCCCATTTGTATAACGAGATCCTATTGCTAAATCAGCGTTGTTTGAAGCACAAGCATGATGTAATCTTAATAAATCGTCAGGATCGTGAGAAAAATCAGCGTCCATCTCAAAAATGTAGTCAAAATCCCTATTTAAAGCCCACTTAAATCCATGAATGTAGGCAGTGCCTAATCCAAGCTTACCTGTCCTTTCCTGGAGATGTAAAGAGTCAAATTCAGATTGAAGATTTTTGACTATTTGAGCCGTTCCATCAGGAGAACCGTCATCCACAATGAGTATATCAAAAGCTAATTCAAAAGAAAATACTTTACGAATGATTCGCTCAATATTTTCTTTTTCATTGTATGTTGGTATTATAACTAAATTGTTTGACATCTATGCTAGATTTACATTGTAAATATAGCGAAAATGTAATGCTAAATACTATACAGTTATTGTAATAAATATCAACTTTTTACAAAATCTTAATACACATTTATTTATTTCCTTAAATTTAAGTTAGTGATAATTACATTAAATAATATATTTTTGACACTAATTCTTAATTTAAAACACTCAACCTATGAAGTTATCATTAACAACATTTGCTTTATGCCTTTTATCACTCTCAACATTCGCTCAAGATTGTTCTGAACTATTTATTTCTGAATATGTAGAAGGCTCTTCAAACAACAAAGCTGTTGAAATTTATAACCCTACCTCATCCCCTATTGATTTAAGTGCATATAAGATTGAACGATATGCCAATGGTTCTAGTACAGTTTCTGATGACATGACATTATCTGGCAGTATTGACGCTTATGGTACATGGGTAGTTACTAACGCTGACACCAACTCGGCTAATGAATTTGGCTACATTGAAGTGGAATTATACAATATGGCTGATCAATGGGCTCCAGAATATCCTTCCCCATTATATATGAACGGAAATGATGTTATCGCTCTATCAAAAAATGGCACCTTGATTGATATTGTCGGAAAAATTGGAGAAGATCCTGGTGACGCATGGACTGACGACGCTACTGCTGGATTTACTGATGCAAATAATGGTGCATGGTGGACAAAAAATCATACACTAGTAAGAAAAGCTAGTGTCAAAAGTGGCGTAAGTACAAATCCTGTCCTATTTAATCCTTCAACAGAATGGGATTCCTTGTCTATTAACACATGGTCTGAACTTGGAACTCATGATTGTGATTGTAACGGCAACCCTGCCAATATCAATGAGAATGAGATGAGTAGTTTTGTCGCCTACCCTAACCCTTCAGTAAAAGGTCAAATTGTAACTGTTCAAGCTAAAAAATCGATTGAAACAATTAAGTTATTTTCTATTCTAGGACAGGAAGTTAATATTACTACAAGATCTAGCTCAACAACAAAACATCAATTAAATACCAGAGATATTGAGAAAGGGCTTTATATTTTATCATTAACCTTTAATGATAACACCGTTCAAACGACCTCAATCTTAATAAAGTAAGTTAAAACCTTAATTTTCAAATGAGGCATATTATTCTAATTGCTAGTCTAGTATTATCTATTTCTACTTTTGGTCAGACTAAAATAAAAGGTAACGTAATTGATAATACAACAAATGAGCCTCTATTTGGGGCAACTATAGCCTTTGACGGTAAAGGTATAGTTACTGATTTTGATGGGAATTTCAGCTTTGAATCTTCAGCTAAAACAATTGACGTTAGTATTTCTTATGTTGGTTATCAGAAAGTTACTAAAAATTTAAAGCTGGAAGGAAAACCCATTCAACTAAATATAGGGCTAAATACTATTGTATTGAATGAAGTTCAAGTGGTGGCTGATGTAGCTATAGACAGAAAAACACCTGTAGCTTTTTCTACCATTCCTCTCAAAAAAATCGATGAGGAGCTAGCCTCTCAGGATATTCCAATGGTACTAAACTCTACTCCAGGAGTATATGCTACACAACAAGGTGGCGGAGATGGTGATGCTAGAATAACTATTCGTGGTTTCAACCAAAGGAATGTAGCGGTTATGATAGATGGTATTCCAGTAAATGATATGGAAAATGGCTGGGTCTATTGGTCAAATTGGTTTGGATTAGATGCAGTGACTAGTAATATTCAGGTTCAGAGAGGATTAGGTGCTTCTAAAATTGCAATACCTTCCGTTGGTGGCACAATGAATCTGCTTACCAAAGGTATTGAAAATCGAAAGGGTGGAAGTATAAAACAAGAAGTCGATTCCTATGGAAAACTACGAACCACTGTAGGTTATAATTCAGGAAAATTAAAAAATGGCTGGGGACTTACTTTTGCAGGCTCATACAAAAGAGGGTATGGTTTTGTTGAAGAAACATTTAGTGAGGGATTTTTCTACTATGCAAAAGTTCAAAAAACTATAGGCAAACATACTCTAAGTTTATCCGCTTTAGGTGCGCCACAGCAACATGGTCAACGTTCATATAAAAGCGATATTGCCACCTATTCAACAGAATATGCTTCAGAACTGGGAATAAACGATACTTTATTTGGCGACATAAACAACAAAGGTATCAGTTATAATAAGCACTGGGGACACCTTGACCGTTGGGAGCTAAATTCAAATGGTGATACCCTTAGAAATAAGGAAGTATTGAATACCAAGAAAAACTATTACCATAAACCTCAATTTTCACTACGTGATTTTTGGGCCGTAAGTGATAAGTTTTATATCTCAAATATTGCTTATTTATCAATTGGAAATGGTGGCGGAACTAATATCAGCAGTAACTCAGACAATTATGACCAAAATGGTCAATACAATTTTCAAGACGCCTACGACCTTAACAAGAATAATGTCAACCCTCTTTTTAGCGATAATGAATTGGAGTCTAATAATTTTCTGTTAAGCTCAATCAATAATCATTACTGGTATGGCGGGCTATCCACTATTAATTACCAAATGAATGAGGAATTTACTTTTTCAGGGGGGCTGGATTTTCGATCTTACAGAGGTGAACATTATAGAGAAGTGTATGATTTATTGGGTGGTGACTATGTCATTGATGAAGACAACAAACTTCAGAATACTCAAATTAAACGTGTCGGCGATAAAATTAGATATCATAACGATGGGATAGTAAAATGGTCAGGACTATTTTCTCAGGCTGAATACAGCGATGGAAAACTTAGTGCTTTTTTGAATATTTCTGGATCAAATTCTGCTTATAAACGTATAGATTATTTTAAGAAAAAAGATCTTGTGTTAGAAGACACTACTTATGTAGAAGCTCTAGGAACTTCTGTTATTACAGAAATTATTTACGATGAAAATGGTGCCATTATAGGAGCTGTAAAAAGCATGATAGAAGATACCATTATTCACAACGGTGTAGCTTACACAATGAATTCAGCACAAGCTAGACGTGCTGAAACTTCTTGGAAATGGATTAAGGGTTTTACATTAAAAACAGGAGCGAATTATAACATTAATCTAAACCACAATGTGTTTTTTAATGTAGGGTATATTTCCAAAGCCCCTCGTTTTAATAATATTTACGATTATTCCAACAATTTGTATCGTGATATCGAAAATGAAATTGTCAAAGCAGTAGAAGGTGGATATTCCTATCGCTCATCCCTATTTTCTGCCAACCTAAACGGCTACTATACACGATGGGAAAACAAACCATCTAATGGTGGCGTATCAATTTTAGTAGATGATGAACCTGTACGAGCCAACATCAACGGAATGGATGCCTTACACAAAGGGATCGAAATGGATATGGCACTACGACTGAATAATAAACTTACTCTAGAGGGGCTAATGTCTTTAGGAGATTGGACATGGCAATCAAAGGATAGCGTTCGTTTTTATGATGATAATAACGACCCTGTTATCGATGATTTTGGCAATGAGGTCATTGAATCATTTGATGCTACTGGAGTTCATGTTGGTGACGCTGCCCAAACACAATTAGGATTAAGTGTACGGTACGAACCTATTGACAATATATACCTCAAAGCTAGAGCTACTCATTTTGATGACTATTATTCCGATTTCGATCCACTTTCATTAGACGGTGAAAATGCTGGTCGAGAATCATGGAAAATACCAGCCTATCAGTTGGTTGATTTTCATGCTGGATATACCCTAAAACTCAATAAAAAATCTAAAATAGATTTTCGTATGAGTATCCTCAATGCTCTGAACGAAATTTATATTTCAGACGCCCAAAATAACGATCCTTATAACGCTAATTATTCTGATTTTGACGCTAAGTCAGCTGGTGTATTCTTTGGTATGGGACGTCGTATTAACCTGTCAGCTAAATTGACATTCTAAATTTTAAATATGAAAGCTATCCTCATTATTTTTACACTACTTACAAGTACTTTTCAGATTATTGCTCAAGATATTGCAACTGCTAGACAGCAAGCTCTAAATTCGACCGTTACTATAAGCGGAATTATAACCAATGGTGATGAACTAGGACCAATTCGATACATTGAAGATGCAACAGCCGGAATTGCATTGTATGATCCAGATGTGATGAGTGGTGTCAGTAGAGGTGATAGTATTACAGTAACTGGAGTATTAGTCGATTATAATGGATTACTAGAACTTCAACCCATAAGTGATTTAACAGTGCATGGTAGTGGTTATACTGTTGAACCAACAATAATTTTTGCTTCACAAATTGGAGAAGACACTGAAGCAGAACTTATAAGTATTGAAAATGCTATTTTCGATAATCCAGGGCAAGTATTTAGCGTCGGTACACACACCTTTTCTGCCAACGATGAAGAAGGTATTATTTACGTTAAAGCAGACTCAGAATTAGAAGGTCAAACTATCCCATCATGTCCGGCGACAATTATTGCCATATCTTCTCAGTATTCATTTACTGGTAATGATGGCTATCAACTTCTGATCAGAGATATGAATGATTTTGTGTATGAACAAGGAATTTGCTTATTAACACCACTAGTCCAAACAAATGTCACAACAACAAGTTTTGATATAAGCTGGACAACAAATTTAGAAGGATTCTCAGATTTAAGTTATGGCTTAACAGCTGATTTAGAACTTGGTACTTTAGTAGATTCTGAGGGTCTTACCTCCACAGATCATTCTATTAGCTTAGAAAATTTAGAAGCTGGTAGTATATATTATGTTCAGGGGATATCTTATGATAATACTGATACAACTTATTCCGCAATTACACCTTTTGCTACTATATCAAACTCGTCTGGTGAAATAAGAGTTTGTTTTAATCATTCTGTAGACACTACTGTTGCGAGTATCGAAAATGCACAAGTTTCAGGAGTTTACACTAACGATTCCATAAAAGCTTACATAGATAAAGCACAACACACTTTAGACGTAGCTGTTTACAACCACTCTGATGGCTTAATCACATCAGCAATCAATGATGCTTATAACAGAGGAGTAAGAGTCCGTTATATTACTTGTGAATCAACCGCAACACTGGCACTTGGCAGCTTAAATGATGGTATTCCAGTGCTAGAAAGACCAGAAGGAATGGGTATAATGCACAATAAATTTATTGTTGTTGATGCGAATGTTTTTGATAGTTGCTGGGTTTTAACAGGATCTACCAACTGGACAAGTGGTCAAATATTTGATGACCCTAACCATTTAGTAATGATTCAAGACCAATCAGTAGCCAGAACGTTTGAAATTGAATTCAATGAAATGTGGGGTAGTGATGGCGACAATCCCAACGCTTCAAATGCAAAATTTGGAGCTAATAAGAAGAACAATACGCCACATCATTTCACTGTTAACGGTCAGCCATTTGAGGTCTATTTTTCTCCTTCCGATAATACGACCACTAATATTGTAAATGCTATTAAAACTGCCGATTATGAAATTGACTTTGGTTTATTAGTTTTTACAAACAATCAATTAGCTTGGGCTATTGAGGATCAATATAATTTAGGCGTTGAGGTAAATGGTATTATTGAGCAAGTAAATACACAAGGATCAGAATACGAATACCTAACAGAGCTGGGTGCAAACGTACTATCTCATCAAGAAGTTGATGATATTTTTCATCATAAGTACTGCATCATTGATCACGCAAATGTTGACTCTGATCCTACTGTAGTAACTGGCTCTCACAATTGGTCTGGTGCAGCTGAAACGAATAATGATGAAAACACAATTATAATTCATGATGCAAGTATTACTAACCAATTTTATCAAGAGTTTCATCAAAGATTGAATGAGTTAGAAAATGCTGTTGAACCATCTTTTAATTGTGTAAATGAAGCCTGTGTTGACCCAATGGATGGTAGCGGGACATATAATTCATTAGCTGCTTGTCAATTAGCATGTACGTCAACTTCCATTAATGATATTACAGATTTAAAATACGCTTTGTATCCAAATCCAAATAACGGTAAGTTTATTTTTGAACTGTATTCGAATACGTCAGAAATAAATTACTGTAGAATTATTGACCTACAAGGTAGACAATTGTTCACTAAAAGTTTAAATTTAACTGAAGGATTAAATACGTTTTCTTTTGATTACAACTTAAGTAAAGGAGTCTACTTTTTAGAGGTCGAACAGGAAAAAATAAAGGTAATTGTTCATTAAGATTATAAACTGAACCGCATCACCTCATCGACAAACTGACTGGGATTTTCAGCATGTAGCCAATGCCCCGAACCGGAAATCACCTCTATTTCTGCTTTTGGAAAATGGTGAAAGATTAGATCTTCATCATCTTCACTAATGTAGTTAGATAGTTCACCTTTTAAAAATAAGGTCGGTTTTATAAAACAATTATTATGACCCAATTCTTCCCCAACATTAGCTATATTTTTTGTAATTACAGGAAGGTTAAATCTAAAATCTAGTTTTCCTTTTTCTTTCCAATACATACTTTTAAGCAAAAATTGCCTTACGTCTAATTCACTTATATGTTCAGCTAAACGTTTTTCTGCTTCTAGTCTAGAACTAATTTTTAATAAATCGACTGCATTTAAGCCTTTCAAGATTTTATCATGATGAATGGGGTAAAAACGGGGGCTTATATCTACAACTATAAGTTTAGAGATTAATTCTGGCTCTGAAGTAGCTAGTTGCATGGCAGTTTTACCCCCTAAAGAGTGACCGATAAGTAATGAATGTTCTAATGAATGTTCTATAAAATACTGTTTAACAGCTTGTGAAAGACTGTTATAATTAAACTCATTAGTGTGAGGCGAACGACCATGGTTTGGTAAATCTAAAATATGTACTTCAAAGTAATCAGCAAATTGCTTAGCTATGGTTGTCCAGTTGTCGGACATGCCAAAAAGGCCATGAACTATAACCATTGGCTGACCCTTTCCATAAATAGTGGAATATAAACTCATTACCTTAAACACTGTTTATATTGACGAATAGTTTCCTCAAGACCTAAGTACAAAGCGTCAGAAATTAAAGCATGTCCAATTGAAACTTCTTCAAGAAACGGTATATGTTTCTTAAAATAACTCAAATTATGAAGGTTTAGATCGTGACCAGCATTGAGGCCAAATCCAAGCTGATGAGCAAGTTGGGCGGCATCAATGTATGGCTGTATGCTATCTTTTTTGTTCTTGGGAAATAAAACCGCATAGTTTTCGGTATATAATTCAATTCGATCACATTGCAGATGTGCTGCCGACTCAATATACTTTAAATTCGTATCAAGAAATAAAGATGTTCTAATACCTGCTTGTTTAAACTCCTTAAGTATATCAAGCAGAAAATCATGGTGTTTGATTGTATCCCAACCAGCGTTGGATGTAATAGCATCAGGCGGGTCTGGCACTAAAGTAACCTGGTGTGGTTTGACTTCATGTATTAACTGTATAAAATCATTGGAAGGAAAGCCTTCAATATTAAACTCAGTAGTAACTATTTTTGCTATTTCTCGTACATCAGTATAAGTAATATGGCGACCATCAGGTCTTGGATGAACAGTAATGCCGTCCGCCCCAAACGCTTCACAGCGTTGAGCAGCTAAAGTAACATTTGGCAACTGCCCACCTCTAGCATTTCTAATAGTTGCTATTTTATTTATATTGACACTTAATTTTGTCATGGAATTTTATATTTTTAAAGCAATACAAAGGTAAAAATACTAAGTTTGTCATCTTATATGAATTCTGAAAAACTCATAACTAAAGATATTCCTACTCTTAGACTCAGTAATTCTGGCTTAGAAGCCCTTTCTTTAATGCAGGAATTTCACCTTTCACATCTAGCAGTAGTAGAAAATAATTCGCTGAAAGGACTTCTCTCTGAAGAGTTGATTTGGAATATGCATGACCAAAATAATGACATAAGTACAGTCGCAGATAAATTAGAACTAAACTTTGAACAGGCAGAAAGAGACATTTTTGAAATTATTAATTACATGAATCGTCATAATTTATCTTTATTACCAATACTAGCAAAAGAAAAATATATTGGCTCAATAAGTCGGCAGTCTTTAGTAAGTGCATTAGCGTCGATTTCTGCCATTCAAGAAAGTGGTGGAGTCATAGTTTTAAAAATGAAAAAAATGGATTATTCCATGAGTGAAATTTCTCAGATTATTGAAGGGAATAACGCCAAAATACTTAGTGCTTTTGTTACCGACGTAGATGATAATGATATCATAAAACTTACTATAAAATTAAATATTATAGATATAGCTCCCATCATACAGACTTTTGAAAGATTTAATTATACGGTGTTTGCCTCATATAATTATTCTGAAACTAACGATTCTCTTTCTGATAGATATGATTCTCTAATGAGGTACCTCAACCCATAATGCGATTTTATTTCATTTTTATATTTTTTGCTTTTGTTCAGCTGCTGAATGCTCAACAAAGCTTTACCATTAACTCAATTAATATTGAGGGCAACAAAACCACTAAAGAACAAACTATTCTAAGAGAATTAGCTTTTGAAATTGGCGATACACTGAGTTTAGAGGAGTTTTATTCTAAGTTAAATCAAAGCGAATTAAATATAAGCAGTCAATGGTTATTTAATTTTATAGATTTTATTCCAATAATTAAAAATTATTCTATTGACCTAAATATTAAAGTTGTAGAAAGGTGGTATGTATGGCCCTACCCAATTCTGGAAATATCAGAGCGAAATTTTAATGTTTTTTGGGATAGCTTAAAAGCCTCCAATTTTACTGACTACTCTAGAATAAATTATGGTGTCTTTTTGAACTGGTATAATTTCAGAGGTCGAAATGAGTTACTTAAAATCAAATTTCGTAAAGGCTACAAAGAACATTATTTATTTGAATATGACATACCCTACATTAATCGATCGAAAACATTAGGAGCCATATTTATTTATGAGCTTTTTCGAATGAGACAATTTCATTACAATACTAAAAATAACAAACTTCTTTACACAAGTGTTGACAATGATTATTTGAAAAATAACAATATCATTTTTACATTACAATACAAAAACAAATTAAACACAACACATCGGTTAAACATTAAACACTCAACGATAAAATGTCCAGAAGACATCTTGTCTTTGAATACTAATTTTTTACCAAATCAAAGGTCTACATTTCAATATTCACAACTGGATTATCATTATGAGAATGAAAAAAGAAATTCCGTAAGCTACCCTACCAAAGGGAATTTCAATGAGCTTATTCTTAGTTTATATAATGGCATAAGTAATGAATTTAACAACATAAGTTTAAGTGGAAAAACCGAACACCATTTCAATCTCTCCCCTCGCTTGTTTTTTGGGTCTAGTTTAAAATTTAAATACCAGAGTAATTCTGATTTACCCTACATCTTAAATGAATCTTTAGGTTTTGAAGATTATTTAAGAGGGTATGAGTATTATGTAATAGATGGGCAACACTTTGGAATAAGCAAGTCAGCCATAAAGTACGAGTTAATTCCAAAAACACTTTTACAATTGCCTTATTTCAAGCGAGAAGAGTTCAATAAATCTTTTTATTCTGTTTACTTAAGTATATTTGCAGATATGGGAAAGGTAATTGACCAATCAAAACAGCATATAACTGAAGTTGACAATCCACTGAACAACCTTTTTCTTTTTAGTCAAGGAGTAAGTTTAGATATAGTTACCTATTACGATAAATTATTACGACTTGAATATAGCCGTAACCATTTAAACGAATGGGGCTTTTTTATACATTTTTCAAATCCGTTTTAAGCATGAGAATAGCTTTATATGGCAGCACATTTAATGAAAGCAAAGCAAAATATGTTCAGCATTTAATTAACAAACTTGAACAAGAAAAGGTTGAATTAATTGTAGAAAGTCAGTTTAATGAACAATTAAAAAATATTAAACTTAAGCATGAAATTCCTACTTTTAATAGCTCTAACGAATTAAAAGAAAAAGCCGATATACTATTGAGTATAGGCGGTGACGGCACCTTACTAGGAGCCATCACATTAGTCAGAGACTCTAATATTCCAATATTAGGTATTAATACTGGCACCTTAGGATTTATTTCGAGCGTATCAACAGACCAAATAGAATACGCTATAACACATCTTTTGAAAGGTGAATACAGCATTAAAAACAGAACACTATTACAACTGAAAAGTGATAATAATTTATTTGGTAAGTCTAATTTTGCATTAAATGAGGTAGCTATTTTAAAAAAAGATACCTCATCAATGATACGAGTACACGCCTATTTAGACGATGAATTTATTAATACCTACTGGGCAGATGGCTTAATTATTTCTACCCCAACAGGCTCAACAGGTTATTCCTTGAGCTGTGGAGGCCCTATTGTTCTGCCTGGAACTAATAACTTCATTATCACTCCAATTGCTCCACACAACCTCAACGTACGACCAATTATCGTATCAGATGAGTCTAAAATTACACTTAAAGTTTCTGAAAAGGATGAATTAGCATTAGTTACCTTAGATAGCCGTTCAAGAGCCATAGGCCCAGAGTTAGAACTATGCATAAAAAAAGCAGATTACACTGCAAAATTAATACAGTTTGACAAACAATCTTTTATTTCGACCATAAGAGAAAAACTAATGTGGGGTAAGGATAAGAGAAACTAATTCTATTTTATCATAAATACCTATATTTGTGCGTTACATTTAGTAGGTAACTCATTTATTAATGAAAAGACTAATTTTATTTTTTGCAGTAGTATTATTTTTCTGTAGTAATACTAAATCCCAATCCATAGACCCATACTCTGAGTTAGGCCTAATGTTAGGAACATCTTATTATATGGGTGATTTAAACGACATACATTTCAGGTTGGCAAGACCAGCGAGTGCTATTCAATACAAAACTAATCTCAACAGACGATTTGCTGTTCGAGGAAGTTTTTCTATCGGCGAATTGAGGGGAAGTGATAAACTCAATCAAATTGATACTGCAAAATTTAATAGAAACTTACATTTTAAATCACCGATTTATGAAGTAGGCGGAATGATTGAATTTAACTTTTTCCCCTACGAAACCGGCAATAGACGTTACCCATTTACACCCTACATATTTTCTGGTTTTTCGTTATTCAATTTTAACCCACAAGCCAGAAAAATGGATACAGAAAATCCTTTTGACAACGATGGAGACGCATCAAATAACCCATGGCTTGACTTGCAACCATTAGGAACCGAAGGTCAATTTTCAACCAGATATCCAGAAAAAGACCCCTACCAACTTATACAAGTTGCAATTCCTCTAGGTGTTGGGCTAAAAGCTAGTATTGGTAAAAGCTTTAGCCTTTCATTAGAATATGGATTCAGAAAAATATTTACGGATTATTTAGATGATGTGGGCGGTTTATATGCCAACCCTCAATATCTTGTTATGGAAAATGAAGATGCAGCAAATTTATCTGACAGAAGCATCGACCTGCAAAACTACCTAGCTGCTAATCCAGGGGCAGATATTTCTACTTGGACAGGTAATGCCAATAGAATAAGAGCCAATGAAAACAATTGGACAGATTGGTATTATTTCGCAGGATTTACCCTATCATACCGAATTTATAGCAAATCTAAAGTCTGTCAATACTAATAGATGCCAAATAAGACCGACATTAACACTGCTACTTTACCTAAACATATCGCCATTATTATGGACGGTAATGGTCGTTGGGCCAAACAACATTCTAAAATTAGAGTATTCGGCCACAAAGTAGGTGTCAAGGCTGTCAGAGACACCGTAGAAGGAGCCGCAGAATTAGGTCTAAATTACCTTACCCTGTATGCATTTTCATCAGAAAATTGGAATAGACCAAAGTCAGAGATAAATGCCTTGATGGAACTCTTGGTTAATACTATTACGAAGGAGACAAAAACACTGATGGATAATAATATTCGACTTTGTGCAATTGGTAATTTGAGTGAACTGCCTAATAACTGTTTGAATAATCTCAACAAGGCTATCGAAACTACTGAAACTAATACTCAGATGACATTAGTTTTAGCACTTAGCTACAGTTCTAAGAATGAAATCACACAAGCCGTACAACAAATAGTTCAAAAACGGCTTAAAGGTGAATTAACAGATGAACAGATAAATGAAAACTGTATAAAAAATCACTTATACACCAACAATATTCCAGATCCAGAACTGTTAATAAGAACAAGTGGCGAACAACGAATAAGTAATTTTCTTCTTTGGCAAATTGCCTATTCCGAATTATATTTTACAAATGTGTTATGGCCAGATTTCAGACGTGAGCATCTGTATGAAGCTATTATAAATTTTCAATCTAGAGAGAGACGATTTGGAAAAACAAGTGAACAAATTGAAAAAGAAAATGCTTAGACGTAATCGTTTACTTTTAATTTTTAGCGTTTTATTTTGGCAAGTCAGCCTTGCACAAATAAATTTGAATGTAAATAATACGATTGACTATTCTTCTCCCAAAGAGTTTGTACTGGGCGGGATTAGTATTGAAGGAACTAAATTTTTAGACCATAAGACCTTAATTCAGATTTCAAATTTAAAAGTCGGCTCAAAAATTACTATTCCAGGCGATCAACTCACTAAAGCGACACGCATTTTATGGGAGCAAGGATTATTTTCTGACATACAAATTAGTGTCAACAATATTCAGGGAAATGCTATATTCCTAACCCTATTCTTAGAAGAAAGACCACGACTTTCAAAATTTAAATTTGATGGCATTAAAAAATCAGAAATCGATGCTATTAGAGAAAAAATAAAATTAGCTCGTGGTAAAATTATTACTCAAAATGTTATCATCAATACAAAAAATATCATTGCCGACTATTTCAAAGAAAAAGGGTTTTTGAATGTGGCAACAATCGTATATGAAATTGAGGATACACTAACACGAAATCATGTCATTTTAGCACTTGAAATAGACAAAGGAGATAAAGTTAAAATTAGGCAAATTAAGTTTGAAGGAAATACCGTATTCGCAGATAAAAAACTTAAACGTTTTCTTAAAGACACCAAAGAAAAAAAGTTCTACAGACTGTTCAAATCATCAAAATTTTTAGATGAAGCCTATAAAAAAGATAAACTCAATGTTATCTCTAGATATAATGAAAAAGGACTTCGTGACGCTAAAATTATAAAAGACACTATCCAGTTTGATCCTGAAGAAAATTTACTAGATATAAGTCTTAAAATAAGCGAGGGCAAAACCTATTATTTTGGTGATATTTCCTTTGTTGGAAATACAAAATATTCCAATACAGAACTTGCTGGAATTGTTGGCATTGAAAAAGGCGATATTTTTGATCAGAGTATTCTTGAAAATAGAATCATAGGCAGTCCTGATAGTAAAGATATTCATTCTATTTATTTAGATAATGGCTACTTATTTTCTAGAGTTACACCTATTGAAACTGAAATCAGAAACGACACTATTGATATTGAAGTTAGAATTTATGAAGGCCAACAAGCCAGAGTAAATCGAGTATCTGTTAGCGGAAATACTAAAACGAATGACCATGTTATCATGCGTGAAATTCGCACAAAACCTGGAGACTTATTTAGTCGTACTGATATCATGAGGTCTCAAAGAGAATTGGCAACGCTTAATTACTTTGACCCAGAAAAACTAAATATTGATGTTCAACCAAATCAAGAAGATGGTACAGTTGACTTAAACTATATAGTAGAGGAAAAATCTTCAGATCAAATTGAACTTCAAGGTGGATATGGTGCTGATAGAATTTTAGGAACGTTCAGAGTATCATTTAACAATTTCTCTGCTAAAAACCTATTCAACAAAGAAGCTTGGTTGCCACTTCCCTCAGGAGATGGACAACGTTTAAGTCTGTCCGCTTCCTCAAATGGCGGCTATTTTCAGTCATACAATATTTCATTTACTGAACCGTGGTTAGGAGGCAAAAAGCCAAACTCATTGACCGTTGGCGGCTATCACTCCATTACTACAAATGGACTAGACAGAGATGAAGAAGAAAGAGGTGCTTTTAAAGTTACAGGTGCCTCGGTTGGATTAGGAAAGCGATTAAAATGGCCTGATGATTATTTCACTCTCTATCAAAATATTAGTTTGAAAGAATATCAAGTAGATAATTATTCATTTGGAAACTTTGTAGATGGCACCTACTACAATATGTCCTATTCTTTTGTATTAGGAAGAAACTCAGTAGATCAACCTACTTATCCCAGAAAAGGATCAAACATGAAGCTTTCTATACAAATGACGCCGCCCTACTCTTTATTTGAAAATAATAGCGAAAGTGAGAGTAAATGGGTCGAGTATCATAAGTGGAATATTGGCTCAAACTGGTTTACCGCTTTAACCGACAAATTAGTACTTAAAACAAACCTTGAGTATGGTATAATCGGAAAGTATAATAGCGAAGAGTCTCTATCTCAATTCGAACGATTTTACGTAGGAGGAGATGGGATTGGTGGTTATTCTTTAGACGGTAGAGAAGTCATAGCTTTGAGAGGATATGAAAATAACTCCTTGTCACCTAGTTTTGGTGCTACAATCTATAACAAATATACTTTTGAGCTAAGATATGCGTTATCCTTGAACCCTCAGTCTCCAATATATGCACTAGCTTTTATGGAAGCTGGTAATACTTGGAACGATGCTAATGCCTTTGACCCATTCGAGGTTAAGCGTTCGGCAGGTTTTGGAATAAGAATGATGATTCCAATGATGGGTATAATGGGCGTAGATTGGGGATATGGTTTTGATGATATTACAGGAAATCCAAATGCCAATGGTAGTCAATTCCATTTTTCCATAAACCAACAATTTTAAACTATATATATAATGAGACAACTCACATTAATTTTCGCTTTACTACTGTCAACCGCATCGGTCACATTTGCTCAAAAATTTGCCTATGTAGACTCTGATTATATCCTAGAACGAATACCTGAATACAACTCAGCACAAGATCAGCTTGAAAAACTATCATTAAATTGGCAAGAAGAAATAGAAGCTATCTATCAACAAATCGATCAATTATATAAAAAGTATCAAGCTGATAAGATTTTACTAACTCAGGAAATGAAAAATAAAAGAGAGAGTGAAATTATAGTTAAAGAAAAAGATGCTAAAGAACTGCAACGTAAACGCTTCGGTCCAGAGGGAGATCTTTACAATAAAAGAAGAGAATTAGTAAAGCCCATTCAAGACAAAGTTTTCAATGCTATTCAAGATTTTTCTAATGAAAAAAAATATGATGTTATCTTTGACAAGTCTAGTAATTTGATAATGTTATTTAGTAATCCATCTCTTGATAAAAGCGATGACATACTTAAAATGTTAGGCTATAAATAATAATTAATTTAATTTTAAAATGAAAAAAATGAAAAAATTACTGATTACTTTTTCACTGTGTTTAGGGATGATTTTATCAGCACAAGCACAAAAATTCGGTTATCTCAATTCTAACGAATTGTTGGCAATGATGCCAGAAAGTATTGCCATGCAAGATGAGCTACAAACTTATGCAAAAGGTTTAGAATCTCAGCTAACTGCCATGCAAGCAGAATACGAAAAGAAAGTAGTAGAATACCAACAAAATGAAACGACATACACCGACCTCATCAAGGAAGATAAAATTCGTGAAATCGAAAGTATTCAACAACGTGTAATAGAGTTTCAAAAGAACGCACAACAATCGCTTTCCGAAAAAGAAGCCGAGCTATTTACACCTATCCGTGAGAAAGCTATGACTGCAATTGATAAAGTGGCTAAAGACGGAAAATACACCTTTGTTTTTGACTCAGGTGTTGGTAGTTTTTTATATGCTGATGAAAGTGAAAATATTATTTCACTAGTCAAAGCAGAATTAGGACTCTAACTATTCAACACTCAAAAAAATTTAATAAGCAGTTTGAAAAATTCAAACTGCTTTTTTTATGTATCTTAGAAAAGTGAACAATAACAAGGCAATTGGAATTTTTGACTCAGGCATTGGTGGACTAACTGTAGCCAAGGCAATACGTGAGCATTTACCTCAAGAAAGTCTTATCTACTTTGGAGATACTAAACACCTTCCATACGGAGAGAAATCAGCAGATGCAGTTAAAGAGTTTTCAATTTCAATTTCTAATTTTTTGAAAGAAAAGCAATGTAAAATGATTGTCATTGCTTGTAATACAGCCTCATCATTAGCTTATGAAGCCGTAAAAAAGAACTGTCCAGGTGTTCAGATTGTAAATGTGATTGAGCCAGTAGTGAATAGGCTATCAGAAGAACATTCACCTAGCACAATAGGCATCATAGGAACCAAAGGCACAATTAGATCTGGCATATATCTTAAAAAAATTAAAGAAAGACTAAATCAAGTTGAAGTAAACTCTTTAGCCACACCCTTACTTGCTGTAATGATTGAAGAAGGCTTTATTCATAATAGTATAAGTAGAGCTATTATAGAAAATTACCTCAAAAGTAATTCGCTAAAGAATATCCAACAGTTGATATTAGCATGTACACATTATCCCCTTATTCAGGATGAAATTAATGACTTCTACAACGGAAAAGTAAATATTATTGACTCGGCTAGTGAAGTTGCACTTTATATTAAAAGCGTATTACTTGAGTTAAACTTAATGAGTACTACTAAAACAGAGGATTGTTTTTATGTTTCAGATTTTACTGAATCATTTGAAAAATCAGCTAAATTTTTCTTTGGAAAAGATATTCATCTTCAGCAAGTAAAGCTTAATCCTTAAACCACGAAGAATACATTACATAATTTTTAGCAATTCCTTGGACTAAAACAGACGTTTGCTCTTGGCTAAGTGTTTTTATTTTTTTGGCTGGTACTCCAGCATAAATAGAACCACCCTCAACTTTGGTGCCTTCCAGCACCACAGCCCCTGCGGCTATAATTGAATTAGACTCAATTATTACACCATCCATTACAATAGCTCCCATACCAATTAAGACGTTATTGTGAATGGTACAACCATGAACCAAAGCATTATGTCCGATTGAAACATTATCACCAATTTCGGTAGCATATTTCTGAAAAGTACAATGAATGACTGCACCATCCTGGACATTTACTTTATTTCCTATTTTGATGTAGTTTACATCGCCCCTAATGACCGCGTTGAACCATACGCTACATTCATACCCCATTTCTACATCGCCTACTACTGTTGCGTTTTCGGCTAAAAAAACCGTCTTATGAAGCTTAGGTGACTTTTCATTTACACTTTTAATTAATGCCATCGGTTTTATTTTCAAAGATAAAAGAATGACGTAAATTTGCTAAAAAATAACAATGACAAAAGTTCCTACCTCTTTATATGCAGAAGCAACCCCTAATCCTAGGGTAATGAAATTTGTTGCTAATCGATTGCTTGTAGATCAAAATATTTATGAATTTAATAATAGAGCTGAAGCTATTGGATCTCCTTTAGCTTTAGAGCTATTCGGTTTTCCCTTTGTGGAAAGTATTTTTATAAGTAATCACTTTATTTCAGTTACAAAAAAAGAAAATTCCATAGAATGGTCAGACATTGTGGTTGAGATGAGAGAATTTATTCGTGATTTTTTAGTTGAAGGCGGAGAAGTCATCAGCGAAAATGTATCGCCAAAGAAAAGTAAAACAGTTACTCACAAAGAAGAATTAAATAGAGAGTTTTCACCTATAGAGAAAAAGATAGCAGATTTACTAGACGAATACGTTCGGCCAGCTGTAGAACAAGACGGTGGTTTTATTTCACTTAAAAAGTTTGAAAAAGGAACCGTCACCGTATCCTTACAAGGTGCCTGTAGTGGCTGCCCTTCATCAAGTATGACACTAAAATCTGGTATTGAAGGCTTGTTAAAACGTGAGCTTCCAGAAGAAGTTAACGAAGTCATTGCCGATAATGATTAAAAGAAGCCTTTTACTTATTTGTTTATTGCCCCTAATGGTTTTTGGGCAACAGCAAGTATCTAAATTTGCTTTTGGCTTACAACTAAAACCAATAGTGCCGGCCGCCTACCTAAACTCTGGAAACACGACCTATAAATTTGACAACTATAAATTTAACCTTAAACCAAAGTATGGGCAATCATTAGGCATGATTGTTCGCTATAATTTAAGTTCTACATTTTCTATTGAAACAGGCTTAAATTTAGTCAATAGAAGGTATCAACTATATATCGAAAATAATGCAAGCAATCTTTCCGATTACTCTAGTTACAGCCTTAGATCCTATGAAATTCCTATTCAGTTATTATCTTATGTCAGAGTATCAGAATACTACTTCTTAAATGCTTCATTTGGAAATTCATTAAATGTATTTCCAGCAGATATAATCAGTTTTGGAGAACAAAATGATTTCTACTTTGTAAGTACCTCAAGGCGTAAGAAAATACAGTCTGCCTTTGTTGCTAATTTAGGTATTGAAAACCGATCACTTACAAATGGAATTATATATGTAGGATTAAGTTTTCACCGACCATGGAAAAATACTGCTCGATCATTCCCAGAATACAATGATGGAACTTATACCTTTAATGAAGAAGCTCCTAGGGGTAACACTTCCAAATTCATTGATTTATCTGGAAACTATTTGACTATAGATTTTCGATATTTTTTTCTAGAGTAATAGTTTTACTTTGAACGCGTAAGCACAACGCTAAAACAAGAAACTTAAAATTATTGTTTGATATAATTTTTTTGTAATTTTAGGTCATACCTTTACAAGTTTATCATGCTTAACCTTAACTCAGTATTTTCCATATTGCTATTGGTGGTTTGTTCGTTTTTTAGCACCGCCCAGCCGCTTACTAATGGTATGGCAATAATAACTCATTGGACTGGCAGTGGTGGAGAATGGAATGCTTTCTCTATTTATAATTTAGAAAATAATGCTACAGCACCATTAGGATTAAATTGGGCCACCAATTCATTTACACCTACTGACCCGGCAGTTGCTGATTCATGGAAAGGCACTAATATGGGAGATGTATTTGGGCTAACTATTGATAATAGTAAAAACGTATATTTTACCTCTACTAAAGCTATATCTTCAAGCGGGTCAACAGGTACGAATAATGGTGTTGCTGGAGACGGCGGTGTATATAAAATGGATGCAGACACATGGTTAGTAAGCCCCTTTATTACTACAGGCAATGGAGCTAATCAAATTCCAAATGAAGGTAACGGTCTAGGTAATATTGCTCACGACAAATGGAACAATCAATTGTTTATTACCAATTTCGAAGACGGTAAAATTTACCGATTTGATATGGATGGAAATTTACTTTCTACCTACGATCCTTTTTCACCAGACGCCACTCCTACTGGCACATTTAGTGGTCATGGTGAGGCCCTTTGGGGTATTGCTGTTCACGAAGATAATGGAACCGTAAGAGTCTATTTTTCGCAATGGACAGAAGATAATTCACTCAATATTACTACTAATACTAACAATTCAGTTTGGTCCATTGATTTAGATAATTCTGGCGAATTTACAGGGACAGAAACCTTATGTTTTAGTCTAGAAGATAATATGGGTAGTTTCACAAACGGATTGACTGGTGCTTCTTACCCCATTTCTGATATTACCATAAGTTCAGAAGGTAATATGTATGTCTGTGAAAAGGTACAAGGGGGATGGAGTTCTTTCGGTGGTTGGGATAATCAATATACACCGGGTGCCCACAGTTCACGACTTTTCGAATACGTCAATACGGCTGGAAGTTGGAGCATGTCAAAACAATATTATGTTGGAAATTATAATTCCCCTCAAGATGCCGATAATACGGCAGGTGGGGTAGCTTTAGGCAATCGAGAAACGACCAATGGTATAGAATGTGAAAAGATAATTTGGGCTACTGGTGATGCTCTTAGATTTTCTGGCTTCAATGATATTGTAGGACAAGAATATGTCTATGGCTTGGCAGGTATAAATGTAGAAGGTAATTCAATGGATGTAAACGCTACTAATTATGTTCAAACTTCAAGTATTTATGTCGATGTAGACTATACTGGTGGTGGAAATACAGGCGGTAATAAAATGTCATTTGGCGATATTGAAATCTACTCTGATGCTATTAGTGAACCTACATTTACCATCACACCCAGCACTACGATTTGCCCAGGCGAAAGTATTGCTTTGAACGTTAGTGGTGGTCAAAACTATGAGTGGTCGCCGGGGGCTACATTAGATAACTCAAATAGCTCCAACCCTACAGCTAGCCCTACACAAAACACCACCTACACCGTAATGGGCGATGGCAGTTGTGGCAGTAGAGATACTGTTTCAGTAAGTATTAATATTGACGATTTTAATTTTTCATTAGGTCCAGATCAAGTCATTTGTGATGGTATGCCAGCTATAGAATTAGACGCAGGAAGTTTAGCCACAGCCTATTTGTGGAATACAAATGAAACCACTCAAACTATTTCTGTAATTAACGAAGGGGTATATAGTGTAAGTGTTACCAGCCCAAACAACTGTACGTACACCGATGAGATAAGCCTCAATAATAAGTTTTTACCAACACTAGCCTTTACCACACCAGATAATAATAACTGTCCGCCAGCACTATTTCAGCTAGATGATAACAGCACCCCCCAGGAGGATGATCCAATTGTAGCATGGAACTGGACTGTAAATGGCCAATCGGCTGTAGGTAGTACAGCAAACTTTAGTATCCCTTCTTCCGGAACCTATGCAGTAAATTTAGAGGTCACTACACAACAAGGGTGTACTACTTCCTTGACCCTAAACGATTACCTAACCGTACATGAAAAACCTAATCCCAATTTTATCACTGAGTCAAGCCAAATTAGCAATTGTGACAAGAGTGTAAGATTAGTTAATTTCACCACCGACTATGACTCCTTAAACTGGGACTTTGGAGATGGCCTTAGTACTTCTGAAGACACCACAACGGTACATACTTATGATGAAGTAGGCCAGTACTTCATTACGCTTAGTGTGGTGAACGAATACGGTTGTGAAAATTCGTTTTTCAGAGAAATTACTCCCATTAAAAGTATTCCATTTTATACGCCAAACGCCTTTACTCCAGATGGTGACGAGCTTAATGAAGTATTCGTACCCAATGTAGGCTGTACCGACTTTTTTGAATTTTGGATCATAAATCGCTGGGGAGAAGTTATCTTTTACTCCAACGATGTTAATGTTGGCTGGGACGGCACTTATGAAGGTCAAGTTTGCCCAGTAGGTGTATACTCTTGGAAGGCCAAATACAATGGTGCTAAACACAACCAAATTAAACTAGGCGAGGTTCATTTGATGAATTAAGTTTATATATAGCCTTCACAAACATTGCATAAAAATCCTCTCTAAGGTCAAAAAAGGCATCTATCTGCTAAAATCAGAAAACAACGACACACATTTATGGGAGAAAGATTAGAGCCCTAAACTACTCTTTATATCACTGTTTAATAAGTGAGTCGCAGGGTCTTCCAAACACTCCTTAACTCGACATAAAAAGCCTACTGACTCCCTACCATCAATTATTCGGTGGTCGTAAGATAAGGCCACATACATCATTGGACGTATTTCTACCTGACCATTAACGGCTACAGGTCGTTCTACAATATTGTGCATACCCAAAATAGCCGATTGAGGTGGGTTGATAATTGGCGTTGATAACATGGAACCAAATACACCACCATTGGTGATAGTAAAGGTCCCTCCCAACATCTCATCAGGCGTAATATGGCCGTCTCTGGCTCGTATAGCTAAACGCTTAACCTCACTTTCAACCTCCATAAAATTCAAGAGTTCGGCATTACGAATAACTGGTACCATTAATCCTTTGGGGGCACTCACTGCAATACTTATATCGGTATAGTTATGATAAATAATTTCCTTACCATCAATTTGAGCATTTACATCAGGAAATTCCTGAAGGGCAGTAGTAATGGCTTTAGTAAAAAATGACATGAAGCCTAGGCTAACGTCGTACTTTTCCTTAAAACGTTCCTTATATTCTTTTCTAATGTCAAATATGGCTGACATATCAACCTCGTTAAAGGTGGTAAGCATGGCAGTATCATTTTTAACAGAAACTAGGCGTTGAGCGACTTTACGCCTTAGCATGGACATTTTTTTACGTTCCATTCCGCGAGGACCATCAGTCTTTACTGAGGCCATAGCTTCTATAACATCTTCTTTTAAGATTTTACCGCCTTCGCCAGTACCTTTTACATCTTTGGTGGATAGATCATTTTGAGAAATAATAGCCTTAGCTAATGGTGTTGCTTTAGCATCAACAGCCTTTGTGGGCTGAACAGGAGCTGAAACTTGTGGGTTGGTCTCTGACGTTGAGGTTGGCTTGGCTTGACCTTCACCCTCGGTATCAATAATACATACAACCTGGCCAACAGCTACGGTATCACCTTCTTCGGCTACCAACTTAATGGTACCACTTTCTTCGGCTGGTAATGCCAAAGTGGCTTTGTCAGAGTCGACCTCAGCAATTTCTTGATCTTTTTCAACATAGTCTCCGTCTTCAACCAACCACAAAGCGATTTCTACTTCAGAGATTGACTCTCCCGGACTAGGTACTTTCATTTCTAATAGCATAGTATTCTATTTAAAAATATCTTCAATTATTTTTTGTTGTCTATTGGCTGCCTGCTTTGGCGATCCACTAGCTGTTGCGGCACTTGCTCTTCTGGAAACTAACTCAAAAGGAATATGACGAAGTCTATTCAAAATATGAGTCCAAGCACCCATGTTTTGTGGTTCTTCTTGTGCCCAAACTAATTTGGCTTGGCCGTATTTTTCTATTACGGTATCTATTTGTTCTAATGGTAAGGGATACAATTGCTCTAAGCGAACTAAAGCAATATCCATTCGTCCTAATTTCTCCCTTTCTTGCCATAATTCATAATATAATTTTCCACTACAAAACACTACTTTTTTAACCTCAGAAGGCTTTACAGTTTCATCATCAAATAGTTCGCGGAAGCACCCTGACGACAAATCTTCTATACTAGAAATACACAAAGGGTGTCTCAACAAACTTTTTGGTGTAAAAACTACTAGTGGTTTTCTAAACTCACGTTTTAACTGTCGTCTAAGTACATGAAAGAAATTGGCCGGCGTTGTACAGTTAACAACTTGTAAATTATGGAGAGCACACATTTGTAAAAAACGTTCCATGCGTGCACTGGAGTGTTCCGCACCCTGACCTTCATAACCATGTGGTAATAACATAACCAATCCATTAAATGTACGCCACTTATCTTCTGCAGAAGAAATAAATTGGTCAATCATAATTTGAGCACCATTACCAAAATCACCAAACTGAGCCTCCCAAATGGTCAGTGAATGAGGACTAGCCATGGCAAATCCATAGTCAAAACCTAAGACTCCATATTCCGATAAAAGTGAGTTATAAGCCTCAAATTTTACAGTTGGATGAATGGCATTTAAAGGGATTATCTCCCGTTCTGATTCTTCAAGTTTTAGTACTGCATGACGATGAGAAAACGTTCCTCGCTCAACATCCTGACCGCTGATCCTAACTGGGTGACCTTCATGAAGTAGGGTCCCGTAAGCTAATAGCTCGGCCATTCCCCAATCTAGGATATTAGTGCTTTCTATCATCTTTTGTTGATCAGATAATAGACGTTTTGTTTTTTTGAATAAAGCTTCCTTTTCAGAAACATTATACAACTTATAGGCTATTTCTTTTAGAAGCTTTTTTGCTACAGAAGTATCTGGTGATTTTATAAAATCTTGATCTTTGGATTTACGTAACCCTTCCCACTCGCTTTGCATAAAGGGTGTAATATGAGCCTTTTCTATTTCCTTAGACTCGTCAAATCTATCTTGAAGGAGTTGTTTAAACTCTTCGGCCATCTCCTTAGCAATATTTGTTCCTACTACACCTTCACTGATAAGTTTCTGATTGTATATCTCTCTGGGGTTAGGGTGCTTGCTGATGGCTTTGTAAAGCATGGGCTGAGTAAAGCGAGGTTCATCACCTTCGTTATGTCCATATTTTCTGTAGCACAATAAATCTATAAAGACGTCTTTATTATACTTTTGTCGGTATTCTATAGCAATCTCTACAGCATGTACAACGGCTTCTACATCGTCACCATTGACATGAAAGACGGGTGATAAAGTCACTTTACCGATATCTGTACAATAGGTGCTCGATCGTGCATCTAAATAATTGGTAGTAAAACCGACCTGATTGTTGACAACTATATGAATGGTTCCTCCAGTTTTATAACCATCTAATTGGGCCATTTGAACAACTTCATATACTACACCTTGTCCGGCTAAGGCGGCATCACCATGAATAAGAATAGGTACTAGTTTAGAGTTGTCTGATTTGTAATGTTGATCAATTTTAGCACGTGCTATCCCCTGTACAACGGGATCTACAGCTTCTAAATGTGAGGGGTTTGGGGACAAGGACATTTTTACGTTCTTGCCATTATTACACTGTTGTTCTGAAGTAAAACCAAGGTGATACTTTACATCACCGGAAAATAAATTATCTTCATATTCTTTACCTTCGAACTCAGAAAAAATATCTTTGTAAGTTTTGTTAAAAATATTAGCTAATACATTTAAACGACCACGGTGAGCCATTCCCATTACGTATTCTTCAACACCTAATTCGGCACCCTTTTCAATTAAGGCATCTAAAGCAGGTATTAAAGCCTCTGCACCCTCCAATGAAAAACGTTTTTGACCAACGAACTTCTTGTGAAGGAAACTTTCAAAAGCTACTGCCTGATTTAGCTTTCTTAAAATTTGTTTTTTCTCTTCAATGTTAAAAGTAGGCGTGTTACTATTCTTGTGTAATCGATTTTTGATCCATTCAACCTGATCAGGCTTTCTAATGTACATATATTCTACCCCAATGGACTGGCAGTATACCTGTTTCAGATGAGTGATGATATCTCTGAGGGTCGAGGGGCCAATTCCAACTTGCGAACCTGCCTGAAAAACAGTTTCTAAATCAGACTCGTCAAGTCCAAAATTAGAAATTTCTAGAGTAGGTGTATATTTTCTTCGTTCTCTTACTGGATTGGTATGAGTGAACAAATGACCACTCTTGCGATAGGCGTCAATGAGGTTGATAACCTGAAATTCTTTTTTAAAAGTTTCAGGAACTTCATCTTCTTCTGAATAAACTTCTTTTGCAAAATCAAAACCAGTGAAAAAATTCCGCCATTCTTCGTTAACGGATTTTGGGTCTTGAATATACTGCTCGTACATGATTTCTATCATGTTTGAGTGAACTGCTCCTAGAAAAGAAAATTTGTTCGCCATTTGATTTCTCTAGCTAAAGCAAAACTATTGAAATTTATTTATTTTTTACTGTTTTTTAACGCTATTTTAAATAGGAAAAAATCAGCTAACTCGTGTTTTAAGCTGAGAAGCAAATTGTTTCAATTCTGTGGTATCTTTTTGGATTGTATTCAAATGTAACATGGCTTTGTCGTAAAACTCATTGATTAATTCATTGATGTGTTGTTCAATTTCTAGAGTTTCGTAAAGGTGCTTTACATTTTCAACTTTTTCGGTGGGGTTGATGGTCTCTGAACTGTATAAATTGACTAGGTCCATTTTTTTTTCGCCATCAGATAATGATACGGCTTTAAGATATAGACATGTTTTTTTGTTGGCGATTATATCTCCTCCAAGCTGTTTACCAAACTTATTCGTGTCGCCAAATACATCTAATAAGTCATCTTTTATTTGAAATGCTATACCTATATTTCTTCCAAACTCATACAATTGTTCGGTATCTTTTTTTGATGCTCCTCCAATAATTGCACCCATTTTGAGAGCTGCTCCTAATAATACAGCTGTCTTGTATTCAATCATTTTTAAGTATGACGATAAATCTACTTCTGCTTGAATTTCAAAATCCATATCGTATTGTTGCCCCTCACATACTTGTAATGCCATGGTGTTAAACACATTGAGGCATTCAACAAGTTTGTCTTGTGGTAGATGACATAGGTATTGATAGGATTGAATAAGCATGGCATCACCTGAAAGAATGGCAACATTCTGGTTCCATTTGTTATGAACGGTTATTTGTCCACGCCTTACTGGTGCTTGGTCCATTATATCATCATGTAGTAAAGTAAAATTATGAAACACTTCTAAGGCAATGGCTGGCATTATTGCCTCTTTAGTTGTATCGCTAGAATACATTTGCTGGGCTAATAACAGAAGAATAGGTCGCATACGCTTGCCACCTAATGACAAAATATACTCTATTGGGGCATATAAGTCGGCTGGCTCAGTAGGGTATTTTAAACTGAGTAATTCTTGCTCTAGAATTGTTCGTAATTCTTCCGTCGTTTTCATACTTATTTTATTAGTGATTGTAAGTATTGACCATAACCACTTTTTAGTAAAGGTTGTGCTAATTTTTCTAATTGAGCATCGTCTATAAAACCCATTTTGTAAGCTGCTTCTTGGATGCATCCAATTTTTCGTCCTTGTCTATCTTCGATGACTTGTACAAACTGGCTAGCTTGCATCAAAGATATAAAAGTACCCGTATCTAACCATGCAGATCCCCTGCCTAAAAGCTGAACTTTTAATTTTTCACGTTTTAAATACTCCATATTTACGTCTGTAATTTCGTATTCTCCACGAGCTGAGGGCTGAATATTTTTAGCAATTTCTACTACATTATTATCATAGTAATATAGTCCAGGAACAGCATAGTTTGATTTAGGTATTGCTGGCTTTTCTTCTATGCTAATAACATTATTGTCATCGTCATACTCGACCACACCATATCGCTGGGGGTCATTGACGTGATAACCAAAAATCATAGCTCCCTCAACGTCAACGCATGCTTCTAAAACGTGACGTTTAACGTAAAAAATATTATCGCCTAATACTAAACAAACTTTGTCGTTACCAATAAATTCCTCACCTAATACAAAAGCTTGTGCCAAACCATTTGGTACTTCTTGCACTTTATATTCAAAACGACAACCTAAGGACGAGCCATCACCTAACAAACGTTGAAAGATGGGCATATCATGAGGTGTTGATATAATTAAAATTTCTCGTATCCCTGAAAATAAAAGCGTTGATAAGGGGTAATAGATCATTGGCTTATCATAAATGGGTAGTGCTTGCTTACTGATTGCTAATGTCAATGGGTGTAAACGTGTGCCTGATCCTCCTGCTAAGATTATTCCTTTCATTAATTGTTATTATTTAAGGTCAATTCGTTTAATTCTATATCCTCTTCTTCATCAAAAACGTCAAGTAAAGGATCGTCTAGTGCTTCATAAATAATTGACTTTTCTAAGCTTAATAATAAAGCGGGTAGAACAATCAAATTAGAAAGCAAGGCAATTAGTAAGGTAATTGACACTAATAACCCTAGAGCAATAGTACCTCCAAATTGAGAGGCAATAAAGATAAAAAATCCGAAGAATAATACAATTGATGTATAAAACATGCTTACTCCTACTTCTTTAATCGCTGCTACCACTGATTGCTTTATATTATTCCCATTATGTCTTAACTCTTGCCTATATTTTGCTAAAAAATGTATCGTATCATCGACTGAAATACCAAAAGCTATACTAAAAACTAAGATAGTTGATGGCTTAATCGAAATACCAAAATAGCCCATAATAGAGCCAGTAATTAGTAATGGTATTAGGTTAGGAATTAGTGAAACTACTACCATTCTAAATGAATTGAACATCCAGGCCATAAATAATGAAATGAGTATTACTGCTAGCAATAGACTAACAAATAAATTCCTAACTAAATAAGTTGTACCCTCTAAAAAAACAACACTCGTACCAGAAAGTATTACATCGTATTTTTCAGGGTCAAAAAGTTTATCCACTTGGCCTTTTAACTTGGTCTTAATCTCTTTCATACGGGATGTGCCAATATCTGAAACATACAAACTTAGTCTTCCTAACTGCCTATTTTCATCGACATAAGCGTTTATCCATTCGTTGGGTGATTCGCTATTTAAGGTATAATCCATCAACCATCGTTTTTCTTGTGAATTTGGTAATTCATAGAATTTTTCATTACCATTATACAAAGCCTGTTTAGAAAATTTAATGGGATCAATTAGCGAAATTGGTCTTGAAAATTCTTCATATAGAGCTAAGGTATCAGTGAGTTTATCTATACGCTTTAGGGTTGAAAGTTTGGTAATTCCATTTTTTCTATGCGTATCAATAACTATCTCAAAAGGCATTACGGATTTATAATGTGTTTCGAAGAATTTAATATTTTGATACAATTCGGAATCTTTTGGCATATCATCGGTAATATTACCAGCTATTCGCATTTCAAATAATCCAAAGATACCAAAGCCAATAATAATTATTGTACAAGCGTAGACCAATGTTCTGCGATTTAAAACTAGGTAAGTCAAAAATCCAGTTAATTTATTGAGCCACTTTCTATCTAAATGACTAGTATGACGCTTTTTAGGTGGATTTAGATAACTAAGAATAATTGGAATTAATAGTAATGATAGTATAAAAACTGCGAAAATATTTAATGAAGCTACTAGACCAAACTGTCTTAGATCTTTACTTGAGGTTAATATAAAAGTAGCAAACCCCATTGCAGTAGTTGTGTTGGTTAGAATAGTAATATTACCAACACGACGAATCATTTGAACTAATGACTTTGATTTATTACCATGTTTTCTGAACTCGTTGTGGTATTTATTTATCAAAAAAATACAATTTGGAACGCCAATAACTATCAATAATGGTGGAATTAAAGCAGTTAAAATTGTGATATTATAATTCAATAATCCTAGTGTTCCGAATGACCAAACTACCCCAATAGTTACTACTAGCATTGATATAAATGTGGCTTTAATAGAACGAAAGAAAAATAATAGAATAGCGGCTGTTACTAGAAGTGCTAAGAAAATAAATAGACCAACTTCTTTTCTAATTAACTCTGAATTAATTGTACGGATATATGGTAAGCCAGAATACTTAACGATTTTGTTTGTTTCTTCTTTGAAAGTGTTACCATGTTGAGTAATTCGTTCAATTAGCTTAACTCGTTTTCCACTTGTAATGTACTCGTTGTCTAAGGCGATTAACATGACTGACGCACTATCATTGATTAGAGTATTATCATAAAATGGCATTGATTGCAGGGAGATATATGCAGAATCTATTAGGGTTTGAGAATCTATCGAACTAAACAATTCTTCAATAACTAATCGTTTTTCTTTGGGGTCTTTAGATAAGGAAACGGCATCAATAATAGAATAGGCTGACTGCACCCCCTCCACTTTTTTAATCTCATTTTGAAGTTTTTTCCAAGCGTGAAGATTGTATTGATCGAAAAAATCAGCTGACTCAACCCCTACAATCATGACATTATCTCTAATACCAAATTTATCTAAGAAAAAATTATAATCTAATTGGGCTTTAGAGTCTTTAGGTAAGAGGTTTGCCATTGAATAGGATAAACTGACTTTATCGGATTGCTGAATCATCATGTAAGTAATGACCAGGATTAGCCAAATAAAAACAGCTCTATACCTTAAAATTATTCTTGCAATGCCTAACCACATAGTAAATATTCAATGGTTGGCTAAATTACAGATTAATTGACTTGAGATAAAAAAAAAGCTCAACTAATTAGTTGAGCTTTTTAAAATTTGAAAAGTATAGTTATACAGTTAAAATTTCTGATTCTTTAGAACTTAATAAGGCGTCTACTTTAGAAGTAAAGCTATTGGTCAAATCTTGTACACTAGCTTCAGAATCTTTTAAGATATCTTCAGATATACCACTAAGTTTTTTGAGTTCGTCATTAGCTTCTTTTCGAGCATTCCTAATACTTACTTTAGCATTTTCGGATTCAGTTTTAGCTTGTTTAACAAGTTGTAGTCTTCGTTCTTCTGTTAGTGGAGGAACATTAATAATTATCATCTCTCCATTATTCATTGGGTTAAAACCAAGATTAGCGTCAATTATAGCTTTCTCCATAACTTCTAGGAGCGATTTATCCCAGGGTTGTACCGATATTGTTCTAGCGTCTGGGGTATTGATATTTGAGGCTTGTGACAATGGTGTCATGGCTCCATAATAATCTACATTAACTCCATCTAACATTTGAGGGGATGCTTTTCCTGCTCTAATCTTTGTAAAAGCAAGCTCGAGGTGCTGCAAAGATCCATCCATATTTTCTTTAGCAGAGTCTAGAATAAAATTAATTTCTTCCATAATATTTATCTAAAAATTAACAAGTGTACCAATAGATTCACCTTTTAACATTTTAAGTAAGTTATCTTTCTTATTAATATCAAAAACAACAATTGGTAGTTTGTTTTCATTACAAAGTGTGAAGGCGGTCATATCCATAATATTAAGCTCTTTTTCGTACACTTCTCTAAATGATATATTATCATACTTTTTGGCTGACTTATCTTTTTCTGGATCAGCTGTATATATTCCGTCTACTCTAGTCCCTTTAAGGATTACGTCAGCTTCTATTTCTATTGCTCTTAGGGTAGCAGCTGTATCCGTAGTAAAATAAGGATTGCCTGTCCCGCCACCAAATATAACTACTCTTCCTTTTTGTAAGTGACGAATTGATCGTCTTCTAATAAATGGCTCCGCAATTTGTTCCATTTTTATAGCAGTCATAAGGCGAGTCTCTATATTTTCTTTTTCTAATGCCGACTGCAAAGCCATTCCGTTTATAATCGTGGCAAGCATACCCATATAATCACCTTGAACTCTATCTAAACCTTCCCCTTCTACCTGCACGCCTCTAAATATATTCCCACCTCCTATAACTACAGCTACTTGAGTACCTAGATCAACAGCAGTTTTAATTTCATTTGCATAAGCGGTGAGTTTTTGTGTATCTATACCAAAATGTTTGTCACCCATTAGGGCCTCACCACTTAGTTTCAACAGAATTCTTTTATATTTCATAAGGCAAATGTAAGTCAAAAAAAAGAGAGTGAAAAAACACTCTCTTTAGTCGATTATAAATTAGCTTATACGCCTAAACCTACGCGTTTAAACTCAGAAACGCTTAAGTCTTTATCGTATTTACTTAAATATTGTGAAACTGTAGTTTTTGATTCTTTAATAAACTCTTGGTTTAGCAATGTATTTTCTTTGAAGAACTTATTTAATCTTCCAGTAGCTATTTTATCTAACATTTCTTCAGGTTTTCCCTCTTGTCTTGCTAAATCTTTTGCTACTTCTAATTCTTTTTCTATAATTTCTTGAGAAACAGAATCTTTATCAACAGCTACTGGGTTCATTGCTGCAACCTGCATAGCTACGTCCTTTCCTACTTGGTCTTCAACAGATTTAGTTAGACCTACAAGTGTAGCTAATCTGTTACCACTATGTATATAAGATGACACTTGTGAAGATTGTACTGTTTGGTATGCGGATAATTCTAATTTTTCACCTATTACACCAGTTTGCTCTGTAATTTTTTCTTGTATAGTCATCCCTTCTAACTGACAAGATAAAAGACCATCTAAATCTGCAGGTTTGTTAGCCATTGCAGTATCAATAAATGATTGTGCAAGTGAAATGAAACTTTCGTTTTTTGCAACGAAGTCGGTTTCACAGTTCAAGGCAATTAAAGCTCCAAATTGTCCATCTGTAGCAGATAATACTACGCCTTCTGTTGCATCTCTGTCGGCTCTATTAGCGGCAACTTTTTGACCTTTTTTACGAAGAATATCAACAGCTTTAGACATGTCGCCTTCCGCTTCAACTAAGGCTTTTTTACAATCCATCATTCCAGCCCCTGTTTGCTTTCTCAAAGCATTGACATCAGCAGCAGTTATTTTTGTCATAGTTTTGTAATTATTGAGTAAGGTTATTATTTTTCTTGAGACGGTGCTTTTTCTTCTTCTTTCGTCTTTTCGTCAGAGGAAGATTGTGTTTGTTTTTCTTTAGCCATTGAAGCAGCCTCTTTATTGGAATCTCTTTCAGTTAGACCGTCTTGAATAGCGTCTGCTACTAGTGAGACTATTTTTTCTATAGAACGGCTTGCATCATCGTTAGCTGGAATACAAAAATCTACCAAATTTGGATCAGAGTTAGTATCTACGATTGCGAAAGTTGGTATCCCTAGTTTTTTGGCTTCAGCTACTGCAATATGCTCTCTGTGCACATCTACAATAAATAATGCAGCAGGAATTCTATTCATATTTGCAATACTTCCTAAGTTTTTATCTAGTTTAGCTCTGGTTCTTGAAACCTGTAGTCGCTCTCTTTTAGACAATGTGTCTATTGTACCATCTACCTTCATTTTATCAATAGAATTCATCTTTTTGATAGCTTTTCTAATGGTAGCAAAATTGGTTAAAAGACCACCAGACCAACGCTCGGTAATATAGGGCATATTTACTCTTTTTGCATGAGTAGAAACCGAATCTTTAGCTTGCTTTTTGGTAGCAACAAACATGATTTTTCTTCCAGACTTAGCTAAGTGTTTAAGTGCGGCACTTGCTTGGTCGAGCTTGCTAATCGTTTTATTGAGGTCGATAACATGGATTCCATTTTTTTCCATAAAAATGTACGGAGCCATTTTTGGATTCCACTTTCTTGTAAGATGTCCAAAATGAACACCTGATTCTAATAAATCTTGAAAATTAGTTTTTGACATTTTTTAATTGTTTACATTCATAATTTATCAATTACTCAGTAGTATTTTGTTTATAGTCTGAGCAATTTTGATACTAAACAATATCCTAAGATATTAACGTTTGCTGAACTGGAATTTCTTCCTTGCTTTCTTTTGTCCAGGCTTTTTACGTTCAACCATTCTTGGGTCACGAGTTAATAATCCTTCTGATTTTAACGTTGAACGATTTTCTTCATCAATTTTGCAAAGTGCTCTTGAAATAGCTAAACGAATGGCCTCAACTTGTCCAGTTGTACCGCCACCGTTTACATTTACTTTTACATCATATTTACCTTCTAATTCTGTTAGATTGAAAGGTTGATTTAATTTGTATAGAAGTGTTGCTGTACTAAAGTAATCCTTAGCGTCTCTACTATTGACAGTAATGTTTCCTTTTCCTTTGCTCATGTAAATTCGAGCAACTGATGATTTTCTTCTTCCAATGGTATGAATTGTATCCATCGTAATTATTTAAGAGTTATTGCTTTTGGTTGTTGTGCTTCATGTTTGTGGTCTACGCCAGCATAAACATACAAGTTAGAGTTTATTGTTCTTCCAAGTTTGTTTTTGGGTAGCATCCCTTTGATAGCTTGCTTTACTAAAGATGTTTGATCTTTATCAAACAATTCTTTAGGAGAGATTCTTTTTTGACCACCAGGATAACCAGTGTGCTTAAAGTGTTCTCTGTCTGTCCACTTTTGACCAGTCAAACGGATTTTGTCAGCGTTTATAACAACAACATAATCTCCGCAATCTGCATGTGGTGTAAAGTTTGTTTTGTGCTTACCTCTTAGGATTGATGCCACCTGAGAGGCTAGTCTTCCTAAAATCATATTCTCAGCATCTACTAAAATCCACTCTTTATTGGCGGTTTCTTTATTTGCTGATACGGTTCTATAACTTAGTGTATCCACTACTGTTTACTTTAATTAATGTACTAATTTTAGTATCCCTATTTTAAAGGGGTGGCAAAAGTAGGATTTTATTTTAATTGAACAAAATTTATTAACTATTATTAGTTGATAATTTTCATTTCTTTTCCTATTTTAATGAATGCATTGATAGCTTTATCTAAATGCTGTTGTGTGTGAGCAGCTGAAATTTGTACACGAATTCGTGCTTGTCCTTTTGGGACTACAGGGTAGAAAAAACCAATAACATAGATACCTTCTTCTAATAATTTATCAGCCATAATTTGTGAGGTTTTAGCATCATACAACATCACAGGAACAATGGGATGTACTCCTTCTTTTATATCAAAACCAGCCTCTTTCATTTTTGATCGAAAATAGTTTGTATTTGACTCTAACTTGTCTCTCAGAGAGGTAGTGTTGGATAATAGGTCTAAAACCTTAATGGCTGAACCGACTATAGATGGTGCTAATGAATTTGAAAATAAATAGGGTCTTGAGCGTTGTCGTAAAATTTCAATAATTTCTTTTTTTGCAGAGGTAAAACCTCCCATTGCCCCACCTAAAGCTTTACCAAGCGTACCAGTAATAATGTCTACCCTGCCCATTACATTATGGTATTCATGTGTTCCTCTTCCATTCTTACCTACAAAACCTGTTGCATGACACTCATCGACCATAACAAGTGCGTCGTATTTATCTGCTAAATCACAAATTTTATCAAGCTGAGCTATGTATCCATCCATTGAAAATACACCATCTGTAACAATAATTCTATTTCGTTGAGATTGAGCCTCAATGAGTTTTTGCTCAAGATCGTTCATGTCGTTATTTTTGTATCTGTAGCGTACAGCTTTACACAAACGCACACCATCAATTATTGATGCATGATTTAATGAATCGGAGATAATAGCATCTTCTTTACTAAAGAGAGGTTCAAATAGTCCTCCATTGGCATCAAATGCAGCGGCATATAGTATGGTGTCTTCTAGTCCTAAAAATTCAGAGATTTTATTTTCTAGGGTTTTGTGAATATCTTGAGTTCCACATATGAACCGTACTGATGATAAACCGAAACCATGAGTGTCTAGAGCCGTTTTAGCGGCCTGGATAACGCTAGGTTCTGAAGATAAACCTAGGTAATTATTTGCACAAAAATTTAATACTTCTTTATCAGAATTAACTGCTATATCTGCACCTTGGGGGCTAGTAATTATTCTTTCGGTTTTATATAAGCCTGAGGCTTTTATCGTTTCGAGTTCCAACTGCAACTGATCTTTTAACTTTCCGTACATTTTAAAAGTTTCTAATATTAAACAACACCTTGGTCCAGCATAGCATCGGCTACTTTTACAAAACCGGCAATATTGGCTCCTTTGACATAATCGACATACTTACCTTCTGAACCATATTTCACGCATGACTCATGAATATTTTTCATTATGTTTTGTAGTTTTTCATCTACTTCTTGTCTTGACCAATTCATTCGGATAGAATTTTGAGTCATTTCTAATCCTGATGTGGCTACTCCACCTGCGTTTGAAGCTTTTCCTGGTGCAAATAATATTTTTGCATGATGAAAATGTTCTATTGCTTCAGGAGTTGAAGGCATATTTGCCCCTTCTGAAACACAAATACAACCGTTGTTGAGGAGGGTCTTAGCATCTTCTCCATTTAACTCATTTTGTGTAGCACATGGCAATGCAATATCGCACTTTATACTCCAGGGTCTATTTCCTTCAAAATATTCACATTGAAATGCTTCAGCATATTCTTTAATTCTTCCTCGTTTATTATTTTTTAAATCCATAACAAAAGCTAGCTTCTCTGCTGTTATACCATTTTTGTCATAAATAAAACCTGCAGAATCTGAGAGTGTTACAACTTTTCCGCCTAATTGAGTAGCTTTCTCACAAGCGTATTGTGCGACATTGCCTGAACCTGATATAGCTACAGTTTTACCTTTGAGCGAATCCCCTGTTTTTGCTAACATATTTTGAGCAAAATAAACTGTTCCATAGCCAGTTGCTTCTGGTCTAATTAATGATCCACCCCAATTAATACCCTTACCGGTCAAAACTCCAGTAAACTCGTTTCTTAGTCGTTTATATTGACCAAATAAGAAACCTATTTCTCTAGCTCCAACTCCTATATCACCAGCAGGAACATCAGTATTGGGACCAATATGTCGATATAACTCGTTCATAAAAGATTGACAAAACCTCATCACTTCATTATCGGATTTTCCTTTAGGGTTAAAATCAGAACCTCCTTTTCCTCCTCCCATCGGAAGTGTTGTGAGGGAGTTTTTAAAGATTTGTTCAAATCCTAAAAATTTTAGGATTCCTAAATTGACTGAAGGATGAAATCTCAAACCACCCTTGTAGGGGCCAATTGCTGAACTGAATTCAACTCTATATCCTCTATTAACATGAGTATTGCCATTGTCATCTACCCATGGTACTCTGAAAAGAATAGTACGCTCTGGCTCAACCATTCTCTCTAGAAGGCCAGAATTTTCATACTTAGGGTTTTCTTCAATAAAAGGGATGACGGCTTCTGCTACCTCTTGAACTGCTTGAATAAAAACAGTTTCATGGGCGTCTTTAGCAACTACCTTCGACATGAAGGCATCGATTTTTTCTTGGTACTTTTTAGACATAATATTTAGTGTATATATCTCTACAAAAATATCATTTTTCAATATTCAACTGTTTTTTTTTTTAATTAATTGAAATTTAATCTTTTAAACTAAACTACTGGATGACTAATTTTTAATAGTTGGGCTTTTAAAGATAAATATTTAACAAAATACATACTTCTGTTAATGAAATTTTGTAGCACTAACAATCGTATCAAAATCTGAGCAAGTATTTGAGGATCTATGTAATCTTCTATGATTCTCATTTTAAACGTCTATTTGTGATCTTACAACATCAATGCTAAGGTTCTCTATTTTGTTTTCAAATGATATGAAAAACAGGTTTTTCTAAAGTTTTATTAGAGTGTGCTTATCATTGATTATTCAAATTTCCCCACTGCTTTACATGTTGTAAAATTTGTTTTTCGTTTTCTCGATATTGAATATGGGTGCGAGGGTATTATTTATGTACAAAGTCGTGGCCACATCGGAGATAATTTTGACCTTAAAGAAATAGAGGTAGAATTGAAAATAATATCAATAGCTTTTTCATCAACTTACAGGGTTTTAAGTATGTATCACTTAGTTTAGTTAAAATTTTTAAAATATATTTTTCCAGGTTTAAGCAGTATTAAATCTTTAAGTTCTAAGTTCATCAACACTCTATTGGTTTCATTAAATGTTAATTTTGATAGTGAGTGAATAAGGTCGATATGAATTCCGTTATGATTTGAAATGATATCAATGAGTTCGATTTCTTCTTTTGTATTTTCGAACAAGTTATGTTGTAATGTCTTTGATTTTTTGTCCCATAAAAGGTTATTAACTAGATCAGAAATATTAGTTAACAAATGAGCCTCGTTGTTTTTGATTAGACAATTACAACCTTTAGAGTAAGGATCGCTTATTTTTCCTGGTAGGGCAAATACTTCCCTATTGTATGAATTGGCCATTTTGGCTGTTACCATTGCTCCGCCTTTAAGGCCACTTTCTAAAACAATTGTAGCTTCGGAAAGCCCAGCTATGATTCTGTTTCTTCTCACAAAATTCTCTCTTATGATTTTAGTATCGCTCAAAAATTCTGTAATTAGTCCTCCTTTTTGGATCATTTGACTTACTAATTTTGTGTGTGTTTTTGGATACAGGGTATCCAAACCGTGTGCTAAAACACCTAAAGTAAAGATATCATTGTTTAATGACTCTTTGTGAGCACATTTATCGATGCCATAGGCTAATCCACTGACTATAATTGGGTCATAAACTTTTAACTCTTTAATTAAGGCTTTACAAAACGATTGACCATAAGGTGTTGCTTTTCTAGTGCCTACTATACTAATAAATCTATCACGATTTATATCAAAATTACCTTTTGAAAATAGTAAGGTTGGTGCATCATGACAGTGCCTGAGCTTGTTTGGGTAATTTTCACTCCAAAATGAATGATAGTTTATAGCATGTTTTTGAATGAACTTAATCTCTTTTTCAGCACGAATCTTGTAGGACTTTTGGTTAATCTCTTTTGCTAAACTACGACCCACATTCGGTATTTTCTCAATAGCCTTAAGTTTTTCTTTGAAAACTGCTTCAACACCTCCACAATAAGCAACTAATTTTTTAGCATTTACAGGCCCTATTCCTTTGACTAGAGTTAATGCTATGTGAAACAGCAATTCTTTGTTCATGGCAATAAATTTGTATTTTGCAAATCTAAACCTATAACCTAATGAAAGCAATTAAGTGTCTGATTATTATTTGCTTGTTTACGAGTTCATCGATACTAGCTCAAGTTTTTTATGGCTCTGTTGTTGATGGAACAACAAAAGAACCACTCATTGGAGTAAATATTATTATGGATGGTAAGGGGATTGCTAGTACTGATGTCAACGGATATTTTGAGTTTAGCACTTCCGTTGGCGTACATAACTTCACCTTTAGCTATATAGGTTATAATAATAAATCCTTCAATTTATCTTTATTAGATGGTGAACGCTATGGCGAACAAATTGAACTTCAAGAAAATATAAAGCTAATAGAAACCGTTGTAGTTTCTGCCGGAAAATTTGAACAAAGACTTTCTGAAACAACTGTTTCAGTTGAAGTTATTAAACCAACCTTTATTGCCAACAAAAACACTACTAATATTCAAACGGCCATCGAACAGGTTCCTGGAGTAAATATTACAGATGGACAAGCCAATATTAGGGGTGGTAGCGGATGGAGTTACGGTGCTGGAACAAGAGTTCAGGTGTTGGTGGATGATATGCCTTTAATTTCTGGAGATGCTGGACAAGCACAATGGAGTTTAATTTCTACAGAAAATATCAATCAAGTAGAAATTATCAAAGGAGCATCTTCAGCATTGTACGGCTCTTCGGCTCTTAACGGAGTTATTAATATAAGAACTGCTTACCCTAGTGATGTGCCTGAAACAAAACTCAATTTTCATACGGGATTTTATGATAATGCTGAAAGAGAAAGCCTCAACTGGTGGGGAAATGATAGAAGATCGGTCAGTGGCATGGACTTTCTTCACAAAGAAAAAATTGGAAATTTAGATTTAGTCTTAGGAGGTTTTTTACTCAAAGACCAAGGCTATAGGCTTAAAGAAGTCACCGACAGGCATCGATTCAATTTTAATACACGCTATAAGAATCAAAAAGTAGAGGGGTTGTCATATGGCGTAAATGCCAATTTTTTATTGAATAAAACAGCCTCAGCACTTATTTGGCAAAGCTATGATGAAGCATACATACCATTAGATAGTTCTGTGACTAAAACGAGTGGAGATGTTCACAATATTGACCCTTTCGTTACTTATGTTAATCCAAGCAATAACGATAAGCACAGCCTGAGAACAAGATACATGAAAGTCATTAATGACAATGACACTAAAGGCAACCCGAACGGTCAAGACAATCAGTCAACAACATATTATACAGAATACCAATATCAAAAAAATATTGAGTCATTACGACTTAACTGGACCAGTGGAATCTTAAATGAATATGTAGATGCGGAAGCGGAATTATTTAATGGTACCAACTACAGATTGAATAATGCTATCTTTAGTCAGATAGATAAAAAATTTGGAGATAATATTAACTTTTCAGCAGGTGCTAGATATGAGCAGTTTAGCCTTGAGACTGGAGAAAGTTATGTTATTGATGGCGATACCATTAATTCCTTTAAAACAGCTAAGCCTGTTTTTCGATTTGGATTAAATTATCAAGCTAGTAAAGCAACTTATTTTCGAGCCTCGTGGGGTCAAGGCTATCGTTTTCCAAGCATAGCGGAATTATTTATAGAAACTGAAGTAGCATCTGGCATTTATGTATATCAAAATCCAAACTTAAAACCCGAAGAGGGATGGAGTTCAGAGGTAGCAGTCAAACAAGGCTTTATCGTAGGAGAATTCAAAGGCTATGTAGATCTTGCCGCTTTCGTAATGGAATACAAAAATATGATGGAGTTTAGCTTTGGTCAATGGAAAGGAGCTACTGCCAATGAATTGGGTATTGGTTTCAAGTCTGTAAATATTGGCGATACTCAAATTTCAGGAATTGAATTATCCACCGGTGCTAATGGTAAAATTGGAAATACCGAGCTAAGTATAATAGGTGGCTATACTTACATTGATGCTATTCCCAAAAACCCTGATATTACCTATGGCGAAGACTTTAATGGCAATGAGCTCAATTATTATAATACTAGCTCACTAGATTCAAGCACTTTATTTCTGAAATATCGACATCAACATGTTGCCAAACTCGACTTTGAATTATCTAAAGATAACGTAACCTTCGGAACAAGTTTCAGGTACAATAGTTTTATGAAGAACGTCGATAAAATTTTTGTGAGTTCACTGTTTGAATCAATTGTTCCAGGAATTCCAGAATCACGAGAAGCACTTAACGATGGAGACTTTATTATAGATGCAAGAGTCATATTTCAACTAAATGATAAGATGAGTTTATCTTTTGTGGCTAATAATTTACTCAATAGAGAATATCAAACTCGTCCTGCTAATATGATGCCGCCCAGAACAATATCAGTAAAATTTGGAATTTCAATATGAGAGTCTTAGGCATTATTCCTGCTCGATATAATTCCAGGCGTTTTCCTGGCAAACCACTCATTGACATTGTAGGCAAAAGCATGATTCAACGTGTTCACAATTTAGCAAAACAATCAAATGTTAATAGATTAATTGTCGCTACGGACGATGAAAGGATTGTTGATGAAGTCAATCGTATTCAAGGTGAGGTAATGCTAACTTCGGATTCACACCTCAGTGGAACTGATCGTTGCAATGAGGTAATTGAAAAATTAGATAAGAAATTTGATATCATTGTAAATATTCAAGGTGACGAGCCCTTGATAAACCCCAAACAAATTAATCAACTAATTGCGGTTTTCAAAGACCAAAATGTTCAGATAGCTACCTTAGCAAAACAAATTAAGGAACCAATTGAAATTTCAGACCATAATACACCAAAAGTGCTTTTTGACGAAAACAACATAGCACTGTCATTTGATAGAGAAATTAACTATACAACTTCAAGATATTATAAACACATAGGTCTATATGCTTATCGATCAGCAGTGTTAAATAAGATTTGTCAACTGAATCCTTCTAAAAAGGAATTAGAGTTAAAATTAGAACAATGGCGGTGGCTGGAAAATAATTATCAAATTAAAATCGTAGAGACAAATTTTGAGTCGTATGCCATTGATACTCCTGAAGATTTGAAAAAAATAATTGAAACATTTGGCAAGACTTCTTTAAAGTAATACTTTAGCATAGCAATGAGAGAAAAAATTAACAAACACATTTCAGATTTATTGTGTGAACACAATTGTGTTATCATTCCTTCTTTTGGTGGCTTTGTAGCCAATTACGAGTCGGCTCACATTGATAAGCATTCAAACCACATACAAGCCCCAAAGAAAAGTATTGTTTTTAATAGAAGTTTGAAAAATAATGATGGTTTATTAGTTAATGAAATTGCAGTTGTGGAAGGGTTAACTTTCAAACAAGCCAAAGTTGAGTTAGACCAATACACTAAAGATTTAAACGAATCCTTAGAACTTTATAAAAAAGTATTTATTCATGAAGTTGGCACATTATTACTAACATCAGACAATAACATCCTATTTGTCCAATCCACTTCAAGGAATCATTTACTAGATAGTTATGGTCTAGGTTCAGTGCAATATCCAAAAATTCATCGAACTAGTGTGCAAGATCGTATTGAGAAAAAAATAAAACATATTGATAAAACTCATTTACCCCCTAATAAAAAATCATGGTTACGAGTTGCTGCAGTCTTAGTTCCTCTTTTAATGTTTAGTGCTTTTGGGCTATCAAATAAGGATAAATTGATAGATAGCTACGCCACATTTTTTCCTCTAGAATCATCTGTTGAATCTACAATAGCTCAACCTTACACTAGCATTCACTCCGTTTTTAATGTAAACAGTCCAACTGGCAATATTAGCTCAGCTGTTAGACAATATTACTATTCAAAAACTCAATTGAATGATGAATTGAATAAAATGACTAATGTAGTAGAAAAACACTTTATTATAGCAGGGGCTTTTTCATCAGAAAAAAACGCCAATGTCTTAATTAAGCGATTGAAAAATAAACGGTTTGACAACTCTAAGATTATTGGGCAAAGTCAATCTGGATTATACCGGGTTGCTTATTGTGGCTATGAAAATCCTGGTGAAGCTCTAGCGAGTTTGAAAAAAATTAGAAAAACCAATCCCAACGCTTGGTTACTTTCATTACAGTAAACTATGTCTTCTAGAAAACCTTTACAAAGTTTAGCCACTCTTACCGAGATGGTATTACCTAATGATACTAATAATTTAGATAACCTAATGGGTGGTCGACTTTTACACTGGATGGATATTGCGGCTGCTATTTCCGCACACAGACATTGTGGAAGAATTGTAGTGACCGCATCAGTCAATAATGTTTCTTTTGAAAAACCAATTCCGAGAGGAAGTATAGTAACATTAGAAGCCAAAGTATCTAGGGCGTTCAAATCTTCAATGGAAGTATTTGTTGATGTATGGATGGAACACCGAAACACAGGTACTAAAAAGCAAAAATGCAATGAGGCTATCTATACCTTTGTTGCGGTTGATCAGCTTGGAAATCCTATTACTGTACCGTCAATTGAGCCAGAGTCAGATATCGAGAAAGAACGTTTTGATGGCGCACTTCGAAGAAGACAACTGAGTCTAATATTAGCGGGAAGACTTGAGCCTAAGGAGGCTACTGAACTGAAAGCTCTTTTTATTCAATAACACTTAAATCAATTTCTTTCATGCATTTAAAATGTCCTCTAGGACATTTTGAATAACCTATTTTCGAACAAGGCCTACAACCTACATTTTTATTTTCTACCATAATAGATTCAGGATCTGACTGATAAGGAACCATCCCAAAAGCAGGTACCGTATTTCCCCAAACCGAATAAATTTTCTTTTTTAAAGCTGCTGAAATATGCATCATGCCAGTATCATGAGAAACAATATACTCAGCACCTTTTACTAACAAAGCAGATTGTGTTAAAGACAACTTTCCACATGCACTTATTCCCATTTCGGTTTGTTCAATAATTTCATCAGCACGATTAGCATCTTCTGGGCCGCCCACAAGAACAAAAGACCGATTAATCTGTCGACACAATGAAATGATTTTAAAAGTAGGTAGAATTTTTGTGGCATGTTGACCCCCAATAACAATAGCTACAAACGGCTTATTAAAACGAAACTCATTAGGCAAAGTTTCATCTTCGGGAATAAAAAAATCTAAGCCTTCACCATCATTTTTCAATCCCAAGAATTTGACAGTGTCCAAGTTTCTATCAACCATGTGAACATTAGGCATTAGATTCCACTTAAATGTTGTCAACAACCATTTTTTAACGTTCAATTTGTTGACACTTTTTGAAGGTATATTTAGCTGTCTTTTTAGTCGTAAAGTCCTCAGGTTATTGTGTAAGTCAATTATATAGTCGAACTTTTCAGCCTTTAATGCCTCAGCCCCAGATTCATAAGAATGTATTTTATCTATATAAGGACTATGACTCAACCAGCTAATAAAAGGCCTTTTGGTAAGGAAATGAACCTCTGCATTGAGTTGTTTTTTGAGCACCCTAGTCACTGGAGAGGTAAGAACAATATCTCCTATAGAACTTAGTCGTATAACTAATATTTTCATTGGTTTTGACACGCTTCAAAGCTAAAGAAATTATCCTAATTTTGTTCCATGATTCTGATTGACACCCATACTCATTTATTCTCTTCTAAGTTTGATCAAGATCGTCATGAAGTAGTAAAAAAAGCAATCTCCAAAGGAGTGGATAAACTTTTATTACCCAACATTAATAGTTCTACCATTGAGTCAATGCATCAGTTATGTGTAGATTTTCCAAATCATTGTCTACCAATGATCGGTTTACACCCTTGCGATGTTGGTGAAAACTATGTTGATGAAATGGTTATCATTAAAAAACATCTCGATAAAAATAAATACGTTGCCATAGGTGAAATTGGAATTGATTTATTTTGGGATAAATCCACATTAGACATTCAAAAAAAATGTTTTAGACAACAATTGAATTGGGCTAAAGAAAAACAGCTTCCTGTTGCCATTCATGTAAGAGAAAGTTTTGATGAGGTTTTCGATGTTTTAGAACAATTAAACGACTCAACATTAAATGGTGTATTTCATTGCTTCACTGGTGATGAAAATCAAGCTAACAAAGCAATTGAAATGGGTTTCAAATTAGGGGTTGGCGGTGTAGTTACTTTTAAAAATAGCGGTTTAGATAAAACACTAAAACAAATTCCAATTGAGCATATAGTTTTAGAAACCGACAGCCCTTACTTAACGCCAAGCCCTTATCGTGGTCAACGAAATGAAAGTGCTTATCTACCAATTATCGCCGAGAAATTAGCTGAAATTTATTCACTTGACATAAAAGATATCGCTAAGATTACTACTGAAAACGCTAAAAACTTATTTAAGCTATGATACAATCTGACTCCGTTTTGCTTATTTATACCGGTGGCACTATTGGGATGTATAAAACCACCCAAGGTGGTTTAAAACCATTTGATCTGGACACGCTCAGCACACAGATTCCTGAATTAAACTCTTTCGATATCAATATAAAAGCCATTAGTATAGAACAGCCCATTGATTCCTCAAATATTTCTAAAGAAATTTGGATCCAATTAGCTAATCTTATAGAAAAAGAATACCATAACTACACGGGGTTTGTCATTCTTCATGGCTCTGATACGATGGCTTACACAGCATCAGCTCTGAGTTTTATGCTTGAAAATTTAAATAAACCAGTTATTCTCACTGGTGCACAATTACCTATTGGTGTACGTAGAACCGATGCAAAAGAGAATATAATTACATCTGTAGAAATTGCTGCGCAAGGCAATATACCGGAAGTATGTGTGTATTTTGAATACCGGTTGATGCGAGGAAATCGATGTACAAAAACCAATGCTGAACATTTTGAAGCTTTCAAAAGTCCAAATTTTATAAACTTAGCAGAAGCAGGTTTAGAAATAAGATATAACCCTGTTAGCTACAACCATACTCATAAAAACTTCAAAGTACATACCAATTTATCTGAAGAGGTTCTTATTCTTAAATTATTTCCAAGTATGAAAAAAGAATTTATTATGAAAGTAATAGAACTACCCTATCGTGGTATCATCTTAGAAACCTTTGGTACAGGAAATGCGACTACAGCCAAATGGTTTTTAGAAATTATTAAGACTGCCATAAATAAGAATAAAATTATATTAAATGTAACACAATGCTTATCAGGCAGTGTGAGTCAGGGATTATATGAAACCAGTTCAAAGCTGGAAGAAATTGGTGTTATTAGTGGAAAAGATATGACCACAGAAGCAGCCTTATCAAAATTGATGTTTTTAATGGGTACTCAATACACTAATGAAGAAATAAAACATCAGCTTCAAATTTCTTTACGGGGAGAGCTCAGCAATTAAAATGCATTTATTAGTTTTGTGAACCTCAATGGAAAGGTGGCCGAGTGGCTTAAGGCGCACGCTTGGAAAGCGTGTATACGGAAACGTATCGGGGGTTCGAATCCCTTCCTTTCCGCAGTCTATAGAAGCGCCTAAATTGGGTGCTTTTGCTTTTATATATTCATTAACCAATTCATCTTGATAATAGTTCAACTTAATTTGATAATATCTAGATATTACATTTTAAAAATTATTTATGTAGATTTGCGAAACTCTAATATTAAATCAATTAAAAACTAATATCGAAATGAAAAATCTCTTAGCACTTTTATTGCTGACAACTTCCCTAACAATTGGAAGTACTCAGCTTACCTATGCTACAATACAGGATGATACGCTTACAACGACACAAGTTGAAGAAACTCAAAAGGTTGAGGAAGAAGCTCCAACTTCAGTTGCCACTCAATCATCAGATGTAGAAGAAAGTCGTTCTTTTCACCAAGTCATTAAGCAAAAATTTATTGAAGGTGGCCCTTCATTCATGGGGATTGTACTTTTATGTTTAATCTTAGGTTTAGCTTTATGTATTGAAAGAATTATATACTTAAATAGAGCAACAACTAACACGGATGCATTATTATCTGATATTGAAGGTGCTTTATCATCTGGAAATGTAGATAATGCTAAAGAAATTTGCAGAAACACTGCTGGCCCAGTAGCTAGTATTTTCTACCAAGGATTAGATCGTTCTAGCGAAGGTATCGATGTAGTTGAAAAATCAGTAGTTGCATACGGAAGTGTTCAGATGGGACTTCTAGAAAGAGGTCTTTCATGGATTTCATTATTTATTGCACTGGCTCCTATGCTTGGTTTCATGGGTACTGTAATAGGTATGATTGGTGCATTTGACGCTATTGAAGCTGCAGGTGATATATCTCCATCCTTAGTTGCAGGAGGTATTAAAGTAGCACTTTTAACTACTGTATTTGGTTTAATTGTAGCAATGATTCTACAAATATTCTACAACTATATCGTAGCTAAAATTGACAGTATCGTAAACAACATGGAAGATGCTTCTATTTCGTTTGTAGATATTTTAGTAAAAAATAAAATTAAGTAAAGTATGTCAGATTTTTTAATCAACGCTGGATTGATTCTTACTTATGTGATGATTGCTGTTGCAGCATTAACGGCACTAATTTATCCAATCATGTTTCTAGCTAAGAATCCATCCAAAGGCAAAACTGCCCTAATGGGAATCGGAAGTTTAGTATTAGTTTGCATTATATCCTATGTATTTGCATCAGGAGATATACTTTCATTCCCTGGATCAGAAAAATTTGGAATGACAGAGTCTTCCACAAAGAGAGTCGGTATGGGTTTAATTACCTTCTACATTCTCTCAATTGGAGCTGTTCTATCTGTACTTTATGCAGAATTAGGAAAACTATTTAAAAAGTAAACTTATGGCTAGAAGAGCAAAAGGTGCATCAGAAATTAATGCTGGCTCAATGGCAGATATTGCATTCCTATTGCTAATATTCTTCTTAGTAACTACCACAATGGATGTAGATACAGGTTTGGCACGTAAATTGCCACCTATGCCTGAAGAAGATATTGAGCAGGATGATTCTCAAATAAAAGCCAAAAATATCTACGTTGTACTCATTAATTCAAATAACCAATTATTGGTTGAGAATGAGTTTATGGATATTACACAACTTCGTGCAGGAGCTAAAGCCTTTATCAATAACAATGGCAGAGATCCAGAGTCATCCGATAGCCCACAGAAAGCTATCATTTCGTTGCAAAACGACAGAGGAACTTCTTACGAGACTTATATTAGGGTACAAAATGAGTTAGCTGCGGCATATCGAGAGTTAAGAGATGCTCGTTCAATGCAGAAATTCGGTATCCTTTATAAAGACTTAACAAAATCACAACAAAAGAAAGTAAGAAAAGAATATCCGCAAAAGATATCGGAAGCAGAACCTAAAAATATTGGAAAGTAATTATGTCTAAGTTCAAGAAAAACAATAATAAAGATACACCTGGTATTTCTACTGCCTCATTGCCAGATATTGTATTTATGTTGTTATTCTTCTTCATGGTAACCACCGTTATGAGGGAAACAACAATTATGGTTAAACAAAGTTTGCCACAAGCTAGTGAAATTCAAAAACTTGAGAAAAAATCATTAGTAAGCTATATTTACGTAGGAAGCCCTGTTGAACGGATGCAAAGTACTTATGGCACCAAAGCTCGTATACAACTTAACGATGCTTTTGCTACAGTAGAGGATATACCTCAATATATTACTGCAGAAAGAGCCGCAAGAGACGAAAAAGAAGTGCCGTTTATGACTACGTCCATTAAAGTAGATAAAGACACAAAAATGGGAGTCGTAACAGATGTGAAACAAGAGCTTCGTAAGGCTAATGCGCTAAAAATAAATTACTCCACCAGAAAAGAAGTAGAGTAAAACCTATTAATTTAAAAAAAAAGCCCTTGTTAAAAGGGCTTTTTTTATGTCCTAGTGCTATTTGGTAATACTTTAAGAAAATATAAAAGCAAGCTCAAGCCCATGAAAGCAATTATGATAACCGAAACCTGCCCATCATTAGCACCCATTGTTTCAACGTCTTTAGACAATTGACCATTGAGTACAAGGAAAGATAAAATTACTGCCACTGCGTTATTGACAAAATGAGCTATTATTGGTAGCCAAATAGAGCCACTCCAATAGAATAAATAACCAAACATTCCACCAATTAAAAACCGTGGTATAAATCCCATAAACTGCAGATGCATTGCACTAAACAAAAAGGCAGATAACCATATACTCAAATGAATGTTACTAGTTTTTTGGTAAAGACTGTTTTGAATAACTCCTCTGAATAATACTTCTTCTCCAATAGCAGGGATAACAGCAATTATTAACAAATTGAACAAGACACCACTGATAGTTTTTACATTAAGAAAACTATCGGTAATTCTCATTGCCTGAACTTCAGCCAGTCTCATCCACTCCTCTAAAGAGGATAAAAACGAAGGTAAATGCATACTCGCATTCCATTCAGCTAAAACATTAATTATTGGCATTGACATCAACATCAATACTACTGTAATTAAAATTTGTTGTCGGCTAACATTTGTGAAACTTAATGAGAAATTGGTAACGTAAGAGAATAAAAAAGCAGGTATAATAAAAATACCTATTGCACTGAAAGCTTGTAAAAATTTTAAGGCTTTAACAGTTTGTAAACTAGTCAAATCTGTCATTGATGAAGCATTAAAAATAGTTGATCCAAGTAATCCAATTGAATTTCCAACAAATAGCCCAATCAATAGTAATATGAAAAATAGAAATACTTTTGAGTTAGAAGAAATAGAATGATAATGCCCTCTCATGTTTATGAAACTAATATTTAATTAATTTTGCAATATTATGAGCGTAAAGATAGGTAATATCAACTTAGGAGAATTTCCACTACTATTAGCTCCCATGGAAGATGTTAGTGACCCACCATTCAGAGCCTTATGTAAGCGTCATGGAGCAGATGTAATGTTTACAGAGTTTATTTCATCTGAAGGCCTTATTAGAGATGCGGCCAAGAGTGTTCAAAAGTTAGATTTTTTTGAGTACGAAAGACCATTAGCCATTCAAATATTTGGACATGATATAGATTCAATGAAAAGGACTACTGAGATTTGTCAAGCAGCCAAACCCGATTTCATTGATATTAATTATGGATGTCCTGTCAAGAAAGTAACCTGCAAAGGAGCTGGCGCAGGAATATTGCAAGATATTCCGAAAATGGTCAGTATGACTAAAGAAATTGTTCAGTCGACTTCACTTCCCGTAACTGTTAAGACACGTCTAGGATGGGATGATAACACTAAATACATAGTTGAAGTGGCTGAACGACTCCAAGATGTTGGAATTCAAGCGATTTCAATACATGGTAGAACACGAAAACAAATGTATAAAGGTGAGGCCGATTGGTCCTTAATTGCAGACGTAAAAAACAATCCTAGAATACACATACCTGTTTTTGGAAATGGTGATGTTGATAGTCCAGAAAAAGCCAAAGAGAAAAAAGAAAAATACGGTGTTGATGGTATAATGATTGGTAGAGGTGCTATTGGTTACCCTTGGATATTTAAAGAAATAAAACACTATTTAGAAACTGGCCTACACCTCAACAAACCAAATCTTAAAGATAGAATTGAAACCTGTAAGGAACATTTACGATTCTCATTAGATTGGAAAGGACCAATATTAGGGGTTGTAGAAACACGTCGTCACTACACCAATTACTTCAAACATATTCCTAACTTTAAAGATTATAGAATTCGTTTAGTTACTGCACAAGAGCCAAAAGAACTCTTTGATATTCTAAATGAAATAGAACACACCTTTGGAGAATACGAATTCGCTTAATCATGAATTTTTTTTTCTCTACGTCTTTAATTTTAATTATTCTGTGTACTTCATTTAAAAAAGAAGGTCTTATGGGTAATCTAGCTTTCAATTATGAAAAAAATAAATGGCATGAAAGAAACAAGAATCAATAAATTTCTTAGTGAAGCGGGCTATTGCTCACGTCGGGCTGCCGATAAACTCATAGAACAAGGGAGAGTCACTATAAATGATCAAGTGCCTCCAATGGGCACTAAAATTATGAATGGTGATATTGTCAAAGTGGATGGAAAAACCATACAAAAAAGTATGGAGAAACCCATTTATTTAGCACTAAACAAACCAAGAGGCATTGTTTGTACTACTGACACACGAGTAGAAAAAAATAATATCATCGACTTCATGAACTATCCTAAGCGTATTTTTCCTATTGGTCGATTGGATAAAGATAGTGAAGGTTTGATTCTAATGACTAATGACGGTGATATTGTCAACAAAATACTTCGAGCTAGAAATAATCACGAAAAGGAATACATTGTTCAGGTTAATAAACCTATCAATAATAAATTCATCAAAAAAATGAGCCAAGGTGTTCCAATTTTAGAAACAATAACCCGCCCTTGTAGGGTCAATCAAATTGGCACCAAAAAGTTTAAAATTATTTTAACTCAAGGACTCAACCGACAAATCAGACGAATGTGTGAATACCTAGGCTATGAGGTCATCAGACTAAAACGAATTCGTATTATGAATATTCATTTAGACTTGGAAATGGGGAAATATAGAGACTTGAAATCTTCAGAATTAAATGACCTTAATGAGTTATTAAATAATTCCTCAAAAACCGTCTAACCCTGACCCATTTGTTTGCTGAGTAAACGACTTGGGATTAGACTCGCTATACTACCTATACCCATCACAACGATAAGTACAATAAATACATCTATCAACTTAACAACTACTGGGTAGCTATCTATCACAAAAGATCCAGCACCCATTTTTACAATACCAAATTGTATTTGTACAAAGGCTACTAATAAGCCTAATAATACACCCACCGATGCTCCTATAAAAGTGGTTAAGAGCCCTTCAATAAAAAAGATTTGTCTTACCACTTTGGGAGTGGTTCCCAAATGATACAGTAATTTTATATCTTGTTGTTTTTCGATAATTAGCATCGTTAATGAACCAACAATATTAAAGGTAGCAATAATCAAAATAAAAGTCAGGATCAAAAAGATAGCTAATCGCTCAGAACTCAATATTTTATATAAGAAAGCATGTTGTTCAAATCTGTTTTTTATATTGAAGATATTTCCCGTAATGCCTTGTAAGTCTTTTTGGATAGCCAGCATGTCTTCGTCACTGCAATGAATTTCAATTGAAGAAGATAAACCTTCTCTGTTCAATGCTTTTCTAACAAAAGAAATTGGCGTTATGACATATTCTGAATCAAAATCTGATTGTATAGAAAAAACACCAACCGGCAATATGCTTTCTTGAACAAAAGATTGTTCAGGTTGAAGAAGGTTGTTCTTTTCTCTATCAGGTACAAATAGCTGTAATTGATTAAAAACATTACCAATATTCATTGATAAATAATAGGCTACTCCCTGACCCACAATAGCCGTATTTTCAGACTCATAACTATCAAAATAATCTCCAGAAATTAGCATACTGTCAATAGCATTGAGACGCTTAAAATTATTGTCGACTCCTTTCAAGGTGGCTATATATTCTTTATCCTCAAATCGAAGTAACACTCGTTCTTCCAGCACTTCGGAATATAAAATATTATTCTCATTGAGGTAAGATTTAACTTCTGAAAAGTCAGATACTTTTCCTTGAAAAGTTTCTACTTTAATAGTTGGGTCAAAGGAGTTGTACAATGAAAGAATTAATTGTTCAAAACCATTAAAGACTGACAAAACTAAAATGAGGGCTCCTGTTCCAACAGCTACACCTATCATAGAGGCCAGACTGACATAGTGTACTACATTTTTTGATTTTTTTGAAAATAAATACCGTTTAGCTATGTAAAAAGCAAACTTCAAAACTAGCTTTTTAGTAAATTGTCTATTTGCTGAGAATAATCCACTGAGTCGTCCAGAAAAAATTTCAATTCAGGCACTTTTCGCATTTGGTTACGAATGCGTTGACCCAAACTTTTTCTAATTTTATAGCTTTGTTTATTCATCTTGTCTAGTACACTTTCTTTGTCATCGTTGCCAAATACACTAATATAAACACGGGCCACCGATAAATCTGCTGAAACACGCACTACTGTTACTGAAACTAGGGAAGTGCCGAATAAATCCCTGCCTTTCAACTGAAAAATTTCTGATAAATCTTTTAATAATTGCCTCGATACCTTTTTCTGTCTTGTACTTTCCATAGAACAAAGATAAATTTTTAGAATCTTAAAAAAGCAATTTAATACATTTGCATTATGAAGGACTTTTACAAAGTACTACGTTTTGCCAAACCGTATTGGGGCTTTGCGGTTTTAAATATAATCTTCAACGTGCTGACAGTACTGTTCTCATTAGTCTCCATCACTATGATTATCCCCTTTTTAGGCCTGTTATTTGGTACGCAGGAAAAAGTATATGAGGCTCCTGTGCTAGGCTTAAGTCCTGGTTCAATAAAAGACAATTTTTATTATCACATTACCCAAATCATTGATACAAAAGGCGAAGTAGAAGCTTTGTTTTTTATTTGCTCATTGGTACTTATCACCTTTTTGTTTAGAAATTTGTTCAGATACCTAGCACTTTATTTTTTAACGCCTATACGTAATGGCGTGGTTAAAGATTTAAGAAATGCTCTTCATAAAAAAGTATTATCTCTTCCACTTGGGTTTTACACAGAAAAAAGAAAAGGTGATATCATTGCTCGTATGACAACAGACTTGGTGGAGATTGAATGGTCAATCATGAGTTCATTGGAAATGATATTTAAAGACCCATTAAATATCATCATTTTTATAATGACATTAGTTTTTATAAGTCCTCAACTGACCCTATTCGTTATATTGTTATTTCCATTAGCAGGTTTTTTAATTGCTCGAATAGGTAAAAGTCTTAAAAAATCATCCGACCAAGGGCAGAATAAAATGGGCGAGCTACTGTCTAATGTTGATGAACACATTGGGGGCTTGAGAATCATAAAAGGCTTTAATGCTGAACATATTATTCATCAAAAGTTTGAAAAGCATAGTGACGAATATCGGTCTATAATGACAAGATTATTACGAAAAAAAGATCTTTCCTCACCCATGAGTGAGTTCTTAAGTACTATTGTTTTAGTCTGTGTAATGTGGTTCGGTGGGAAGTTAGTTTTAGGATCAGAAGACGTCCTTTCACCAGAGGCATTTATCGGCTATATAGCTATATTTTCTCAAATCATTCCTCCAGCAAAATCGTTTACCACAGCCTTTTACTACATTCAAAAAGGAAGTGCCTCAGCCCAAAGAGTAGTCAGTATTTTAGAGTCAGACAACCCAATCAAAGATCCAGAGCAACCTTTAAATATTGCATCATTCGAACATAAAATTGAGTTTAAAAATGTAAGCTTCAAGTACGATTCTCAAGAGGTCATCCAAAAGCTGACATTTGATATCAAAAAAGGCCAACGCATTGCTTTAGTGGGCGAATCGGGTAGTGGAAAATCTACTATTGCCGATTTGTTGTGTCGCTTTTATGACCTCAGCCAAGGCCAAATTTTGATTGATGGTCATGATATAAAAAAGTATGCCCTAACCGATGTAAGAAATTTAATGGGTATAGTCTCTCAAGAATCTATACTGTTTAACGATAGCGTGTTAAATAACATTTGTATGGGCAATCAATATGCTAATATGGAGGCTGTAATAGCAGCAGCCAAAGTAGCTAATGCACATGAGTTTATCCTTCAAATGCCTGAAGGCTATCAAACTAATATTGGAGAAAACGGAGTCAAATTATCTGGAGGACAAAAACAGCGACTAAGTATTGCAAGAGCTATATATAAAAACCCACCCATTTTAATTCTTGACGAAGCGACCTCATCATTAGATACAGAATCCGAAAAATTAGTTCAAGATGCCCTTGACAAACTCATGAAAAACCGTACATCCTTAGTGATTGCTCATAGGTTATCAACTATACAAGATGCTGATAATATCATAGTCATCAGAAACGGAAAAATTATTGAGCAAGGCACACATACCATCTTAATGCAAAAGAACGGTAATTATAAAAAGCTTATCGATTATCAAAATATCAGTTAATAAACCGATTTCTTAGTATATTTGAATCCAAAGCTAAAAATTCTATTATGTTACGATTTATTTCCATCTTATTACTTTCTACATTTATTGCTAGTGCAGATACTGGTGATACGACCTTCGTTCAAGTTCATAATAGTACCGATATGACCTGGTATGGACACTATAAAGATTGGGGAGAATTTCCCAATGGCGAATCGTACAGAAAAGTGTTAATGCATTTTACAATGGGCTGTGCTTCCACTGGCTGTAGTGGATGGGATTATGATGTACATATACTCATGAGACATCGAACAGGCATCATAGATTCTAATTTAGTTTTAGCACCAAATTTCAAACTAAATAATGAAGTTATTGATAGTGCATCTGTTAGCTACTCCCAAACTTATTCAACTGTTTGGGATAGCATTAATGGTACAAGTTCTCAACAAGCCAATGATACCCTAACACTCGTTCTATTTCAAGATCAGGATAACCCAACTATAGCCACTGATACACTATACGTTTTTGCAGGAAATTACTTCAATCCAATCTTTGATGGGCAGGGAAATATTACTGACTCTACACTAGTTATTGCTGACACAAGCTTATATTTAGTTAATACAGATACCTATAACCTCTATGAAGTAATTAACGACTTTGAATTAGGTAGAGCCATAACACCCTATGGCACATATATGAACCCAGCTAATAGTAGCTATGGTACCAACGGCTATACTGAAAACTGGAAACATGTCTTTACCTTTGATGTAACAGATTTTCAGCATCTGTTGAAAGATTCTATAGAAATCGATGCTTTTTATTCCGGGTGGAGTAGTGGCTTTAGTGTCACCCTAGATTTTGAATTTATTGAAGGAACACCACCAAGAATGCCTATCGATTTGAGAAATGTATATAAAAACGGTGCCTCAGGCTATAGTTACGACAATTCAAATGATTTCGAAACTAATCAGATGCCAATGGTAAAACATCCTGTGGTAGCTGACGCTAAAGAATTTAAACTACAATTTGTACCCTCCGGGCATGGACAAGCCGGAGAATTTACCCCTAACATTGGATATACTGCCAGGGTAAATGGCACAACAGTCGGTGGCAATACAATTTGGAAAGATGACTGTGGGTTCAACGCAATTTGGCCACAAGGTGGAACTTGGATTTTTGACCGTGCAAATTGGTGTCCAGGTGAAGCAGTACCCATCTTCAATCATGAAATTACCTCATTTGTAGACTCACAAGATTCAGTAAGTATTGATATCAATTTCAGTAATTTTAACCCATCAGCAGACGCCAGCTACTCATGTGCTGTTCAATTATTTCAATACAAAGAAATTAACTTCAATATAGATGCCGAGGTCACCGATATTTTAGCACCTTCTAATAAAGATATTTATTCAAGATTTAATCCTGTATGTCACAATCCCATTGTTAAAATTAGAAATTCAGGAGCAGAGGAGCTAACCTCATTAGATATTCAATTTGGAGTTGAAGGTGGAACTATGCAAACCTACCAGTGGTCCGGTAATCTAAAATTTATGGAAGAAGAAGAAGTTATTTTAGGGCAAATGTCTAACTATGGCACCTCAAATACATTTATAGTGACCACTTCAAACCCGAACGGACAAAATGATGAGCACACCGAAAACGATCGTATGGTATCAGAGTTTGAAAATGTACCAGTCTATAAACCTTCATTTATTGTTCGGATGAAAACTAATAATTATGGCAGCCAAAATTCATGGAAAATCACAAACCAGTGGGATGATGTAGTCTATTCTAGAAGTGGACTAGAAAGTAATGCTCTCTATGCTGATACCCTATCCCTACCAAATGGTTGCTATACATTTAGAATAGATGATACTGGTGGCGATGGTCTAGATTTTTGGTATTGGGATCAGGTAGGGCAACCTGACGGATCAGGATTCCTTAACTTTATGTACTACGATACCGTTACAGTTTTTAAGAGTTTCCACAAAGACTTTGGTTCTGCTATCGTACATTCTTTTAGAGTTACTAATGGAACCGATATTACTACTCCCGAACGCATTGGAAGTTTTAAGGTTTATCCCTCAGTGAGTCAAGGCCAAGTTACGATAGAAAGTCATTTTGACCTACCGGCAGAAACAACACTAAGTCTTCTCAATATTAGTGGACATCAAGTATTAGAACAAAAAATGAGTCCTAATCAGAGCAGTAAAATTCTAGATATTTCTAACTTAGCCAACGGAATATACCTTCTACAACTTAAACGTAAAGGAAAGATTAATACAAAAAAAATAATGCTTAACCGTTAAATGGAGCAAGTACCTTATTGCAATAGCTTAACCCAATACTCTCGATACAAGTCAAGAGAAGTGATGATAGGTAATGTCGGTGTAGGTGGTGATAATCCCATACGCTTACAGTCCATGACTACCACCGATACCATGGATACCCAAGCCACTGTCGAACAAAGTATTCGTATGATAGAAGCTGGCTGTGAAATTGTTCGTATTACAGCTCCAAGCCGAAAAGAAGCCGAGAATCTTCAAAATATAAAAGACGAGCTCAGAGCTCGTGGCTTCGATACACCACTAGTTGCTGACATACACTTTACGCCTAATGCAGCCGAAATTGCAGCTCGCATTGTCGAAAAAGTTAGGGTAAACCCAGGAAATTATGCCGATAAGAAAAAATTTGAAGAATTAGAATATACCGATGATAGCTATCAGCAAGAGCTAGATCGTATCAAAGCACGCTTTGTGCCACTAGTCAGAATATGTAAACAAGAAGGCACGGCCATGCGAATAGGTACCAACCATGGCTCTCTTTCCGACAGAATATTAAGTCGCTATGGAGATACTCCTCTAGGAATGGTCGAGTCAGCCCTGGAGTTTTTACGTATTTGCCAAGAAGAAGACTATCATAATATAATACTATCCATGAAGGCTAGCAACACTCAAGTGATGGTACAAGCTTACCGATTACTCATTACAAAAATGATTGAAGAAGGCATGAATTACCCTTTGCATTTAGGCGTTACCGAGGCTGGCGAAGGAGAAGATGGCCGTATTAAATCTGCTGTTGGTATAGGCACCTTGTTAGAAGATGGTATCGGTGATACCGTTAGGGTATCCTTGACAGAAGAACCAGAGTTTGAAATTCCAGTTGCCAAAGCACTAGTAGAACGTTACACTGGAAGAGAGAAACACCAAGAAATAAAAGCCATTAGAAGTAACCCTATAGATAGCTTCAATTATGTTAGACGAGACAGTAAGACCGTTTTAAATATTGGTAATAAGCAAGTGCCAATAGTTATGGCTGACTTCTCCTTAAAAAAACGTATTAGCCCAGCCTCCTTTTTTGCTTTAGGCTATAATTATTCAGTACCCAATGACAAATGGAATATTGGTGATATGGCCTGCGATTATGTCTTTGCAGGTAGTACAGAAATTGACTTTGAGATTCCAGGTACGTTAGGGATTATTTACCACTACGAGACCTGGCTCGATCATAAAAATAAAGATAGAGTCTATCCATTTTTAAATACTAAACAATACGTCCAACAAACGGTATTATCTCAAAAACTCAATATGGTTTATGCCTGCTTGCCAGACCTCAATGCCGAACTCATTGATAAGCTAAAAGGCGACCCTACAGCTGTGCTACTCATTGATAGCTGGAACAAACATGGCATGGCCGAACAAAGGCGATTATTTATGGAGTTGATGGAACAAGATTGTTCGGTGCCAGTAATTATTGGCCGAGCCTATGGCAACCTAACGGTTGAAGATTTACAACTGCATGCCGCAACCGACATGGGAGCCTTATTATTGGACGGACTGGGCGACGGCATCTTTATAGCAGCCGAAAATTGTGGTTCCGATCAGATGATAAACCAAACCGCCTTTGGCATACTACAGGCTAGCCGAACACGTATTTCCAAAACTGAATATATTTCTTGTCCTTCGTGTGGAAGAACACTCTTTGACTTACAAGAAACAACCGCCAAGATACGTGCTAAGACCAATCACCTCAAAGGAGTGAAAATTGGTATTATGGGCTGCATTGTAAATGGACCAGGGGAAATGGCAGATGCCGATTACGGCTATGTGGGAACTGGGGTAGGAAAAATTACCTTGTACAAGGAAAAAGAAGTGGTAGAACGAAATATAGCCGAAGATAAAGCGGTGGACGCCCTCATTGATCTCATAAAATCCCATGGGGACTGGGTGGAGGCTAAAAGTGAGTAAATTTTATGCATTCGTTAGACATCCTTAAAGCCCTATGGATGATTTACTCTTTTACCCATTTCCATTCCCATTTTTAACTATTGTATTGGTAGTCAAAAAATAGATATAAAACACTATTACAGACTTGGATTTAAGTAATGTGGGAAAAAGTACATACTTTTTAATAGCTTGCGGACTAGAACAAGAAACTGAAAAAAAAATTGAACGCCAAAAAAAACAATATTCAAATGAGTTCAATAACTTTTATATATATACTAAGACTCACATCAAATTATACCGAAAAGAACAATTGGACCAATGAGACAAGGGAAATAGTCTCAGAACATTTCAATCATCTAAAACATCTAAAAGACAACGGCCAAGTTCTCTTAGCAGGTAAGACCGATTATGACGTGAACCATTTGAACAATTTTGGTATTGTGATATTCCAAGCAAAAGATTTAGTTATAGCCAGGGATCTTATGGAAAAAGATCCAGCCATTCAAGCTGGAATCATGTCGGCTGAATTACATCCATTTTCTTTATCCTTAATAGTAAATCAATAACTATCACTGACGGTATAGTATGTGGGTTATGTTACCCCCACAAAGGTGTTGGATAAACGCCCTTTTTTATTTGCTCGCCAATAGCAGCTACGGCCATGGGTTTATCTTCTTTATAAGTCACGCCAAACCAACTATCGGTGGTCGGAATTACCTTGACTGTTACAGTGCCAGCGTTAATCAATTCTGTCACAATGGAAGGAATATAGTATTCGGCTTTAGGATCATGAGCATTGGCTTTCATAAAGTCGAATAAGCCCTTTTCAATGTGTTCAAATAAAGAGGGATGAAAACCCCAGTAGTTCATAGACACACTAGCTTTTGGGTTAAGTTCAGCACCACCTTGCTCACCAACATTGTATTCAACCATGCCGTTTACTTTAGCAATTTTGGTACGTTCTATCACTTCAATGAGGTCACCAGCCTCATTCACTTCGCAAACTCCCCTATTGACAGTGCCATGTTCAGACAAGGTATTTTCCAACACATAACCCATCATTGACATCACGGAGGGCGAACATTCTTTAGTTAAAAAATCAGCCATAATTTTAAAGGAGTTGGCTCCATAATAGTCATCGGCATTAATCACCGCAAACGGCTCATTGATATAATCTTTTGCTACTAATACAGCATGAGAAGTTCCCCACGGTTTTTGACGTTCTATCAAATTAACTCCCTCTAATTCGACTTGCACCGGCTGATAGGCATAAGCGATATCTATCATGCTTTCAAACTTGGAAAAGCGAGAACGGAAAGCCTCATCAAACTCCTTTCGGATAACAAAAACAATTTTGCCAAATCCAGACTGAATAGCATCATAAATAGAATATTCAATAATGGGTTCATCGTTTGGGCCTATACCGTCAATTTGCTTTAGGCCACCATAACGACTGCCCATTCCGGCAGCTAATATTAATAGAGTAGGTTTCATACAGTTTATATTTGTTGTGGCAAAAATAGATAAAGGATAGAAAAATGAACATTATTATCTAAAATTCTACTAAAATAGATTGAATTTCTATTCGCCTTTCTCTAGCCGCTTTTATGCTATATACCGAATTTCTCCTATCGTTAGGGTTATCGCTAACATCCATATCGACTTGGGTTTCACCCAAGGGCAACTCAGAAATACTCAGCTGACCATTGGACATAAAAGGGCTTAAACTACTATCGTTATATATACTAAAGAAATTGGCCATACTTGAAATTCGTCGTTTGGCTAACAAAACATTATAATCGCTATCGGTTAGTGGAGAAGTAAACCCTTTGAGACGTAATTCCACCCTAGCTCCCAGTAATAAGGCCTGTTCAAGCTGTTGTGCAAAGACTTGCAATTGCTCATAGCCGCCACTAACCGTCTCATCAAAGAATCGACGCATTTTCCGTTGGGCATCATTCTTTGCATTACCAGCTAATATGGCGGAAAATTGACTGACATATTTGTCTTTCAATGCACTATAGGAAATATATGCTTGGGTATAACTCAATGTGGTTAGGCTATCTCGAGTGTTAGGGTCTGGCTCGTCATTATGAAAATATAAACTTAAAGGCAAATTGAGTTTCATAACTTTACTGAGGCTATCAATTTCTACGCAGACACATTCTTCTGTTTTGACAAAGGCATAAATGTCGTTACAGCAACTTTCTGTTGTAATACTTTGAGAACCTGGTCGATTGGAAGAGAAATAGCCTGTTTGGGGGCTGTCTAACTGAGCTACATAATACAAATCGTTAGCACTACTGTTAATCGGCTTGCCCAAATGACTAACTAATCCCCAACTTTCTTGCCATACACTTTTGAAAATATCAAAACCACCCATGCCAGCATGGAAATCTGAGCTGAAATATAGCGTTTGTTCAATAGGATGATAGAATGGACTAACTTCTTTGCCTTGTGTATTGATGCCATTACCCAAGTGTTGAGGACTGCCGTTAAAAGGTATAAACCAAATATCCAAATCACCTACTCCACCTATTCTATTGGAAGAAATGAATAAGCCCTCCTGCTGATTCCAAAACGCCCATTTAGGATGGGTATTACTAGAGTTAATAGGGTTAAAGCGTTGATCCATAAGTTGAGGGCTTTGCCAAAACGCACCTTTAAACTGGCTGGAATAAATCTCACAGTTTAAATTATTTTGGTATTGCTTACATTTTGTAAAGTAAGCAGTAGTTTTATCGGCGTTAAATGATATGTTAGCCATGTGATAATTTGCATCGTTAAAAACATTATACACCTTGGCTATTTGACCTTTTTCAGCATGCATGATTACGGAACGATGACCAATATAAGTCTCCTGAGCTAAGCCATCATCTTTTTCCATTGAGGTAAAATATAATTTTCCATTAACATCAACGAATGGGGCAAAATCAGAAACACTAGAATTGATAGCATCACCCAAATTGACTACACTATACTCCTTACTTTCGTTTAAGTTCTTAGCAAACTCACTCCCTTTTAAAGCCATTAAGCCCTTACGGTACCAAAAGCTTGAAGGGTAGGCTTGTTCATCTAAAAATTGTTGAAGTGTACGCGAGGCTTCATCATAATTTGAGCTATTTTTTAAAGACAGTCCTAAAAACAATAACAAGTTGGGATAGGCTGAAGAAGCGTTCAGTTCAACTACTTTTTGATAATAATTAATTGCCTTTGCAAACTGGTGGGTATAGCGGTAACTTTCTGCTAAAGGGTAAAATATATCTACTAAATTGCTGTCTTTTTCTAAAGCTAATTCATAGTAGAAAATAGAAGAAAAATAGTCCTTATTTTCAAAATAATAATTACCCTCATTGACTAGAACAGATTTACTTTGTGCCATAACTATAGCAGACAGCAAGCATAAGCAATATGTCAGTAAACGGTTTTTCATAAAAATGCTGGACAAGTTTTATAGATTGGACGTGGCATACTGGTGTTGATAATATGGTGAAACGAGAGCTCCCATGCCCCCAAGGCATTACTAGCTGGCACTAAATCAGAAACGTTCCAGTCGTAACTAAAGGCTAGCTGACTTTGTCCTAAATGAAGACCTAAAAGAACACTTACAGCATCACCAAAACGATAATAACCTCCCCCTTCTAATTGAATATTTTTGTAGTATAAATCACTAATATCTAGTCTTATAAGAGACCCTATGGTCCATTCCCTTTGCTTTTGCTGACTTTGCCATTGCATCGATGGTACTAGAGTCCATTGTGAATTGAGGGGATAATTCCACTCTGACACTAAACTATGTTTCACTTTTAATCGGTCCTCACTAGCAAAAAACGAACGATTTGGCGTATTCAAATGAAAGATAGAATAACCAATATTTATGTCGGAGCTTGTAAAATAAATATCCTTATATAGGCCTAAGCCTAAATCAATATAGCTTTTTGATAATGAGAAAATGTCTTCAGTATTATCAATAAAAACTAAATCAGAAAAATCAATATTCTGTTGAACTAAGCCCATTTGTAGTCCGAAACGCCAATTTTCTAAAGAACGTGATAATAAGAGTGATAATTGTGTTAAAGATAAGCGTGAACTTCCAGACTGGTCCCTTAAAAACTGAGCCCCAAAGCCCCATGATTTATAAGGCATATCAAAACCCACTGTAGTGGATTGAAAAGGCACACTGACACTGGCCCATTGTTCGCGCTGATGAGCTGTTATTCTGTAAGACCCATCAAAACTCCCGGCTAAAGCGGGACTTTGAAATAATGGGTTTTTATGCCATTGACTAAAGTGTATATCTTGTGAACTGGCCCAAAAAGGTAATAACAATAGTATGTAAAAACATCGCTTCATCGGATTAGAGTAAGGTTGCCTTTTCTGAAAAGTTGATTTTCACTTCCTATACATTGTAAGTTTAGATGGAAATCAAAAACTGAGGTAGGTTGTAAGCGTCCCTCAAAATAACCATTCCATGATTCATTTTTATTATCTGTATAAAATACTTTTTGACCCCAGCGGTTGAAAATATGAATTTCAAAATTTTGAATGATATTTAGCTCGTCTTGAATGGAAAAGTAATCGTTTTTCAGATCTCCATTTGGTGTAAATGCATTGGGAATAATAATGTTTTTATCTGAACAACAATCAGGTGATAATGCAACGCTTACAGAACCCGTTTGTTGACAATCTTGCCGAATAGCTTTTAAATAATAGGTGCCGACAGAAGATACTATAAAAGTATCTTGCTCTAATGATTGATTAAAATCTGCTGAGGTAGACCAGAATAATTGTGTAGAATCACCAACGGTAGCACTTAATGTAATGGGTTTACCACAAATTTGTACGTCAGATTGATAATCTAATTCTACTTCTTTAACCACTATTTGCTGACGAATAGTGTCATAGCAATTACCTAATTGACCTATATAAAAATAATCTATAGTGCTAGTTGGTGATGCTTGAGTTGTTGATGACTGGAAATCGCCCAAACCATTAGGTGGTGACCACTGGTAAGTAAATTTATCTATAGGGGTTGCACTTATCAATAGACTATCGCCTTTACATAGTTCAATGGCCGTTTGCTCAGAAAACTGATTTTCCTCAATTTGAATCGTTTTACTAATAGTATCTGAAAGGTTACACGAAGTTGGGTCTGTAGTAATTAATGTTACTACATAATTTCCAACGGCGCTATAAGTATGATTGGGAAAGGTGTCAATGGAGGTATTTCCGTCTCCAAAGTTCCATGAGTATGAATTGTTTTCACCCAGGCTTAGGTTTTCAAACTCTACAGTTTTGTCACAAGTCAAGCTTGGGGCGTTAAAGTTTGCTACCGTTAATGGAAAGTCAGGATCAAATTTAAACACAGCATTGTTACAAACTGAACCATTTGTAGTTGAGTGGGCATTATCAGTAGTTGGAAAGTCTGAAAAGCCACCACAACCTGCACATACTGATTGATAAACTATCCCTTTTTTATCAAATCGACTGGTACCACCATCAACATGCTCCTCTGCCTGATCGCCACCAAAAAATGAAGCATAAGATAATGTATTGGCGTTATCCTCAAATATTATGAGGTAAAAATCACTTCCATCGGTTGTGGATTGAAAGGCGTCAAAAGTGGTTACTAAATCAAAGGTGTCACCACCCGGTCCTTGATTTATGGTAGTATTAGTAGCTCCTCCCCAGCCTGAACAGTAAATACGATTACAAGCATCCACTAAAAAGGCTGTTGGTGATATATCAATACCTCCACTACCCGATCCAAAAACGGTAGAAAATGCTAAATCGGTTAAAGTTGGGGTTAACTTACATACAAATTGTCCACTATTGGGTTGTGAAAATACAGCATTTGATATGAGTACATTATCAGGTGCCAAGGTTTGACCAAACAAATAAATATCACCAGCTTTATCTAGTTCTATAAAATATGATTGATCGTATTGGTCTGAACCGAAGTAAGTTGAGTTAATTAGAGTTGAACCATCGCTACTAAAATGACTGACAAAAGCATCTACACTTCCGCCTAAGTAGTTTGCAGCGTAAGCATTTGCCGATGTCTGTAAGTTTGTTGACGAAGTTCCACCAGTAATAAAAATGTTATTATCATTATCAAGGGCTAGTGAATGTATAGCATCGTCATTACTACCTCCCCAATAGGATGACCAAACAATATTCTCTAAATTATTGTTCATTTTAACGATAATACCATCTTGTCCGCCGTTGTTAGCAGGTTGAATAAGGCTATTTACAATGGGAAAGTCATTAGAAAAGGTGGATGAGGCTATGTAACAATTTCCCTCACCATCAACATCAATTTCTCCACGCATTTGATCAGCGTAATTGTACCTTAACGTTTGTGAAGTATTAAAGCCATCATTGGATGTGCCACCAAGAAAAGTTGAAGATAATAATTCGCTACCGTCGGCACTGAGTTTGCTGACAAAAATATCACAGCCATTAGAAAAGTTTACACCCACACCATTCACTGCTAGGGGTTGACCACCATTGAACGTTATGTCAAAAGCATTGTCAGTTACTGGAAAATCAATAGAAGCAGTTGTTCCTAGTACAAACAATTCTTCATTAAATACTATAAGACTGTGTGGTACTTCATCACCAGTACCACCCAGATAGGTTGAATAAACTAAATATGATCCAGTAGTATCGTATTTACTAAGCACAATGTCATTCCCAACTACTCCTCCATTGTAAGCGGTCTGATAGGCTCCAATGGTAAGTGGATAACCTATAGCGTAGGCAGTTCCTCCTGCATAAAGAAAACCATAATCATCATAAGTGGCGGTATATCCAAAATTATTAGCTACAGAGCCTGAATAGGATGAAAATATCATTTGAGGGTCTATAATTAGATCGTAAGATTCATCAAATCCTTCAGGAAATTCAAAACTCAGCCGGTTATTCTTCCATTTATATTGACAATTTACTTGAATATTTTTTTGATTTATTATTTGATACGCATAAGGGCGTTCTTCAAGAATTACGTTGAGGGCTGTGTAAAGAATTAATCTTCCATCTTTGAGTTCAACATTATCTACTCCTTCCAATTTCATCCTAATATCTTCTGGATTTGCTCCCGGCTTTACTATCCAATCGTACTTCAACCCTTCGTCATAGGTGTAAATAGTATAATCTATTCCATCATATAACTCTTTATAACTGACCCTTTGATATTTTTTTAAATTGGAAATTTTATTTCCATTATTAAAGTAATTTATTGTCCCCAATAAGGAGTCTGAATAGTAAATTGTTGGTTTATTTGATTTCAAAAATTGCCAACGATAAGCATGAGCTGATAAGCTATCACTAAAGTTGACATTATCGTGATTGTGACTAAAGTAGGTGGCATCAACAAAATTAAAAGTAAGGGCTTTTTCCTCTAAAAAAAGAGCCCCATTGACTAAGTCAATTTTTGAATGAACTGATTCTTCCAATTGGCCTAAGTTTTTTACAAAAAATCCTTTTTGAGCATAGGTCAATAAAGGCAATAGACAAAGTATGAATACTCTAATCCTCATAATGTAAATATACGCAAACTAATAGACTAAAAGTTGGATGGAATAGCGTGAAGTACAGTCATCAGACTATCTTTTACCTCATCATACTGGGCTCGGTTTTCTTTTTTAACCGGTTTGGATGGTGGTAGTTTTTGTTTATATGGGTCAACTTGTACCCCATTTTTCCAAAATCGGTAACAGACGTGTGGACCAGTAGCTAAACCTGTACTTCCCACATAACCGATTACATCGCCTTGTTTGACATAAACGCCTGGTCGAATTCCTGACTTTATTTTAGACATGTGTAAATACTGTGTAGAATAAGTGCTATTATGTCTAATTTTAACGTAGTTACCATTATTTTTTTTGTACCGTGCTTCGGTAATGGTACCATTTGCTGTTGATAAAATCGGTGTGCCTGTAGGTGCAGCGTAGTCGGTGCCTAAATGTGCTTTTACTCTTCCTGTTACAGGATGTCTTCTTCGCTTACTATATCTAGAACTAATTCTCGAAAAATTTAATGGTGCACGCAAAAACGCTTTTCGTAAGGCACCACCTTTTTCATCAAAATAATCGCCATAATTTTGTTCTTCTTCAAAATAAAAGGCATAAAAATCTTCATTGGTATGATTGAATAGAGCAGCATATATTTTACCTATTCCTATAAATTCTCCTTCTACAAACCGTTCTTCATAAATTATTTTAAAGTGATCTCCTTTTTGAATTCTAAAAAAATCTATAGTCCAAGCATAAATTGATGAAAGTTCCATTACTAGTGCGGGGCTCATATCATTGTTAACTAGAGCATTCCATAGGGAAGATTCTATCATTCCACTAGACTCTTTCAGTTTTATTTCAATTTCTTTCTGGCCTTTAAGTACCGAAATGGTATCTCGAATATCAAAAACAACATAGTCAGTTCTTGAGGTTTCATAAATAAAAAATTGTGCTTTTTGTATGGAGTCATTGGTACCAATGACTGTGTAATCTTGACCTGCTTTTACTTTTCTAAAATCAAAAATACCTTTAGATGCTCTAACAATTTGGTCTATTCTACCATGATCAATATGGTTGAGATATAAAATTGCCCCTAAAGTTTGACCTGCTTCTACCTGTCCTTTAATGACCGAAAAAGTATCAACGCAGATACCATATTCAAATGTACTTTCTTTTGGTTCTGAAACTTGAGATGGCGTGCAATTTGAAAATATAAATAAAAATGAGGCAATGACAAAAAGTGAATTTAAAGAATCCCATTTACTCATTTTCATTATTTGGTTTATGTCTGTTTTAAAGCGTTTACAACCCACTGTCTACCCCAGTTCTCTAATTCTTCTTCTGACCACAACTGAGGAAAAAATATTCGTTTTTGAAAACGTGGTGGCAAATACTTTTGCCAGTTTGTTCCTCCTGTTGCATCAATGTCTTCTTTAGCTGAAGACAAGTACCTGACTGCTGATTTGAAATGAACCAATGGCCAGTTGACATTTATGTTCAAATCTAATAAACGTAGTTGATGAATAATATCTTTATTTTGTTGATCTTCAACACTCAATTGTTGATATTTTGCTAAAAGATTTTTGCTCTTAAAGGCTTTTGCTCTTTCAATAAATTGATGTAAGTATTTCTTTTCAAAATTCTCTAGCATAAGAGTTTTCTTTCCGGTATTGACATCTATTGCACCATCTTTCCAATAAAAGTGTTGAGCCATTTCTTCAATACTAGCATCCTCAAGACTTTCCCGTTGGTCTTTATGTGTAAGGTTAATAAGGTGAGAGCATGAAATTTCTATCAAACGATATTGTGCAGACTGAAAACCACTGGAGGGCAGAAGAGCCATTCTAAACTTTAAAAACTGTTCTTTTTCCATTCCCTGAACCATTATCCCAAATGAATTGGTTAGAGCTTCAAAATAGCTGTTGATTCGTTTAAGTCGTGCTATAAAAAAAGAGGGGGTTAGCGTTTTATTATACCCTAAATCTTTACCTTCAAGGGATATATTTTTTCCATTTTCGGCAATTTGGTCAAGCTCTAGCAAACAAAGCTTAAAATAAAGTTCTGTTATTTGATGATAGATGATAAAAATTTGCTCATCTGGAAAATCGGTTTTAGGTCGCTGTAAACTTAAAAGTGTATCAACTAAGGTATAATCCCAATAATGTAAAGGATTAGAAAATAATAATCCATCTAAGTAAGAGGGTAAATCCTGACCTATTGAGTCATATTTATCATCTAACTGTTCTACTTTATCTTTAATTTCCTTTGTCCATTCCATAGTTTACAATTTAAAATCGGTAAAATTGAAAAGTAAGATTCACTTTAGTTATGCGTTCAATCATATAACGATATTAACAATTTTTTTGGGTACAATTATGACCCTTTTTGGTGTTTTACCCTCCAAATATTGTATTGTTTTTTCATGTGATAATACTATTTTTTCTACTTCTTCCTTAGATATATTTGCTGATAAGTCTAATTTAAAACGCATTTTACCATTAAAGGAAATCGGGTAAGTGTAGTTATCTTGCTGTAAAAAACGCTCATCAAATTTTGGCCACTGAACGAAAGTAATGGTTTGCTGATGACCCATTTTGTGCCATAACTCCTCAGCAAAGTGAGGGGCATAGGGCGAAATAAGAATAGTCAGTGTTTCCAACACAGATCGGGTTTTACACTTAATATCATTTAGTTCATTGACTGCTATCATCAAGGATGATACTACCGTATTAAAAGAATAACGCTCAATATCTTCTGAAACCTTTTTAATTGTTTTATGCAAAACTTTTAGTTCTTCTTTTGAGGGCTCCTTATCTTCCAATTCTAATTGATTATTTTCATTATGACATAATCGCCAAAATTTTCTTAGGAAATTATGCACCCCGTTAATGCCTTTGGTATCCCAAGGTTTGAATTGCTCTAATGGCCCTAAAAACATCTCATACATCCTCAACGTATCTGCTCCAAATTTCTCAACTAATTCATCTGGAGTTTGGACGTTATATTTTGATTTTGACATTTTTTCAACTTCAAATCCACACAAGTATTCATCGCTATCATTTAAAATAAACTCAGCATTTTTAAATTCTTTTCGCCAATTTTTAAAGGCTTCAATATTTAATATATCGTTTTCTACTAAACTAATGTCTACGTGTAATCGACTAGTCTGAAAGGCTTTTCTTTTATCAAAACTAACAAAGGTGTTACTATCTTTTACTCTGTAGACAAAATTTGAACGTCCCAAAATCATACCCTGATTAATCAACTTCTTAAAGGGTTCATCTATTGCAATCAAGCCTCTATCATAAAGAAACTTAGTCCAAAATCTTGAATATAATAAATGACCAACTGCGTGTTCCGCACCGCCTATATATAAGTCTACTTGACCCCAATAATCAACTTTATCTTTTCCGACAAACTCGTTGGCATTATTGGCGTCCATGTAGCGTAAAAAATACCATGATGAGCCAGCCCAACCAGGCATGGTATTATGCTCCATTCTCTCCCCATAACATTCTTTCCAGTCTTCGTTTTTTGCTCTAGCTAAAGGTGGTTCACCATCTTCAGTGGGTAAGTATTTATCAACAGGGGGTAGTTCGATACAATTGTCTGAGGGGGTTAGTTTTGGAATATCATTTTCATAATACACTGGAAATGGTTCTCCCCAATAACGTTGACGACTAAAAATGGCATCCCGTAGTCTATAATTGATTTTTCCACTACCAATTCCTTTTTCCTCGATTTGTGTTATTATTTTTTGAATTGCCGACTGAAAATCTAAGCCATTCAATTGATCTGAATTTATTAATACTGCAGACTTATCCTCATAAGCTCTCTCTGTAACATCAGTATTTTCAAAAATGTTAATAATATTAATATTAAAGTGTTTAGCAAAATTCCAATCCCTTTGATCGCCACAAGGTACTGCCATTACTGCACCTGTCCCATAGGAAGCTAATACATAATCTCCAATCCAAATAGGTATTTTTTGATTTGTAAAGGGGTGAATAGCAAAGGATCCTGTAAATTCTCCAGAAACAGACTTAACCTCAGACTGCCGCTCTCTTTCAGTCTTTAGAGCAACTTTTTCACAATAGGCTTTTATATTTTCTTTACAGTCTGGTGTAGTTATATGCTGTACAAGTTCATGCTCTGGTGCAATTACCATAAAAGTTACGCCGTAGATGGTATCAGGTCTAGTTGTAAATACCTCTATTTGTGACTCACTATTTTCAATTTGAAATGTCAAGGAAGCACCTTTTGACTTTCCAATCCAATGGCGCTGTATTTCTTTGATAGATTCACTCCAATCTAGTTTTTCAAGGTCGTTGAGTAAACGTTCAGCATAGGCTGTTATTCGCATTGACCATTGTTTCATTAGTTTCTGCTCTACTGGAAAGTTACCTCTTTCTGAACGGCCATCTTTAACTTCGTCGTTGGCTAAAACAGTACCTAATTCTTCACACCAATTTACCCATGTTTCAGATAAATAAGTGAGTCTATATTTTTGAAGAGTTTCTTCTTTTTTATCTTCTGAAAAATTGTGCCAGTCTTGTGCACTGAAAAAAGGAACATCATCATCACATGCAACATTTATACTATGATTTCCGTTTTGGGCAAAAATTAAAATTAAGTCGTTTATAGGCTTTGCTTTATCGGTATTGTAGCAATAGTAAGAACTGAATAATTGTTTGAATATCCACTGGGTCCATTTGTAATAGGAAGGGTCTGACGTCCTTACTTCTCTATTCCAATCAAAGGAAAAGCCTAATTTATCTAACTGCTCTCTATATCGAGCAATATTATTTTCTGTTGTAATAGCTGGGTGCTGACCGGTCTGAATGGCATATTGTTCTGCTGGTAAGCCAAATGAATCATAACCCATTGGGTGAAGTACATTAAAGCCCTTATGTCGTTTAAAACGGGCGTAAATATCGGAGGCAATATAGCCTAATGGATGACCTACATGCAAACCAGCACCGGAGGGATATGGAAACATATCCAAAACATAAAATTTTTCTCGTTGATTATCTTCCTCTACTCGAAATATATTGGATTCTCTCCAACGATTTTGCCATTTTTGTTCAATGTTTCTAAAATCGTACTCCATTTGATGTTAATATTTTAGTGGCAAAGTTAATCATTCATAAATATTAAGCTCCAAAAATTATTTACCTTAGCAATCGCAATGAAACAGCCACAAGAAAAGCGTATCAAACGAAAAGTAAGAACTTCTTCGTTATCAACAATTCTGAGTATCTCATTGGTATTGTTGATGCTTGGAAGTATCAGCTTTATTTATCTAAATACTAATCGTTTGACTAACTATATCAAGGAAAATGTAGGGATTAGTTTAATTCTTGAAGATGACGTTAAAAAAGTTGATCGATTACAACTTCAAAAAAGCCTTGATGCTTCTTCTTGGGTTAAAATCACTCGATTTATCAGTAAACAAGAGGCTGCCCAAATTTTAGAGAGTGATTTAGGTGAAGACTTTATCAATTTTTTAGGTTTTAACCCCTTGTCTGCTAGCATTGATGTGTTTCTTAATGCAGACTTTGCTACAGATCAAAATTTTGAAAGCCTCAAAAGTGAAATGGAAAGAAATGATTTAGTCAAAGAAATCATTATTCAAAAAGATTTGATAGAATCTATTAACACTAATGTAAGTAGACTTAGTTTAATACTCCTTTCTTTTAGCCTTCTGCTATTTATAGTTGCTATAGCTCTTATAAATAACACTATACGACTTACTGTGTATTCTAAACGTTTTTTAATCCGCACTATGAAACTAGTAGGTGCAACAGATGGCTTCATCCGAAAACCTTTTATACAAAATAGTATTATTCAAGGTGTTATTTCAGGTCTTATAGGTGTTATTTTATTGCTTTTGGCTCTATTTGGTTTGGAAAAAGAAATGCCTGAACTTTTAGCTTTACAAGATATTACAAGTGTACTAATTATATTTGTTGGCGTTTTTACTTTTGGTATATTGATGAGTATTATTGTCACCAATAGTGCTATTGGTAAATATCTAAAAATGAACGAAAACGATTTATATCATTAAAACTATGGAATTTAATTTTGGAAAAAGAAACTATCAACTAATGATTATTGGTATCATTTTAATTATTACCGGTTATATTTTAATGAGTGGTGGTAAATCCGAAGATCCTGAGGTTTTTAGTGATGCTATTTTTAATTTTAGAAGACTAACTCTATCTACGCTTTTTTTAATAGCGGGGTTTATTGTTGAAGTTTTTGCTATTCTTCACAAGCCAAAAGATGAGTAGTATTATTGCTGCAATCTTGTTAGGAATCATTCAAGGTCTCACAGAGTTTTTACCTGTTAGCAGTAGCGGACATTTGGAAATCACGACCTTTATCCTAACCTATTTGGGCTCTGCCTCTAATTTAGAAGAAAATCTTCTTATGACAGTAGTATTACACGCCGCAACAGCCCTAAGTACTTTATATATTTTTAGAAGAGAAGTTGGCCAAATAGTAAATGGACTATTCAAATTCAAAAGAAATGAAGAACTATTTTTCTCATTGAAAATAATTATTTCAATGATACCAGCAGCTTTTGTTGGACTTGTTTTTGACAAGGAAATTGATGCTCTTTTTACAGGTAATATTTTATTAGTAGGTAGTATGTTGCTATTAACTGGCTTACTTTTATTAGTAGCCGATAAGTCTAAGAACACCATTAAAAGCGTGGGCTTTTTTCATTCTCTTTTCATTGGATTGGCACAGGCTATTGCTATTTTGCCAGGTGTATCAAGATCAGGAGCTACCATTTCTATTTCTGTTATTCTTGGAATAGATAGAGAAAAAGCAGCTAAATTTTCGTTTCTTATGGTAGTACCTCTTATTCTAGGAAAAATGGCTAGTGATATTCTAGGTGGTGAGATTTCATCTGAAAGTAGTTCATTTATACCATTAATCGCTGGTTTTGTAGCTGCTTTTTTTACCGGTCTAATTGCCTGTAAATGGATGATTGCATTAGTTAAAAAAAGTAAACTGAAATACTTTTCTTACTATTGCTTTTTCATAGGTCTGTCGGCAATAATTTTTTCAACTTTATAGATGTCTATTTTTTTAGAAGGTCATACTTTACTAATCAATAAACCCTTGAGGTGGACATCATTCGATGTGGTAAAAAAAATTCGATACGCCATAAAAAGTGAACTCAAAATCAAAAAGATAAAAGTAGGTCATGCCGGCACATTAGACCCATTAGCTGATGGTCTTTTAATAATTTGTACAGGAAAAAACACTAAGAAAATTCAAGACTATCAAAATCTAGAAAAGGAATATACAGCTGAGATTACTTTAGGAGCAACCACCCCATCGTTTGATTTGGAAACAGATATTAACGACGTGTATCCAATCGAACATATTACCAATGAATTGTTATTTGAGGTTGGACAATCTTTTACTGGTGATTTACTACAAATACCACCTATATATTCTGCCATAAGACAAGATGGAAAACGATTATACGAACATGCTAGAAAAGGCCATAAAGTAGAAGTGAAGGCACGAAAAGTACATGTTTCTGAATTCAAAATAACGAATGTTGAACTTCCAAAAATAAAAGTCTTAATTAAGTGCAGTAAAGGAACCTATATTCGCTCATTAGCCAACGACTTTGGCAAAGCTTTAAAAAGCGGAGGACACCTTAGTCAATTAACCAGAACAAGGATTGGAAATCACGAACTTTCTCAAGCTATTGATGTTCAAGACTTTATAGAATCACTTTCCTGTAAGGAGATTTAAGGCTCTCTGCTTTAATTTAGTATATTTGCAGACTTTTTTAATGCATTCATAAATTAATTATCATGATAAAAAGAAAGCTATCTCAGTTCAATTTTGACTTACCTAATGAATTGTTAGCGGAAAGACCTTCAAATCATCGCGATGAATCACGTTTGATGGTTGTTGATAGGCAAACCGGCAATATTGAACACAAACTTTTCAAAGATATCATCAATTACTTTGATGAAAACGATGTGATGGTTTTTAATGATACCAAAGTATTTCCTGCCAGAATGTATGGTAATAAAGAAAAAACAGGAGCAAGAATTGAAGTCTTTTTATTAAGAGAATTAAACAAAGAAAACTTATTGTGGGATGTATTAGTTGATCCTGCAAGAAAAATAAGAATTGGTAATAAATTATACTTTGGTGATGACGATTTAGTAGCTGAAGTAATTGATAATACAACTTCTAGAGGAAGAACATTACGATTTCTTTACGATGGGAGTTATGAAGAGTTTAGACAAAAACTGAAAGATTTGGGTGAAACTCCTTTACCAAAATATATCAAGCGTGTACCTGACGCTGATGACGAAGAACGCTACCAAACTATATATGCTAAAAATGAAGGTGCTGTAGCAGCCCCAACAGCTGGTCTGCATTTTAGTCGAGAACTTTTAAAGCGTTTGGAAATAAAGGGTGTAGAATTTGCTAATCTAACCCTGCACATTGGCTTAGGTACTTTTAGAGCTGTGGAAGTAGAAGACTTAAGCAAACATAAAATGGATTCTGAAGAGTTATTTATTGCTGAAGATACAGCCAATATGATTAATACAGGTATCCAAGAAAAAAGAAGGGTATGTGCAGTTGGCACAACCTCTATGCGAGGAATTGAAACTTCAGTGACTACTCAAGGGTTAATCACACCTTACAGTGGTTGGACAAACAAATTCATATATCCTCCTTACGAATTTATTATTGCTAACTCTATGATTACCAATTTCCATACTCCTAAATCAACGTTGTTGATGATGGTCTCAGCTTTTGGTGGTCATGATTTAATAATGAGTGCATACGAAGAAGCCGTCAAAGAAAAATATAAATTTTTCTCTTACGGTGATGCCATGCTGATTTTATAATTAGTGAATAATTTTTTCATAATAGTTGCTGGTGGGTCGGGTAGCCGTATGGGCGCTTCGGTGCCTAAGCAATTTTTAGAATTAAAAGGCAAACCTATTCTACTACATACCTTAGAAAAATTCTATTCTTTCGACCAAAATGCTGAAATCATTATAGCTCTTCCCTTTTCAGAATTTGAATATTGGAAATCCCTTTGTGAAAAACATAGTGTTAAAATTCCTCATTTATTATCTGAAGGGGGTAAAAACCGATTTGAATCCGTAAAAAAAGCATTAAACAAACTCAGTGGTTATGGAATCGTTTGTATACATGACGGTGTCCGACCGTTAGTGAGCCATACCGTTATAGAACGATGTATTGATAGTGCTAAAAAAAACGGATGTGCCATTCCTATTAGGTCCGTAGAAGAAAGTATAAGAGAAATTATTGACAACGACAGCAGAATTGCTAATCGAGATAACTTTAAAATTGTTCAGACGCCCCAGTGCTTTAAAAGTGATATCATACTCAAAGCCTACCAGCAAAACTATTCAACTAATTTTACTGATGATGCCTCAGTAGTTGAGTCATTCGGCCATAAAATTTCACTCGTAAATGGCAACAAGGAAAATATAAAAATAACTACTCCTGAAGATTTAGTGATAGCTGACTCTTACCTTAAATAATTCGATTTACTGAACTACGTTCAGTTAGTTGTTCATTCCTCAAATGACTGATATGATTTATACCTGGTGATTTTCCTTTTTCTAAAGTTCCCATTTGGTTTAAGCCTAAAAACTCAGCTCCATTTTTACAAGCCCATTGTAATAGTATTTCTAATGATACGGTATGATTAATAACTTTCATTTCTTCTAAAAGACACAAAGTATCGTTAGACGCTAAGCTATCTGTACCAATAGTCATTTTAGCATTTTGATTGATGAAAATCTGATAATCTGGAAGTTTCTTTTCAATATAAAGATTTGCTTTAGGACAGGTAGCCCAATAAACATCATTTTTTTGAGACATCGCAAATTGTATATCGGCCTGAGAAGTAAATGTATTATGAACGAATAATATGGGACTATTTGGCAATTTTGGTAGTGTACTTTTTAATGCACTCAAGCCAGTAGATTTAAAATCTGATTTATCGTTCAAAACTTTCAAAAGATTTCCTTCTCCATTCAAAAACATCTCATCTTCATCGGCAGTTTCTTGATTATGAATACTAACAATTTCTCCTGCATTATTAGACTTTATCAATTGAAAAAGTTTATCTGAAACAGAGTAAGTAGAATGAGGAACTAGAGAGGAACTATGCTGACATTGATTTAGTAAATCATAGCCGTTTTGAAAAACAGGATTCGCTTTCTCTGATAATGAAGCAAAAAGTTCAATAAAAGTATGATAGAAAATGTGGCTATCTTCTTTAGTGGAAAAAGAAAGAGAAGTATTACTGATATCACCTACAGCTACTATTCCATTATTGTACATTGTTTTATCGGCCGAATCAATACATTCAAGAATTTTATCCTCTGGAAAGTTTCGTTTTGATACAATCGACTTAATGAATTTAGGGAGACCTGTATGTTTGTCTATCTCTTGAAATAAATGAGATAATTCAAGATGACAATGCGTATTTATAAATCCAGGACATAACGCACCAGGAAAATACTCTAATAAATCTGGTTGAACTTTCGATAAATCTAGGATATCAAGAATTAAACCAGTATCATTTACAACAACAACTCCATTTTTTAGAGGAGAATTTTTTGCCGTAAAAAGTATGTCTGCAGTCAAAAAGCGCATATCGGTACAAAGATACTATCTTTGCATGATGTCAAAACAAAAAAAAAATATACGTCAGCTAAGTTTGGAGGAAATTACGGGCTTTTTACAAAAAGAAAATCACCCTAAATTTAGAGCAAAACAAGTGTATGAGTGGCTTTGGAAGAAGTCAGTTTCATCATTCGATGACATGCTAAATGTCCCGTCTGATCTTAGGAAGTTTCTTAAACAAGAATTTGACATTAATCATATTTCTCTTTCTGAAATTCAAAAAAGTAATGACTTCACTATAAAATCCGCTTTTCAACTTTATGATAACAATAATGTAGAAGGCGTTCTTATACCCACTACAAAACGCATGACGGCTTGTATATCATCTCAAGTAGGCTGTAGTTTAAGTTGTAAATTTTGTGCCACTGGTAAGTTGGATAGAATCAGAAATTTAGGTGCCGATGAGATTTATGATCAGGTCTTCATGCTCAACGACTTATCCATAAAACACTTCGATAAAAAACTGAGTAACATCGTTTACATGGGAATGGGCGAGCCATTATTGAATTATAAAAATGTAATAGAATCCATTAACATGATATGTTCAAAAGACGGCCTAGCCATGTCACCAAAACGTATTACCGTATCGACAGCTGGTATTGCCAAGCTTATTAAAAAACTTGGCGACGATGAAGTACCTTTTAATCTGGCCTTATCCTTACATGCTGCTAATGATGAAAAACGAAACTACATTATGCCCATTAATGAGCAAAATTCTCTTGACTCTCTAAAAGAAGCTATTTTATATTTTTATGAAAAAACAGGAACGCGATTAACTTATGAGTACATTATATTTAAGGGGTTTAATGATGAAATAATCGACGCCATAGAATTGGCCAAATTTGCAAAGATTACCCCCTGCAAAATAAACATCATCGAATATAACCCAATAGACGATGGAGAGTTCCAGCAAGCCTCAAGAGAGAAAGTGGATGAATTTGTGAAATACTTAGAAAGTAGAAATCTGATCGTTAATGTTCGAAGAAGCAGAGGAAAAGACATTGATGCAGCTTGTGGACAACTTGCCAATAAGCTCGTAAAGTAGTAAGCATATTCGTATCTTTGTACCTCCTATCTAAGCAGATGAACCCAATAAAAATCATTAAGCAACCTATTCAGGAGGAAATACGCTTGTTTGAAGGCAAGTTCAAAGACTCATTAAGCAGCAATGTGTCTTTATTGGATAAGGTTTTACACTACATTGTTAAACGAAAAGGAAAGCAAATGCGTCCTATGTTTGTCTTTCTGACAAACAAAATGTTTGGAGAGATTACAGAAAGTACTTATCGAGCAGCCTCATTAATTGAATTATTACATACGGCCACCTTAGTTCATGATGATGTCATTGATGATGCTAACATGAGAAGAGGGTTCTTTTCAATAAATGCTCTCTGGAAAAATAAAATTGCCGTTTTGGTTGGTGATTATCTGCTATCACAAGGCCTATTACTTTCCTTAGAAAATGAAGAGTATAATTTACTTCAAATTGTTTCAAAGGCTGTCAAAGAAATGAGTGAAGGAGAATTGTTACAGATTGAAAAAGCCAGACGCTTAGACATCGAAGAAGATATTTATTTTGAGATTATCCGTCAAAAAACAGCAACACTCATAGCGGCATGTTGTGCCTGTGGAGCCACTACCGCCAATCAATCCAAAGAAATTATTGAAAAAATGAGGCAATTTGGGGAATATACTGGTATTGCATTTCAAATGAAAGATGATTTATTTGATTACTATAACGACGATGTTATTGGTAAACCAACTGGTATTGATATCAAGGAACAGAAAATGACGCTACCATTAATTTACACTCTAAAACATGCTAATAAAAAAGAGTACAAGTTCATTATTCAAACAGTAAAAAACCATAGTACAAACAACGAAAGAGTCAGTAAAGTACTATCATTAGTTAAAGACAGCGGTGGTATAGAATACACTATTGAAAAAATGAAGTATTTCCAGCAAAAAGCCTTAAAACTGTTGAAAACTTTTGACGATAACGAAAGCCGAAAGTCATTAGAACTTTTAGTAAATTACGTCATCGAAAGAAAGAAATGATTCCTAAAGAAACCATCGACGACATATTTGATAGTATACGGATTGAAGAGGTCGTGGGTGACTTTGTAACGCTTAAAAAAAGAGGAGTTAATTTACTTGGAAACTGTCCTTTTCATGATGAAAAGACTCCGTCATTTACAGTTTCGCCCTCCAAAGGTATTTTCAAATGTTTCGGTTGTGGTAAGGGCGGTAATGCTGTAAATTTTGTGATGGATCATGAGCAGTTTTCGTATCCCGAGGCTCTTAAATACTTAGCCAAAAAATACAATATAGAGATTATTGAGCAAGAACAAACACCAGAGCAAATCGAAAAAGCAAATGCCAGGGAAAGTTTATTTGTAGTCAATACATACGCTAAAGATTATTTTACTGAACAACTTAAAAAAAGCCAAGAAGGCAAAGCCATAGGTTTAAGTTATTTTAAGGAACGTGGGGTATGTTTAGAAATGATTGAAAAATTTCAATTAGGCTACAACCCCGAAGGCTGGGATTCCTTTTCTAAAACTGCTCAAGGAAAAGGATATAAAATTGAATTTCTAGAAAAAACTGGATTAACGATCGTTAAAGAAGACAAGCAATTTGATAGATTTAGGGGACGAATTATGTTTCCAATTCATAGTATGTCTGGAAGAGTGATAGGCTTTGGAGGTCGAATTCTGAAAAAATCTGATAAAGCGGCAAAATACCTCAACTCACCCGAAAGCGAAATATATCATAAAAGTAAAGTTCTATACGGTATTTACTTTTCAAAATCAGCTATTGTAAAGCAAGATAATTGCTTCTTGGTAGAAGGCTATACAGATGTTATATCCTTACATCAACATGGCGTAGAAAATGTAGTAGCCTCTTCTGGAACAGCACTGACAAAAGAGCAAATCAACTTAATAAGTCGCTTCTCAAAAAATATCACCATCTTATTTGACGGCGATGCTGCTGGAATAAAAGCATCTTTTAGAGGCATAGACCTTATCCTTGCCGAAGGAATGAACGTAAAAGTCGTATTATTTCCAGAGGGTGAAGACCCTGACAGTTATGCAAAAGTTCTTGGAAAAGAAAAAATTCAACAATTTATAGAAGATGGTGCACAAGACTTTCTGACTTTTAAAACAAACTTACTGAAAGATGAAAGTAAAGACGACCCAATCAAAAAAGTAAACCTTATCAAGGAGGTAGTTTCTTCTATTGCTGTTATCCCTGATGAAATTACTAGAGCTGTTTATGTCAATGAGTGCTCTAAACTTTTAGGAATAGGAGAAAAAGAAATCCTAAATAAAATTAGTCAACTCAAGCAACAATCACGTAAAAATACTTACACAAAAGGTGAGGAAAAAAAACCAGAACTAACACCTTCTAAGGCAACTCCTCTTTCAAGTCATACAAACTTTCAAGAAAAAGATATCATCCGTTTTCTTTTACAGTATGGAAACGAAAAAATACAAATTGATGATAATGAAGTATTTGTCGCCCAATTTATTATAACGGAATTGAATAATGAAATCGAGTTTTCAAATCCGAGTTTTGGTGTTATTTTTAATGCCTATTATGAAGATATGAAAAAGGGTCAGTTACTTCAACTAGAGTTTTTCACACAACATAAAGATCCGGCAGTTTCACAACTTGTAGTAGATATTATTAGTTCACCACATAGCATTAGTAAAAGATGGAAAGACCATGGTATCTATACCCAAACTGAAGACATGCAGCTGAAACCAGCAGTTGAAACGGCTATATACTCTCTTAAAGTAGCTAAAATAGGGGAACAAATTCAGACTAAAAATAAACAACTAAATAATGAAACCTCATCTGAAAATGAGTTGAAATTGTTGTCTGAGATAAATGAATTGACAAAACTGAAAAAAGAAATTTCTGCCAAATTAGGGAGAACAATCTTAAAGTAAGCTCTTTCGTATATCCTTGAGTCTCAATTGAAGTTTAGTATTACCATTCCAGTCATTTTCCTCCAAAACAAAACATATATCTAACAATTGTTGGTCTTTTATCAAAGGGAATTTTGTAGCCATTCTAAAGCCAATAGCATCTATAGTATTAGATTGTGATTGGGCGGATAGCCCTAATTTTAGATGCGATTCATCTTGGCCTATTATTCTTCCATACCCTTTATCGTATACCGCTTTCAACATCAAAATAGGCTGATTGTTCGATGGTCCAAAAGGTGCCATTTGCTGCAGTATTCTATACGTTTTAGGTGTTACATCTTGCCAGTTGACAGTAAGGTCAATACTAATTTCATCAGTCAACATATTTTCTTCTATAGTATTACTAACAACCTGTTCAAACTTATCAATAAAGGCACTTAAATTTTCCTTTTTCAGTGTTAGACCGGCCGCATATTTATGTCCGCCAAACTGTTCCAATAGATCCGAACAGGCTTCTATAGCATTATAAACGTCAAAATGTTTTACCGAGCGGGCTGATCCAGTTAGTTTTCCATTACTTTCAGTAAGTACAATAGTAGGCTTATAATGACTTTCTATTAGTCTAGAAGCTACTATTCCGACTACGCCTTTATGCCATTTTTCACTAAAAACAACCGTACTTTTCTTTGAGGGGTTAATTTGTTCAAGAGCTTCTTGCGTAATGTTTTGATCGAGTTCTCTTCGGGTGAAGTTGTGTTTTTCAATGCGTTCTGCTTTACTTTTTGCTAATTGAAAATCATCTTCAACCAATAATTCGACGGCTTTTTTACCGTGCTCAATTCTTCCTGCTGCATTAATTCTTGGGGATAATCCAAACACAACGTCTGAAATAGTAAGTTGTTTTGTACGATTGGCTAGCTGAATTAATGCTTTTACACCTACCCTTGGATTACTATTTAACTGTTGTAGACCGAAAAAAGCCAATGTTCTATTTTCACCAACTATCGGCACAATATCAGCAGCAATACTAATAACGAGTAAATCCAACAGTGGTGTTAAGACATCAGATGATATATTGTGCTGTTGACAATAGGCTTGAGCCAATTTAAAGCCTACACCACATCCGCTTAATTCATCAAAAGGATAATCACAATCGTGTCGTTTGGGGTCAAGGACTGCTACAGCACTTGGCAGTTTCTTGCCTGGTCTGTGATGATCACAAATAATAAAATCAATGCCTAAAGAATTTGCATAATCAATTTTATCGACAGCTTTAATCCCACAATCAAGGCATATAATCAAATCTATCCCTTTTTCCTTTGCATAATCTATTGCCTTATAAGACACCCCGTAACCCTCATCATAGCGATCAGGAATATAATACTCTAAGTTTTTAGTCAATTGTTTTAGAAATAAATACATTAGTGAAACTGCTGTAGTACCATCTACATCGTAATCCCCATAGACTAAAATAGTTTGATTGGACTGTATGGCAGTGGTCAATCTCTGTACTGCCAAATTCATATCCTTCATAAGAAAAGGATCATGTAAATGCTTCATTTGAGGTCTGAAAAACTGTTTAGCTTTATCAAAATCAGTAATTCCTCTTTGAGCTAAAAGTGTAGCAATTACAGGTGAAACATTCAAGCTTTCCTGTAACAACTGTACCTGTTCAGTTGGTGGATTTGGTTTTACAATCCATCTAGTCATTTTGATTGAGAATCTGAGTTTGTAATAAGACAGAATGTTTATGTATAAGTTCAAATAGCTCTGCTACTGTTTGTTGATCTAAGTCTATCTCATTACCCCATTTTTTCCTACTGCTTAATATTTCAAACCATCGTTCTATTTGTAAAATAGTGACTGCATTTTCTTTTTTATACTGGCCTATTTCACGAACAATTGCCGTACGTTGACCCACTATTTCTAATAGCTTTTTATCAATAATATCTATCTCATTTCTCAACTTTTTCAGAGAAGATTGAAAACTAGAGTTTTGGGTTGTAGAAGATCTTAGAATTAAATCATCCATAATCTGTTGAAGATGACTGGGAGTGACTTGTTGTTGTGCATCGCTCCATGCTTCTTTAGGGTTGAAATGAGTTTCTATCATTAACCCATCCATATTTAGGTCCATGGCGGTTTGTGATACTTCAGCAATCATGTGGGTATTTCCTGAAATATGACTTGGATCACACAACAGTGGGATATCAGGTATGAGTCGCTTTAACTTGATTGGTATTTCCCATTTTGGCTCATTCCTAAAGACTGAATTTTCTATTGTAAAAAACCCTCTATGTATAGCTGATAATTGGGATAGTCCAACCTTTTCTAACCGTTCTATGGCTCCCATCCACAAACTTAACTCGGGATGAAGAGGGTTTTTTACCATAACAGCAATATCTACCCCGCTCAGGGCTGACGCAATTTCTTGAACATAAAAAGGATTTACTGTAGTTCTTGCCCCTATCCAAAGCACATCTATTCCTGCTTCCAAACAATGTTCAACATGTTGTGCATTGGCTACCTCTGTGGCAACTTTTAAACCCGTTTGTTCTTTGACTTCCTTAAGCCAAGGTAATGCTTTCACTCCGACTCCTTCAAAAGAATTTGGTCTGGTTCGTGGTTTCCAAACACCAGCTCTAAAAATTGAGGCTGTATTTTTTAATGCTGTTGCTGTTTGTAATACCTGTTCTTTAGATTCAGCACTACATGGCCCAGCAATAATGAGTGGTTGTTTAATCGTTTTAGTATTGATATCCATTATTTTTTTCCCTCTAAAATGAGAACAAATTCTCCTTTAGGTTCTTTGTCGTTAAAATGACTAAGAACCTGTGCTATAGTTCCTCGTTTGGTTTCTTCAAACTTTTTAGTGAGTTCTCGACTGACTGTAATTTGTCTGTCGCTACCAAAGGTTTCAGAAAACTGTTCTAATGTTTTTATAACTCTATATGGTGATTCATAAAATACCATAGTTTTTTTCTCATTTACTAATGACTGTAAACGTGTTTGGCGTCCTTTTTTTTGAGGAAGAAAACCTTCAAAAATGAATCGCTCACAAGCTAATGCAGATACTACTAAAGCTGGCACAAAGGCTGTTGCACCTGGCAAACATTCTACTTCAATATTATGTTTTACACATTCCCTCACTAATAAAAACCCGGGGTCTGAAATTGCAGGTGTACCAGCATCAGAAATTAGAGCAATGTCATTGCCATTTTTAATGGCTTCCACCCATTTAATCAGTGTTTTATGCTCATTGTGCATATGATAGGATTTCATGGGTGTACTGATGGAATAATGCGACAATAACTTTGCACTATTTCTAGTGTCTTCGGCTAAAATAACATCTACCTCTTCAAGAGTTTGCACTGCCCGAAATGTAATATCTTTTAAATTACCAATTGGAGTGGGAACGATGAACAATTTTGCCATTACACAAATTTACATGAAAATAGGGTAAAATTCTACTGATGGACTTACTCTTATTGTGGGTGCTGGAATTTTTATATAGTTCAACCAATGCTTAATACGTTTAGCAGCTGGTGTATTCCATTTTTTTAATACCTGCTTTAAATCATAATCAAGAGCAATATACAGTTCATTTTTACCTCCAACTTTGGTGTTGTTTAAGAGGTATTGAGAATCATCTAAACCTATTCCAACGGATAGGCCAATATGAATATTTTTATGTCTAAAAGGGTAAATAGTAGTCCAATAGGTTTGATTCACATAATCATCGTGATAGGCATGTTCATGAGGGGGAGCCCATGGTTTTTGTTCTGTACCTAAATCCCAATAATGATTACTTCGCTTATAATAGCTAATCTTAAAATCAATGAATTCCATAGGTTTCCAGTAACGTTCTGCTATTGGTACTAAGGCACCAATTGAACCTGCTCCAAAGTCCCAAATACTAAAGCCCCAAAAAGGTGCATAGGCGTCTTTCATCTCTATACCTAACTGTATAAATGAGCCCATAGCCGCTCCATACCAAAAGGCATTTTTTTCTGTGATACCGGCCCATTTTAAATTGGAATGGAAAAGATCTGCCACCAGAACACCTCCAAAAAAGTGTCCCCCTTTATCAATATTTTTAGCGTATCGTAAATCCGTTCCATCATCAAAATGAAATGAGGTGGATTGATCGCTCCACCAAGAATTTTGAACGTAAATGTAAGATCCTGCTAATACTGATGCACCACTAGAGAGGACTAAAGCTAGCTTATAAGGGTTAATATCTGTCGAATCTGCCTGAGGATAGACAGGTTTTACCACTAGAAATAGTGAAATAAAAAAAAGCAATAAAAACCTTAGCATATTTTATATGAAATCAATCCGTACATTTGTTTACAAAGTTAGGGTAATGTTTTTAGAAAAAAATAAAATTAAGAGAGGTAGTGTAGAGGTTATTTGTGGCTCCATGTTTTCAGGAAAAACTGAAGAACTGATGCGACGATTGAGACGATCAAAAATTGCTAAACAAGATGTTATCATTTACAAACCTACATTAGAAAAAAGGTATGATAAAAATAAGATTGTATCTCACGATAAAAATGCTATTGAGTGTTTGACTGTCAACAACGCTCAAGAAATACTTCATATTTCAGATGAAATTGATGTTCTTGGCATTGATGAAGCTCAATTTTTTGATAATGACCTTATTTCAGTATGTAATACTTTAGCCAATAAAGGTATAAGAGTAATAGTGGCGGCTTTGGATATGGATTATGAAGGTCGGCCTTTTGAGCCAATTCCTCAGCTTATGTCTATTGCCGATGAGGTGACTAAAGTTCGTGCGATTTGTGTTCAGTGTGGAAATTTAGCTAACTATTCTTACCGAATTGTTGATGCTGGAGAGCGAATTTTATTAGGCGAAAAGAACGAATACGAAGCTCGTTGTAGAAATTGTTATCATACCCAATGACGAACTTTCACGAAACTATATTATATGTCAATTTAAAGACCTTAGAAAATAATTATAACTTCTTAAAGGGAACTTTGGCGAAAGACTGTAAAATAATAGCGGTTGTTAAAGCCTATGCCTATGGTTTAGGGGATATTGAAATTGCTAAAAAGCTTGAAGAAATAGGCGTTTATGGGTTTTGGGTTGCTGATTTTGACGAAGGAATACAATTACGAAAAAGTGGAATTACACGGCCTATAATTGTTGCTAATCCAGGCACAAAGAGTATAGATGCCATTATAAAATGGCAACTTGAGCCAGTAATATATAGCCGAAGATTATTAGACCTATATGCTTCTCAGTCCTTTGCAGTCAATATTCATTTGAAATTTAACTCAGGTATGAATCGCTATGGATTTGACATCTGTGATTTAGATACTATTATCGATATATTAAAAAATAATTCTCATCTTAATGTAAGCAGTTTTTGTTCACATTTATCGTCCTCAAATGATGAAGAGAAAGATCGCTTTAGCCAACAACAAATGGAGACGTTTAATTCAGTCAGATTAAAACTAAACGAGGCCTTAAATAAGAATATTCCAAGTCATATTTTGAATAGTAATGGAACATTAAGAATGGTAGTAGATGATAATCGATGGGTTAGGCTGGGAATTTCTCTTTATGGGGGTATTGATCATCCGTCATTAAAACAAATTTTTAGTTTGCATAGTGTAATAAGTCAAATTAGAACTATCCGAGCTGGAGACTATGTAGGCTACCAAAATACTTTCGTGGCCAAAACTAATATGAAAATAGCTATCATCCCCATTGGTTACGCCGATGGTCTTGATAGAAAGCTAGGGCATTCAAAAGGAAAGATGATGGTAAGTGGAAAAGCCTGTTCTTTAATTGGTGAGATCAGTATGGATAGCTGTATTATAGATATTACAACCGTTAATGCAAAAGAAGGGGAAGAAGTTGTTGTTTTTAGCCCGGACTATCCCGTTTCTAATTTATCCAATGAGTTAGGCACCATATCCTATGAGATTATGGCAACATTAAATAGACGTATTAAAAGAGTCTATTTAAATGAATAGCTATGAAAAACCATTGAAAGGTAAGCGTATAATACAGCTGAATTATGGTTTTGAAAATAGGCATCAAATAGCATTATACTTAAAAATGCTAATGGAAAAATGAATCTGTACTTTCCCAAGGGCTGATTTAGATATTCTTTGATTTGAAAAAAGAATATGGCCAGGAAAGTAATCAAACCCAATAGACCTAACTCAAACCATATAAATAAAAAATTGTTGTGAGGTGTTTTATGAATGCCATCAACAATTTTTTTAGCATGTGGGCTCATGGCTGAAAACTCATCTACAAAACTACCGGTGCCATAGCCAAGTATAGGCTTCTGACTAATCATATCAAGGCTATAGGTGGTAAAAAAATACCTTGTATTAGTTGAATTTGAGTCTGTTTTTTCAAGTTTCTTAAGACTATTTATCGTAAAGTCTATTCTATTTTTGAAGGGGGTGGAATAATTATAGGAGAGCAAAAAAATCACAAATAAACTTATGACAGCAGTTAACAGCCAACCTTTTCTTTTCCAAAGGTTTATAAAGAAAAATGTTGTCATAATTATTAGAAATGCTAATTGACCTGCTCTTCCTCTTTCGGTAAATAAACTAAGTGTAGAAACAATGATAATAAGTATGAATATTAGTTTAGTGCTTTTACTATGCTTTTGATACAGTAGCGATATAGAACTAATCAATACAGAAAATGCTAAAAAAACATTATGATAAGTATAAGGCATGAATGCCGAATTGTTCCAATTTTTGGCAAAAAGGTCTGAGTATTTAAACAAGTGTTGAAGCCAACCAATGTTAATGAGTAAGGCTACAATAGCCGAAAACATCATTGATAAAAGAAATGCAAAAACTGAGTGTTTTATTTGCTTGTCGGTATAATCGAAAGAAAATAAAATTGGAAGTACTAATAAAATAGCCGATTTCTGAAAGACCCATACTGCCCCTGAATGATTGCTTCCCCAAAGTAAACCCAAGCCATAAATAAAGAATAGTACTAAAAGAGATTTTAGCCAGTTACTGGATTTTATTGTATTCCATTTTTGACTAAACTTTCCATCTATTATCCAATGAAAAGCTATTAAAAAGATTGATAAATCTGTAGCAAAAACAGAAAGTGGAAGTGATGCTGCTAGAAGTATTAAAAGGATTCCTTTTAACCTCATTATCGAATACTGTCACCGCTTAAGATGGCATAATAATCATCCATATTATCCAAAAGTTTTAAGGCTTCAGCAATTTCTTTATCATGCTTGATTGTTGATTCAACTTTGCCTTTTTGGTAATAATATCGTGTGGCTATTTCCATTTCCAATACTTCACTAATTTCAGCTTTAAATCGCTCGATGTCGTTATTTTTACTTTGTATCATTTTAGATTTCAACTTTTCTAGCTCAACTTCTATATCAGAATAGTATTGTTCGTCTTCAGCGTCTTCTTTTAGAGAATTTATAGCTTTTTCAGTGCTCGTTTCATATTCGTATTCTTTATCATTCAAAAACTGTTTAAAATCATTATAAACATCATCTGTTATCACAAAGTTTTTGGCCGAAATTATACTCTCATTTTCTGCTTTAAATTGATTAGCAAAATTGAAAATATGACGCTTACTAATTATACTTCTTAGAATATTGCTATACTTTCGCGTTTCTATTTCTATATCTGGAGTAATACCTCCACCATCAAATACCGGTCGCTTATTTATTAATGTTTTAAATTCCGTTCTTAGACTATCTGGAATTTTACCTACACTGCCATCATCTTGTCTATCTGAATAATCCACAGCTTGTATACAACGTCCACTGGGGATATAATACTTAGCTGTAGTAAGTTTTAACTGTGAGTTATAACTCAATTTTCTTGTTTGCTGTACTAAACCCTTTCCAAAGCTTCTTTGACCTAAAACCACTCCACGATCAAAATCTTGTATAGAACCTGAAACAATTTCTGAAGCTGAAGCTGAACTTCTGTTTATCAAAACTACTAATGGAATAGAATCATTTATGGCATTGTTTTTCGTTTTGTAGCTTTTATCCCAATCTTTTACTTTTCCTTTTGTATAAACTACTTCTTGACCTTTGCCGACAAATATATTGGCCATTTTAATGGCTTCATTTAATAATCCTCCAGGATTACTTCTTAGATCTAACACTAAACCTTTTAACTTTTCATCTGCATTTAATTCTTTGTAAGCATTTGCAACTTCGTTAGAGATATTTCTTGTAAAAGATCGTGTCTTAATATAACCAATACTATCAGTTAGCATTCCATAGTATGGGACGGAACTCAATCTAATTTCTTCTCTTACTATTTCTACTTCAAATGGCTTTTCTAAACCATCACGTTCAATTAACACTGTCACTGCCGTGTTTGGTTGTCCTTTTAATATCTTACTAACGTCTTCTGTTGATTTACCCTTTACTGATACTCCGGCAATTTCTACAAATTTATCACCAGCAATAAGGCCAGCTTTATCAGCAGGAAAACCTTCATATGGTTCATTTACATAAACCCAATCGCCTTGCTTAGAAATTACTGCTCCTATTCCTCCGTATTGACCTGTGGTCATAAATTCAAAATCTTCTTTTTCAGATTCAGGTATGTAGGTGGTATATGGATCTAATGATTCCAACATAGCATCTATAGCTGTCTTCATCAGCTCTCCTGCATCAGTTTCATCAACATAGAAAATATTTAGCTCCTTGTAAAGTGAAGTGAAAATGTCAAGGTTTTTAGAAATTTCAAAGTAATTATCAACAAAGCTAAACGAGACTACAGAAGCTACTGATAATGCAATTATAAGATAATATTTCTTTATTGTTTTCATTTGAATAAAATTAAGGTACAGGATCATGTCCATGCCCTCCCCAAGGATGGCATTTACTAATTCGTTTAAGTGTTAACCAAAGCCCTTTTAATGGTCCGTATTTATCAATTGCTTGAATAGCGTATTGCGAGCAAGTAGGTGAATATCTACAAGTCGGGCTAAACAAAGGAGAAATAGCCCCCCTGTAAAAAAAAATAAGTCCTTTAAAAATATACGAGACCATTTGGTTCATACTTTATCTGATAAACGTTGTAAAGTTACACTTATTTTATCATCTATTTCTGGCGATGAAAATATGTCTGAACTATTGTAAACTAATAAAACGTTTAAACTACAAGCAGAAGCAGCCAATTTTTGAGATAATGGCAACTTTAATTTCCTATATGATTCTCTTATTTGTCGCTTAATGAAGTTTCTAGAAGTTGCTTTTTGAATTTTTCTTTTAGGAACACTTGTGGCTATTTTAATAGGGACATTAGACTTTTCATTTGTTTCCCAAATTACCATAAAAGGAAACTCAAAAAGACGTTCACCATTAGAGAAAAGATGGTTTATTATTTGTTTATTACTAAGCCTTTCCTCCTTAATAAATTGAAATGAAACGGCCATAAACTAGATGCCTAACGTTTATTAACCTTTTTGATATATTGCTCCAATGCCATAGTCATAGAAGGGTTTTCTGGACTTGGGGCCTTAATGTTTAATTTTAAGCCTGCATCGGCCACAGCTTTTGAGGTCGTTGGTCCAAAGGCTGCAATACGAGTATTATTTTGCTTGAATTTAGGATAGTTTTGATAAAGTGATTTTATTCCTGATGGACTGTAAAAAACTAATATGTCATAAAAAACATTTTCCAAGTCTGAGAGATCACTACAGACTGTTTTGTACATGACTGCTTTGGTGAAATCAAAACCATTTTCAGAGAGAAATTCTGGAATACTATCCTTTAGAATATCGGAGCATGGAAGTAAAAACTTGCTATCGCTATTTTTTTTGAAAACGGGATGTAAATCCTCAATTTTTTGTTTGCCGATAAATACTTTACGCTTTCTGTAGGTAATGTACTTTTGTAGGTAGTAGGCAATAGCTTCTGAAACACAAAAGTATTTCATTTCATCAGGTACAGTAATTCGAGTGGCTTCACACATTCTGAAAAAATGATCCATCGAATTTTTACTGGTAAAAATAACAGCATCATGACTTAAGATACTGATTTTCTGCTGACGAAATTCTTTAGCTGTTAAACCCTCTACATGAATAAAAGGTCTGAAGTCAACTTTTACATTGCATCGCTTAGCCATACTGAAATATGGTGACTTGTCAGATTCAGGCTTTGGTTGCGAAACTAAAATTGTTTTTACTTTACTGTCTTTCAAAAAAAAATAATTTTTACTTAAACACCACGCCTTATTAACTTATTAAAGGTTTTTTGATAAGATAATTACAGGCAAAATTTCAAGGGTGCAAAGATATATAATTATATGCGCTTTGGAAAAAGAAGTGTTAAAAAAACTATAATAAGTCATTCTGGATAACTTATAAACAAGCATAAGAAATAAGAAAACAGTTACGATATTCAGTATAAATTCTTTTGAAAAATCACTAAATGTAAATGATAAAAAGAGTGGTAATAAAACAAGACCTATGAATCGTTCGTAGAGAAAACTATGAAAAATTATTTCTTCAAAAAGGTACTTTTTCTTGAACAAAACAGCTAAATATTGAATGAAAAGATATTTGACAAACAATATGGCTAATACTACTAAAAAATAGTAAAAAAACTCACTTAAGTTATAATCGGAAGTAGAGACAACAACCATTGAAAGTAAAGCGGAAAATAAAGGCAACAAAAATAATTTTTCACTTAATCGTGATTCTTGTCTTATAAATTGATTTGTATATTTTTTACTAAATGGTGCTTTGAATACAAGTGAGAATTTTTCAACATCCTTGAACTTTAGATAAGCTAAATAGGCCAGGTTAATCAACAAAAAGATAAATACCCAATCGTGTGAAATTTTGTGATTAAGCTCTGCTACTAACTGCATTACTCTAAATAGCCATCATTAATCCAAGATACTAACTTTGATTTATCTGATTGTGACAAATTTCCCAAAGGAGGCATTCTGTATGATTCATCATCAGAGTTTAATCGAGCAGTAAAACTATTTCCAGGCTGATCCAGATAAACTTTTAAATTATTGTAAGTGGAAAAATCATTGATATAAGAGTTTTGACTACTAGAATGGCAACCCAAACAATTAGTCTCTATGATACTTTTGATGGTATTATAAGTTTCTACTTGAGGTGTTGGGTTAGAGACAGGCTCAGGTAATTCTTCTTTTTTACATGACAAGAAAAACAAAGCCGAAATAAAAATTAAAAAGGATAAACGTTTCATTGTGTTTATTTTATTGCAATTTAGCCAAATATCATAAATTATTCAATAATTTTGTTCTTCCTTAATATATATTAATTATGACATCAGATTTATTTCAAGCTCCCGATTATTTTCAACTGGATGAATTACTAAGCGATGAACACAAACTTGTTCGCGACGCTACTAGGGAATGGGTTAAAAAAGAAGTTTCTCCCATTATTGAAGAAAGTTGCCAAAATGCGACATTTCCTAAGCATTTAGTTGATGGGCTTGCTGAAATTGGTGCTTTTGGCCCATACATTCCTGTAGAATATGGAGGTGCTGGTTTAGATCAAGTTTCATATGGTCTTATTATGCAAGAACTTGAACGTGGAGATAGTGGTATACGTTCAACCGCTTCAGTACAATCTTCTTTAGTGATGTATCCAATCTTCAAGTATGGTAGTGAAGAACAACGTAAACATTACCTGCCTAAATTAGCTAGTGGTGAAATGGTGGGTTGTTTTGGACTTACAGAGCCTGATTTCGGTTCTAACCCGGGTGGTATGGTTACTCATTTTAAAGATATGGGTGACCATTACCTTTTGAATGGGGCTAAACTATGGATTTCTAACTCTCCATTTGCTGATATTGCAATTGTATGGGCAAAAAATGAAGAAGGAAGAATTAAAGGTCTAATCGTAGAAAGAGGAATGGAAGGCTTTAGCACACCGGAGACTCATAATAAATGGAGTTTAAGAGCTTCGGCTACTGGTGAGCTTGTATTTGATAATGTCAAAGTACCAAAAAAGAATTTATTACCTAACAAAGACGGTCTGGGCGCTCCTCTAGGATGCTTAGACTCAGCACGATATGGGATAGCATGGGGGACAATTGGTGCCGCTATGGATTGTTATGATGCAGCACTGAGATATTCTAAACAACGAATACAGTTTGGAAAGCCCATTGCTGGTTTTCAGTTACAACAAAAGAAATTAGCTGAAATGATTACTGAAATTACCAAGGCACAGTTCATCACATGGCGTTTGGGTGTTTTGAGAAATGAAGGAAGAGCCACTTCAGCACAAATCTCTATGTGTAAACGAAATAATGTTGATATGGCACTTACGATAGCTAGAGATGCAAGACAGATACTTGGTGGTATGGGGATAACGGGTGAGTATCCAATCATGAGACATATGATGAATTTAGAATCAGTAGTTACTTATGAAGGAACACATGATATTCATTTATTAATCACTGGACTAGATATTACAGGAGAAAATGCATTTTGTTAAATTATAAATTAGGCTAAAAAAAAGCTCACCACTTGGTGAGCTTTTTTTTGTTCTGTTGAATACAAGATTTACCCTTCACAGCTTTCACACTCTTTCTTCTGCTTAAACTTTTGCGCGGCATTCATACTATGTTGATAGTATAAAGACTTAATATTTAATTTCCATGCTGTGATGTGAATCTTATTAATCTCCTTGGGTGACATGTCAGGATGAACCATAATGTTTAGAGACTGGCCTTGATCAATATGATTTTGCCTATTAGCTGCTTGATAAATAATATCCATTTGGTCTATTTCGGAGTAGGTTTTAAACACACTCTTCTCGTGATCTGTCAATATATCTAGATGTTGAACCGATCCGTCATTCTCTCTTATACTATCCCAAACTTCTTTGTTATCATACCCTTTTTCGGCTAACAACTGTACTAAGAAAGGATTTTTGATAGTCGTTTTAACTTTGGCGATATCCTTTACATAAACATTAGACCAAATAGGTTCTATACCTTGAGACACTTGTCCTAAGATAAAAGCTGATGAAGTAGTTGGTGCAATAGCATTTAGCGTAGCATTACGTCTTCCATATCCTTTTAATGTTTTGGGTTCGCCAAATTTTTCTGCTAATTCTGATGACGCTTTATAAGAGTTTTGCTTTATCAATCTAAAAACTTCACTGTTCAAATCAAAAGCATCCTGCGAATCAAAAGAAAGTGACTTTGATTGTAATAATGAATGCCATCCTAAAACACCCATTCCTAGTGCACGGTTATCTTTAGCAAAATTATACGCTCGTTCCATAAACAAAAACGTTTGTTTATCATCATTACTATCTGAATCTCTATAATGTTCTAGCTTAGTTAAAAATTCAGTAATTACTGCATCTAAGAAATAAACCATTGTTTCAACGGCATCCGTATCTTTCCACTTATCGTAGTGAAGGAGATTAACGGACGATAATACACAAACAAAAGACCAGTCAGTATTTGAAGGAAGCATAATTTCAGTACATAGATTACTGGCATTTATGGATAAGTTTTTATCTCTAAACACCTCTGGTGCACCGTTGTTGGCCTTGTCTTTAAAGAAAATATAAGGGTATCCTATCTCACATCTTCTTTGAATAACTTTAGCCCATATTTTTCTTTTGTCTGCATCACCATCTATCATTTGCTGCATCCATTCGTCGGTAATTGAAACACCATGAGTCAATTCCTGAATTGGATTTCCTTCAGTACCGATATCTAAAAATTCTTCGATATCACTGTGTTCGACAGGAAGGTAAGGGGAAAATCGTCCTCTTCTGACTGATCCTTGGCTGACTACATCGACCATAGATTCGAACAACTGCATAATATGTACAGCACCTGAAGCAACACCATTATCTTTTACTTCTGCACCTCTATGACGTATGTGACCAAAATAACCTGACGTTCCGCCACCAAGTTTAGACATCATACCCACTTCTGATTGAGTATAAAGGATGTTACCCATATCATCATCAACATTTGAGCCAAAGCAGCTGATAGGCAAGCCTCTTTTTTTGCCAAAATTTGACCAAACAGGCGATGCCAGGGAATAAAAACCCTCTGACATATAATGATAAAATTTATCAGAGAAACCTGGGATGTTTAAAATCCTTTCGGCATTATCTGCAATGGCTTTTATTCTCTGCTCTGGAGTCTCTCCTTTCGACAAATAGCCTGAGGCTAGGAATTGTCGACTATGTTCTGTTAACCATGTAAAACTTCCTGAATCCTCATTAGTTCTTAAAGATTGGCTAGGCGTTTTGCTTAATTGATTTTTTTCATCCTGGGTTATGGTGTTAGGTTGTGGTGTTATTTTCATTTTATCTTTTTTAGAATAAATCGTCTGAGGTTATACTTTGTGTTCTTTTGCTGTAGTTGATAGATCTTTTTACAAAAAAGTCACCATGTTTAGTGCCAATAATTTCATCATTGAACCACTCGGTGTCATGTAAAATTTCTGCATCTACTTCAAAAAGCTTAGGGAACCCAATACTTTCAAGTGATCTATTAAATCTATCTTTTAGGAATTCATCAATCTGATTAATGGGAACAAAGTCCAATTCACCATCTTCAAAGATCCATCTGACTATATCCATTTCAGAATCATAGGCCTCTTTACACATTCTATGTATTTTGCTAACATAAAGCTCATCGAACCAATCTGGATTTTCTTTTTTGATAATGTTGATTATATCAATACCAAAGTCTCCGTGTATTTGCTCTTCCTTGGAGGTCGCTTCAACAACATTTGAGATTCCTTTTAGCATATTTCTGTGCTTGTTGAATGCCATTATGATTAGAAACTGAGAGAAGAGTGAAACGTGCTCTATGAATAAAGAGAATAAAAGTACTGATTCTGTATAGTCTTGGTGGTCGGAACTTTTTGCATTCATTAATGATGCTTCCAGATACCTTACACGTCTGGTAAGAACTGGATTGTCCTTTATCTTTTCAAATTCTTTATTTAAGCCTAAGATTTCTAGTAAATGAGAATAAGCGTCAGCGTGCCTTACTTCACTTTCAGCAAAGGTAGCTCCAACTGATCCAACTTCAGGCTTTGTGATAACTTTATGGATATCACCCCAGAAGGATTTAACGGCTACCTCGATTTGAGAAATGGCTAACATAGCATTCTTAATCGCACTTCGCTCTCTGTCCGTAAGCTTAGCCTTAAAATCTTGAATATCACTGGTGAAATTGAATTCTGTATGTATCCAATAAGAATGTCTTATTGCTGGCACATATTCATACAATTCTGGATATTCAAAGGGTTTTAGGTTTACACGCTTAGCAAAAATATTTCTCTCACGTTTAACTGCCTGCTTATTTCTGTAAATAATGTAAGCTTTAGCTGTTTTCAAGAAATTAGTCAACATTAATTCGTTTTCAACCATATCTTGAATCTCTTCAACATTAGGGATGTATCTTGGACTACTTTGAATTTTGAGGTCTAACTTTTCGACAACATTTTCCGTAATTTTTTTAGCGGCTTCAATACCCCCTTCTTCTGAGGCTACCATGGCATACGATACCGCATCTGTAATTTTTTGCGGGTTAAATTTTTGCTGAGATTGATCTCTTTTGAAAATGATTCTATCCATATCTTTTATTTAAAATTTAGCGAAAGGCATTCCTTGACAACATTCTTTTGGATTGTCGCCACCTTTCCTGGTTAGCTTATTATTTTCGGGATTTACTCCTGTGTGTTATCTAGTAGAAAGAGACAGTAAACTTATTAACTCGACTAGTTGTAGGATTTGTCCACAACAAATGTTTCAAAAAAATTTATTGAAAACAATTCAATTTTATTCACAATAATTTTAAGTTTTTAACACTTCTGTTTTTTTTTGAATCAAAAAATTTTTGATGCTATCATGCAGCCATAAAATTTTGAGGTTGGCAATTAAATTTTAACAAAAATGTGAACGTCAATTTTAATTTTTAAACTTTGAAAAGCTAACTTAATTAGTCTTTTGTTATTCTTTTTTTAAGCTCCTTGCCCACTTCGCATAACTCTTCATACCAATCTTCTCCATATAAACGTACTAAAGGTTCTCTTAAAAATCGATAGAGGGGTACCTGTAGTTTATCCCCACATTCACAAGCCGGTGCACATATATCAATGGATTCATAATTTAATGCTTCAAACTCACTATACTGTTTTACCCTAATTGGGAAAAGGTGACAAGAAATTGGTTTCTTAAAGTCCGTTTTGCCATCATTAAAGGCTTGTTCTATTGAGCATTTTGCAGCCCCATTGTTGTCAAAAGATACAAAAGCACATTCATTATTATTAACTAGTGGAGTTGTGTTATCACCATCGGGGTCAACCACAAAAAACCCCTGATCTTCAACAGCTTGTATGCCTTTATGCTGCATATAAGGTTTAACTTTTTCGTATATATCTGGTAAAATTGTTAATTCTTGCTCTGTCAAAGGAGCCCCCGAATCTCCCTCAACGCAACAAGCTCCTTTGCAAGCAGACAAGTCACACACAAAGTGTTTATCAAATACATCTAAAGAAATAATTTTATCCTCTATTTGAACCATGTATACAAAGTTAATTAATGAGGATGTAAAAGTGAAATGAATATGTTTATTTTTGCGGCATGGCAAATTATGAGGAAGTTTTCAAAAAGGTAGTGGCTCACGCCAAGGAGTATGGTTTTATTTTTCAATCAAGTGAATTGTATGACGGCCTAGCAGCCGTTTATGATTACGGTCCAAACGGTGTAGAGTTAAAAAATAATATTCGCCATTACTGGTGGAAGTCTATGGTTAATATGCATGAAAATATTGTAGGTCTTGATTCGGCTATTTTTATGCATCCAACGACTTGGAAAGCATCTGGTCACGTGGATGCCTTCAACGATCCTCTGATTGATAACAAAGACTCCAAAAAACGCTACAGGGCTGATGTGTTAATAGAAGAACATGTTGCTAAAATTGAGACTAAAATTGAAAAAGAGGTCAAAAAAGCGGCTAAACGCTTTGGCGACAGCTTTGACAGAGGGCAATTCGTGTCAACCAATCCAAGAGTCTTGGGATATAAGGAAAAATGTACCTCTATTATGAGTCGATTTTCCAAATCCATGAATGAAGATAATTTAGCCGATGTAAAAGTGCTAATTGAAGAACTGGGGATTGTTTGCCCTGTATCAGGAACTAAGAACTGGACTGACGTTCGACAATTTAACCTTATGTTCAAAACCCAAATGGGCTCAACTGCTGATGGCGCTTCTGACCTTTATCTACGACCTGAAACGGCTCAAGGTATTTTTGTCAATTTTTTAAATGTTCAAAAGACAGCTCGTATGAAAATTCCTTTTGGTATTGCCCAAACAGGTAAGGCATTTAGAAATGAAATCGTGGCCAGGCAGTTTATCTTCCGCATGCGTGAGTTTGAACAAATGGAAATGCAGTTTTTTGTACGACCAGGAGAAGAAATGAAATGGTACGACCACTGGAAGGAAAACCGAATGAAATGGCACCTCAGCCTAGGTATTGATAAGGAATATTTCCGTTTTCACGACCACGACAACCTAGCCCATTACGCCAATGCTGCCTGTGATATAGAGTTCAAATTTCCTTTTGGATTTAAAGAATTGGAGGGTATCCACTCTCGCACCGATTTTGATTTGAAAAGCCATCAAGAACATTCTGGTAGAAAAGTACAGTATTTTGACCCTGAAATTAACCAAAGCTATGTGCCTTATGTTGTGGAAACATCTATAGGGTTAGACCGTATGTTTTTAACGATACTCAGTCATTCTTTTAAAGAGGAAGAAGTTAATGGAGAGAATAGACTTGTATTAGCCATACCTCCTCAACTAGCCCCTGTAAAAGCTGCTGTTTTACCACTTACCAAAAAAGACGGATTACCTGAAAAAGCTAGAGAAATAATGAAGGTACTACAAGCCGACTTCAACTGTCAGTATGAAGAAAAAGACTCGATAGGAAAGCGATACAGACGACAGGACGCCATAGGCACGCCCTATTGTATTACGGTTGATCATCAAACGCTTGAAGATGAAACGGTTACTATTAGAGATAGAGATAGCATGCAGCAAGAACGTATTTCTGTCAATGATTTACATAAGATAGTTTCTAATAAAGTGAAACTAGCAAATTATCTTTAATACGTTATTTGCCATTAAATTGGTTCATAGTTTGTGCTAAACCAATAGTACCAAAAGCTAATATCATTTTTGAGGCTAATTGAATGCGTTCTTGGAGATCTTTTTCCTCATCAGTTGTCCAATCTGATAAAACATACTGAGCTTGTTGACCTTTTAAAAATTGATCACCAACACCAAAACGAAGTCTAGCGTATTTGGAATGACCTAAATAATAGTTAATATCTTTAAGGCCATTATGACCACCGTCAGATCCTTTGGCCCTTAACCTCAAAACACCAAAAGGGAGAGCTATATCATCAGTCACTACCAATACATTTTTGATGTCAACTTTGAGTGTTTGTATCCAATAGTTAACAGCCTTTCCGCTCAAATTCATAAAAGTGGTTGGCTTGATTAAATGAAAGGTTCTAGCCTTATGTTTTATACTTGAGTATAAAACGTGTTTATCTTCCTTAAAAACAGTATTGGACGACTCAACAAGAGTGTCCAATACTTTAAATCCTACATTGTGTCGCGTACTTTCGTATTTGACACCAGGGTTACCTAAGCCAACAATGAGGTATTTCATTGTTTAAAGATAGACATATTATGCTTATTCAGCAGGGGTCTCTGCACCTTCTGCCTCTGCACTTTCATCGCCTTCTTCATCTCCTTCCTCTTCGACGGCACCACGAGCCATTTTAACGGCTACAATTACGGCTCTATCTGATTCTAAGAAAGCGTATTTATCACTTCTTATATCCCCAATGTAAAGTACTTTTCCAATTTTCATATCCTCGATGTTAATTTCGATAGCATCTGGCAAATTGGCGGGTAATGCACGTGTTTTGATGGCTCGTCTAATGACTTTTAAATTACCACCATTTCTAACTCCTATAGGTGTTCCAATAAAGTTGACCGGAATACTTAAGGTAACTTCTTTATCATCGAAAACTTGTAAAAAGTCTACATGTAATATTTGATCGGTCAATGGGTGAAATTGAATGTCTTGTAGTACAGCCTTGTACTTGTCTTTTCCATCTTCTATTTCTACGATATAAACGTTTGGAGTGTTGACAAGCTTGTTAAGGACATTCTCTTTAGTAGAGAAGTACACTTGCTTTTCTCCCCCGTAAAGTACACATGGAACTTTACCCTGATTTCTCAGTGCTCTATTAGCGATTTTGTTTGTCTCTCTCGCTTCAGCACTAATTGCAAATGATTTCATTTTTTAAAAATAATTGGTTAATGTTTAACTTAAAAAATTCGAGCTAATGGAATGTTTTTCAAAAACTCGTTTGATAGTATCGGCAAATAAATCACCGATTTCTAATACTTTTACTTTATGGCTTTTATGTTGTTTTCTTAACGAATCGGTCACTATTAATTCAAGAAGTTGTGATTGGTCAATTCTTTCATAAGCATTGGCAGAAAGAATAGCATGAGTACAACAGGCTCTAACACTATTAGCACCGTTTTCTATCAGCAAATCGGCTGCTTTTGTTAATGTTCCAGCAGTATCTACCATATCATCAACTAATATGATATCTTTACCTTTAACATCACCTATGAGTAACATTTTACTGACTTCATTGGCTTTGTCTCTATGTTTGTAACATACTACAACTTCTGATTCTAGATGTTTGGCATAAGCATTGGCACGTTTGGTGCCGCCCATATCAGGTGAAGCAATACAAAGATTGTTCAATGATAAACTTTTAATGTATGGAATAAAAAGTGTTGAAGCAAACATGTGATCTACTGGCACTTCAAAAAAACCTTGTATTTGATCAGCGTGTAAGTCCATAGTCATTACTCTATCTACACCTGCGGCAGTTAGGAGATTAGCCACTAACTTTGCTCCTATTGGCACTCTTGGCTTCCCTTTTTTATCTTGTCTGGCATAACCAAAGTATGGCATTACGGCTGTAATCTTATAGGCAGATGCTCTTTTAGCTGCATCAATCATCAATAACAACTCCATCAAATTGTCAGATGGAGGGGGTGTCGATTGGACAATAAATACATGACACCCACGAACAGTTTCATCAAAAGAGGGCTCAAACTCACCATCACTAAAATACACAATAGAGGTATTACCTAATGGTTGGCCGAACTTTTCGGCTATGGTTTGTGCCAAATCTTTACTAGCCGACGCCGAAAATATTTTAACTTTTGATGACATGATAAAAAATTGGGTGGGCAAAGATAAAAAAAAGATTAAAAACGTGAAGTATTTTAAGTGCTTTCATTTGTGTTTGGTCGACAAAAGAGTAAATTTGTCGACCCTATTTGAAGCCCGAGTGGCGGAATTGGTAGACGCGCTGGATTCAAAATCCAGTGATAGCAATATCGTGCCGGTTCGACCCCGGCCTCGGGTACAAAATCTCCTCACTATATGAGGGGATTTTTTTTGGCTTACCCTAGCTGATAACCATTTGAGTGTTAATAATTGCTAAGAGTTAATGACAGCGAGGTTTTTTTGTATTTTTGGTTCTCTATTATTCTTTGGATGAAACAAAAAAAATACGATAGAGCATACCTAAAAATGGCTCAAGAATGGGCTAAACTTTCGCATTGTAAACGCAAACAAGTTGGTGCTTTAATTGTAAACGATAAAATGATTATTTCAGATGGCTATAATGGCTGTCCATCTGGTTTTGAAAATGTATGTGAAGACGATCATGGCGATACAAAATGGTATGTTTTACATGCAGAAGCTAATGCTATTTTAAAAGTAGCTCGTTCTACACACAATTGTAAAGGGGCTACTTTATACCTTACCATGTCTCCTTGTAAAGAGTGTAGTAAACTAATACATCAATCTGGTATTTCAAGAGTTGTTTACCTCGACGAATATAAGGACTCATCTGGTTTAGAATTTTTAAGAAAAGCAAACGTCGAACTGTGTCACTTTACCTTTGATGAATAAACACTCTCATTTCAGTCCAATCGTTTTTGCCTTGGTGTTAGTTGCTGGTATATGGTTAGGTAACTCGCTTCAATTTGGCTCTCTGAAAACACAGGAAATCAATAAATTTAATCTCGTTATTGAGCAATTGGAGGAAGCCTACGTGGATAGCATCAACAAAGACGAACTGGTAGAAAAAGCCGTTACGAGTTTACTAAAAGAACTCGACCCACATTCTTATTACATTAAAGCAAAGGACCTATCCGCCATCAATGAACCCATGGAGGGTAGCTTTGACGGTATAGGGGTTGAATTCAATTTGTATGAGGATACTATTTTAGTAGTCGCTCCTATTTCAGGCGGCCCCTCACAAAGTGTGGGAATATTATCTGGAGATAAAATAGTGAGTGTCAATGATGATACCATAGCTGGTACTGGACTTGAAAATGATGATGTCATAAAGCTGCTGAGAGGTAAAAGAGGTACCAAGGTAAAAGTTGGTATTCTAAGAAAAGGCCATAATGTGCTTATCCCTTTCGAAATTACAAGAAATAAAATACCGTTGAATAGTGTAGATGTTAGCTACATGATAGATGATGTTAATGGTTACATTAAAATTAGTCGATTTGGAGCCAACACTTACAATGAATTTATCGAAGGGAGTCAAAAGTTAATCGAACAAGGTATGCAAAAGCTCATACTAGATTTAAGAAATAATCCTGGCGGTTATTTAGGTGCAGCAATCAATATCTCCAATGAGTTTTTAGAGGATAACCTACTCATAGTCTACACCCAAGACAGAAACGGTCAAGGGGAAAAGTATTATTCTAATCAAAAAGGGCTTTTAATTAACAAAGAGGTCATTGTATTGATAGATGAAGGCTCGGCCTCTGCTAGTGAAATTGTGGCGGGAGCACTACAAGACAACGATCGCGGTACTATTGTAGGACGACGTTCTTTTGGCAAGGGATTAGTTCAAGAACAATTCGAACACCCTGATGGCTCAGCCTATAGAATTACTACACAACGCTATTACACACCAACTGGTCGTTGTATACAGAAACCTTATAGTAATGGTGAAAGTTCAGCCTACAATGAGGATATTTTTGAGAGAATGAATAGTGGGGAATTACTTTCAAGGGATAGTATAGAGTTTAATGATAGCCTCAAGTTTATTACAAAAGGTGGAAAAGTAGTGTATGGTGGTGGTGGAATTATGCCGGATATATTTATTCCGCTAGACACCAGCACATATCACCCTTCTATCTCTGAGGCAATACGAAAAGATTTAATCCGTCAATTTGCTTTTGAGTATACGAGTATAAACCGTAAAGAACTTGAAAACCAATCTTCAGCAGATTTTATTTCTCTATTTGAAATCAATCGAAAAGATTTGAATCAACTTGTTAATTTCTGTGACAATAATGATGTTAAATTGCTACTTGATGACTTTAGTACCAATGATTTGAAAATTATTTCAGCACAACTAAAAGCTTACATAGCCCGTAATATTTGGAATGATGATGGATTTTTCCCTGTTATACATGAAATAGACAATACATTTCAACGCGCATTACAATAATTTTTTGTTTAATTTTGTGAACGTAATCATTAAAACGTAAATTATGCCTTTCGAATTACCAAAACTACCTTATGCATACGATGCATTAGAACCACATATTGATGCTAGAACAATGGAAATCCATCACGGAAAACATCACGCCGGATATACAGCTAAGCTAAATGCTGCCGTTGATTTTAGTGAAAACGAAAACAAAACTATCGAAGAACTATTAAGTGGTGATATGACTCCTGCCATACGAAATAACGGTGGCGGTTTCTATAATCACAGTTTATTTTGGTCCGTTATGAGTCCAAATGGTGGTGGTGAGCCTAATGGTGAGTTAGCGGATGCTATCAATGCTGCTTTTGGTTCGTTCGAAAACTTTAAAGATGAGTTTTCAAAAGCTGCAGCTACCCAATTTGGTTCTGGATGGGCTTGGCTTTGTGTAAAAGACGGCAAATTGTCGGTTTGTTCGACACCCAACCAAGACAACCCGCTAATGAAAGATGGTTGTGGCGGTACGCCAATTTTAGGTATCGACGTATGGGAGCATGCTTATTACCTCAACTACCAAAACCGAAGACCAGATTATATTGAAGCTTTTTTCAATGTTATTAACTGGCAAGAAGTAGATCGAAGATTTAAAAGTTAAGCCCTTTTAATATTCTAATTAGTATAAACTCAACCCTTTAACTTAGTAATTAGTTAACACTATTTACCGTTTTGGTTTGGGTTAAACCTTAACAAATGCGCTTTAACAAGTTATATATTCTAGCTCTATTTTTTATTCCCTATTATGCTAATTCGCAAGACATAATATCTGAGTTTGATATTGATACTGTAAGTGTTAGAAAATTTGAAACTTTTTCAAAAATCCTTAACTCTCTTCACGTTGAAGGAACAGTATCTCTAAATCTTGTAAACGGAAGGAGTTTTGATTTTTTAAGTAATAATTACTCTTTTTTTAATAGCCCATTTATATTTAGCCTAGGAATATATCCAACTAAAAACTTATTATTGGGCGTTACTTCTTTAGACTCTAAAATTAATGGGACTGAAAGGCATATTCATCAATTTTATTTGAACTACCTATTTTATAACCGCACAAAGCTCATACTATATTATTCTCACAAATTACCTGCTAGAAAATGGGAAGAGTTGAATAATCAACAATTCATGTACTCTAGACTAGGATTAGGGAGTAAAATTTTACTGTTTGATTTTAATGAAGTAGAGCTTTTTGTAGATTTAAATTATGACCTTCTAGGCTTTCAAATTAGTAATGAGCCTGTAAATGGTATTTTTCTGATGGGGTTATCTGTCAATTATTGATAGCTAACTAATAAAAGTTAGAATTTTAAAGAAATTAGATTGTGTGGTGAAACATATAAAAATAAACAATAGAAACACTACAAAAATATATCATTACTTAATTGATAAGTATGATTTTTAGAATTAATTAAACACAACATTAAACCTCACTACTTAATTGAAGTGAGGTTTTTTTATATTTAGGTTCAAATCAAGTTTTTTATGAAAAATCTAATCTTAACATTAATTATTACACTACCATTAACACTTTGGGGACAAGAATGGACAAAGACGTTTGGAGGATTAGGTGAGGAATATGGTAGTTCCGTTCAACAAACAACAGATGGAGGATTTATTATTACTGGTCGTACAAATTCATTTGGATTTAGTAATGATGTTTATCTGATAAAAACATATGAAAATGGTGTAGAACAATGGTCTAAAACTTTTGGTGAGTCTGAAAATGATAATGGTAATTTTGTACAACAAACAACAGATGGAGGATTTATTATAATTGGTAATACAAATTCATTTTCAATTAATAATGGGTCTGAAATATGGTTAATAAAAACAGATGAAAATGGAGAAGAACAGTGGAACCAAACATTCGGTGGTGTAGAACAGGATTATGGTAAATCTGTTCAACAAACTATAGATGGTGGATTTATTATAATTGGACAAACTGAGTCTTTTGGAAATGGTGGACGGGATGTTTATCTAATCAAAACAGATGAAAATGGTATAGAACAATGGAGTAAAATTTTTAATGAGAACGAAGTTGGAACTATGGATTATGGAACTTCAGTTCAACAGACCAATGATGGTGGATATATTGTTACTGGATTTAGTTATAGTACTTTTTCTGTTGTTAGTTTTGAAATAATTTTATTTAAAACTGATGTAAATGGAAATAATCAATGGAATAAGAGTTTTGATGTAATACCATATGTAGGAGATTATGAACATTATGATGAAGGATGTTCAGTTCAACAAACAACAGATGGTGGATATATTATAACTGGTGTTGTTGGTACAACTGGTGATGGAAATGAAGATGAACATGGAGATCTCTTTTTAATCAAAACAGATGGTCAAGGTAATATCTCTTCAACCTTTGAAATACCACTACCCAACCCTAACAGAAAACTAGAAAAAA
>JBMHBP010000003.1:0-18348 GCA_049890295.1 Flavobacteriales bacterium | reverse complement strand
ATAGAGTGATTCTCTATAAACTCTTTTGGGGTTAGCCCAACCTTTTTCTTAAACAATCGTGAAAAATACTGAGGGTATTCAAACCCTAGTTGATAAGCTGTTTCTGAGATTGAAGCGTTTGGAGTTAACAGTAAATCTTTTGATTCATTTATTAAGAACAATTGAACGTGCTCAGTTGTCGTTTTTCCAGTTTCTTTTTTGAGTGTATCACTCAGATATCGCTGAGTAACAGACATTTTATTGGCAATTTTATCAATACTAGGAATCCCTTTCTCTTGCAGTTTTCCAGACTGGTAATATTCCTCCAAACTATAATTAAACTGCTCCAACAAGTCTATAGACATTTCCTGTCTATTGATAAACTGTCTCTCATAAAAACGATTAGCATACTTCAATAAAGTACTTAGGTGAGAAATGATGATGTCTTTACTGAAAGAATCTTGATTGTTATGATATTCAATTACTATGTTCTCAACAATAGACTCCATTTGCTTCTCTTCACTTGGCGAAAGATGCAAAGCTTCATTTGCAGAGTATGAAAAGAAACCGCACTTATTGATTTTTTGAGCTAATTCTGTACCCTTAACAAAGTCTTCATGAAAGTTGATTGAAAACCCTTTCTGTTCGAACACCGCATTACTATCCCATTGCAAGACTTGTCTTGGTGACATGAAGAACATTGCACCGTTGGTAAAATCATACTTTGTTCGTCCGTAATTCAATTCACCGCTTGTAACTTTTTTCAAACTTATAGAATAACAGTCATTGGTAATTGGTGGAGAACTTTTTCTTGGACAAGGAAGAAAATCATCACCGATAGCGGACTTTACACTAAACATTGGATGCTCAGGTAAAGGAAGCTCTAGATAATCAAAGTATGAAGAAAGCGTATTGAAATGTTTCATCATTAATTTATTTAGTTATCGATATAAGTTGTTTATGATAAGTTTGAATTCTTGCATGAGCTGTTCCATCAATTAAAAGAATAACAATTAGCATTGCGATAGAAGTAACCATACTTGCTCGCATCAAGGGTGCTTTAAAGAAAATCAATAAAATAGCACAAATTGCAATTATTATAGGAATAACAGTAAACACAACGTTTTTGTACTCTTTTAATGTACTTTCAGTACGTTCAATTTCTGACTGAACAAATGCTGATTCACTTTTCTTATAGGCTTCTTCAAATTGAGTGACCCTAGTCTTATTAGTAAAAAACAAACCTAATCCAATGATCATTAGCAATGTGCCAGCTATTATCGCAGGAAAAATATACGCTTTAGCTAAATCTGTCTTACCTAACTGCCAAAACCCAATCCCTAGCAGGATAAAAGCAATTCCAAAATATATGAAAAATGCAGTAGAAAACATTTCAGCTTTTGCCCAATCAGTGGCTGTTTTTAAAATATCCATTACAAATAATTGTTTATTCAAATATAACTACTAAAACCAAACTTTAAAAGTTCCATTTAACCCCTGTAACTCTTTCTGATAAATCCCATAACTTCTTAGACACTTCTCTGTCCTTAGCATGAGGTTTTATTTCATGTGCTCCAACGGGTCCCACCCAGTTACTTCTGCCTGTTGGTCCGTAGAATCCAGTTTGGTCTAAGTCTGGTTCAGTTGCACACATCAATTCTGGATATGCTCCATTTTTTGCTGGTTGGGTAAGTGGTGACATTTTCATTAAACCGAAAATAACTTTCATCATGAAGCTTCCACTAGTTGAAATTAAAGAAGTTCTAGAAGAGCCTGGGTGACATGCATATGCTTTAACTCCGGATTTGCCTGCCTCCTGTAATCTATTCTGTAACTCATATATTGTCATGATTTGAGCTAGCTTACTTTGACTATATGCATTATTTGGAGTATAGTCTTTGTCCCAGTTTAAATCATCGAATTTAATGGTCTTTAATCCCATATCATAACCTAAACTTCCAACAGTAACTATTCGGCCTTGGGATTTATCAATCAATGGGTATAGTAATGCCTGTAATGTGAAATGTCCAAAATAGTTAACTCCCATTTGGCTTTCCCATCCATCAACTGTATAGTGTTGTTTCGGAACTTGACCAATCGCACCGTTACATATTAATGCGTCAATTCTTGATACCGTTTTGAGAACCTCTTCTGCAGCTGATTTAACAGAGTCTTGTTTACCTAAATCAATTTTAATATTTACCACATCTATATGGTTGCCTAACTTTTGTTTAAGTGCTTCAATAGTATTAATTGCTTTCTGAGGGTTCCTATTGAGCATTATAACTTTTGCTCCTTTTGACAACAATATTCTTGCCGCTTCATAACCAGTTCCACTAGTTGTTCCAGTTATAACATATATTTTACCCTTAAGATCTTTAATTCTATCGGGGGTCCATCCATTTTTACCAAATTGATTTGTACTCATTTCTATTGTTTTATGATTAGAAGAATAATACAAATGTCAGTATAAAGTAGCTCTTTCCTCTTATACGGATTTTCGTTTGATGTATACTTTTTAGTTTGAGAGTGAGGGAGTAGAAAAATTTTTTAGACTCCTTTTAATAAAGCAACGGCATGGGCGGATACTCCCAGCTCATTGCCAACAAATCCCATTTTTTCTGATGTAGTGGCTTTTATTGAAAGTTGATTTTCATCGATTTCCATACATTTAGCTAGTACGCTTTTCATTTGTGGTATGTACGGATTGACCTTTGGTTTTTCTAAACAAACTGTGGAATCTATATTCATGATTTCATAGCCCTCCTTTCTTACTAATGCCATAACGTCAACAAGTAATAACTTACTATCTATACCTTTGTAATCAGCTGAAGTGTCTGGAAAATGGAAGCCGATATCTCGCATATTGGCCGCTCCCAATATAGCGTCACAAATGGTGTGTATTAAAACATCGGCATCTGAGTGGCCAACAGCTCCTTTTTTGTGAGGCAAATGAATCCCTCCTAAAATAAAATTTTGTCCTTCAGCTAGCTGATGAACATCATATCCGTAACCTATTCTTAATTTCAATATACAAAGTATTAGTTTTCGACTTCTTGGTCCAATGCACTGAAGTCAAAAGTTAACGCAAATCGTAGGGTGTTAGATAGTGGGTTAGCGGCATTTATTTCATCTCTACTTTGAACAGGAATTAGATAAGAAAAGTCTAAACCAAATACATTATATCTTACTCCAGCTCCGAGTGTTAAGAATTGTCTATCTCCTTTGGAAGGGTGCTCGTAGAAAAAACCAGAACGTAATGCAAATTGCTTATCATACCAATATTCTGCACCTAAAGAGTATATTAACTCTCTAACCTCTCTATCTTGATAGGGTGCATCACTGAATGATTGAAAAATTCCACTTATCACTGATACTTCAGGATCTTTTCCGCTTACAATGTCTCCGTTATCATTGTACAATGGTGGAGTGGGAACTAAAAGTTTATTGATGTCAAACTCAAAAGATACTTGATTGTATTCATCTATGTCTGTAGATAATGACGATCCTATTCGAAGGTTTGTTGGTATAAAATCTTTATCGACTGTTTCAGTGTAGGATACTTTACCACCAATATTTGAGATGTTTAAACCAGTTGACCAAGTCATTTCTTTATCAACAAGTCGAATTTTTTTGGTGTAATAACCTGAGAAATCGCCAGCTACCGTATTGGCGGCTTTAGTTGCTAATGTTCCAACTTGTTGACCTCCGGTGAGGTTTGAATACACATACCTCAAGGCTACACCTGTTGAAAAGTTTGGTGATAGTTTTAGTGCATAAGCTACATCTAAAGAAAATTCATTTGGATTGAATGATCCCAGTGATTGATTTTGATCATTTGTAAAATTGATTTCGCCTAAGCTAAAATACCTTAGCGAAAATCCTAAGACTTCATTTTTATTTAACCTGTTATAGGCTGTTAAATACGAGAGGTTGATGTCTGGTACTAATGCTTTTAACCATGGTGTGTAACATACTGAAAATCCAATATCATCTTTTACAAATGCATATTTTGCAGGGTTCCAATGCATTGACATGGCATCAGGTGCTGAAGCAACTCCAACATCCCCCATACCTCCTGCCTTGGCATCAGGGCTTATTATTAAAAAAGGTACAGCTGTTGTGATAGTGTTGAGTCGAAATTTATCGTCAATATTTATATCATTTTGAGCAATTGAAAATTGACTGGCAAGAAGCAAGGTTATAATGGCCGAAAAAATCTTAGCTTGATTCATCTAAAAAATAATTTATTACAAATATATATATTGTTTTAGAACGTAACAACTAATCAATTAGTATAAGTCTTCCCGATTTTGAAACTATTTCTCCGTCAGTGGCTTTTGCAGTGAGAGTATAAATATAAAGACCACTTTTTAATTTTGTATTTTGAGACGATTGTCCATTCCAGTGAAGTGGACCGTACCTAAAACCATCAGGCTTCAATTTATCTGTTATAGTTTTAACTACCCTACCATTAACATCTGTAATGTTCAATAGAATATCTAATTCAGATCCAGACTGATTGTGTTCAAAATAAAAGGATGTAAAATCATCAACTGGATTGGGGTAGTTTATTAAATTTTCAATGGATAAACTAGTTGATTTGATGACCCTAAAACTTGTACTTCTTTCAGAGGAATTATTATGTACATCCCAAACTTTTACTGTCAAGGTGTGCTTCCCTTCATCTAGATTAGTAAAGGGGTAACTAATTTTACCTTTCTGATAACTATCGGCGTCGTATTCAAAAAAATCATTGAGTACAATTGGATTGGCTGAGTTCTCGTTCAAAATTGCTAACATATCATGACCTATTCCATTACCAACCGTGTTTATACCGTTATCATCTTGTAATAAGGCCAATAAATCAGGATTTGGATTCGTTATACCTCCCAAAATAAAATTAGTATCGTTCATAAACAAACGAATGGAAGGTCCAATAAAATCATCTTCATAATTTTCTGCCGTTCCACCTATTATAAAGTTGTCGGTGAAACCTAAAGCATCTACATAAGATACTCCGTCAGAAGAACCTACGGCATATAAGCTTATTTTACCTTTTCCAAAATCATAACTTATGTCCTTTGGGACAATAAAAGAAAAGGAAAATGACCCATTTTGAATTGATGATTTACCATTAAAGAGTATACTTTTCTGTAAATCAAAAATTAGTACTGGTGATTCATCTTGACCTAAAGTTTGAAATTCATCTCTTTTGTCAAAAACAGTAGGATATACAAAACCATTAAAATCCTCTGATTTAACACCGTTTAAATGAATCTCCCCTGAAATTGTTAGCTTACCAAGTGCTTTGGCACTATCTTGAACTTGAGTAAGTACGACTTCAAATTTTGGATAAGCTAAAGTAAGGGCTGGATCTCCTAATAGAGTGAAATTTCTATGATTTAAATTATCTATGTTATTGACATTATTTTTAGTTCGCATCAATACATCACCAAGGGTTGGGTTGATAGAGTCAGTCGACATAGGAAAAAGATTTTCTAAAAACGAAGTGTTTAAATCTAAATTCCCGTTGGTAAATACTACTCTGGAGGTGGTCAAAAGTGCAATGGCACCTCCTTCATCTTTTAAGAATACGTGTTCAGCAGCTGAAACTCTATCAGGATCATCATATCTACCAAACTCACAAGTAGCTGTCATAAATAATGGCATTTTATACTTATTTGACCAAGAATAAATATCATCTATTTCCAATATACGCTCGTGTGCCCAGCCCAACTCACCACCATGACCAGTATAATTGACTAAAAACATTCCTTTATTTACTGCATTTGATATGGCATCATTTACTTGTGGACACCTTTGGCCACCGGTGGAGGTTTCTTGACTGTAAGAGTCTAAATATATCTTATCAACATTCATCTCAGGATTTGCGGAAGAAATGTAATCAGCTAGTTGTTCGGCCTGAGCGGAATGAACTGTCTCAACTTCATCATTATCATCTCCAACGAAGCACATTCTCAAACGCCAATCTCCTAAAGCATCAATGGCATTATAATTTAACACTTTATCTACTACAGTCCTGGCTTCACTCACAGTTTGAACAGGAAATCTACCTACTCCTATATCTAAAAAAGGGAAAGAAGTATTGTTATTAGAAATACTTTCTCCTTCATCTAGTAGAGCAAAATAGTCATCACTTACAAAGGAATATAATGAGTTGGTTGAATTGGTCGATTGATAAGAAACGATATAGTTAGAATTTTCAAGAAGTCTGTTTTTTGGATCATAAGAAGCATCACCAAACAACAACATGTATTTTAAAGGATGAGTACTTTCATAAAGCATTTTAGCAAAATCTCTAATAGCAGATACATCTTGGCTTCCAGCCGAAAATTCGTTATAAATTTGTTGAGGAGTAACTACTTGTACAGATAAATTGTTTTGGCTGTGAAAATCGGCTAATCGATTGGCTTCAGTAATAAAGTTTGGGTGACTCACTATTACATAATCTAGATTTTCAAATGAGTGTAAATTTTGATTTTGAATTTTACCCAATAATTCTACGGATTTAAATGTATTTGAGAATGCTATAAATTCTTTCAATTCTTGTGTCGGTGCTGTAAAAGACAATTGATTCGACGATAACTCATATTTCACCTTTTGGGGACTTAGTGGATCTGTAACATCCCATACGATAATTGAAGGGTTGGCATTTGTTAAAACAAACTGACTGATAGAGTTCGGTTTTACTGAGGATAAGGATCTGAATTGCATTTGACTACCAGCCATTTTTAACTCCCGTTCAGCATTAATTAAAATATAATCTAGCCAGCCTTTAGCAGTTGAAGATGAAGACTCAAAATTTAGTACCACATTGATATTGTCCGTCATAGGGCTCACATCCTTCTGATAGGTAGCTGTATTGGCATAATTATAACTTCCATTAACGCCTGCAATACTTAGACTTTCAGTGTTTCCAGAAGTATTAAAGGTAAAATTTGAATTATATGGCGAATTAGCCCTAGCAGCAACAACAATTTTGAGTGATGCTTCTCCAATTCTATTTGGAAAATTGAAGTTATATGATCGCTGATTTATAATATCAAAAACATCACCATACCATTCTCGACCAGATTTGATAAAATTTACATCATTATTTTCATGATGTTGAAAGTCATTGAAAGAGCTAATTATTGTATCTGCATTTTCATTAAAACCATTTTCCATGATGCGTTTTCCCTGGCCTAAATCTGTTGTAATAAAGTAGTAAGTTTTATCTTCAAAAAGATGTGTATTCCTTTGAAAATGGTCTGAATTCAAGTCCCAAGAATGAGGTGATTGACCATAGAATAACACATAATCTGAAGTATTAAAAGCTCCATCACTTTCTCCAACAACCTTAATGGTCAATTCTTCTAAATCATCAATTCTAGGCTCAGAATTTTCTGTAGGTAACATACCTCCAGGCCGACCATATAACCTAATATTTTTAGGATTGATAGCAGAAATATTTAGCCCAATATCTGAAAGATTTTGATAAGAAAGTTTGTGAATACCACTTTCTGTTACAGCTATTTTGTACCAATTTCCTGATGATAACACTGAGTTTTCAGAAGACAGACTAGAAGATTTTGGTTTATAATACGTCTTTGTATCAATTTCAAGATTACAATACACTAGTTTTTGGTAAGTACTATCATTCAAAATGAATGGGAAAATACTTCCTTTAATTTTTGATTTTTTTCTTTCAATACCATGAACATAATTTAACTCTGGTAATACCTTTACATCCAAATTTTGAAGAAATTGAATTTCAACTGAATCGCAATCTATATAGGTGGCATTACTCATTATTAAACTAACATCGCTAAGTTCATCATCAAATACGTAATCGAAGTTAAAAATATGAGAATCAGATAGATTAAGAACTGGTTTGTTATTTTGGGTAGTCCATTCAAAGAAACAATTTTTTACCTCTTGACTAAGAGAAATAAAAGAAAGGAATAAGAAAAAAATAAAAAACGAAAGCCTCATGAGTCAGTGTAATATTGATTTCAAAATTAGTTTATTAATGTATGATATTCAAAAAGCTTATGCTTTAATACCCCAAAACGGCAATAAAACACTAATTATTGTAATATGTTTTTTATATAAGTAAGCTAGTAAGAATATTTTTATATTTTTGTTAGCTAGTAACTTATTTTGGTCGAGATGAAGAAAACAATATATCTGTTATGCTTTTTATTTCTTGCATTGGCATTTAAGGATGCAAAAGCTCAAGATCCTGCTTTCAGTCAGTTTTTTGCTAACCCACTGTATCTAAACCCTGCAATGGCAGGTACAAATATTTGCCCTAGAGTAAGTATTAATCATAGAAACCAATGGCCAGGCATTGGTAAGACTTACGTTACTTACAGTGCTTCTTATGATCAATATGTCGAAAAATTAGCAGGTGGACTAGGTTTTGCAATAGCTAAAGATTTTGCTGGTGCCGGAAACTTAAACACTACCCATATCAGTGCTAGTTATGCGTACCGACTACAAATCAATAAAAGACTTAATATAAATGCTGGTTTAGAAGCAGCCTATAGACAATTAGGAATTGATTGGGGGAATTTAACTTTTGGAGACATGATTGATCCGGTACAAGGTTTTATTTATCCCACAAATGAAGATATTGTAAATTATTCCAACAATAAAGGGTTTACAGACTTCGCCGCCGGTTTCATGGGCTTTGGAAACGCTAATAATCAGTTTGATTATTATTTCGGATTTGCTGCACATCATATCACAAGGCCTGACCAAGGATTTATTGGCGAAAGCCGATTACCAATGAAACTTACTGCTAATATCGGAGCAACATTTCCATTGAATCGTTTTGGGACCTACCGAACAAATTCAGGAAACAGACCCAAAAATGCAGCTTTATTATCTCCTAATATTTTGTTCCAGCAACAACAAGACTTCATGCAATTAAACTATGGTGTTTATGTTCTTAAAGGACCAATTGTTGGTGGGCTCTGGTTAAGACAAAGTGCTGAAAACTTTGATGCTTTTATTGTTTTACTCGGAATTGAACAAGCAACATGGAAGTTTGGATACAGTTATGATGTCACTATTTCTGATCTTAACAATAGTAATACTCAAGGTGCTCATGAATTATCATTTGCTCTTAAATTACCTTGTAGATTCAAAGGTAAATCGTTTGAAACAATAAATTGCCCCAATTTTTAGTTATTAAAGACCTAGAAAATCATTAAATTATGAAAAATCAAATCCTACTCATTCTTTCTTTAGCAATAGTTGTTGGATGTAGTAAAGAAAAATCTAAAACCACTGGATGGAATTACAATGATCCAAAACATGGTGGTTTTGAAGTGTCTTCAAACTATACTGAACAAATTACTCCGTCAGGAATGGTATTTGTTGAAGGTGGTTCTTTTACTATGGGACGTGTAGAACAAGATGTACAATACGATTGGAATAATGTTCCAAAAACAGTAACGGTATCATCATTTTATATGGACGAAACTGAAGTTAGAAATATAGATTATTTAGAATATTTATTTTGGATAGAACGCGTTTATGGTTCTAATTATGACAACGGTTCATATCCCGAAATATATTGGAAAGCTCTTCCAGACACTAATGTATGGCGTGATAAATTATCGTATAACGAACCTTATGTAAGAAGTTACCTTCGTCATCCTGCATTTAACCAATACCCAGTTGTAGGAGTCAGTTGGGAGCAAGCCGTTGACTATTGTGCATGGCGAACCGATAGGGTTAATGAAAGAATTTTAATTGACAATGGATACCTTTGGGAAGATCCAGAGCAAGTTGATGAAAATGTATTCAAAACCGATGCCTATGTTATGGGTCAGTACGAAGGTAGAATTAGAAGACAATTACCAAATCTTAAGTTAGGCGTTCACTCTTATGAAAAAAACGCAGGTAGAGATAAAAATGCTGTTCGTAATGTACAAGAATCTGATGGTATATTGCTACCAAGTTTTAGATTACCTACCGAAGCCGAATGGGAATTTGCTGCATCAGCACTGGTTGGAAATACTGAAAATGAGAATGTTGTAGAAAGAAAATTATACCCTTGGAATGGAGATGGTGTAAGAAACCCATCTAAAAGAAATCAGGGTGAAATTGTTGCCAACTTCAAAAGAGGACGAGGAGATAATATGGGTACAGCTGGTAGACTTAACGATAATGCTGACAAAACTGCACCAGTAATTAGTTATTGGCCAAATGAGTATGGTCTTTATAACATGGCTGGTAATGTTTCTGAATGGGTAATGGATGTATACAGACCCTTAATTGACCCTAATACTTCAGACTTAAATCCATTCAGAGGTAATGTATTTGAAACCTGGCAGAGAGATGAGGACAGATTCATTATCGAAAAGGATAGTTTAGGAAATATAATTAAAAGAGAAGTCACTGTTGAAGAGAACCTTACAAGAAGAAATTACAGTAAAGCTGATAATATAAACTTCTTAGATGGTGATCACGACTCGAAAGTTAACAGCACAGTTCAGAACTGGCTTGAAGATAATGGTCAGAACACTACCAATCAAGTATATGAACTAGATAAAACATCTTTAATTTCTGATGAAACACGCGTTTATAAAGGTGGTTCATATAGAGATAGAGCTTACTGGATGATTCCTGGAACAAGACGTTTCTTAGACCAAAAACAATCGACAAATTACATTGGATTTAGATGTGCTATGGACAGATTGGGACCTCCGACAAGTAACCTAAAAGAAAATCAAAGAAAACCAGTAGACTGGAACAAAGCAAATGGTTACTATGACCGTAATTAAAAATAGAATTTAATACACTTTTAAAACCCCAAAATTTTGGGGTTTTTTATTGAAATGAATATAGCCACTTTACATCAATTATTTTTAGAGTCTACTGGTGTTTCGACAGATACCAGAAAAGTCAGCACTAATAATATTTTTTTCGCACTAAAAGGTGAGAATTTTAATGGTAATAAATTTGCCCTAGATGCAATAAACAAAGGAGCATCTTATGCAATAGTTGATGAAGATGAGTATTCGAATCATCATCGCTGTATTGTAGTAGAAGATTCCTTAAAGACGCTTCAAGATTTAGCTAGTTTTCACAGAAGCAAATTACACTGTCCAGTACTCGGAATTACTGGCTCTAATGGGAAAACTACTACAAAAGAACTTATAAGTTCAGTATTAAGTACTCAATTAAAGGTAGTCAGTACCAAGGGAAATTTAAATAATCATATTGGTGTTCCACTAACAATTTTAAGTGCCGATTTAGACACAGAGTTTCTTATTGTTGAGATGGGGGCAAATCATAGAAAAGAAATTAAATTTCTAAGTGAAATTGCAGATATAGACTTTGGAATTATCACTAATATTGGCAAAGCTCATTTAGAAGGATTTGGTAGTTTACAGGGTATTATTGATACTAAGAAAGAACTTTACGATTATATTGGTGTAAAAAACGGCAAGCTATTTGTAAATAAAAATGATGTATTACTTCAATCGCTATCAAAAGGAATGAATAAGCTTGAGTACAGTATTAATCCGATAAATACCTCTTCCCCATTTGCTGCGATTGAATTCAAAGGAATAAATATACAATCGCAACTGATTGGTTATTATAATTGTGCTAATATAAGTGCAGCTTGTTTTATTGGTGACTATTTCAATATCTCTGTGTCAAATTTAAAACTAGCTATTGAGTCCTACCAGCCAAAAAATAATCGATCACAGCTAAGCTCAACTACCCAAAACAATTCCCTAATACTAGACGCATACAATGCTAACCCAAGCAGTATGCTAGAAGCAATAACGTCTTTCACTAACATTACTCATAACAAAAAAGTTTTAATTCTCGGTGATATGTTAGAGCTTGGTAATGAGTCAACAAAAGAACACCAAAACATAGTTGATTTGTTATCCGAAATAAATTCGAAGGTTATACTTGTGGGAAAGGAATTCAGTAAATGTTCTCATCAGTATACTCATTTCATGACTATTGAAGCATGTAAAAATTGGTTAAAAAATCTAAATATTAGTGATAGTCTTATACTGTTGAAAGGATCAAGAGGTATAAGGTTAGAAGAATTACAACGTTTTCTTTAGGCCATTTCGTCACGGATAAGTTGACGAATAATTATGTATAATACCGCAAAGAAACCCCCAATAATTGAAAATAAAATTAAACTTAGTTTTTTAGATAACTTTTTTTCTTCAAGAGGTAATGAAGGACTGTCAATAATATTTAAGAGCGGTTTATTATTTAGTAGAGTAAATTTTGATAACTCTAAATTCTTTATAATTTCACCATACATAATATTGAGAATTTCTACGTCACGTTTGAGTCTTATTTCTTCTAAAAGACCTTTAGCACGTTGAACTCCAAAGTTTGAATCTTTATGAGAAGCATACTTATACTCTGCATTTTTTAACTCAGTTAAAACCGAATCGGCTCTATAAGATAATAATTGCAGTGTACTCTCTGTTTTTGCTGTTTGGAATTTTGTGTAATAACTTTCTAAGTTTTTGGCTAGAGATTCGACTAATAATTTAGAAAAAACTTCATTTTCTGACTTACAAGAAATACTAACAATACTACTTTCGTCACCTACGTTGGTTGAAATATTATTATTAGTTAGCACATCATAAACTATCATGAGAATACTATCGTGTTCAAAAGAAAAATTTTCACGTTTTATCGAGAAGTTTATAATCTCTTTACCGTCAGCTAACCAACTTTGATGAAAGTTTTTAAACTCTAAATAGTGGTTTATCAATAAGTCATTTTTTCCATTTATGTCACCTTCTTCAAGGATGGCGGCCTGAACAACACGCTTTGATAAAATGAGTTCTTCAATATTAGACTGGCTAAAAGTTCCATTAGATGATCCGCCGATGTTGAATCCAAACTGACTTGCAAGTCCTGCCATTGCACCCAAAGCATTAGGCTCTTGGCTTTCATCTATTACAAATGTTAGATCAGCTTTGTAAGTAGGAGGCTTTAAAAAAGAAAACACCACACCAAAAACACCGAAAACTAAAGCAATACTGCAGATCAAAATGCTTTTAGCAAATAAAATATCTTTGAAATAAATTAATTTTAGAATGACGTCCTTTAATCGAATTTCGTCGTTTAGATCTTCCATATTCTGATGTTATTGTTGTCTTGACAAGTATAGTATATATAAAGAAGCAAGGGCAGAAATTTTAGTTACAGTACTTTCTAAAACTCTAGTCCAGTCTACAGGTTCAGGCTTTTGCCTTTTAATTTTGATATCCTGGGTAAGCTTTATTGTAGAACCAGGCTCAACTCTAGGATAAAGAATAAATAAACCGAAGTCTTTTGCCTTAGCAACAGATCCAGAAGGAGAAATTACTAATGTATTTGATTTGACATTATGTTTGCTAAAACCTCCAGCAAAGTTATTGATGTAATAATTGGCTCTTCTTTCTAAAAAAGGTACCGATATAGTGGTTTCATCAAAATTTGACAATGCACCAGTTATTGAGATGATGTCTTGCGTTTTGGGGATTATAATACTATCCAAATCATTTAACACTATGTTGTATTTGGAATTTCTATACTTCATTGCTTTTTTAAGATTTATATGTACGGGAGTATATTTTTGAACATAAGACTTGACAACATTTTGTTTTTCAATTTTCTCGTCATCTAATGGTATAATTTGTACAAATTCACCGTCTGAAAAGAATCCATTTACAATTTCTTCATCGTTCTCGTAAAGTTCTATTTCTGTATTTGGTTTTTCTTCAACTGAAAGTAACCTATACATTTTGACTGCATTAGCATCTCCAGATGATCGTAAGCCGCCTGCTCTATCAATCAAGTCGGCTAATGTTTCTTCTTTATTTGTCAATGAATAAACACCAGCATATTCAACCTCACCAGTTATTACTACGGATCTTACTTCTTCAAAATTTGGGTTCAATCTTACTGCAACTTGGTCATAGGGTTCTAGTGGGAAATTTAATGCCTCATTACTCAATTTACCATCTTTGGAAATATTAAATGTTCTGACAAGGGTTCTTTTGGGTTGTAAAAGATTATTCTCATTATCATAGTCTGCAATTCTAGAAATTTCAACTTTCGAGCCAGATGACTCTTGAGCTAACCCTCCAGACATAGTTATTAAATCAGATAGAATCAAACCATCACCATACGAAAATGTGTTAGGAAGCCTTACTCCTCCAGAAATAGTTACTTGAAATTCGTCCATATAATCTCTTTTAGACAAAAAGAAAACTTCATCATATTCTTGTAATGCAATATTAGATTCTGACTTAGGATCTTCAACTAAATTTTTAATGTCTAAAATGATATATTCTTTAGAAAAATCATCCTTTGTTCTCACCAAATAGGCTGATTCTAAAAATAGTTCATCTGAAAGTGAATTAGACTTTAATAATATATCGTAAACTTTTTCGCCTTCAGAAAATTGATATTCGCCACTTACACCTGTTGAAGAACGGACAATAATAAAATCAGTTGAAATTCCTTGAATACTATTCACTGTTATTTCATCTCCATTTTTTAGTTCAAGATTTCCCATTCCTATATTATCAACTGTAATGGTTTTAATAGAGTTTTCCTCAATTCGATTTACTGTAATAGCATTTTTATAAGCCATTTTTGTAAACCCACCAGCATATTTGACAATGTCATTTAGTTTGTCTCCTGACTTAGCTTCATAGCTGTAAGGTCTATTAATTTCTCCCTTAACCTCAACAATATTACTGGCTGCTGAAACATATAAGTAATCGTTATTTTTCATAAACAAGCCCTTATTATATGCAGGATCAAAAAGAAACTTGTAAACATCCAGAGAGTCTACTGTTTTACCATCTCTTATGAGGTAAATATTTCGAACTGAACCGATTTGACTAGGCCCTCCTGCTGCTGCTAGAGCATTAAATGCTGTATTAGTTGCCGGAATGGAATATGAACCAGGATTGAAAACTTCACCAATAATATTTACTGTTATTTCTCTAGAGTAATTTAATGTTAAATCAAATTGTGATTTTGATAAATCAAAAAATGCACTCATCCTATCTCTAACCAATGATTCTACTGTCTTTAGAGATTTAGACCCAACATAAATTCGACCGGCTATATTGGATAGTATGTATCCTTTTTCATTCACAACTACGATTTCACTATGACTCGCTAGTCCCCAAATGGATATATTTAATTCATCACCTGCAGCTAGCATATAGTTGTCAGGAGCATGACTATCGTATGACCTGTTAAAGAAATTGATTGAATTATTTCTAAAGAAATGCTGCCCATAGATTTTAGCTATTGGGTATTTAATAGAGTCATTGTAGTCAAATAAGCTATCAGGCATTGAGTCTATAAATGCAGAAGATTGAATTCGACTAGTCTCTACTGAACTTGTATCAATAAAGTTAGGATTGTATTTCCCTTTTTGAAATTTGAATGCCATAGCTTCCGAAATTTCATCTTCGCTCAACCCCATTTGCCTCAACACATCTTCACTCGGAATATCGGATGGTTTAACATCCGTAGCCTGAAGGTTTGAAGGCATAAACTTCATGTACTTTTGCATTTGTTCTAAAGATTGAGAATAACCCAACAATGAACTAGCACAAAACAACAATACTAATATAATCCTCATAATGAATGTAAACTTTAGTTAATTATTTTAAAATAGATCTTGAAATTACAATTCTCTGAATTTCAGAAGTTCCTTCATAGATCTGTGTTATTTTTGCATCTCTCATTAAACGTTCAACATGGTATTCTTTAACAAAACCATAACCACCATGGATTTGTACAGCTTCGGTAGTAGTTTTCATTGCTACTTCAGAGGCAAATACCTTAGCCATTGCACTTTCTTTATCAAAGTTTAGTCCGTTATCTTTACACCAAGCTGATTTTAAACATAGTAATCGAGCCGCTTCTATTTCAGTAGCCATGTCTGCTAATTTGAACGCTATCGCCTGGTGTTCATTGATCGCTTTACCAAATGCTTTTCTTTGTTTAGAGTATTCCAACGACAATTCATAAGCTCCAGAAGCAATTCCCAAAGCTTGTGCCGCTATACCAATTCTTCCTCCAGAAAGTGTAGACATAGCAAATTTAAATCCAAAACCGTCCTCTCCTATTCTATTCTCCTTTGGAACTTTTACATCAGTAAACATTAGAGAATGTGTGTCTGAACCTCTGATACCAAGCTTATTTTCTTTAAGCCCAACTTCAAAGCCTGGCATATCTTTTTCGACAATGAGTACATTTATACCTCGATGTCCCTTTTCTGCATCAGTTTGTGCCATTACAAGATAAACAGAGGCTGTGTTTCCATTTGTAATCCAATTTTTGGTTCCATTTAATAAATAATGATCTCCTTTATCAATTGCACTAGTTTTTTGAGAAGTAGCGTCGCTACCTGCTTCAGGCTCAGATAAACAGAATGCCCCTATTATCTCACCTTTGGCAAGGGGTACTAAGTATTTTTGTTTTTGTTCTTCTGTTCCATATTTTTCTAATCCCCAGCATACTAATGAATTATTTACAGAAACTACAACAGAAGCAGAAGCATCAACTTTAGATAGCTCTTCCATGGCTAAAACGTATGATACCGTATCCATACCTGCTCCGCCGTACTTTGGGTCAACCATTATCCCCATAAATCCTAATTCACCTAATTTTTTTATTTGCTCTGCGGGGAACGTTTGTGTCTCATCTCTTTCAATTACTCCCGGTAATAATTCTGTTTGTGCAAAATCCCGAGCAGCATCTCTGATCATTTTTTGTTCTTCAGTCAATGAAAAATTCATAGGGTACTTTTTTCTTGTTTAAATTTGCCCTAAAAATAGTCAATTTAATGATATGACATTCAGTAAGGTTTATAGAGTAGTTGGTTTGATGTCTGGCACTTCCTTGGACGGCATTGACTTGGTGTATGTAGAATTTAGAAAAGAAGAATCGTGGAACTATAAATTATTACAAACCACAACGATCCCCTACACCCAACAATGGCACGAAGAACTTTCTAGCTTGCATCTTAAACCCCTTGAATATATTCGTAATATAGAATCTATATACTCTAAATTATTAGCCCATCACATCAATAAATTCATCAATGAAAATAGGCTAACACCAAATTTAATTTCTTCCCACGGTCATACCATTTGGCATCAACCAGAAAACAGAATCACCTTACAAATTGGTGATGGACATATTCTTCAAGCCATGACCAAAACACCCATCGTCTGCGATTTTAGAAGCCTAGATGTGAGTTTGGGAGGACAGGGTGCACCATTGGTACCCATTGGTGACCAACTTCTTTTTGGAGAATACTCCTATTGCCTAAATCTAGGGGGGTTTAGCAACCTATCGTTTTCAAAAGATGGCAAACGGCGGGCCTTTGACATCTGCCCAGCTAATATGGCTCTCAATCATTATGCCAAAAAAGAAGGCCAAGCCTTTGATGAAAAAGGCCAAATGGCCCGAAGTGGAAGACTCATTCCAACTCTATTAGATAAGTTGAACGCCCTTGATTATTACCAGTTAAAATTACCTAAATCATTGGGGAAAGAATGGTTTGAAGCAGTCTTTTTACCAGTGGTCAAGGCCTATGAAAGACCAAGCAAGGATGTGCTTAGAACACTGAGTGAACACATAGCCATACAGATTGGAAATATATGTGTTGGCGGGACTACCCTAGTCACCGGTGGTGGCGTTCACAACTCGTTTTTAATGCAGCTGATACAATCAAATTCAGATAGCCACTTTGAAATTCCTAAGGCCAAGCTAGTTGATTACAAAGAGGCCCTTATTTTTGGGCTCTTGGGCGTACTAAACCTACGTGGTGAAGTGAATTGCTTGGCTTCGGTAACGGGTGCCTCCCGCGATTCGGTGGGTGGGGTACATTTTTATTAACCCTCCTTGCTAGCAGTAGGTGGCAACAATTCAGAAATATCTACTTCTAAGACAGCTGAAATTTGTAACAAAGTGACTACCGATGTATTGATAACACCACGCTCAATACGGCTAATCTGCGACACCTCCATATCGGCATCCACGGCCAGCTGGGCCTGACTCAAGCCCTTAGTACGGCGATGATAACGCAAGCGCTCCCCCAAAAAACTTAAATACAAACGACATCTTAAGTTTGAACATGGTTTCATTATATAAAAATGAACATTTATAAAAGTTTTTCAGTAAGCATATTTGCCCACAATCAATATCTCATAATATTTTACGTTTGTATAGTATTCGCCAAATGTGAATCTTTGTAAACTAAATTATTAACCTTGGGCAGAAAAAACTAAAAGCCATTTATGGTAGTCACGCTACTACACCCCAACCCACCTTTGGGTTAAT
>JBMHBP010000002.1:0-234207 GCA_049890295.1 Flavobacteriales bacterium | reverse complement strand
ACACTACCGTCTGCCGAACCTGCTGCTGAAGCATCTGAAGTACCTAATAATAGAGCCGTGAAGTCTCCACAATATGTACAACTACCATCATCTACTGAAGCATTCGGATCGAAGTTATCAGCATTTGAATCAGTACATCCTAAAATGGTGTATGAGCAACTACCATCATCTGCAATGGCATTAGGATTATAATTATCAGCTTCTATGTCCGTACACCCACAATTATTTGATAGATTAAATGAATATAAATCATTGTGAAGAATTCCTGTTTGTCTATCATATCCAGATGTAAAATATAAATCACAATTGATTACAAAACTTCCTGGTGCCCATCTTGAGCTCCCCGGGTGTGACTCTAACTGAGTCCAATTATCAATCAATGGGTCATATTCCCAAAACTGACCACATTCCATATAACTATGATTATCTCCGTCACCACTCAAAACATATCCTTTTCCATCAAAAGAAAATTGAGTTCCAGCTACTCTGCCTTCAGCTGGAAATTCGGCGATTTCAGTCCATGAATCAGTTTCATGTTCATAACGATAAAAATCACTGTAAATATTATATGTATTATTAATTGAATTTCCGTGTCCAAATCCAACATATGCATAATTTCCAATGTCAAAATAAAATGGGTGGTGCCTTTGACCATAAGGGAAATCATTGTGTTGAACCCATTCATCTGTGTCAATTCTATATTCCCACCAATCACTCAAATTTCCATTTGAGTTATTACCTAAACCCATGTAAACTCTTTGATTAACTAAAATAAGTGCGGGGTGAGCTCTACCATCAGCTGGAAAAGAAGCTAATTGAGTCCAGACATCATTATCAATATCATATTGCCACCAATCTGTATTATAAGAAGTACTACTCCTTCCAAATCCAACATATGCTAAAGTTCCATTCGAAACTCCATAACCAAAACCTGTTGGATTTCCTGGAAAATCTGAAAGTTGTTCCCAAGTATCTGTATACGAATCATATCTATGTACGTCTTTTAAATAATTTCCAGAACCTGAATTTCCTGCCAAAACGAATCCATACCTTTCATTAGAAAAAGTTATGGGGTGATGTCTGGTATCAGCTAAATAATTACTTCTAATTTGCCAATTGTCAGTACTATTATTTATTTCACAATAATCTACTGCATACTCACAGCTTCCATTGTCTTGGGTAGCACTAATATCAAAATTTGTTGCTATAGGGTCTGTGCAACCTTGTACGAAATTGATACAGAAGTCTTGGGATTCATTGTATCCAAAATTTGTATTGCCAATTTGTATAATACTATTACCATTACTATCTGTTATAGCATAATATCCATCGTCATTTGAGTTTGAATTATAGCCTTCTATTCCATCGCCATAAGTATCTGAGATACTATATGTATAACAACCCTCTACCAAACAATAATCATAATTGTATGTTGTTTGGTTTTGATAACTATTAGTTGAAATAGATGCAATTGTGATTTGCTGTTCGTTATTTAATAATATCCAAGATGTTTCTTCCCCCCATTGGTCAGTTGTAATAGTTAGAGTAACTGATTGACAATTATATTCACAACTTCCATTATCTGTATTAGCGAATTCATCAAAATTATTAGCTGATGAATCTAAACAACCATAAACAAATGAAACACAACTATTATTGTCTGTATTTGCAGTCGGATCATAGTTAAATTGAGATTCATCGGTACAACCATAAATATAAGGCTCACAGCTACCATCATCAGTGTTTGCTAATGGATCATAATTAAATTGGGTGGCATCGGTACAACCGAAAATTTGATCACCACAAACTGTAGATGATAGAAGGCTGCTTCTTGTAGTTGTTAGTGCTGTTACCATTCTATTTTTTTGCCCTTGAGTAAACATAGTCAAACAGGCGTCATAGGTATAATCCATATAATTCATGAACATATCGCCATCAGGTCCGTTGTTACACGTAACATGTGGAAAATTAGGACAACCTCCATTTGAAGTTTCTTGGGTTGGAGTATCATCAACAAAGTCATCACCACAATAATTATCTCCCCAAATGTGTCTTAAGTTAAGCCAATGACCAACTTCATGAGTTAGCGTACGACCTAAATCATATGGATAGGCTGCGGTACCAATTGACCCAAAATATTCATAATCAACCACTACGCCATCAGTTTGTGGATTACCTCCAGGAAACTGTGCATAACCTAATATCCCTCCACTTATATCACAGACCCAAATATTCAAATAATCTGATGGGTTCCAAACATCTACTCCACCTGATGAAGTAAATTTCATATCGTCACCTGTATAGGAAAATGAACTATTTGAAGTTTGTACTCTATTTATTCCATTAGTTGGATTTCCATTAGGATCTATCGTTGCAAAACAAAATTCAATTCCAACGTCAGCAACATAGGGTTGAAAAACATCTGGCACTGTTGAAATATCAGCGTTTTGTGCTCTAAAATCTTTATTCAGAGAGTCTATTTGAGAAAAAATTTGCTCATCGGAAATATTCTCTGTGTTATTGTTGTAAATTATATGAACAATAATAGGTATTGTATAAATTTGATTAGTGGTATTAAATAATGGCAACATCTGATTATACTGCTGCGTTAGTAGTTCTAATTCTTGCTGTTTTTCTGAAAAACTTTCACTTTGAATAAGTTGTAAATTATTATATTCTGTAGTGTGACAATTACGTTGGGCAAAAGCACTAACTGTTAAAAACATTAACAGATACAAGCTAAATTTCTTCTTCATAAAATGGGTTAAATTTTGTTGTTGCTAAGATACAGAATTAATAATTATTTATGTTTTGAACGTACGTTCAAAATATATACATTTGCCGATTGAATTTATACTGGTTATTAATTTAAAAGGTCGAGTAGCTCAGCTGGATAGAGCATCTGCCTTCTAAGCAGACGGTCACAGGTTCGAATCCTGTCTCGATCACAAAAAAAAGACTTCTTTTCTAATAGATTTGAAGTCTTTTTTTGTTTTTGACAACCGATTGTCAACTTATGTTTACAAAACATTTCTCAACTCCTTCCTTTTTTTAAAGGGAATTTCATTCTGTAGTTAACATTTGTAGTCCCTTTGGAGATATCGTTAAGCTTACGTTTTAGCAAACGCTTTTTGAAAGGGCTTAAATAATCTGTAAATAATATACCTTCTAGATGATCGTACTCGTGTTGAATGATTCTGGCTTTTGTTCCATCGAACTCTTCTTCAACGGTATTAAATTCTTCGTCTTGATATTTAATATGAATTTTAGATTTTCGACTTACATCTTCTCTAACATTTGGTATAGACAAACACCCTTCATTAAAATCCCATTCTTGACCACTTTCTTCAATAATAGTAGGATTAATAAACACTTGGCAAAAATCCTCCATATCGTCTTCATCTTCAGCAAATGGACTGCCGTCAACAATAAACAGTCTAATACTTTTACCAATCTGTGGAGCCGCTAATCCTACCCCGTTAGCTTCGTACATTGTTTCAAACATGTCCTCTATTAGTTTTTCTAATTCTGGATAGTCTACAGATATTTCTTCAGCTCTTTTTTTTAGAACAGGCGTTCCGTACGCCATAATAGGTAATATCATTTACAACAAGTCTTTAATAATTTGTTCAATAGTAACACCTTCAGCATCAGCTTGATATGTTTTTACCAGTCGATGTCTAAGAATAGGTTCTGCTACTGCTTTAATATCTTCGATGTCTGGAGAATATTTTCCATTGATTGCAGCATGACATTTAGCTCCTACCACAAGAAATTGGGATGCTCTAGGTCCTGCACCCCAAGCAATAAACTTATTGACCTGATCTGTAGAATATTCTGAATTAGGTCGTGTTTTAGCAACTAACTTAACAGCATATTCCATTACATTATCAGCTACAGGAATTTTTCGAATAAGTTGCTGATATTTTATAATTTCTTGAGCATCAAGGACTTTTTTCAATTCAACTTTTTTATCGGAAGTAGTGTTTTTGATGACTTGTAATTCCTCTTCAAAACTTGGATAATCTAGTACAACATTAAACATAAATCTATCAAGTTGGGCCTCTGGCAATGGATAGGTTCCTTCTTGCTCAATAGGGTTTTGAGTAGCTAATACAAAAAATGGTTTTGGTAGTTCATAGCGATTTCCTGCTGCAGTTACTGCTTTTTCTTGCATAGCTTCTAACAAAGCTGCTTGTGTTTTGGGAGGTGTACGGTTTATTTCGTCTGCTAAAATTATGTTAGCAAATAATGGTCCCTTGTTGAAGGTAAACTGCCTGTTTTCTGCTAATATTTCCGAACCAACAATATCTGATGGCATCAGATCTGGAGTAAACTGTATTCTATTGAAATTTAAGCCTAAAGATTGGGCAATTGTCTGAACTAAAAGTGTTTTTGCTAAACCAGGCACACCTACTAGCAAACAATGTCCTTGACTAAAAATGGATATTAATACATTTTTAACAACTTCATCTTGACCAACAATTATTTTTGCAATCTCCACTTTAAATTCAGAAAATGCTTCTCTAAATTTATCTAACTCTTGTACTTCTGACATCTTTTTATTTCCAATTATCACTCCATACACAATCAAAATCTTCTTTGATGTCTATATAAGTATCATTTATTTTATTTTTTTTCCATTCTTCCAAAGCAACCATTTTCATTTCTTGAAGGGTGACGGTTTGTATTCTGTCATAGTCATCTTTCAAATTGGCTTTATGCTGTTCAATAATATTATCAACACGGATAATACGACAGGCTTGTCTACCTTCAAAGTTAGTGAATACAGTTGGATTAGAAAATTCACCAATTCCTAATCCATCAATAGTAGAAGATATTGATGCATCTAGGTTTTCTAGAACAAAGGCAGAAGAACCTGTTTGTGGATTGACAATAATACCACCATTATTTTTTGATTCATCCTCCGAATATTTAATGGCTAATTGTTCAAAATTTAAAGTATCTCTTTCCATTAATGTTAAGAGGCTGTCTAGTGTAGACTTTGCATTTTTAATAGCTAATCCACTAATTTTTGGTTTAATTAATATATGCCTTACATTAAATTGTTCTCCCCTTCTTTTGACCATTTGAATTAAATGAAAACCAAACTTTGTTTGTACTATTTCGGACAACTCTCCTTCCTGTAGTCTAAAAGCTACTGATTCGAATTTTGGAACTAGTTTACCCTTTTTTACAAACCCTAAATCACCTCCATTATTGGCAGAACCAGGGTCATCAGAATATAATGAAGCTAAAAATGGAAAATCTTCTCCATTTTGAATACGTTGTTTTAGTTCATTGAGTTTTTTATAAATTCTATCTTTTTCGTTCTGATCTACTTTTGGAAAAACTACGAGTTGAGATAAATATATTTCTTCTGGAAATTCTGGTAAACTATCCTTTGGTATGTTGTTGTAAAATTTGAGTACATCTTGAGGTGTAGCTTTCACATCAGCTGTAATTTTACTCTCCATGCGTTGGGCTAGTATTTGTTCTTTAAATAAGGTTTGAAATTCTTGCCTTATTTCTAAAATAGTTTTACCAAAATATGATTCTAGTTTTTGTTCAGATCCTATTTGATTGATGAAAAAATCAATACGCTGATCGATAGCATTGTTGATTTCATCTTCAGTAACCACCAAACTATCTATTTCAGCTTGATGTGTAAGTAATTTTTGAAACATGATTTCTTCTAGCACCTGACATTTTATTTCTATAATACTAGAATTGTTGTTTTGTGCCAATTGAAGACTTTGAGTTTCAACGTCTGACTTTAAAACAACTTTATTGCCAATAATAGCTACTATTCCTTCCAATGTTTGTTGAGAATAGCTAGTTATAACTAAGCTTAAAAAAAATATTACTAAAACACTAATTTTCTTCATATCGAATGTGATTATTATAAAGAGCAGTTTGATATAATTCTTTTTCTACATCTTTAAGAAATTCGAGTTTTCGTTTGTTTAAAACTATTGTTCGAATTTTATTCTTTATCATATTTAATGGTGATACATTTCCCTTAGACTTATATTTTTTTAAGAAAATATAATAGTTAAATTGATCATCATCAAACTCTAATGACTTTCCTGCATAAAAATTTATATACTCAAGGTCTAAATCTTCAGGTAACCTTAAAAAAATATCATTGATATATTGCCAATCGTCGTCGATGTAATATTCTTGTGCAAATTGATGACAATAATCCTCTAGACTTACTCTACTATCTTCATCGTTCTTTTTGTACAAAGATTTAACTTTCCATAAATAGGGAACTTCTTTCTTAAGTTTTATATAATTTACTGTTGCAATATCTTTATCTAACAAAAAATTTCTTTGATTATTATCATAAAAATCTTTAATCTCTTTATCACTGACCACTGAATCTAGTTTTTGATTTAGCAGTTCCCTTTGATAAGCGTAGATAAGAAGAGAGTTTTCATAACTTTCAACTTGAGCACTAACTTCTTGTTGAATTAAGGGTAGATTAAGTTTTGCTTTCTGAAGAAGTAATTGTTCTTTAACCCACTTTTCTAAAATGGATTGGACAAGTTTGGTACTATCCTCCTCATTTAGTCCAATAGTAACTAAATGCCTAATATCCTCATAATATAATTCCTTGCCGTAGACTTCGGCAAGGAATATATCGGATTTACTTTCTAAAAAGTTACAAGAAAAAAGACTAACAATAAATAAACATCCAAAAATCCCTTTTCCCATATTTTTGTAATTGTTAGTTATCGTTTTTTTTAAGTGAATAAAGCACTTTCTTATTTACTGTAGCGGGGTATTTTTCAGCTAATTCTAACTTCCATGAATCCTCAAGATAGTCCTGATAATTTGTTATAACTTCACCTTTTGCTTCATCAAATGATTTAAGTCCGCCGCTTCTTATGTTATTTACATCTGAAAAGAATATACTTCCATCCAAATTTTCCTCATTTTCAGTTAGTCCTTTGTACCAGTGGTTATCTATTGACATACTTTCTCCTTTTTCAAAGGACTTATTTGAAATCTTCAACCTGTTTGGCTGATAACGATTAATCAGTGTCAAAATTTTATCATCACTCATGTAAAACTCGCCTTTTCCAAAAGACAGGAAAGCAAGTTCTTCTGATGTCAATACTTTAGCATTGTATCTATTATTTATTAGAGTTCTTACCTTACTGGCTGTCACTTCATCTGAAGATGTGTATACTTTGGCATCTGCTCTTTCATCCCAACGATAATTTTCTTTAGTAAGGTTATAATAATTTAGTAGGCCAATAGTATCATTTATAGCCTTAGACCATACTTTATTATCCATTAGATTGAACAGCATAATACCGTCATGATATTCTTTCATAAGTGCCCTAAACTCTGGATATTTTTCTTCTAGTTTAGAATCTTCATATTCTAAACAAGTTTTATTAACCCATTCATCATATTTCTTTCTTACTTCAGGGCAAGTATTTGTAGAATCTGCTGTAATTTTATTGATAGCCAAATAATCTGCAAAATCGTCTTGAGTGTATTTAATACCATCAAGCAGGAACATTGTTCTACCTTCAGTCTTATAATTTTTTCTATCCCAGTTTTTATAATTTATTTTACAAAACTGTTCGATATTTGAGGAAGAATTATCAACTTCAAATTCATTTTGAAATTGATTTAATCTAAAAATGTAGAAGTCTGAACTATTTAAAGGATTATTAGACTTACCACCTTTTTCGGTAAAATTATATTCCTTTTTAATTTTTGCAATTAAAGATTCAATTCCTCTATTTGAACGTGCGTCTCTTTTAATTTTTTTCTTAATTGTTTCCTCAGAATCTTCAAATGATGGGACACCTCTTTTGTCTAGCAATTTTATAACGTGCCATCCATACATTGTTTGTACTGGCTGTGAAACTTCACCAACACTTTGTAGGGCAAATGCTACATTTTCAAATTCTGGTACCATTTGTCCAGCACCGAACCATGGTAATTCACCATTTTTTTTGTTTGATCCTTTATCATCTGAAAACTTTGTCATCTCCTCAAAAGATTTTCCACTAGAGAAGGATTCTTGTAATTGTACTAATTTTTCTTGATTAGCTTTTATTTCTTTTGGAGTAGCATCATCTCTTTCTTCAATCATTATATGTGCTACTTTGACTTCACCCCTACTAGGGCGTTTGTCCTTAACTTTCAAAATATGATATCCAAATTGAGTTCTAAAAGGCTTAGAAACACTCCCAATAGGTGTATTGTAAGCTACAGATTCAAAAGGGTAAACCATGCGGAATGCTGAAAAATAGCCTAAATTACCTCCATTAGTTTTGGCGGATGGATCTTGTGAATTAGCTTTTGCTACTTCTGAAAAGCTTTCACCTTTGATGATTCTACTTCTTAATGAGTTTATTTCATTATACACTCTTAATGTATCTTCGTCTGAAGCTCCTTGATCAAGTGTCAATAATATATGACTTGCTTTAACTTCGTATTGCATTCTTTGATAAGCTTCTTTTACCAATTCATCTTCGGCAGATTGATCTGTAAGATAGGGACGTGAAAGTTGCTTTCTGTAGCCTGCAAGTTCTTTTTTGAAAGTCGCAGATGTATCCATTTGATTTTCTTGAGCGTATAGAACTTTTCTTTTAAAGTCTATAAATAAATCTGCATATTCATCAAGGTATTGTTCATCTACAACTTTCTTATTATTATTTTTAATAAAGATAGCTTCAAATTCACCTAATGGAACATCTTCAGGTCCGACGGTAAGAACAATATCGTCAGAGGAAGGTTCGTCTGAGGTGATAGGTAATATGTTTTTTCCAGTGGCTGATACTACGAGCGAGTGCACCGCAAATAAGGAAAGTAAAATTAAAATTCTGTTCATTTTTCTAAGTTTAATATGGTTATAATTTATCTACTGTAATTAGGGGCTTCTTTTGTTATATTTACATCATGAGGGTGACTTTCTATAACGCCAGCTGAAGTAATTCTTATGAAATTGGCTTCAGATAATTTTTGAATATTTTCTGCACCACAGTACCCCATTCCAGCTTTTAGTCCACCTATCATTTGATGCAATACTTCATCTAAATTACCTTTAAAAGCTACACGTCCTACTATTCCTTCAGGAACTAGTTTTTTGGCATTATCCTCATTGGCTTGGAAGTAGCGATCTTTAGAACCTGCCTTCATGGCTTCGACAGATCCCATTCCTCTGTATGTTTTAAATTTTCTACCTTCAAAGATTACTGTTTCTCCTGGTGCCTCCTCAACACCAGCGAAAATTGATCCTAACATTACAGTGCTTGCTCCTGCTACGAGTGCTTTAACTATGTCGCCAGAATAACGAATCCCTCCATCTGCAATTATGGGTACATTTTTATCTTTCAAAGCTTCCGCCACAGATAATATTGCAGACAGTTGTGGTAAACCAACACCTGCTACAACTCTGGTGGTACAAATTGATCCTGGCCCTATTCCTACTTTGACAGCATCAGCACCTGCATCGGCTAATGCTAAAGCAGCTTTTGCGGTTGCAATGTTTCCAGCAATTATATCTATCTCGAATTCAGATTTTAATTTTTTAACGGTATCTATAACACCTTTACTGTGACCATGGGCAGTATCAACAATAACGGCATCAACTCCTGCAGCTACTAGAGAACTTACACGATCAATAACATCTGAAGTTACACCAACTGCAGCAGCTACTCTCAATCTACCATATCGGTCTTTGCAAGAGTTAGGCCGTGTTTTATTTTTCATTATGTCTTTGTAGGTAATGAGTCCGACCAACATGCCATCTTCGTTAACTACTGGAAGTTTTTCAATTTTATTTGTTTGAAGAATATCTTCTGCATTTTCCAAATCGGTTAATTGAGTGGTGACTAACTTGTCTTTAGAAGTCATGACTTCCTCAATCATTTTAGAATGATTTTTTTCAAAACGTAAGTCTCTATTGGTAACAATACCAACTAAATCATTGTTTTTATGAACTACTGGAATACCACCAATCTTATGTTCTTTCATGATCGAAAGTGCCTTAGCAACGGAAGAGTTTAATGGTAAAGTTATAGGATCAAGAATCATACCACTTTCTGAACGCTTAACTTTTCGAACTTCAGCAGCTTGATTTTCAATGGACATGTTTTTATGCAGAACACCAATTCCACCATCTTGAGCGATAGCAATTGCCATTTTCGCCTCGGTAACTGTATCCATTGCTGCTGATACAATTGGTATATTGAGTTCTATATTTTTTGAGAATCGTGAAGTGACATTGGTTTGATGTGGTAATATTTCTGAGTAGTCAGGTACCAATAGTACATCGTCATATGTCAAACCTTCACCAATTATTTTCTGAGTATAATCCATAATACAAATCAATGACAAAAGTAGTAAATTCTTGCTTAAAATAAATATTTATCATTGCTATTATCTTATCAAAAGAATACTTCCTGAATCTCTAAACTTCTGATCTTCTGAATAGGTGATTTGAAGATCATATATGTATATGCCATCTGGGGCAGAAACTCCATTTATATCACCATTCCAACCCTGATCCAAATCAGAAGTTGAAAATACCTCTTTTCCCCATCGAGAATAAACACTCAGATTAAAAGATTTTACCGCATCGGCTTTATAAAAAACGATATTCCAAATTTCATTCTTAGGATCACCGTTTTTTGGAGTAAATGCTTTTGGAGCAAAGATTAAAGGGGCTTTTGATACACAAACTTTATTAGATAAAACAGTATCTTTTAATCCTAAACTGTTCTGATTTTTTTCTATTGACATGGCCAAAATACATACATCACCATAATCATCTCTTATTGAGAAATCATATTGATAGTTTGAATACCCTTCTTGTAAAAAAATTAATTCATCGTTGACACTTTTCCAGATTTGTAGTTGCGAATCTTCTAAATAGAAATTATAACTGCCTGTTTTAACAGTTATTTGTTCATCGTTTAGAGTTAAAGCTTCAAGTTTTAAATTACTCACAACAGAGGTGTCAACCGAACTTATAAATTTAGGTAATGAATATTCTTTACCACATATATCTACTGGCTTAGCTCTGTAGTAATACAAGTTTCTTTCTGCTAATACTAAGTCATCATTAAGAATATATTCATCTGATTCTTGCATTGCTTCACCTAATAAAAACTGAAAGCCTGTTGGTGTGTAGGATTTATAAATGTTTATGTGGTTCAAATCCTCTGAATCGGAGACTACACTAATTTCAAAGCTATTTTTACCATTTACAGTTACCCTGTTAATATAACTGTAGGTTGGTAAATCTATTTCTGTTGTTTCAAATGAAATTACATTTGAATTTGACTTAAAGCTACTTGAACTTAAAGCTTCAAGAAAAATAGTATAATTAGTGGTGTAATCAATTCGTAAAAGATATGTAGTATCTGATCTATCGATAAGAATTGAATCGACCAATACATTATTTCCCAAATTATTTTCTTCAAAAACTTTTAACTGATAAGCATATAATCCTAACATATTTGAATATCTATTCCAATCAATTCTAACTACTGTATCACATTCAGTGTAAGAGTTAGTTAAAAACATGGTAGAATGCTGTTCACTTCTAATACTGTTATTACCAAAACCGTCAAAGGCTACTACGCTGTAGGTTTCTATTTTATTTTGTGGATTTGCGTTTGAAGTTGTGTAAGTAGTGTTAGCTATTCCCTGTATTGTGTCTAACGGAATCCACAAGCCTGAAAAATCCTGAAAATATATGATATAACCCTGTACTTGATTTGAACTATTAATCCAATTTATTTCTACTTGCTGATTTTGATTTACCGAGATATGTGTAATTAATGGAGCATTTGGATCTTGTGCATAGATGAGATACGATTTGAGCAAAATAAGTGTTAATGTTAAAAACCGGATAATCATTTTTTTTGACTGAGTTTTACTTTCTTAAAACTTGATTTTTGATAAATTATTTTGAGACTGTTTAAATTCAGTCATTATTTCATTTACTATTTCGGCTGCTGGTTTAATGGAATTTATTAAAGAAGAAACCTGACCAACTTCTAGTTCTCCTTGGATCATATCACCCATAAACATTCCTTTTTTAGCTCTTCCTCTACCTAAAAGTTTAACTAACTCCTCTTTTGTAGCTCCATTTTTATAAGCTTCAATCAACTGATTATAAAAATTATTTTTTAGCAATCTTACCGGTGTAATTTCTTTTAACATTAATTGAGTATCACCTTCCTTTGAATGTAAAATAAACTCTTTAAAATTTTGATGAGCTGATGATTCTGGTGATGCAATAAATCGACTTCCAATTTGTACACCATCAGCTCCAAGAGCAAATGCGGCTAACATTGCTTTTCCGTTACCAATACCACCTGCCGCAATCAATGGTAAATCAACAGCTTTTCTGATTTGTGGTATCAAACACATAGTAGTCGTTTCTTCTCTTCCGTTGTGTCCACCAGCTTCGAATCCTTCAGCAACAACAGCATCTACCCCAGCTTCAACCGCTTTAAGAGCAAATTTTTCATTACTAACTACATGCACCACAGTAATTCCTTTTTCTTTCAAAAACTGTGTCCACTTAGCAGGATTGCCAGCAGAAGTAAAGACAATTTTTACTCCTTCTTCTACTATTACAGCAATATGATCGTTTATTTGTGGGTAAAGTAAGGGTAAATTTACAGCAAATGGCTCTTTAGTATGGGCTTTACATTTAATAATATGTTCTCTTAATATCTCTGGATACATTGATCCTGAACCAATTATTCCTAGTCCACCTGCATTACTAACCGCCGATGCTAATTCCCAGCCACTGCACCATATCATTCCAGCCTGAATTAATGGATATTTTATTCCAAATAATTGGGTAACTTTATTGTTCATTAACTATCTTTGTTCATATTAAAAAACACAACGAAATTAGATAAATTTTACCAATGAAAAGAGATAACGCAATTTTTAACTTGATTGAAGAGGAAAAAAACCGACAAACAAACGGTATTGAACTAATTGCCTCTGAAAATTTTGCCAGCCAAGAAGTTATGGAAGCCATGGGATCTGTGCTGACCAACAAGTATGCCGAAGGTTTTCCAGGAAAGAGATACTATGGAGGTTGTGAAGTTGTTGATAAAGTTGAGAAACTTGCTATAGAGAGAGTAAAAGAATTATTTGGTGTTGAATATGCTAACGTACAACCTCACTCGGGCTCTCAAGCCAATGCAGCAGTTTTTTTAGCTGTTCTCAAACCAGGTGATAAAATTTTAGGTTTTAATTTAGCTCATGGCGGTCATCTAACACACGGTTCACCAGTTAATTTTTCAGGTAAAATATATAAACCGTCATTTTATTCAGTCAAAGAAGATGACGGACTAATAGATTATGATGCTGCTGAACAAACAGCTCTTGAAGAAAAACCTCAATTAATCATATGTGGAGCATCTGCCTATTCTAAAGATATTGACTACAAACGATTCAGAGAAATTGCAGATAAAGTCGGTGCACTACTATTGGCGGATATCTCACATCCATCGGGTCTTATCGCTGCAAAACATTTAAATGACCCTGCCCCACATTGTCATATTCTCACAACAACTACTCACAAGACCTTAAGAGGTCCGAGAGGAGGTTTAATAATGATGGGTAAAGACTTTGAAAACCCTTGGGGGTTAACTACTCCAAAAGGAGTTGTAAAGAAAATGTCTTCATTACTTGATTCAGCAGTATTTCCTGGTACTCAAGGCGGACCATTGGAGCATGTTATTGCTGCTAAAGCTGTTGCCTTTGAAGAAGCACTTCGGCCAGAATATAAAAAATATACACAGCAAGTTATTAATAACGCCAAATTAATGGCTAAATGCTTTATGGACAAAGGTTACAAAATTATTTCTGGCGGTACAGAAAATCACTGTATGCTAATCGACTTACGTTCTAAGGGAATTACTGGAAAAGACGCTGAAAACACTCTTGTAAAAGCTGATATCACCGTCAACAAAAATATGGTGCCGTTTGACGATAAATCTCCTTTCGTGACTTCTGGAATGCGTGTTGGTACTCCTGCAATAACTACACGTGGAATTAAAGAAGATACTATCCCTCAAATTGTTGATTTAATCGATGAAGTACTTATGAATATTGAAGATGAAAAGGTCATTCAAAATGTAAAACAAAAGGTCAATGACCTTATGAGTCAATTTCCTCTCTTTGCGTATTAAAACAAAGCCCTCACAACATACATTAGTGGGGACTTCTTTTAGAACAACAAATTGTAGAGAATTTTCTGCAATTCAAAAATAAACTGAACTTATAGAAAAAGTTAATTTTACCTTATGGAGAACTTCAGTAGTCACTTTCAAAAAAATCTGAAATCTTGGGAAGATAGAACCCCCATTCATTTATGTTCAAATTTTTACAATAACGAACTATTCATTAAAACCAAAAATTCTCTAAATACAATTGAGTTAAACGCATTGGAAGATATAAATCAAAAATCTCTATTACATCTTCAGTGTCATTTTGGTCAAGATACTCTATCGTTGGCAAATTTAGGAGCTAATGTTACTGGTGTAGATTTTTCACCATCTGCAATTGCTGCCGCTAAACAATTGGCTATTGATACTAAGCTCAATGCTACATTTGTAGAGTCTAATGTGTTAGAGCTTGATTTGAATGAAGAATACGATATTATTTTTTCTTCTTATGGTGCTTTAGGTTGGCTGCCAGACTTGCAAAAATGGGGTAAGGTTGTGGCAAAACATCTCAAAAAAGGAGGTACTTTTTTATTGGTTGAGTTTCATCCACTTATTGACTTACTTGATATAGAAACACAGTATGGATATTTCTTTGATAAAAATACTGAAATTGAAAAAGAAGAGGGTAGCTATACTGATGGAGGAAAAGATATGAAAACTGAGTATTATTGGTGGAGTCATTCGTTAACTGAAATTTTCAAAGGCTTGGAGTCTAACGGTCTAAAATTACAATTATTTGAAGAGTTTGACTACAGCCCTTACCACTTGGACGGCATGATTGAACGTGAACCTAATAAATATGTTCTTGAAAAGAGAGCCAATCAATCGCTTCCTTACGTCTACGCTTTGAAAGCTACAAAAAAGTAAAAGCGACTTTTCAAAGGTTGCATAGGCTATGATTGCAGCTGACCCTTGTAGAAATCGCTTTTCGTAGCGTGGGGGAGATTTGAACTCCCGACCTCTGGGTTATGAATCCAACGCTCTAACCAACTGAGCTACCACGCCATTTACGGTCGGCAAATATACTATTTTTGGTGAACTTATAGTGGTATTTAATTTTTTTAAAATCGACCTTCTTCTTCTAGTAAATTAGTATGTCGTTTTAATGTTCTTAAAAATAAGGTCAATAAAACACTGGCTAAAAGACTATACATTAATGGTTTAGAAAGAAAAAATTCTTGACTATCAAAATAGTGACGCAAAATACTTACGTAGGCGAAACCAATGACAGTAGCTAAAATACCAGAATACTCTCTTCTTAAAACACTTAAAAAAGAAAATGGCACACTGCTTTTTTTGAAGCTGGAAAAACTAGGAATAAATGCAGGAAGGCTCAAAGCCCAATCAATATATTGCTGTCCAAACTTCTTCTCTAAGAAGCGTTCTTCAGCAAACATAATTCGCTCGTAATAAACAAAATATAAAAGACTGACAATAATTACATAGTATACATTACAAGTAAAAACAACTATACCTATCCACATAAAATAATTTCCTAAATAAAGTGGATGCCTTACTGTAGAATATATTCCGGAAGTATTGAGTTGTTCGGCTAATTGTTGTTTAGTATTTCGACCAGATGTTCCTTTTGGAGTAGTTCCTATAGTATAAGCACGAATAATAAAACCTACAATGGATAAAATCACTCCGATTGTTGTGTAAACAAACTGTTGGTTTTGAGTAATTTTTTCTGTCCAATAAATAAAAGGTACAGCTAAAATAAAGAGGACAATAGGAAATTGCCCTCTGTATTTGAACAAGAAATTACCTTGTTTTTCTAAATCGTGCACTAATGCCATTAGTTAATTGACAATAATTCTACTTCAAAAATTAATGTTGCATTAGGTCCAATAACTCCACCAGTACCACGTTCGCCGTAAGCTAAATTTGAAGGTATGTACAATTTATATTTTGAACCTACATTCATTAATTGTAATGCTTCGACCCAACCTGGAATAACACCATTTACCGGAAAACTAGCAGGCTCCCCCCTATCTACTGAACTATCAAATACAGTCCCGTCAGTAAGTGTTCCGTGATAATGTACCGTTACTTCATCTGTTGCCTTTGGTGATGCTCCATTACCTTGTACTAAAACCTCATATTGAAGACCTGATGAAGTTGTAACAATACCATCTCTAGTAGCATTTTCTTCTAAAAATTTATTTCCCTCATCAATGGCTTGTTGACTTTTTTTCTGACTCAATTCAGCAAAGTAATTTTGGATAAATGTGTTGGCTTCTTCCTCGTTTAGCTTTAACTCATTATCAGATAAAACATCATTAAAAGCACTTGAAATAGCTTTAACTTCTAAATCTTCAAATCCGTTTGCAACTAAATTATTAGCCACACTAATACCCAAACTATAACTTAATGTGTCTACTTCAGTTGTTAACTCATAATTTGTTTGTTCTACATTACAGGCTACTATTGATAGTGATAAACCTACTATAAAAAGTGTATTCTTTTTCATTTATTTAATTTTTTAGTTAGTGTTATTTATATAATTTGGTAAAACGTGTTTAAATTTTTCAATTGCTGACTCCATATTGTCATAACTTCCTCCGGCTGCATTTACATGACCTCCTCCACCAAAATGATCTTTCGATAAACGATTAACAAAAATGTTTCCTTTTGATCGAAAAGAAATTTTAATAATTCCGTCTCTTTCAACAAAAAATGCTGCAACACTTATGCCTTTTATTGATAAAGCATAATTGACTACACCTTCGGTATCCCCTTTTTGAAAATGATAATGTTTTAATTCGTCAGCGGTCAGTGAAATGTAGGCCGCACCTAAGTGGTTTAGTACTACAAGTTTCTCATTTAGACAAAATCCTAATAATTTTAATCGATTAATTGAATTATTATCGTTTATTTGATCGTAAACCCAATCATTTCGAACTCCCTTTTGCATGAGAAAGGAAACGATATCATGTGTTTTTGAAGTTACTGAGTTAAATCTAAAATTTCCTGTATCAGTCATGATCCCAGCATACAAACATTCAGCAATATTTTTATCAATACAGTCTAAATCGTCTAACAATTCAAAAAACTCAAAAATTAGTTGACAAGTGGAACAAGCCGAGGAGTCTGAAAAGTTAAAATCAAATACATCAGGATCTTGATGGTGATCGATTAGAACCTTTAATGCTTTGGAATTACTGACTGCAGGCTGAAAAGTATCAATTCTTGAAAGGGTGTTAAAGTCTAAGCAAAAAATAAGATCAGCCTGATTTGTTAAAATATTCGCTTTTTCCTCATTGGAGTCATACTGAATGACCCTATCATCTCCTTTCATCCATTTCAAAAAATGAGGATATTGGTTGGGTGTTATAACCTGAACTTCGTGCTTTTGTTGTAAAAGATAATTATATAATGCTAAGGAAGAGCCCATGGCATCACCATCTGGCCCTTTGTGAGTAGTAATAACTATTCGTTTTGGAGTACTTAAAATTCCCTTAAGTCGAACTAATTCTTGCTTATTCATTTGGAGTGCTAAAATAAGAATAAAACTGAGTGAATTTAGCAAAGGATTTTTTTAAATTCGCACCAAATTAAAAAACGCTTAATTACAATGGCAACAAATAAAACATTTACAATGATAAAACCTGAGGCTGTAGAAAACGGCCATATAGGTGCAATTCTTCAACGAATTAATGCTGCAGGATTCAGAATCGTAGCAATGAAAAAAACTCACTTAACTGATGAATCAGCTGGTAAGTTTTATGAAGTACACAAAGAACGTCCGTTTTATGGTGAACTAGTAAGCTACATGAGTTCAGGTCCAATAGTTGCAGCAATTTTAGAAAAGGAAAATGCTGTAGCTGATTTTAGAACTTTAATTGGTGCTACTGACCCCTCTGAAGCTGCAGATGGTACAATTAGAAAAGATTTCGCTGAAAGCAAAGCTAAAAATGCTGTTCATGGCTCAGACTCTGATGAAAATGCCGAGATTGAAGGTAATTTTTTCTTTAAAGAAAATGAGAAATTCTAAAATATTAGAAGTTTAACATCAAAAGCCCTTACTAGTTTGGTAATGGGCTTTTTTTATTTTAGGATGATATCAGTTATAACTTCTTTTCCAACGGATGAATTTAATTGCTCTATTAACTCCGATTTTTTATAGGACAATTCTTGTCTCAGGCTAGATGATTGAATCCTAATATGCAACTGCTTATTAGTTATAAATACTTCTGAAGTATATTTTGCCAAACTTGGTCCTAATACTTTATCCCATTCGGTCATTAATTTGACTTCGTCTAGTTTTTGTTGCCAACCACTTTCTTTGAGAAAATCTTTTATGACTTGACCTAAAGACTGTTCGTTACTCTTCCTTTTCAACCTTCCCGTTTTTTATGTGAAACAATTTATAATCAGCATTAATTTTATTGAATATATCCTTGGATCGTTGAGGATGAGTATCAGTCACGAAAATTTGGCCAAAATGTAAGTCATGAACTAGTGCCATTAGGTGTTCTACTCTATTATCGTCTAGCTTATCAAAAATATCGTCTAACAATAACATTGGCTTGAAACCTAAGGATTCTTTCATAAAATCGAATTGAGCCAATTTTAGAGCTAATAAGTAGGTTTTTTGTTGACCCTGAGAGCCAGAACGTCTTACTAAATGATTATTTAACTGAAAAACTAGATCATCTTTATGAATACCTACCGTACTATATTGTAAATGCTTATCTTTTTGGTATGCTTTCTGTGTTAAAGACAAATAATCAAAATCAGAAAGTTGGGATGTATAGTCAATATTGACATTTTCTTGAGTAGACGATATATCGTTGTAATATTTTAGAAAAATGGGTAGTAACTGATTAAGGAATCGGTTACGTTTTTGATAGATAATTTGGGCAATTGGATGTATTTGTTCATCATAGACGCCTAAACTCAATTGATTCATTGATGGTGATTTTAAAAGAGCATTTCGTTGCCCAATCAACTTATTATATTGAATTAAACTTTCCAGATAGTTTTTATCAAATTGGGAAATAACACTATCCATGTATCTCCTTCTAAAATCACTCCCTCCAACTAATAGTTCTGTATCTGTAGGTGATACCATTACCAATGGATACCTTCCTATGTGGTCTGCTAACTTTGAATAAGGTTTTTTATTCTTCCTAACGACCTTTTTTTCACCTATTTTCACAGCACACTGTATTTTATCTTCCCCTAATTCGGTATTAAAAATTCCTTCAACTGACATAAATGGATAATCATAGGTAACGTTATAGGCATCTTGTTTTACAAAAAAACTTTTTGTAAAAGATAGGTAGTGTATAGCATCTAATAAATTAGTTTTACCAGATCCATTATCCCCTACAAAACAATTTATAGATGGATTAAAGTTTAGTTGGCTATCTATGTGATTTTTAAAATTTAAGACCGATAAGTTTTCTAAATACATTTTTCTTATTACTGCCACTAAATTATCCAATTTTTTATCATTTATTGGATTTACAAGAAAGTTTTTCAAATGGAAAAAAAAGTTATTTTTGTGGCTCAATTTTATAATGATGGCAAAAAAGAAGACTGACAAAACAGAAGAACAATTAGCGGCTGTAGAAGAAACCTTAACAAGAACAGAGCAATGGGTTGAAAATAATCAAAAAAATCTATCAATTGTGGTGTTTAGTATTGTAGGAATCATTGCATTGTATTTAGCATACGATAAGTTTTATGTTGAAAGTATAAATAATGAAGCACAAGAGGAACTCTTTATTGCAGTAAATTACTTTGAAAAGGACTCTTTTAATCTAGCATTAAATGGAATTAATGATAACTTGGGTTTTTTAGATATTGCAGATAGTTATGGTTCTACAAAGGCTGGCAATCTTGCAAATTATTATGCCGGTATTTGTTTCCTCAATTTAGGAGATAACGAGTCGGCTATTGAATATCTCAGTGATTTTTCAAGTGATGATCAAATTGTATCATCAGTTTGTTACGGAAGTATGGGTGATGCGTACATGAACCTTAATGAAACCGATGAAGCTATCAATTACTGGACAAAAGCAGCTTTTAATAGTGAAAATCAATTTACTTCTCCTATTTACTTAAAAAAGGCTGCAATGGCCCAAGAAGAGTATGGTAATTTGGATAAAGCCGTTGAATACTACACTATCATCAAGTCTGAATACTCATCGTCAGATGAGGCCAGAGATATTGATAAGTTTATCAATAGAGCTGAATTAAAACAATAATTAAATAGCTCGCTTTTGCGAGCTTTTTTTATGGCAACAGAAAATAAAAACCTCTCAAGTTATAAGCTTAATGAAATCCCTTCAGCCAAGGGGTTAAAATTTGGTATTGTTGTAGCTGAGTGGAACGAAACAATTACAGAAAGTTTATTTGATGGTGCAGAAAATACACTAATCGAATGTGGTTGTGAAAAGAAAAATATCCTCAGATATAATGTTCCAGGAAGTTTTGAATTAGCTCTTGGTGCTCAGTTTTTAATTGAATCTGAAAAGGTAGATGCAGTTATTTGTTTAGGGAGTGTTATTCAGGGAGAAACTAAGCATTTCGATTATGTGTGTCAAACAACAGCCTCGGGAATTATGTCTGTTGGTTTAAAATACAATACTCCAGTCATTTTTGGTGTTTTAACCGATAATATTTTACAACAAGCTATTGATCGTTCTGGTGGTAAACATGGCAATAAAGGAATTGAATCGGCCATTACTGCAATTAAAATGGTACATCTTAAGAAAAAATAAATTGAGTAAAATTATACTACACTTCTAATAAGCCTAAAACTCATAAGTTCTTCTGATACTTTCTTTGGTTCCCTTTTTAGTCAAAAATAAAAATCAATTATTACATATTAGATCATTCCAATAAAGCAAATTCTTAACATATTAATTAGTTTTATAGCTGTATATTTTATCATTATACCTATTATTAATCGATAACACACCGATAATTTGATTTAAGTTATAATATTGATTCTGAAATGAATTCAAACCAATTATTTAGATTTTTTAACGGAGGAATAAAAAAATCCCCTTGAAAAAATCAAGAGGATATTTAAAATTCTGCGGAGAGAGAGGGATTCGAACCCCCGGTACATTGCTGTACAATGGTTTTCAAGACCACCGCATTCGACCACTCTGCCATCTCTCCCGAGGACGTCAAAAGTAAACTTTTTTTTAGTTTTAACATATATAAAATGACAAATTATTACTGATTAATATTTAGTAATTTAGCTAATATATATACAACTACTTTTTATGTTTAAGTTAGGATTTTATTTTTTATTCTTCATTTGTTATTTTTTTTCTAATTCTCTGTTTTCACAATCTATTCAGGCTCAGTTTGATTTTGCTAAATTTCAATCAGATGGAAAAACCTACATCGAAACCTACCTAGCTATAAATTCAGCAAGCTCTGATTATATAATGAATAATAATGGTAACTATCAGAGTTCAGCGACAATTAGTATTCAATTTATTTCTGATAATGCTATTTATAAAGCCGACAAGTACAATTTAAATAGCCCTGAAGTGAATGACACTTCCGAAATTTCCTTTGTTTTTGTTGATCAACAACGATACGTTCTAGATGATGGCACATATACACTAAAGCTAACTATTGAAAGCCCTAATGACAGTTCTAAAAATTTAAGCTATGAAGAAGATTTTATAGTATCAACCGACATTGGATTTTCCGATATTCAATTGGTTGAAAGTTATACTGAAAGTTCTAATAAAACTATAATTTCAAAATCAGGTTACGACCTGGTCCCTTTTATTTCAAATTTTTACAATCAAGAAAACGATAAAATCATATTCTATATTGAATATTACTCAGACTTTTCAGAACAAGTTTTATTGCAAGTAAAACTAATGTCTCAAGCTACAAATGAGGTCGTCAAAAACTTTGCTATTTCAAAAAAGTCAGAAGGAAACAATTCACCCTTATTGGGGAGTTTCTCTTTATCAGATGTGAGTAGTGGTACATATTATTTAGAAGCAGTTGCAATCAATTCTATCAACGAAATTATTAGCTCCAAGAAAAAAGTATTCTTCAATTTGAATAACAAAGTAATGGAAGATGACAATCAGTTCGACAATACCTTCGTGTCAAATATCAAAAATAAAGATAGTTTAAAAACTTTTATTCAGTATTTATACCCAATCCAATCAACCTCTGAAGACAATTTCACTACTTATCAATTAGATTATGACGATTTAGAAATGATGCAAAACTATTTCTATGCGTTTTGGAAAAAAAGAAATCCGTTTGATACAGAAAATGAATGGAAAAATTACCTGAAACAGATAAAAACCGTAAACAAATCTTTTAGTAATGGATTATTTAAAGGGTTTATGACCGATAGAGGTAGAATATACTTAGCCTATGGTAGTCCAAACTCAATGACTCAAGAAGTTTTTCCAAATCAATTTGAACCTTTTGAAGTATGGCATTACTACGAAATAGAATCTGAACGGAATATAAAATTTGTTTTCAGTAATAAAAATATGCCTAATGAATACCGATTAGTTTACTCTAACAAACAAGGTGAAATAACTGATCTAGATTGGTTAAATAGATTTGAGGGTAATTATTATGATTCTGGAGAAATTGGAAAACAATCACCGTTTGACTATTTCCAAACACCAAATTAAATTGAACTATATCCTTTATTATATATTGAAAGCGTATGCTTTATTACCAATGTTTGCTATAAATAGTATTGGGAAAAAGTTAGCCTTTCTACTCAAACTATTTTCCTATAGAAAACATACAATTGAAAACAATTTAAAGATGGTATTTCCAAATAAATCCCAACAGGAAAGAACTATCATTAAAACTAGATTCTACAATTATTTTGGGCATTTACTTGCGGAATGCATAAAATTATTTGGGCTAAGTGAAAATCTTATTAAAAAACGAATAACCTTCAAAAACGATGACACTGTAATTGACTATTTAAAACAACAAAAAGATATTATTGTTGTACTTGGACATTATGGTAATTGGGAATGGGCTTTTTTAGCTGCTTCGTTACATTTTAAGGCTGAAATGGTAGGTATTTATAAACCGCTTTCTTCACCCTTTTGGAATAATAAAATTAAAATGGTTAGATCACAGTTTGGTGCCACACTTTTAAGTATGAAGGAAAGCCTACGCTATCTTCTTAAAAAGGGTAACAGACCACGATTAATAGGTATAGTAGGAGATCAAACGCCATCGGCTGATGAACTTAACTATTGGATTAATTTTCTAAATCAAAAAACTCCCGTATTTTTAGGGGCTGAACGCTTAGCGAAAAAGCTAAATTGTCCGGTTTTTTATGCTAATATAATCCCAAAAAGTCATTCAAATTATGAAATTCGTTTTGAGCTCATAACTGATACACCGAATCAATATTCTCAAAAGGAAATCACAAACTTATATTCCCAACAGCTAGAAAATAATATAAAAAAACACCCAGCCTATTGGTTGTGGTCACATAGAAGATGGAAACACCAAAAGTAGCAGTTGTTATACTTAACTATAATGGCATTCATTGGTTAAAAAAGTTTTTAAATAATGTAGTCATAAATAGCCCATCAGCAGAAATATATGTTGCTGATAATGCTTCAAATGATGATTCAATTCAATACATTGAAGATCACTTCCCCTCTGTCTCAATTGTAAAAAACAAAAAAAATGAAGGTTATGCATCAGGATACAATTATGCTCTTCAACAGATTTCTGCCGACTATTATATACTTTTAAACTCAGATGTTGAGGTGAGTGAAAATTGGATTACACCTATTATTGATAGCATGGAGAACGATAAATCCATAGCAGCATGTCAACCTAAAATCAAACAATACGATAATAAAGACTTTTTTGAATACGCTGGAGCTTGTGGAGGATACCTGGATAAATATGGTTACCCTTATTGTAGAGGACGAATATTTGATACTGTTGAAAAGGATAATGGGCAGTATGATAAACCACAAGAAATATTTTGGGCAAGTGGAGCATGTTTGTTTTTGCGTGCATCCTCATTTTATGAGGTAGGCGGATTTGATTGGGACTTTTTTGCACACATGGAAGAAATTGATTTATGTTGGAAAATGAAAAATAAAGGCTATAAAATTATGTGTATTCCACAATCTACCGTTTATCATGTTGGTGGTGGCACACTTGAAAATGGTAGTTTTTTTAAAACCTACCTTAATTATCGAAACAATATTTTAATGCTTTATAAAAATCTAAAACCCAAAAATAGATTTAGAATTATATTTACCAGAATGTTGCTAGATGGTATATCTTCTATCAAGCACATATTAAATGGGAAACCACAACATATTTTAGCAATAGGAAAGGCACACTTTGACTACTACTTGATGCTTGTAAATTTTAAGAAAAAAAGACCTAAAAACTACAAGGTTGAATTACCTTCCTTTAGTATCGTATATTCTTATTTTATAAAAAAGAACAAAGCATTTGATCAATTAAACAAAGAGTATAATTGATTTATCGTATAGTCAATTTCTTCTTCAGTATTGAATTTACTAAATGAAAATCTTAAGGATGGTCTAGTCATGTCTACACCAATATTCCTGAGAACATGTGAACCAACATTACTACCTGATGAACAGGCACTACCTCCTGAGGTAGCAATACCTAGAATGTCTAAATTGTAAAACAGCATCTCGGCCATTTCTGTCGGTGGAAATAGCACATTTAGCACAGTGTATAAAGAGTTATCTAAATTGGCACTTTCACCATTAAATTCTACACCAGGAATATTTGACTTTAAGCCCTCTATGAATCGTGTTTTTAAAGACTCTATATGAAGTTTATGATCAGCTAAATCTTTGTAAGATATATCCATAGCTTTTGACAGAGCTGCAATACCATAGACATTTTCAGTTCCAGCTCGCATATTTCTTTCTTGTGAGCCTCCATGTATCAGAGGTTTTATTGAAATATCTTTGTTTACATATAAAAAGCCATTTCCCTTTGGACCATGAAATTTGTGAGCTGCTCCAGTAATAAAATGTACATGAAGTAATTCAAGGTCAAAAGTATAATGAGCCATTGTCTGTACAGTATCTGAGTGGAAAATAGCCTTATGTCGTTTACAAATATCTCCAACGGTTTCTATTGGCAGAAGATTGCCAATTTCATTATTTCCGTGCATTAAAGAAACAAATGATCGCTGATTATCGCTAAGTAATTGTTCCAAATGTTTTAAATCAACGTTTCCCTTTTCATCTAATTCAACGTATGATAATTTGATTAAACCTTTTTGAGCTAAATTTTCTAGTGTATGACCAACAGCATGGTGTTCTACTTTAGAAGTTATAGCGTGATTTATGCCTAAATCTAACATCCCACAATGTATAGCCATATTATCAGCTTCAGTACCACCTGAAGTAAAAAATATTTCTCCAGGAGTGCAGTTCAGATGTTTGGCAACATTTTTTCTTGATTTTTCAATTACTGAACGTGATTCCCTACCAAAAGAATGAATGGAAGAAGGGTTTCCAAATCCGAATTCTAATAAGGGTAGCATTTCATCTAATACTTCTGGGTCAATAGGCGTTGTGGCTGCATTATCAAGGTAAACTTTCATGATTTAAGGGAGGTTAGTTCATATATTTCATTAACAAAACGATTGGCTAAACGTTGTGCAGAATCTTTATTTTTACTTTCGGTATAAATTCTGATTATTGGCTCTGTATTTGATTTTCTTAAGTGCACCCACTCATCAGCAAAATCTATTTTGACTCCATCAATGGTTGAAACTTTTTCGTTTTGGTAATTTTCTTTGATCTTATGGAGTATTTCATCTACGTCAATAGACGGGGTTAATTCAATTTTATTTTTGGACATAAAATAATTAGGGTAAGTGGCTCGAAGCTGGGAACATTTCATATTCTTTTCTGCTAAATGCGATAAGAATAACGCTATACCAACTAAGGAATCTCTACCATAATGAGACTTCGGATAGATTATCCCCCCATTACCTTCTCCACCTATAACGGCATTAGAAGATTTCATTTTATCTACGACATTAACCTCGCCCACTGCCGAAGAAAAATAACTTCCACCATGAAATTCAGTAATATCTTTCAAAGCTCTAGAAGACGATAGATTTGATACCGTATTACCTTTTTCTTTTGACAAGATATAATCTGCTACAGCCACTAATGTATATTCTTCACCAAACATGCTACCATCTTCATTTACTAATGCTAAACGATCAACATCGGGATCAACAACAATCCCTAAGTCAGCCGATTGTTCACTTACTACTTTAGAAATTTCTGTCAAATGCTCTGCCAGAGGCTCAGGGTTGTGGGGGAAATGCCCAGTAGGCTCACAATATAGCGGGATATATTTGACACCCAGTGCATCTAGAAGCTGGGGAATAGCAATTCCTCCAGTAGAATTTACAGCATCAATCACAACTTTAAATTTAGCTTGCTTAATCGCTTTTACATTAACGTAACTTAAATTTAGAATACTATCTATATGTTTAGTAATGTAGCTTTCATCACAGAAATAATTGCCTAAATTATCTATATCAGAAAAAATATAATTATCAGATTCAGCAATATCAAGTACCTCAGCCCCATCCTTTGCATTTATAAATTCTCCTTTGTGATTTAATAATTTTAGAGCATTCCACTGTTTGGGGTTGTGACTTGCAGTAAGTATGATTCCACCACTTGCCCCTTCAAACTGCACAGCTAGCTCTACAGTTGGTGTTGTAGACAAACCTAAATCTATAACATCTATTCCCAATGCTCTCAGCGTACTGACCACTAAATCTCTAATCATTTCTCCTGAAATTCTAGCATCTCTACCAACTACAATTTTAGTTTTTGATTGACTTGAATTAGTTTTCACCCACGTTCCAAAGGCAGCTGAAAATCGTACAGTATCAATTGGTGTTAAACCTTCTCCTACACTACCTCCAATAGTGCCTCTAATTCCTGAAATAGATTTAATTAATGACATAAGATATTTTTCTTAATACAAATGTAACACTTTACTGATATTATCGGTAAAATAGTTTTAAGTGAGCCATTTTTTTATCATCTTTTTGATACAATATTTGCCTGATGAAACTTACCCTACTCTTTATATTGCTACACAGCTGTGTCGTCGTTAGTTATTCTCAATGTCCAAATTTTTATGATCAAGATGGTAATTTAAGTCCTAACCCTAAGTGGGTTAATTGCAGTGGTAGTGATTATACTTTATTTCTACTTACTAATTCTATAATTGGAAATTATACGATTGATTGGGGTGATGGAAGTCCAATAGAGTCTGGAACAAATTGGGATGCTTATTCTCCAATAACTCATTTATATTTATCTACGGTTCAAAACTATACAGTTACAATAAATATACCAGATATGGGATGCGTAGTAAGTGGCCTGTTAATTATATAAGAGCCTACTAATGCTTCTATCCAAATTCCTTTTGGAGGAGTGACAAATACATGTGCTCCAGGCTCTTTAGAATTTGTAAACTCTTCTACTGATGTTTCTGAAAATACCGTATTTATATGGAGTTTTTTTGATGGGTCTACTAACGAAACTTATGATTATACAAATGCTGGACTTACTATTTCACACTTATATGAAAAAGGCACTATTAATTGTGCTACACAAGTCACATTGACTGCTGAGAATGAATGTAATACCATTCAGGGCGGACCAAGTTTAGCCACTTTTAATCCATTGAGAATTTGGGATATAGATGACGCATCTATTTCAGCTTCAAAAAATTTCTTGTGTTATCCAGAAACAATGGTTAGTTACACCAACAGTACACATAGAAATTGTATTTTACAAGGTAATATTTCTCAACGTTATGAATATTGGAATTTTGGGGATTATTGGGGATTAGGCTATGACTCAATTATCGGATGGCAAGCATGGCCGCCTAGCTTACCCATTGAAATTAACTACCCTGGAGTTGGAACGTATGAGGTAATGTTGATAGACAGCAGTTTCTGTGGTTTAGACACAGCATATATGAGTATTAATATTATTCCACCACCTATTTCAAATCTTTCTGCTGACAAAGACTCCATTTGTATAGGTGAAACAATTACCTTCCAAAATTTAAGTTCAGGGATAGTAAACGATTACATTTGGGATATGGGTAATGGAAACTCATGGACTCAACAATGGGCAGGAGATATAAGTTATACTTATAACACAGCCGGAACCTATGAGGTATTGCTAATTCCTCAAATTTCTGGAATATGTAGAGATACCGCTAAAATAGAGGTTTATGTTTCACCAATTCCATCAGCTAATTTTACTATTGATAATGACTCAGGCTGTGATAGTATGTCAGTTAATTTCACCGATAATTCTTCTAATGATGTAATAGTTTGGAATTGGAATTTTGGAAACGGCAATACAAGTAATCTTACCATTCCTGAGACACAAGATTATAGTTCAATTGGAACTCATTGGATAAGTTTAGAGGTTACTAACTCTAGTGGTTGTACTAATACTTTCGGAGATAATATAATAATTAGAGAATCTCCAAAACCCTCTGTAACGCCAACAAATGTGTGTGTAAATGAACTGGTCAACTTTGAAGATCTAACACAATCAATTGATAATATTGTAAGCTGGCATTGGGATTTGGGGAATGGGACAACAAGTACTTTAGAAAATCCTACTCATAACTTTAATTCAGCTGGTATTTTTGATATAGTTTTAAACGTATCTACCTCATATTGTAATGGTACTGATACAATAGAAATTCAAGTTGATAGTATGCCATCAGCTCATTTTATTACATCAGAAGTAGAAGGATGCTCACCACTTGAAATCACTTTTTTAAATCAGTCATCTTCAAATGCTATTTATCAAACATGGAAATTTAGTGACACCGATATTAGCATTTTAGAAAACCCAACTCATACATTTGTAAATAACTCGATCAATGAAATTGATTATGAGGTTAGTCTATCAGTTTTAACAAGTGCTGGTTGCAAAGATTCATCTTCATTAACTGTTACTGTATTACCACAACCCATTGCAAGTTTTTACAGTAATGCCATTTTCGATTGTGCACCTTTAGAGGTAGATTTTACTAATAATTCAACTAATGCGTTAAATTATGAGTGGGACTTAGGAGACAATACAAATTACACCTCAACAAATGTTAGTCATACATTCCAAAACCAAAGCCTTTTAATTGAAACCTTTCAGGTTAGCTTAATTGCGAGTAATCAAAGTAGTTGTAAGGATACTAGCATTCAAACTATTATAGCCTATCCGGAACCAAATTTTAACTTTTCAACAACACCATCAAGTGGTTGCTCGCCACTAGAGATTCATTTTCCAGCTGTAAATGGTGCTTTAATCTATGAATGGGATTTTGGTGATGGTGATTCATCCTCAATCCAAAGCCCGGTTCATATATATCTAAACAATAGCTCAAACGACTTAATATATAATGTAGAACTGATTGCGACCTCTCCGTTTGGATGTTCAGATACCACATCTCACCAAATTAATATATTTCCATCTCCTACATCTAATTTTACAACATCAGATAGTTTAGGTTGTTCGCCTTTAAGTGTTGAAGTACAAAACAATTCAACTGAATCAACTAATAATGTGTGGAATATAAATAGTGGAACTGATACAATTATAAATACTAATATCTTTAGCGTAAATCTTGAAAACAATGAAGGCAATATACAAACCTATGAGCTAAAGCTAATGACCTTAAATGATTATAATTGTAGCGATACATCATCAAAAACTATAAATGTTTTTCCAAGTGTAACAGCCAACTTTTTAGCTGATACTGCAGGCTGTTCTCCACTAGACTTACAGTTTTATAATTTTTCACAAGGAATCAATGATTTAACTTGGGACTTCGGTGATGGTACTATTATAAACAATGGAGCAAATTATGTCAATCATATTTTTACTAATAACAGTCCTTTTGATACTACTTTTAATACTTCATTAATAATTAACTCAGAGTATGATTGTAAAGACACAACCTATAAAAAAATTCATATCTACCCCTCACCTATAGCTGAATTTGAAGTCAGTCCCATAACTCAAAGCTTACCTAACTCCACAGTAATAATCAATAATATTTCAAATGAAGGCGACTGGGAATATTATTGGGAATTTGGTGATAATTCAAACTCTACTGTAAAACAACCTAATTCACACACATATAACTCGCAAGGACAATATCAAATCAAATTAGAAATAAACTCTCAACATAATTGTAATGATTCTATTTATCATTGGATTACAATATTGCCCAATTTACCAATAGCAAATTTCTTAGGATCTGGTGAAGGATGCCCACCTCTAACTGTACAGTTCGAAAACACATCCTTACATGCAAGCAATTTTATTTGGGATTTTGGAGATAACACCTATTCTGGACTTGAACATCCTGTAAAAATATACACTAACCAAGGCGAATACTCAGTAACTCTGACAGTTGTTAATTCAGATGGTAATAATTCTATTACAAAAGAAAATATCATTAAGGTTTATGATTCTCCAACATCTTTATTTGCCATAAATAAAAATAACTCAACAATCGAAACAGAAAACCTATCTGAGTTAGCCACAGACTACTTTTGGGATCTTGGTGATTCCTTCACATCAAACGAATTCAACTTATTCCATACTTATGAATTTAATGGGATATATACTATAAACTTAATTGCAACAAACGAATTTTGTAGTGATACCAGCTACAAGACCATTTCTATATCTGAAAGTTCATCAGGAAGTGTTTTAATTCCAAATTCATTCACTCCTAATAAAAATAATAATACGAACAATCACACATTAGATATTGGAATAAATGATGTATTATTCCCGGTAATATTAGGAGCAATGGATTTCAAAATGGATATTTTCAAAAAATGGGGAGAACGTTTATTTTCTACATCAAATCAGAATATTGGTTGGGACGGAAGACATAATGGTAAATTATGTCAAACAGATGTATATCTCTATAGCATTTATGTAGTTTTTGAAAATAATGAAGAGCGACAAATTGTTGGAAAAATAACTCTAGTAAACTAAGCAGCATTTAGTTATTTGTTAATTTCTTTGTTAAAAATGATTTTGGTAAAAAACCTAAAATCATGATTTATTTTGCTATATTTATAATATGTATGAAGATGGATTAAGTTCTAGGGAAAATAGTACACTACACCTTATTAAGCGGTTCGATTTAATGCTTGAAAAGAATCAATTTGAATATTTTGAATCTTATGAAATAGAAAAAATAATCGATTTCTTTTGCGAGAATAATAATAAATCAAAAGTTAAGGACGCCTTTGTACTGTATGATAAAATATTTCCTTTTTCTATAGAGCTAAAATTAAAAAAGGTACAAGTTCTCATTTATTTCGACAAAATTAAGGAAGCTTATAAAGTTATTCAAGAAATACCTCCTTCAGAAAGTGAAGATTATCTATTTACTCTTTCGGCAGTATACAGCAAATTAGAGATGCATCAAGAGGCTATTGATGTACTCGAGAAACTGATGTGTTACAATGACAAAAATGAAGATGTTATCTCATCGTTAGCTAGTGAGTATCAACAGATTGAAAATCATTCTAAATCCAACGATATGTTGGAAAAACTTTTATTACTAAACTTCAGAAATGAACTGTATTGGTATACTTATATTATTTCGACAGAAATTGAAGGAAATCAAAATCGTTCGGTTGATTTTATAAAAAAATACATTTCTAACAACCCTTACGACCATGAAGCATGGTTTTATCTAGGAATTACGTACCAAAGAACGGAAGATTTTTTAAACGCCATTGAAGCTTTTGACTATGCACTTTGTATTAAGGATGATTTTTACAAAGCATATACTAACAAAGCTGATGCATATGCTGAATTAGGCTACTATGAGAATGCTATTCAATGTTGTAAACAAACGTTTTCATTCAAAAAACCTGATGCTTATATCTTTTATGACATTGGAAATTTTTACGAAAAATTAGATGATTTAGAAAAGGCAAAAGTCTATTTTTATAAGTCACTTAAAAAAGACGATAATTTTGACGAATCATGGTATGCATTAGCCTTGATATTAGATTTACAGGGGTATACCTTAGAAGCCTCATACCACGTGAAAAAAGCAATAGATATTAGCCCAAATAATATTGACTTTCTTTTTACTTATGCTAAAATTCACGAAAAAGCAGGCTTTATAAAAGAGGCAGAACAAGCTTATAGAAAAGTTATTGAGATTGATGAGTTTGATTCAGAGTCATGGCTAAATTATTCTCATTTAATCTCACAATATGAGTCAAACTTTGAAGCTATTGAACTTTTGAAAAAAGCTATAAAACTAAATCCAAAAAATGCCGAAATAGTCTACAGGTTATCTGCTTATTTGTTCAAATCTGGAAGTGACGAATTAGCCTTACAATTTTTTAAAGAGGCACTTGTCCTAAACTATGAAAAACACGAAGAATTTTTTCAGTATCTACCACATATAAAAACAAATGAAATTATTTTAAATTTGCTGGCGAAACACAAAAAGTAATAGTTAATGAACTTTAAGTTATCCAACCTGCCAAACCGAAACGAAAAACCAAGAAATAGCGGCTTAACTATGATGATGGACAAAGGTCTAAGTATTCGTCAAGTAGAAGATTTTATTGAAACCGCTGGTCACCTTACAGATCTTGTTAAATTTGGTTTTGGCACATCAATTATCAGCACAAATCTTGAACAAAAAATAAAATTATACCAACAGGCAAATATCAATGTTTATTTTGGAGGTACTTTATTCGAAGCATTTGTAGCTAGAAATATGTTTACCGATTATCAAAAATTACTTGAAAAGTATAACATTAACACTGTAGAAGTTTCAGATGGTTCAATTGAAATTTCTCATATAGAGAAATGTAATTACATTAAAACACTTTGTAAAGATTATACAGTACTTTCAGAAGTTGGCTCAAAGGATGCTAATAAACTTATTCCACCCTATAAATGGATTGAATTAATTCAAAAAGAAATTGACTCAGGCTCATGGAAAGTTATTGCAGAAGCAAGAGAAGGTGGAAATGTAGGTATATACAGAAATAGTGGGGAAGTTCGTTCTGACCTTATAGAGGAAATTTTAACTAAAATTGATAATGATAAAGTTATTTGGGAATCTCCACAAAAAAACCAGCAAGTATGGTTCATCAAACTTATGGGAGCAAATGTAAACCTAGGAAATATAGCATCCAATGAAGTTATACCACTAGAATGCCTGAGATTAGGACTTAGAGGAGATACTTTTTTTGATCACCTAACTTAAAAACTCTTAAACTATGAATGCCAAAGAACTTAAACAACGCATTGAAAATAATGAACCTATTTCCATCATAGATATAAGAGAACCTTATGAGTGCGAAAATGGTCATATTTGTGATTATAATATACCGTTAGATGAAGTACTATGTCGAATTGATGAAGTACCAAGAGATAAAACCGTAATAATTTATTGTAATAGTGGAAAGCGTAGTCAATCCTTAAAATATATGATTGAAAAACTACATAATTATGATAATATCCACCATTTAGAAGGTGGTTATAGTGCTTGGGAGGAAATTTAACCTACAATTATCTATGCTTAATTTTATATTACTTAGCCTTAAAGGAATTGCAATGGGTATTGCAAATGTTGTTCCCGGCGTTTCAGGTGGAACGATAGCACTCATAACAAATATTTATGAAGAGTTCATAAATTCATTAAAGGCATTCAATCTAAAAGCATTCAAACTATTAATAAAATGGAAATTAAATGAACTTGCTGTTCATATAAACTTCAAGTTTATTTTTCCTATTTTCTTTGGAATTATATTTAGTGTATTAAGCTTAGCTAAACTTTTTGACTTTTTATTAGTAGAATTTCCAGAAGAAACATGGGCCTATTTTTTTGGATTAGTATTAGCATCAATTTATCCCATTGGGAAAAATATTACAAAATGGGACTGGTCAATAATAGTACTCTTTGTTCTAGGAATAGGAATAGCCTCAGTCTTATCATTCATGTCACCTTCTCCAACAGAAAACACATCAATCCTTTACATTTTAATTTGTGGTGCCATTGGTATATGCGGTATGATATTACCCGGCTTATCAGGCTCATATATTTTAATGCTTATGGGCAATTACCAACTTCTAATGGTTAAGTCAATTAATAGTTTAACAGATTTTATTAGTAGTATATTAAAAGGTGAGTTGAATACTTTTGTAGAAAGTGAACAATTTGATTACCTGATTTATTTCATAGTATTTTTGATTGGTTCAGTAGCAGGTATTTTGGCGTTTTCAGCACTTATTTCATGGGTATTTAAACGCTACGGCAATCAAACACTTTCAATACTTACAGGTTTTGTTTTTGGATCGCTAACAATTATTTGGCCTTGGAAAAAAGAACTAGTTGATGTAAATACTTTAGACAGAAATGGACAAGCTATTCTTGTGGGCTACGAGAGATATATTCCACAAGATTGGTCATTAGACGAATTTATAGTGATAGCGTTTATGATTTTAGGTGTTGCAAGTATTATCATCGTTGAATATTTTGCTAAACAGAAAAAATGAAAACATTTGGTCTAATAGGCAGATCTTTAAGTCACTCTTTTTCAAAGACTTATTTTCAGAACAAATTCAGACAGGAAAACATAAAAAACTGCCGATACGTTAACCTTGAAATTGCTGAAATACAACGTCTTTTTCAAAATACTCAAATAAAACAACTCAATGGTTTTAATGTAACAATTCCATACAAAGAGACAATTATTCCTTTATTAGATGAATTAGAAACTGATGCTCAACAAATAGGAGCAGTAAATTGTGTTAGTATTAAAAATGGGAAATACATTGGTCATAATACTGATTACATAGGTTTCATAAAATCATTACAACATCTAAATATTTCTAAAGTTGAAGAAGCGTTAATTCTTGGAAGTGGTGGAGCCTCCAAAGCCATAGCCTTTGCGTTTAGTAAATTGAATATAGACTTCAAAATAATTTCTCGAAAATCAGAAAATAATTATGAAAGTTTATCAAATAAAAACCTTTCTAAATACAATTTAATTGTCAATACCACACCCCTGGGAACATTTCCTGATATTAACCAATCACCAGCTCTACCCTACCATTTGCTTAATAACAATAATATACTTTACGACCTTACATATAACCCATCATCAACTATGTTTCTGAAAAAAGGTCTAAAACAAGGATGTCAAATTAAAAATGGACTCGAAATGCTTCATATTCAAGCCGAAGAATCTTGGAGAATATGGAACGAGGAATTTTGAAATTTATAGCTTAAATTTGCAGTAATACTAAACTTTTCGTTAGCGAGATGACCAACACAGAAGAAGAAAATAAGGGAATAGATATTGAACAGCAAGAGGAAAAGATAATCGATAATTTTTCTCCAAAAAAAGATTTTAACACTTATAGTACTGACGATTTAGTTTCAGAGCTCAAAAGATTAAATGAAAGCGATGATTTCAACTCAACAAATAAAGCTGTTGAGGAAATTAAAGCTGTATTTTATAAAAAATTAAATAAAGAAAAGCAGACTAAAAAAAATGATTTTCTTGAAAATGGTGGTAAGGAAGAAGAATTTGAGTTCAGCTATCCACTAGAAAAAACATTTAAAAATCTGTACAATATTTACCGTAAAAAAAAGGCTCAATATAGAGAACAACTTGAAGCTAATTTTTCAAAAAGTCTGAACATAAAACAAAACATTATTCAGGATATTAAAAATCTTGTAGAATCAGAAGAAACTCTAAAAGAAACATTTGATCAATTCAAAAATCTACAAGAAAAATGGAGAAGTACAGGAGAAGTAAGTATTGGATATCGAAATGATATATGGAACTCTTACCATCATCAAGTTGAGAGGTTTTATGACTTTATTAAAATTAATAAGGATTTAAGAGATTTAGACTTTAACAAAAATTATCAGTTAAAAATTTCTCTTTGTGAACAAGCAGAACAATTAACTAACGAAAAGTCAATACATAAAATTCACTCTACTCTCCAAGATTTACATGAAAAGTGGAAAAATACAGGTCCTGTAAAAAGAGAGTTTAGAGAAGAAATTTGGGGAAGATTTAAAGCAGCAACAAGACAGCTTCACAAAAAACGAAATGATCACTACACTGCTCTAAAACAAAAAAGTAAAGAAGCACTTAAAAATAAACTAGATTTTTGCTTACAAATTGACCAAATAACTGATACAGGTGCTAGCAATCATAATATGTGGAAGATTGCAACAGAGAAAGTAATTTCGCTAGAAAATGAATGGAAAAAAGTAGGTTTTCTGAATAAAGAAGACAATAAACTAGCTTGGAAAACTCTCAGAGAATCATTAACACGATTTCATCATAAAAAAAACGACTTCTACAAAATTAAAAAGTCAGAGACTAAAAGTGTTTTGACTGCTAAAATTTCACTGTGTGAAAAAGTAGAACAATTAAATTCAACACCATGTAATGATTGGAAATTACGTAGCAATGAATTTTTTAAAATTCAAGAAGATTGGAAAAAATCTGGCTATTTACCAAAATCTCAATCAGAAAAGATATGGAAGAGATTTAAAAACAGTTTAGATGAATTTTATAATTCAAAAAAACTACATTTTGAAGCTTTAGATTTACAGAAAGTTGAAAATCTTGATGAAAAGAAAAAGTTACTTAAATCAGTAAAAGCATTAAAACTTTCAGAAAATAAAGACGAAAATTTACAATTAATTAATCGTTTAACTAATGATTGGAATTCCATTGGTAGGGTTCCAAGAGATGAAAGTGATATTGAAAATGAATTTAGAAAACTAATTGACAGTTACTTTTCAGAAATGAAAGTTAGTAAACAAGAACTGAATGACATACATTTCAATAATAAGTTATTGAAACTTAAAGAAGAACCTAACTCTAGGCGTATTGAAAAGGAAAAACAAATCCTAAAAAATAAAATCAACGACTTACAAAAAGAAATTAATCAATACGAAACTAATATTTCATTTTTTGGAAATAGCAAGGGTGCTGATAAAATCAAAGAACAAGTTCTGTCAAAAATACAAGAAAGCCAGTTTAATATTAAGTCTTTAAAGCATAAACTGAAATTAATAAACGCTATTTAATGGGGTTTAACATTGTATCTCCCTTTGAGCCTACTGGCGATCAGCCGCATGCTATAAAACAATTAGTTGATGGTATTGACAATAATCAAAAACATCAAACACTATTAGGAGTTACTGGGTCGGGGAAAACATTTACAATTGCTAATGTTGTAAAAGAGGTACAAAAACCTACCTTAGTTCTTAGTCACAACAAAACTCTTGCAGCACAGCTATACAGTGAATTTAAACAATTCTTTCCAAACAATGCTGTCGAATACTTTGTATCCTATTATGATTACTATCAGCCAGAAGCTTACATACCCACAACAGGAACATATATAGAGAAAGACTTGTCGATTAATGAAGAAATTGAAAAACTAAGACTAAGCACAACTTCAACATTATTGTCAGGTAGAAAAGATATAATAGTTGTTTCATCCGTATCGTGTATTTATGGTATTGGAAATCCAGAGGAATTCGATAATAACCAAATTGAATTAAAAACTGAACAAAAAATCTCCAGAAATAAGTTATTAAATCAATTAGTGACCTCCTTATATTCAAGAAGTGAAATCGCATTAGAGCGTGGTAATTTTATTGTTCGTGGTGATACAGTTTCAGTATTTCCGGCCTATGCAGATATCGCTTATAAAATTCATTTTTGGGGAGATGAAATTGAAGAAATAGAAAGTTTTGACCCTACTACTTCAAACAGAATTGATAAACTAAATTATTTAAGAATATATCCCGCAAATATTTTTGTAGCGTCGAAAGATAGAATTCAAAGTGCTATACATCAAATTCAAGATGATTTAATGGACCAGGTTCAGTTTTTGACGAATACTGATAGAAAAACGGAAGCCAAACGTTTGGACGAAAGAGTAAATTACGATTTAGAAATGATACGTGAACTTGGATACTGTTCAGGTATAGAAAATTATTCACGATACTTTGATGGTAGAGCAGCTGGTACACGACCATTTTGTTTAATTGATTATTTTCCGAACGACTTCTTGACAGTTATTGATGAAAGTCACGTTACACTTCCACAAATTAGAGCTATGTATGGTGGTGATCGTTCGAGAAAAGAAAATTTAGTAGAGTATGGCTTTAGACTACCAGCTGCCTTAGACAACCGACCGCTTAAATTCAATGAGTTTACTGAAATTAATCATCAATTTATATATGTCAGTGCAACACCTGCTGACTATGAACTGGAAGAATCGCAAGGTGTCGTAGCAGAACAAGTAATACGTCCTACAGGCTTGTTAGATCCAAAAATTGATGTAAGACCATCATTAAATCAAATTGATGATTTACTCGAAGAAATTCAACAAAGGGTTGAAAAAGATGAACGGACTTTAGTAACTACACTTACTAAACGAATGGCTGAGGAACTGACTAACTACCTTAACCGATTTAACGTTAGAAGTAGATATATTCACTCAGATGTTGACACTTTAGAAAGGGTAGAAATTCTTCACGAATTAAAGGAAGGTTTGTTTGATGTATTAGTTGGTGTTAACTTACTTCGAGAAGGTCTTGACTTACCTGAAGTAAGTCTGGTCGCTATTCTGGATGCTGATAAGGAAGGTTTTCTTCGATCTGAACGTTCACTAACTCAAACAGCAGGAAGAGCAGCTCGAAACGTCAATGGATTGGTAATAATGTACGCTGATAAAATAACCAATAGCATGCAGTTAACTATTGATGAGACAAACAGACGGAGAGAAAAACAAACTGACTATAATCTCAAAAATAATATTACTCCAACACCACTTCATAAAACAAAGGATAATGCATTAACTAAAAAGTTAAATCCATATAAAATGAATAGTCCCACTACTTCTCTTGCCGCTGAAAAAAGTATAGACTACTCTAATCCAAATGAATTAGAGAAAGCGATAAAAAGCACAAGAAAACAAATGGAAAATGCTGCAAAAGAATTAGATTTTGTAGAAGCAGCTAAACTTAGAGATAAGCTTACTGAACTTAAAAAAATGAGAAATTAAGTATTATTCATAGCCCCACCTATGAACATCATTGTTAATCTCTTCAATATCATCTTTTATCATTTTTATACGCTGAGCAATAAGTGCAAATAAACGGTCATTTATCATAAGCCACTTCATTTGGTTTTTATCCTCATCGGCAGCTTTTGCTACTCTGGCAAGAAGATGAAAACCATTTTTCTCTAGCCATATTAATGCTTCTTTTTTACCTTCAACTCCTTTGATTGTAGCAAGTAAATGGGGAGCATTTTTTAATAACCAATTACTAGCTTTTTTATCAAAATAAAGTGCAAAGCAAAAAAGACCTAATTCTGGATAATTATTTTTCATTAGCCAATCTCTAATTTCTATATTTCCAGAAATTGCCTCCCCCCATGCAACAAGTATTTTTTCAGGATAATGTTTCATAAAAAAAAAGCCCCTTTAAGGGGCGTTTATTACTTTCTGAACACTTGTTTAGTTTTAGACTTTTTGAAGATATAGTTGTTATTTTGAAAACCAACTAATTCATATCCTCTAGATCCTAATACATCAAGTATCTCAATAAGTGAATCAAATTTCCCATTTAATCTGGCTAAGCTTTTTTTAATATTTGCATCCTTAGTTATAAATTTAAAATTCAACTTACCTGAATCAGCTTTTTCTGATTTTTTTATTGGACTAACAACCTCCATTATCATGTACGAAAATACACTTGGTAGAGGTTTTTGATGTTTTACTTGTTCAAAAGATTGCTTTTTAAATGACTTTGAATTTGTTTGACCAATAAGTGTTAAAGGTAAAACGATAGTCATTAGAACAATTATATTCTTCATAAAAAAAATTTAAGGTTAATACTTAGTTATTACCACCAAGAATAATAGGTAAATCACCATCACCATTTCCGATTACGATAACTTTACTATTTGTTGATTTTGATAATTCTTGTGTAGCTTCTACTCCTTTCCATTTAAGTAACTGTGGAGTTATTGTTTTGGTAACAATTTTTTGGAAATCTGCAATACCTTCAGCTTCAATACGCTTTCTTTCAGCTTCCTTTTGTTCCTTCAACAATTTAAATTCATATTCAAGAGCTTCTTGTTCTTGTCTTAACTTATTTTCTATTGCTGTTTGTAACGTTTTTGGTAAAGTGACATCACGAATGAGAATAGCATCTAGTAAGATATGATTTTGAGACAAAGACTTTTTTGTAATGTTGTAAATATTGTCTTCAACCTCTTCTCGTTTTGTTGAATATAATTCCTCAGGTAAATACTCTCCAATGACCTCTCTAGTTACTGAACGTATTTCTGGACGAATTATACTTTCTAAATAATCTTCACCGATCATATCGTGTAAATATCCTAACTCGGCAACTTTTGGTGTAAATCTAAAAGATAAATCTAACTTAATTGAAAGACCATTTTTTGATAATACTTCCATAGCTTCATAATCCTCTTGAATTTTGACATTATAGATATAAACCTTATTCCAGGGAGCCATGAAATGAAAACCTTGGGGAATGACTTTTTCTTTATCCAATCCACCGCCAAATCGCTTAAAAATAACAGCTTTTTCTCCTGGATTAACTGTGAAGAACATATTTCCTCCTGTAATTAATAAAAAAATTACAAGTACAAAGCCTATTACAAAAAATCTAGGCAATTTGGGGTTAAATCCCCCTGCATCATTTGTTTCAAACATATTAATTTTGATTAATTGTTAAATGTTGGTGTTTCTCTTTCTAAGAATCCACTCTAAGGACAAAAATACGAATAATAGAATTGAAATCCATTTCAAATTTAATAAATCACTTTGTTTGTCACTAGTATAACTCAATGTTGGTGATTCTATTGTAGACAATGATTGTTTTAAATCTTCAAATTGATTAACAAAATAAAACTGGCCCTCATATTTTTCTGATAATGCATATAAGAGTTGATGATTTGCCCTAGTATTCATTTGTTCAATTTCTATGGGTCGTATACTAAACTGACCGAGTGATTTATAATCTTTTCCGTTAAAATTTAGATTAACTTCAAAAGAATAATCGCCTGCAACTAAATCTGAAATTTCAAGCTTATAGTTATTTACAGATTTATTGAATGTGTAAGGGTACTCAATATTGTTATCATCTTTAATGTTAATAAATAGATCTGAAGAATTTACTAATTCAAAATTTGAATTATAGAAATCTGCTTCTATATAAAATGGAATATCCTCATCAATTATCTTATCATACCTTAGCTTTAACGGACGGTTGTCTTCGTCAGAAGAAAGATACTGAATACTTTTATTAATAATTTCATCAAAAAATTGATGTTCTTTTTTAAGCATATACTCATATAAACGCCATTTCCATAGACCCTCTGCATTACACAGCCCATATCGAAGTCCATTCTGATTCACAAATGAAAATATAGGACGATTAGTCTCAATACCTAAAATAGTTTGATTAAATAGATTGTAGTGTTCCGTTTTAAATTGTAGATCTGAATTTGGGGAATGCAGTGGTGGAAGTTGATTAAGCCAACTTTTCCAAGAGTCGTTAATAGAAAATAATGAAAATGGGGTGTAATTGGCAGTTACTTCATTCAATGACTTAGTAGCAGATATTTCAAACCATTCATTAGAAATAGTTGGTGATGAATTACCCAAAAAGTAAAAAACAGGTAATGTTGAATTAAGTATTTCTGTTTGAAAAGCTATAACTAAATTATAGGGCTGATAATCTCCATCAAATTTTTCATTAGATAGAATTGTCAAATCGTAATTATCATTTGTTGATAATGCTAAACTTAAGGCCTTAATATCAGGATGACTAACATCAGAAAGAAGAAGGATTTTTTGTTTACTTTCCAAAACTTCCAAAAATATTTCCTGTTGATTGTTTATAAGATTACTTTCTGACTCTAGTGAATTTACCTTAATTGAATATTTTTGAAGACCCTTTTCTGAAGCTTCGACTTCAAACTTAAAGTTTAAAAGTTGAGTTGGGGAATTCACAGTTTGACTTGCCTCAGCTATCAATGATTGATTTTGATACAAACCAACTTTAACTTCAGCGTTTTTGCAAAATTGAGCCAGTACACTTACTTCAACAGGAAATGTATTTCCTAAAAAAGATAATTCGTTGTATGATACTTTAGTAATCTCTAAATCTTCCTTCAATGAAGTATCGCCAACTGCTAGAGTATATAATGGAGAATTTAATGAATAATTAGCGTATAATGGATTATAACTTGAGTTAAAGATACCATCAGTAATCACAACGTTAGCTGTAAGGTTTCTATTAGAATATAAGTTTGATACTTCATTTAAATATGATGAAAGATCAGATTTTCGATCTCTAAAATCAAAATCAGATGATATATTGATATTTTCCCCAAAACTATATAGATCAATTTGGTGAGTTTCAGAAAACTCACTCTTTAGAAGATTTATTTGTTTTGATAACTCCTCTGCGACAAAAATACTATCACTTGAGGATAGCATGGAAGTTGAATTGTCAACGCCAACCGTTATGATTGGTGGCTCTTTAGTTGTTGACTGATAGTTTATGTAAGGTTTCAATAAGAAAAAAGACAAGATGAAAACTACAGCAAATCGCATTAGGAATAATAAACGGCGAGTGACATTGTTTTCAGAAAAATTACCCACGGAATAGAGCAAAAAAGCATACCCAAATGCTAGTGATGCACATCCTAAAACCCAAATAATGGGCCATTCAGTCAATAAAGTATTCATTAAGTTAGCATACCTCCACAAACATTGAGAACTTGACCTGAAATATAAGATGACATATCTGAAGCTAAAAAGATTGTGGCATCTGCAATATCTTTAGGTGTGCCACCTCTTTTAAGAGGAATAGAGTTTACCCAACCTTCAACAACTTTTTCATCAAGTTTTGCAGTCATTTCGGTTTCTATAAAACCGGGTGCAATTACATTACATCTTATATTTCTAGAGCCTAACTCTTGGGCGGTTGATTTTGAAAATCCGATTATTGCTGCTTTTGAAGCAGAATAATTAGCCTGACCAGCATTGCCCTTCACTCCTACTACAGAGCTCATATTAATAATAGAACCTGAACGTTGTTTCAACATTGGTCGAAGAACAGCTTTTGTCGTGTTAAATATAGATTTCATATTGACTTCCATAACTTTGTCATAATCTTCTTCAGTCATACGCATAAGAAGATTGTCTTTTGTAATTCCTGCATTATTTACCAGAACATCTACTGAACCAAAATGATTAATTACTTCTTCAACTAATTGATGAGCTGAATCAAAATCAGATGCGTCGGATTTAAAGCCTTTTGCCTTTACACCATATGAACTCAATTCTTTTTCAAGTTCCATAGCTTTCTGTTGAGATGATAAATAAGTAAATGCAACGTTGGAACCGCTTTGAGCAAATGCGATGGCGATACCCTTTCCAATACCTCTTGAGCCACCTGTTATAATGGCTGTTTTTTCAGTCAATAATTTCATTTTGATTAATTTTTGTTAGTATAAATATAATTATAAAAATAAAAAAGACGCCAATGGCGTCTTAATAAATTGAGAGTAAAAATATTAGGCACTAACTCCCATCAATTCAGCCATTTTATTTCCAATACTTGCTGGTGATTCAACAACATGAATACCACATTCGCTCATTATTTTCATTTTAGCCTCAGCAGTATCATCTTCACCTCCTACAATAGCACCTGCATGTCCCATTGTTCTTCCCTTTGGAGCCGTTTGTCCAGCTATAAAGCCAACCACTGGTTTTGTGCCATTTTCTCTAATCCAATGAGCTGCATCAGCCTCAAGTTGACCACCAATCTCGCCAATCATAACGATACCATCTGTTTGAGAATCATTCATTAATAACTCTACAGCTTCTTTTGTAGTTGTACCAATAATAGGGTCACCTCCTATACCAATAGCGGTAGAAATACCCATACCTGCTTTTACTATTTGGTCGGCTGCCTCGTAAGTCAAAGTACCTGATTTTGACACTACACCTATGCGACCAGATTTAAAAACAAAACCCGGCATAATACCACATTTTGCTTCACCTGGAGTTATAACACCTGGACAGTTAGGCCCTACCAGTCGACACGATTTATCAGATAAAAATTCCTTAACAGTTATCATATCTTTAGTCGGAATTCCTTCGGTAATACAAATAATAACTTCAATACCTGCGGCGGCAGACTCCATAATTGCATCTGCAGCGAAGGCCGGAGGAACGAAAATTATAGAGGTATTAGCCTTTACTTTATCAACAGCTTCAGCAACGGTATTAAATACTGGCCTTTCTAAATGTACTTGACCACCTTTTCCAGGTGTTACACCACCTACTATGTTAGTACCATATTCTATCATTTGACCGGCATGAAAAGTCCCCTCGCTTCCAGTGAATCCTTGAACAATTACTTTTGATTGATTATTTACTAATACACTCATAGTTTCTTTTAAATTATTTCTTGCAAATTTATAATGAAATATGAATTAGGAAAATAAAAACTAAAAGACTTTTTATCTTTGTGAAATGTTTATTGACAAAGATACCATTTGTGCACTGGCCACTCCACCTGGAATGGGTGCAATATCAACCATACGACTTTCCGGAAGTAAAGCAATTAAAATTTGTAATGAGCATTTTCCATCAAAAGATCTGACGATGGTGAATAGTCATACTTTACACTACGGCACATTAAGAAATAACACTAAGGTGATTGATGAAGTTTTGGTAAGTATATTTAAAAACCCTAATTCATATACAGGCGAAGATATTGTAGAGATCAGCTGTCATGGATCTATATATGTACAAAACCAAATTATCCAATTACTACTTTCTTCCGGCGCTAGACTTGCAAAGGGAGGTGAATTTACACTAAGAGCTTTTGCTAACGGAAAAATGGATTTATCACAAGCTGAAGCAGTTTCAGACCTTATCGCATCAGAAAGTGAATCTGCTCATGAACTAGCAATCAAACAAATGAGAGGTGGATTTTCAAAAGAACTGAAGACACTCAGGGCTGAATTAATTAATTTTGCTTCTCTTATTGAACTGGAACTAGATTTTAGTGAAGAAGATGTTGAGTTTGCTGATCGTCAAACATTCCTTGAACTTCTAAACAAAATTAAAAGCACACTGAAGGGATTAATTGACTCTTTTGCAATTGGTAATGTTATGAAAAATGGTATTTCGGTAGCCATTGTTGGAAGACCTAATGTTGGCAAGTCTACCCTTCTCAATTCACTTGTTAATGAAGAGAGAGCTATTGTTTCTAGTACTGCCGGAACAACTAGGGACACCATAGAAGATATCGTAAATATAAATGGTATTTCATTTAGGTTTATTGACACAGCTGGCTTGAGATCAACTGACGATGACATAGAAAGTATTGGAATTAAAAAAGCCTTAGAAAAAGTGCACTCTTCTCAAATTATAGTTTTTGTAATGGACACTACTCAATCAATACCAATTCAACTCGAAGAATTAAAAAATATAAAATCAAAGGTCAAGGATAATGTATTAATACTTATAAATAAAATTGATTCTAAACCCTTGCAAACAAGCATTGAAAATGCCATAGAAATATCTGCAAAAGAAAAAAAAGGGCTTAATGAATTCCGTAATAAATTAGTAGAGTTTTCTCAAACAAGTTCTAAAAATTTTGGACAAACTATTATTAGTAATAACAGACATCTCGAAGCGTTAAATCAAGCCTTGCACTATGTAGATAACATCATGTCAAATATAGAGGCAAACCTATCATCAGATTTATTATCTTTAGATGTTAAACAAGCCTTACATCATTTAGGTGAAATAACAGGTGAAGTTTCAACTGATGATTTATTAGATAATATTTTTTCAAACTTTTGTATTGGTAAATAATAAAATATTGAAATCAACTTTTTTTATATTATCCTTTTCTCGCTCGGGAAGTACTGTTTTAGGACAAAAGCTAAATAATCATTCAAAAGTCAAAGTAATTAATGAAAGTTGGTTTTTCACTTTATTAGCCAAATTTAGATGGAAAACCTTGAATATTACAAAACAAAAATATATTCTACATCAACTCTTTAAAAACAATTCTAAACTCAAAGAAAAAGTAGTTTTTAGAGGCAGTAGTGAACATATTTCACCGAATGCATTATTCACCCATACTTACAATACAAAAGCTTCATTTATTGGTGAAAAAACACCATCAAATACTTTTATTTATAACTACATCCGTACATTATATCCAGAAAGTAAATTCATTTTTCTTAAGCGACATCCTTTAGCAATTACAAGTTCTTATTTTAGTAGGTGGTATTCAGAAAATTATGATGATAAATTTATAATTAATTCAGTCGCAACTATAAGAGCTTATTTTAATGCGTACAATAAAATAAATAAAAACGAAATATTAGAAATAAGCTATGAAAACTTGGTTGAATATCCAGAAAAAACTTTAAGTAAATTATCAGATTATATAGGATTTGATTTTGAAGAAAAAATGCTTTATAAATCAGAAAAAATATTTGAATTTTCAGCTGATGAAAAGTACCATTTACATGCTCACCAACCCCTAATTAAAAGTCGCACATACAGGTTTAAAAGCACTTTCAATTCACATCAATTAATTGAATTAAGCTACCTTCTAAGAAATGAAATTATATCGCTTGGATATGAACAAGAAATTTTAATAAAGCCTACAAAAAGATTGCAAAATCTAGACAAAAAAATCAATAAGATTATATCCCCAAATCAAATAATGACTAGACGATTTATAAGCCTTGTAAAAGGAAATTTATCGTATAATTTATTTCGAATCAAGCGTATATTTTTGGGCTATAAATTACTGTAAAGTATTAGCAGATTGCTTCGTTTACTGTGGAAGAATTTATTAGATTTGCTGACGGATTTAAAAACACTAGAAAATGAATTTTGATGTTATAGTAATAGGAAGTGGACCAGGTGGATATGTAACCGCCATTCGTGCTTCTCAATTAGGATTAAAAACAGCTATCATAGAAAAAGAATCTCTTGGTGGAGTTTGCTTAAATTGGGGTTGTATTCCCACTAAAGCATTATTAAAATCTGCTCAAGTATTTGATTATATTAATCATGCAGAAGATTTTGGTATAGCTGTTAAAGAAGCAGATGCTGATTTCACAAAAGTAGTATCACGCTCAAGAGACGTTGCCAACGGTATGAGTAAAGGAATTGACTTCTTAATGAAAAAAAATAAAATTGAAGTCATTATGGGTACTGCAAAAATAAAAGCAGGCAAGAAGGTAGATGTTGTCGATACCGATGGTAAAACAACTGAATATAGTGCTTCAAGTATTATAATTGCAACTGGTGCCCGTTCCAGAGAGTTGCCAAATTTACCTCAAGATGGTGAAAAAATCATTGGCTATAGAAAAGCAATGACTTTGAAGAATAAACCTAAAAAAATGGTGGTCGTTGGATCTGGAGCAATAGGTGTTGAATTTGCTTATTTCTACAATACAATGGGGGTTGATGTTACTGTCGTTGAATATATGCCCACGATTGTTCCAGTTGAAGATGAAGACGTCTCAAAACAGTTAGCAAGAACATTTAAGAAAAGCGGTATCTCTGTCATGACAAATTCATCAGTAGAAAGTGTTGATACTTCTGGCAAAAACTGTAAAGTTACTGTCAAAACCAAGAAAGGTGAGGAAGTCATTGAGTGTGATGTTGTATTATCTGCTGTAGGTATCACTGCAAATATTGAAAATTTAGGTTTAGAAGATGTTGGAATAGTAACAGATCAGGGCAAATTAATTGTTAACGATTTTTACCAAACAAACATTCCCGGTTACTACGCAATTGGAGATGTTTTACCAACACAAGCATTAGCCCATGTTGCATCAGCAGAAGGTATTATTTGTGTTGAAAAAATTGCAGGACAAAATCCAGAACCACTGGACTATGGAAACATTCCCGGATGTACATATTGCTCACCCGAAATTTCATCTGTTGGGTATACTGAAAAAGCAGCTAAAGAAGCCGGTTATGAAGTAAAGGTAGGTAAATTCCCATTCTCTGCCTCTGGAAAGGCCTCAGCTGCAGGACACAAAGACGGTTTTGTAAAAGTAATTTTTGATGCAAAATATGGCGAATGGTTAGGTTGCCATATGATTGGCTATAACGTTACTGAAATGATTGCTGAAGCCGTTGTAGCTAGAAAACTGGAAACAACAGGACATGAAATTTTAAAAGCTGTTCACCCCCATCCTACAATGAGTGAGGCAGTAATGGAAGCTGTAGCAGATGCTTATGGTGAAGTCATACACATGTAAAACTAATTTACTACATATAAAAAAACCTCGCTAGTGCGAGGTTTTTTTTTGACTATCAGTTAAATTTCTAGTTAACAGAAATTAATTCTACCTCAAAAATTAATGTTGAATTTGGTCCAATTGAACCACCAGCACCTCTCTCACCATAAGCAAGATTGGAGGGAATAAATAGTTTAAACTTATCACCAGGCTTCATCAATTGTAAAGCTTCAACCCAACCAGGAATAACGCCATTTACAGGAAATGAAGCAGGCTCACCTCTTTCAACAGAACTATCGAAAACAGTTCCATCAATTAAAGTACCATGATAATGAACAGTAACTTTATCAGTCTCTTTTGGGGAATCACCAGAACCTTCTGTTAACACTTCATATTGCAGACCTGAAGAAGTAGTAATTACCGCTTCTCTCTTCGCATTTTCAGCTAAAAATGCTTGACCTGCTGCAACATTCTGTTCTTTCTTTTTATCAGCCATTTTTTTAAAATAATCGTTTAAAACCAAATTAGCCTCCTCTTCAGAAATTTGTAATGTTTTTCCTTCAAAAACATCTTTAAATGCTTGTGCAACAGCATCTGCATCTATACTCTCTAAGCCTTGACTTTTAACACTTTTAGCAACATTTATTCCTAAACTATAACTAACCTTTTCCATTTCAGTATTTAAATTTTGTGCATTAATATTTGAAAGCCCCATTAGCACAATTAGGGATAAAATCAATTTTTTCATAATGATAATTTTAGGATTGCAAATATACTTTAATATTAGCAACAGGCGAATTTATAGTCAGCATTGTTTTGTATCTTTATACTTTATAAAAATTATGAAGATTAAACATACTGAAATTGAAGGGTTGTGTATATTAGAACCTAGCGTTTATGGGGATGAAAGAGGGCACTTTTTCGAAAGCTATAACAAAAAAATATTTACAGAGAATGGATTAAATCTCGACTTTGTGCAAGATAATCAATCACTATCACACAAAGGGGTATTAAGAGGTTTACATTTTCAATGTCCTCCTTTTGAGCAAGGCAAATTAGTAAGAGTTATACATGGCAGTGTTTTAGATGTTGCTGTTGATATAAGAAAAGAATCTCCGACATACGGTCAGCATAAAAGTATACTTCTAAGTAGTGAAAACAAACTTATTTTTTGGATACCTCCAGGCTTTGCTCATGGGTTTTTAACGTTGGAAAACAACACTATTTTTAGCTATAAATGTACCGGACCATATTCAAAAGAATCTGAAGGGGCAATTCTATGGAATGATAAAGATTTAAATATCGACTGGGGTGTCAATTCTCCCATTGTATCTCAAAAAGATAATGAAGCAGAAAATTTTAAACCCTTTATTAGCCCATTTTAATATGAAAAAAGAAATTTATTTTTTAATTCTTGGAGTCTGCTCTCTAATAGGTTATGTAGTCTTAACATCAAGTTCAACACCAGCTACAGAAAGCCAATTAGTATTTGATAATTTTAAAGCTAAATACTCCATTTTTGCTTTACCTAAACCTTCTGCTGATATTTTTTTTTGTGATGAAAGAGTACCACTAGAAAATCCAGATATTTGGGAAAGGTATGACAAAGAAATTCTTAAAAACACTTATTGGCAATCCAACACCTTGTTATTACACAAAAGAGCCTCAAAATATTTTCCTACCATAACTCCAATTCTAATTGAAAAGGGTATTCCCGAAGATTTTAAATATCTAGCATTAATTGAGAGTGGATTAGAAAATGTTACCTCACCAGCTGGAGCTAAGGGGTTTTGGCAAATAATGAAAACCACTGGCAAAGAATTTGGATTGGAGGTCAATTCAGAAATTGATGAACGATATCACTTAGAAAAATCAACTATAGTTGCTTGTGATTTTTTATTAAATGCAAAAGAGAAGTTTGGCTCATGGACATTAGCAGCAGCAGCCTACAACATGGGTAGAAGTGGTCTTCAAAAACAAATGAATAGGCAACAGTGTAATCAATATTATGACCTTCTATTGAATAATGAAACGTCAAGATATGTTTTTAGAATTTTAGCCATTAAAGCTATCATTGAAAATCCTAATAAATATGGCTTTCAATTCAGAACTGAAGATCTATACGAACCTATTCCAACTTATTCCGTAAAAGTAGATAGTGCCGTGAGTAACTTTGCAGACTTTTCACACAAATATGGTATTAACTATAAAATATTGAAGATTCACAATCCTTGGTTGAGACAAAGTTATTTAAGCAATAAAAGTGGAAAGACGTATGAAATTAAAATACCAATTGAAAATATATACAGCTTAACCCCTAAAGTATCATTTAAAGACAGCTTAGTTAATGAGTAAACCAAAAGAATTGCTTCAAATCTACGGAGCACAAGAACATAATTTAAAAAATATTGATATCTCAATCCCCAGAAATCAGCTAGTGGTGGTAACTGGAATGAGCGGAAGTGGAAAATCGTCACTTGCTTTTGACACTATCTACGCTGAAGGACAACGTCGATATATTGAAACCTTTTCAGCTTATGCAAGGCAATTTTTAGGTGGTCTTGAAAGACCAAAAGTTGAAAAAATTAACGGCTTATCACCAGTAATATCAATTGAACAAAAATCAACTAGTAAGAACCCAAGATCAACGGTTGGCACAATTACGGAGATTTATGATTTTTTGAGATTACTTTTTGCTCGTTTAGCTGATGCATACTCCTATAATACAGGAGAAAAAATGGTATCATATTCTGATGACGAAGTTTTAGATATAATTACAAAAGAATTAAATCAAAAGAAAATATTAATACTAGCCCCTGTTATACGTTCAAGAAAAGGACATTACAGGGAGTTATTTGAACAAACTGCAAAGCAAGGGTTTCTGAGAGTAAGAGTCGACGGTGTACTAACCGAAATTACTCCAGGAATGAAGGTAGACAGATTTAAAACACATGATATTGAAATAGTCATTGACCGTTTGGCCGTGAAAAAAGGTAATGAAAATAGATTAAAACAATCTATCCAAACAGCAATGAAATACGGAAAAGGTCTAATAATGACCTTGGAACATGAAAGTAATGAAAGTCGTTTTTTTAGTCGTCACCTCATGTGTTCTAAAACAGGAATTTCATACCCTCAGGCGGAACCTAATAATTTTTCATTCAATTCGCCAAAAGGGGCATGTAATAACTGTAATGGTTTAGGAACAAAATCTATTGTTGATATAAATAAAATCTTAAACGAAAGTTTGAGTATAAAAAATGGAGGACTTATTCCAGTCAAGACGACATCCAATTCATGGATTATTAATCAAATTGAAAAGATTGGGAAGCTCTACGATTTCAAACTTACCACCCCAATTAAAGATATTCCAAAAAAAGGTTTGAATGCTATCCTGTATGGCATAAATGAATCCTTTTCAGTTGAGTTAAAAGCTGCTAAACTTAATAAGTCTTACAACATTAAGTTTGAAGGTATTGTCAATTTTATTGAAGAACAATACAAACACTCCACTTCGATGAAATTAAAAAGATGGGCCAATGATTTTATGACCAATGAAAAATGTAATACTTGTAATGGCAGTCGATTAAAAAAGGAATCATTATACTTCAAAATAAACGATAAAAATATAGCTCAGGTTGCTGAATTAGACATTGTAGAACTTCAAGACTGGATCAACGACTTATCAACTGTATTTTCTAAAAAACAAAAGATAGTTGCTAATGAAATCGTAAAAGAACTCAGCAAAAGAGTTCAATTTCTTTTAGATGTAGGACTTGATTATTTATCATTAAACCGTTCAGCAAGAAGTATTTCTGGTGGTGAAAGTCAGCGAATTAGATTAGCAACCCAAATTAGTTCACAACTCACTGATGTCCTTTATATCCTTGATGAGCCAAGTATTGGGCTTCACCAAAGAGATAACCAACGACTGATTGACTCATTAAAAAAATTACGCGATATCGGTAATTCTATTATAGTAGTAGAACACGATAAAGATATGATAATGTCGGCCGACCATATCATTGATATAGGACCCGGGGCAGGTTCACATGGTGGTGAAATTATTGCCCAAGGGAATATCAAACAATTTTTGCAAAACGACTCACTTACAATTGATTATCTGAGTGGTAAAAAAATGATTTCCCCTAACTCTAGCAGAAGAAAAGGTAATGGTAAATCAATAAATCTAAAAGGTGCTAGAGGTAATAACTTAAAAAATGTAAATGTTAAATTTCCATTAGGTAAGTTTATTGGTGTTATTGGTGTTTCAGGTAGTGGAAAAAGTACCCTAATTAATGAAACCCTATATCCAATTTTAAGTCAATATTTTTATAAAAGTGTTAAAAAACCCTTAGAATACGATTCTATCTCTGGACTAGAACATATTGACAAAGTTATTGAGGTTAATCAATCCCCTATAGGCAGGACTCCTCGTTCAAATCCAGCAACATACACTGGAGTTTTTTCAGAAATCAGAACCCTTTTCACTCAACACCCTGAATCAAAAGCAAGAGGCTATAAAGTTGGCCGATTTTCATTTAATGTTAGTGGTGGACGGTGTGAAGAATGTAAAGGAGCCGGGGTCAGAACAATAGAAATGAACTTTCTTCCAGATGTTCATGTGGATTGCGAATATTGTAATAGTAAACGATACAATAAGGAAACCTTAGAAATCAGATATAAAGGGAAATCTATAGCAGATGTATTGGACATGACTATTGCACAAGCTTTATCTTTTTTTGAAAACCATCCTAAAATATACCGACAACTTAAAGCGTTGTATGAAGTAGGGTTAGGCTATGTGAAATTAGGTCAGCAATCCACTACCCTATCAGGCGGTGAATCGCAAAGAGTAAAATTAGCAAGTGAATTATCAAAGAAAAATACAGGAAATACCTTTTACATTCTTGATGAACCAACAACAGGTCTACATTTTGAGGATATTAATGTCTTATTACAAGTTCTAGAAAAAATAGTCAACAAAGGAAATACCGTTTTAGTAATTGAGCACAATCTAGATGTTATAAAAATGGCCGATCATATCATTGAAGTAGGAATAGAAGGTGGAAATAAAGGAGGAGAAATAATCAATGAAGGAACTCCAGAAGAAATTATACAATCTAACAATGGGTATACAGCCCCTTTCCTTAAAACTGAATTACTAACTTAAATAACGGACTTATGAATAAAATTGAAAAAGCTTTTAAAGATAAAAGTTGGAATGAAATAAAATCTAGTGACTCATGGCAAATTTTTAAAATCATGTCAGAGTTTGTACAAGCATTTGAAGCTTTGTCTAAAATTGGACCATGTGTATCTATTTTTGGTTCTGCTAGAACAAAACCAGAAAATAAATACTATAAACAAGCCGAGGAAATTGCCGAAAAACTTACAAAAAAGGGTTATGGAGTAATCACTGGCGGCGGTTTAGGTATTATGGAAGCAGGTAATAAAGGAGCTTACAAAGGACAAGGAAAATCAGTTGGTTTAAATATCGATTTACCATTTGAACAAGATGCTAATGAATATATTGACAACGATAAACTCATTAATTTTGATTACTTCTTTGTTAGAAAAGTAATGTTCGTAAAATACGCCCAAGGCTTTGTTGTCATGCCTGGGGGAGTTGGTACATTAGATGAGCTTTTCGAAGCAATAACCTTAATCCAAACTCAAAAAATTGCTGCTTTCCCAATAGTACTAGTCGGAATTGAATATTGGACAGGATTAATGGATTGGATTAAAGATGTGATGTTAAAAACTGAAAAAAATATAAGTCCAGAAGATTTAGACCTTTTTAAACTGGTAGATACTCCTGATGAAGCTGTTGAATACATAGATAATTTTTACTCAAAATATTTGCTGAAACCAAACTTCTGATAACTCACAAATTTTCTTTAGTTTTACAGACATTCACTAACAATAAGAGTTTAAATGAAAAAATTCCTGTCAACAATTTATTTGAGCCTTCTTTGCATGGTCACATGGGCACAGATTCCTGACCCTAAATATATACCTTCAGATTATCAAAATACAACAGATGAACAGCTATCTGATTCAACAATTTCAACTGGAGTAGAAAAACAAAAGTCAAGAATGACTTTAAAACCATTAATACATATTGGTTTTGGTAACTTTAATTTTAGAGGTGATATTTCCGATACTAGAAATACTGGAATTATTGGACAATCGGGATTTCAAATAGGATTATCTTCCAAAATAACAAACAACATAAATGCCACAATAATGATGGAAGAAGGCATTGTGAGAGTTGATGGCCTAAATAGAAATGATCTTCCAATAAATTTCATGAGCACCATCAATACTATCGGTTTTAGATTCGATTATAGTCTAAAAAAACCTGAATCAAAGGCTGTATTTTTTCCTTATGTTGGTGTAGGTTTAAATTATTTAAAATTTGACTCAAAAGGTTCTAATGATAGTTCAAGTGATGAATATGAAATTGATCTGTTAAATGAATGGTTGCTAGATCCAGAAAATACAGAAGCGTACAGTAAAGAAGGAATTGACATACCTCTATCTATTGGACTCAAATTAATATTAAATGAACGATTAAACCTTAATTTAAGTTCAACATTTCATTATACAAACACTGATTACATTGATAATGTAGTAGATGGTACTTCAGATAATTATTTTGTAAACTCAGCCCATCTTGTTTATGATTTATTCTGTAATGACTGTAAAGAAGAATATGTCTCTGAAGTAAAAGACAACTACATTGTAAACTTTGAAAGTTTAGATAGAGAAGATGAAGACGGTGATGGCGTACCTGATGTCGATGACTTTTGTATTGGCACACCATCTAGAGTAAAGGTTGATGCTGTAGGATGTCCATTAGATACTGATAAAGACGATGTTCCAGACTACTTGGATCAAGAAGCAAATACTCCATTAGGTGCAGTGGTTAGTTCAAAGGGAATTCAACTCACTGATAAAATGAGTGAAGCAATGTATCTAAATTACCTAAATGCTACCTCAAGAAAAGATGCTACTTCATATTTCGCAGAAACGTATCCTGCAGAAAAATATATCAAAATAACAAAAGAAGTTGTCAATATTCAGGGTGATACCCTGCTGGTAGATATTTATAAGCCAAAAATATTCAACAAAATTGTTCAACAGCAACAACAGTTTGAAGACAGCTATACAGAAGCAAAATATATTGACTTAAATGCTCAGAAGATTTACAAACTTCAAATAGCTAAACATTCTGCAGGAATGGATGCTGCAGAAATCAACAGACTAATGAGCATCAATAATATAAAAAGTACTATTGAAGGGAACTATACTGTGTATTATTCTGGAGAATATGACGACTTATTGAAAGCTAATCAACGTCAAATGCAACTTATTAATAGTGGCTATAATAATGTAATGATAATTGAAGACATTCAGGGAGATTTAAGAACCGTTACAAACGACGAAATTGCTAGAGAAAGAAACAAGCGTGCATCGGCAAAGCTTGACGCACTCCCTCCTCTTGTAGATATAGTATTTAGAGTACAGCTAGATGTTCTTAAAGAAGTTGATTTGGATTTTTATGACCTTGACGATCTTGTTATTTTTAAAGATAATGAAGGATTTAAACATGTCTTTACTGATGGATTTTCGTCTTATGAGGATGCCCTTGAGAGAAGAAATGAATTATACTATATGAGCTATGAAAACGCTAAAGTAGTAGCCATTAAAGAAGGTCAAATTGTCAAGGCTGAGGATTATATGGATTTAGACTATAACGAAGATAATGCAGCTGTTTATGGAGACATAATTTTCAAAGTACAAATTGGCGTCTACAGTAAAAATGACGTTGTAGAGATAGCAAAAGTAAATGAAATTGATGGTGTTGAAAAAACCGAAGTTTCTGAAGGTATATTTAGGTATACCTCTGGTACCTTTACAAATATTCAAGCTGCTATGCTGAGGCTCAATAAACTAACAAGTTTAGGTTTCGAAGGTTGTTACCCCATTGCTTTTTATAACGATGAGGAAATCTCAATCAAAAAAGCACAAGAGCTTTTAGGATACTAACTAAAAAAGCGACTTTTAGTCGCTTTTTTGTTTCTTTCTACTTCCTTCATACATTTCATATTTTAGAAATCGACATTCAAGCTTGCCATTAAATATTTTAATTCGCTTGCTATGCTTTAAATGAACACTTTTAATAGCTTCCATATCAGATGTAATTAGCCAAGCCGAACAGCCTGGATAATTCTTTTTAAAAGTATCCCCAATATCAGCATATAATTCATTAACATTAACCTTTAATCGTTCACCATATGGGGGATTAAATAATAAGGTACTACCTTCAGGCATAGGTTCTGGCTTTCTAATAAAATTAGCCCTTTTAATTTCAACAAAATCATCTAACATAGCATCCTTTACATTTTCCTGAGCCTTACGAACAGATGCAAAAGCTCTGTCACAACCAATTATTTTTCCTTCAAACTCTACTATTTTTTTCATCGATGATGATTTAATAGTTTGCCATAAGTCATCCTCAAAGTCTTTCCAATTCATAAAACAAAACCGTTTTCTGTGTAATTGAGGTGGTATATTACAAGCTAACATAGCAGCTTCAATCAAAATTGTTCCTGAACCACACATCGGATCATGAAAGTTGCTTTTCCTATCCCAATCACTTAACATTATCAATCCAGCTGCTAAGACTTCATTAATAGGTGCTTCATTTGTACTATGTCTATACCCTCTTTTATGTAAAGAGTCTCCAGAACTATCTAAAGAAATTGTACACTTATCATTAGAAATATGAATATTAAATTGTACATCCGCTTGTTTAGTGTTCACTGTTGGCCGTCTTCCTCTTGTATGGTTTCTAAAATAATCAACTATAGCGTCTTTTACCTTCAATGCTACATAATGGCTATGATTAAAAAAATCAGAATGTACAGCAGCATTCACAGAAAATGTATCATCAACAGTCATGTAATCAGACCATTCAATTTTTAATGCTTTTTCATACAACTCAGTATCCTTTCTAGCTGAAAAGTAATGAATAGGCTTTAATATTCTCAATGCCGTTCTAAGATTCAAATTAGCTTTATACATAAAACCTTTATCCCCTACAAAACTTACTGCCCTATTGAGTATATTTACTTCCATTGCACCTAAACGTTTCAATTCATCAGCTAAAACATCTTCTAACCCTAGTTGGGTTTTAGCAATCATTTTGTAATTATCTTCAAATTGATTTTTCATGCCACTAAATTAGTTAATTATTAGCTTTTAAAATTTATATTTGGAAAATGAAGAAATGGTACGATACTTGGTTTGACACGCCTTACTATCATATTTTGTACAAGGACAGAAATGAACAAGAGGCTAAATACTTTATTTCGAATTTATTACATTTTCTAAAACCAGATAAAAATGACACCTTTCTTGACCTCGCTTGTGGAAAAGGCAGGCACTCACTGATGATAAATAGTCACGGATACAAAGTTGAAGGCATAGATATTTCAAGAAATAGTATTACAATAGCTAATAAGTTATCCAATAAACATCTTGCATTCAATGTTCATGATATACGAACAATTTACAAGCCAAACAGTTTTAATTATGCTTTAAATTTATTTACGAGTTTTGGCTATTTTGAAAATGACATAGAACATCAGAATACAATAGATTCAATCTCACACAATCTTATTGAAAATGGAAAGTTAATTATTGATTTTCTTAATGTCAAAAAAACACTTTTAAACTTAACTGAATATGAAGAAAAAATAGTTGATAATATTACATTTAAAATAAGACGATCACTTAAAAACAATTACTTAATAAAAGATATTCGTTTTGAAGACCAAGGAAAAAGTTATCATTTCACTGAAAAGGTAAAAGCATACACCTTAAATGATTTCATCAATTTATTTGAAAATGCTCAAATGAAAATTATAAATTTGTGGGGAGATTATGAATTAAATGACTTTAACGCAGAAGATTCACCTCGACTTATCATAACCGCTCAAAAATGCATACATTAGATTACATTGTACTTTTTTTATCTGTTTTCGTTGGAAGTTTTATTGCATTCTATTTTAAAAATATTTCAAATAAGACAACTAAGTTACTCATATCATTTAGTGGTGCATATTTATTTGGTATTACAGTTATCCATTTAATTCCTGAAACATTCAACACCAGTAACAATCATGTTATTGGCGTCTTTGTGTTAGTAGGCTTTTTATTACAAATTCTTCTTGAACAATTTTCTAAAGGTGTAGAACATGGGCATGGTCATATTCATGGAAATGTATCATTTACAATTCTTTTGGGATTAAGCATTCACTCATTTATAGAAGGTATGCCCCTAGGTGCAGCACATCACATTCATGATCATACTCATGATTCATTACTTTCAGCAATAGTTTTACATAAAATTCCCGTTAGTATAGTATTAACTCACTTACTGATCGAAAGTAAAATGAAAACCCCACAAATAATTTTACTTTTAATATTCTTCGCAATTACCACTCCTTTAGGATCATTTGTTAGTCATTACATAAGTAATGTTTCAACTTACCACCATCAAATAATGGCAATTGTTATTGGAATGTTTCTTCATATTTCTACTACTATTCTATTTGAAAGTAGTGATGGTCACCAGTTCAACAGCCGAAAAACTATTGCTATAATTTTAGGCTCTGGTATTGCCCTCATAAGTACTTTCTTATGAAAAAACGCATTGTTATTACTGGCGGACCTGGAAGCGGAAAAACGAGTATTATTAACGAGCTAGCTAATAATTATAAATGTTTTGAAGAAGTCTCTAGATCCATCATTATCGATATGAAAATCAACTCCTCTTTTAAGCCCATCAGTTTTGAAGAAGCTGTTTTTAACGAAAGAAAAAAAGACTTTCAAAAGGCAAATCAAATACTTCAATTTTATGATAGAGGTATGATAGACAGCTTAGCTTACTTCAATAAAAATAAACTAACAATTCCTAAAGAAATTCTAAACTATTGTCAAGAAAACCGCTATTTCGAAACCGTTTTCATTTTACCACCATGGGAAAATATTTACACTACTGATGACCAACGATTCGAAACTTTCGAAGAAGCCACTGAAATTTATAACTTAATTAGTTCAGCTTACAAACATTTTGGGTACACCTTATTGAAAGTACCTTTACTAACTATTAAAGAAAGAATAGACTTTATTATCAATGAAATCTAATTCATATCTTCGTACTGATGTTGAGTCCACTCGAAATATTGAACAAATATTGGGGCTATGACTCTTTTAGAACAGCTCAATTAGATGTTATACATGCCATTTTAGAAGGTAAAGATACTTTAGTGCTTTTACCTACTGGTGGTGGTAAGTCTATTTGTTATCAGGTTCCTAGCCTGATGACAGAAGGAATCTGTATTGTTATATCGCCACTTATAGCACTGATGAATGACCAAGTCAGCCAACTAAAAGCTCGACAAATTAGAGCCACAGCTATTACATCAGCCATGTCTTATGCAGAGGTCGATATAGCCTTAGATAATTGTATCTATGGAAATTATAAATTTCTTTACCTATCGCCAGAAAGATTAGAAAATGACATGGTAAAAACACGACTTCAAAAAATGAATATCAACTTAATTGCAGTCGATGAATCGCATTGTATTTCTGAATGGGGCTATAATTTTCGGCCATCCTATCTAAAAATCGCTCAAATAAGAAAATTGACCAATGCAACAGTCGTTGCATTAACAGCTACGGCTACAGAACAAGTTGTTGACGATATTCAAGAAAAACTTGAATTTAAAAATAAACATATCATCAAGACCAGTTTCTACAGAAATGAACTAGCATACGTTGTTCTTAAACATGAAGATAAGGATATGAAAATTATTCAAATCCTAAAAAAGGTAAAAGGATCAGCTATAATTTATTGTAAGACACGAAAGGAAACTAAACGTATACATACTTTATTAAAAGAATATGGTATCAGTTCTCAATTTTATCACGGTGGATTGGATATAGCTGAAAGGGAATCGAAACAAAAAAAGTGGGTATTGAATCATGTCAGAGTTATGGTGGCAACAAATGCATTTGGAATGGGTATTGATAAATCCGATGTGAGAGTAGTTATTCACAATCATATTCCCCTCTCTTTAGAGGCATATTTTCAAGAAGCTGGAAGAGCAGGACGAGATAAAAAATTAGCATACGCTATTTTAGTATGCAATTCTTTCGATGTTGATGAACTTAAAAAAGATGTAGAAAATCATTACCCTAGTCTGGAGAATCTTAAAATTATATATCAACATTTAGCAAACTATTTAGGTATTGCAAATGGCAGTGGTCAATTTTCAGAATTTCCATTTCACCTCAATGACTTTTGTGAAAAGTATTCACTTAATTACCTCAAAACATTTAATGTTTTAAAACTACTAGAAAAGGAAGAATTCATAAAACTCAGCGAAGCCGTAAATCAACCATCAAGAATTTTCATTAAAGTATCACACACTGAACTCTATCAATTTCAAATTGCTAATAAACCTTATGATGTTTTATTAAAAATATTACTTCGTTCTTATGGTACTTTATTCGATAATTATACCAAAATACAAGAAAGTATAATTGCAAAACGATCACAATTATCAATACCGGATGTCAAAATACTTTTAGAAAAATTAAACGCTTTTAACATCATTGAGTATATCCCACAAAATAGCGACCCTAAAATTCTGTTTTTAAAACCAAAAATGAATGTAAATTCACACAACTTTTCTAGTAGTAAAATTGAAAGAAGGAAAAATATCGATATTGAAAAGGCTAATAAAGCCACAGAATATATCTCAAATACGATAGTCTGTAGAAGTAGTTTCTTGCAAAATTATTTTGCAGAAAAAAACCAACAAAGGTGCGGCAAATGTGATGTATGCCTAGAGAGAAATAAACTAAATATCAATCAGCAGGAGTTTGATAAGATAATGAAGGACATAAAAAATTTACTTCAAAACACATCCATGAGTGTTAATGATATTGTTATGTCATTGATAGATTACAGAGAAGATAAGATAGTAGAAGTACTTCAATATTTAAGTGATAATAAAATTATTAGCATGGATACAAAAAATCAAGTCATTTGGATTTCTTAATGTCGTATTTTTACAAAATATGAGTTCAACGTTGAGAATAGTGTTTATGGGAACCCCTGATTTTGCCACGGCATCATTAAAACAATTAGTTGAAAATGGGTTCAATGTTGTAGGAGTAGTCACAGCTGCTGACAAACCTTCAGGAAGAGGTCAAAAACTATCTCAGTCTTCCGTCAAAAAATATGCACTTGAAAATAAACTAAAAATTCTTCAGCCTACTAATTTAAAGGATCCAGAATTTATTCAACAACTGAGATTATTAAAGGCAGATCTTCAAGTAGTAGTTGCTTTTAGGATGTTACCTGAACTGGTTTGGAAAATGCCACATAAAGGCACTTTCAATCTTCATGCTTCATTGTTGCCAAAATATAGAGGAGCTGCACCAATAAATTGGGCCATAATCAATGGGGAGAAAGAAAGTGGTGTGACTACCTTTTTTATTGAACAAGAAATTGATACTGGAAAAATTATATTACAAAAACGAATTGATATCAGTCCAGAAGAAAATGCAGGATCGTTACACGATAGATTAATGACAATTGGAAGTGAATTAGTATGCCAAACTGTCAATACTATTTCTGCTAACAACCTTAGTTCAAAAGTTCAGCAAGGAAATAGCTGCCAAGCACCAAAAATCTTCAAAGAAGATTGTAGAATTGATTGGTCAAATAGTTTGACTATGATACACAATAAAATTAGAGGACTTTCTCCTTATCCTGCAGCATGGTCAAATATTGATGAAAATCGACTGATTAAAATTTTTGATTCCAGTATTCACGAAGCTCAACACAATTTTCCAGTCGGTAAATTAATTAGCGAACATAAAAATGAATTGAAAGTAGCTGTAAAATTTGGTTTTATTCTAATACACGAACTACAATTATCAGGTAAAAAAAGAATGAAAACAGACGACTTTCTTAGAGGTTTTAAGCTAGATAAAGAAGTTATTCTTCATTAAAATATTATGGAGCTAAGCGACTAGCGTCCCATTTACCATCACGAATTTTAAATAAAAACCTGTCGTGCAAACGACTGGCTCTACCTTGCCAAAACTCCATTGATTCAGGCTCAACAATATAGCCTCCCCAATGTGGTGGACGTGGTACTTCATTTTTATATTTATTTTTGAACTTATCTACTCGCTCATCCAAAATATTTCTAGAATTAATTATTTGACTTTGTGGTGAAGACCAAGCCCCTATTTGACTATCGTACGGTCTGGAATTAAAATAGTTGGTAGACTCATCATCAGATAATTTCCGTACCTGACCATTTATTCTTATTTGTCGTTCTAATGCTGGCCAGAAAAAGTTTAATGAAACATTCGGATTAATACTAATATCCTTAGCTTTCTGGCTATTGTAGTTTGTGTAAAAACTAAATCCGATTGAGCTAATGCCTCTCAAAAGTAATACCCTTGAAGAGGGTAGTCCGTTTTTATTCACTGTAGATAAAACAAATGCGTTAGGTTCATCAATACATTTTAAAGCATCATCCATCCATAAATTAAATAGATCGAAAGGACTTTTTTGTAAGTCCTCAATATTTAACTCATTCTTGATGTAATCAGTTCTAATATTTTTTATACTTTTCATAGACCAAATTTACCTATTTTTGTCGAGAGGTATACGCTAACATTTATGATTTAACCTAATGAAAAAATTCGACGTTCCAGAATTTTATCGTTCATCAGTAATTGCATCAATTAAAGAAAAACGAAGAAATCTAGACCCAAAGAAAAAAGACTTCACCCCTACTATTGTGGACTTTGGCCCAGTACAATTTCATCTTGCCAGACACTTTGGATTTTGCTATGGTGTTGAAAATGCTATAGAAATATCATACAGAGCTATTGAAGAAAATCCTGGAAAAAAGATATACCTTTTAAGTCAAATGATTCATAACCCAATAGTGAATGATGACTTAATTTCAAGAGGTTTGCATTTCATTATGGATACAGAAGGTAATCAACTAATTGATTGGGATGAAATCACTTCAGATGATGTCGTTATAACACCAGCATTTGGGACGACTATTGAAATAAAAGAACTTCTTGAAAAGAAGAATATTACTCTTGATAAATACGATACTACCTGTCCTTTTGTAACAAGAGTTTGGAAAAAAGCTAATAGTATTGGAAAAGATGATTTTTCAATTATTATTCATGGAAAACATAAGCATGAAGAAACTAAAGCCACTTTCTCTCATTCATATCAAAATGCACCCTCACTAATTATTAGAGATATTGATGAAGCTAAATTATTAGTAGATTTTATGGACGAAAAACTTGATGAAAGTGAATTTTACAAAAATTTTGAAGGTAAATATTCAGAGGGTTTTGACTTAAAAAGAGATTTAAGAAAATTTGGTGTTGTAAACCAAACCACCATGTTAGCCAGTGAAACTGAGGAAATATCAAATTTCTTAAAATCACATATTATTAACAAACATGGAGAAGATAGCTACAAAGACTTTTTCGCTGATACCAGAGACACATTATGTTATGCAACTAATGAAAATCAAAAAGCTACCTACGGGCTCTTAGATGTACCAGCTGATATTGCCATTGTTGTTGGAGGTTACAACAGCTCTAACACTTCGCATCTAGTAGAGCTTTGCGAAAATATTTTACCCACTTTTTTTATAAAATCTGAAGAGGAAATTATTTCAAAAGATGAAATAAAGCATTTTGAATACGATACCAAATCATTCCATAGAACTCAGAAATTTATCCCTAAAAAAGAAAAAGTAAAAATAATTCTTACTTCTGGTGCTTCATGTCCAGACTCGGAAGTCGACAAGGTTTTTAAAAAACTTCTATCCTATTTTGAAAATACTAGGTCTATTGAAGAGGCTTTAGCTGAATGTTAATGAGATACTACTTGATTGTAGTATTTTAAAACTAGATTAAACTGCTCTTCCTTACTCAAAGATGTGTTGTCAATTATTTTTGCAGCTTTATCAATAATCAATGGATTTTCTTTACGAGTACTATCATCCTTATCCCTTTGTTTCAAATTTTCTAAAACATCATCAAATGAAACATTTTCAAGTTCTAAAAATCGTCTTTTTGCTCTAACTTCAACAGAAGCTGTAACAAATAACTTAAGTTCTGCATTTGGAAAAACTATAGAGCCGATGTCCCTACCATCCATCACAACTCCTTTATTCTTGCCTATATTCCTTTGAATAGAAATTAGTTTTTGTCGGACAGCTTTAACTTTACTTATTTTACTAACATTTTCAGAAACCCAAATTCCTCTAATTTCACTTTCAACATTTTTTCCATTAAGGTAGGTTAATGAAGTATTTGTCTGCGGATCATATTTAAAATTTACATCAATATCATCTAGTAAATCAAGAAGTAATGAAATATCGATATTACCATTTTCTATAATATTATTATTTAAGGCATACAAACAAACTGATCTATACATTGCACCTGTATCAACATATATATAACCTAAATACCGGGCTAATTGCTTTGCTATGGTACTTTTACCACATGATGAATGACCATCTATTGCTATATTTATTTTTTTCATTTCTTTCTGTAGAACTTGGATATGTCTGTACTAAAGGAAAAGTAATTTGGTGAACCGTGCAAGTGATAAGTTGAACGACCGTAATCTATTTTGAAATGTGAAAATTTTACACCTATTCCCCATGAAAATCCTACCATCCCAAAAAATGAATTCACTTTAAGTTCTTGTCTTCTTTTTGGGCTATATCCCATTCGAAGTTGTAGGTGTTTGCCCAAACTTAGCTCCCCACCAAAGTCTATGTGTCTGAACAAATTAGATGAAAAATCCATCAAAAAAGTTGTGTTGGTATCTATAGTTGTATTTTCAGTAGTGTAAGTTAAATCCCATTGTTGAATATTTTTATAACCCAACATAAATCTAAACGGCAGATGTTCAAGACGTTTAGACATCCCAAATTCTAATTGTAATGGAAGATTTTCAGTAGTTGATGTAAATGAAGTTAATTGTCTACCAATATGTTTTGCGAGCATAGTCATGTAAAATTTCTTTTCAATATTATAATAAGCTATGCTCATGTCTGTTGCTACTGCTGTTGAACTGTATGATTCAAAATTTGAAAATAAAGATTTTACTGAAGCTCCTACCATCCACCGATCGGTTAGCTTTTTACTTAATCCAACAGCAATTATTTGCTCATTAGCACCAAAGGTTCCTAGGTTTTGAGCTGCAATATCCGTTTCAACAAATTCACCATAACCAATAGACTTGATAGAAACTCCCATAGTTCCAAAATCTTTGAATGGAAAAGCATAAGATGCTGAAATAAAATTTATGTCTGAAAAATAGTCTACAAAGTTCAGTGAAAGTTGATTGTTCATTTGATCGTTCAACATAGACGGATTGACAATTCCAACCTCTACATCATCGTCCATCAATGCAATGGGTTCATTTAGGACCGCCAAGCGAGAGGATAAAGGTAAATTCAATGCTTGGAAAGCATCACTCCCAAACTGTGCAAAAAGAGGATTTGCAAAAATTATCAGTATTATAAACAAAATCCCGTACCTCATTTTACAAAGAAACAAATGTTTTGTATTATTAGTGATTTTATAACAACTTATTATAAAAAAAAAGCACCCATTTGGTGCTATTTAATTTACAGTATTGATTGTATTTATAATGCTAAACCAACTTCAAATCCAATCTTAGGTACAATACCTGTGTAACCTCTATCAGGTGAATAAAATTCTACATTCGTGGGTTTATTATCAATCTTTGATGACCTGAGACCACCACCTAGAAAAAAATCCAGCGAAAAGTTATCTGAAAATATCATTTGAATACCCATTACCACTCCTGCTTCAATTTGTTTAATATCGTACTCTTGATCTATTAAATCATAAGAATAGCCTGTTCCTTGTTGGTATTGACCATTTTCATTATAATAAGGTTCCACTTCCCAATTTTCTCTAAACCATTCATAATGTTCTAGGAAATATTTCCCATTGGCATACAAACCTGCATAAATACCTGAAAGTGGTGACTCACTTGAACTATTTATTTTTGGCTTAACCACATACTTTCTAATTTGCAATTCTCCCATCCAACCATATTCATCACCATTTTCCGTTAAATGGTAACCTCCTGATAAAGTGAATGAATTATTATTTTTGAGTGCACGTTCATAGGTAGTATAAAATGTTCCATCCACAAAATGAAAGGGACTGATTTTAACAAGTGCTTCTTGTGCGAATGACAAGTTGACGATTACGATGAGTGAAAAAAGAAGATATATTTTTTTCATTGATTTTAATTTTAGAGTAAAACAAATGTATTTATTTATTCATTGAAATATCCAATACTTCAGTCATTTTTGAAACAAAATGAAACTTCAGGCCTTTTAAATACCTTTCGTTGATTTCATCTATGTCCTTTTTATTTTGATCGCACAGAATGATTTCCTTTACACCTGCCCTTTTAGCGGCAAGAATTTTTTCTTTGATACCTCCTACTGGAAGGACTTTACCTCTTAAAGTTATTTCACCAGTCATAGCTATTTTTGGCTTGACTATTTTGTTTGTGAATAGAGAAACTAAGGCTGTGTGCATGGTAATACCTGCAGATGGTCCGTCTTTTGGTGTAGCACCTTCAGGAACATGAATATGTACGTCACTATTATCTAAAACTTTACGATCTATACCTAAAAGCTCAGATTGTGATCTAATATTATGCATGGCAATGGTAGATGACTCTTTCATAACATTACCCAAATTTCCAGTTATAGTAAGTTTACCTTTGCCTGGACTTTTGCTACATTCAATAAATAATATATCACCACCAACAGGTGTCCACGCTAAGCCAGTCACTACACCTGGAATATTATTATTTAATTGCTTATCTCTATCAAAACGAACAGCACCAAGAATAGTTTTTAAATCTTCTATTTCTGGAACTGTATTATAGTCCTCTTCCAGAGCTATGGATTTAGCTGCAAAACGAACTAATTTAGCCACCATTTTGTCTAATCCTCTTACTCCAGACTCTCGGGTATAACCATCTACCACTACTTGAATCACTTTAGATGATAAGGATAAATGACTTTTATTTAATCCGTGTTCTTTGAGTTGTCTTGGTAATAGATGTTTTTTTGCTATTTGCACCTTTTCTTCTACTGTATAACCATTGATTTCGATAATTTCCATTCTATCTCTCAAAGCTGGTTGAATAGTATTTAAAGAATTGGCTGTTGCTACAAACATAACCTTGGACAAATCGTATCCCATTTCTAAATAATTATCGTGAAATGAGTTGTTTTGTTCAGGATCAAGGACTTCCAACATGGCTGAAGATGGATCGCCATGAGAGTCTCTTGTAATTTTATCTATTTCGTCTAGTACAAATACGGGGTTTGATGAGTGAGCTTTTTTAATAGATTTGATAATTCTACCGGGCATTGCACCTATGTAAGTTTTCCTGTGCCCGCGAATTTCCGACTCATCCCTAAGCCCACCCAAAGAGACGCGTTCGTATCTTCTACCCAAAGCTTCTGCAATAGATTTTCCTAATGAAGTTTTACCAACTCCTGGAGGTCCGTGCAAGCAAAGTATAGGTGACTTCATATCCCCTTTTAATTTTAAAACTGCTAAATATTCTAAAATTCGTTCTTTAACTTTATCTAGACCAAAGTGATCCCTATCAAGAATTTTCTTTGCTTTTTTCAAATCAAAGCTATCCGTTGTATATTCACCCCACGGTAAATCCAGTACTAAATCTAAATAAGCTCTTTGAACGGAATAATCGGCCATGGCAGGATTCATTCTCTGCAATTTCTTTAATTCTTTTTCAAAAGTTTCACCAACCTTTTTTGTCCATTTCTTGGATTTTGATCGGTTTCTCATTTCTTCTATTTCTTGATCTGCTGAACCTCCTAATTCTTCTTGAATAGCCTTCAATTGTTGATTAAGAAAATATTCTCTCTGCTGTTGATCTAAATCGTGCTTAACCTTGTGTTGAATTTCATTTTTCATTTCAAGGCGTTGCAATTCTTTAGTAATTATTTCTAATGTATGTTCTGATCGCTTTTTTAAATTAAATATTTCTAATAATTCTTGTTTCTTCTCTACATTAACGTCCATGTTGGAACAGACGAAATTGACTAAATATGTTGAAGAGTCAATATTTTGAATGGCTAACTGGGCTTCGGATGGAATATTTGGTGATTCTTTTACGATTTGAAGGGCTACATCTTTGATGGATTCTACTAGAGCTAGATATTCCTCATCGTCTTTTTTAGGCTTTTCTTCAACTAGTTCTGAGACAGTTGCTTTAAAATAAGGCTCTTCTTGAACGACTTCATTGATTTTAATAGGTTTTCTGCCTTGAATAATAACAGTAATATTTCCATCTGGCATTCTTAACATCTTCATGATGTGTGCCATGGTACCAATAGCATTTAAATCTTTTGGGGATGGATTTTCAATATCACTGTTTTTTTGAGATACAATCCCAATAGTCTTATCCCCTTTGTAATAGTCTTTGATTAATTTCACAGATTTGTCTCTACCTACTGTTATAGGTATGATGACACCAGGAAATAATACCGTATTTCTTAATGGTAAAATTGGAAGAACTTCTGGAATTTGCTCTTTATTGATTTTATCTTCATCTAAATTAGTGAGTAAGGGGAAAAAATCAGTATCCTCTTCCATATTACTAGCAACAAATCTCTGTTTAAACATTTCTTTCATTCAATATATTTTTGGTCAAATGATAGATATTTGACTTTAAATCATTTAGGGCAATAACTATGCCAACAATAAATTTTAGAGCAAATTATGACAATTCTAGTCTTTTCGGTACGACTTTGTCAGTTCAAAGACAGAGTCTAGTATATTTTTTTCAACTGAATTAAATTCTACAGAACGTCTTTGCATCATTTTTTCGGCTACTTCATATGCTTTAGTTGGTTTGAAAGTAGTGTATCCTGATGCTCCTCCCCATGAAAAAGATGGTACAAAATTTCTGGGAAAACCTGATCCAAAAATATTCGAGCTAACGCCTATAACGGTTCCAGTGTTAAACATGGTATTTATGCTACATTTTGAGTGATCACCCATAATAAGTCCACAAAATTGTAAGCCTGAATTTTCAAAACGTTCTGATGCATAATTCCAAAGCTTAACCTCAGCATAATTATTTTTTAGGTTAGAATTGTTAGTATCTGCACCCAAGTTACACCACTCGCCTATTACTGAATTTCCAAGAAAACCATCATGACCTTTATTGGAATAACCCATAAATACTGAATTACTCACTTCACCACCAACCTTACAGTATGGACCTAATGTTGTAGCACCATACAGTTTAGTCCCCATTTTAAGTACTGAATGATCACACATTGCCAGTGGTCCACGAATTAGACAGCCTTCCATTATTTCAGCACCTTTTCCAATGTATATTGGCCCACTTGAAGCATTTAGTATAGAATGTTCAACTTTAGCACCTTCTTCAATAAAGATTAAATCTGAATTCACTACTTGGTTAGTTGAGCTCAATGGTGCTGAAATTCTTCCTTTTGTAAGTAGTTTAAAATCTGAAACAATACATTGTTCATTAAATTGAAATATTTCCCAAAGCCTAGTAATTTGTAAACAGTCACTTTCAAATTCAATGGTCTCTTGGGGTATATCTTCCTCATTATTACTTCTGTAAGCTATCAAAAGGTGACCTTTTTTAAGGCTTTGATTTTGTTTTAGTGAAAGAATATTATCAATTAATTGTTGATTAGGACAAATACTTCCATTTATCCAATAATTTTCTTTTGACAGCTTAATAGGGTACTTCTCATTTAAATAATTTTCAGTACTAAATGACACCTTTTTGGAAAGAAATAATTCCCATTTTTCATAAATACAAAGAATACCAACCCTTAGATGGGATACCGGTTTGGTATAGCTTAGGGGCAAAAGGTTTGTTCTGTTATCGTCGAATAAGATAAAATTCATTTAACAAATATAATAATTAGGAATCTGTAGTTAAAAATTAAGTGTTGAATCTAAAATGCATGATATCGCCATCTTCAACAACATACTCTTTTCCTTCAACTGACATTTTACCATTTTCTTTACATGCCAATTCTGAACCTAATTGAACAAAGTCTGTGTATTTAATCACTTCTGCCCTAATGAACCCCTTTTCAAAGTCTGTGTGAATGACGCCAGCTGCTTGAGGTGCTTTCATGCCCTTTCTTATCGTCCATGCTCTAACCTCTTTTTCGCCTGCCGTAAAATAGGTTGATAAATTGAGTAAGGTATATGCTGAACGAATAAGTTTACTGACACCTGGCTCATCTAACCCAAGATCATCTAAAAACAATTTGCGTTCTTCATAAGATTCTAGCTCAGAAATATCAGCTTCAGTAGAGGCAGCAATCATTAAAACGACAGCATCTTCATTTTTGACTGCTTCTTTTACTTGATCAACGTATGAATTACCATTTTTAATAGAATCCTCATCGACATTACACACATACATAATGGGTTTATCTGTCAATAACATCAAGTCTAAAACGATTTCCTTTTCCTTGTCCTCAACCATAATACTCCTTGCAGATTTTCCTTGTTCTAGATGTGTTTTGTATTTTTCAAGAATCTCAACAGTAGTTTTAGCGGTTTTATCTCCCGTTCTCATCAGTTTTTGGTACTTATCTAACTTTTTTTCAACTGCTTCTAAATCTTTTAACTGGAGCTCAATATCTATAGTTTCTTTATCTCTAATAGGGTCAACCGAACCATCTACATGTACAATATTATCATTTTCAAAACACCTCAACACGTGAATTATAGCATCTGTTTCTCTAATATTTGCTAAAAACTTATTGCCTAAGCCTTCTCCTTTACTAGCCCCTTTAACTAATCCAGCGATATCTACGATTTCAACAGTGGTAGGCATTACTTTTTGGGGTTTCACTAAACGTTCTAAATCATTAAGTCGATTATCAGGAACAGTGATTACACCAACGTTTGGTTCTATAGTACAAAAGGGAAAATTAGCCGATTGTGCCTTTGCATTTGATAGACAATTGAACAATGTTGATTTACCTACATTAGGTAATCCAACAATACCACATTTTAAAGCCATAGTTTTTTAAAAATTTTAAGCAAATATAGTGACCTTATCAAACTTATTTAAAAAATATTAACAATTGTATTTTAACGACCCTAAACACTTACTTTTGAATAGAATTTACATTTTTAAAATGACTAACAACTTAAACTCAATTTGTTCTCAAGTTAGACGAGATATTGTTCGTATGGTACATGCTCAAAATTCTGGTCATCCAGGGGGGTCTCTTGGATGTGTTGAATTTTTAGTGGCACTTTATTTTAAGGTTTTAAAGCATGATACTGATTTCAAAATGGATGGTATTGATGAAGATTTATTTTTCCTTTCCAATGGACATATTTCTCCTGTATTATATAGCGTTTTGGCACGTTCAGGCTATTTTGATACTCGCGAACTCTCGACTTTTAGAACAATTGACTCTCGACTTCAAGGCCATCCTACCACACATGAAAATCTACCAGGAGTAAGAGTATCAACTGGTTCATTAGGTCAAGGTCTTTCTGTAGCCATCGGAGCAGCTGAAAGTAAAAAATTAAATAAGGACTCTTCAATAGTTTACAGTCTTCATGGAGATGGCGAACTTCAAGAGGGTCAAATTTGGGAAGGTGTAATGTACGCCGCTGCTAAAAATATAGATAATTTAATTGCCACCATTGACTATAACCAAAAACAAATTGACGGTTCTACTGATGATGTTTTGCCATTAGGTAATCTAAAACACAAGTTTGAAGCCTTTGGTTGGATAGTTTTAGAAATTCTAGAGGGTAATAACATCAGTAGTGTAATCAGCGTATTAGAAAAGGCAAAAGAACTATGTAGTCAGCAAAAACCAGTTTGTATAGTCATGCATACTGAAATGGGTAACGGAGTTGATTACATGATGGGTAGTCACAAATGGCATGGCGTAGCCCCAAATGATGAAGAATTACAACTGGCTTTAAATCAAAATCCAGAAACCTTAGGTGACTATTAGAACATACATATCGATCGTTTTTTCATGTTGTTGTCTTTTGTTGGCAACTCAAAGTTTTGCTCAAGTCGAAACTAATAAAACGCGAGTTCTGTTCATTTTTGATGCTTCACAAAGTATGTATGCTCAATGGGACGGTAATAGTAGAATGGAAATTGCCAAGGAATTACTGAGTAATATGTTGGACAGTTTAGTTGATAGAAATAATCTTGAAATTGGCTTAAGATGTTATGGTCACCAAAAACCTTCGCCCCCTCAAGACTGTCGAGATACTCGACTAGAAGTTGACTTTGGAGAAAATACAATTCCAGCTATAAAAAAAAGATTACAAACTTTAAGACCTAAAGGTACCACACCCATAGCCAAAGCATTAGAGTCAGGTGCTTTAGATTTTCCCAATGACTCCGATTCAAGAAATATAATTGTACTAATTACTGACGGAATTGAGGAATGTAGTGGAGATCCATGTGCAGTATCCAGACTATATCAAGAGAAAAAAATTATTCTAAAACCCTTTGTAATCGGTATAGGTTTAAGTGAGGAATACAAGAAAAACTTTGAATGCGTCGGCACATTCTACGATGCACGTAATCCCGAACAGTTCAAATCTATTCTAGAGGTGGTAGTATCACAAGTACTGAATTCAACCACTACACAAGTCAATTTATTGGATGAAAATGAACTCCCAACAGAAACTAATATTCCATTAAGCTTTTATGATGCATTTTCTGGGGTATTACAATACAACTACATACATACGATAAATAGTAAAGGTAATCCTGATACACTGGTTATCGATCCAGTATTGAGTTATAAAGTAGTGGCTCATACCATTCCAGAAAGAAAAGCTAAGGGAGAATGGAAACTCACTCCAGGCAAACACACCATAATCCCAATTAGCACACCACAAGGACAGTTGAATATAACTACCAGCAATTCAAAATCAAATACTAATTGTATTATTAGAGAACACAATAGTCCCAATACATTAAACATTCAACAAGTAAATACTAAACAGAAATACATTACTGGAAAATATGATTTAGAAATACTGACTTTACCTCGAATTTATGAAACCATTGATATACGGCAAAGTGAAGAAACTAAAGTTCAAATCCCAGAATCTGGTCTAGTAGTTTTATCCTTTACCTCAACAGGTTATGGTAGTATTTTTAAAATGGGAAATACTTTAGAATGGGTTTGTGATTTAAAACCCAAACGAGGCAGACAAAACATTTACCTTCTTCCAGGAAAGTATAAAATTGTGTATAGAGCTAAGAACGCCTTGCAAAGTGCCTACACTAAAGAAAAAGTAATAAAAGTTAATTCAGTAAAAACCGTCACTGTAAAGTTATAAATTATGGAAATGAAAGATACACGCTCAGGCTTTGGAGCAGGCTTAAGTGAACTTGGTAAAACAAATCCAAAAGTCGTTGCATTGTGTGCTGACCTAACAGGGTCGTTGAAAATGAATGAGTTTGCACAAGAATTTCCAGAAAGGTTCTTTCAAGTAGGAATTGCAGAAGCCAACATGATGGGTATTGCTGCAGGACTTACCATAGGTGGTCATATTCCATTTACAGGAACTTTTGCTAATTTCTCTACCTCCAGAGTATATGATCAAATTAGACAATCTATAGCATATTCAGGTAAAAATGTAAAAATTTGTGCTTCACACGCAGGACTGACATTGGGCGAGGACGGTGCTACTCATCAAGTACTAGAAGATATTGGGATGATGAAAATGTTACCAGGGATGACTGTTATCAACACCTGCGATTTCAATCAAACTAAAGCTGCTACAATTGCCATAGCGGATCATCAAGGACCTGTGTATTTACGTTTCGGCAGACCAAAAGTGCCAAATTTTACTCCTGAAAATCAGCTTTTTGAAATAGGAAAAGCAATACAACTCACTGAAGGAAATGATGTCAGTATTTTTGCTACTGGTCATTTAGTATGGGAAGCACTGGAAGCCCAAAAAACCTTGAAAGAAAAGGGTGTTAGTGCAGAAGTGATAAATATTCATACTATCAAGCCCCTTGATGAAGAAGCTATTTTGACCTCGGTTAAAAAAACTAAATGTGCTGTTTCAGCCGAAGAGCATATGTTGAACGGTGGACTGGGTGATAGTATTTCACAGTGTTTATCTAGGAATTTTCCAGTACCGTTGGAGATGGTAGGAGTAAATGATACATTTGGAGAAAGTGGAAAACCAAGAGATTTAATGAAAAAGTATGGTCTAGATACTTCCAATATCGTCCAAGCAGCACTACAAACGATTGAAAGAAAATAAACATACAAAAGGTCAACAACTATTTTTTGATCATCAGGCACAAACTACACCTTATGCCAACGGCCTAGAAATATCTCATGCCAAAGGAATGTATATTTACGATAAATCAGGTAATTCTTATATGGATTTAGTTGCCGGTGTATCCGCTTGTACATTGGGACATTCTCACCCATCAATAATAAAAAGTGTTAACGAGCAAATTGAAAGATATGCTCATGTAATGGTTTATGGTGAATATGTTCAGTCTCCCCAATACCAATTATCTAAGCGACTTATAGAGCATTTACCTAAAAATTTAAATTGTACCTATCTTGTAAATTCAGGAACAGAAGCCATCGAAGGGGCAATGAAACTCGCTAAGCGATTAACTGGTCGAAAAAATATCGTTTCATTTAACAATAGTTATCACGGAAGTACTCATGGAGCTCTAAGTATAATGGGAACTGAAGAATATAAAACAAAATATAGACCACTACTTCCCAATTGTCATTTATTTGACTACGGCAATTTCGATCATTTGGAATGTATTACTGATGAAACTGCAGCAGTAGTTGTAGAACCGATTCAGGGAGCAACAGGCTTTACTGTACCTCCTGAAGGCTGGTTACAAGCAGTACGCGAACAATGTAATGCAACTGGTACTATATTGATTTTCGATGAAATTCAAACTGGTTTTGGTAGAACTGGTCAACTCTTTGCTCTTGATACATTTAATGTAACACCTGACATTTTATGTATTGCTAAAGGAATGGGTGGTGGCATGCCAATCGGCTGTTTTATTAGCTCCAAAGAAAACATGAACCACCTGATGAACAATCCTAAACTGGGTCATATAACAACGTTTGGTGGCCATCCCGTTTGCTGTGCTGCTTCATTAGCAACTCTTGAAACATTGTTATTAGAAGATTCTATTGTATCATCTGTTTCACAAAAAGAAATGTTATTTAGAGAACATCTAAAACATCCCAAAATAAAAGAAATTAAGGGAAAAGGGTTAATGCTTGGACTTGTACTTGAAGACGCCAAAAGTTGCCAAAAAGTGGTTCAAAAAGGCTATGAACAGGGATTAATCACCTTCTTCTTTTTATTTAATGATCTTACTGTAAGACTTTCTCCTCCGCTTATTATTTCCAATTATGAAATAATCAAAGCCTGTAAAATACTCAAATCAATATTAGATGAGATTTAAAAGATATATTACTCTTTTATTTACTCTGGTCAGTTTAAGTTTAAGTGCTCAAAATCACAGAGGATTTAAAGTTAAAATTGGTGAGCCGTTACCAAATTTTGAACTGAAACTATTAGATCAAACGCCTATAAATTCTGATTCTCTAAAAGGAAAAGTTTGTGTCATCCAATTTACTGCTTCATGGTGCGGAGTGTGTCGAAAAGAAATGCCACATTTAGAAAAATACGTATGGCAGAGATTCAAAAACCAAGAATTTATTTTGCTAGGAGTCGATTTAAAAGAAACCCCTAAAGTGGTTGAACGCTTTATAAAAGAGACACAAATTAGTTATCCGATAGCAATTGACTCTGATGGTAGTGTCTTTGAACTATTTACAGTTCCAAAAGCAGGTGTGACAAGAAACATTGTTATCGATAGAGAGGGAAAGATTATATTCCTAACTCGATTATTTGACGAAATTGAATTTAAGCAAATGATAGATGTCATTGCCAAAGAATTAGAAAAAAAATAAACTCAGATTTAATTCAGTATTAGTTTATTAACCGAATTATTAAAGTTTATAAAGTAAATACCTTTATCCAATTTACTCAAATCAAGCTGAAGATCGTTGGTAGACTTCATAGCCCTATATACTTCAGAAGAAAGAGTATTGTAAATGATTACCTCTCCTCTTGTAGGAGCTGATAAGGTAACTACTCCATAGGATGGATTTGGGAAAACTTTAACTTTATTACTTTTTTCTAGTATTGACACACTACTCTCAACACAAAATTCTAAAGATATTTCTTCGCCAAAATCGGCATTTGGAGACTCTAAACTAGTTAGTACATTACCTGAAGCATCATAGATACTAAAGTCGCCGTTAAATTCGCATGTATGTTGAGAACCATATAAGCCATCCCCATATTCATCATAAACAGTAAAAGTGTAACAACCGTTAGATAAACACCAATCTTCCTGAACAGCTACAGGATTTTGCTCCATATCATTTGCATTATTTCCACCCGGATAGTACCCTGTATTAACAGCAAAAATAGTTTGACCTTGAGCATTGTTCAAATCCCAAGAAATTTCAGAACCGTAGCAATCGGGTAAAAAATCTAATTCTACTTCATTAGGTCCAACAGTAATAAAATCGGTTTGTGTATAAGTATCACTATTATCATCACCACTTACTTCAAGACTGACATTGTGGGTTCCAAAATCTGAATAAGTAATAGTATGAGGTCCTGGGCCAGTTGCGGTTGATGGTGAGCCAGAGGGAAATTGCCATTCATAAGAATTAATATTCCCGCTTGAAATTGAATTAAAGGTAACGGTAGAGTTTCTACAAACAATTGTTTCAGAACTAGAAAAAGCAGCTACCACTTGAGAGGATTGACCGCAATAAATACCATTTAATGTGGTAACACCTGAATTAGTAGGATCTAACCAAGGTTGTAATTGTCGACCAGACGTATTTCCCATCTGATCCCAGGCATGCCATACCTTTCCATACACATCAGGTGAGCTAGTTGCATTACAATATGAAGAACCTCCAGTAAGGTGACCAACAATGAGTTTGTTTTGATTAAAAATTGGACTCCCAGAAGAACCGCCTTCAGTTACTCCATGTCCGTTGTTTGTACTACTCCAAACGACTCCCCAATGGGTAGTGTTATCATTACCAAACCCTAACCCACCGTCGGAATAAAGTGAATTATTAAAGGTTGAAATTTTCATAATATCGCCACTTGGATGATGGATACTTACACCACTACTAGCAGGTGTATTACTTCTATCCCATCCTGCATAGTATGGATCAAAATCTGGTTCACTGTTCAATTCTACTAAATAAAAATCAGAATCGCCATTGTTACCTTCGCCAGAACTGTTTGATAATTTCTGACAACCAGTAATAGTATGTGTATTATTAGGCGTTGAATTATTACAACCACTAGATCGATAATTAAAATAAAATATGGTTTGATTGAGGTCGTTTTCACTCGCACCATCACCACTAAAACAATGATCAGCAGACAACACATAAGGAGAGCAATCATTTAAGGTGTTATTAATCATTGCACCCGAACAAATACCCGAGAAAAAACCATCTTGAATTTGTATTCTACAAGCAGATTCTTTCTGAAATTCCCAGGCATCGCCCTCAGAACAATTAGCATTGACTTGACAGTTATCTGATGAACCAAACCCGTTTAACTGACCACCTGAGATATCTCTGTAAGCATAAGCAAAGCGATTAATGTTCAGTGATACAGTTGATGTTGCCGTATTTGGATGATAATATTCAAGAATCAGTATATCATCGTAAATAAGTTCATTTGCAAATACTCTTGATGAATGATTATCCTTTGAAGTGAAAGGTCCTATTTTTTGTGTTTGATTAGGATTATAAATAACTAACTCACCACCTGTGGGTATCCAAAAATCATCATAATAGAGTGATATTCCTTTAGCTTCTTTTGCTTCAATGGCTAGTGTCCAAACCTTTCCACTATCTACCTCATACCACTGGCCACTGTTTGTAGTCGAAAGACTAGTATAAACGAGTTTTCCAAACCTGTAAAAACCTTCATTTTTTTCATCTTCTTGAATTAATTGATCAATATCAGAGGGCTTTTCGAAAGTATAAAGAGGTATTTCTAAACCAGATGATAAATAAACGGAAGAAACCGTTTGTGCACTTACACTACTAATAACAAAAAGGGAAAATAGAATTCTGATCATAAGTTCAATACTTGATTTTAATTATTGCACAAAGATAATTAATTAGGATTTAAAGTTAATGAAATTGTCGGTCAAGTGTTATATTTGTCCTTTATTATTATGAAGAAAAAAAATATATCTGGATTTAAAAAATTTAATCGTCTATTCGTTTTTGTCAAACCTTACCGTTTAGAATTTTCTATTGGCTTATTTTTCTTGTTGTTGTCAACGCTAGCTTCATTAGTTTTTCCAGCACTCATGGGAAATCTAGTAGATTCGGCTCAAGACACTATGGTTGATAATATAAATCAAATAGCTATTTTCCTGTTAGTTCTATTTGCTTTGCAGGCCATATTTTCTTATTTCAGGATAGTTATTTTCGTAAATGTGACCGAAAAAACACTAGCTGTCATACGTCAAAAAACTTACGCTCATTTGATAAAACTACCTCTTCCTTTTTTCTCTAACCGTAGAGTAGGTGAATTAAATAGTAGAATTTCATCTGATATATCTATGTTGCAAGAAACTTTCACAACCGATTTAGCTGAGTTTTTGCGACAAATCATAATAATTATTGGAGGAATTGTTTTCCTTTCCCTAACCTCGGTAAAACTAACCCTGTTCATGTTAGCCATTGTACCAGCAATGATGCTAGCTGCTGTCTTTTTTGGAAGATACATCAAGCGATTCTCTAATGAGGTACAAGAACAAATTGCACAATCCAATACCATTGTTGAAGAAACCTTACAAGGAATCATGAACGTCAAAGCATTTACTAATGAGTTATTTGAAATAGATCGCTATGCAAAAAAGACAAATGTTGTAAAAGAAATTGCCACCAAAGGAGGCCGATATAGAGGTGCGTTTGCATCTTTTATTATTTTCTGTTTGTTTGGTTCAATAGTGGCTGTTATCTGGTATGGTGTAATATTGATTAACGCTAATGAGTTGAGTATGGGTCAACTTTTCACCTTTATACTTTATTCGGTATTTGTTGGGGCTTCAATAGGTGGTATGGCCGATATATATGCCAAAATACAGAAAGCTGTAGGAGCCACAGAACATTTAATGGATATATTAGATGAAACAGCTGAAGATATTTCGTTTAATAATAAAGAGCAACGACTTATTGAAGGTCACATAGCCTTTAAAAATTTAACCTTTGCCTACCCTAGTCGACCTGATATAAACGTTATCAAATCGCTATCAGCAACAATTAACAAGGGAGAACAAATTGCGTTAGTCGGACCAAGTGGCAGTGGTAAGACTACTTTGGCTACCCTACTATTTGGTTTTTATACTACCCAAAAGCAAGAAGTGCTTATCGATAATCAATGTATTACCGATTATGATTTACACTTTTTGAGGCAACATATCGCCATAGTACCTCAAGATATTTTACTATTTGGAGGTACTATAAAAGAAAATATAGCTTATGGAAAAATTGGAGCTACTGACCAAGAAATTGAAGAAGCTGCCCGAAAAGCTAACACCCTAGAATTTATAAATGAGTTTCCAGAAAAAATGGAAACACTTGTTGGCGAAAGGGGAATTCAACTATCTGGCGGTCAGCGACAGCGAATTGCCATTGCCAGAGCTATATTGAAAAACCCAAGAATACTTATACTTGATGAAGCAACAAGTGCATTAGACTCCGAATCAGAGAAGCTGGTTCAAGATGCGATGGATGAGCTGATGAAAAACAGAACATCAATAGTTATTGCCCACAGATTATCAACAATAAAAAATGCCGACTGTATACTTGTTTTAGAAAAAGGAGAAATTAAAGAAAAAGGAACTCACCAAGAATTAGAACAAAATGATGGACTATATAGCCAACTCAGTCAAATGCAGTTTAATTCTTAAATATTTGGTATGAAACTTATCATTAGTATCATAACGCGACTCATCCCAAGACATTACCTACATCATGTTAGTCATGTTTTTCTTCAATTTTTTTCACTCTTCATGAGAGGAAATACCTTTGAAGATCCTATTAATGGAATAACTTACCGAACATTATTACCTTATGGCCGAATCAAATCAAGAGCAAATGCTCTAGCACCGGATAGTATGTCTTTGGAGCGGCATCGTTTGATATGGCTTTATTTAAATGAGAGAACCAATTTTTTCAACGAGAATCTTCGATTTTTACATATTGCTCCAGAGTATTGTTTTATTCCCTTATTTAAAAAACAAACAAATCTAGAATACACAACGGCCGATCTCAATTCTCCATGGGCCGATGTTAAAATAGATGTTCATGATATCCCTTTCAAAGAAAACACATTTGATGTCATTATGTGTAATCATGTTCTTGAACACGTTGATAATGATAAAAAAGTGATGTCAGAATTTTTTAGAGTTATGAAAAAGGGCGGTTGGGGTATATTTCAAGTTCCCATTGATTACTCTAGAGAAAATACCTTTGACGACCCCACTATCACTGACCCTAAAGAACGTGAAAAACACTACTGGCAAAGTGACCACCTTAGATTGTATGGTCGAGATTATGGTAAACTATTAGCTAAAGCAGGCTTTGAAGTTACGGAGGATACTTTTGTTAAAGAGTTAGATACCAAATTAGTTAAACGATTTGCTCTACCTAAAGATGAAATAATCTATTTCTGCAGAAAACCTCTCTAGTTCATCTGAACATAGACTACTTTTTTTGTTTCATAAAAAGGCTCATCGAAAAATTCTGATAAATTGAATTGTTTGTAGTGCTGTTGTAATGTACTCAACTCTTCATATAAGTCACCACCTTTTAGATAGAGAATACCATTAGGTAATTCATTAATATAACGTTTTGAAAAGCGAGATTTTACCCAATCTATGAAAAGAGGCATTTTTGTTACTGCTCTACTAACTACAAAATCATAGTTAAAAGTCATTTCTTCAGCTCTCTTTTGAAAGGCCGTCACATTGGTAAGACCCAGATGTTCAGCAACAGCTTTTACTACTTTTATTTTTTTACCAATACTGTCAACAAGATGAAAGTTTACTTTTGGAAATAAAATGGCCAAGGGAATACCAGGAAATCCTCCACCTGTTCCGACATCTAGGACCCAACTATCATTCTTAAAAGGCATAATTTTAGCTATCCCCAAGGAATGTAAGACATGTCGCTCATAAAAGGCATCTATATCCTTTCGAGAAATTACATTTATCTTACTATTCCAGTCCGAATAAACTGTCTCTAGTTGTTCAAATTGAGTAAGCTGTTCATCACTTAGATGTGGGAAATATTTTTGAATAATAAGCATTAAAAATAATCTTCGCTTCCAGAAAGTATGTTAAACAATTGTTCTCTTGAGCGGTGAAGTTGTGCTTTAACAGTACCTAATGGTATATTTAGTTCTGAAGAAATTTCTTCGTAGGTGTACTCTTTGAAATACCTCAATTTGACCAGTTTTCTATAATTAGGTTTTAGCTTTTCTACAATACGTCTTATAATCTGCAACCGCTGAGATTTTATTAAATAATGATCTGGGGTTAGTGCATTATCTGCAATTTCTATAATAGGCTTTGAATTTTCCTCATTATCAATTGTTGCATCAAGAGATAAAGTAGGTAATTTTTTCTTTCGTAAAAAATCAATACAGTTATTTTTAGCAATGGTAAACAACCATGTGCTAAATGCATATTCAGATGAGTACGAAGAAAGTTTATTGAATGCTTTACCGAAAGCCTCAATTGTTAATTCTTTAGCTATTTCTTTGTTATTAACTTTTTCGAATAACATGAAAAATACGGGATCCCTATACTTTGACATTAGTTGAGAGTATGCCCGAGAATCGCCCTTTTCCAAAGCACGTTTAATGAGCTTTAAATCTTGCTTAGCTTTTTCTGTCAGTTCGCGGTTTACCAAAATCGTTTATTTTGAATTAGCCTATTGACTATAAATATAATGTAAAAAAAGATAAAGGATAATTCTAAAAATGGAAAAACTACTAATAAGTCCTTTTCTTCAGTCTGTTTTAACAAAGGAAAAGAAACAGCCATAAAAACCGATGTTCGAATTAATAAAAGAGTTAAAACATGAATGTAAGAAACTCCCAAAACGATTAAGACAATACACAACAGCCAGGTCATTATCTGAGATATAGACCACAATCCTAACATCCATTGGTGTATAGGCTTATAATAATTACCAGTTGTCAAATGCCTGGATTTTTGGCGTATCCAAGCCGACCATTTTAGCTTTGGAATAGATAAGGTGTGAGCCGAGGGTTTTGTGGCAATAGTAGTATTATTTGGCAAACTTACTTCCTTGATAAATAGGTCGTCATCTCCAGATGGTAAATGTAAATGAGAAGCAAAGCCTTTATTATCAAAAAACAACGATTTTTTATAGGCTAAATTTCGGCCAACACCCATATAAGCTAATCCAATTGAGGCATAAGAAAAATACTGTAAAGCAACTAAAAAAGTATCAAAACGAATTAGTTTATTTAACCAGCCAGCTTGTTTTTCATAAGCCCCGTAGCCTAGTACGATGGTATTTTGAGCAAATTGTTGTGCCATGCTACTTATCCAGCGATTGTTTTTAGGGTAACAATCGGCATCGGTAAGTAGTAAATAATCGTATTTAGCTGCTTTAATTCCTAAGGTTAGAGCGAATTTTTTACCCAAGCCTTTTTTTATATTTTCATCAATATCAACTAATTTAATATTAGGTTGATTTTCCCATTGTTTAAAAATAAGTTTGGTATGATCTGTAGATTGATCGTTAACTAATACAATTTCGAATTTGGGGTAGTCTTGTGCTAATAATCGATCAACCAAGTGCTCCCAATGTAACGCTTCATTATAGCCACAAACAACTACAGAAATAGGTTTAGAAAAGGTTGTTTTTTCTTGTTTTACAGATTGCCATTTAGGAAAGATAAATAGGCTGTAATACAGCTGAACAATAACCGCTAGTACAAAACAGAAAAATAGAATTAACTCTAAACTAAGCATTTTGCAATGATACAACAATTGTACTTAGTCGAATTGGAATTTTCTGACAGTATAATACACTAAAAAAATTAAATTTGAAGCTGAAAGAATATAGACTTTATAGTGTTCTATACTTGACTATCTTTGATAAAATTTTGGAATGGAATTTAAACTGATATCGACTGACCCACACTCTCATGCCCGATTAGGAGAAATTACCACCGCACGTGGTAAAATTTCTACTCCTATTTTTATGCCCGTCGGAACTGCTGCAACCGTAAAAGGAGTTCATCAACATGAAATTGAACAAGATACCCAAGCCCATATTATTTTAGCAAACACCTATCATTTATACTTACGACCAGGTCTAGACGTATTAGAAAAAGCAGGAGGTTTACATCAATTTATGAATTGGCAAAAACCAATTCTTACCGATAGCGGTGGCTATCAGGTATATTCACTTTCTGGAAAACGAAAAATAAAGGAAGAAGGTGTTAAATTTCAATCTCACATCGATGGTTCATATCATCTTTTTACACCCGAAAATGTAATGGATATTCAACGCACCATTGGGGCGGATATCATTATGGCATTTGATGAATGTACACCCTACCCTTGCGATTACGACTATGCCAAGAAGTCCATGCACATGACTCACCGTTGGCTAAAACGCTGTTGCCAACGCTTTGATACAACAGAACCCAAATACGGTTTTGAACAAACTTTTTTCCCTATTGTTCAGGGTAGCGTTTACACCGATTTAAGAAAGCAATCGGCCGAAAAAATTGCTTCTTTTGACCGAGAGGGAAATGCCATAGGCGGCTTGTCTGTTGGTGAACCGCATGACTTGATGTATGAAATGACCGATACGGTCTGTGCTGTTTTACCTAAGGATAAACCTCGTTATTTGATGGGAGTAGGCACACCAACCAATTTATTAGAAAATATCGCTTTAGGAGTAGATATGTTCGACTGTGTAATGCCTACCAGAAACGCTAGAAATGGTATGTTATTTACAAGTGAAGGCACCATAAATATCAAAAACAAAAAGTGGGCAGACGATTTTAGACCTATTGACCCAAATGGCACCTCTTATGTCGATTCAACTTATTCCAAGGCTTACCTGCGGCATTTATTTTCTGTTAATGAACTTTTGGGTAAACAAATAGCTACTTTACACAATATTCGCTTTTACATTTGGTTAATGGAACAAGCTCGTGAGCAACTGAGTCAAGGCACCTTTACCAATTGGAAAAATAATATGGTCAAAAAACTGGATATCCGCCTATAAATGTCAAAACTCGATCGATATATTATCAAAAAGTTTTTGGGAACCTTTTTTTTCTCAATTGCATTGATTTTATTAATTGTAGTAGTTTTTGATATCTCGGAGAAAATTGATGACTTCATCGAAAAGTCTGCTCCTATCAATGAAATCGTTTTTAAATACTACCTCAATTTTATTCCCTTTTTCGGTAATTTATTCAGTCCCTTATTCACTTTTGTAGCTGTTATTTTTTTTACTTCTAAATTGGCTGGAAATACAGAAATCATTGCTATGTTAGGTAGTGGCATGAGCTTCAATAGATTACTTAGACCTTTTATTTTATCAGCTACTACCATTGCTATTTTATCGTTAGTTCTAGGAAATTTTATCATTCCTAAGGCTAATATTGAACGGCTAGACTTTGAAAATACTTACATAAAAAACCCATACAACAATAGAGACAAGGACATTCATATGCAGATTAGTCCGGGTCAGTTTATATACGTCCAATCCTATAATACTAAACGAAATATTGGTTACCGTTTCTCCCTGGAGAAATTTGAAGATGGTCAGCTTAGTGAAAAGTTTTTTGCTAACTATATTGAATGGAATAAGGAAAAAAAGCAATGGATAGCAAACGATTATTTTTCACGAAAAATAAATCGACTTAGCGAACAAATCGAAGAGGGAGAACAACGTCAATTAAGCATTAACCTATCCCCTGACGATTTCAATTATCGAAAAAATAATGTTGAAACCATGAACTTTTTTCAACTCAACCAATTTATTGATGAAGAGCGAATGAAAGGCTCTAAACATTTAGTTTTTCATATTGTAGAAAAACAAAAACGACTAGCTTTTCCATTTGCTACCATTGTTCTTACGCTTGTGGCAGTAGCAATGGCATCTCGAAAAGTAAGGGGTGGTATAGGTCTTCATTTGGGAGCAGGCTTACTAATTAGTTTTGCCTATATACTTTTCATGCAAGTATCTACTACTTTTGCAACAAATGGCGATTTATCGCCAGTAATTGCGGTTTGGATACCTAATATTTTGTTCTCAGCCTTAGGGATATATCTTCTTCAAAAAGCCCCTAAATAGTCTTAGCTTTTTCCCAATATTTATCCATTTGCTCTAGACTCATATCGACTAATTTTAAACCGTCATTGGCTATAGCATTTTCCATATACTGAAAACGATGGATAAATTTTTTATTTGTTTTTTCTAGAGCATCTTCAGGGTTAACACCAATGAATCGAGCGTAATTAATTAATGAAAATAAAACATCACCGAATTCATCTGTAATAGCTTCAGCCCTATCGGCTTCTACTTCAACTTTCAATTCTTCTAATTCTTCATTGACTTTTTCCCAAACCTGTTCTTGGTTGTCCCAATCAAAGCCTACACCTCGAGCTTTTTCTTGTATACGAATGGCTTTTACCATAGCTGGCAGCGATTTGGGCACGCCTTGTAGTACTGAGGTTTTACCTTCTTTGAGTTTAAGCTTTTCCCAGTTGGCTTTGACTTCGGCTTCATCTTTTACCGTTACATCACCGTAAATATGAGGATGTCGGTGTATTAACTTATCGCAAACGGAATTTAATACATCGGTTATATTAAATTCATTTGTCTCAGATGCTATTTTTGAATAAAAGACCAAGTGTAGCATTATATCACCCAACTCCTTTTTAATTTCTGGCATATCCTTGTCCACAATAGCATCAGACAATTCATAAACTTCTTCTATTGTAAGGTAGCGCAAACTATCAATGGTTTGTTTCTTATCCCATGGGCATTTTTGCCTAAGGTCATCCATTATTTTTAATAAACGTTCAAAAGACTGAAGTCGAGCATCCATATTTTATAATTTTTGACAAAAGTAGTATAACAAATTCATACCTTTGTATTTAACAACAATTTAGTATGGAAGTAGTCATTTTATCAATTGTATTATTAGGTTTGGGCTTTGCAGGTATTGCCATAAAGATATTAGTCAAAAAAGACGGTGAATTCTCAGGTACCTGTGCTAGTAATAGTCCGTTTTTAAACAAAGATGGCGAAAATTGTAGCTTCTGTGGGGCTACTCCTGATGAGCAATGCAAAAAAGAAGAAGTAGAACCAATAGAAGCCTAATTTAAAAAAATATATTACTTGAGTAGACGTTCTTCTAAGCCATCAGAGAACCAATTAACCCACTGATTATTTTCATCAGTATACACTAAAAAAACATCTAAATCAGTTCGTTTTTGTATAAACTGTTGTGTTTGCTTAACGCCCATAACCATAAAGGCTGTGGCAAAAGCATCAGCAGTCATAGCATTATCTGCAACAACAGTTGCACTTAGTAAATTATGTTGAACAGGATAACCCGTCTTGGGACTGATAGTATGAGAAAAAAAGCGACCATCTTTTTCATAAAAATTTCTGTAATTTCCTGAAGTAGCTAAAGACTGATTATTCAGTCGTAGTTTAACCTGAAAGCGATCAGACTTATCAATTTCGCTAGAGGGTTTATCAATACCTATTAACCATTCTTGACCGCGTTGGTTTAGTCCATTGGCACGTATTTCTCCTCCTATCTCTATCAGATAATCTGTTATTCCCTTAGATTCTAAAAATTCAGCCATTAAATCCACACTATACCCTTGTGCAATAGCATTAAAGTCTAGTCTCATAGTTAGAGGTTTATCAATTAAAGAATCACCAATTAAACCGACTTTTTCATAGCCTACACTTTCCAGTATATTCAAAACTTGTAAAGAATCTGGAGGGATTATATTCTTATCTGTACCAAAACCCCAAGAATGGACTAAAGGGGCTACTGTACAATCAAATTGGCCAGAAGTCTGTTCAGCAATTTCTTGAGAAGCCTTAAACACTTTTATAAAATGACTATCGACTTTAAGGAATGATTCTCCAACATTAAGGCGGCTAATTAGTGAGGTCTCTAAATAGGTTGACATAGAAGCGTCGACCACAGTAAATAAGCTATCAAGTTGATTTTGATAATCATTACCATCTGATGATATATATTTTATGCTGTATGAGGTGCCTTGAGCAAGACCAAAGTTAGTGACAAGAGACTCTCTTGTTTGATTGGACTTACAAGCAAAAAGTAAAAGAAAGGTTAAATAGAAGATATATTTCATTCTACAAAATTATACATTTGTAGTATTTAAACCCATTTTAAATATGAAAATTGAAGCTAATACAGTCGATGAGTACTTTGAAAAGGTACCCCAAGAACGACAAGTAGTGATGAATAAACTCAGAGGTATAATTAATACTCATTTACCCATTGGATTTAAAGAGGTATTGGGTTATGGAATGCCTAGTTGGGTAGTACCTCACTCTATTTATCCATCTGGCTATCATACTACGCCTGAACTACCTTTACCATTCATGAGCTTGGCGTCTCAAAAAAACTTTATTGGTTTTTACCACATGGGTATTTATGCTGATCCTAATTTACTAAAGTGGTGGCAAACAGAATATACTAAGCATTGCCAACGTAAATTAGACATGGGTAAAAGCTGTATTCGCTTAAAATATATGGAGGATATTCCTTTTGACCTTATTAGAGAGTTGTGTCAAAAGATTAGTCCACAGGACTGGATAGTCACTTACGAAAGTAATTTTAAAAAATAAAAAAAGCCCGGATGAACCGGGCTTTTCTTTTACCGTATAGTTGATTAACCACCAAAGTCGTCAAATCGCACATTTTCATCTGGAATACCCCAATCGTCAGCCATTTTTAGAACAGCCTGATTCATCAATGGAGGTCCACAGAAATACAATTCTATATCTTCTGGCGCTTCATGCTTAGTAAGGTATTGGTCAATAACGGCCTGGTGCACAAACCCTACAAAACCATCACCTTCTTTGTCATCTAAATCTTTCTTTTCTTTCCAGTTATCTTCTTCTAACGGTTCTGATAAAACTAACTCAAAATTGAAGTTTGGAAATTCTTTTTCTAAACTGTAAAAGTGATCGAGATAGAATAATTCTCTCTTTGAACGTCCGCCGTACCAATAACTCACTTTTCGACCTGTTTTTAAGGTTTTGAAAAGCTCATAAAGATGCGAACGCATTGGAGCCATACCTGCACCACCACCAATGTAAAGCATTTCTGCTTCTGAATTATTGATGAAGAATTCTCCGTAAGGTCCTGAAATGGTGACCTTATCGCCTGGCTTACGACTAAATATGTATGAAGATGCAACCCCAGGGTTTACATCAGCCCATGCATTTTTAGCTCTATCCCACGGAGGTGTAGCAACACGAACATTTAGCATAATCTTTCTTCCTTCAGCTGGATATGAAGCCATGGAATAAGCTCTAACAACTTCTTCATCGTTCTTCATCTTTAGTGGCCACAGACCAAAATTATCCCACTCGAGTTTAAATTTCTCATCCTCACCAGGGTGTTCTTTTGGGTGAGCAGTAATATCAATATCAGAGTAATTTATTTCGCAATCTGGAATTTCTATCTGAATATATCCACCCGCTTCGTAAGGCATATCTTCAGGAATTTCAACAATAAATTCTTTAATGAAAGAGGCTACATTATAGTTGGATACAACGGTAGCTTCCCATTTTTTGACACCAAAAACTTCTTCAGGAATAGAAATCTGCATGTCTTCCTTTACCTTTACCTGACAGCCTAATCGGTAATTATCTGAAATTTCTTTTTTTGAAAAGTGTGGTTCCTCAGTGGGAAGAATACTTCCGCCTCCTTCATGTACCTGACAAGTACACTGAATACAGGTTCCACCGCCACCACAAGCAGATGGCAAAAAGATACCTTCATTGCTAAGTGTTGTCAATAGGGTGGATCCACCGTCAACTTCTATTTCTTTTTCACCATTGATGGAAATTTTCACTTTTCCTGCTGGCATTAATTTAGCCTTGGCAAATAATAGAATACTAACCAATGCCAAAATCATAAACAAGAAAATAGCAATACTTGAAATTATTGTTGTTGTGCTTAATACTATCATTTCTATTTGTACAAATTATAATTTAATTCCCATAAAGCTCATAAAAGCTATACCCATAAGACCAGTAATAATAAATGTTATTCCTAATCCTCTTAGTGGTCCTGGTACATGAGAATATCTGATTTTCTCTCTAATAGCAGCAATGGCAACAATGGCTAACAACCACCCTATACCAGAACCTAATCCAAATACTGTTGCTTCGACAATAGTGGTATAAGCTCTTTCTTGCATAAATAATGAACCACCTAATATGGCACAGTTGACCGCGATTAGTGGCAGAAAAATACCCAAAGAGCCATAGAGAGCCGGCGAAAACTTTTCAACGATCATTTCCACCAACTGTACCATAGAAGCAATTACTGCAATGAACATGATAAAGCTTAAAAAACTTAAATCGACGTTGGCAAAGTTATCACTTAGCCAAGTCAAGGCACCCTCTTTTAAAACGTAATTTTCTAATAAAAAGTTAATAGGTATGGTAAAAGCCAATACAAATATTACGGCAAACCCCATACCAACGGAAGTCTTGACCGTTTTTGATACCGCCAAATAGGAACACATCCCTAAAAAGTAGGCGAATATCATATTGTCAATGAAAATTGACTTAACGAAAATATTTACTAATTCTTGCATATTCTATTCGTTTAGGATTCTATTAAATCTCTGTTTTTATAACGTTGTATCCAAATGATTACTCCTACCGTAACTAAGGCCATTGGAGGTAATATCATCATACCATTATTTTCATAGCCTAGTTCATACAAGCCAAGCTTTTCCATAATTGGGTATCCATATAAAGTACCAGCTCCTAATAACTCTCTGAAGAAAGCAACTACTATGAGTATCCAACCGTATCCAAAAGCATTACCAAGTCCATCCAAAAAGGACTTCCAAGGTTTATTTCCTAGAGCAAATGCCTCCAAACGCCCCATAATAATACAGTTAGTAATAATTAGCCCTACAAATACCGATAGCTCCTTACTCACATCGTAAACAAAGGCTTTTAATACTTGGTCAACTAAAATTACTAAAGCAGCAATAACTACTAATTGTACAATGATTCTTATCCTTGATGGAATAAAGTTTCGCATTAAGGAAACCACTACATTAGCTACTGACATTACCACTAATACTGAAATAGCCATTACTACAGCTGGCTTTAGCTGAACCGTAATTGCTAAGGCTGAGCAAATCCCTAAAACTTGTGTAGTTACGGGGTTATTGTCATTTAGTGGGTCGGTAATTAATTTTCTATTCTTAGAAGAAAATAACGATTCTTTCTTTTTACTCATTTTATAAAGAATTTAAGGTATAAACCATTGATGTATCAAGTAGAATACTATCAGGTTCTAAATCTATCATTGTGTTCATTTTCTCTGTGAAAAACGGAAGGTAATTACTCAGTCTTTCTTCTAGCATATCACTCACACCATCGGCAGTAATGGTACCACCCGAAATGCCATCAACGCCATGCATATCACCTTCATCTGCGCCACCCTTTACTACTTTTATAGACATGAACTCAGTACCATCAAACAATTGCTTACCAATGAAGGGCTCTTGGAACCACGACAAAGAAATCTCAGCACCAAGGCCAGGAGTTTCTGACTTATGGTCAAAGACAGCTCCAGAAACTGTACTCATATCTTCTTGAAGTGCTAAATAACCCCAAATTGGCCCCCAAAGCCCTTTCCCTCTCAATGGTATGATATAGGATTTAGAACCGTTTTCATCACTTTCAAAAATTGGAAACACTTGACTATTAGTAGTCTTTTTTAATTCTTTTCCTAAATCTACCGTAAAGGCGTCTCCCTCAACACGCTCTCCTGAGCTATTTATAACATAAGCATCGGTGATTTTCTCTTTGTAAACTTCAGCAGCTTTTTCACGACTGACCTCTATTCCAAGAGTGGAAAGTATATTTTGCTTCTTTTCAGCTTCTATATTTTCGTCTTGCATTGGTTTTAGACTGATAGCTGCTACTGATAATAGTGAAGCTACCAAAACTACCATTAATGCTGCAAAACCAAAAGTGTAAGAATTCTTATTTACATCCATAGTTTTATGCTTTGGCACGTTTTAATCTTCGGTTAATATTTCCTTGAACAACATAGTGGTCAATTAGCGGAGCAAAAATGTTCATTAATAATATCGCTAACATCATCCCCTCGGGATAGGCTGGATTGAATACTCGAATAAGTATGGCGAAAACACCTATTAAGAAACCGTACATATATTTTCCTAAGTTTGTTTGTGAACCTGTTACTGGGTCAGTAGCCATAAATACTGCACCAAAAGCAAAACTACCTATGATAAGGTGGATTTCTGCTGGTGTAGTCATTAGCTCGTTTGCTCCCCACATATTAAATAATGAAGCCATAACGAATCCACCAACAAAAGTTGATAATATAATTCTCCAACTGCCAATTCCTGTCGCTATAAGTATTAATGCACCTAACATGATAGCTAAAAAGGAGGTTTCACCTACCGAACCTGGAATGGTTCCAAGTAACATATCAAAAGAACTCCAATTGAGTGATTGCCAGCTGCTTGAAGCTGCTAACTCACCAAGAATTGTTGAACCAGAGTGCCCGTCTACCATGGCGTCATGAACCCAAACCTTGTCACCCGACATGTATATTGGATGAGCAAAGAACAAAAAAGCTCGAGCTGTCAAAGCAGGATTTAAAATATTCATTCCAGTTCCTCCAAACACTTCTTTACCAATAACTACAGCAAAGATGACAGATACTGCCAACATCCACAAAGGTACGTCGATAGGCATTGTTAAGGGAATTAATAAACCTGTTACCAAGTAACCCTCGTTTACAGAATGACCTCTATAAATAGCAAAGGCAAATTCAACCGCTAAGCCTACACCATAGGAAACAATTATTAAAGGCAAGAACTTCCAAAATCCAAAAATAAAGTTTTCAAATAAAGAAGCTGTTTCACCTATTGCTAAGTGATATTGATAACCAACATTCCACATACCAAATAACATACATGGAATTAGAGCAATAATAACTAAAAACATGGTACGCTTTAAGTCGATAGAATCTCTAACATGAGATCCTTTGTGCGTAGTATGATCAGGCACAAACAAAAACGTTTCAAAAGCATCGTATGCAGGATACATTTTTTCAAGTTTACCACCCTTTTCAAAGTGTGGTTTAACAGCAGCTAATACATTTTTAAATAGTTTCATAGATATATCTTTAACTACATTCTTTTTTAATCAAATCCAATCCTTCACGAATAATACTTTGGACTTCCATTTTGGACGTACAAACAAACTCGCACAAGGCAACATCTTCGGGGGAAATTTCATATATACCCAACTGCTCCATTTTATCAATATCCTCAATAAGACAGGCTTTTATGAGTTGCATTGGGTAAATATCCATCGGTAAAACTTTCTCATATTGACCAGTTACCACATAAGCTCTTTCTTCTCCATTATAGTTGGTATTCAAAGAGTATTTTTTGGATGGCGTCAACCAAGAGAAGTAAGATTTTGACATTGAAAATTTCTGAAGATTAGGGGCTAACCAACCTAAAAATTCATTTTGATCTCCTTCTTCGAGTACGGTAATTTGTGAATCGTAAAAACCTAAATAACCAGTCTGTTCAATTTTGTTTCCAGTCAAAGCGTTACCACTGATAAATCTATTATTTTCACCAATAATTTTATTTTCATCTACCATATTTTTGATAGAGGCACCAGCTATAGTTCTGTAATACCTGGGCTTTTCGACTTGAGGTCCAGTGAGAGCAACGATTCTGGAAATATCGTATTTTCCTTCATTAAATAGTCTGGAAATTGATAGGACATCTTGAGGATATAAGTACCAAACAACATCTCCTTTATTGATAGGGTCAATATGATGAACTTGAACGCCTACATTTCCTGCTGGATGCATACCCGATACCTTGTTAATTTGAACACCACTACAAGAAGTGAATACGCTTGATGGGTTAGTATTACCATCAACATTCAAATGAACAATACCATCAGTTAATTTTCTCAGAAAATTAATACCATTCTGAAATTCTGTCTCTAAACCATGTAAGACGAAATCATTGTCTGGAGCTAAAGGCGACGTATCAAATGATGATATGAAAATAGCTTTCGGCTTATCAGCTGGATCAGCTATATTATCAAAAGGTTTTTGTCTAAATAGTGGCCAGAGCCCACTGTTTAGTAGGGCATCGATAATTTCATCCCTACTGGCTGAATGATCCAAAGCAGGGTAACTTTCGTAACTCATTTCAGCATCGGCCTTCAGCCTAACTTCAATAATCTTTCGCTTAGCACCACGAATAATATCCGTAACTTCTCCACTGACTGGCGAACTGAAACGAATACGCTCATTGTATTTATCAAAAAATAAACATGAACCAGCCTTTACTTTATCACCTTCCTTTACACACAACTTTGGCGTAAGTCCGTGAAAATCAGCTGGTTTTAAACTAAATAATTGAGATTGTGGAATGCTTGCGTAAACTTTGTCGGCCTCGCCCTTTAAGTTAATATTGAGGCCTTTTTTTAATCTGATATCTTTTGACATCTCTTCTATTAAAATTGTGAAATACGCTCGCAAAAATATACATTTGTATCAAACTTCAAACACCAATTTTAAATAAGAATTTTTATTTATAATGATTCTAAATAATAGTTTTAACAAACTCATAAATTAATCTGTAATAATCAAAATTTATATTTCAATAAAATCTAAAAATTAAGTGAAAAAAAAACCCATTATAATTGTTTTTATAGGTTATATTTTAATGTCCTGCGGAGGTGAAAAAAAAGTTAGCTCATTTAATACCGATTTGTATGAAAATGAAATCGATAGCATTGATTTAAATTTGGAAACTACTGATAGCGAAGAAGAGCAAGTGAACTATCTTTTTGAAAATGCCATATATCAGCCATCTATCAAAACGGTTTTACTTCACCCATCGGGAAATGAACTTGGACTACCTATGATGAAATTATCTTTGAATGACACACTTCTTCTTTCTTTTGATGACTTATCCAGAGAACCCAGAAATTATTATTTCACTTTAATTCATTGTAATGCCGATTGGTCACCATCTGATCTAATGCAAAATGAATACCTGGAAGGATTTTTTGAAGAACCTATAACTGATTACTCCTTTTCATTCAATACTATCCAAGCCTACACTCATTATAAAACAACTATTCCAAGCAGTCAGTTAAGACCAATCTTGTCAGGAAACTATTTACTTATTGTTTATCCAGAAGGTCAAAAAGAATATCCAATATTGAGTAAACGACTGATGGTAATCAATAAAAAAGTCAATATATCAGCTACAGTAAAACGAGCAACCGATTTAGAACAACGTAATTTTCAACACGAAATTGACTTTAGTATTCGGCATGCTGGTTACAATATAGATAATCCCTTTAGTGATATTAAAACCGTTATTTCACAAAACGGACGTTGGGACAATGCAATCACAGACTTACAAGCTGTGTTCGTCAAAAATCAAGAGATTATTTATGATTTTGAAGAAGAAAATTGTTTTGATGGTGGTAATGAATACCGTTTTTTCGATATTCAAAGCCTTAGGTTTTTATCTGAAAGACTGATCAACATTAGCTATCAAAACGATACCAATAAAGTCATGCTACGATCCGACTATGCTAGACCTTTTAAACGGTATTCAAACTTTGTTCAAGACATAAATGGAAGATGTTTAGTCAGAGTTCAAGAAGGTAATGACAATGCTATCGAAGCGGATTATGCTCTTGTGAAATTCACTCTTCCCTATGACCACAACATTACTCATGGAGAATTATATGTTTTTGGTCAAATTAGTGATTATGGCTTTCCTGAGTCTCATAAAATGATATTTAATTTCGAGCAAAAACAATACGAACGAAGTATTTATCTAAAACAAGGTTACTACAATTACGAATATGTTTTGAAAAAGAATGACGGTAAGACTATTAACCGATTTATAGAAGGTACCCACTACCAAACTGTCAACGATTATTATATTTATATCTACCACCGACAAAGTGGTGAACTTTACGACCAGTTAATAGGTGTTGAAAAACTCACCTCAAAAGACTTGTTGTGATGTTTTTAATCGTATAAATTTGTCATCACTAACAATTAATGCACACTAACTATGTCCAAAGGTTTTTTTAATGTTCCAGTAGCGACAAACGAAACAGTTTTAAGCTATGAAAAAGGAAGTAGCGAAAGAGAAGAATTACTTCGTACATACCAAGAAATGTACAATACCAAAATAGATGTACCACTCTACATTGGAGGAGAAGAAATTCATACCACAGAAAAAGGCGATATGCGACCACCACATGACCACAAGCACCTTTTGGGTCAGTATAGCGTAGCCAATAGTAAACACATTCAACTAGCTATCGACGCTGCCCTTGCAGCAAGAGAACAATGGGCTGCCATGCCATGGCACCAAAAAGTATCTATTTTTTTGAAAGCTGCTGATTTATTAGCCGGACCATTTAGAGCTAAAATCAATGCCGCTACCATGTTGGCACAATCTAAAAATGTATTTCAAGCTGAAATTGACGCCGCCTGTGAACTCATCGACTTTTTCAAATTCAATGCTGAATACGTTTCTCAACTTTATAGTGAACAACCCGAGTCGGCTCCAGGTATGTGGAATAGATTAGAACACCGACCCTTAGAAGGTTTTGTGTTAGCTATTACCCCCTTCAATTTTACATCGATATGTGCTAATCTGTGTGCAGCACCAGCCATTATGGGTAATGTAGTGGTATGGAAACCAGCAGGTACACAAGTATATTCCGCCAAAGTGATTATGGATTTATTTAAAGCCGCAGGATTACCAGACGGAGTTATCAATCTAGTCCCCTCAAGTGGACCAGTACTAGGCGATGTAGTTTTCAATCACAAAGATTTTGCCGGCCTACACTTTACTGGTTCAACAGGTGTTTTTAGAAATCTTTGGAAAACTATTGGTAATAACATTGCCAATTACAGAAGTTATCCGCGAATTGTTGGCGAAACAGGTGGAAAGGACTTCATTGTAGCTCACGAGTCAGCCGTAGCGGCAGAATTAGCTACAGGTATTTCAAGAGGTGCCTTTGAATACCAAGGCCAAAAATGCTCTGCAGCTTCTAGAGCATATGTCCCATCTAACCTATGGAAAGAGGTCAGAACACAGATTGTAACCGATGCCAAATCATTTAAAATAGGAAGCCCAGAAGACCCTTCAAATTTTATCAATGCAGTTATTGACGAAAAAGCATTCGACAGAATCGCTGAATACATTGACTATGTCAAAGAGCAAACTGATGCAGAGATAATTGCCGGAGGAAATTATGATAAATCTAAGGGATACTTCATAGAGCCCACTATTGTAGTGACCACTAACCCAAGTTTTCGTACCATGTGTGAGGAAATTTTTGGACCCGTCATTACCATTTACGTTTACGAGCCAAAAGATTGGCATGACACCCTTAAATTAGTTGATTCTACTAGTGAGTACGCCCTCACTGGTGCTGTCTTCTCAACCGACCGATACGCTATTGAAGAAGCCTCAAAAGCATTAGAGAATGCTGCTGGAAACTTCTACATCAATGATAAACCAACCGGTGCGGTTGTCGGTCAACAGCCATTTGGTGGAGCTAGAGGGTCTGGAACAAATGATAAAGCAGGCTCCATATTAAACTTACTAAGATGGGTTTCACCACGAACCATTAAAGAAACTTTTGTTCCAGCAAAAGATTATAAATACCCGTTCTTAGGTTAGACAGTATAAAAGCGTTGGGTAATAAGTCCAACGCTTTTTTTAACTTTGGTAAATATGTTCAGGCAATACTACAATAAACTACCATCAATTGTAAAAAATAAATACATAATTGTAACCATATCCTTACTAGTATGGATAGCCTTTTTCGACTCCAATAATTGGATTAAACAAGCAGGCCTAAAATCCGAGATAAATGAACTAAAAGAACAAAAAGTACACTACCAAACCCAAATTAAAGCCGATAGTGTCGCTCTTTTTGACTTAACCAATAATGACGAAACTCAAGAAAAGTTTGCCCGCGAAAAATACTACATGAAAAAAGAAAATGAAGATATAATCATAATTGTAAAAGAAAATGATTAAACTATTTTCTGATTTTAAGCCCACCACTAGCGAATCATGGAAAGAAAAACTAGCTGTTGATCTCAAAGGAAAAACCTTCAAAGACCTAACCGCTAGTGACGGCACACAACCCTTTTACCATAGCGATGCTCATCAACATTTTAAGCCATTGGTCATGCCCTACACTTGGGAATCCGTACAATGGATAGACGGCAGTAATCCTAAAACCGGTAACCTACAAGCATTAGAAGCCCTACAAAACGGAATGACCGCTTTATGCTTTTCTAACCCCAGAGATTTAAAAACACTTTTAAAAAATATACTCATTCAACACATTCGAGTAGATTTTGAGAATTACACTTTAAAAGCTATTACTGAGTTTGAACAATTAGTACAAGACCGAAGACTTAATCCTCAAGACATTAAAGGAGCACTACATGGGCAAGAAGAAAAAGGAGTACTACCAAATTACGTATATAACACCATTTTTGTAGAAGATATCGATCAAGCCATTAAAGATGGTCAACCTAGTTCACAGTATGTTTTTACTATTGAGAACAACTATTTTCAAGAAATAGCCAAAATGAGGGCCTTTATCATTGCCTTTGAAGAAATCAATGAAACTACCCCATTGATTTTTGCACAAACCACCTTGACCAATAAGGACAGTAAAGAACCCTACACCAATTTATTACGAACCACTACCGAAAGTATGTCAGCCATATTTGGCGGTTGTAATGCTCTCATGATTCGACCTTATAACCAATCCTTTGAAGCACCCAACGACTTTTCTAATCGATTAGCTAGAAATCAACATCACCTATTGAGAGAAGAAAGTTTCTTTGACAAGGTGCAAGATCCAGCCGCAGGAAGTTACTACATAGAAGCCCTGACACAAGGGTATTTAAACACCAAAAGGCAAAGCAGTAAGATTGAAAACAAGCCCAAAACCATTTGGAAAACGGCCGAACAGATTGACGTAAAATCATACTACCATAAGGAAGATATAGAGTCGCTGGAACACATTCATTTTGGTGCTGGCATGGCCCCTAACCTGCGTGGCCCCTACTCAAGCATGTACGTTAGTCGTCCTTGGACCATTCGTCAATACGCCGGTTTTTCCACCGCTGAAGAATCAAACGCCTTTTATCGAAGGAACTTAGAAGCTGGACAAAAAGGATTGTCCGTGGCCTTTGATTTGGCTACCCATCGTGGTTACGATTCCGACCACCAGCGTGTGGAAGGTGACGTCGGCAAAGCAGGTGTGGCCATCGACTCCATAACCGATATGAATATCCTTTTTGAGGAAATTCCATTAAATAAAATGTCAGTATCCATGACCATGAATGGAGCGGTATTACCCATCATGGCCTTTTACATTGTAGCAGCTGAACAACAAGGCGTCAATAAAGCCGATTTAACCGGTACTATTCAAAACGATATCCTCAAAGAATTTATGGTGCGAAATACTTACATCTATCCACCAAAATATTCCATGCGTATCATTTCCGATATCTTTGAATACACAGCTCAGCACATGCCCAAATTCAATAGTATTAGTATTTCGGGCTACCACATGCAAGAAGCGGGTGCTACTGCTGATATTGAATTAGCCTACACACTAGCAGATGGTTTAGAATACATTCGTAAAGGCATAGCGGCAGGTCTGGAAATAGACACCTTCGCTCCTCGCCTGTCTTTCTTCTGGGGAGTAGGCATGAACCACTTTATGGAAATAGCCAAAATGCGAGCCGCTCGTATGCTATGGGCCAAAATCGTTAAGGAATTCAATCCTAAAAATCCTAAATCCTTGGCCCTCAGAACCCACAGCCAAACTAGTGGATGGAGTTTGACCGAACAAGACCCTTTCAATAACGTTAGTCGAACTTGCATAGAAGCTATGGCAGCCGTTATGGGTGGAACTCAATCTTTACATACCAACGCTTTAGACGAAGCAATTGCTTTACCTACCGACTTTTCGGCCAAAATTGCCAGAGATACCCAGCTGTATTTACAAAACGACATAGGATTATGTAAAACCGTTGATCCTTGGGGGGGCTCTTACTTTGTCGAAAAGCTAACTCATGATATAGCCCAAAAGGCCTGGTCTCATATTCAAGAGATTGAAGAATTGGGTGGTATGGCTAAAGCTATAGAAACGGGACTTCCTAAAATGCGAATTGAAGAAGCGGCCGCCAGAAAGCAAGCTCGTGTAGATAGCGGAAAAGATACCATTGTAGGAGTCAATAAATACACCATCGATAAGGAAGATCAAGCCATAGATATTTTAGAAGTGGACAACACCACGGTGCGTCAATCCCAAATTGAGCGATTAAACACACTCAAAGCCCAACGCGATGAAACGGCAGTACAAAAGGCTCTTCAAGAAATCACAATGGCCTGTGAATCGGGAAAAGGTAACTTATTAGAGTTGGCCGTAGATGCAGCACGTAAATTAGCCACACTGGGAGAAATTTCGTATGCTTGTGAACGTGTTTTTGGACGCTACCAAGCACAAAGTAGTTCAATATCTGGTGTATATAAAATGGAAATAGATAAGAATCCACACTTCAAAAAAGCCCAAAAGCTGACTGATGCCTTTGCCCAAAAAATGGGACGAAGACCACGAATAATGGTGGCTAAAATGGGACAAGACGGACACGATAGAGGGGCTAAAGTGGTGGCCACTTCTTTTGCCGATTTAGGCTTTGATGTGGATATGGGACCGCTCTTTCAAACCCCACAAGAAGCCGCAAAACAGGCCATAGAAAATGATGTACACATACTCGGTATCTCTTCTTTAGCTGCTGGACATAAAACCCTTGTACCTCAAGTGATTAAAAGTTTAAAAGATATGGGTAGAGAAGATATTTTAGTCATTGCTGGGGGCGTCATTCCACAACAAGATTACGACTACCTATTTGAAACTGGAGTGAGTGGTGTTTTCGGTCCTGGTACTGTGATTGCCGAAGCCGCCATCAAAATATTAGATCAACTCCTGAATGCATAAACTCAGCACCGACATATTAACGGGAAATCGCTCGGCATTAGCACGTACTATTACTTTAGTAGAAAGTACCCTGGTCGCACACCAAGAAGAAGCCCAAAGTATTATCCAAGATCTATTACCTTATAGTGGTCAATCTTTACGAATTGGCATTACTGGCGTTCCCGGCGTTGGCAAAAGCACATTTATAGAAGCTCTGGGCAAACACCTTACCACACAAGGCAAGAAAGTGGCTGTGTTGGCTATAGACCCATCCAGTGAAAAATCGGGTGGTAGCATTTTGGGCGACAAAACCCGCATGAACGAACTATCCGCCGATGATTTAGCCTTCATTCGCCCCTCACCCACGGCTGGATCTTTGGGTGGAGTAGCCCGAAGAACTCGAGAAAGTATTATCCTTTGCGAAGCGGCCGGATATGAAGTCATTTTGATAGAAACCGTCGGTGTTGGACAATCCGAGACGGTCGTACATTCTATGGTAGACGTATTTCTGCTAATGATGTTAGCTGGTGCAGGTGACGAATTGCAAGGTATCAAGCGAGGCATTATGGAAATGGCCGATATTCTTCTAATAAATAAGGCCGATGGTGACAACCTATTGTCTGCCAAAAAAGCACAAGCCCAATACAAAACGGCATTACACCTTTTTCCTCCAAATGAAAACGGCTGGACAACACCAGTAGATATTTGCTCGGCACAGCAGAAAACGGGTATAGCACAAGCCTGGCAACATCTCAACGATTTTCAACAATGGACTACTGAAAGAGGTTTTTTTGAAAAGCAACGTCAAGAACAGCAACGTTATTGGCTAAAACACCTTATCCAAGAACACTTACAGAGTGACTTTTACCAAAAACACCATGCTAAAATTCAGAATTTAGAAGAAGACCTTGCAAAAGGAAAACTAACGCCATCACAGGCCTTAGACCAACTCTTTAAGTGAAAAAGGGCGTCTTTTACATGTTAGGCTCAACGGCGGCCTTTGCCCTCATGCAGATATGCGTAAAGTTCTTACCTCATATTCCGGCACACGAACTCATTCTATTCCGTTCCATCATTTCTTTCGTATTGAGTATTGGAATGCTCCAAAAACTGGGCATCCCTCTGTTAGGCAACAACAAAAAAGTTCTGCTGATGCGTGGTATTTTTGGCACCACTGCCCTATTGATGTTTTTTTACACCTTACAGAATATCCCATTGGCCAGTGCGGTGACCTTGCAATACCTCTCGCCCATTTTTACGGCCCTCTTTGCCGCCATCTTCCTCAAGGAAAAAATGCAAATCAGACAATGGCTTTATTTTGGTATTTCCTTTGCCGGAGTAGCTATGATAAAAGGCTTTGATGAACGCATTTCTATGACCTTTATGTTGATAGGCATTTGCTCGGCCATGTTCTCCGGTATGGCTTACACTTGTATACGCCAGCTTAAAAATACAGAACACCCCCTAGTGGTGGTCTTGTACTTTCCCTTGGTGGCCATTCCCTTTATGTCGGTACTATCTTATCTGAACTGGGTAACACCCCAAGGCACGGATTGGCTTTACCTCCTACTCATGGGAATATTTACCCAAATAGCCCAAATACTGATGACCAAAGGCCTACAAAGCGGTATTGCTAACAAAATGATTAGCTTGAAATACGTGGGTACCATTTTCGCTTTGAGCATTGGCTACCTGCTATTTGGGGAAAGCTACGGCATTATGAGCTTATTGGGTATTGCTATGGTCATTTCTGGCGTAGTACTAAATTTGTGGAAGAAAAGGACGAGTTAATAAGATGACCAACGCGCTATGCAGAGAGTGTCAATGACTTATTGGAAAATACCTATTTTTGAGACATGCAACTATCTCCTGAAATTTTTTCGTTTTTAACACAGCTAGAGCAAAACAACCACCGCGAATGGTTTGAGCCCAATAAAACCCATTTTAAAACCCTAGAAAGTTCTGTAAAGCTGTTTGGTGAGGTACTAAAAGACCAACTCAATAGGCACGATAGCATCGACCGTTTTAAGCTGTTTCGTATCTACCGTGATGTGCGTTTTTCTAAAGATAAAACTCCATATAAAACCCATTTTGGACTAAACTGGCACCGTACCAAACCCGAACTCCGCGGGGGCTACTACCTGCACCTCAGTCCTAAGGAAATTTTCCTTGCTTGTGGCTTTTGGGACCCCAGCCCAGCCGACCTAAAGCGTATCCGTCAAGAATTGGCCGTGGACGGCGATGAATACCGCAAAATTATCAATGCACCTGCCTTTAAAAAGGTTTGGGGCGAACTACACGGTGATGCTATAAAAACCGCGCCCAAGGGCTATGCCAAAGACCACCCCAACATTGACCTCTTACGTTTTAAACAACACCTCTTTAGCGTACGCTATACACAGAAAGAAGCAACTAGCCCCGCCTTTTTAGATCGCATTAATAATGCTCTTCAAGCTGTACGCCCCTTTGTGGACTACATGAGTGATGTACTGAACACCAATGCTGATGGGGAGAGTTTGCTTTAGGTAATATTTTTAACCTTTATTTGCGGTGTAAATTTTCCATCGTAAAGATTGTAATATACTGATATGCAGTATATTATTTTAAAGCACAACTATAACTAGGCAAATTATCATGAAAAAATGCTTTTTTTTTGATTGCCTCACGAGTTTATAAAATAAGGAACCCACACTAATTAGTATGGGTTACTTCATAAATAAACTTAAAATAAGGTGGGTATAAAACCCATTGAGCCAAATATAATCAATACTACTTAAATAACAATAGGGAACTCTCTTTTTATGAGCTCTTCTAATTGGTAAACGTCCTCTACCGCAAAGTCGGCCTGATGATGCTGGAATTGACCATGGCCATATGTCACTCCTACTGACCGAATGTAGTGTTTCTTAGCTCCTATAATATCGTAAGGCGTATCACCAATCATAACACAATGGCTTGGGTTTAATTGATAAGTCTCTAAAATATAACCTATGATTTCGGCTTTATCGCTACGGCTATTATCAAGGTTTGAACCCACAATCGCTACAAACAGATGATCTAATCCATGCTTTTGCAAAATATCCTTAGCAAAAACGGTGGGCTTAGAAGTGGCCACATAAAGTTTATAGCCTTCTTTATCAAGGATTTCAAGCATTGCTGAGATGTGAGGAAACAAGGTGTTTTGATGAATACCGCTTTGTGCATAATAATTTCTAAAATACTGTATTCCTTCTAGGGCTTCTGACGGGCTTAATCCAAACTGACGTTGGAAAGAATCCATAATGGGTGGACCTATAAACTGACGCAGTTCGTCGTCGCTTGGCATAACTACACCCATCATTTTAACGGCATAGCGTAAGCTATTGAGTATCCCTTCCTGGGGTTCGATAATGGTTCCGTCAAGGTCAAATAATAAATGTTTCATCAAGAATATTTATGTTTGGGTATCAGTGCTGGCCGTTCGCTAATTTCGTGATAACAAATAGCGTTTTGAGAATAATAATGAAAGACCATACTCTTACGACTAGCCTGAGGATTGGTCATAGGTTCTCCGCCATGTAATAGGTTGGCATGCCAAATAAATACATCGCCTTTTTTTGCCAAAAAAATATGTTTCTTAAGTTGGTGTTGATCTATGCGTTCTTGAACCTTGTCTTCGTAGTCGGTATAGGTTTTCCTTCCAATGCGAAAGGCTGTACCCACATTGTCGAAGTCGGCATTAAAAACATGTGGTAAGCTATGTGAGCTAGGATAATAATGTAGTGGTCCACTGTCAGCCGTAACGTCTTCCAAAGCTACCCAGGCGGCTATGAGGTTGTTTTGGGGAAAGGTAGTCATGTGTACAAAGTCGGAGTGAGCCCGCTGCTGACTACCTTTCAAAAAATTGATACTTTGAAACAATTGCATCTCATTACCCATGAGTAAACCAAATATCTGTTTCAATTTAGGATGGGTAGCGGCCTGGTAAATTGGTAAAGATTGCCTAAAGGCAAACATAATTTTTTCTCCATAGCCCCACTTTGCTTTATTATTTTCTAAAAGATTTTGAATTTCATGGTTGAAGGTATCTACCTCATCGGAACTAAAAAAACGGTCTAATATGGCGTAGCCATTTTGTGACCAACCCAATAAGGCTTCCTGGCTTTGTTTATCCAACTGCTTGAAGACTTTATTTTTAGGCAGTTCAATAGCAGAATCTAATTCATCCAATGGGGGTTTGGGATTGTCTAAATGTTTAAAATCTTCTGATGAAATGGAGGAATAGTAACGTTTATTAATTCCATAGTGCTTATACAAAGGAATATTGTGTTTCAACTGCTGCTTGTGAAACAGATTATATAACTGAGTAGTCCACTTAAATGTACGTAACCAATTAATCATTAATTAGCAGTAATCTCAAATTCGGTACGTCGATTATTAGCTCTACCCGTTTTGGTGGCATTAGTATCTACTGGTCGACTGGCACCATAACCTTTGGCGGTGACTCTTCCCCCATCTACAGAACGGGACACTAAGTATTGCCTTACGGCTTGGGCACGGCGTTGAGATAGCTTTTCATTGGCCTCTTTGCCACCAATGTTATCGGTGTGCCCTGAGAGTTCTATCTTCAAGCTAGGAACATCGGTCATTAGCTTAATCAATCGATCTAATTCTGGGTAGGAGTCTATTTTTACTTCCGCTTTTCCGGTGTCGAAAAAGACGTTTCTAAGGGCAATTTTACTACCAATATCGATATTTTTTAACTCAATATCTTTGTTGACCATATCATAAGCTGATCCTTTTGGTAAGTTGAAGTTTTCAGAATGAAAAAGGAAACCTTCGGCCTCCACCGATATACCATAGTTCAAACCTGAAGGAAGTGACAATAAAAACTTACCTGTAGCACTATTTGATTGCATGGTTGAATACACTTCTCCTGTAGAGTTATCGAATATTTTTATTTGGGCTTGGACTGGCTCTTGCAATAAACCATCTATAATTCGTCCTTTGAAAACGGTTAGGCTATTAGCTTGAGTGACCTCAACACTTTCAGGGGTATAGGTATCTTCTATCGGCGAGGCTATACTGGCAATGAGGTTGTCTTCTGAGGCTACTGCTGGTTGTTTAGGCTCTCCCCAAAATGTGGCACAATAAATATCCATTCCACCTGACCCACCATCTCTGTTAGAAGCAAAATAGGCTCTCTTTCCACTAGCTGAAATACTAAAATATAATTCATCATAGGGTGTATTGATAGGGTATCCTAAATTGATTGGCTTTCCCCAAAGACCTAGTTCTTCATCTCGGTAAGACACAAATACATCATAACCACCTATGGAACTATGACCTTGTGAACAGAAATACATCGTATTGCCATCGGGTGCCATATATACTGAACCTTCTTGAAAGCCAGTATTGACCAGTTGTCCTGCACTTTGGGATTGTCCCCAGAATTTTTCTTCATCATCTTTTTTACCACTAAAACTGATGTTTTTATCGCCACCATACCCTCCATCCGAAACAAAATACACTTTGATATCTTGCGGGTCGTAAGAGGCAAAGGTTTCATTACCATCAATATTAACTACTTTAGACATTTTTAGCTTGGGTTCTGACCAAGTGGTGCCTTGTAGTTTAGACTCATAGATATCACTCTGACCGTCGGTATCTTTGAACAATAATAGTCGCTGCCCATCATAAGCCAGGTTGGATGAAACATCATCTCCTTCAGTATTTAGGCTATTGACAGAAGTGAGCTGTACCCAACGTCTTTTTTCTCTTTTTGCGGAGTAAATATCGAAATTTCCAGTTTTATTACTGTTAAATATAATTTCTGAATTATCGGCAGTTATGCTGGGTGCGATCTCATCTTGTGGAGTATTTAACTCTTTAACATTATCAACCCAGACACGGGTTTTAACACCAAAAATTTCGGCACCACTTCGACACTCTCTGATATGTTTTCTATTAAGCTTTTTATAGGTTTCGAACTTCTTGGGATTCTCAATAGATCCATACAATTTAAAGGCTTTCTCGGCTTCTTCAAAATCACGCTCCAACTGATAGGCTTTTCCTAATAAAAAATGAACGAAAGGGTTAGCGTCTTTTTCCACTAATTCTAACGAAGTTTTCAAAAAGGGCATAGCTAAATAAGGCGTATTTGTATATAAATAAGCATGACCTATTTTCCTATTTAAATCGGAATTATTAGGGTTAAACTGCTGAGCTGGTAAATAGTTTTCTAGGGCTTTTTCGAATTTATCAAAGGCATTAGTCATGGCTAATACCTGAAGTTTTCCTTCTTCCAAAAACTTATCACCTTGTTCTATATTAGCTTTTGCACGTTCAAGACCATCTTTGTCGTCTTTAAAATTACTTTTTTTAAAGGCTACATCTTGGGCGTAGAGCCCAAAACTTGCTAATAAAATACTGAGTGTAATAATATATTTCATTCTTATTCGCAGTTTTTAATAAAATATTCTTTTCCTTTTAGAATTCCTAACTCATAAGCTTTTTGCCAGTCTTCACAAGCACCATCTACATTTCTAAGCATCTCACGGGTAATTCCTCTATTAAGCAAAGCGGTGGCATTATTAGGTTGGAGCTTTACGGCTTGTTCTAAATCAGCCAAGGCAGCAGTATAGTTTTCTTTCAGATGATAAACGGCTGCTCTATTGCAAAGTGCCATGGCATAGTCTGGGTTTATTTCTAAAGCTTTTTTGAAATCCTTGAGAGCCAGATCGTAATCTTTCATTTCAAAATAGACACTTCCTCTGTTATTGTAGGCCATTTCATAATTGACATCTTGCGAAATGGCTTTGGTATAATGGGTTATTGCCTCATCAACATTACCTGACTTACGAAAGGCACTGGCTAAATTGCTATACACAAAAGCTTGGGGGTCTAAACTAACGGCTTTTCGGTAATCCACAATGGCTTTATCATAATCCTCTAAAGCTCGGAAGCAACTAGCTCTATCATTGTAGGCATAGGCATAATTGGCATCAATACTAATGGCTTGAGAATAAGAACTGATAGCTTGTTGAAAATTATTTTCTAAGTAGTATATCACGCCTTTTTGGTATGCAGATTGGGCATGTTGAGGGTCAAGTGATAGTAAACGATCATAACTTTTTATAGCCATTTTTCTATCTTGAGATTCCTGATAACTCTTGGCTATATTGAATAGGGCATCAGTATTGCTAGAATCTAAACTAAAGGCTTGCTCTAAACTCAGTACTGCTAAGTCAAATTGACCAAGTGCTTTTTCGGCTAAGCCCTTGTTGTAGTAAACCGCTTTATTAGTGGAATCTAATGCAATAACCTCCTTAAAAGATTCTATGGCTTGAATATAATCGGACTGATTAAAAGCTTCTGTTCCTTTGTTATAGGTTTCTTGAATTTGCTGAAGTAATTCACTGGAAATATTCAAAGCCGCAATGGAATCTCTAAACTGCATCTCTTCACTGGTGAGTGTTGAGTCGGCTTGTTCTTGCGAATAAGCAAAATTAAGCGTGCAAGACAGCATAGCTAATATTAAGAAGTGTCTCATTTTATTTTTTTTTAAATTTAAGAATAGTGGCTTAAGAGTATTTAAATTTAAAGTAAAGTTTTTTACAAATTATTAACGTTGCCAAGATGAGGATGATAATTTAATCTGCACGTCTCTATCAACTTCAAGTCGTATTGACTTATAATCTGTTCCATTTTTTTCATTATAGTCGCGGTGACTGCCATCACACAGTGGCATCTTTGAACTTAATCCACAACTACAAATGGGATATTTTTTATCTTTTTGTGCTTCTAAAATAAACTCGTTTGGGGTTAAATCACTCATTTTTTATCAATTTAAAAGTTTTTATTATTTCTGTACTACCTAACTCGATGATGTAGTATCCTGAACTAAGATTTGAAATATCAATTTGCTCTCCTTTCTGAATATGTTTTTCTAGCACTACCTCTGAAAATACATTAATTATTTTCATTTTACTTTTGGACAGCTTACCCTCAAATGCTATGAACTGGTTAGCAGGATTTGGATAAAGCGATAGGTTATCTTCTTTATCATAGATAAAAATGGATGTGGTATCATTTCCTCCAGTAGTATCGGTTGAACCATTTGGTATTGATATAACTATAGTTTGACTAAGTATTTTGCATCCATTTGAGCTGACTGTTAGAGTTACGTTGTAGCTTCCTTCTTCGATATATTCATGTTCTACGTTGAGGCTATTGGAAACAGACGTGTTATCGCCAAAATCCCAATAGATTGAATCGTAATTTGACACTTGTAAATCAAACTCATAGCTCGTCTGGTTGATTTTATTAGTATCTAAAGATTGAATGTAAAACATATTCCAGACTTGAGTACTATCTAAAACAGTATTACTGGCAATAGTTTGAATATTACTGGCCACTGTGACATCTAATCCATTGGGAATATAGGTGTCTGAACTTTGACAACTTTTTGCAAATATGGTGCAATAATGTACACAAGCTGCCAAATATGAACCGGCTAAACTAGGGTGACTTTCATCGCCTGAATAAAGATTTACATTGGGGTACTGTTCTCTCATTTGATACCATGCCATACCTACCGGAGAAACGGTGGCGTTATTGTTTATACCCATTTCTAAATACGATTCTCTCAATCGCTGTTGCATTCCAGCATAGGTTGAAATTATAGGGTATTGCGGACCATTAATATTATCCCCATTTTCTCTTCCCCATGTCATATAAAAAACAGGCTCACTACACAAATAATTATCTTCAATAGCATTGACTAAGGTTTCAGCATAAGGATAAGTTTGTTCTTGTACTTGAAAAGGTGGAAAACTAGGTTCATTACTTTGGGCTTGAATCACAACAAAATCCCATTGTTGTTCTGTAATTTTTTGTCGACTAGATGAACCGGCCTGAGCGTGTTGTTCTAAAGTCCAACCTCCAGGAGTATTACTGTATGGATTTAGCGTATCATCTAATGAGTTAGCTATCTGTGAAACTAAATTTGGTAAGTTATTGTAGGCGGTATATGAATTACCTAAAAATAGAACATCATAAGATTGAGAAAACAAAGAAAGTGGCAAAAAAAGTAGAAATAATTTTTTCATAGTTGTGTTTTGAACGAGCTAAAAATACAAAATCAATTTCAATTCAAAAAAAATTAAATTTGCAGATATGAAGCACTATACATTTAGTATCCTTATTGTTCTATTTACTGCATTGTTATTTTCCGCTTGTGATACACCCAAAGCATTAACTAAGAAAGGAGATAAATACTCTGAGAAATCATTACACTACGATGCCTGTCAATACTACATGAAGGCATTGAGAAAAAAGAGTGACTTTTTAGAGGCAAAAACTGGCTTAAAGTCTGCTGGTCAAAAACAAATTAATCTATACCTAGATCAGTTTTTCAAGGCTAAAAATTTTGGAGAAGATCGAAAGGCAATTTACCACTACAGAGATGCTTCAAAGCTTCAAACTACTGTATCTGGATACTCTGTTCAACTTGATATTCCATCAATCTACACCTCTGATTACCAATTATTAGTAAATAATTATGTAGAAATTACATACGAAAAAGCAATGCAGTTTTTAGATGAAGAAAACTTTTCAGAATCTGAAATACTACTCAAAGAAATATCGATCCTGAAACCGAATTATAAAAACACTGATCAACTAAAAGATGTAGCCACCTTTGAACCCATATACCGAAAAGCAAATGAAAACTTAGAATTAGAAAAATTTAGAGCTGCTTATTATGAGTTTGACAAGATTCCTCTTTCCTACAAATCGTGTGAAGAACGTAAACAATTGGCCTTAGATGCTGGCCTACTAACTATTGGAATTTTAAAATTTGAGAATGCTAGTAGGAAGAAAGGTGGTGAATCAGCTATTTCTGCTTTAGTTACCGATGAGTTAATGAAACTTGACAATCCTTTTATTAAGTTGGTAGATCGTCAACTTACTCAGACTTTTATTGACGAACAACTCCTTGGATTAAGTGGACAGGTATCAGAAGGTTCTAATGCTCAAGCAGGAGAATTACTAGGAGCCAAAGTGGTTCTTACAGGCAAGTTAGTCAGCTTTTCAAAACAACACCAGCCCCTATCTAAATCAGAAAAGAAGGCCTATTTAGAACGTAAAGTCAGAAAGTATAATAGCGAAACTGAGAAATACTATTACGAAACTGTTTACGATAAAATTAAATTTAACGAATATAATGGTTCAACAAGTGTTCAGATAGGATTTCAATTTCAACTTATTTCGACTGAAACTGGAGAGATACTACTAACAAAATTATATAATCTAAATCAAAAAGATGAAGTTAATTTTGCTGAATCGAATCACAATTACAACAAAATTATTCCAGGAAATTGGCGGTGGCAAAACAAAGGCCACTCTACTGATATAATAAGCCAATCTAATACAGACAAAAGAGCATTAAAGCAATTATTTAGAAATAAGAAAAAACTAATGAGCGTCGATGAATTAGCGACCAAAATGTATAAAGAAATAGCACTAAAAGTAAGTCAAAAAATAAATGATTATAACCCTGAAAATGAATAAATACTTAGTTCTTATATTTAGTGTACTAATATATTCATGTCACACTCAAAAAACCGTAACGGAGGAAATTAGCGCAATACCAAACTGGGTAAAAAGTTATCCTATTTCTGAAAGTCACTATGTAGGAATAGGTATCGCTGATAAAAGTTCTCATCCTCAAGACTACATACAAATTGCACAACAAAATGCCTTGCAAAACCTTATGTCTCAAATTAAAGTGACAATTTCATCTGAATCTGTTTTTTTACAAATGGATAGAGACTATGGATACGAAGAAGATTTTAAATCCAATATTCAAGTAAAAGCCAACGACATTTTAGAAGGTTATGAGTTGGTAAGTACTTTTAATCAAAATAACGAGTATTGGGTTTACTACCAATTAGACAAAACGCTTTATGCTGAAAGTCGAAACGCTAGAATTGAAGAAGCGATTGAAAAATCTAAATTTTTTCTGAATAAGGCTGTTAGTTTTTCAACAAATCTAGAAGATAAGTTCATTTATTATGTTCAAGCCTTATCTGTATTAGAGCCCTACCTAAGCGAACCTCTACGTACTGAATTTGATAGAGAAGATGTTTTTTTGGGAAGTGAAATCATTGCTCGATTTAGATCTTATATTGATGACTTTCAAATTTATAGCCTATCCAAAAAACTAAAGGCTATGCTAGGAAGCACAATAGATAATATTGAATTGGCGGTAGAGTACGACGGTAGGCGAATAGCTAATATTCCATTACTAGCTGTTTCCAAAGCTTTAGAGCTAGAAAACTATTCTACAAAAACAGACCAAAATGGAATTTTTGCTACTTCAATTCCTAAAATTAAAAGTACCGAAGCCATTCAAAAAATTGAAGTTGGTATTAATTTTCAAGATTGGCTAAACCAGGCTACACAAAGTGACTTTATTCAACAATTGTTTAAAAGCGTAAAAACTCATCAAATTATAGTACCAGTCTATGTTTATACGCCTACTGTTTTTGTTGAATCTGACGAAAAACACTTTGGCCTTAAAGGTAATTTTAGTGATCTGCGTTTTGCGGCAGAATCTGCTTTGTCAGCGCAAGGTTTCACAGCTGTAGGAAGCAAAAATGATGCTCAACTTATTATGACCATAACCGCCAATACTGAAAAAGGTCGACAACTGAATGGACAAAAAATGTATACTTCCTTTCTATCCTTGTCTGTACAGGTAAAAGACTTAAACCAAAAATTAGTTTACAGTAAATCTATTCAAAGACTAAAAGGCATTCAGTTAGATTTCGAAAAATCAGATTTGGACGCCTATCAACTAGCCAGTAATAAAATAAAGGATGAAATTATTCCTGACTTTATAGATGGCTTTAGCACACAATAAAAAACTCGCAGAATATGCGAGTTTTAAAATTTATGTGACTACCAAACGTTAGTTTGCTAACTTTGCCATTTCCTGTTCAAATACTTCTTTAAACTTTTCGTAATTATAATCTGCTTTCAATTTTTCGTCTTTTGAAAGTCTTTCGTGGTATTTGGAAACTAATTTTTCAGCAGCAATTTCCATAGCCATATAACACTTGTACTTACCTTGAGCTGTTTTTGTCATTTTTTCACAAATAGTGACTACACCTGCTAATTGTTCATTCACTACAGTTCGTGACATTTCATTAAATGTTTCTGTGACTTCTTCCTTGTTATTAAACTCAGAAGAACTTACATAATTATCACCCACAATCTTCATAGTTGAAGTTATTGTTTTTGCAATTTCAGCTTGAGTATTTGATCTAGCTTTTTTCTTGGCAGTCATTTGATCTAAACTTTCCCCCAAAGCATTTCCTCTAAATGTTTTGTTGTCAGAAAAATACTTATCACCAGAACAATACTGTTCTATCAGTACTTCCCCCTGATCTTCAACACTTAATCCTTTATTAGAATTACATGAAGAAATAACAACCACTAGTAAAAGTGACAATACGAAACTACATTTTTTGTACATGTTTATTTATTTTTAATTATGACATAAAAGTAATCTTTTTTGTAAACTTATCAATACAATAAAATGTAAGCATTGAAATAAAGAATTGTCCATTCACTATATTTTATCGATATTTGTGTCGAATCAAATATTTTTTTTTACAAGATAATGAGAAAGTTTTTTTACCTATTTATTTTAGTCTGCTTTGCTAATTTTTCGTTAGCACAAATCCAATTGGATGAAACTACACTAACCGAAAGAGAAGTTATAAATGGACTTGACGTTCCATGGGAAATTAAGTGGGGGCCTGACAATCATATTTGGGTCACTGAACGCTCTGGTTTAATAAGTAGAGTTAACGTAGAAACAGGTCAGCAATACCCTATTCTAAACTTAGCATCACAGCTTTTTGATTCAGGCGAATCGGGACTGTTAGGAATGGAAATCCATCCAGATTTTAACAATGGTGCTCCCTATGTTTTTTTAGCTTACACCTATGGCAGTCAGTCTAATGCCTTTGAGAAAATAGTTTATTATGAATACGATGCGGAAAATGATGCACTTATTAATGAAATGGTGATTGTAGATGGTATTGATGGTAACAGCACCCATATTGGCTGTCGTTTATTAGCCATAGATAATACCACCTTGCTTGTCACAACAGGAGATGCTCAAGACTGGATGGCATCACAAAATGAAACGTCTCTGACAGGTAAAACTCTTAGAATTGATATCGATGCTAATGGAACAAATTTTGGAAATCCAAAAGCCGATAATCCTAACGCTGAGAGTTATGTATGGAGTATAGGTCATAGAAATGCTCAAGGATTAGCTATTGCTCCAAATGGAATTATTTACAGCTCGGAGCACGGCCCTAATAATGATGATGAGTTGAACATACTTCAAGCTGGAAATTTCGGATGGCCAAATGTTCAAGGTTTTTGTGATGACCAATGGGTTGATACCTATTATGCCGAAGATTTAACAAGTAACTATACCGAAAGTGACTATTGTCAAGATAACAACATTATTGAACCACTTTGGAGTAGTGGGTCCTCAACCATTGCACCCTCTGATATTATTTGGTACGATCATCCATCTATACCAGAATTTCAAAACTCTCTTTTAATGACAGTTTTAAAAAGTCAAAAATTAGTCCGATTTACTTTCAATGCATCTGGTGATATTATCGAAAGTGAAACTGATTTTTTCACCGACACATGGGGGCGATTAAGAGATATATGTATCAGTCCAGATGGAAAAATATACTTGGCAACCAATGGATACACCTGGCCTAGTCAAGGACCTAATGACATCATAGAATTATACAATGCCGATTATATAGCGGAAATTTCTTTCAATTGTATTGATGATGCTTGTGTTGATCCTACAGATGGAACAGGAACTTATTCGAGTCTAGCCGATTGTGAACAAAGTTGTAGTGTCTCTATTACGGAAAACCAATTAAGTAAATTCCCGATTTATCCTAACCCAATCTCACCAAACGGTGTTTTGAATATTCCTTCAGAATCCTTTCCATTTACAGTTGAAATTCTCAACCTACAAGGTCAACAAGTTTATTCAAAATTAATGACTAAAAACACATTGTCTCTAGAAAGAAAATTTGAACAAGGTGTGTACTTCATCAAAACAGAAAATACGTTTCATAAGATATTGATCAAATAAATGAAATACTTTTACACCTTTCTTTTGATGTTCCCAGCGCTTTTGCTGCTTTCACAATCATACAACGGCCCTGAAAGCGTTGACTTTGACAGCAACAGTGGTTTATATTTCATATCTAACTCTAGTGAAGGACGAATTTTGAGTTATCATCCAGCTAGTGATAATTTATCTTTTTTTATAGATAATGTAGGTAATGGTCCTCATGGCTTAGAAGTCGTTGGTAATGAATTGTTTGTTTGTAGTGGAAGTAGGCTCAAAGCTTACGACATCACTACCCAAGAACAAACTGTCAATATTAATCTTGGAGCATCTTTTGCTAATGGCATAACTCATATAGGAGATGATGTATTTATCACCGATTTTAGCGGAAAAGACATATACCGATATAACATTACAAGTGGTAGTTTTAATATGTATATTGAAAATTTACCAAAAACTCCAAATGGAATATTATATGACAACCTACAAGACCGTCTATTGGTAGTTTGTTGGGGAAATAATGCTCCAATTTATGAAATAGAGATTAGCGACTCCACTTATAATGTAGTTACAACTACCTCGTTAGGAAATTGCGATGGTATCGCTATGGATAGTAATGGTGACTTTTATGTTTCTGCTTGGAGCAATAATGCTATCAGTAAATTCAACAGTGATTTTAGTGGTGAATCTACAGTTGTCGTGCCTAATATGAGTTCACCAGCTGATATTTATTATAATATAGAGTCAGATACATTAGCAATTCCAAATTCAGCTAACAATACAGTAGTTTTTATTGGATTTACATCAGTTACTTCTTTTGATTGTGATCCGTCAGGGTGTGTTGAATTAAATGATGATTCAGGAGAGTTCAGTACCCTTGAAGCTTGTCAGGCAAGCTGTAATGCGACTCTAATCAATGAAAATGAAACCTCAAATTATATATTTTTTCCAAACCCTTCAAAGAGTGGAGACGTCATTGAATTTAATAAGGATGTTACTTATCTAGAAATTTTTGATACCAATGGAAACCTTCTTTTCAGCAAGAAGATCAATAATATAAATACAATAAAACTTCCGTTATTGAATAAAGGACTTTATTTGTTGAAAACGAATATAAGCGGCGAAAAATTACTTATTCATTAATAATGAAATCTATCCCTCTAGCCGAACGATTACGACCTCAAACATTAGACGACTTCATAGGACAAGAGCACCTTATTGGAAAAGATGGTGCACTACACAAAATACTTAAAAACAATCTCATTCCTTCACTCATTTTTTGGGGACCTCCAGGTGTTGGAAAAACAACTCTGGCTAACATAATTGCCAAACAGCTAGATCGTCCTTTCTACACTCTAAGTGCCATTAATTCAGGCGTAAAAGATGTAAGAGATGTTATAAATAAAGCCAGCTCACTGGGCCTTTTCGGTCAAAATGTACCTTTACTGTTTATTGACGAAATTCATCGTTTTAGTAAGTCTCAACAAGACTCTCTCCTAAATGCTGTTGAGAAAGGTATTGTAACCCTTATAGGTGCAACCACGGAAAATCCTTCGTTTGAGGTTATTCCTGCTTTATTATCCCGTTGTCAAGTTTACGTTTTAGAACACTTCAATAAAATTCACCTATCACTATTGCTTGAAAAAGCAATCAACACAGATCAACAACTTAAAGAAAAAAATATTAGACTCAAAGAAAGTGATGCCCTATTCAAGATTTCTGGAGGTGATGGTCGAAAGCTGTTAAATGTTTTTGAATTAGTAGTCAATTCACAAACTACCAAAGAAATTACTATTACTAATGAATTAGTATTACAGTCTTCTCAAGAAAATATCGCCCTGTATGATAAAAATGGTGAGCAACATTACGATATTATTTCTGCTTTTATAAAATCAATCAGAGGTAGTGATCCTAATGCGGCCGTCTATTGGTTGGCCAGAATGTTAGAAGGTGGAGAAGATATTAAATTCATCGCTCGACGACTTATCATCTTAGCCTCCGAGGATATTGGCAATGCTAATCCCACAGCTCTAATTATGGCTAATAATTGCTTTCAAGCTGTCAATAACGTAGGCATGCCTGAATCACGAATTATCCTTTCGCAAACAACTATCTTTCTAGCATGTTCGCCAAAAAGTAATGCCTCCTACTTAGCAATAAATAAAGCACAAGAACTAGTAAGGGATAAAGGAATGTTATCAGTTCCCTTGGAACTCAGAAATTCGCCTACCAAACTAATGAAAGATTTAGATTATGGTAAGAACTATCAGTATGCTCACGATTACGAAAATAACTTTGTCAATCAAGAATTTATGCCAGATAACATCTCTGGCACTACTTTTTATTATCCGGGTAATAACGATAGAGAGCAAAAGTTTAAAATTCGGCTTACTAAGCAATGGAAAGATAAATACGATTATTAAAAAACTTAACTTTGTAGTAAATTCTCAAACATGAAACTTATTCTCTATTTATTCTCTTTACTTCTTTTAGTATCATCTTGCAGACACGACTTTGAACAGCCCAGCTGGAACACTGATATCACTACCCCCATTGCATACTCAAATCTAAGTTTCTTAGATTTATTTAACGATAGTTCTATTCGATTTGATACACTAGGAGATAATAGTTTACAATTTATTTTTACCAATGAGCTACTAAATTATACCCTAGATAGTCTAATAAAGATAAAACCCATAAGTACTACAAAAAATGTCAAACTAGAGACCATTAATTTTTCAAACACCGTTATATCCCACCAAGTTACTATGGGCGATCTTATTGCATCCATTGACTTTGGTACGCTTCTTTTCCCCAATGGAGGTAATGCGATTATTCCATCCTATTCAGGATTGTTAAACGACACCTTCCCTATTGATGCTAACGAGTATTTTGAAGAAATGACTTTTATCGAAGGCTTTATCGATCTAAAAATTATAAATCAATTACCGACAGATTTAAGTAATGTTGAGTTAGTATTAAGAAATGAAAACGCTAATTCAAGTTTCATTTCCATGACTATTCCTAATCTAGCTAGTGGACAAACTGCTATTGAATCAGCCTCTTTAGCAGGACAAACATTAATGGGTAATCTTGAAGCCGAAATCCTCAATGCTGATATTGTAGGAACAGCCCCCAACAGCGTTACTATTAACTACAGCGATGCCCTTATCGCAGAGATTACTATTAGAGATATTGACCTACAGGAGGGGATTGCCATATTTCCCAGTCAACAAATTTTTGACGAAGATACAGTAGTTGCCTTTGAAATAGGTGATGTAAGACTGAGCCGAGTAATTGTTGAAGAAGGAGGAGTTGAAGTAGTCGGTGTAAGTACCATTCAAGACACTATAAAAGTAGAATATAAAATTCCCGGTACCACACTCAATGGACAGCCATTTGAATTTTTCTATCAGCTGCCACCCGCTCCAGTAGGAGGATCTATTTCAGTCACAAAGTTTTTTGATTTTTCTGGTTATGAAATTGATATGACAGGTCAATTTGGTGATACGGTAAATACAATTTACACCGAATCCCAAGGATGGATCGATTCATCAGGTGTGATTACTCATATATCTTTGGAAGACAGCGTGTTTAACACCATTACAATAAAAGAGATAATACCTAAAATAGCTTATGGCTATCTGGGAACAGATACATTTTCTGAATCCTACTCTACTGAATTTCTTGATTTTGCCGATTTTGAAGGTCAAATTGACCTATCACAAGTAGAAGTGAGTTTGAATACAGAAAATTTTATTGGTGCAAACGCTAATGTATGGATTAGAAATTTTAGTGCTCAAAACAATACATCTTCGTTAAGTTTAAATAGCTCCAGTCTCTCAACACCATTTTATATTGAATCAGCTACTGAAAATAACAGTGAATACTCCCCAATTACTGCCTCAGAAAGTATCATTTTATTCAATGAAAGTAATTCAAATATTGATGAGATAATTGAAAGTAAACCACAGCAGTTAAATTTTGACTTTGAGTTGATAATCAACCCTAACTCAGCAACAAATAACGGTTTCATGTACAAAGGTTATGGAGTAAAATCAAGTTTGGATGTAAAAGTACCCTTGTCGTTTAGTGCAAGTAATATTATTTTGAATGATACTGTTGAAGTCGATTTAAATGTAGACGATTTAAATGATGGATACTTTACAGTGCTAGCCCAAAACTCATTTCCCATAGATGCACAAATTAAGGTAATTTTACTAGATCAAAACAATATGGTGTTGGAAGAACTTCTATCTAATCAATTATTACAAGCCAGTGAAGTCAATATGTCGGGAAAAACTATTTCCACAACTACAAGTGAACTCACTTTTCCATTTGAATCTATCAGTGAAAGTTTAAATTTATGCCGTAAAATAGCTTTTGAAATTATTCTGAATACTCAACCTCAGGAACAATACATTACTATTTATAGCGATTACACCATCGATTTAAAACTCATTGCTAACTTTAATTACACCATAGACTAATGAGAATAGTTCTGTTTATAATATCTATTTTACATCTTTCATTTTTGCTTTCAGCTCAAGAAAGTAGTTTGAATATATCGTCAAATATTGGCCTATTTAATAATAGCATTAATGAACAATTACTATCCGAATCATATGGATTCTTAGATAACACAGAAAAGAATAACATTATTGATGGTTTAAAACCATTTAATTATATTCAATTTGAACTGGATAATGAATTGAAATATAAAAATAGAAAAGGATGGGGGCTTTTATTTGGTAATCATGCTGCATTGTATAGTTCATACAGTAAACCTTTAGCAGAACTGATATTATTTGGAAACGCTCCATTCAAAGGAGAGCAATTAAAACTTTCACCATTTCAATTGAACGCTTATCATTATTCAAAACTTGAAGTATTCTATCAGTGGCACCCAAAATTCACCACCTCTATTTCCTTTATTGGTGGACATCAAATGGCCATTTTTGATGTCAAAAATGCTGTTTTTACAACTGGAGAATCTGGTAGTAGTGTAGCTTATGAAATCGATTTTGAAGGGCACCATACTGATACTACCGATTTAAGAAATAATTTATTCAAGTTAAATGGAAAAGGTGCAGCCCTGGGTTTCACATATACTGACTCAATTGGAAATGGTAGTTATATTGTTTCTATACAAGATTTGGGTTTTATAAAATGGGACGAAACGACAAATAATAGATATGTGAATAGTTCATGGTCGTTTGAGGGAATTAATGTAGACGATTTTATAGCGTTTAACGATAGTTTGCTAACTAGTGATTTTGACAGTTTACAAAATGTTATAAATGAAGTTAAAAAAGAAAGATTCACTTGGAGACTTCCAACAACCTTAGCATTTTCTACTATTCAAAAAACAGACTTAACTTACGTAGATGGTATACGTTTTTCTGTAATTCATAAATCAGGAATTTATGAACTACCACGAGTATCATTAGACATGATAAAATCATTCAAAAAACACGAATTTTCTTTGGGGTACCACATCGGGGGATTTGAACGACCTGGCTTTCAATTTGGCTATGGCTTCATCAGTAAAAAAATGACCTATTCCCTATTCACCAAGCAAGCCAATTCAATTATACCTTCCCAAAATTATGGGCTACACCTTTCTTTTGGTATAAAAAGAGTATTTTCGACAAGTAAATAAACTAGTACAGTGATAAGTAAACTGATATATGAAGATTCTTTCTTTCTAATTGCCGGACCCTGCGTAATTGAAAGCGAAGAAATGGCCTTTAACATCGCACAGCATATCAAAAATATTTGCCAAGAATTCGGCATTCCCTTTGTCTTCAAAGGCTCTTACCGAAAAGCAAATCGTTCTCGTTTAGACTCTTTTACTGGTATAGGCGATGAGAAAGCACTAGCTATATTGAGTAAAATTAGAAAAGAACTAGATATTCCTGTGACCACTGATATTCATTCTGTAGAAGAAGCTCAATTAGCAGCTAAACACGTGGATATTCTTCAAATTCCAGCCTTTTTGTGTCGACAGACAGACTTGCTAGTAGCTGCAGCCAAAACCGGTAAAACAGTAAACATCAAAAAAGGCCAATTCCTTTCGCCAGAGAGCATGAAGTTTGCTGTCCAAAAAATAAAAGACAGTGGCAATCAATGTGTTTTACTTACCGAACGAGGTAATCAGTTCGGCTACCAAGATTTAGTAATTGATTTTAGGAGTATACCAAAAATGCAAAGCTACGCTCCCGTAATTATGGATGTGACCCATTCTTTACAACAACCTAACCAAAGTAACGGTGTAACGGGCGGAACACCTGAAATGATTGACACCATAGCTAAAGCAGCTATTGCCACAGGAGCAGATGGTATTTTTATTGAAACTCACCCCACTCCCTCACAAGCTAAATCCGATGGTGCCAATATGTTACCACTAAATAAGTTGCAAGGATTGATTAAAAAATTAATTCGACTTAAAAAGGCCATTTGAAGAATTTTTGTAAATCATAAGATGTACTACTTTACCCGAAAAGCAGTGCGTCTATTTTCAGCCCTACCGGCTTCTAATGTATTGTCAGCAATGGGTTGTGAGGCTCCAAACCCTTTGTAAGTCAGACGGCTTGAAGAAATCCCTTTCTCTATCAAAAAATCATAGACCGCTTTGGCTCTATTTTCGGAAAGGTTAAGATTATAACTTTGACTACCTATATTGTCGGTATGGCCTTCAATTTCTACCATTAAATCTGAGTTCTTAGTCAAAAAAGTAAATAAGATATTTAGCTCAGTCTCTGATTCACTTTTCAAACTATAAGCATCAGTATCAAAAAAGATATTTTTTAGTACAATAGCACTTCCTTTATTTGGTCGTTGCAATTCTATATCTAGTTGAAGGGCTTGTAAGGCACTTTGTTCATTTAGCGAAAAGTTTTCTGAATGAAAGAGGTAGTTATCTCTAGACACATTAACGGCATAGTTGGCATTTGCAGGCAAACAAGTAAAAAACTCGCCTGACCTACTGTAGGTGAAAGAAGAAATCATTACTTGACCAGTAGCTAAATCAATAATTTCTATTCTGGCTTTTAAAGGCGTCTTACTCTCAGCATCTAACACTTTGGTGTTTAGATAAGCAACTTGTTTAGCTTGTTTCTCTTGAGGTAAATGGAACCAAAATATATCTTCCTGACCATAGCCGGATTTGTCGGAAGCAAAATAGGCTGTCTTGCCATCGGATGCAACAATCAAACTGTTTTCTACTCCATTAGTATTAATAGGGTAGCCCAAATTTATTGGTAGTTGCCAGTCGGTAGCAGGGAAATTACGACGGCTGATAAAAAGGTCAAAATCTCCCATTCCAGGATGACCTTTGGAGGCAAAATATAAACTCTGATTATCGGTATGAATAAAGGGTGACATCTCATCATATTGTGTATTAATTGTCGGCCCTAGGTTCACTGGCTCAGAAAAGGTACCTTGCTCTGTCAAAACGCTTTTCCAAATGTCCATATCGCCATAACCACCTGGACGGTTGCTAACAAAATATAATTCCCTCCCATCAGGAGAAATAGTAGGTTGGGATTCCCAGTGTTTGGAGTTGATGCTGGGTCCAATATTTCTTGCTTCTGTCCACTGACCATCACGCTTAAAACTGATGTATATATCACAACGACCAAAGCCATCCTGACGATCACAAGCGGTAAAAAACAGTACTTTACCATTTGGTGCTAGGCATTGAGCGCCTTCATTACCTTGCGTATTGACTGATGGTCCTAAATTTTGAGCCATTGTCCATTGTCCATTATCATAAATACTCTGATAAAAGTCTTCCGAAATGACACTATTTTGGTGGGGGCCTCTTCGGGTAAAAACAAAAAACTTTCCGTCAGCAGAAATGGATGGCAAATATTCTTCCCACTTACTATTTATACCCTCTCCCATGTTTTCAAAATTGAATGTCACGGGGTTTCTTAATGCTTCTAATGCAAAGTGACAATTATCCAATTGCTGTTTAGCGGAATTGATTCGCTTACTTCGTTGGTTATTGAATTGTAAAAAATAGTTAAAGGCCTTTTTAGCTTCTTGATAATTGGCTAGATCCATATTAAGCATACCCACTTTCCAGTATCCCCAGGCATTTTCAGAATTATTATCAGAAAGTCCAATGAGGTAATTATCTATGGCTTCTTGTTTTTTACCCGCTTCCTCTTTGATTTGTCCTAAAAGTAAATAAGAGGGTAAATAATTGGGGTCTTGCCTAATAGCCGATTGTACAAATTCAGCGGCTTTTTTATCATTATTTTGCTGATAAAACTCTTCGGCCTTAGCGTAAGCCTTTTTGGCTTTTGAGGTGTTTTGAGCATACAAAACGAATGGAAAGAAAAAAAATAAAATAATTTTTTTCATTGATTTTAATTTTTTAGGGGATCCCCATATACTTATGCGTTTGCAAGGATATATTCCACTTTGGGTGCTTCATTACATAATCGGTAATGTGGGGCATCATTTCCTTTTCTTTACTCCATTCGGGTTGAAGAAAACGTTTGCATGAATCCATACACCCCGTCGAATATCCTTCTGCCCACTTGAAGTCGTTCATATTATGCACTATCACTTTTAACTCATTAGCTAGTGGAATTATTGCTTTTTGAGGTGGGTTATTTTTTTTAGGTGAGAGACATATCCAATCAAAAGTGCCTGTCATTGGATAAGCACCAGAAGTTTCAATATGAACAGCATATCCATTAGTTTGAAGTAAGCTTGTAAGTGGTTCCATATTCCACATAAGAGGCTCACCACCAGTAATCACAACTGTCTTAGCTGGGTAGTTTTTAATCTGACTCAGCATATCATCGATGTGAGTAGGTGGGTGCAAATTAGCATCCCAGCTTTCTTTGACGTCACACCAATGGCAGCCTACATCACAACCACCTATTCTCAAAAAAAAGGCCGGTGTACCAGAAAAATAACCTTCGCCTTGAATGGTGTAGAAGGCCTCCATTAGGGGTAACATAAGGCCTTGTTGTACTAATGGTTGGGTGTTTGTTGTCATTGTTCAAATCCTTTAACCGCAAATAGAGTATTTTGTAACAACATGGCAATGGTCATTGGGCCAACTCCACCAGGTACTGGTGTTATGAACGTGGACTTAGAAGCTACCTCATCATAATTGACGTCACCTTTCAACTTCCAGCCACTTTTTGTTTTGTCGGATTTAAGGCGTGTAATTCCTACGTCGATAATGCACGCTCCCTCTTTAACCATATCAGCAGTAATAAACTCAGGTCGGCCCAAAGCGACAATCAATATATCGGCTGTTTGACATATATCTTTTAAATTTTGGGTCCTACTATGAGTAAGTGTTACGGTACAATTACCAGGGTAGGTGTTTCGTGCCATCAAAATGCTCATTGGTGAACCAACTATATGACTTCTTCCTATTACTACACAATGCTTACCCTCCGTTTCTATCTTGTAGCGTTTAATTAACTCCATAACACCTGCAGGTGTGGCTGGTAAAAAGGTGGGTAAGTTTAGAGCCATTTTACCAATATTTTGAGGATGAAAGCCATCGACATCTTTGGAAGGCGATATCGTTTCAGTAATGGTCATTTCGTCAATGTGACTGGGTAGTGGCAATTGGACTATCAATCCATCAATATCGTTATTAGCATTTACTTTTTGAACTTCTTTTATAAGTGCTTCCTGAGTTATGTTTTCTTCAAAACGGATTAGAGAGGAGTCAAAGCCAACGCGTTGACAGGCCTTTACTTTGGCAGCAACATAAGTTTCGCTCGCACCATTATTACCCACTAATATGGCTGCCAAGTGTGGTTTCTTTTTACCTTGTTGTAGCAATTTGTGGACCTCAATGGCAATTTCTTGCTGTATTTCTAATGATGTCTGTTTTCCGTCTAAAATTTGCATGTATTTGTTTTGTTACATTTTTGGCATTCCACCTTTGTTTTGCATCATTTGCATCATTTGTTTGGCACCACCACCTTGCATCATTTTCATCATTTTACCCATCTGCCCAAATTGCTTGATGAGTTGATTGACTTCTTGAATAGTACTCCCACTTCCATTGGCAATTCGTTTCCTACGGCTACCGTTAATTATTTTTGGGTTAGTTCGCTCCTCTTGAGTCATGGATTTTATCATAGCTTCTATGCCTTTAAAAGCATCATCATCAATGTCTACGCCTTTGAGGGCTTTACCCATGCCTGGAATCATTCCCATTAGGTCTTTCATATTACCCATCTTCTTGATTTGCTGTATTTGCTTTAAAAAATCGTCAAAGCCAAATTGGTTCTTTGCAATTTTCTTTTGCAATTTTCGGGCCTCTTGTTCGTCAAATTGCTGTTGAGCTCTTTCCACTAGCGATATAACATCTCCCATTCCTAAAATTCGGCTGGCCATCCTATCAGGGTGAAATACATCTATGCCATCCATCTTTTCGCTGGTACCTATGAATTTAATGGGCTTATCGACTACGGATCGGATAGTAAGGGCAGCACCACCTCGTGTATCACCATCTAATTTGGTTAACACTACCCCATCAAAGTTTAGCTTTTCATTAAAGGCCTTGGCAGTGTTGACTGCATCTTGACCTGTCATAGAATCGACCACAAACAATATTTCATGAGGTGTAATGGCTGATTTTACTTGTGCTATTTCAGTCATCATTTGTTCGTCTACAGCTAAACGACCAGCGGTATCGACAATAACTACATTATTAGTGTTTGATTTAGCAAATTTGATGGCGTTTTTGGCTATCTCAACTGGATTTTTATTGTCTTCCTCTTTATATATGTCGGCTCCTACTTGTTCAGCCAAGACACCTAACTGATCAATGGCGGCAGGTCGATACACATCACAAGCCACTAAAAGAGGTTTTTTGTTATGTTTACTTTTCAAATGTAATGCTAACTTTCCACTGAAAGTAGTTTTTCCAGATCCCTGAAGGCCAGCTACTAAAATTACAGTCGGATTACCTTGTAAATTGATTTCAGAGTATGAGCTTCCCATCAAATCAGCTAACTCATCACGCATTATTTTGGTGAGTAATTGACCAGGTTCAACGGCAGTAAGCACCTTTTGACCAATGGCTTGTTCCTTGACCTTATTGGTAAACTGTTTGGCAGTTTTGAAATCCACATCGGCGGTAATTAGGGCCTTGCGAATTTCTTTCATGGTTTGGGCAACATTGATTTCAGAGATGCTACCCTGGCCTTTCAATACTTTAAAGGCTTTTTCTAATTTTTCTGATAAATTTTCAAACATATCTTTTACATTCTATCGGGTACTTTGACCCCTAATAATTTCATTCCTATTTTAATGGCATTACCTACCTCTTGACAAAGTGTAATTCTGAATGCTTTTCTGTTTTCATCCTCATCAATAAGTATCGGCACATTTTGATAAAACCCATTGAATTCTTTTACTAAATCATAAATGTAATTAGCCAAAAGAGCCGGGCTGTATGACTGAGCTGATTCTTTGATTATTAATGGAAAGTCCAACAAGAGCTTTATAATTTCTTTTTCTTTAGATTCTAACACAACTAATGATTGATCAAAGTGTTTGTCTTGACTATATTTTGTCAAAATTGTCTGTATTCTGGCATGGGTGTACTGAATAAAAGGCCCTGTATTTCCGTTGAAATCAATAGATTCTTTAGGATCGAATAACATTCGCTTTTTGGGATCTACTTTTAGCATAAAATACTTCAAGGCACCCAGCCCTATGTGTTCGAATAATTGATCTGATTGTTGGATAGTCATTTGGTCCAACTTACCAAGTTCAAGGGATATATCTTTGGCTGTTTGAACCATTTCTTGCATGAGGATGTCGGCATCAACAACTGTTCCTTCCCTGGATTTCATTTTGCCAGTAGGCAAATCGACCATTCCATAAGAAAGGTGGTAGCAATTTTTAGCCCAATCGTATCCTAACTTATCCAGAATTAAGAACAAAACCTTAAAATGATAATCTTGTTCATTTCCAACAGTGTAGGTCATGTGTGAAAAGTCAAAATCATCGTGTCGTTGTATTGCAGTTCCTATATCTTGTGTCATATAAACTGCCGTGCCATCAGAACGTAGTAGTATTTTCTCATCTAAACCATCATCAGTAAGGTCTATCCATACGGAGCCGTCTTCTTTCTTATGAAAAATACCTTTTTCCAATCCTGACTGTATGACTTCTTTTCCTAAAAGATAGGTGTCACTTTCATAATAATTTTTATCGAAGCTTACTCCCATTCGATCATAGGTAGTCGCAAATCCATCATATACCCAATTATTCATTTTTTTCCAAAGTTCAATAACTTCTTTGTCTTTGGCTTCCCATTTGATGAGTAGTTCTTGGGCTTTCTTGAAGATAGGTGCTTCTTTTTCAGCATCATCTTTACTCATACCAGTCTGAATAAGGGCTTCTTGTTCTTTTTTGTAGTGTTGGTCAAATACGACGTAATACTTGCCCACAAAGTGATCGCCCTTCATTTGGGTACTTTGTGGTGTTTCGTTATTACCAAACTCTAGCCAAGCAATCATGGATTTACAAATATGAATGCCTCTATCATTTATAATTTGGACCTTTTTAACTCTTTTGCCAGAGGCGGCTAAGATATCAGCTACGGCATTACCCAATAATATATTTCGAATATGACCTAAATGAAGGGGTTTGTTGGTATTGGGTGATGAAAATTCAACAATATGAACCGGGGCATCATTTTCTATTTTATGAAGTCCAAATTGGGGGTCTTTTTGTGCTAACCGAAAATGGTCTAACCAATTACTATCCTCTATAGTAAGATTTAGAAATCCTTTAACCGTGTTGAATTCCTTTATCATTGAGGAATACTCCAATAAGTAATTACCAATGGCATTAGCAGTTTGTTCGGGTCCCATCTTTGATAGCTTGAGTAATGGAAAGGCTACTAAGGTCAAGTCACCTTCAAACTCTTTTCGAGTCTTTTGAATTTGAATATTATAGTCTGCAGGTCCAAACAGTTTCGAAAGGGCGTTGCTAATGGCTGTATGTAGTTGCTGCTCTATCATTGTTTGGTATTTGGTAAAAATATTTCGGCCATCATACATCGTGCACTCCCCCCTCCACAAGCTTCAATTGTATCTAGTGAACTATGCAAAATTGGACAATGAGTTTCTATTTGTTTTATCTGTTGATCTGTTAAACTATTGTAAGCTGAAGTTGACATCACCAAGATAGGTTCTTTCCCCATTACTTGCAACATGTTTCCAGCAAAGTGGTGTTTTTGTTCTTCTGTAATTTCAATGATCTGTTTTCCTGATTGTTGGAGCATTTCAATAACATGAGTACGTTCTTCTTTCTCATCAATAGTGTCTAGACATATGACTGCAAAATCAGTAGCTACACACATCATCACATTAGTATGATAGATGGGTAGTCGTTGATTGTTTACAGTTTGATTGGCAGTAAGACAAACTGGCTGATAATCAAAAGCATCGCAAAATTGCATGACGGCCTGTTCATCTGTTCGAATAGAAATAGCAGCGTAACATAGTTTGTTTACTCTATCCAAAATCATACTACCAGTACCTTCCAAGAATTTATCGTGTTGCTCAAACTCAGTAAAATCAATAATTTCTGATATTTGAAAATGATGGTCATCTACTAGTGTATCGAAAATATCTTCTCTTCTTTCCTGTCTCCTGTTTGGTGCACACATGGGATATAAACCAATTTTACCGTCTCTATGAAACGATACCCAATTGTTGGGAAAAATGGAATCGGGAGTGTCTGGCGATCTAGTGTCTTTAATAGTTATCACATTGACCCCTTTTGAGCGTAATGCATCGACAAAGTCTGAAAACTCCCTGAGGGCTCTTTCTTGTGTTTGTTTTGGTGTTAATCCTTCCAAAACTTGTTGATAGTAATTGTTTGTAGCCGTTTGTTCGTTGTATCGAAAGCCAACCGGCTCTATCATTAATAGGTAATTAGTTATCTGACTCATTTTCTTCTTAGTGGTAAGGTGGAACATCTTAGTAATCCTTCCATTTTAGCAATTTCAGCATATGATACTTCTTCAACGGTGAATCCTCTATTCCGCAATTCATTGTTTAGTCTTGTAAACCCTTGCTCTGAAACTATCACTTTCGGCGAAAGAGAAAATACATTTGAACACATGTGATACATCTCGTCTTGGGAAATAAAAATGATATTTTCTTTTTTGTAAAAATCGACTATGAAATCAACATCTGATTGATTTTTAAAACCACCTTCATAAAGTATTGCCAAATCTTTACCAATGGGCTGAAAACAGCAATCTAAATGTAAAGCGTTTTCTTTAGCATTTGTATCGGATTTTTTAAGTTCAAAACCCTTGACCTTTTTTTCTGGAAAGTGGCGACCTAAAAATTCCAAAGCGTAGGTGTTAGTTCTAGCAACTTGATAGGTATTAAAATCGCTTTCATCAGAATAACCTACAAAAATATACTCATTATTTGGCATAACATCCCCCCCTTCGATTCGGCAATCTGTGGGAGTACTTAGAATATTTTCTGAAGAAATTTGATCATGAATGTGACTAATTGCTTGTATTTCTTTTTCTCTGTCAGCAATGATGTTTGGTATTACAAATGAATTAGCTATCACAAAACCGATATCTCTACTGAAAACCTGATTTAAGCCAAGCATATTTTCAGGTCTGTAAACGACTACTCCATAGCGTTGAAAGACCGCTAGCAAAGCGTTCATTTCATTGGTGATATCTTCTTGAGTTGGGAAGGTACCGTTCTGCACATGCTCTCTAGATTTTGGATCATAACAGTTAGCTAACTTTGGCGTTCCTCCAAAGTCATTAGGCAAACCAAGAACTACTGCTTCCAGTGAACTGGTTTCATTATGTACATTTAATGATATCATTTAATAAAAAAATAATGCCAAATTTAATTATACTTTAGAGTTTAATAAAATCTTTGAGCCGATATTATTTACACCCATTAATTTGAATATATTTGAAAAGTTATTGACTATGATATGAATCAATTTGTTACATACAAATCTGCTGAAAGAATTGGATACATAACCATCGACAGAGCCAACAAAAGAAACGCCATTAATGCCCAAGTTGTTCGGGAATTGAACTGGGCATTTGAGTATGCTGAAAATGACGATTCATGTAAAGTTATCATACTACAATCGACTGGAGATGTTTTCAGTGCAGGTGCAGATTTGGAGTACATCCAACAACTTCAATCGTTTTCTCTAGAAGAAAATATTGAAGACTCACGAAACTTGATGACGTTATTCAAGAAAATTTATGGATTAAAAAAGGTTGTTATAGCTATGATTCAAGGTCATGCCATTGCTGGTGGCTGTGGTTTAGCCAGTATATGTGATTTTTCTATAGCTTCAGATGAGGCAAGCTTTGGTTATAGCGAAGTAAAAATAGGATTTATTCCTGCCATAGTCAGTGTTTTTCTTATCAGAAAAATTGGTGAAGGAAAAACTAAAGAATTATTACTCTCAGGAAAAAACATTAATGCCAAACAAGCCGTTGAATACGGATTAATTAATACCGCGATTACTAAGGATAAGCTACAAAATAGCGTAATGATGTTAGCACAAGATTTATGTCAAAACACCTCTGATAATTCATTAAGTGCCACAAAAAGATTGATAAATAACATACAAAACATGACACTTAATCAAGCACTAGACTTAGCAGTACAAGAAAACGCTTTGGCTCGAAATAGTGAAGATTGTAAAAAAGGGATTAGTGCTTTCCTAAATAAAGAGAAATTACATTGGTAAAAACCATCTATGAAAAAAATAAAAAATATACTTAAACGAATTTCTTCACTTTTTAAAATTGAAGACGATAGAATTAAAAAAGTTTTCGGTTTTTTGTTTTTATTTTCTTCACTATACCTAACAATTGTCTTTATTTCTTTTTTGATAAATGGCCACATAGACCAAGACAAATTAGGTCAATTTTCGGATGAGATTAGTAACTTTGGTGGTGTTTTTGGACACCGTATTTCAAACTTGTTTCTATATAAGTGGTTTGGGATTTCATCTTTTATACTTCCTATAATCGTATTCAACTGGGGAATGTTCTTAGTGTTTGAAAAAAAGCTCTTTGGTGTATTTAAAAGTTTCAATATTGGTCTTGTTCTCATTACTTGGATTTCTTTATTTTTTGGTTTTTTTACACCACCATCAGTTTTGGGTGGTGTATTTGGTGGTGAAATGAACACTTTTTTAGACCTCAATATTGGTAAGGTGGGTACTGGCTTTTTCCTTTTTCTGTCCCTAATAATATTTATTATCATCAAATTTAACCCAAGATTTAGCTCAAATAAATTTGATAAAAATGAGCCAGTTGAAGAGGAAGAGTCAACTGAGGATAAACAAAACCATGAGTTATCTGTTGAAGCAGAACCACAAATTATTGATGAAGAATTATCAAAACTAGACGTAACTGAAGAAGTGACACCATCCAATCAAACTACAAATTTAGTTGAAGAAGAGGACAATAATAGTGAAGAGGAGATTGGCATTGAAGTTCATGTCAATGAAGAGAACACACTAAGCTCCAAAGATATTAAAACGAAACTGGAAGACTTAGGAGATTATGATCCTACTCTAGATTTATCAAATTATAAAATACCAAAAGTAAACTTACTCAATGAGTATGGCTCAGGTAAAATAGAAATAGACAAGAGTGAGCTGGAGGCTAATAAAAATAGAATTGTTGAAACTCTTGCTAATTACAAAATTGGTATTGAATCTATTAGTGCCACCATAGGACCTACCATTACTCTTTATGAAATTGTACCTGAAGCAGGTATTAGAATATCAAAAATTAAAAACTTAGAGGATGATATCGCCCTTAGCTTATCAGCACTTGGAATTCGAATAATAGCTCCGATTCCAGGAAAAGGAACCATAGGAATTGAAGTGCCTAATCAAAACCCGGCAACAGTATCTATGAAAACCGTTATCTCATCAGATAAATTTCAAAATTGTGCAATGGAACTGCCAGTTGCTTTCGGTAAAACAATATCTAACGAAACCTTTGTGGCAGATTTAGCTAAAATGCCTCACCTTCTAATGGCTGGGGCAACTGGTCAGGGAAAGTCGGTAGGATTAAATGCCATATTAGCCTCATTACTTTACAAAAAACACCCTGCCCAAGTCAAATTTGTACTGGTCGATCCAAAAAAAGTAGAATTAACGCTATTTAACAAAATAGAAAGACACTTTTTAGCCAAACTTCCTGACTCTGAAGAAGCAATTATAACTGATACTAAAAAGGTCATTAATACCCTAAACTCACTATGTATTGAAATGGATCAACGTTATGATTTACTTCAAAATGCTCATTGCAGAAATATTGTAGAATACAACAAAAAGTTTATTGCAAGAAAGTTAAACCCCAACGATGGGCACAAATATTTGCCCTACATAGTGCTAGTAATAGATGAGTTTGCTGATTTGATTATGACGGCCGGTAAAGAGGTGGAAACACCGATTGCCCGATTAGCACAATTGGCAAGAGCGATCGGTATTCATTTGATAGTAGCTACCCAGCGACCATCGGTAAATGTAATTACAGGTATTATCAAAGCAAACTTCCCGGCACGAGTGGCTTTTAGAGTAACCTCTAAAATAGATTCAAGAACCATTCTTGATGCTGGTGGTGCTGACCAACTTATAGGTCGCGGTGATATGCTTATTTCTTTGGGCAGTGAATTGATTCGACTTCAATGTGCCTTTATTGATACTCCAGAGGTAGAAAAAATAACCGATTATATCGGAAATCAAAGAGCTTATCCCGAAGCTTTCTTATTACCTGAGTATGTTGGAGACGCTGAAGGTGGAACTTCAAGTTCTGACCTAGATGATAGGGACTCACTTTTTGAAGAAGCTGCAAAAGTAGTGGTGCAACATCAGTCTGGGTCCACTTCTCTTATTCAACGAAAATTGAAGTTAGGATACAATAGAGCTGGACGGATTATAGATCAACTTGAAGCAGCTCGAATAGTTGGACCATTTGAAGGAAGTAAAGCACGACAAGTACTAATTCGTGATGAAATGGCGTTAGAAGAATTATTAAACAACTTAAATAATCCAGATTTATGAAACAATTAGTATTACTCCTCTTTGTATTTCCCTTACTTACATTTAGTCAAGAACAAAAAGCTAAAAACATTCTTGATAAACTAAGCGATAAAACAAGTTCTTATTCTTCTATTGAAGCTCATTTCACCAATCATTTTAATAATTCTATTGCAGAAATTAATGAAACTCAAAATGGTGTTTTATATTTACAAGGTGATGCTTTTAAGTTAGACTTAGAAAATCAACTTATTCTTTCTGATGGAGAAACTAACTGGATTTATCTTAAGGATGAAGAAGAGGTCAATGTCTCTGATGATGGGACTGATGAAGGCGAATTAAGTCCATCAAAAATTTTCACTCTTTATGAGGAAGGTTATAAATACAGCTATATTGGAGAAGACAGTCAAAACTACGAAATACATCTTTACCCAATTGAGAGTGGTGCATTTAAAAGAGTTGAATTATTTATTGATAAATCTAAAATGCAAATTAGCTCTTTCGTAATGGTTGACAAACAAGGAAGTCTTTTTAGTTATATGATCAATAAATTCATCACTAATCAAAAATTTAGTGATTCTTTTTTTGTATTTGACACTTCAAAATATGCTGATGTTGATGTTATAGATTTGAGATAATGTTATCTCATTAACATTATTGAACCTAAACTTCTTACTTCTTTTCCTAACTCATCAGTTAGTTTTATAGACCAATTGTAATTACCAATCATAGCGTCTTTTCCACTTTTTAATTTTCCATCCCATTCAATATTTGTATCATTTGATACAAATATACACTCTCCCCAGTTGTTGTAGATTTCTAATAAATAGCTTTGGTATCTGTCTTTATTAAAACCTGAAAACCCGAAGGTATCATTGATACCATCTTCATCTGGGGTAAATGTATTTGGAATGTAATAAATGATATCATTTTCTACTAAAATTTGTTTAGCAATTGAATCTTGACAACCTTTTTCATTTTGTACTATTAAGACTACTTCATACCAGCCAGCTGAATCATAAACATGAGTTGGATTCCAATCTCCTGAAAAATTATTATTCCCAAATTTCCAAAGGATACTATCTCCGGTATTGGTAAGATTTATAAAGGATACTTCAGGATTTAAAAGTGATACTTTTTCAGGAGTATGGTAAAATTCAACTTCTGGTCGTTCTGAGGGTATGAAATTTGTTGATAGTTTTGAAGAACAATTTAAAACATCTACTATGCTTAAATCTACCATTTTATTTTCGTCACTAAGAGAATAAACTAAGTCGTATGTTTCAAAGTATTGACCATCTATTTCCCAAAATATATATTGTATTGTTGTATCTACGATTGATTGGTTAATGAAATAAATAGAATCAAGATAGCAGTTCTCAACATAAGTAAATTGAATATTAGGGTTGGGGTTTACATTTATATCTATCTCTTGTGAAGTGTAACAATTTGGAGAGCCATATTCTCTGAATTCTAAAACATAATCTTCAACTATAGGAAAAGAGGCATTCAACTCAGATGTATTTTCACCACTATTTATTATTGCTCCATTTCCTTCAAGAAATACCCATTCAACTTGATTTATATCTCTACTTGGATTGGAATTAAATAATATGTTATTACTACCTTGACACAAGTTTATACTCACTGTATTATCTCCAGTTTCATCAAAAGAGGATACTATTTGGCTAGGGGATGGAATATCATTGATAGTTATTGTTGAGCTAGCAATAGAAATACAGCCAAATTCATTAGTTCCGATAACTGAAAATTGATTGTCAGATAAAGTTGTTGGAGTATAGTTTAATGAATTTGTTGTACTTAGAGGAACAAACCATGTGTAGGATTCAAAATCATCTGTTGCTTCCAAGTCTATTTCTTCACCAATACAAATTGTTGTTGTATTCTGGTTATTTACACTCAAATTTATTGGCGAGGATTCATTGATAATTAAAACCGCATCATCTGAAGATTCGCAACCATTTTCATCCATAACATCTACAGAAAAATTTGTCTGAGAAAGTAATGGAGTGATGAGTGATGAAGTATTAATTTCTGATGGTGACCAATTGTAGTTCATATAGCCAGACGTGGCGTTAACTTCGATATTATCACCTAAACAAATTGTGCTGTCTGAAAGACTTACTTCTACCACAGGAAGTGAATTAATGACAATACTGATAGAATCTGTCGAAGTACAACCACCATCACCTGTGATAGTAACTTTAAATTGATTATCAAGTAGTGTATTTGGCTGATAGGTATCAGTATTTGAATTTATAACGTCAGGTACCCAATCGTAATTAAAATAACCAGACGTGGTATTTAAATTTATAGATTCACCTATACAGATTTCGTTGTTATCAACAGTTAGATTAACAATTGGTAAGTCATAAACGGTTATCCCAATTGATTCAGTGGTGGAACAACCGCCTTCTGCTGTTATTGTTAGTGAAATTGACGTTTCAGAAGATGATAATGGAGAGTAGTTTAGTGTATTTTCATTTAGGCTACTCATTGACCACGAATAATCGTTATATGCTGAATTAGAATTTAACTCAATTGAGTCACCTAAACACAATGAGGTTACATCACTTGTTAAATTTACTATTGGTAAATCATAAATTATTATTTCGGTAGAATCAGAAGCAATACAACCACTATTGCTTGTTACTGTTACATTAAACTGATTATCCAATAACGTATTTGGAGTATAGGTATCTGAATTTGAAGAAATTGAAGAAGGCGACCAACTATAATCTGAATATCCTCCGGTTGTACTCAAACTTATTGACTCACCAATACAAATGCTAGTTTGATCTGATATTAAGTTGACAATTGGTAATTCGTTTACTGTTATTGCCAGTGACTCTGTAGTCATGCAACCACCATCACCTGATACAGTCAAAGTAATTAGGTTTTCAGTAGTTGATGTGGGGATATATACATCTGAAAAACCTGATATTATCGATGGCGTCCATGTATAGGAATCATAACCATCTATTGAACTTAATAACATGGAATCTCCCAAACATAATGTAGTGTTATCTGACGCCAAGTTTACTAATGGAAGATCATAAATAGTGAAGTTTATGACCTCAGTACTCGAACATCCTCCATCACCTGTAACACTTACTGAAATCTGATTGTCAGTAGTTGATTGGGGTGAATAATTTGCAGAGTTTGATGTAGTTATTGAAGGTGTCCATTCATAGCTAGAATATGAAGCATTTGCTGAAACTTCAATACTCTCTCCCAAACAAATTTCTGATTCACTAAGGGTTAAATTTGGAACTGGATTAGAAAAAATTGGTACATCTAAAAATGAAGATATACTACACCCATTTAAATTTTCTGTTAATGTTATTTCATTTGAATAATTGCCGGCAGCTAGTGAGGAAAAATCTACTGTTATTGAGTTTCCAGTGGATTGACCAATAATTGTACCATTATTGACTGCCCAAGAATAAATAGAATTGGGGTTTTCCGTGACAGAATAGGTTACACTTGAACTTCCCTGACATACTGTATCGATATTACAATTGATTTGACTTGTTTGTAAGTTTGTAATATTAATATCGACAATTGCTTCATCGGTATTACAATCAGATTGTACTGAATAGGTGTAAGAGCCCGAGCTACTTACTTGTGGATCAAAAATTCCTAAATAACCACCTTCTAAGGCAGGGGACCATGTGCCATCTGTATCTACTACTGAACCTAAATAGTCGAATAGATTAATCGAAGTATCGTCATAACATAAATCAATAGTAGCATCAGAACCCGCATTAGCCAATTCTGTCTCTACAGTAAATGAGATTATAGCCTGATTAACATAAGATGCCCAAGTTCCATTACCCCAGCTTGGGCTATTTATGTAAACTCTAACTGTATAGCCTGAAAAAACATTAATATTAGGCTGAATGATTGAACTAAAGTTTTGATAACTAGTAGTGGCTACAGTGTTTCCAATTAGAACTGGGTTGTCTATCAAAGTACCAAATTGATTGTGAATTGTAATTCTTGCATTGTTTACTCCAGTAAACATATTCCCCCACCCGTGACTGTGCCAATTGACGTCGTAAAATAATTCATTCAAGATACCGTCTTGTGTTATCTCTATTGTCAGATAGTTGATTGAAGTTTCACCATATTGATTAGCTACTTGTTCACCTGTTTCAGAGCCACAAAATAAGGTCTCACATTGGTCAATTTCTAAAGGTGTATAAACACAGCTACCATTGTCATCAATTGCATCCTCATCAAAATTACATGCAAGCGGGTCCGTACATCCACAAGCTGTACCAATACTTGCTGTGTTGGTGTTATCATTTCCAGAAAGTATGACATTACCGTCACTATTTTCAATTTCAAATGAACATTCATTTTCCCACAAGCCTCCGTCATAAAATGTAATATCTAAACAAGAACTAGCACAAAATGTATAGACATATTGGTAACCATTGTTAAATTCGGAACCAAATGATTGCCCATTAATTTCAACTGTATGAGATCCATTACCCCAACCTGCAATCCAGCCATCACCAAACGAATCAAATAAAGTGAGCGTATATTCTTCTAGTCCTTCATTGCAGTCTTCAGAGTCATTATCACAATTATTAAACTCTATACTCCAACTAATCAAGTTACCTGTGTCAATAAAAGTATCGTCTCTAATACTCAAATTCCATGTTCCATTAGCATTTTGATTATTGAAATTTGACAAATTACCCTCAGGAATATACGATCCATTAAATGGTGCATTTCCATTAGTGATGAAAGTGCTTGCTTGCATATCAAAACAGGTGCTTGTATAGTTATTTCCAGACCCTCCATTATCAGAGGATAACTCTACAATTGTTCCGTTTGGTGAAATTAATCTAATATCCAAATCACTTGTCCAAGTATGCGTAATAGTTAAGCATACTATAATGTCACACTCAACGGTACCAACATTAATTACATTCAATGGAAAATTAGTCCAACCTGATGCATCTGGAATAGAACCCCCACCAGCAGTAAATGTTTGTGCATTTGAAATGAGGAAAAGAATAGAAAAGCATAATGATAATATATACTTCAAAACTTGTTTTGGAAAAGTTAGCGTACAAATGTACGAAATATAAGATTTATCTTAACAGTGTCACCTCTCCGATTTCTTTAGTCACTTTCCCTAGCTCGTCTTTTATTACTATGGACCATATGTAAACACCACTAGTAGCTTGTCCACCGTTTAAAACTTTACCATCCCAATGAGCATTTATATCCTCTGTGGCGTAAATTCTCTGTCCCCATCTATCATTAATTTCAAATCTAAATTCTTGTAAACTTTTCAATCGATATCCACTGATTCCAAAAAAGTCATTTATTCCATCACCATCGGGAGTGAAAGATGTAGGTAGGTAGTAAATGAGTTCGTTTTCAACTAAAAGACTCTTAGTAATAGAGTCTTTACAGCCTAACTGATCTTCAATTACTAATTGTACATCAAACCATCCTGCCGATGAATAATCATGAGTTGGTTCATAATCATTTGAACTAAAATCATCTCCAAAGGACCATGTATATTTATCACCGTTGTAAGATGAATTTATAAAAGTGACTTGAGGATCTAAAGTTGTAATTGATTGAGGTGAATGATAAAAATTGGCTTGGGGTTTATCTGATAATTTAAAGACTACAGAAGTTTGATTTGAACAGCCATAGGAACTTTCTATACTTAACTCAATAACATATTCACCTTCTGCACTAAAGGTATAGGTCAAATCAATACCGCTATAGATAAAGTCATCAATTCTCCAAATTGAAGATTGAATACCATCTATTGCAGTCGAGTTATTTATAAAATTCACTGAATCGAAAATACAAATTGAACCGTTAGTAAAGTCAGCTAAAGGATTTGGATAAACCTCAATAATTTGTTCTACTAACCCATAACAGTCGGTCAAAGAATATTCTCTAAATTGTAGAATGTAACTTCCTGGATTGTCAAAATAAACTTTTAAATTTTCACTATTCTGACCACTAATGACATTAGCCCCATTATCTAAAACAAACTCCCATTCTATAAAATTATTTGGATTACTTGCTTGTGAGTTAAAATCAACAGTATCTCCTGAACATACATTAAAAACTTGCGAATAACTAAATAAACTAAACTGTAATAAAATTATTACACATTTTAGTTTAATATTTTCCATTGGTTATAGCGGCGTTATACCTGATGGTTCTGGTAAAGGATAAACATCAACGATATTAGAAATTGGTAAGGTATATGAACAACCATTTGCATCAGTGACAGAAACAGTTTGTCCAGCGTCGAAAATTGCTGAAATATCACTTCCATTGTATGGTGTGTCAAATTGAGTCAAATCCAATGTAACAGTTGTTGCAGATTGGTCAGTTACGGTTTGCCCCCAGTCAAAAGTAAATGGAGCTGTTCCAGAGGGAGTTGAGGCAGTCAAAACAGCAACTGTTGCAGGTTCACAGACATCAACAACTGCTACCGTAAACACTGGCTCGACACCTTCAATAATTTCAACTGTAAATGTTACCGTGCTATCACAGGATTGTGGTGAAGTCTCTGTAAATGCTAAAGTGTATATTCCTGCTGATTGAGATGACCAGTCAATTGTTACACTTGAGGTGGATTGACCACTAAGAATTCCAGAAACTGGACCACTTGAGCCATCTACTGTCCAAAGTAAAGTGTTTGATTCATCATCTGGTGTAACAGAGTATTGCTGTGCTGAAATATCATTACCATTACAGTTTACCAATGTCTGTTGTGAAAACACTAGAAATGGAAAAAATGATAGTAATAAAAGAATAGAATACTTCATAGTATTAAATGTTAAGGTTATTACAAATTTACTCAATTTTGTTGGATTTCGGAGGGCGATACTGATATAACACTTATGTTTACTTCAGATTGATCTGAACATCCAAGGTTATATACCGTATACGTATAGTTTGCTGAAAGGTTACTATTTGGGTCAAAAGTCCCTAAATAACCGTTAGTCAATTCCTCACTATTCCAAACACCATCAATTTCAGCGTCTGGCCCTAAATAATCAAATAAATTTATAGACTCATCATCATTACAAAAAGTAAGGGAAGTATCATTTCCAGCATTTAAAGTTAATTCTGTAACGGTTAATGGATACGATTCAGTACAACCATCATCATCTACTATATTATAATTATATGTTCCAAAGTTATGTGTTCCGTAAAGAAAAACACCTTGATAAGGTTGACCAGCTAAATTAGACGGCCCAGACCATGAACCACTCTGGTCATTTATCGATAACTGAAAATACAAAGAGTTGTTTAGACATGTTTCATAAAAGACAGTATCGTTAAGCGTATTAGTTTCTGTTACTGTTATAGGATAACTAATATCACATCCGTTATTGTCAATTGTGTTATAGTAGTAAGTTCCTAATTGATCATTTCCATAAACATATTGCCCTAAAAAAGTAGGAAAACCACCCAATTCTGATGGTCCTGACCAACTACCGTTGGTGTTATTAATTGATAATTGGGGATATAAATTAAGTGTTTCACAAGTTTCAATTGAAATAGCTTGTGGTGTTTGATTTTGAAAAACTTGAACATCAACACTAGCTGTATCCGAACATAATCCATCGTCAACAATATATAGAAATGTGTCAGAAAAATCAGAACTTGGATCAAATGATCCTAAATAACCATTTGTCAATATTGAGGGTATCCAAGAACCACCGGTATCAGGCGTTCCACCAATGAAATTAAATAAATTTACTATTTGATCATTTTGACATAAATTTACAGATGCATCCTCACCTGCATTAATTTCACATTCCACAATACCACAATCCGTAGACCCGTTGCCAGATGTCTGCTCAAAAATAATATCACATTCATTATTTGAATAATTAGTAATTAAAAAAACATAGATTTCACCAACTTGAGCATTATTTATGTTAGCTGTTTCTGTTGAAAATGGAGAATAACTACAATCAATTACACTATTTTCTTCTAAAATTATAGAAGTATAATCATTGTATGGCCCCCAAATCAAAAAATCGATATCCTCTTCAGGCTGTGAGTACATATCAATCACTAAATTACCCGACTGAGCAATTTCCATATAATAGAATGCAGGGTTTGGAGAGGTATTCAAACAGTTATAATTATTGGGTAAAGAATTGGGGATATTTATTGATGCCGGAAAAGTAATCGAAGTGTCCGTACAAAAAGGATTAGCGTATACACATGTTCCGTCATCGTTTTGTGCTGAACTATTATAATTTATTGCTTGTGGATCTGTACATCCACAATTTTGTCCAAAAGACTGTGAGTTTGAATTATGATTTCCAGAGTAAACCACATTACCGTTACTATTAATCAGTTGGTATGAACACTCGTATTCATACGAACCTACATCGTTGAATGAAATATTAATACAAGGTGATAGACAAATGTTATAACTGTATTGGGTTAATCCAGTATTTGTAAAATTTCCATTAGAAAACTCATTACCATAGATTTCATTATTAATCACTAACTGGTGATTAATATTATTTCCAGCATACCAACCATCACCCCAGTTATCAAATAATATTAAGGTATATTCCTCTTGTCCATCTGTACAATTGATAGACTGACCCACTACTTCCATAAAAGTAGTGACCATAACTATTGATATGAATAAAAATGTTTGCAAACTTATATTGGTTACTTCTAACAAATATAACGAATAAAGCGACGATTTAAAAGTTAATCGATTGTAATTTGCTGATATTCAAAAAACTCTGTAATATCAAAAGTATAATTTGATTTTATACCATTAAGGTAAAAGGCGTCAAAATTTAGAATTTGACTAAATTCATTAGACAAAAAATAAAGCCCTTGTAAATATGCCATAAATGCATATTTCGTTGGATAGGTATGATACTTATCAATATAGTTATTGACAAAATCATCAAATAGTTTATTAGTGTTCATTCCAAAACTTTTTGGTAAATGAACGTTTAACTGTTCAAGATCGTCATAATCTAAATTATCAAATCTATTCCAATTATCAAGACCAAATACTGTAAATGAAGTGTCTTCCATACTACCTAACATTGGTAAGAGTCGGCTAACAAAAGATCGATTGTTAGAGGTAACCAGTATCACATTTCTATCTGAACGAAGCTTTAATTTTAGAGACTGCCTATCTTCTAACTGTTTTTCATCTATAGAATAGGCTTCACATCGATTTTGGTTTATGAAGGTCTGTAATTTGTTTTTAGAATAGTCAAAAAGCTCCTCTTCTTTATTATTACCTAAAATAATAATGGGTTCGTTTCTATACTTCATTATCAAACGATTGATAATTGTATCGAGTTGAACTTCTGGAATAGGTACGGACTGGTACACATTTTGATAGTTTCCTTTTACACTTTTATACGAAAGGGGGGAAATTAACTTTTTATTTGAATCATATCCATAATATTTTGCTAACTCTTCAAACTGGCGAATAAAAATAGGTCCGAATATATATTCCCTATCATACAGAATATTTTCATTTAGAATAACATCAAAAACAGAGTCATTTGGAACGTCTAAAAGCATTAAATCAATATTATAATTTAATGATTTTAAGGTATCTAAAACAAGTTGAAAACCGAAATAAAAGTCTAAAGCTATGGATGATTTAGGATATACAATGGTCTGATTGCTTTTTGTTTTTAAAGAGTCATTTAAATCTAAATAAAAGGGTAACAATAAGGCCACATTTACCTTATTGGTGTCTCTAAATGGCTCAAAATGTGAACCAGTATCTTTTTTTACAGAATGTAATGTTGAAAATTGTGGTTCTGGTTTTATTATTTCCACCGGACTGATTTTAATATCATCGGAATTAGTAGAAATTGTTTTTTTATTGGTAGGAATTAAAATTGAATAACCTATTTGTAAGCCTTGAATAACAATGGGGTTTGCAACAACTACGTCATTTAGTTCAGCTCCATACAGCCTTGAAATACCATACAATGTTTCTCTTGCTTGTACTTCATGTATGATGTAAGTTCTCCCATCAATAATTGTATCTCTATGTTGAGCAAAAGAAGATAGAGCTGAAAGTAGTAAAATAGTTAATAAAGCTAATCTTATCATCATTATTTTAAACATTCTTTACCCAAAAATATTATTCCCACTCAATAGTTGCAGGTGGTTTTGAGCTAATATCGTACACTACTCTATTTATTCCTTTAACCTTATTAATGATTTCATTTGAAACATTAGCTAAAAACTCATAAGGTAAATGGACCCAGTCAGCAGTCATACCGTCAGTTGACGCTACAGCTCTTAAAGCGACAGCATTTTCATAGGTACGTTCATCACCCATTACACCTACTGATTGTACTGGTAGAAAAATTGCTCCAGCTTGCCAAACATCATCATACAAACCTTCTGCTTTTAATGACGATATAAATATATCGTCGACTTCCTGTAATATTGTCACTTTTTCAGCGGTAATATCTCCTAAAATTCTAATGGCTAATCCTGGGCCTGGAAATGGATGTCTACCTAATAATGCTTGATTAATTTGTAATGATCGCCCTATTCTTCTGACTTCGTCTTTAAAAAGTGAGTTTAGTGGTTCTACAACTTTTAATTTCATAAAATCAGGCAATCCACCTACATTATGGTGTGACTTTATTGTTGCAGATGGTCCTCCAGTTGCTGAAACAGACTCAATAACATCCGGATAAATAGTTCCCTGAGCAAGCCATTTGACATCTTCAATAAGTGCAGCTTCATCATCGAAAATATCAATAAATTTATTCCCAATCGCTTTTCGTTTGGCTTCAGGATCACTCACACCATTAAGAACTTCATAGAAGCGAGCTTTAGCATCAACACCTTTTACGTTTAGCCCCATTCCTTTGTATTGGTTGAGTACACTATCAAATTCATTTTTTCGTAACAAACCGTTATCAACAAAAATACAGTATAAGTTATCACCAATAGCTTTATTGAGAAGTACTCCTGCTACGGTAGAGTCAACCCCCCCTGAAAGCCCTAAAACAACTTTATCATTTCCAAGGGTTTGTTTGAGTTGATTGACGGTTTGTTCTACAAAAGATTCTGGTGTCCAATCTTGAGAACATTGACATATTTTAATTAAAAAATTAGACAATAAAGTTTTTCCGTCAGTGGTATGATAAACTTCGGGGTGAAATTGTATAGCAAAAGTTTGTTCGTTGTTTATTTGATAGCCAGCTACTTGAACATCTTTGGTTGAGGCTATAGTAGTAAATTCTGCTGGTAATTTAGTTATTGTATCACCATGACTCATCCAGACCTGAGAACCTTCTGTAATATTTTGAAATAATGGATTTTTATAATCAATGTATGAAAGGTTAGCACGGCCATATTCTCTAATTTTTGAAGGTAATACTTCCCCCCCACCAGACTTTGCTAAATATTGTGCTCCATAGCATATTGCTAATAATGGAAGTTTCCCTATAACCTCTTCTAAGTTTGGCTCAGGGGCTTTTGAATCTCTTACAGAAAATGGACTACCAGAAAGTATAACTCCTTTGACATCTGGTGTAATGTTGGGCATCTTATCAAAGGGATAAATTTCGCTGTAAATATTTAGTTCTCTAACTCTTCGTGCAATGAGCTGAGTGTATTGTGAACCAAAATCTAAAATGATGATTTTTTCTTTTGCCATCTATGAAATTTTATTGAGCTAAAATTACAAATTTAGTATCTAGGGGATCAAACTCTGATTTTAATTTTTTGATAAAGTTATCACCATGTTTTAAATAAAATGGAATAAAGTTGTCGGATCTTTCTTGCAAACTATTTTTTGGAAAATAAAGACGTTTAATATTTGAAATTTGAGATAAGGCAACTTCATGTTTACTTTTCTCTATTTTTTTTATTTTTTTCTTCATTTTATTAAGAGAATTCATTGTTCTCTTTTGTTCGGAATCAAGGGTAGGTAGTAAGTTTTTATCTGCGTATTTTTGCTTAATACTATCAAAAATAGTCTGAATTTTATCAAACTCTACTTTCAAATCTGCACCTTCACTAGTGCTTTTTAAATATTGCTGGCACAAATCATCTTCAGAACGCAACAAATCATCTATACTGAAGCCTAGTTTTTGAAGTCTGATTTGATTTTTTTCTGAAACAATCAGGGCAGAGTTCCTCAATACTAAAATCGGATATACTATGTGTTCAGATTTAAAGAGACTTTTAAGCTGCATCCAGTAGGCTATCTCAGCACCTCCTCCAATATAAGCTAGATTTGGAAGTATACTTTCTTGAAATAATGGACGAAATAATACATTAGGACTAAACTTTTCAGGGAATTTGTCAATTTCAGTTTCATCAACAGCTGATTCTATTCGAATTCTACTATTATCTTCAAGTTTAAAAAAGTTAATGGCTCTAACATTTGCCTGAAGCTTGTATTCCTTTGACAATTTTTCACTTTGTGAGACTAAATCAGTGTAATAAGCTGATTTTAAAATATCGTTTTTTATAACTGTTTTAAACTGACTTTTTAAATGTTTATCATCTCCGTCTATGATTACCAATCCATCATTTTTAAATAGATCGTTAATGAGTATTCTATTGGCTTGGGCAAGCGTATTTGTAGGGCTATAAGCGTTTAAAAACTTTTGCTTTAAATCATATGAATATTCTCCTTCACCAATTAGGTTAAAAAGAGATTCTAAAACTGGTTTAATATCAGTAAGATTCATTCTACCAACAGCTCCTTGTTGTTTGGCATTCCACTCAATTGTCTTGCCATATAAATGAATGTGATTAATTTCCTCAAAATCATGATCTTCAGAAGCCATCCAAAAGACTGGCACAAAATGGTAGTTAGGGTAAGTTTTTTTTAATGACTTCGATAGGTTTATGGTCGAAACAATTTTATATATCAAATACAAAGGTCCAGTAAATAAACATAATTGATGTCCAGTGGTTACAGTAAATGTGTTTGAATTTGAAAGTCGTTCAATATTTTGATAGCTCTTTTCACTGAGCTGAATAGATTTATTCTGAGACTTTAATGCTTCTACTAATACAGTTCGATTGATTGGCTGACTTGCTTTTTCACTAATTTGATAAGAAAAGTTGTTTATATCAAATCCCCTATTGTAGAAAGGTGCTAAACTAGCGTTTTGAGTCAAATAATCTTGGACTAGAGAACCAAAAAAATTAGTTTTTGTATATGGTACTTTTACCGTGTTCACTTATGGCAAAAATACATAAAACGAAATATTATTCATCATATAGACTTCAATCTCTTCGTTATTAAAATTTAACAGCTGGAACTTTCTTTAAACTCTATAATTACTATATTTGTATATATCTTAAACTTTAAAGCATGAACAAAACTATTCTAATCCTACTAGTTATTACTTTTTTCTCTTGTGATAAAACTCCTGAATCGGCAAAACCAGAACCCTCTTTAAGTCCTCCTCAATGGTTTATCGGTACTTGGAATCATTCTGACTCAACTGGTGTCATTGAAAGTCTTATTGTCTCAGAAAAAGACGTTGTTGTTGAACGTATTACCTCATCAGGAAAGTTAACAACTAGTTATGTTGATTCGTGTAAAACTAATTCTATAGAACTAAAGGATTTTGTGAAGTATAATGCGTATTATAAAATGGAGTTTACCGATGAAAATGAGGATGTTTACTTAATGTATTTTGCAAAAATAGCTTATGACGAAGTACGATTTCTAAATCATATAAGACCTACTCCGAAGACATATATTAGAGCGTCAGATTAGTTCTGCATAAAGGTCAAAATAATCTGCACTAATTATTTTTACGGAGTAGAACTCACCTATTCTAATGTAGTTATTTTCTGCTTTGACAAGTACTTCATTATCTACATCAGGTGAGTCAAATTCTGTTCTTCCGACAAAATAGCCCCCTTCTTTTCTATCGAACAAGACCTTAAGTGTTTGTCCGACTTTCTTTTGGTTTAGATTATAGGAAATAGTGCTTTGGATTTCCATAATTTCTTCTGCTCGTTGATGTTTTACCTCTTCTTGAACATCATCTTCGAGAAGATAAGCATGAGTATTTTCTTCATGAGAATAGGTAAATACACCTAATCTATCAAATTGAGTTGTGGATACCCACTCTTTTAACTCATTAAAATCTTCTTCAGTTTCACCTGGATAGCCCACAATTAATGATGTACGAATTGCTATACCAGGAACTTCTTCTTTAAACTTTTTAAGTAATCGATTAGTTTTTTCTTTGGTGGTACCTCGTCGCATGGATTTCAACATAGAATTACTAATATGTTGTAATGGAATATCAATATAATTACAAATCGTTTTGTTTTGTCTAATTACTGTCAACACATCTTCTGGGAATCCTGATGGAAAGGCATAATGTAATCGAATCCACTCTATCCCGTCTACTTGACTTAGCTTTTGTAATAGTTCAGCTAATTTTCTTTCACTATATAAATCTAATCCATAATAGGTCAAATCTTGGGCAATAAGTATAAGTTCTTTTACACCATTTTCTGCCAATTTACTAGCTTCAATTACTAATTCCTCTATTGGTTTGGACTTGTGTTTTCCTCTCATAAGGGGAATGGCACAAAAGGAGCATGGTCTGTCACAACCTTCTGCAATTTTAAGGTATGCGTAATGCTTAGGTGTGGTAGTTAGGCGTTCACCAATAAGCTCATGCTTATAGTCAGCACCAAGAACTTTTAATAATTTTGGTAAGTCAGTCGTACCAAAATATTGATCTACATTTGTAATTTCTTTTTCTAAATCTGGCATATAACGCTCTGACAAACAACCTGTTACATAAAGTTTATCGATCTTGCCTTTATTTTTTCTTTCTACTTGTTCTAAGATAGTGTTAATCGATTCTTCTTTGGCATTGTCTATAAATCCACAAGTATTTACCACCACTACATTGGCATCAGTATCTTGAGTTTCATGCTCAACATCAATAGCATTTGCTTTAAGTTGCCCCATTAAAACTTCTGAATCATATACATTCTTGGAACATCCTAGCGTAATGACGTTTATTTTATTTTGCTTAACAGACTTTGTTCTCATGTTAATTGAATAAAGAGTCAACGAATTCTTTCGTGTTAAATAACTGCAAATCTTCTGTACCCTCTCCTACGCCTATATACCTTACTGGTACTTTAAATTGATCTGTAATTCCTATGACTACTCCCCCTTTAGCTGTTCCGTCTAACTTGGTGAGGGCAATAGAGTCAACTTTTGTAGCAATCGTAAATTGTTTAGCTTGTTCAATAGCATTTTGACCAGTTGAAGCATCTAAAACTAGCATAACATCGTGTGGAGCATGCGGAATAACTTTCGCCATTACACTTCTAATTTTGGATAGTTCGTTCATTAAATTTACTTTGTTGTGTAGTCTTCCAGCTGTATCAATTATAACAACATCGGTATTTTTAGACTTTGCAGACTGTAAGGTATCAAAAGCTACTGAGGCTGGATCTGATCCCATTTCTTGCTTAACTATATCAACTCCAACACGTTCTGACCAAATGACTAGCTGATCTACTGCAGCTGCTCTAAAAGTATCGGCCGCACCCAATACAACCGATTTACCAGCCTTTTTAAACTGATGAGCTAATTTTCCAATGGTGGTAGTTTTACCAACTCCATTAACCCCAACTACCATAATAACATATGGCGTTTGCCCTTCAGGAATATTAAATTGAGAGTTATCAACTGAATTATTTTCTAACAGTAGTTGACTAATTTCATTCTTCAATATATTATGTAATTCTGTTGAATTGACATATTTATCCTTTGCTACTCTTTCTTCTAAGCGCTCAATAATCTTCAGTGAGGTTTCTACACCAATATCAGAACTAATAAGGGCTTCTTCAATATCATCAAGGGCTTCTTCATCAACTTTAGATTTTCCAGCTACTGCTCTTGAGAGTTTACCAAAGACGTTTTCTTTTGTTTTTTCTAAGCCTTTATCAAGTTTGTCTTTTTTATCTTTAGAAAAAAACCCAAAAATACCCATTTCAATGTGATGTTTTAAAATAGAAAAAGCTTCCATGGTGAGAAGCTTTTATATATTAATATGTTAATTAAATTTATTTTTTTGCTAAATAATCGTTGACCTTATCTTTTGGTACAATTTCAGATTTAAAAGTGTAAGAACCACTTTTATCCGATTTAGTCATTTTAATTACTTTGGTAAAATCTTTTGCTCCTCTTTTTTGTAAAGATGCTACTGCTTTCTTTGCCATAACGTAAAATTATTTAATTTCTTTGTGAACAGTCATTTTCTTTAGAATTGGATTGAATTTTTTCAACTCCATTCTGTCAGGGGTATTTTTTTTATTCTTTGTAGTCACATAACGTGATGTGCCTGGCATACCAGATGATTTATGTTCTGTACACTCCAAAATAACCTGAACTCTATTTCCTTTTTTTGCCATTGTTAAAATATTGGGACGCAAATTTAATAATTTGATTTGATTTTACAACTATATTTTCAACAATCAGCATTAATCAAGGTTTACTAATTCAAAATTAGCAATGTAGTGTGCTTGCCTTTGTTCTTTACTCATATAAGCTGTCTCATTCATAAATCTATTTCGCTCGAATCGGCTATTGAATAGCCATACACAAAACGTATTCTTACTGTGATAAATGGCCTTTAACTCATCATCAATTTTACAAAGTGATGGTGGGATTGTTACTTTAATACAAATCATGACATTAAGCTTTTTAGTATTTTAAAAAAATTGTTTTGAATTTATCAAAAATAAATGATGGGCTATATCAAAATCTTTTCGCCAAATTTTAATATTCAATTCTTTCCATTGTGTTGTGGGATAAATCCATTCGAATGATTTTTTTGACTTAGTAACTTTAATTGGCATATCAAAACCTTCGATGGCGTTCCATCTGTATTTTAATATTTTATGTTTACCAAATCCAGTAAGCTTGTATTCTAAAATTGGCAATTTATAATGATTAAGATATTGTTGAAATAAGGTGTTAAAATTATAACCACTTTTTTCATTTATGTAATTTATAACATCTTTACCGTCTATAGTTTGATACTTGAATTCATCAGTCATTGACACGATAATATCAAACCAAAGACTGTCATTTTCTATCAAATTCCTTACAGTATGCAGAACAGCACTACCCTTGGCGTACATATCACTACTTCCTTTGAAATGTACATTTCGAATTCCTACAATTGGCCGCTTGTTCTTGGCCATTTTCATTTGATTTTGGACATAATTAATCATAGCATCATAGCCATACATGCATTCTACAAATAAAACTTCTGAATAGGTACAAAACGTTTCTTGTATCCACATATCGGCAATATCGTTAGCGGTAATACTATTGCCCCACCATTCATGCCCTGTCTCATGCAGTATAATATAATCGAAGTCTAATCCAGCGGTAAAGCGTGTATTACCAAGATAACCATTTCTATATTTATTTCCATATGCAATAGCACTTTGATGCTCCATTCCCAGATAGGGCGTTTCGACTAATGCATAACCATCATTTGGAAATGGATATGGTCCAAAATATTTTTCAAGACACGTCAACATTGGTTTGACCTGTTTAAAATGTTTTTGTGCTTTTTCTAAATTATAAGATAAGACATAATAATCTAAATCAAGTGTATCACTTTCAGTGATATGAATATCATTAAAATGAGTATAATTTCCAATATTTAGAGTAACATCATAATTGTTTATTGGATAGGAAACAAACCAATGATAGGTGTTATATAAATTTGTAGACTTTCTTAAGTCATGGTACCTTAAATTCCCATTTGAAATACATTGTAATCCGCCTGGCACTTGGCAGCTTATTAACATGCTATCTGGTTCATCTGATTGATGGTCTTTATTTGGCCACCAAGAACTAGCACCAAGGCCTTGACATGATACACCAACCCAATCAAACCCGAGTGAGTCTTTTTCCCAGGAAAACCCACCATTCCATGGGGGATTAACAGCTACTTTTGGATTACCTTCGTAATAGACTCTTATGAAACTATTTTCTCCTTCCTCAATCTGTCTATCGAAAGTGATAAATACAGCATCATACTCCCGTTCAAAAGGTTGCTCTCTACCTTCAAAAAGTATTCTACTGATGGACATGTTTTGAAATAAATCAATTTGTATTTCTTGAAAAGAAGTAATTGCATTAAAATGTATTTCACTAAATCCGGTTATAAACTTGTCATTAGGCTTAACTGATATTTTTAAGTGATAATAGTGTACATCGTAGCAACTTCTCTGTTCGAATAGATAACCTCTCAGACTATCTTTTCTTCCAAATTCCTGAGAATAACTTAAAAAACTCAAAAACGTAAATACTATAAAAAGAATATTTTTCATGTGCAATAAAATTTTTTAAGAGTTATAAGGTGAATGTCAATTCACAGGTCTCTGAAAATAGTAATAAAACTGAAGCTGTTATGGTAAGCTCAACGGTTTGTTCATTCTCAATATCACCACTACCAAATACACTTACGGCAGAGAATTCTCCAAATGAAACATCTTGAGACGGAATGGTGATATCTCCATCTTGACTAACTGTTCCAGTTAATGTAAAAAAACCAAAATCTGCAATAATTTCACCTTCATTTGATCCTTCTTGTAGAGTAATTTCATCAGGCACAACATTACCTAAAATAAAACCATCACAATCCGCATTTACATTCCAAGTATTTAATAATATTTGACTGGCATAAGAACAACTGCCATCGTCTATGGTGGCTTCCGTACTGTAATTGTATGCTGTTTTATCAACACACCCATAGCAATCGTAATTACAAGACTCGTTGTCTTGGTTTGCAGAAACGTTATAATTACAAGCTGTATCAACCATGCAACCAATAATAAATTCAATATTTCCACTACCACCATTCGGGTCGACATTGTCATTAATTACATCATCTTCTTTTTTACATGCTGTAACTAATAAACTTATTGAAAATATAAATAATAGACTTTTTATAAAAAAATTCATTCGCAAAAAATAAGGTTAAAAAAAAAGCTGTTACCAAATGTAACAACTTTTTTTGTATTGAGATTTTTGATTTGTGTTATATCAAAATATTATCGTTTTCCAGTGCATCTTTTAGAACTGCGGAAATACCTTTTTTGTCAATTGTTCTTAAAGCATTGGTTGATACTTTTAGTGTAATCCACTCTCCAGACTCGGGAATAAAAAACTTTTTAGTTTGTAAATTTGGATAAAACTTTCTTTTAGTTTTTCTATTGGAGTGAGAAACGTTATTTCCAACCATTACTTTTTTACCTGTTATATCGCAAATTCTTGACATAATATTGTTTTTATAATATTTAGGGCTGCAAATATAAATTTATTTATTGAAAAAACTAGTGGTAATTTCATGAGAATATACTGACAAGAAGATTGAGGGCTTTATTTGAAGCTCTTTGTATGTTTTCATTTCTAGAAGTATTGAAAATAATTGTATTTGATATTATCTCTTTGGGAGTAGCTACTGCAAAACAAACAGTGCCACCCTTTACATCCAAAATATCATTTTTAGATGCTAAACCAGTAGTTGCAATTGCATAATCTGTATTGAATAATTTTTTTGCAGATTGCGCCATTTTAATAGCTACTTCTTCGCTAACTACACCGTATTTATTGATAGTAGATATATCTATATTAAGTATACTTTCTTTAACGTCGTTTGTATAAGCAACTAATGAACCTTTAAAATAGGCAGAACTACCATCTACGGAGGTCAGCATCTTGGCAATATTTCCTCCTGTACAACTTTCAGCCGTTGCAATAGTTGTTCCATGAATTTTCATTAGCTCACCCACCACTTCTTCACTTAATCGTTTTTGAATAGGTGAATAAAAAGAACCAAGATATATTTTGAGTTTCTCAATATTTGAATTGATGAGTTGATGCAAATAGTCTTTATCCTTCCCTCTAGCTGTTAAGCGTAACATTAAAGTAGAAATTGAAGGCAAATATGCCAACTTAATTTCTTTTGGAAGTTGATCTTCCCACTCAGCGATAAGTTCCGCTAGTTTAGACTCAATAATACCACGAGTATAGATCGTTTTATGAACAATCTCTAGAAGCTCACGATTTTTTTTAATCTTGGCAATTACGGAATACATCATTTCTTTCATCTCATGAGGCACTCCAGGCATTGAAACAACAATTTTACCTTTTTCTTCAAACCACATTCCTGGAGCTGTTCCTTTTTTATTGTGAATTACTTCACACTTAGTAGGAATTAAGGCTTGCAGCTTAGTATAATCATTTACTTCTCGACCTCTTTCAGCAAAATAGCTTTCAATGGTCGAAAGAACTGTTTTATCTAGTACCAACTCATCTTCAAAAAATTCTGCTAAAGTAATTTTTGTAATATCGTCTTTTGTTGGTCCTAAGCCTCCAGTAATAAAAACACAATCAACATTTTCTAAGGATAGTTGTAAAGTATTTATAATGTGCTTAGCTGAATCAGAAATAGAAATTATCTGATTTACATGTATGCCATTATCCTCCAAAAAATGTCCAATCCATGCTGAATTAGTATCAACAGTTTGACCAATTAGGATTTCGTCGCCTATGGTTATTATATCTGCTTTCATATAAAAGCAACAGATGCTGCTTGGGGTTTTATTTATTCAATAATATTGAAGGTTCTACTCAGCGTGGTTTCTTCTTGATCTATATCTTGAAGAATTACAGTTAGTTTATATTTTCCAGGCTCTAAATCTGGATAAGGTAGAGTAATTTTCAATGTATCCGAAACACTCAATCCTGAGAGTGAGTAATCGTTGTCAAAATTCCAAGGTGCAGAGGACAAGCGAGCATCTTCAAAATCGTCAATGACAGATACTCTGAACTGATTTAATCCATTGTCGTCTGAAAAGGAATACACAAACTGCAATTGTGCCCCTTCTTCTTTTAATATTTGTGAATCTTGATTTAAGATTGTTAGTGTATTAATTGTTGGTGGCTCGCCTTCATTAGAACAAGCAACAAATACACAGGTAATGATAAAAATTTTGAAAATACTTTTCATAGTTTTTTGATTTTAAGGGTTTTTAATTCTTCAAAGGTCATATTTTTTTGTGAACCATCAAACATATTTTTGACGGTTAATATTTTACTCTTAAGTTCTGATTCTCCAACTAACACCACCTTTTTAAAGCCTTTTTTATTGGCGTATTGCATTTGTTTTTTAAGCTTGTCAGCTTTGGGATATAATTCTGACTTAATGCCTTCATCACGAAGCTGTTTAAGCAATTTCAGGCAATATTTCGATTCTTTATCTCCAAAATTGACAAACAAAAGCTCTGGATTTTGACTTGTGTTTTGTGGAAATAAACTAAGTTCTTCAAGAGCAATACAAATTCTATCAAAACCAAAAGACACACCGACGCCTGAAATACCTGAAAGCCCAAAATTAGCGGTTAAGTCGTCATATCTTCCACCACCGCCAATACTTCCAATTTGAACATCATCAGAAATAACTTCAATAATTGCTCCTGTATAATAATCCAAACCTCTGGCTAATGTCACATCAAAATCGAGATTAACAACTTTTGTTCCCAAATCACCCAAATTTTCAATTATATAACTCAACTCATTAATTCCTTCAGAGCCAACTTTGGAGTCGACTAAAACAGCTTTAAGCTGATTTAATTTTTCGATAGCTTGACCTTCCATACTGAATATGAAGTCTAGTTTTTGTAAAGCTTCTTGAGAAATACCCTTGGCTAGCAATTCTATCTTGACTTTGTCCACTCCAATTTTATCAAGCTTATCTAGTGCAATAGTAATTTCTCTAAATTTATCGGATTCACCAATTACTTCCGTCAATCCACTCAATATTTTTCTGTTATTGACTTTAACGGTGATATTTTTCAGCCCTAGTGATTCAAATACATCATCATAGAGTTGAATTAGCTCAATTTCAGCAATTAAGGAGTCTGTACCTATTATGTCGGCATCGCACTGATAAAACTCTCTAAATCTTCCTTTTTGTGGTCTATCGGCACGCCAAACATTCTGAATTTGACATCTTCTAAATGGGAAAGTAATATCATTTCTATTCTGAACAACATATCGGGCAAATGGTATAGTTAAATCGTAACGGAGTGCCTTTTCTGAAATTTGATTGCTTAGACTTTTGGAAGTAGTGCTTGAGTCAATAGATGCTTTTGAAAGATAATCACCTGAGTTAAGTACTTTGAAAATTAACTGATCTCCTTCATCACCATATTTACCCGTAAGGGTATCGATATTTTCCATCGCTGGTGTTGAAATTTCTTCAAATCCATATTTTTCGAAAGCCTCTCTAATCTTTGAAAACACATAGCTTCTTTTTCTCATTTCAGTAGGAGAAAAATCGCGAGTTCCTTTTGGTATGGACGGTGATTTAGCCATTACTAATAATTAAAATTCAGCAACAAATATCTGAAAATAATCTAGTAAGTGTAGCATGTGCATCATTTATTTTAACAAATTCATTAAAAAATATTGTAAGGTTATTTCTTTTTAAGATATTTGCAAAAATTAATTAATCTATTTTAAAAGAAAGAATTATGAAAAAAATGCTTTTAACTGCTGCAATTGCCTTTACAAGTTTGATGGCTTCTGCACAATTTATGGTTGTAGCTGATTTAGACTTAGAAGACTTCAGTACTGATAGTATTTCTGAGACAACAGACATTGGTTTCGGTTACATGATCAATGACACATGGACAGTAGGTGCCACTATCCCAAGTGCTGATGATGAGGACTTCAGAGTTTTCGCTCGTTACTACTGGAATGAGTCTATTTATTTAACAGCTAATACAACTGCAGAAGATTTTTCTGACAACTTACGTTTAGGTGCTGGTTACAGCTTTGCTGCATACGGAAGTTTTTATGTTGAGCCAAACTTTACATTTAACGTTAAAGCTGACGAATCAAATGAAGATGAAAGATATTCTAAATTCAAATTAGGTTTAGCTTATCGTTTCTAATTAGAAATTTTAAAAAATTATTAAAAAGTGCATCAAATTGATGCACTTTTTTTTTATCAAATTTTTGTGTTTTATAACTATCTTTGTACCAAATAAATTACTGCATTATGATTTGGTTAATAATTATCTTTTTTATGATCGTCGGAGCAATTGTAAGCAACCGACTAAAAAACAAATTCAAAAAATATTCACTGGTACCATTATCAAATGGTATGACTGGAAAAGAGGTTGCCGAAATGATGTTGTCTGACTACGGGATAAGAGATGTAAAAGTAGTTTCTGTTCCAGGTAGATTAAGTGATCATTATAATCCAACTGATAAAACCGTAAACCTCAGTCCTGAGGTGTATTCTAAATGTAGTGTGGCGTCAGCTGCTGTTGCTGCACACGAGTGTGGTCATGCTGTTCAACATGCACAAGCCTATTCTTGGCTGCAACTCAGGTCAGCTTTAGTACCTGCAGTGTCGTTCAGCACAAAAATGTTAAACTTCATTTTTATAATGATGTTTCTAGGTGCAGGATTTTTAGGCTGGTTTGGCATTGACACTGCCCTGTTGACTGTTATAGTATTTCAATCTGCCATTACTCTGTTTACTTTAGTAACGTTGCCTGTTGAATTTGACGCTAGTAATAGGGCACTAGTTTGGCTTAATCGTAAAAATATAACTAACCAACAAAACCATAGTATGGCTGTTGATGCCCTAAAATGGGCTGCTGGCACCTATATGGTTGCCGCTCTAGCCTCTCTTACCCAGTTAGCATACTACATTATGCTTTATCTTGGAAACAGAGATTAATTTTAAACAAAAAAATATGATTTATAAAAAATGCTTGGTAGCGTTTATTACTCTAGTCTTTTTCTCTAATTTAAATGCTCAAAATGATTGGGTAGACGGAATATTTGATGAAACAAAATCTCTTTATGAGCTTGAAGAATCTTTTGAAAATTACTGGCAAAATAAAGAAATAGGAAAGGGAAAAGGTTGGAAGCCTTTCAAAAGACGACAAGCATTCATGAGCCCTAGAGTTTACCCTGATGGGATTTTTCCTCACGAAAAGCTCTTTCAAGAATGGGAGAAGATAAAAAATATTCCAAAAAATACCTCACAATCAGTAATTGAGGCTAATTGGCAAGCGTATGGTCCTACCATTGTTCCATATCAAAATAATGGCGACAAAAGAGGTGTTGGTAGAATTAATGTTATTGAATTTGACCCAAATAATTCTAATATAATATGGATCGGTTCTCCAAGTGGTGGTTTATGGAAAACTGTAGATGGTGGTCAAAACTGGACTGTTAATAACGATCTCCTTCCTAACCTTGGAGTTTCAGACATAGCTATCGACCACACTAACCCAAACATCATGTACATCATTACTGGCGATAGAGACGCCGATGATACTTATGCTTATGGATTAATGAAATCTATTGATGGTGGTAGTTCTTGGAATCCAACTGGCCTTTCGTTTGATCTTAATAATGCGTACAGAGGAAACAGAGTGCTTATTAATCCAGATAATACAAACATTCTATTAGTCTCAACTCGAAGAAATAGTAACGGAGAAACTTATAGATCTACCGATGGAGGAAATACTTGGGATATGGTTTTACAGGGTCCAAACTTAATTTCAATGGAATTTAATCCAAGTAATCCTAATATAGTTTATGGAGCTACCAGCGGTACTGGCAAGTATTACAGGTCAAGTGATAATGGTCAAAACTGGAACGACATAACCTTAAACGCTGGCTTACCCAACTCAGGAAATAACAGAGGATTAATTGGAGTAACAACGGCAAATCCTAATGTAGTTTATGTTCTGTTTAGTAACAATGATGATGGATTTGGAGGTATATACAAATCTACCGATGGTGGGTTTACTTTTAGTCTTCAATCTGATAGCCCTAACTTATTTGGTTATCAAACTGACGGAAGCGATGAAGGCGGGCAAGGTTGGTATGATATGGCTTTAGCAGTTTCACCGATTGACGAAAATGAAGTTTATCTCGGTGGAATTAACCTTTGGAAATCAGAAAATAGTGGATTAAACTGGGATATAACCAGTCACTGGTTTGGAGCTGGTGGAAATGATTATGTACACGCCGATCAACACTACCTAATATACAACCCTTCTAATAATACACTTTATGCCGGCAATGATGGCGGTATTTATAGACGTGAAAATAATAGCTGGACTGATATTAGTGATGGTTTACAAATCACACAATTTTATAAAATTGGTATTTCGCAGACTAATTATGGTTTAATTCTTGGAGGTTCACAAGATAATGGAACACTAAGATGTAATTCTTCAAATGATTGGGATGCCGTTAGGGGTGGTGATGGAATGGAGTGTGCAATCGACCCTACCAATCCTGACATAATGTACTCTGAATTGTACTATGGAGATATTGGCATTTCCTATGATGGCGGTGATAACTGGAATGATATTTCTCCAGATAACAATGGAGAATGGATTACTCCTTATCAAATCGATCAAACAACTCCAAACCGAATTGTAATCGGCTATGACGAACTTTATGAAAGTTTTGATTATGGTGCTAATTGGAGTGTCATAGGTTCTGGTTTTAATAACACCGGTAAAATTGATGTCGTATGCTTAGCACCCTCTAATCAAGAGGTAATTTATATTGCTGAAAATCAAGATATTTTTAAAACTACTGATGGTGGAGATAATTGGAATGAAATAAGTGATGGATTACCCAGTAGAACGGTGACCTACATTGCTGTTCATCCTACAAATTCTAACAGGGTTTGGGCAACATTCTCCGGATATTCTGATGGAAATAAAGTATATTATTCTGAAGATGGGGGTCTATCATGGGAAAATATTTCTTCAAATTTACCTAATCTTCCCACAAATTGTATTCTTTATTATACACCAAATGAAACCCTATTTGTAGGCACTGATATTGGTATATTTTATAAGGATTCAACCATGTCAGACTGGTTACAATTTAACCAAGGGCTGCCAAATGTGATAGTCACAGAGCTTGAATACCATATAGATGAAAATAAACTCTTTGCTGGAACTTACGGCAGAGGACTTTGGGTTACTTCATTACCATCTTTGGTTGCACCAAGTGCATCATTCGACTTTACTGTAACTAATGAATGTTCTGGAACAGTCAACTTTAATAGTAGTTCATCAAATGCCGTATCTATAGAGTGGGATTTTGGTGATAATACGTATTCTAATGAGATTTCAACTTCCCATCAATACTTAACATCAGGAAATTATACTGTTAAATTAATAGCTACAAACGAACTAGGTTCAGATACAATTCAAGAAAGTATATCAATAAACCCAGTAACGCCACCCACAGCGAATGATGTTGAAAGTTGTACTCCCTCAAGTGTGACCCTAACAGCCACTTTGAATAATTCTGAAGCTAATTTAAACTGGTACGATGCACCTGTGAATGGTAACTTACTTCATGTAGGAAATGAATATAATACTGAATTACTAAATGCATCAACAGTTTTTTATGTTGCTTCTGTTGAAGAGACTGACTCCAGTTTTATTGGCCAAACGACTCACACCGGTGATTCAGACTATAGCGGTTCTGCAAATAGTGTAGGTTCACTTGAATTTGACGTTAATGAATCATTTATACTAGAATCTGTAGAAGTATATACCAATCAGGCTGGTGAGCGTAAAATAAACCTTGTTGACAATCAAGGTACAGTTATTCACGAACATACAGAGTTTATACCTGCTAATGATAATACACCATACACTATTTCGCTAAACTTCCTTATTGAAGCAGGTGAAAGTTACAGGCTTACAACCGACAACGATGTCAGTACAGCAAATTTTGGTGGTACAAATCCACAACTTAAACGTTCTGGAGATAACACCTTAACTTTCCCATATACATTCAATAATATAGTTTCTATAAACGGCTCTTATTGGTATGGAAATGGTGGTGAATTTTTAACTGACTATTACTACTATTTCTACAATTGGAAAGTAAAGACTATATGCTCCAGTGCACGAACTCCTGTAACCGCATTAATCGGAAGTAGTGAAGACTTATTAATTGAAACAGTTAATGAGTGTGTTTATGATAGTGTTACCTTATCAGCAGTAGGAAACTTCGTTTCTTTTGAATGGGATAACCAATTTACTCAGCCATCTTTAACTGTTTATAGTCCAGGAACATATTCGGTAACTGCTACAGATGCTCTTGGCTGTTCATCAATAGAAAGTATTAATATTCCATTGATTAATAGTTTTGAAATTACAGGTGAAGAAATATTGTGTGAAGGAGCGAATATTAGTTTACAATGTATGAATGGTTTAGCATCTTATCTTTGGAGTAACGGAGAGGTATCAAGTGGTATTTCAGTTAATACTAGTGGTACTTATTCTGTTTCTGCAACTGATATTAATGGATGTGAATTATATGATGAAGTTACAATTCAATCAGTCATTCCTCAGCTAGTAGAGATAGATTATGACTTAGACTCACTAGTAGTCTGTAGAAATAGTCAAGCTGATTTTAGTGTTTCTGATTTTGATCCAAATTATATAATATGGAACAACACATCTATCGGTGCCACCTATACTCAAACTTTTTATGGCTTAGGTGAAACTGATATTGTAGTTTCCGCACAAGATGCTAATGGATGTGAAAGTTTTGACACATTATCAGTAAAGGTTATTAATTGTCCATCTTCAATAAATGAAGTGTTATTGGAAACTCAATTATTTCCAAATCCAAATAATGGTGAGTTTGTTCTCCAACATCAATCTATAGAAGAGGAAATAAAGAGCATAAGAATTTTTGATATTCGTAATCGCCTAATAGAAGAACGAGAAGTTAGCTACCAAAATGGTATTATTAATGAGAAGTTCAATTTGAGAGGGCAAGGAAAAGGTATATTTTTAATTGTATTAGATACTGATCTTGGTCAGATTACGAATAAAATTGTAATCAATTAAAAACTTTTTTAGGGTTTAAGATACCCTTAGGATCAAAAAGTGACTTTATTCCCTTTTGCAAATCGATACTTTCTTTAGTAAAGGCAATATCCATATAGTTTTTTTGAACTAATCCAATTCCATGCTCACCACTTATGGTGCCACCTAGTCTTACGGTTAATGCAAAAATTTCTCGAATACCTTCATTAAGTTTGTTATTCCAATCCTGTTCAGACATATTTCCTTTTATAATATTGACATGCAAATTACCATCACCAGCATGACCGTAACAAACGGAAGTAAATCCATATTTTTCACCGATTGATTTAACTCCACTTAATAATTTTGGTAATTCAGCTCTTGGCACTACAGTATCTTCTTCTTTATAAATACTATTGCTTTTTACGGCCTCACCCACAGCCCGACGCATTCTCCATAGCTGATCTTTTTGTAATGATGAGTCTGCAAACAAAATATCATCACAATCAAATTCCTCCATCACTTCGGTTATTCTTTCACAGTCTTTAAATAATACGTCCATGTCGTTGCCATCAACCTCAACTAGTAAATGAGCCTTGATATCATCTTTTATTGGAACATCTAAGTCAGTAAACTTAATTGTCCAGTCAAGTGCTTCTCTTTCCATAAATTCTAAAGCAGAGGGTGTTATTCCAGCTCTAAATACTGCAGACACTGCCTCACAGGCTTTTTCGGCAGAACGAAAAGGAACGAGTAATGTAAGATCTTGGGTGGGATGTGGTATTAATTTAAATACAATTTTCGTAATGATACCCAAAGTACCCTCACTTCCTACCATTAATTGGGTAAGGTTGTATCCAGTTGAGTTTTTTAAAACATTAGCACCAGTCCAAATGATATCGCCATTAGGTAAAACAACCTCTAAATTTAACACATAGTCTTTGGTAACACCATATTTTAATGCCTTTGGTCCACCTGAGTTTTCGGCTAAATTACCACCTAAAAAACTACTCCCTTTACTTGCTGGATCAGGAGGATAGAATAATCCTTTTTCTTTTACTGCATCTTTAAAAACCTGATTTATAACTCCAGGCTCAACGGTAGCTTGAAGATTTCTTTCATCAATATCAATAATCGAATTGAAGCGCTCGGTACTAAGTGCCACACCTCCACAAACAGGTAAAGAACCGCCACTTAAGCCTGTTCTTGCGCCACATGGCGTAACAGGTATGTGATAGGTATTGCAATACTGTAGAATTTCAGAAACTTCCTGTGTAGTTTTAGGCTTCAAAACAATTTCTGGAAAAAACGTTAAATCTTCGGTTTCATCATGAGAATATTCCGTCAAACTTTCATTATCTACAAAAATTTGACCCTCTTGTAAAATTGACTTAAAAAAATCTATATCAGTATTATCAATTTTCTTGAAACTCATTCCCTAATATTTTTTACAAAATTAAGTAATTTAGCTTATCTCTAAAACTAAACAACAATGTTAAAATATATTTCACTTGTTTTATTTCTTAGCACATCAACATTACTTGCCCAAAATAAGCAAATAACCCTTGAAGATATTTGGAAAACCTATACGTTTTATCCTAAATCAGTTAAAGGATTTAATTCAATGAATAATGGAGAGCATTTTACAAGAATTGAGTCAAATGATGATTTAACAACAATTGGTAAATATGCCTTTAAAAGTGGTAAAAAAATAAAAACAATTTTAAGTTCTAATGATATTGATATAGACATCAGTAATTATACTTTTTCTAGCGACGAAAATAAAATTCTATTTAAAACCGAGACTGAAAAAATATACCGCTACAGTTCAAAATCGATGTTCTATACTTATGACCTTAGAACAAAAAAAATTGACACGCTTTTTAATGAAAAGGTAATGTATGCTACCTTTTCTCCAGATGGATATAAAGTTGCTTTTGCCTTTGATAATAACTTATATGTAAAAGATTTAACAACTAATACAATTAGAAAGATTACAACAGATGGAAGAAAAAATTCAACAATAAATGGAGTATCAGACTGGGTCTATGAAGAAGAGTTTGGTCTTGTTCAGTCGTTTTTTTGGTCTCCAGACGGTAAAAAAATTGCGTTCTATAAATTTGATGAAAATGAGGTGAAAGAGTTTTCTATGGACATGTTTAATAATAAACTCTATCCTCAGCAATATCATTTTAAATATCCAAAAGCTGGTGAAAAAAATTCTAAAGTAAGTATTCATATTGCCGATATTGAAAACAATAAAATCACAAAACTTTTAACCAATAAAAATTACGAATATTTTCCAAGAATGAATTGGACTAAAGACAATGATATGCTGTATGTTATTGGAATGAATAGACACCAAAATAGTTTAGATTTCATATTGTACAACGCCTCGTCTAATTCGTCTAGAATTCTTTTTACCGAATCTGACAAATATTATTTAGATATTCACGACAATATTTCCTTTTCTGATAATAATGACTACATGATATGGAGTTCGGAAAAAAGTGGTTTTAATCATTTATATACTATCAATCTATCAGAAGGAAAGTGGGAACAAATTACTAATGGAAACTGGGAGGTTAATAAATTTCATGGTGTAAATTTTGAAACACAGACTTTATTTTATTCTTCAAATGAAATAAGCCACCTTGATGAAAATCTATTTAGCATATCATTAGACGGATCTAATAAAACAATGTTGACAAGAGAAAAAGGAACAAATAGTTGTTCATTCAGTAAAGGGATGAAATATTTTATTAATAATTTTTCTACTGCCAATACTCCACCTTTTTATAGTATTCATAAAAGTAATGGTAATCTAATTCGTGTTCTTGAAAATAATGAATCCCTAGCCAAAAAGATGAAGGAATACAATTTATCTGAAAAAGAATTTTTCGATTTTAACACATCTGATGGAACAGAACTGAGTGGTTGGATGATAAAACCGACCAGCTTTGATTCCACAAAAAAATATCCTGTTTTGATGTATCTGTATGGAGGTCCTGGTTCTAAAGAGGTGAAAAATTCTTGGGGTTGGTTTAATTATTTCTGGCATCAACTGTTGGTCCAGAAAGATTATATAGTTGTATGTGTTGATAACAGAGGAACTGGTGGAAAAGGCAGTGAATTTAAAAAAATGACCTACAAAGAATTAGGTAAGTATGAGACAATTGACCAGATTGAGAGTAATAAATTTCTAAGAACATTACCTTATGTTGATGGTAATAGAATAGGAATTCAAGGCTGGAGTTATGGTGGCTATTTATCGTCATTAGCCATAACAAAAGGTGCGGAATATTTCAACTTAGCTATTGCTGTAGCACCAGTCACAAATTGGCGTTACTATGATAATATTTATACCGAGCGTTTCATGCGTACACCACAAGAAAATCCAACTGGTTACGATGAGAACTCCCCAATTAATCATGTAGATAGTTTAAAAGGGAAATACCTATTAATTCATGGTACTGCTGATGATAATGTACATGTTCAAAATACCTATGAAATGGTTTCAGCTCTTGTAAAAGCCAATAAACAATTTGATTTATTTGTTTATCCTGATAAGAATCATGGTATTTATGGAGGTAATACTAGGTTACATTTATACAAGTTGATGACAGACTATATTTTAGATAATTTATAAGTCAATAAATTAGTATATTCGACCAATCATAAAAAATAGAGACTTATGCTTCAATTATTAGCTTACGTAATTTTCACAATAATAATACTTATAGTAGCCAAAACATATTTGGATAAAAAAGGACATCCCAAAGGATTGTTTTATTTATTTTTTGCAGAAATGTGGGAACGTTTTTCATTTTATGGAATGAGAGCTTTACTTACTTTATACCTAATCAAAGACTATTATTCACATTTAGAAAATAATGAAGAAGTAGCATATGGAATTTATGCTGCATATGGTGCATTAGTTTATTTAACACCTTTAATTGGTGGTTATTTGGCAGATAAATTCATAGGCTATAGAAAATCAATTCTTTACGGTGGTGTTTTAATGGCCTTAGGACACTTTTTTATGGCTTTCCCAACTGACTTCTTCTTTTATGGAGCCCTAGGCTTACTAATCATGGGTAATGGTTTCTTTAAACCAAATATTTCAACATTAGTTGGTTCACTTTATGAAGAGGGTGATATCAAAAGAGATGGTGGATTTACCATATTTTATATGGGTATAAATTTAGGGGCTATGATTGCTCCTCTATTTTGCGGTTATCTTGGAGAAGTTTATGGATGGCATTATGGTTTTGGAGCTGCAGGTATAGGCATGTTAGCTGGTTTAGTTGTCTTTTGGAAAGGCATTAACAATAATGTCCTGGGCGATAAAGGCCTTCAGCCTGCAGAATACATTAACAAAAAAATATCTGGAATTTCAGTAACTAACCTTATTTACATACTTGGTTTCGTTGCTGTTCCTGTATTTGCTTATTTAATTGTACTAGATACACAATCAGAAGTATTGGGCGATGTACTGACTGTTGTTGGAGGGATTGTTCTACTATATCTAGCCTATATTATCTACGATTATAAAGTGAAACAAAACGATAAAGTAAGTGGTGATCGTTTGATTGCTATTATGATTTTATCTGTTTTCCTAACCATATTTTGGGCCTGTTTTGAACAAGCTGGTAGTTCGGTTACAGTATGGATTGACAAATGTGTCAATTTGGTCGGAATGAATGCTTCACAAACTAATGCAATTAATCCTGGATATATTGTTCTTTTAGCTATTCCGTTTAGTTTATTATGGACTAAGTTAGGTGCAATGAATAAAAATCCAAATACGCCGATAAAGTTTGCTTTAGGTATTTTTCAACTCGGTTTAGGTTTTTTACTATTTGCGGCAACAGCTCACTTCATAGGAGATAATGGTAAGGTGCCATTTTTATTTGTGTTCCTGGGCTATTTTCTAATTACAACAGGTGAGTTATTCTTATCTCCAATTGGATTATCGAAAGTTACAGAGTTATCTCCCAAAAAGATGGTTGCATTTATGATGGGAGTATGGTTCTTATCATCAACCTTTGCGCATTATATCTCGGGAATTTTGGCTAAACTGACTACATCTACAGAAAGTGCAGAGAGTAATTGGCTATCAAATCTAGCAAATTGGTTCATGGGTAACCCTGATACTTCAAGTGATGCCGTTGCTACATTAATGTTATATAATAGTATATATGCCCAAATTGGTTTTGTAACAATATTTATAGCAATCTTCGTTATGATTATATCACCATTCATTAAAAAACTAATGCACGGCGTTCACTAAATAAAAAGAAAAAAATGAAAAAAATAATTTTTATACTCAGCATTATTATAAGCACATCTTCTGTTTTTGCACAAGACAAAAGTGATTGGCTAATTGATTTTGATAAAGCTGCTGAAATTTCTATGAAAACCAATAAACCAATACTGGCCAACTTTACAGGTAGTGATTGGTGCGGATGGTGTATAAAGCTTAAACGAGAAGTTTTTGATACACCTACATTTAAAGAATGGGCTAAAGAAAATGTTGTTTTATTAGAACTTGATTATCCTCGAAGATCCAAACAAGATGAAAAGATAGTCAAGCAAAATAGAGAACTACAGCAATTTTTCAAAGTGAGAGGTTACCCTACCCTACATCTTTTTACCGTTGGTGTCTTAGGTGGAAAAACACAAATTACAGCTTTAGGTAAAACAGGCTATGTAGCCGGTGGACCAACACCTTGGATTGCCAATGCTAATAAAATGTTAAAAAGCAAAAAATGAAACAAATAGTTGTCATACTAATGGTAATTATATTACCATTTGCCGTTACTTCATGTAACGAGAAATCTAAAAAAACTACCAAACAAAAGAAGTCCACTTATCTTAAACAAGTAATTAAATCCAATTCACTTTATTCTTCGGTTAATTGGATTTCTCTTGAAGAATTAGAACTTAAAATGAAAGATAAACCAAGAAAAGTTATCTTTTTGTTCACTAAAAAAGGATGTCCATACTGCAAAGAAATGAAAGAAACTACACTCATTGACTCAGATGTAGTTAAAATGATAAATGATGAATATTATGCGGTAATGTTAGATGGTAAAACAAAAGAACCTATCACGTTCAAAGGATTTACTTATGTCAATGACGCCTCAATTGAAGAAGATCCAAAGTCTACATGGAGACATAATTTATTTGCTGATTTAGTAGATCCCTACAATGGTGGTTACTACTGGCCATCTACCGTAATTTTGGATGAAAATCTCAATAAAATTAAAAGCTTTCCTGGCCTGCAAAAGCCAGCTCAATTCAAACGACTGCTATTAAACTATATGAAATAGAACAAAAAAAGGTCTTATAAAGTATAAGACCTTTTTATTGGGTGGAAGATGGGATTCGAACCCACGGCCCTCGGAACCACAATCCGATGCTCTAACCTACTGAGCTACAACCACCATTAATTGGAGGGCAAATATATAAATTTACATGTTTACTAGCCTTTTTTTAGTTAAAAAACTATCTTTGATAAACGGTGAATAATTTAAAAAACATCCAATATCTTAACATTTCTGGTATGACCTGCACTAATTGTGCTAAAGGAATTGAAAAACATCTTACAAATAAAGGTTTTAAAGATGTAAAGGTTGACTTTTCTAGCTCTTCTGTTCAATTTATTCTTCAAGATAATCAGAATATTAAAAACGTTATTAATGACATAAAATCTATTGGATTTAATGCTCATGAACATAGTATAGAAGATGATAATAGACTAGAAAAGTTTTTTACTATATCATTAATATTTACCATTCCTCTTTTCTGTCACATGTTTGTGAATGATCAACATATACTAAGAAATCCTATTATTCAGCTTTTTCTAACTCTTCCTGTCTATGCTATAGGTTGCTACTATTTTGGCAAAAGTGCCTGGGCTTCATTAAAGGTAAAAACGCCAAATATGGATGTTTTAATAATGATGGGATCGACAGCAGCTTTTTTTTATAGCCTAATAGGCATGATTTTGTTTTGGCATACTTCTGAACTTCATGACTATTTATTTTTCGAAACTACTGCTACAATTATCACACTAGTACTTTTAGGAAATGTACTTGAACACCGATCGGTAAAGCAGACTACAACAGCTATTAAGGATTTAAGTGCAATTCAAAACTTAAAAGGAAAACTTGTCAATAAAAACGGTAAAATTGAAGAGGTATTGTTTGAAGATATTCAAGTTAAAGATGTTTTACTAGTAAATACAGGAGATAAAATCCCAACAGATTCAAAAATTTTAAGTGGTGAAGGGTTTGTAAATGAATCTATGATTAGTGGAGAAAGTAACCCTATACTTAAAAAAGAAGGTGATAGCGTAATTGGCGGGACTATTCTACTGGATGGAAATTTAAAAGTAATTGCTCAGAAAGTAGGTAAAGAGACTATCCTTTCAAGTATTATTAAAATGGTAAAAGATGCCCAAGGCAGTAAGCCTAATATCGAGCGTCTAGGGGATAAAATTAGTAGTATTTTTGTGCCAGTCGTTTTACTTATTTCATTAATCACATTTTTAATAAACAATCTAGTTTTTGATATTTCAACGACAGATTCTATTTTACGATCTGTTGCAGTGTTAGTCATTTCGTGCCCATGTGCTATGGGTTTAGCAACACCAACAGCTATAATGGTAGGTATTGGAAGAGCAGCTAAAATGGGAATCCTTATAAAAGGAGGTACAACTTTAGAAGAATTTGCAAAAGTGAAGTCTATAGTTTTTGATAAAACTGGTACAATCACAACAGGAAACTTCAACATAAAGGAAGTTGATTGTAAAAAGGAAAGTAAAAAAACTATTTATGATATTATTTATAGTTTAGAACTACATTCTTCACACCCTATTGCTAAGTCCTTTGTTAATTATTTTAGAGCTTTAGGCCAACAAATAGAACTTGAGAATATCAAAGAGTTCAAAGGGTTAGGTATTCAGGCAGAATGGAAAAACGATATATATCGGCTAGGTAGCACTAAATTTGTCAATCATCATGACGATAAGTATAAGATTTTTTTAAAAAAGAACGACACTATAATCGCAAGAATTAATTGTGAAGATGAAGTAAAAGAATTTTCTAATGAAACCATAAAACGACTCAAATCAGATCACTTATCATGTATTTTATTAAGTGGAGATAAATCCAAAATATGCAAGGAAGTGGCCGATAAAATTGGCATAAGTGAAGTTTTTTATGAACAATTACCAGATGAAAAACTTCAGAAAATAGAAATGATTAATAGCAATGGCCCAACAGCTATGATTGGTGACGGAATTAACGATGCACCAGCACTGGCTAAAGCTAATATAGGGATATCAATCGGTGGAAGTACTCAAATCGCAATTGATACCGCACAAATAGTTTTATTAAATAAAAATCATCTAAAACAAGTTCATCAAGCATACAGAATAAGTAAACATACTCTTATAACTATAAAACAAAATTTATTTTGGGCCTTTTCATATAATTTGGTCGCTATTCCTATTGCAGCTGTTGGATTACTTAATCCCATGTGGGGTGCCTTGTTTATGGCATTTTCTGACGTTATTGTAATAGGGAATTCTATTAGACTAAAAAGAAAACGTATTTTTAAATAGAATTACTTTAGATCGGTAATATCAACAACAATAGGCTTCTCCACTGTAAATCCTTCAGCATATTCAATCATAGAAATTCGGCCTAAATTCGCTGCTCTATATCGAATACTTTCTAAAAATCCTTGTGTAGAGATTACTGTATCAGCTTCGTTTGAATTAGGGTTAAAGAATTGAGAACTAAACGCCTTAACAGCTTGTATTTTTACATCAATAAAATCACTGATGTCTACCACAAAATCAGGTGTTATTTCTTTAAACTGTATGTAATGATAAACTTGCTTTGGTCGCCAAGCATCTTGACCAGTATCAATTTTGGCTAAACCAGACAAAAAACATGATTGAGAAACTAAATCTGATGCTTTTTTGTGGTCTGGATGACGATCTTCAATAGCATTTAATAAAACAATATTTGGACGATATTTTCTGATAATTTTAACAACCTCTAATTGATGAGCTTCGTTATTTTCAAAAAAACCATCCCTAAATTTCAAATTATGTCGCAAGTCAACACCTAAAATTTTAGCTGCTTCAGCTGCTTCATTATCTCTAATTTCAGCAGTTCCTCGAGTTCCTAATTCACCGCGTGTCAAATCAATTATTCCTATTGAGTAACCCTTGCTTTTCAATTTAGCTAAAGTTCCACCGCAACTTAACTCTACATCATCTGGATGGGCTCCAAAAGCTATAACATCTAAATTCTCATGCATAATTTTAGATTACAATGTTTTTAATCGTCGTTGTCGCCACTGTGCTAAAATAGTTACAACAATTACAATGGCAATGGTATAATATACAAAAGTAGGAATAGGCATGGGATCACCTTTAGCGTAAGAATGAAGTCCTGATAAATAAAAGTTCACTCCAAAATATGTCATAATAATCGAGCTATATGCAACTAAAGATGCTAAATTAAAGGCAAATAATCCTTTAAGTTTTGGGATAAATCGCATGTGTAAAACAAAGATATAAATTAACATACTGGCTAAAGCCCATGTTTCTTTTGGATCCCATCCCCAATACCTTCCCCAGGATTCGTTAGCCCAAACACCTCCTAAAAATGTACCGACTGATAACATAAATAAGCCTGAGGTAATGCTTAATTCGTTTATAAAGGTTAATTCTTTAAGACTATCCGAAATTCTTCTCTTGTTACTTGCGTTTTGCACAATCATTAAAATTAGATTAAGAAAGCCTAATAAAGCTCCTAACGCTAAGAAGCCATAACTTGCTGTGATAATAGCAACATGAATAATCAACCAATATGAATTTAAGACTGGTACCAAATTTGTTATTTCAGGATCTAACCAATTTAAAGCAGCTACCATTAAAAGTAAGGAGGATAAAACAGAAGTAGCAGCTACCGTCATTGTACTTTTTCTTGAGAAGATAAAGCCCGCTAAAACAGTTGCCCATGCAATATAAATTACACTCTCATAAGCATTACTCCAAGGAGCATGGCCAGAAATAAACCATCGACCAATTAGACCTGCCGTGTGGGCTAAAAATCCTAAAATTATTGCTAAAAATAGTAGTCTAATTAAGATTCTTCTCCATTTTCTATTCTTTAAAATTTGTTGAACCAGCAAAAGAACCATAAGTACGCCAATTAAACCATAATAGTAAGATAGTTTATTAAAAATTCGGGCCTCATTATAGAACACCTCCGATGTTAGTTTAGCATTTGATGGATAAACCTCCGAACCAAATTTCTTCTGGTATTTTACTATCGCTTCCAATGTATTATCAGCTACATTATAATTGTCGTCCGACAAGGCTTGCTGTAAGCTTTGAAAGTAAATAGGTAAAATAGAGTAAACAAATAGTGAATCTTCGCCCAATACTATATCATCACTAGCTGTAGGTGAAATCCACTTATTTAATGGGTCATTAGGGATTGGGAAAAACCTCGAAAAGGTTCCATTATAAAGCATATATGAAATATTTACCCTTTCATCAACAGCAATAACTTCTTTATCATATTTATTTCGTTCTGCTGGTTTCTTAGCATAGGCTACTTCAACATCTTCAGTAAGTACATAACTAGCTTGTTCGCTAAAAAAGGATAAAAACGAAGTGTATTTATCTTCTAAATTCAGCTTATCTCTTAACTCTTCATTATTTACTTTTATCACAGGTGCTAATTGCCACAAGTAAGGGTTTTGCATCATGCCTAAAACTACTTGATTTGGGGTTAGACCATTGTAGTTACTTTTACGACTAACTTTTCTAAGTATTTCTGATGAAGTTGTTCCAAAAGGTTTCAGTCTACCACCATCATCTTGAACAACTAACATTCCAAACTTATCAGCATGTTCTACTGAGATTGGATTGGATAATATCATAGAATCAACCTCATTATAATCTTGAGCAAAAGTTAAGGTTGAAATCAGAGAAATAAATAAAGTTGTAACAATTTTTTTATCTCTCAACTCGTCGAGTCGTTTTTTTAAAACAAAAAATCTAGTTTTATTTGAAAAAATGGTTGCAGTCATACCAATTGTCATTAACAAATAGCCTAAATAACTAATTATAGTACCCCAAAAATCATGATTAACGGACAAGACGGTACCCAATTCATCTTTATCATACGAGGCTTGAAAGAATCGATATCCTCCATAATCCAGAATATTATTCATGAAAATTCGCTGAGAAAACTCTTCTTCACCATCAATGACTGTAACTTCACTGGCGAATGATGATGGACTATTCGAACCTGGATATCTTTCCAACTGGAAATCATTGAGTCTAACAAAAAAAGGTGTTTGGTAGTATTTTGATCCGTATGAGACGGAAAAGTTTAGGTCTCCTAATTTAAAATGACTTTTATTGGTTACCATTCCTTTATCTCCAAAAAGCTCTTCTATTTGTTCTTTTCCGTTGCAGACAACTTTGACCTTCAGGACATCTTCTAACTCTTGACCCTCTGGATTTACTCCTTCAAAGTAATCTAGAGTAGCTTTTTCATGTACTACCGGTATAACAAAATTCTGCCCCATTACTGAGTACAAAGATCTTAACATGAGGGGCTGAATACTATCTTGCATAATAGTTCCTTGAAATTGGTCAGCCATTCTCATATATTGACCATCACTTGGAAGTTGAACCATTAGGTTTTCACCTTCATAAAAAAAGTTTATATGCCCAGGAATTGGAACTCCAAATGAATAATTTAGACCTAAAATACGCTTGGCCTTTCCCTGCTGTAAATAGTAGGTTTCTCTACCATTAGCTCCTGCCATTACAATAGTTAATGTTGGTACACCTTGACCAATAATGAGAGTATCCTTAGCATTTTTAATGTAGTCTAGGTATTCAATTGAGACCTCATGGTCTAAGAAGTCAATATTATGCTTGAAATAATTAGATTTTAGAAATGTTAAAGGACCTTCATAATTGTGAAGTAAAATGGGTTTGTCATAAACGTATTGGAAGGAGTTATCATGTACTTTCATCTGTAAATACGTTTGATCTGAAATAATCAAATTAGAAGCATCTCCTTCTCGAATTGGCATCATACCTTCATAGCTAATATATCTTGTAATACCAGCACCAATAACAATTATGACAAAAGAAATGTGAAACATCAAAACTGGCCATTTTTCTTTTCGCCAAAGTTTATATCTATTGATATTTGCTATCATATTAATGGTTAATATCAAAATGAGTATTTCGAACCATTTAGCATTATATACCAGTGCCTTGGCCGTAATTGTTCCAAAATCATTCTCTATAAAAGTAGCATAACCAATTGCAACAAAAAATAGGAGCATCAAAAATGCCATCATTCGCATCGAAACAAGAGCTGAAAAAAATTTGTTTATCATAACATAAATTTACAAGTACAAAAATACAGTTTTCTATGTTTTTTTTATTCAAAAAAGGTATATTTCGGCATGTCTAATATTACACTTATTGGTGCGGGAAATTTAGCTACTCATATTGGATTATCTCTTTCAAAGGCTGGTCACTCCATAATCCAAGTTTATAGTCGAACCTCTCATTCCGCCAGCCAGCTAGCTAACCGATTATCTTGCCCATTTACTACTGAATTAGATGAAATTATTGAGTCTGATTTGGCTATTATTGCTGTAAATGATGATGCTATTGAAGTTGTTGAAAAACACATTCATTTTACTAAAGTTCATACCTCGGGATCAACTAAAATGAACATATTAAATGGTGAACATATTGGAGTTTTGTACCCTCTACAATCTTTCACTAAACAAAATCAGGTTGATTTTAAAACTATTCCCATCTGTATTGAAGCAAATTCACAATTGCTAATGGCTTTATTAAAAGAGATAGCATCTTCTATTTCGAATAAAATTATAATGATGAATAGTGATCAAAGAACACACCTTCATCTCAGTGCGGTTTTAGCGTGTAATTTCAGTAACTTAATGTATCAATTATCTGATGAAATATGCAGAAAACATAATTTGTCATTTGAACTTTTATATCCACTAATAGAAAAAACTGCAAATAAGATAAGTTCAGTGACACCAAAAGATGCTCAAACAGGACCAGCTAAAAGGCAAGACTATAAAATAATTAACCAACATTTAGAAATGCTAAAAAATTCTAACCAAAGTGAAATAGCTGAGATTTATAAACAACTAAGTGAAAGTATAGAAAAACGAGTATGAACTACAAAGAAAAGTTAAAACATATTAGTACATTTATTTTTGACGTTGATGGAGTGCTTACTGACGGCAAAATTATTCTAATGCCTGATGGCGAACAACTTCGAAACATGAATGTAAAAGACGGAATGGCAATAAGAACTGCCATAGAAAAAGGATTTAGAGTTGGTATTATTTCCGGAGGAAAAGGGAAAGGATTAGAACAGCGATTCAAGTATTTAAATATTACGGATGTTTATTTAGGAAGTTCGGATAAAGTAGACAGTCTAAGCGACCTCATGCATGTTCATGACTTAGAGTTTGAAAACATCTTGTATGTTGGAGATGATATTAATGATTGGGAAGTAATGAAAACAGTAGGTCTGGCTTGTTGCCCTCAAGATGCTGTTCCTGAAATAAAAAATATTGCAGATTATATATCACATAAAAACGGAGGTAATGGATGTGTTCGTGAAATTATTGAACAAACATTAAAAGCTCAAAATAAATGGTAAAATTCATAGATTTTTTCAGGCTAATTCGATCAAAAAACCTGATTTTAATTGTGCTGACTCAATTTTTAATTAGGTATGGCTTAATTATACCTTTGACTGGTACATCTGCCCTATCAAAAATTGAATTTACTTTACTCGTTTTATCTACGTTATTTATTGCTGCAGGAGGATATATTATAAACGACTACTTCGATTTACAAGTTGATAGGCTTAATCAGCGCAAACTAATTATAGACAATACTATAAAAAGACGCGAAGCTATTTTGATGCATCTTTTATTGAGTTTTTTTGGTGTTTTCATTGGCTTTTATTTGGGCTGGAAATTAGGACATATTGGCCTTGGGTTCGTAAATTTATTTTCCGCTAGTGCTTTATGGTTTTATTCTACTAATTTTAAAAAATCCATGCTGAGTGGTAATATATTAATTAGCCTATTGGCTTCACTATCTTTATTAATCATACCACTCTATGACATCATCCCAAAACCAAGTATTAATAGTGAAACCGCTTTCTATATTATTTGTTGTTATTCAGTATTTGCCTTCATCACCAGCTTCATCAGAGAGGTGATTAAAGATTTTGAAGATTCTCAAGGTGATAGTGAAATGGGCTACACTACATTTGCTATAGTTTATCCTAAATTTGCTAAAATTTCTGTTCAACTTTTAGCTTTAAGTTTAATACTAGTACTTGGTTTCATATCAAGCTTGCAAATTATAAACAAAGCACATTATGCTGCACTTTACATATTAGTATTAGTAGTAATACCTTTTATATACTTTTTAGTTAAATCGAAATCAGCAAAGAGTAAGTCAGACTATTATCAACTAAGTCAAATAATGAAATTGATAATGCTGACGGGTATCTTATCAATTTTATTTTTTACCATACTTTTTTGATTCATGCTCGATCATCTTAATAAAAAATCTATATTTTTAGCTTCAAAATCACCTAGGCGTAAAGAGTTATTTGAATCTTTAAATTTACCCTTCAAAATTATTTCCTCAAACGTATCTGAAGATTATCCCAAACAGTTAGATGTAATGAAAATAGCTGAGTATTTAGCTAAAAAGAAAGCTGATATTTTTGATGTTTCCGCAGATGAAATTTATATCACTGCAGACACTACAGTGGTTGTTAATAATCAAATTCTTAACAAGCCATTCAATTCTAATGAAGCATTTGAAATGCTTTCATTACTCTCAAACAATCATCATATTGTAAATAGTGGTGTTTGTATTAAAACAAATGTAAATAGCATTGTTTTTACTGAAAGCACAGAAGTAACATTTAAATCTCTCTCAGCCGAAGAGATTAACCACTATATTTCAAATCATAATCCATATGATAAAGCCGGTGGTTATGGTATTCAAGACTGGATTGGTAAAATTGGAGTAAACAAAATTAAGGGATGCTATTATAATGTCATGGGCTTACCTCTACCCACATTATACAAATATCTGTTAAAACTTTAGTATTTTTGTGAAACATATTCAACAAGACGCATTATGAAATCCTTTTTTGTTTTATTCATATCTATTTTTTTGGTTTCGTGTTCTTCCATGAGAAATATCAAATTATTTGAAAAGGAAAGAAAAAACGAAGTTGAAAAAACAACAACTTTTTTAAAGCACAAACTGCAAGAAGGAGATATTTTACATGTTAAGGTCATAGGAATTCAAAAAGAAACTTTTGATTTATTCAATCTTGAAACCAATGCAAACAATACACAAACAACTTCCGCTAATTTATTTTTAAATGGATTTACACTTGATAGTGAAGGTTATATAGAAATTCCAACGCTGGGCAAAATTTTACTTCAAGGACTTACAATTGAAGAGGCTAAAGATACAATCCAAATACAAGCCGATAAATTTCTAAATAATTCAACAATTATTGTCAAACACATAAATTTCGAAATTACCATCTTAGGAGAAGTTAATCGACCAGGAACATATACCGTATATAAAGATAACATTACAATACTAGAAGCACTAGGGCTTTCGGGTGATTTAACAGATTACGCCAATAGAAAGAAAGTTAAACTAATTAGAGACAATTCTATCCTATATATTGATTTGACAAAGGTTGAAACTCTATACTCTGATAACTTCTCATTAAAAGCCAATGATGTCTTATATGTTGAGCCACTAAGAAATGTAAGATTAAGAAGCTCGAATGCACAAATCTATATTTCAGCAATTTCAAGCATTGCTCTAGTTGCAAATATTGTCTTTAGTATTTTAAATTCAAATTAATCACTAGATGAATAATCGAGATATTTCAAGTCAAAATGATAAAATTGAAGTTAAGGTTTTAATAGAACGACTTCGCGTTTTTTGGAAGCCAATATTAGTATGTCTTCTAATATTTATTTTTGTAGGGTTTTTGTACAACAGATATTCAACGAAAATATATAAATCTTCTACAACAATTCTCATAAAAGAAGAAAGTAATTCAAGTCTAGGATCTGAAAATTTATTTGATGGCATTGATTTATTTGGAGGTCAAAAAAATATCAAAAACGAAATTGGCATACTCAAATCATTCTCACTTACAAAAAAAACACTTAAATCGTTAAATTATAGAGTATCGTATTTTCATAATGGCAATATTAAATCGGAAGATATTTATTCAAAATCTCCTATTGTTGTTGAATTAGGTAATGCTAAAAAAAGCATAGTAAATAATGAATTTAATATTGAGATTATTTCTGAAAAAGAATTTGAACTTACTATTTTTTGCGATGATGTTAGTCAATATGATCTGAAAAATGAAAGATATGTTTCTAACCAAGAATTTGATATAGAGTATTCAGCCAAACATAATTTTGGGGAGTTAATCACTACTCCCTTTTTTGAATTCACTATTAACAAAGATAATTTTGAATTTTTTACAATTGATAAATGGTCTAATTACAACTTTATAATTCACAGTTATAATGATCTAACTGAACATTTTTTAAAAAATCTAACCGTAAACGAAATTGATAAAGACGCTTCTATTTTAAAGATTTCATTAGAAGGAACTAATCCTAAAAAAATTAATGATTTTTTAAATCGATTCAGCCAATTATATTTAGAGTTTGGTTTAGAAGAAAAAAATCAAATTGCTGCTAACACAATAAACTTCATAAATAATCAACTCGAAACTATCACAGACTCGTTGTCGAATGTAGAAATAGAATTAGAGTCTTTCAAAATTAATAATCCTAAAGTTCAAATCATAAACAAGGATTTCAATTCATTTTCTCAAATTGAAAAGCTTGAAGAAGAAAAAGCAATATTGGAATTCAATAACAAATATTATATTTCATTGAAAAGCTATTTTCAGGAAAATAATAATACCAAAAATATTGTTGCACCTTCAGCCATGGGTATAAATGATCCATTATTGAATGCTTTAATAAGTGAGTTGTCAAACCTTTACTCTGAACTTGAAGTCGCCAGGGTTAACTCCAAAGAAGAACATCCAATTGTACAATCACTATTGCAACAAATAAGAAGTACAAAACTTAAACTTAACGAGAATATTGAAAACATCATTTCAAGTTCGGAGTTATCTCTTGCAGATATTAATGAAAGAATCTATTCAATAGATAAAGAGATTGATAAACTACCTCAACAAGAAAGAGTACTATTAAATATCCAGAGAAAGTTTAATCTAAATGAAAATATTTACAATTACTTGATAGAAAAGAAAGCTGAAGCTTCAATTACAAAAGCCAGTAATGTTTCTGATCACAAAATATTAGATGAACCCAGGTTAATTTCAAAAAAACCAATAGCACCTAATACTATACTTATATATTTATTTTTTATCGTACTAGGTTTATTCACACCTATTTCAATTATCGCACTTTATTTTCTTCTTAATGATAAGGTTATTGACAAAAAGGATATTGAAAATATTACATCTGTTCCAATTGTAGGAAAGATAATTGATAATATAGACAGACATGGATTAGTTACTTTATACAACCCAAAATCTGAAATAGCTGAAACATTCAGGCTACTGAGAACAAACATTCAATATTTAGCTTCTGATAAAAGCCAAAAAATAATATGTCTCACTTCAAGCATTAGTGGAGAAGGTAAAACTTTCATTGCTACAAATCTTGCTTCAATTATTAGTTTAACAGGAAAAAAGGCTATACTGATAGGTGCAGATATGCGAAAACCTAAAATTTTTGATGAATTTGGATTGAATAATGAATTCGGTTTAAGCTCATACTTAAGTAATCAAAAAACAAAAAAAGAGGTTATCCACAACACTAAATATGAAAATTTTGACCTTATTCTTTCTGGTCCGATTCCTCCTAATCCTTCTGAACTTTTAAATACGGTTAAAATGAAGGAATTCATTGACGAACTAAAGCAAGATTATGATTATGTTATAATAGATACTCCGCCAATTGGATTAGTTACTGATGCTTTATTAATTATGGAATATTCCGATATCAATTTGTATGTCGTAAGACAAAATTACACTACTAAAGATATGATATATAACTTCAATGAAATGTTTAAAGTAAATAAGATCAAAAATCTAAATCTTATCGTAAACGGAATAACAACCAACCAATCTGCTTATGGTTATGGGTACGGATACGGAAACACATATGGCTATGGTTATTATCAAAAAGATAATAATCAATCCAAATCAAAAAAATGGTGGAAAAAAATTAAACTATGAAAAAACATAAACCAGCGGATAAGATTCAGGATATACAGTATTTTGGTGAGTTTGGAGGAGTCAATCCATCAATTACAGATTCATCAACTTTTACCTATTTGGCTGGCAAAACTATGGAAATGGTTTTCGGAGGTGAGCGTGAAGGTTGTTACTTATATTCCAGACATACTAACCCCAGTACTGCATACCTGGCAGAAGCAATTGCTAAAATGGAAAATACAGAAGCTGCACTTGTGTCAGCCTCTGGCATGGGAAGCATCAGCTCTACGATATTAGAGTTGTGTAAAGCTAACGATCATATTGTAAGTAGTAGAACAATATATGGTGGTAGTTATGCTCTTATGAAAAATTATTTACCACAATTGAATATCAATACTTCCTTTGTAGATATTACTAATTTAGATCATGTTGAAAATGCCATTAACTCCAATACAAAGATTATCTATTGCGAGTCAATGAGTAACCCTTTACTTGAAATTGCTGATATAAGTCAATTATCTGTATTAGCTAAAAAATATAATCTTAAACTAATAGTTGATAATACCTTTACTCCACTCATTTTTACGCCATCAGAACTTGGAGCCGATATTACTATACACTCCCTAACAAAATTTATAAATGGAGCTAGTGATACTGTTGGAGGGGTAGTGTGTTCAGATAAAGATTTTATTAGTCAGTTAATAGATGTGAATTTTGGCTCAGCAATGCTCCTTGGACCTACCATGGATGCAGTCAGAGCTAATGGAATTTTAAAAAACTTAAGAACCCTTCACGTAAGGATAAAGCAACACAGTTATAACGCCAACTTTTTAGCTAATAGATTACATGAACTAGGAATAAAAGTTCATTACCCTGGACTAAAGCATCATCCACAACATGAGTTAATGAAGAATAGTATTAACTCAGAGTTTGGTTTCGGTGGCATGCTCGTTATAGACCTTGGCACAATAGAAAAAGCTTATAATGTAATGCAAGAAATGCAAGAGAGTAATGTTGGATATTTAGCTGTTAGTCTTGGGTTTTATAAAACATTATTTTCAGCACCTGGGTCTAGTACTTCTTCAGAGATTAATGAAGATGAACAAGCACAAATGGGAATCTCGTCAGGAATGATAAGGATGTCAGTAGGGTTAGATAATGATATAGAACGGACATTTGAAAAAATCAAAAATGTTCTATTAAATAATGAAATCTTATAGCTGAATTTGTTGATATAGCGTTTTGATAGCTATATTTACAACATGAAACCACATTCATTGTTTTATGCATTTGTCCCAATTGTATTCTTAATACTACTTCTCTCTTCAAATGTTTATATATATGGTGACGAATCGTTAAGTGGAGCCAACCAAATTGCTTTACTACTTTCAGCAGCTGTAGCCGCAGTTTTAGGAGTAAAAAGCGGTATGTCATGGAAATCTATTTTAAAGGGTATTAGTAATAGTATTACATCAACCACACCAGCCATATTAATTTTATTACTTATTGGCTCATTAGCTGGTACTTGGTTAATTAGTGGGGTTGTGCCAACAATGATTTTCTACGGCTTAAAAATTCTAAATCCTAAAATATTTTTGTTAGCATCGTGTGTAATATGTGCAATAATATCAATTTCCTCAGGTAGCTCTTGGTCAACAATTGCTACTGTAGGTATAGCTTTGTTAGGGATTGGTAAAACTCTAGAAATACACGAAGGATTAGTAGCCGGAGCCATAATATCTGGTGCTTACTTTGGTGATAAAATGTCTCCATTATCGGATACTACTAATCTTGCTCCTGCAATGGCTGGAACAGACTTATTTACGCACATCAGGTACATGATGTTAACTACTATACCCTCTTTCATTATAACACTCATCATTTTTACATTAATTGGATTATCGTTTACTAGTGAATTAAACACTAATAATATTTCTAATTTACTTTTTAGTATTGAAGAAGTGTTTGTGATAAGTCCATGGTTATTTATTGTTCCATTGATAGTCTTCGTACTAATTTTTAAAAAAGTTCCTGCTTTACCATCATTATTTATTGGCACCTTACTTGGAGGAGCTTTTGCAGTAATATTTCAACCAGATTTGATTATCAATTTATCAGGAATTGATAATAATTATTTAAAAGCTTCTTATGTTACAATCATTAATGCCATGGGAAGTGAAACTACAATAAGTTCTTCAAACTCAATAGTTAATGATTTATTATCGACCAGCGGAATGTATGGTATGTTAAATACTATTTGGTTAATTGTATGTGCCATGTGTTTTGGTGGTGCAATGGAGTCAACAGGTTTTCTAAAAACTATTAGTCAATCCATTATACAATATGCTAAAAACACAGGTTCAGTAGTAGCCACAACTGTCAGCACGTGTTTATTCTTAAATCTTACTGCCAGCGATCAATACCTGAGTATAGTAGTACCAGGAAGAATGTATGCTAACACCTTTAAAAAGAAAAATCTAGCACCAGAAAACTTAAGTAGAACACTAGAAGACAGTGCTACTGTAACATCCGTACTAGTACCTTGGAATACTTGTGGAGCAACTCAATCAGCAATTTTAGGCGTAGCAACAATGAGCTATCTCCCCTACTGTTTTTTCAATATTTTGAGCCCATTAATGACTTTAGCCTTTGCTTATTTAGGAATCAAAATCCGTAAATTGAAATGAAAATAGCACTTGTTGGAACAACTTTTCCTTTTAGAGGAGGTATAGCTAATTTTAATGATAGACTTTGCCAACAACTAAATAATGAAAATCATCAAGTTGATATTTACACATTTACGGTACAATACCCTAAAATTCTATTTCCAGGAAAAACACAACTATCATCAAATGAAAAACCTAAAGAACTGAATATAATTAGATCTATTCACTCCTTAAACCCATTCAGTTGGTTAATAACTGGAAATCGCATAAAAAATAAAAATTATGATATTGTCATAATTCCATTTTGGCTACCTCTAATGAGTTTTTCACTAGCGATTATTGCAAGAATTATTAAAAATAATAGACAAACACAATTAATTAGTATTGCCCACAATATTATCCCACATGAATCAAGGCTTGGAGATAAATTTTTAACAAAATTTTTCATCAAACCCATTGATAAATTCATGGTATTAACCAAAAAAGTAATGTATGACTTACATCAATTTAACATAACAAAACAGTGTGCTGTAAGCCCTCATCCTGTTTACGATAACTTTGGTGATGCCATAGAACAAGATAAAGCAATTAAAAAGTTAGGTTTACATCCAAAATTTAATTACATCTTATTTTTTGGTTTGATAAGAGATTATAAGGGTTTAGATCTTCTAATTGAGGCAATGGCAAGAATAAGAACTACTAATCAAAATATAAAACTAATAATTGCAGGCGAATATTACTCAGACAAATCATTTTATGATAATCTTATAAATAAACTAAATCTGAATGATTGTATTATACAATTTGACAAGTATATCCCTGATAATGAAGTGTCAAACATTTTTTGTGCAAGTGATCTAGTTGTTCAACCCTATAAAACAGCAACTCAAAGTGGTGTTACTCAAATTGCATATCATTTCGAAAAACCAATGATAGTAACTGATGTAGGTGGTTTAAAAGAAATGTGTCCTCATGAAAAAGTAGGTTTTGTTGTTCAACCTAATAAGAATGAAATTGCAAATGCAATCAATAGGTTTTACGAAAAAAATCTTGCAAAAGAAATGGAAAAAAATATTCAATTTGAAAAGCAAAAATACAGCTGGTCAATTTTTACAGAAAAACTACTTTCTTTGAAAGACAATTAAAAACTATGAATGATTTAGACACTATTATAAAAAACTTCAAAGAAGCGATATCGCTCAAAAAAAGTATTTTAGAAAACGAATTGTTTCACAATCAAATACTTTCTATTTCTGAAGTATTAGTCAAAGCGTTTTCAGAAAATAATAAAGTCATGTTTTGTGGTAACGGTGGTAGTGCAGCTGATGCCCAACACCTAGCCGCCGAATTATCAGGCAGATACTATCTTGATAGACCAGCCTTAAACGCAAAAGCTTTACATACAGATACCTCTTATTTAACTGCAGTAGCAAATGACTATTCATTTGAAGAAATTTATTCAAGATTGATACATGGAGTTGCAAATACAGGAGATGTGATGATTGGACTTTCAACGTCTGGAAATTCAAAAAATATAGTTAATGCATTGAAACAAGCTAGAAAGCAACAACTTATTACAATCGGATTAACCGGCAGTGAAGTTGGAGAAATGGATCAATATTGTGACCTATTAATTAAGGTGCCATCTAATGATACTCCGAGAGTTCAAGAATGTCACATATTGATTGGTCATACCATTTGTGAGCTTGTAGAAAAATATCTTTTCGATTAAATCCAAATGTGTAAAATAATTCCAAAAATAGATTACTCATGGACGTTATTCTTGGACAGAGATGGAGTGATAAATAAAAAAATTGAAGGTGATTATGTCAAATCAGTTAATGAGTTTGAGTTTTTACCAAAAGCATTAGATTCAATAGTAAAATTTAGCCGATTATTTCACAGAATAATAATAGTAACCAATCAGCAAGGAATCAGTAAAAAACTGATGACTGAAGATGATTTAAATGCAATACACAAACACCTCAAAAAATCTATTCAAAAACAAAATGGAAAAATTGACGCTATCTATTTTGCCCCTCAACTGGCTACAGCAAATTCATACATGAGAAAACCGAATATAGGAATGGCACTTCAAGCAAGAGAGGATTTTCCATCTATTGACTTTAAAAAAAGTATTATGATTGGTGATTCAATAAGCGATATGGAGTTTGCCGACAAAGCCGGAATGAAGGGGTTTTTCATTGGTAATTCACCCAAATATACTTCGGTTAACTCATTGTATAATGCATACCAAATTTTGAAGCATTAAAGATCTTCTTCAATAAGGTATTGATTTCTGTCAAAAGCATTTCTAGAAATCATTTCACCTAAAAAACCTGCTAGAAATAATTGTAACCCCATTATCATAGAAGCTAGAGCTATAAAAAAACTACTTTTCTGAGCAATATTTATTGCTTTGATATCATTGTATAAAAAATATAATTTTTCAATTCCTATATAGGAAAATAATACAAAACCAAGTACAAACATTAGTGTTCCTAGAACTCCAAAAAAATGCATCGGCTTTTTACCAAATCTGGAAACAAAAGTGACTGTCATTAAGTCTAAAAATCCATTTATAAATCGTTCTAGACCAAACTTAGAAACACCAAACTTTCTAGATTGATGTTCAACAACTTTTTCGGTAATATTTGAGAATCCTGAGCGTTTAGCTAGCATAGGAATATAGCGATGCATTTCGCCATAAACTTCAATATTTTTTACCACTTCTTTTTTATACGATTTCAAGCCACAGTTAAAGTCATGCAAATAAATTCCTGATGCCTTTCTTGCCGCCCAATTGTATAATTTTGTTGGAATTGTTTTTGTAATTGGATCATAGCGTTTCTTTTTCCAACCAGAAACCAAATCAAATCCATCATTAACAATCATACTGTAAAGTTCTGGAATTTCTTCAGGACTATCTTGTAAATCAGCATCCATAGTTATAACTACATCACCTTGGACTTTTTCAAAAGCTACATTCAAGGCCGCAGATTTACCGTAATTTCTTCTAAATTTTACTCCTCTTATTAAGGGATTATTTTGGTTAAGTGTTTGAATAATAGACCAACTTTTATCTGTACTACCATCATCGACAATAATTACTTCATAACTATAATTATGAACATTCATAACCTTATCAATCCATAAACAAAGTTCTGCTAATGACTCGGACTCATTATATGAAGGAACAACGATTGAAATATCCATTATTCCGAAATTTCAATTGGTTTATCTTTTTTTACAAATGCTGCTATGATTAGCGAAATGATTATGTGAAAAAATAAACTATAAAAGAATGCTAAACTCTGATTTGAAACAGAATAAACATCCTCTTCTTCAGTTTGTTCAATTATAGATTCCATCATTTCATACATAGAACTACTTTCAGGTATTTTTTCAAATTCCATGATCATTTTTTGAACAGATGCATCTTTAAGTTGTGCAGCAAAATCTGGGGCTAAAAAATTGTAAAGCAAAATTGAAAAAAAAGTACCTATAAACGCTCCTGCTGCTATACTACCTATAGTAATTGTAAAAGTGTCTTTAAAATTTAAAAAACCACCTACCATTTTTTTGTAGTTAACTACAAGAAATATCAAAAATGCATAAGGAACAATTCCTTTAATAATAGACCAACTTTCATTTAAACTAAATTCTACCCCCATTATGTAGGATATGGCCGTCAATAAAACATATAATGCACCCAACTTTAGTCCACTATTAAGGATGTAATCTTTCATTTCTAAAATTTAAGTAGTTACTGACAAATATAATTAAAATTTTATGCTACAATTTTTAAGACTTTTAAATGCAGAACTTGGCATTTACATTATATTTGCATGGGGCAAGTCTTACACAACCAGCTCCTGCTGAACTCCCCCAGGACCGGAAGGTAGCAAGGGTAGGTGGTTGAGCGGTGTGATGTAAGTAGCTTGCCCCTTTTTTTATAACTTTAAGGCACAATATTCGTATAATTACGCTATGAAGTTTTTTATAGATACTGCCAACTTAAGTGATATACAACATGCCCACAAATTGGGTATATTAAATGGTGTTACAACCAACCCTACACTGATGGCAAAAGAAGGTATTTCAGGTAAAGAAAATATCTTAAACCATTATAAAAATATTTGTAACAGCGTTGATGGTGAGGTTAGTGCAGAAGTAATTTCTACAGATTTTGAAGGTATAATTAAAGAAGGTAAGGAACTGGCTTTACTGGATTCACAAATTGTTATTAAAATACCGATGATTGAAGATGGCATAAAAGCTATCCGTTATTTTTCTGATAAAGGGATTAAAACAAATTGTACTTTAATTTTTTCTTTAGGGCAAGCTCTTATAGCTGCTCAAGCTGGTGCTAGTTATGTTTCTCCATTTATAGGTCGTTTAGACGACAGAGGTGAAAATGGGATTGAGGTAGTGCATAAAATTGTAAATATGTTTCAAACCCAAAAGTACACAACTGAGGTTTTGGCAGCTTCAATACGCTCCAAAAAGCATATTGAAGAATGCGCTAGCATAGGGGCCCATATAATAACAGCACCACTCAGCGTCATAAAAGATTTAATTCCTCACCCACTAACCAAAAAAGGACTACAGCAATTTTTAGATGATTATAATGCCTCCAAATAATAATGCTCATTTCAATTCATCCAGATAATCCAAATCCTAGAGGTATTTCAAAAGTTGTTGAATGCCTTTTTGATGGAGGTATTATAATTTATCCAACCGATACAATTTATGGCATTGGTTGTGATATTTTCAATCAGAAATCAGTTGAAAAAATCGCTCGGATCAAACAAATCGATGTTCGCAAAAAAAACTTCTCTTTTATTTGTTCAAGCCTTAGTCAACTATCTGACTACAGTCTCCCAATAGACAGAAGTGTTTATAAACTAATGAAACGCACATTACCAGGACCCTATACTTTTATTTTAAAAGCTAATAATAGTGTGCCGAAACTGTTTAAAAACAAGAAGAAAACTGTTGGAATAAGAATTCCAAAGCATAATATTCCGAATTTGTTAGTTACACAAACTGGAAATCCTATTTTATCTACATCTGTTCATGATAAAGATGCTCAAGTAGAGTATAGCACTGATCCGGAATTAATTTATGAAAGATTTAAAAATGAAGTTGATATTGTTATCGATGGTGGCTATGGCTCACTTGTACCTTCTACTGTTATTGATTGTTCTAGAGGTCAAATAGAAATAGTTAGAAAAGGCTTGGGAGAAACTAATGACTTATTTTAATTGCTGATGAATAGCTAATATTTGTGGAAATAATAATGTGGTTTCGTCATTATTAATAACGTAAGTTGATAATGATATTAATTTATCTTCATCCCATTGATTTTTCATCCTATCTAGAACAGCTTGAGTAGTTGTTGAATCCCTTTTTATAATTCTACGGATTCTTAAATCCTTCGGACAGCTAACGCATATTACGTCATCTAATGATGTATAACTACCACTTTCAAAAAGTATGGCAGCTTCTTTAATAACATAATTTGAATCTTGCAATTTACACCATGACTCAAAAAAATTATTTAATTCAGGATGTATTAAATCATTTAATAGTTTAAGCTTTTTTTCATCACTAAAAACAATTTTTGATAAATAGCCGGTATTTAGTTTTCCATGTTGATAGGTTTGAGTTCCAAACAAATTTAAAAGAGATTGTTTTAGTGCAGCACTTTCGCCCATTAATCGTTTAGCCTCAAAATCAGAATTAAAAACTGGTATACCTAAAATTTTAAAAGCTTCAGCTATTGTAGATTTACCACTACCAATATTACCGGTTAAACCTATTTTTTTCATCTTTATTTTTTGATTAAATAATATTCAACCTTTTCAGGGTTTAATCGAATATTTTCGACAAAATCGGGCTGTCGATTTAAATCAATAAGCTGTCGCTTATTATTTTGATTAAATGAAATAGATAAATCAAACATATTTGACTTAACTAACTCAAAATTATCCAAAGACACAAGGTAGTTTATCGTGATTTGCTCTGGAAATAATTTTATATCATAACCCTTTGGGATATTGTTTATTTTTGGTTTTACCATTAACTCTCCCTCTGTAAATTGTTCGACTTTTAAACTCCAATCTACAACGGTTGAAGTATAATTAATTTCAGAATGATTTAATGGTTCTAGTTCAATTTTACCAGAAAGGTTTGAATTAATAGCTTCAATTTTCAATAATCTAGTATTAATTTCATCAAATACTTCAACAACTGCTTTTGGCCCAGAGATAATTACTGTGGATGGTTCTAGTAAAACTTCTTCTTTTAACCTAAATAAATCTAAATACTCAAGTTCAGATTTCAGTTTAATTGGAATGACACGTTCAGCCTTTTCATCTAAGAAAACATCAATTCTATTGGGCTGTATATGAAGCAATTGTATATTTGTTGGAAGCACTTCTTGAATCTGAGAGATAGATTGTTCGCCAAACAAATAATAATTCCACTGATCACTTTTTTTTCTAGAAATAAATGAATTTACTGAAAGTGGTAATTCTTTTCTAAAACTGAGTTTATGGGCTAAAAGAGCAAAGCCAGGAGCTATTACTTGTAAATGTAAATCAACCTTTTCATTATTTATTAATAACTTATCATCGGGTAATTCAACAAACTTTGCGGTATAATGTACTGTAGTTGTGTACTCTTTTGATAATACGGTAAGCAACCAAAACAGTGTGGATAAAACAAGTAAAAAAGTAAATACAGGAAGATGATTTTTCTCAATTCGTAGGATTTGAAAAACCTGATTTAAAAAATATGTAAGTTTACTAAACATACAAGTAAACCTTAGTTAATGGTATTACTGTTTAGAGCTAGATGAATCAGCAACTAAACTACTTTTTTCACATTTTAAAATCGTACCATTTGAAACATCAATTTTTACGGTTTTTTCTGAAATTTCAACGATTTTACCATGTATACCACCAGAAGTAATAACTTTATCTCCTTTATTTAATGCTTCTCTAAATTTTCGTTCTTGTTTTTGTTTTTTTACTTGGGGTCTAATCATAAAAAACCAAAAAACACCAAAAACTAGAATAAAAAATATTAATGGGTTTCCACCCGATTCTGACTCTAAAAATATTGTTAAAAGATTCATTTATTCAGTAATTACTTCAGAAGTGATATTAATCACTTTTCTGCTGGGGTTAGTATTGGCAGTTAATGTCACTGCTTTATTTTGTTTACCTGTTCTTCCAGAACTATTGAAAGATACATCAATTGTACCCGATTCACCTGGTGCTATTGGGTCTTTTGGCCAATTTGGTACTGTGCAACCACAAGAACCTTTGGCACTTGAAATAATTAATGGAGCATCTCCTGAATTGGTAAATTTGAAAGAGTAAGCTACTTTTTCTCCATCAATTAGTTGTCCGAAATCATGAACATCTTTTTCAAAAGAAAATTGAGGGCCTAATACCTTACTGATACCATTAGCTGAATTAGAGTTCATTACTAGGTTGGTAGAAAGAGACTTTTGTTCAACTTTATCTTGAATCGAAACGCTCTGTTTCTCATTTACATTCTTTGCCATATCATCGCAAGCAAAAAATACTAAGGCAACTGAAAGAAAAAATAATTTATACATAGTTAATGTTTTAGTCTAACAAAAATAATAATTATTCAATAAGACCTCTTCCTATTTTTTTAATTAATCCTTTTTGCTTTAAATCTATTAGTATACTGTCTAGAATACCGTTAATAAAGTTTTTACTATTGGGTGTACTGTAATATTTTGCTAAGTCAACATATTCATTTATACTAACTTTTACTGGAACATGAGGCATCTTTAACAATTCAGCAAGAGTCATGTGCATGAGTATCAAATCCATTTGAGCTACTCTTTCAATTTCCCAATTGGTAGTCTTGTTTGCAATCATTTCTGAAAATTCATCGTGATGAATTATTGAGTGTCTCAATAGATCAATAGCAAACTGCTTATCTTCCTTATTTTTGAATAAATTAAATAAGGAAATTTGCTGTGAAGTGGAATCTTTTATAGTTTTAGCAACCATACTAGAAATAAATGGTAAATCATCGTCCCAGAAAATGTTTTGCTCATTTAAAAAGTATTGAAATTCTTCAGAATCAATTATATATTTACTAAACAACTTTAAAACGAATTTTTTATCGTCCTCAAAATCTGTAGTATTTAAAGATATATACTCTAGAAAAAGTGGTGATTCTTTTAACCTTAAGTAAATTGATCTGATGATACTTTTTTGATTTGCGAATGATAATTTTTTATGGTTTGCTATTTCAATTAGATTAGACTCTTCTTTTAGTTTATCTATGTATAAATTATCAGTAAATTTTGTGTTAGGGTTTAGATCTTCTTCGGATGGCATTCGTTTACTTTTAGCATTTTCCTGAAAATTTTCAGCATAATCCCTGAGTTCAACGATAAATAGTAAAAGATATATGTAAAGCTCTTCAACTTTATCAAGAGATTTAAGGAATTCCTTTTCTACTTTGGAAATATCCATATCCTTTGTTCTATTGCAGGAATAGACAAACTGTAAAACTCGAATTCTTAAATGTCTTCGATTTAACATATCTATAAAGTTTTAGCCTTGTTGATTCTATCTTGAGCGAGTTTAAATGCTGCTTTATGAGTAGTTAAATCGTCTTGTTCAGCAATTTTTAAAATTTCTAAAGTAGTATCGTATATTCTTCTTGTTTGAGCAAGTGCATTTTCTCTTTCATATCCATTCAATTCCGAATAAACGTTTATTAAACCACCAGCATTAATTAAAAAGTCTGGTGCATAGAGAATATCATTATCCTTCAGTAGTTGAGCATGAATATTCTCGTCTCTCAATTGATTATTTGCAGCACCGGCAATAATTTCACATTTCAATTGCTTTATAGTGTTATTATTTAATGTAGCACCCAATGCACAGGGAGAATAGATGTCCATTGGTATATCATAAATATCAAATCCTTCAACAACAGTTGCATTATATAATGATGAGACTTTTTCTAAATTTTGTTGGTTAATGTCATTTATTAAAACCTTTGCCCCTTCTTCTGTAAGATATTTCACTAGATTTTCTCCAACATGACCAACTCCTTGTACTAGAATAGTTTTGTTTATTAAGTCATCTGATCCCCATTTGAATTTAGCAGAAGCCTTCATACCCATGTAAACACCATATGCCGTAACTGGTGATGGGTCTCCACTACCACCCATTTCTTTAGGAATACCAGTTACATAATCTGTCTCCATTTTAACAAATTTCATGTCATTAGCAGACATTCCAACATCTTCAGCAGTGATATATTTACCACCAAGACTATCTACAAATTGACCAAATCTTCGCATAAGTTGTTCAGACTTCAAAGTAGTAGCATCACCAATGATAACAGCTTTTCCTCCACCTAAGCCCAAGCCAGTTATGGCAGCCTTGTAAGTCATACCCCTTGACAGCCTAAGCACATCGACTAGAGCATCATTTTCATTTTCGTAGTGCCACATTCTAGTTCCACCTAAAGCCGGTCCAAGTGTGGTATCATGTATAGCTATTATAGCTTTTAATCCCGTTTCGGCATCATTACAAAAAACGATTTGTTCATGATTCATAGATTCCATTAACTTCAATGTGTTAAATTCAGAAGAATTTAGTGGGTTATATTCATTATCGATGGTTGAATTTGAAGTTGTCATCATAAGATTAGTAAAGTTAATTAACTTTGTAACGCAAATGTTGCTACACAATAAGAACAATTTTTGGGTTGGCAAATCTACAATTTTATTTGTTTACAATTAACCCTAATTATTTATGAAAGATTTAGCTTATCTCTTTAAGTATTATAAGAAGTACCGCTGGCGATTTTTAACGGGCGTATTTTTTGTGGTAGTATCAAACATATTTGCCCTGTATCCAGCCGTTTTCACTAGAAAGGCGTTTGACACTGCTAAAGAAGCCATAGATGGTTATCAAAACAATATTGATGTCGATTTTACTAATCTTACTTCTACCCTATTGTACTTTGGGTTAATGCTCATACTTTTCGCATTGCTTAAAGGAGTATTTATGTTTTTTATGAGACAAACTATTATTGTTATGTCCAGATTAATTGAATATGATATCAAAAATGAAATTTACAATCATTTTCAAAATCTTGATATTCGCTTCTACAAAAAAAATAGTACGGGCGATTTAATGGCACGAATGAGTGAAGATGTCAGTAGAGTAAGAATGTTTTTAGGACCGGCCAATATGTATCCAATTAATATGATTTCTCTTTTCATATTGGTCATGTATAATATGTTTAGTATAAATGTAAAACTTAGCCTGTTTGTATTAGCACCTTTACCAATTATGTCAATTACCATTTATTATATCAGCAAGGTAATTCATTCAAAAAGCGAAAAGGTTCAAAAACAATTGTCATTGATTTCCACTATTTCTCAAGAATCATTTTCTGGGATTAGAATATTAAAGTCTTTTGTTAATGAAAATCGAAATTTTAATTTTTTTGAAAACGAAACCAATACTTACTTAGATAAAAATGTATCATTAGCTAAAACTAACGCTGCATTTTTTCCATTTATGCTTCTTTTAATTGGTCTAAGTACCGTTCTTACCATATACATTGGAGGAAAAGAAGCAATAGCTGGTAATATAACTACAGGAAATATAGCTGAATTTATCATCTACGTTAACATGCTAACATGGCCCATGGCTTCTATAGGTTGGGTGACATCAATTATTCAACGTGCAGCAGCATCTCAAAAAAGAATAAACGAAATGTTAAACACCTCATCAAGTATAAATAAAGATGAAGGTAAACACCTTGAAATAGAAGGTAAAATAACCTTTACTAACGTAAACTTCACTTACCCTGAAAACGATGTAACTGCACTTAAGAATATTTCATTTTCAGTAGAAAAAGGTCAGTCAATTGCTATTGTCGGACGAACTGGATCAGGCAAATCATCAATTATTCAACTACTCACAAAAACTTACCTACCAAACTCTGGAACCATAACAATTGATGATGAACCAATTGAAAATATAAATATAGAGTGCTTGAGAGATACTATCAGTCTAGTACCACAAGAAGCCTTATTATTCTCAGATACTATTGCAAATAATATTGCTTTTGGAAGTAAGAAAAAACTACCTATTTCTGAGATAGAACAAGCTGCTAAACAAGCTTCAGTACATGAAAATATTTCAGGATTTCCCCTTGCTTATGATACAATTGTAGGTGAAAGAGGGGTTACTTTATCAGGAGGGCAAAAACAACGAATTTCCATTGCTAGAGCATTTATAAAACCATCCTCCATTGTTTTATTAGATGATTGCCTATCGGCAGTAGATAACGAAACCGAAGAAAATATTTTGAACGAAATCAAACAAAATAATACAAATAAAACTTCAATCATTATAAGTCATAGATTATCATCTATAAAACATGTTGATTCTATCATTGTTCTAGAAAAAGGTTCGATTGCTGAAATAGGATCGCATGACCAACTCATGAAAAAAGAAAGTATATACTTCGACATGTATAACCAACAACTTCATTCTAATTAATACATATTCTTGTTTCTCTAAATTAATAGTGGTAAATTTGATTATATTTAGAATATTATGCAAGACTATAAAGACCAAGATGAAATTTATTCTAACAGAGTAAGGGCAGGAAAGAGAACCTATTTTTTTGATGTCAGAGCCACAAAATCAGACGACTATTATTTAACAATCACTGAGAGTAAGAAAACCTTTGAAGAAGGTGGTGGTTTTTCGTTTAAAAAACATAAAGTTTTTCTTTATAAGGAAGATTTTGCCAAATTCAAAGAGGCTTTTATAGACTGTATAGACTTCATAATCAAAGAAAAAGGAGAAGAAGTTATTCACTCACCAAAAAATAGAAACAAAAGCGATAAAAATAGCTTTACAGATGTAAATTTTGAAGATATTTAAATTCCTTAAAACATCAATAAAAATAATAAAGCCAATAGTGAAAGTATAAAATAACTTACTAATGATTGTGCCCCAGCATAATCTTTCGCCAATCTCTGCCCAAAAAATAACATCAACAAAGCTAAAGCTGATAACACAACTCCTGCAATTGCAACAGTAGGGTTTTTAGTAAAAACTAAGGTTAAACTTCCAATCAAACATAAAAAACCTGCAATCACTTCAATAATGGTTATAGTAATCAGTAAAAAAGGAACACTATTCTTAAAAAGTGAATTTGAAAAGTGTCCTTTTAACCAAGTTAAATTGTTGTCTCGATCAAAAACCTTATCTAAACCAGACTGAATAAATAAGATAGATAGAAATAAAACCGGTAATAATTGTAGAATCAGCAAGCTGCTTTCTTCAAACATAATGGTGTATAAAATGTCTAGTAACATGATAAAAGCTTAAATGTATTTACACTATTAACATTTTAGATGAAATGTTAAAAAAAAGCAACTCTTTTGTTTCTAGTCCGCTGATAAAAAAATTACTTTTGAATTGATAAAGATAATGAAAAATAGGATCTTGTATAAGATCTGAGACTTTATCTGACCTAAAAGCTATATATGCATAACATGCTTTAATATGAACAAAATAATAGTAATAGCCAATCAAAAAGGTGGGGTTGGAAAGACAACAACAGCCATAAATTTAGCAGCTTGTATGGGGGTGCTAGAAAAAAAAGTGCTTTTAGTAGATGCTGACCCTCAGGCAAATTCTACTTCGGGGGTTGGCTTTGATCCAAGAGAAATTACACACGGGTTGTACGGATGTCTTATTGATAACATTAATCCAAATGAGGTCATTGTTAAAACAAGCAGTCCAAATCTAGATTTACTGCCAGCTAATATTGATTTGGTTGGCTCAGAACTAGAATTAGTAAATCAACCTAAAAGAGAATTTATAATCAAAAATATTATCCAAAAAATAGAAGATAAGTATGATTATATTTTTATTGATTGTGCACCATCTCTAGGAATAGTTACAACCAATGCCTTAACAGCAGCTGATTCAATAATTATTCCTATTCAGTGTGAATATTTTGCTTTGGAAGGCTTGGGTAAACTTCTTAATACAATTAAAATTGTGCAAAGCCGTTTAAACAAAGCACTCGATATTGAAGGATTACTTTTAACTATGTATGATACACGCTTAAGACTCTCAAACCAGGTTGTAGAGGAAGTAAAAACTCATTTTCAAGAAATGGTTTTTAATACAATTATTCAACGAAATGTGCGACTTTCAGAAGCTCCAAGTTTTGGCGAAACAATAATTATGCATGATGCAAACAGTAAAGGGGCAATAAACTATCTGAACCTTGCAAAAGAACTACTAGAAAAACACAAAGAAGCAATTACAGACTAAAAAATGGCCGAGAAAAAAAGAGCACTGGGAAAAGGATTGTCAGCACTTCTTCAAAATCCTAAAACTGATATAACGACTAAAACAACATTAGACGAAAATAGTAGTTTAAGCGTAGGCTCAGTAGCCAATATACTTTTAGAGCAAATAGAAATTAATCCTTTTCAACCTAGAAAAGATTTTGATGAAGATACTGTCCAAGAATTAGCCGTTTCAATTAAGGAATTAGGACTTATTCAACCAATAACTGTCAGAAAATTAGGTTATGACAGGTATCAGATTATTTCTGGTGAAAGACGGTTTAGAGCTTCTACCCTGGCCGGACTAAAAGTAATTCCTGCTTACATTAGAATTGCAAATGACCAAGAAATGCTAGAGATGGCCTTGGTTGAAAATATTCAAAGGGAACAACTTAACCCTGTAGAAATAGCACTAAGCTACCAACGCCTAATAGATGAGTGTAAATTAACTCAAGAAAAAATGAGTTCCAGAGTCGGCAAAAAACGCTCAACCATTACCAATTATTTAAGACTGTTAAAACTTCCGGCCGAAATACTAGCAGCCCTACAAAAGGAAACAATAAGCATGGGACATGCCCGAGCGCTGATTAATGTCAATGATCCCATTACTCAAATAAATATCTTCAGAGATGCAGTGAGTAACAAGTTTACTGTAAGAGAAATTGAACAAATTGTAAAAGATTTTGGCCAATCGATCTACGTGGCTAAAAAACAACGAAAACAAACACAAAGCATTCAAAGTTTTGAGCATCAAAAAATTTCAAATGCACTATCCCATAAGCTCGGTAATGAAGTTAATTTGAAAATTTTAAAATCTGGAAAGGGGAAAATTGAGATAAAATTTAATTCTGAAGAAGAAATGAACCAAGTTATTAAACAATTGGGGTATTAATTGAAAAAGCCAATTTTATATTTTTTACTAATCTTGTCGTTTAAAGTTGCAGGGCAAGATCTCAATAATAAAAAGGTGCATTCTCCACACAAAGCCTCTGTACTATCAGCTATTTTTCCAGGTGCAGGTCAAGTTTACAACAAAAAATATTGGAAAGTTCCTGTAATCTATGCTAGTTTAGCTACGAGCGTCTATTTTATTATTGATAATCAACAAAATTATAATAGCTTTAAGAACGCCTTTCAGATAAGAGCAAACGGTGAACAAGATGAATATGTCGACACATACAACAATAGTCAATTAATAACTATAATGGACTATTATGAAAGAAATAGGGATATATCATATATTATCACAGCAGCAATTTACCTGTTAAATATTGTAGATGCTAGTGTAGATGCCCATCTTTTAGATTTTGATATCAGTGATAAGCTTAGTATTCGCTATTCTCCGACTATTTTTCAATCACCTCAAGGAAATAATACCGCACTATCATTAAAAATGAATTTTTAACTTTGAGGACATGAAAATTGCACTTCTTGGTTTTGGTAAAATGGGCCAACTTATTAAATCAATAGCTATTGAAAAGGGGCATACAATAGATGCTATTTTTGATGCCAATAACAAAGTTGAAAAAATAAGTTTGCCTAAAGTTGACGTTGCAATAGATTTTAGTACCCCTAGTTCAGCCTATCATAATATTTCAACAGTATTAAATCAAGGTATTCCAGTGGTTAGCGGCACAACTGGTTGGATAGATAAAATCAATAGAGTTAACGATTTAGCCATTTCCAATGACACCGCTTTTTTGTATGCCTCAAATTTTAGTATTGGTGTGAATTTATTTTTCGAACTAAACCGAAAATTAAACCAACTCATGAAACCACACACAGAGTATAAAGTTCATATAAATGAAATTCATCATACCGAAAAAATTGATGCTCCAAGTGGAACAGCATTAACACTTAAATCAGATTTGAACGATTCCGTAAATATAAAAAGTGAACGAATTGAAAATGTACCTGGAACACATTGTATCAACTACGATTCCAAAATAGATTCCATATCCATTTCACATGTCGCTCATAATAGAAAAGGATTCGCTATTGGAGCCGTAATGGCAGCAGAATATATTAAAGATAAAAAAGGAGTTTACTCAATGAGTGATGTCCTCAAAATTTAGTTTAACTATGAATAACTTAAAACAACGATTAGGGCAGTATTACAAAGTAGTAATATTCTTAATTTTCTCCTTAATTTGGTCAATATTTGTCTACTTAATAGGTGGAGAGTGGCTATATTTCATTCCTTTAATAGTAGGAGACATTATTTTTTGGCATACAATAAATTGGCAATTTTGGAAAAAAAGAGAAAAAACCCAAAAGCGAACTAAAAAGTTGGTTCAATGCCATACTATTTGCTGTAATTGCAGCAACAATTTTAAGAACATTTTTAATTGAAGCCTACACTATTCCAACCTCATCAATGGAAAAATCACTTTTAATTGGTGACTTTCTTTTTGTAAGTAAAGTGAGCTATGGTCCTAGAGTACCAATGACCCCCTTATCTTTTCCTTTAGTACACCACACCCTTCCGTTGACAAAAAATACACCTGCTTATCTTAAATGGATACAGCTCGAATACCATAGAATGAAAGGATTAGGGAAAGTAGAAAGAAATGACTGCGTCGTTTTTAATTATCCAGCAGACGACTCACTACATCCAGAAAGACCAGTAGATAAAAAAGAAAATTATATAAAGCGATGTGTAGGCATACCTGGAGATATTATTGAAATTAAAAATACAGATTTATACGTTAATGGAGAACCTCAACTTATAACTGACAAAATGAAAAATCAATTTAGATATTATGTCAAAACTGATGGCACATTATTTAGTGAAAAGACTCTAAAAAAATATAATATTTATGAAGGTCAAATATTATCAAGACAAGGTGAATACGAGCTTATGTTAAATGAAAATAGCTTAGAAGCAATAAAACGATTTACCTATGTTGAAAAAATAGAAAAAATTGTTGTTGAAAAAGGGGTCAAAATAAATACAGCTGAAAATATTTTTCCTAATGATAAATTTAATTGGAATCTTGATAATTTAGGCCCGATAAAGGTGCCTCAAAAAGGAAGTACTGTAGATATTAGCACAGACAATATAGACTTATACAGACGAATAATTGAAACCTATGAAGGAAATAAATTAGAAATTTTAGAGAATCAAGTCTACATCAACGAAAAGCTTGCAACAAGCTATTCTTTTCAAATGGATTATTTCTGGATGATGGGTGATAACAGACATAATTCCTTAGATTCAAGGTATTGGGGATTTGTTCCCGAAGATCATGTTGTTGGGAAAGCCTTATTTATTTGGATGAGCTGGGACAGAAATAAAAATGGTATTAACAAAATTAGATGGAATAGACTCTTCAATGCCATCCACTAACACATACCTTTTACCATTGTCGTATATGGCACCTATAGAATATTATGCCTATTTATGTCAATACAATTGTCAAATTGAAGTACACGAACATTTTATAAAACAAAGTATTAGAAATAGAGCTACCATTTATGGCAGTAATGGAGCACTAAATTTAACTGTACCTAAAGTTCGAAAAAGTAGTTCTAAGACCAGCTTAAAAGACTTAAAAATTTCTCACGAATTTAACTGGGCTAAAGAACACTGGCAAAGCCTAATGAGTGCCTATCGCTCCTCTCCTTTCTTTGAATATTTTGAGGAAGATTTTTTTAGTTTTTATCAAAAGAAATTTAACTTCTTATTTGATCTGAATGTTGAACTTCATTTACTAATTTGTTCTAAGATTGGTATTTCTCAAGATTTAAATTTTACAACTACTTATAGTAGCTCTACAGATTGTATTGATTTAAGAAATTATAAATTTAACAAAGAAGAACTACCAAGATACATACAAGTTTTTGAAAATAAATACGGTTTTTTACCTAACCTAAGTATATTAGATTTACTTTTTAACGAAGGTAAAAACGCTAAAACATATTTAGAGAAAATTAACATCTAATTCTATTGGATAATGGACATTGAATTAAATAAAAACGAAGATAGTATGAGACTTTTAATTTCAGAAATGAAACAAAAGCTCGATAAAATAAAACTGGGAGGAGGAAAAGAAAAAATAAAAAAACAACATACTCAAGGTAAACTTACTGCACGCGAGCGAATTGCATTTTTAGTTGATGAACATACCCAACTAATTGAAATAGGTGCATTTGCAGGTGATAAAATGTACAAAGAATACGGTGGATGCCCCTCGGCAGGAGTTGTTGTCGTATTAGGATATATTCGTAGTAAATTATGTGTTATAGTGGCTAATGATGCCACAGTAAAAGCAGGTGCTTGGTTTCCAATAACAGCAAAAAAGAATCTTAGAGCACAAGAAATAGCAATGGAAAATAAACTTCCTATCATTTATTTAGTTGATAGTGCAGGTGTATTTCTTCCCTTGCAAGATGAAATTTTTCCAGATAAAGAACATTTTGGAAGAATTTTTAGAAATAATGCCAAAATGTCTTCAATGGGTATTACACAAATTTCAGCCGTCATGGGATCTTGTGTTGCAGGTGGAGCATATCTACCCATCATGAGTGATGAAGCACTAATTGTTAACAAAACAGGTACTATTTTTTTAGCTGGAAGCTACTTAGTAAAAGCAGCAATAGGTGAGATAATTGATAATGAAACACTAGGTGGAGCAGAAACTCATTGTGAAATCTCAGGCGTTACAGACTACAAATCTGAAAATGATAAAGACTGTTTAAACACAATCCAACAAATTATTGATAAAATAGGAAGCTTTGAACAAGCGGGATTCAACAGGATTGACTCTCAAGAACCCTTAAAAGAAAAAGATGATATTATAAAAATTCTTCCAGAGAATAGAGAAAAATCATATGATACCATGGAACTAATTTATAGACTAGTTGATAAGTCAGAGTTCAAAGAATATAAAAAAGGATTTGGGGATACCATAATTTGTGGTTATGCAAGAATTGATGGTTGGGCAGTAGGAATAGTAGCCAACCAACGGAAACTCGTCAAAAATAAAAAAGGTGAAATGCAGTTTGGTGGAGTTATATACTCAGACTCAGCAGATAAAGCTACCCGATTTATCGCCAATTGTAATCAGAAAAAAATTCCATTAGTTTTTTTACAAGATGTTACAGGCTTCATGGTTGGCTCGCGATCAGAACATACTGGCATAATAAAAGACGGTGCCAAACTGGTTAACGCAATGAGTAACTCAGTGGTACCTAAGTTTACAATTATAGTAGGAAACTCTTATGGGGCCGGCAACTATGCTATGTGTGGTAAAGCTTTTGACCCTAGATTTATTTTAGCATGGCCATCAGCAAAAATGGCAGTTATGGGTGGTGAACAAGCCGCAAAAGTATTATTACAAATAGAAAAGTCATCATTAAAAAAAGAAGGAAAAACTATTACAGTAAAACAAGAAAAGGAAATGTTGGATAACATTACTCAACGCTACGATAAACAAACCTCACCATATTATGCTGCTTCTAGACTTTGGGTTGATGCTATAATAGACCCAAGAGAAAGTAGAAATTATATCTCCATGGGAATTGAAGCTGCCAACAACGCCCCCATAACAGAAGCATATAACCCAGGAGTTTTACAGGTTTAAGTGACCTCTATTATGTTCTAGAATTATGTGTCAAATATATATATTTGCAATCTAAACGTAAATTAGAATGATTCAAATTACTTTACCAGATGGTACTATAAAAAGCGTTGATAAAGGTTCAACAGCAATGGATATTGCCAAATCAATAAGTGAGGGTTTGGCAAGAAACGTATTAGCCTGTCAAATTAATGACCAAGTAAAAGATGCTAATAGCCCTATAGAATCAGATTGTAGCTTGAAATTATTAACATGGACTGACAAAGAAGGTAAGCAAACCATGTGGCATTCATCAGCTCATCTTTTAGCTGAAGCACTTGAAGATTTATTTCCTGGAATAAAATTAGGGATTGGTCCTGCCATAGAAAATGGCTTTTACTATGATATTGATTTTGGAAATCATAACATATCATCTGACGACTTTAGCAAAATTGAAAGTAAAATGCTTGAATTAGCTCGTCAAAAAAATGACTTTCAACGACAAGAAATATCAAAAAAAGATGCTTTAAATTACTTTAAAGACAAAAACGATGAGTATAAATTAGAATTAATTGAACAACTTGAAGATGGAAATATTACTTTCTACACTCAAGGAAACTTCACAGATTTATGCAAAGGCCCACATATTCCGAATACATCGTTTATAAAATCAATAAAACTTTTGAATATCGCTGGAGCCTATTGGAGAGGAAATGAAAACAACAAACAACTTACTCGGATTTATGGTATCAGTTTTCCTAAACAAAAGGAACTTAACGAATACCTAGAGTTACTAGAAGAAGCTAAAAAAAGAGACCATAGAAAGCTTGGAAAAGAAATGGAACTTTTTTCATTCTCTCAAAAAGTAGGACAAGGATTACCCCTTTGGTTACCAAAAGGTGCCGAGCTGAGAGAAAGATTAGAAGACTTTTTGAAAAAAGCACAAAGAGCGGCTGGTTATAGTCAAGTAATTACACCTCATATTGGCAGTAAAGAGCTATACGTCTGTTCCGGTCATTATGCTAAATATGGAGAAGACTCGTTTCAACCAATAAATACACCTGCCGAAGGTGAAGAATTTCTTCTTAAACCAATGAACTGTCCTCACCATTGTGAAATATATAAAACAAAGCCAAGGTCATACAAAGATTTACCTCTCAGATTAGCAGAATTTGGCACAGTGTATCGATATGAACAATCAGGAGAACTACACGGCTTATCTAGAGTAAGAGGATTTACGCAAGATGACGCTCACATATTTTGCACACAAGATCAAGTGAAGGAAGAGTTTATAAAAGTTATTGATCTAGTATTATATATTTTTAAAACTTTAAGTTTTGAGCATTTTACAGCTCAAATTTCTCTAAGAGATGATCAAAATCCAGAAAAGTATATTGGCTCAAAAGAAAATTGGGATAAAGCAGAACGATCTATTATTGAAGCTACCCAAGAAAGAAATATTAATACCGTAATAGAGTATGGTGAAGCGGCATTTTACGGCCCTAAACTCGACTTTATGGTGAAAGATGCATTAGGTAGAAGTTGGCAATTAGGCACTATTCAAGTGGACTATAATCTGCCAGAACGTTTTGAACTAGATTACATTGGAGCAGACAACCTTTCACATCGTCCAGTAATGATTCATAGAGCACCCTTTGGTTCTATGGAAAGATTTATATCTGTCCTACTAGAACATTGTGCTGGGAATTTCCCGCTTTGGCTAACACCAAATCAGGTTACAATACTACCAATTAGTGAAAAATACCATGATTACGCTCAAAATATTTTAAATCTGCTAAAAAATAACGATATTCGCGGGCTAATTGATGAGAGAGCAGAAAAGGCAGGCCGTAAGATTAGAGATGCAGAAATGAGTAAAGTGCCTTTCATGTTAATTGTTGGCGAAAAAGAACAACTTGATAGTAAGGTTTCTGTAAGACGTCATGGTGGAGAAGATTTAGGAAGTATGGAAATCAATGAATTTATTGAAAACATTAAAGACGAAATAAATAGTTTAATTAATACATTCGAATAAAAACTTAAAACGATCGCATTAAGAAGAAGAAATAATTTTAATCGTAGAAAACCTGAAAACGAGCATAAAATCAATAAGGCTATTACAGCCCAAACTGTTAGACTCGTTGGTGAAGGTGTAGAAACAGGAATTTATCCAATATCTAAAGCACAAAGTATAGCCACTCAATTAGGGTTGGATTTAGTTGAAATTTCTCCAAAAGCTGACCCTCCAGTTTGTAAAATTATTGACTATAAAAAATTCTTATACGATCAAAAAAAGAGACAAAAAATTATAAAAGCTAATGCCACCAAAACTGTAATTAAAGAAATACGTTTTGGACCAAATACAGAAGAGCATGATTTAAATTTTAAAACAAAACATGCTCTAAAGTTTTTAGAAGAAGGGGCAAAAGTAAAGGCGTTTGTATTTTTTAGAGGGAGAAGCATAGTATTCAAAGAGCAAGGAGAAATTTTATTATTAAAATTTGCACAAGCTTTAGAAGATTATGGTGTTGTTGAGCAAATGCCAAAATTAGAAGGTAAACGAATGACAATGTTTATCGCACCTAAAAAGAAAAATAAATAATTAAGGACATTATATTATGCCAAAAATGAAAACCAAGTCTAGTGCAAAAAAACGTTTCAAACTAACGGGCACTGGTAAAATTAAGAGAAAGCACGCTTTCAAAAGTCACATTTTGACTAAAAAAGAGACAAAGCAAAAGCGTAATTTAACTCAAACAGGATTGGTTCACCAATCAGACGAGAAAAGTATTAAGCAACAACTTTGCTTATAATTTATTAACTAACCAGGCTATTAGCTTACATTAAGAAGATCTCCATATAGCGGAGACGCTAACAGCCAAAAATTATTAGACTATGCCAAGATCGGTTAACGCAGTAGCTGCAAAAGCAAGAAGAAAAAAGGTTTTAAAAGCTGCAAAAGGTTACTTCGGAAGAAGAAAAAACGTCCATACAGTAGCTAAAAATGCTGTAGAAAAAGCAATGCAGTATGCTTACGTAGGACGTAAGCAAAAGAAAAGAAATTTCCGTTCTTTATGGATTCAAAGAATTAGTGCAGGAGCAAGAGAACACGGAATGAGTTATTCTGTTTTTATGGGTGGTATTTCTAAAAAAGGAATTGAACTTAATAGAAAAGTACTAGCAGATTTAGCAATGAATCATCCTGATGCTTTCAAAAAGATTGTTGAAACCATCAAAAAATAACACATAATTTTTTTTCAAAATAATAAAAGGCAAATCGACTACTAGGTTTGCCTTTTTTGTTACCTTTGGGGAAATTATAAAACAACAAATATGAATACTGGAACAGTAAAATTTTTTAATGAAACAAAAGGTTATGGTTTTATTAAAGAAGATGATTCAGACAATGAGTACTTCGTGCATGTATCTGGAATTATCGACAAGATTAGTGAAAATGACAAAGTGACATTTGACTTAGAAGAAGGCCGTAAAGGGCTGAATGCTACAAATGTTAAATTAGCATAAATACTTTTTTTGAACAAAAACAAAAAAGGCTTCATATAAAATGAAGCCTTTTTTATTATAACCCATTGAGTTCTAACTCTGCTTCAATAAAACTTCTATCAAGAATCAAAGTTTGTTCAAAGTCACTTTGAGCCCTATCTTTATCACCAAGATATTTATACGCCAAACCTCTGGAAAAATAAGCTGGTGCAAAATCTGAATTATACTGTAGAACAATTTCTATGTGCTGTATAGCAGCATAATAATCTTGTAGTTCTAAATTTACGTAAGCAAGATTATAGTGAGTATTCGTATTTGCTGAGTCATTTTGGATGATAAAAGTATAGGCTTCTTTTGCTTTATTGAACTTTCCAAGTTTTTGGTAATACATCCCTAAGTTATACCATGAGTGTAGTTGTGTTGAGTCTAGCTCAATAGCATTTATGTAATAATACTCTGCTAGAGTATCATTATTATATGAATAAATAAAAGCTAATTGTTCGTAAGCATCAATAAAATTTGGATTTTGCTCAACAGCAGTTTGAAATTGCGATTTTGCCAGAGTAAGATCGCCCATTTCTTTAAAATTCATTCCTTTGTAATAGTAGGCTTCAGAATCAAATGGTTTTATGGGTAAATACTCGTTAATGTCTGAGAGAGATGACTTATAATTTTGAATTAAATAGTTCAATTTAGCTCGTAATAATAAAATAGGTGCATATTCATAATTCCCCCTTACTAAATCATAACTTAATGAAAAGTAATCGACATTTATAGTTGCATGATTATAATATAGATCAGCCAAGTCAAAACGATATTTCACATTTGTAGTGTCTGTCAAAAATAGCTGAAGTTGATCTGTGATTGCTTCACTCCACAGACTATCTTCTAAATACATATCTCTCCTCTCAATTAATAAACTCGTATCGTTGGGAAAATCAAGAAGTTCAAGGCTAATTTGTGAGATAGTTCTGTTTTGTTCATCTAATTTTTCAGTTTTGTTTTTGCATGAAAACACAAACAAGACAAAAAAAAGAAATAATAAATTTCTCAGATTAAATATCAATTTTGGGTTTTTAAATGATCTTTAATTTTTACTTCTAATTGCTCAGAAAGTTCGGGATTATCTTGTAAAACTAACTTAACCGCATCTCTTCCTTGACCTAATTTATCTCCATCATAACTAAACCAAGATCCGCTTTTCTGTACAATATCAAGGTCAACTGCTTTGTCTAGGATTTCGCCAGACTTGGAAATGCCTTTTCCATACATAATATCAAACTCGACTAACTTAAAAGGTGGAGCTACTTTGTTTTTCACAACTTTTACTCGAGTTTTATTTCCAATGGCACCATCACCATCTTTGATAGCAGTACTCTTTCTGACGTCTAATCGAATAGATGAATAAAATTTTAAGGCATTACCTCCAGTTGTTGTTTCTGGATTACCAAACATTACTCCTATTTTCTCTCTTAACTGATTGATAAAAATACAAGTACAACCAGTTTTGCTAATTGTTCCTGTCAACTTTCTTAATGCTTTTGACATCAAACGAGCATGTAAACCAACAGAAGTATCACCCATTTCACCTTCTATTTCGCTTTTGGGTGTTAGGGCAGCAACTGAGTCGATGACTAAAATATCAATTGCTCCAGAACGAATAAGATTATCAGCAATTTCAAGAGCCTGTTCACCATTATCAGGTTGTGATATCAATAAATCTTCAATGTTAACACCTAGGTTGGCGGCATATACTTGATCAAAGGCATGTTCTGCATCAATAAATGCTGCAATACCACCTTGCGATTGCGCTTGTGCAATGGCGTGAATAGCTAGTGTTGTTTTACCAGATGATTCAGGACCATAAATTTCGATCACTCTTCCTCTTGGATAACCACCAATTCCTAATGCAATATCTAAGCCTAAAGATCCTGTAGGTATTGCATCTATATTCTCTACTGGCTTATCGCCTAAACGCATAATTGTGCCTTTTCCATAGGACTTTTCCATTTTGTCCAAAGTTAATTGAAGCGCTTTTAGTTTTGCATTTTTTTCTTTTTCGCTCATCTATTTTAAGATTTGTAAGTTTCTAGAATTTGTTGAGTATGTTCTTTAGTTTTTACTTTAGTAAAGATTTTTTCGATTATTCCATTCTCATCAATAACAAATGTTGTACGATGAATACCGTCATATTTTTTACCCATAAATGTTTTGGGCCCCCAGACACCAAAAGCATTAATTACTGCTTTGTCAGAGTCTGATAATAAATTGAATGGTAAATCAAACTTATCAATGAATTTTTTGTGTGATGATATACTGTCTGCACTTACTCCTAACACTTCAAAACCTAAAGATTGAAGCTCTGAGTAATTATCCCTTAAATTACAACTCTCTGCAGTACAGCCAGGTGTGTTATCTTTTGGATAGAAATAAAGAATTAACTTTTTACCTTTAAAATTTTCTAAGGTAAGTAGTTGATCATCCTGATTTACTACTGAAAAATTAGGGGCTTTATCGCCTTCTTTTAAATTTGTCATTGATAAATTTTTGACTAACAAAAGAGCAAAAAAAAGTCAGCAAATACAATTAATATCAGTTGTAATTATTAACAAATCAGTTTTTCTTTTTAAAAAATTTACAAATAGAAGAAATACCACAATCTTCACACTTTGGACTACGGGCCAAACAGGTATATCTCCCATGTAAAATAAGCCAATGATGAGCAACACTTAATTTATTTTTGGGGAAATGTTTGACCAATTGTTTTTCGCATTCCAATGGTGTTTTAGCATTTGTAGTTAAACCAATTCGTTCTGATACTCGAAAAACATGGGTATCAACTGGCATGGCAGCAACATCATATAAAACAGATACTACAACATTAGCTGTCTTCCTTCCGACCCCTGGTAATTCTTGTAATTCTTGCACTGTTTGCGGTATAGTTGAATTAAATTTATTAACTAACATATTGGCCATTCCAACTAAATGATTTGATTTGTTATTTGGATAACTTATCGAGCGAATGTAGTTGAATATATCTTCTTTTGTTGCATATGACATAGACTCAATAGTAGGATACGCTTCAAAAAGAGCTGGAGTAACTTGATTGACTCTTTTATCGGTACATTGAGCGGATAAAATTACAGCAATTAATAACTCAAAATCATTAGAATAATTAAGTTCAGTTTCAGCCTCAGGCATGTTATACTCAAAATAATCAACAAAAGCTTTAAATCGATCTTTTTTAATCATTATCAAAAATAAAAAAACCCTTTCTAATTAAAGAAAGGGCAACTATGAAATTGATCGTTATTGCTATTAACTAATTTAAGATTAAATCTATCCTATCAATTACATTAGATTTTGTAGATGAAAATGCTCGAGCATAAGACTTTATTTTAGAAATCGTAAATGCTGAAGGCTTTTTCGAAATGACGGTAGAATCTAGAAGAATTGAACTTGCTTTTAACTCATCATAAGCTATTTTTAAGTCAACATCTTGTCTTAACGAATCGGTTAGTAAATCGGCTTCTTCAACACTCATTTCATTATAAATAAATCGTATTAAGTCGTTTTGGGTAAAGGTTTTGTTCATATGACGTGGTTTTGTTACACTTTTTTAACGTCACCATTTCAATTAATATTGTGTAAAACAATAATTTAATTAATCTTTAAGTCAACATTATTCTCTACCATTAATTTTCGAATATTTATTAAGGCATAACGCATTCTGCCCAGTGCAGTATTGATACTCACTCCTGTTTTCTCTGAAATTTCCTTAAAACTCAACTCCTCATAATGACGCATTATGAGAACTTCTTTTTGCTCCTCTGGTAATTCAGCAATTAATTGCTTTAACAGTTCAGTTTGCTCAAACTCCATCATGTTTTGCTCCTTGGATTTGTCTCCATTACTTATCACATCAAAAATGTCGAAATTTTCAAGACTTTTGGATTGTGCTACTTTTGGCATTCGCTTATTTTTTCTGAAATAGTCAATGACTAAATTATGAGAAATACGCATTAACCACGGGAGAAACTTACCCTCTTCATTGTATTTACCAGAGTTTAGAGACTTTATAACTTTGAAGAATGCATCTTGAAAAATATCCTCGGCTAATTGCTGATTTTTAACCTTAGAATAAATAAATCCCATCACTTTTGACTGGTGTCTATTTACAAGCACATCTAAAGCAGCAGGCTTACCTTTTAAAAATGTAGATACTAAATCTTTATCGGAAATATTGTGTAATAACATATCAATACTGTTTTAAATTAATAATTAACTAAAAAGAGTAGATATGCTATATAGGCAGATATTTATGTTACACAATAAATTAGACAACGATTATCCGTTGTTCACCTCAAATATATGTTTGTTTTTATAAAAATCCAAATTATAAAACCTTAAATTTGCAATCTTCTCAGAAACAAGAATCAAAATGAGTTCGAAAAAGAAAATCGATAATAAACAAGATTTTATACACATTAAGGGAGCTAAAATGCACAACCTTAAAGATATAAATCTGTCGATTCCCAAAAAGAAGCTCATCGTAATTACAGGTGTTTCTGGATCTGGCAAGTCATCATTAGCTTTTGACACTTTATTCGCTGAGGGCCAAAGACGATATATTGAAAGTCTGTCATCTTACGCACGTCAATTTTTAGGTAAACTTCAAAAACCTGAAGTTGATAAAATTATTGGTCTATCTCCAGCAATTGCAATCGAACAAAAGGTCAATTCACAAAACCCCCGTTCAACCGTAGGAACCTCAACTGAAATTTATGATTATTTAAAATTACTCTTTGCTCGAATTGGCAAAACCATATCCCCAATTTCAAATAAAGAAGTTCGGAAACATCAAGTTAGCGATGTTGTGAATTTTATTTGTAAAAAGAAAGAGGGTCAAAAGTTTATGATTTTATCAAAAGTAAATAGTAATGATAGTCCAAAAAAAATATTACACAGCTTAGCGTTAAAAGGTTTTTCTAGGGTTAAAGTTAATTCTAAAGTACATAGAATTAATGAGGTTGAACATGAAAGCACTTTCAAAAAAAATAACCCAATATGGATCGTAATAGATAGACTTGTTACAAATAATGATCAGGATAATTTAGTGCGATTAGCAGATAGTATACAAACCGCCTTTTACGAAGGTAATGGTAAATGCTCCATAGATTTTGGAGATGATGATATATCTGATTTTTCTAATGTTTTTGAACGTGACGGTATGGAATTTCAAGTCCCCTCCGAACATATGTTCAGTTTCAATAATCCTTATGGAGCATGTACTATTTGTGAAGGGTTTGGAACAGTTTTAGGAATTGATGAAGAGAAAGTAATACCAAATAATTCTCTATCAGTTTTTGAAGGTGCTGTAAGTTGCTGGAAAGGTGAAAAACTAGGACGCTGGAAAGATCGCTTTATCTTGAATTCTTCAGAACATGATTTCCCGGTCCATAAGCCTTACATTGATCTATCGGATGAGCAAAAAAAATTACTCTGGAACGGTGGAAGAGGAATTAAAGGAATACGTCAATTTTTTCAGTTATTAGAAAGAGAAAATTACAAAGTTCAAAACCGTGTAATGCTGGCTCGTTACAGAGGAAAAAGCCAATGTAACGAATGTAATGGTAGCAGATTGAAAAAAGAAGCTCTTTACGTCCAGGTAGGAAAAAAAACAATAGACGAGATAGTCAATCTACCATTAAAAGAGACATTAAGTCTATTTAATGAGTTAGTACTCACTAAAAACGATTTAGTAATTGCGGAAAGACTTCTTGAAGAAATCAAAAACCGATTAAATTTTTTAGTCCAAGTAGGCTTAGACTATCTTACCATTAATAGATTATCGTCAACATTATCTGGTGGTGAATCGCAACGAATCAATTTAGCTACATCTTTAGCCAGTAGTTTAGTTGGGTCAATGTATATTCTGGACGAACCGAGTATTGGTCTGCATTCAAAGGACACAGAACGACTTATTAAGATTTTAAAATCCTTGAAACAATTAGGAAATACCGTAATTGTAGTTGAGCATGATGAAGATATAATGAAAGAGGCAGATGAAATCATAGATATTGGTCCATTAGCCGGTAAAAATGGAGGTAATATCGTCTTTCAGGGTAAACTCAAAAATATAACAAATGGAAATTCAGAAAGTCTAACCGCACAGTATTTATCCAATCAAAAAAGGATAGATATTCCTAAAAAAAGAAGAGAGTTCAATAAAGCTATTCACATTAAAGGTGCTAGAGAAAATAACTTAAAAAGTATAGATGTTACTTTCCCTCTTGGGGTACTAACCGTTGTTACAGGGGTTAGTGGGTCAGGAAAAAGTTCATTGGTAAAACAAATATTATTTCCAGCTATACAAAAGAGTATTCAAGGTTATACCACAAAACTTGGTGCACACAATGATATTTCTGGCAGTTATGAATCCATTAAACACATTGAATATATTAATCAAAATCCTATTGGTCGTTCTTCACGATCAAATCCTGTCACTTATCTAAAAGCTTACGACGAAATTAGAAATTTGTATGCCAGACAAGACTTAGCTAAAGCAAGAGGATATAAAAGTGGTCAGTTTTCTTTTAATACATCTGGAGGAAGATGCGATATGTGTGAAGGTGAAGGTGAGGTAAAAATTGAAATGCAATTCATGGCCGATATTTTTCTTAAATGTGAACATTGCGACGGTCAGCGTTTTAAAAATGAAACTTTAGAAATTAAGTTTAAAGACAAAAGTATTTCGGATATTTTAAATTTAACAATAGATCAGGCTATTGATTTTTTTAAGATTAATGAAAAAAATAAGATTGTTAAGAAGTTATTACCCCTTCAAAAAGTAGGATTGGGCTATATTCAGCTTGGTCAATCGTCTAACACACTAAGTGGTGGTGAGGCTCAACGAGTTAAATTAGCTTATTTTTTAAGTAAGGGTGATAATGCAGAAAAAACTTTATTCATTTTTGATGAACCAACAACAGGCTTACACTTTAATGATATTGTCAAATTACTAAATTCATTCTATGCACTCTTAGACAACGGGCATTCAATTGTGTGTGTTGAACACAACTTAGATATTATTAAATGTGCCGATTGGGTAATTGACTTAGGACCAGAAGGTGGAAATGAAGGAGGAAAACTTTTATTTCAAGGAATTCCAGAAGATCTCATAAAAAATACTAAGTCCTACACGGCTAAATACCTAAAAGAAAAATTATAATCTAGATTCTAAATAAGATTGTAAGATTATAGTTGCACTTATTTTATCAACTATAGATTTATCTCTTCTCGACTTCTTATTAAGGCCAGCTCTAATCATACTTTGAAATGCCATTTTGGAAGTAAAACGCTCGTCTATCCTTTCGATTTTAATGTTCTCAAATTCTTGATTAAGACGTTTTACAAAGGGTTCTATAAAACGTGAGCTTTCAGAAGGGGTACCATCCAAGTTTTTTGCTTCACCAACTACTATACATTCCACCGTCTCTGTAGCAACAAAATCTTTGAGAAAAGAAAATATATCCTTTGAATGAACAGTTGTTAATGCACTAGCAATTAGTTGATTTTCATCAGTAATTGCCAATCCAACTCGTTTTTGACCAAAGTCAATTGCTAATATTTTAGACATGAGGCAAAAATAATTCAATTAACTATCTTTGCATTATGATTGAGGAACAAAAAAAAATAATCGAAGAAGCCTGGGAAAATCGTATTCTTCTAGAAAATGAAAATACTCAGATAACAGTTAGAAACATTATAGAAAAACTAGACAAGGGTCATTTGAGAGTTTCTGAAAAATTAGACGATAAATGGGTCGTAAATGAATGGGTTAAGAAAGCAGTAGTGATGTATTTCCCAATTCAAAAAATGCAAACACTAGAGGCTGGCCCTTTAGAGTTTCACGATAAAATGAAATTGAAAACAAATTACAGTGAACTTGGTGTTCGAGTAGTACCCCATGCTGTTGCTCGATATGGAGCATTTTTGGCAAAAGGGGTTATTATGATGCCATCCTATGTAAACATAGGAGCTTATGTCGATTCAGGGACTATGGTAGACACATGGGCAACGGTAGGTTCTTGTGCTCAAATAGGTAAAAATGTTCATTTGAGTGGTGGTGTTGGTATTGGTGGTGTATTAGAACCTCTGCAAGCCTCGCCAGTTATTATAGAGGATGGAGCTTTTATTGGTTCTAGATGCATAGTGGTTGAAGGTGTAAAAGTCGAAGAAGAGGCTGTGTTAGGTGCTAATGTAGTATTAACTTCATCAACAAAAATCATTGATGTCACAGGAGATAAACCTGTTGAATTCAAAGGAACAATACCTCAACGTTCAGTAGTTATTCCAGGTAGTTATAACAAATCATTTAAAGCAGGAGATTACGGAGTACCCTGTGCATTAATAATAGGGAAACGTAAAGAAAGTACAGATAAGAAAACGTCTCTCAATGATGCACTCAGAGAGTACAAAGTCGCCGTGTAATGAAAATTGGTTTTGACGCAAAACGTGCTTATTTCAATTCAACTGGATTAGGCAACTATTCTAGAGATACCATACGAGTTTTGGCTAGTCATTTTAGTGAAAATGAGTATCACTTGTATAGTCCTAAAATTACAGATAATGAACGACTCAAATTTTTAGATAATTTATCAAATTGTTATTCTCACGCACCAATAGGATTTCTTAATAATACCTTTAGTTCATATTGGCGATCTGTAAACATGAAACATGATTTAGTCGAAGAAAATATAGATCTTTTTCATGGATTAAGTCATGAATTACCACTAGGTATTCAGAATACTAAAGTGAAGTCTATAGTTAGTATTCATGACCTAATAGCAATGCGATTTCCTCAATACTTTAGTTATTTTGATCGAATATCCTATATCAAAAAGGCACGTTATGCATGCAACGTAGCCGATAAAATTATAGCTGTTAGTCATCAAACAAAGGAAGATATAATTCGATTTTTTATGATAAATGAAGAAAAAATCGAAGTCGTTTATCAAGGGTGTAACGTTATTTTTCAAAAAAAACATACTGAAAAATTCAAAAATGAGATTTCTAAACGGTTCAATCTGCCTCAAGACTATTTGCTTTATGTAGGTACAATTGAGGAAAGAAAGAATCTTCTCACACTACTAAAATGTATAAAAGAACTCCCATCATATCATCTAGTAGTTGTTGGTTCTGGAAAAGCTTATAAGAATAAATGCCTTCAATATATACAGCGGCACAAATTAGAAAATCAAATCACTTTTCTTAGTCAACTTGATTTGGCAGAAATGTCTGCTATTTATCAAACGGCTAGATTATTGATCTACCCCTCATTTTTTGAAGGGTTTGGGATACCAATTTTGGAAGCATTGTTTTCTGAAATTCCAGTTATTACTACTAAGGGAGGTTGCTTTTCAGAGGCAGGTGGACCGTCAAGCTCATACATTAACCCAAACAATATTGATGAAATGAAAAAAGAAATTATTGATATTTCATCCAATAATGAAAGGCGTGAAAAAATGATTCAAAATGGCCTTTTACATGCTCAACAATTTACTGATGAAAATATTTCAAAACGATTAATGAGTGTTTATAACAGTGTAGTATGAAAGAAGATATTCAAGAGTGTATAAATTATATGAGAAAGGGTGGATTAATACTCTACCCTACTGATACTGTTTGGGGCATTGGGTGTGATGCTACTAATTATGAAGCTGTACAAAAAATTTATAGGCTCAAGGAACGTTCATCAGCTAAAGCATTAATTACCTTAGTCAGCACAGAAATTATGCTAGAAAGAACTGTAGTAGATATGCCTGAAATTGCTTGGGATTTAATTGATGCAGCTGAAAGGCCACTAACCATTATTTACGATAACGTAAAGCAAATTGCTAAAAATGCAATTGCTGAAGATGGCTCATGTGCTGTTAGACTCACTAAGGATTCATTTTGTAAAACCCTAATTTCAAAATTAGGAAAACCAATCATTTCAACCTCAGCCAATACCAGTGATCAGCCTACTCCAAAAGTATTTTCAGAAATTGAACATACCATTTTGAAAGGAGTCGATTTCATTGTAAATTTCCGTCAAAATGAAGACATCAAACAAAAAGCTTCAAATATTATAAAACTTAGCAATAACGGAGCAATCAAAATTATTAGGTAAAGAGTGAATCTAAAAGAAAAGTTAAATAATCCTATTTTTAAGATTGTTTCAGAGGCAGCCGAACAGCTTTCTTTTGAAACCTACGTTATCGGTGGATATGTTAGAGATTTGCTATTGGAAAAAAATACCCCAAAGGACATTGACTTTGTATGTGTTGGAAGTGGTATAGAGCTTGCACAAAAGGTCAATGAACTCCTAGAAAGTAAAAATAAGGTTCAGGTTTTCAAAAACTTTGGAACAGCGATGTTAAAATATCAAGATCTTGAGCTTGAATTTGTTGGTGCCCGTAAGGAATCCTACCGAAAAAACTCTAGAAATCCGATTGTTGAAAACGGCACACTAAAAGACGATCAAAACCGAAGAGACTTTACAATTAATGCGTTAGCAATAAACCTAAACTCTAATCATTTCGGAACTTTAATCGATCCTTTTGACGGCATCAGTGATTTAAAGAGTAAAATAATAAAAACCCCCTTAGATCCAAATAAAACCTACTCTGACGATCCACTTAGGATGATGAGAGCCATTCGATTCTCATGTCAACTTGATTTTGAAATTGAACAAAAATCTCTAGATGCAATTAGAGAAAACGTTCAACGAATAAGTATAGTTTCTCAAGAGAGAATTACAACAGAACTGAATAAAATTATTTTATCTGACTCACCATCAAAAGGTTTCATATTACTGATCAACACTAATTTATTACATCAATTTTTTCCAAAAATGGTCGAGTTAGAAGGAGTAGAAATAATAGATAATAAAGGCCATAAAGATAATTTTTACCACACTCTTCAAGTTCTTGATAATATTAGTCAAAATACCGACAACCTTTGGTTAAGATGGGCGGCTATATTACACGATATTGCAAAACCTGACACTAAAAAATTTGAAGAAAAGCATGGCTGGACTTTTCATGGTCATGAATTTCTTGGATCAAAAATGGTACCTGCTATTTTTAAGTCGCTAAAGCTACCACTAAATGAAAAAATGAAGTATGTTCAAAAATTGGTACGACTACATTTGAGACCCATAGTATTATCACAAGATATTGTAACGGATTCAGCAGTAAGACGACTTTTATTTGATGCAGGTGAAGATATAGATGACTTAATGACTTTATGTGATGCTGATATTACATCAAAAAATCCAAACAAAGTAAAACGCTACCTAGATAACTTTAAACTCGTTAGGCAAAAACTCAAAGATGTTGAAGAAAGAGACCATATTCGTAATATGCAACCACCTATTAGTGGTGATGAAATAATTAGTATTTTCGAATTAAAACCTAGCAAAGAAGTGGGTTTATTAAAAGCTGCCGTTAAAGACGCTATATTAGATGGACTGATAGCTAACAACAGACAAGAAGCACTTGCCTTTTTGATAAATAAAGCAAAGGAATTAGGACTTGAACCAAAACACTAATACTATGATTTTCACATTAAGTATTGTACTTGACCAAAAGGACGACATTTTTAAAGAGATTAAATGTAATGCTAAAATGAGTTTAGAAGAATTGCACCATTTTATTGTTAAGTCGTTTGACTTACAAAAAAATGAATTGGCCGCTTTTTATCTAACAAATGATGAATGGGAACAAGGAGAAGAAATTCCATTGATAGCCATGCAAAAAAATACTGTTGAAATGAATAGTATTACGCTCGAGCAAGCCTTAAAAAATGATAAATTATTGTATGTGAATGACTTTCTTAATATGTGGCGATTCATGATTACCGTTGAAAATAAAGAAAATACTAAAATTGAAAAGCCAGAAATTATTTTATCATTTGGTGTGATGCCAAAAGTAGCTCCAAATGTTCAATTCATTTCAGAAAGTTCTAATGAGGATTTTAAAGAAGAAGAGGATATTTTCGGTAGTGAATTCGATGAGTATAATGAGTTCACTAACGATGAATACTAAAACACTTAAAGTCATTTATGGGCCAACAGCTATTGGAAAAACTAAGCTAGCTATTAAATTGGCTAAGTTGCACAATACAGAAGTAATTTCCGCTGATTCTAGGCAATTTTATAAAGAAATGAGTATTGGAACAGCCATTCCTTCTAAGGACGAACTAAACCAAGTAAGACATCATTTTATACATCATAAAAGTATCCATGAAAATTTCAATGTAAATCACTTTGAACAAGAAGGATTGAATTTGACTAATTCATTGTTTGAAAAATACGATACTTTAATTTTAGTTGGTGGGTCAGGTTTATACATAGACGCATTGTGCAAAGGATTAGATAAATTTCCAGAAATTGATGATAACCTCAGAGACAACACTAGATTGGAATATCAAAAAAATGGCTTAAAGTGGTTACAAGATGAAGTAAAGAAATTGGATATTAAATTTTATCAAAAGGCTGATGTAAACAACCCTCAGCGACTATTAAGATGTCTGGAAGTATGTCGACAAAGTGGTCAATCTTACAGTAGTTTTAGAATCAATAAGTCGAGTCAAAGATTATTCGATGTCGACTATATTTCTATTAAAATGGATAGAGATAAACTATATAACAGAATTAATAAACGAGTTGATATTATGATGGAAAATGGTTTGCTAAAGGAGGCAGAAAATCTATACCCCTATCAAAATCTAAATGCTTTACAAACAGTTGGCTACAAAGAGTTATTTATGTTCATGGACAATAAAATTAAGTTAGAAAAAGCCATAGACCTTATAAAGCAGAACAGCAGACGATATGCTAAAAGACAAATCACCTGGCTAAAAAGGTATCCTATTCAATGGTTTTAATAAAATACTGTAACTGACCCTTTGATTTTTTGATATCCATTATTCAATAAAATGGTGTAAAAGTAAACGCCTTCACTAACAATATTACCCGCTTCGTTTCTTCCATCCCATTGCTTTTTATAACCTAGCGATTGAAAAACCTTCGCTCCCCATCTGTTGTAAATCAAAACCTCTGTGTTCTCAAATAGAAAAGATGAATTAATAGCCCAAGTATCATTAATTTGATCACCATTTGGGCTAAAAGCATTAAATAAGCAACTATCATAAATAACAGGAAGAGTAAGTTCATCATAGAACTCACAGCCATTATTATCGGTGACTGAAAGTGTATATTTTTGTGGACTTAAGTTTTCTATTGAATTAGATGTTTCACCCGTGTTCCATAAATATTGATAGGGCTCCGTTCCACCACTAATTTCAGCTACAATAGATTTAAAATCATTATCAAAACAATCTACTTCATCTTCAATAGAGGAATTAAACTCTTCTACTGTTATGTTGAATGAAAATAAACACCCTATGGCGTCTAAAATTCTACATCTGTATTCACCAGGACATAAGCCTGGGGTATATACTGAATCTGTTTGACCATCTTGCAAATCACCGTTTAGTTCCCATGAGTAACTAAAGGGTCTGACACCACCACTTTGTACAATCATTGTTGATGTTTCTTGTTCTATATAACCATCTAAATCTTCAATAATAAAATCTACTGTATCGGCACACTGAGTAGACTGAACAGCGTCAAATACTATTAAACTATATTCATCTGGACAAAGTGCATATGAAACACAAGAATCATTAGTAATAATCGTATCAGATTGTAAAATAAAACTAAAGGGGGCTACCCCCCCTTGAACACAAACTTCAACAGAGTCATCCTGTGATACAGAAAAAATATTTAATGGATCTGCTCCCTGAGCTATTTCAATTGGAACGTCATTTCCCTGAGTAAAAATACATCCATTAATATCTTGTAGTGAAACCGTATAAAATCCTGATTCTAAATCCTCAATTGTAAAACTACTAGCTGTTTGATTTTGAGAATATATTGGATCGAAGACACCTTGAGAATTAATAATTCCCAGACTGTAAGGTGCTATTCCACCGCTTATATTTGTGATTATAATTTCACCAGAAGGTTCACATGACTCTGGACTAGTAGTATTCACATCAAAAGATAGTGGTATAGGGTCGAAAAGAATAAAACTTTCTTGAATAGTTTCGTTATTTGATGTAACTACGGTAAGTTGATAGTTTCCTGCATACAGCAATGAATCTAAAGTAAAAACGCTAGGTATTTGAAAAATGTCTGATGAATAAATTGCTTGATCGAAAATCTGATTATCTTTCAATAATGTGACCGAATAAGGAGTGTCAGCTGGAAACACATTTATAGATAAATAAGTATAAAGACCACTGCACTTGAAGGTATTAGTACCTGGGATAAAGTTATCTTCATAAAAGTCGAGTGTTATGGAAATTTGTCCAAAAACAACATTCAGAGAGAGTGAAAAAAAGATTATTGTTATTAGTTTTTTCATTTAGCAAAGATAGTATTTTCTATCAGTTTTCTGAATGATAGATTACCAGTTGAGTAATAGGTTTTTTAATTACACTAGTTATGATGATGTTATTTGAATGACAAATACTTTTTAACTCATCTTCATAATAGTAGGCTATTGAACCACATAATTGAATAGTTGTAATCGAATTAGGTATGAGATATAACATTATCCAGTCGTTGAAGTTTTGATAAATTAAATCACGTACCTGAGGAAAAGATTTGAGTTGATGAATTAAAGGACTAAAGGATGCTAAATACCTATTAGGGGTTTCACTAGAATACAAATCAGATAATATATTATGTTTATTTAAGTTAATTTGTGATAATATTTCATCCTTAAATTTTCCTAATATGAAATGTTTTAAGAATTGCTTACCTAAATAATTACCACTTCCTTCGTCACCTAAAAGGTAGCCTAAACTAGTGCAAACTGGCTGAATATTTTCTCCATCGAAATATGCAACATTAGAACCTGTACCAAGTATACCAATATACCCAGATTCAGTCTTCAATAAAGCTCTTGCTACTGCTAATAAGTCGGAATAAACATGTATATCAGCATTTTTAAAAAAGTGTTTTAAGCTAAATAACATCTGAGACTTTTTCTCATTATTTCCGCAACCAGCGCCATAAAAAAATACCTTTCTAATTTCCAAGAAGTTTAACTCTAGTTGACTTATAGTTTTGAGTATACTATCAGAATTGATAGTAAAAGGATTTAGACCAATAGTTTGTATTCGCTTAACTTCTTTTCCATTCTTAACCAGGCACCAATCTGTTTTAGTACTACCACTATCAGCTATCAGAATCATAAGAACGTATAACTTCATGTTTCTCACCTTCAATAGCTAATAATGTATCCTCAAAAATTGATTGAGCTTCATTTAGCAAAGATGATAATTCAAAATACCGTTGAGAATAATGACCAATAATTAATCGCCCAACATTAGCCTTAAGAGCTATAGTAGCTGCTTCCTTTGTTGTTGAATGCATTGTTTGGTGAGCTCGCTCTACTAGCTCATGCATGAAAGTAGCTTCATGATAAAGAATGTCTACTCCGTTTATTTGAGGTATGATTTGTTCAAAGTAACGTGTGTCACTACAAAAAGCAAAGGAGCGTGGTTTGTATGAAGGTCGAGTTAAGTCGAAATGTGAAATCAATTCACCATCATTAGTTAAAAAATCTCCCCCTTCTTTTATTTCTTGAATCTTTTCAGCAGGAATGCTATACTCTTGAATCTTTTCTTTTTTCATTCTTCGTGGTTTGATTTTTTCTTTAAATAAAAAACCACAACATGGCAGGGAATGATCTAAAGGAATTGTATGTACTGTTAAGTCATTATTTTCCATCAAAAATTCAGGTGAATCAAATCCAAATTCGTGAAAAAATAATGGATAACATAATTCTGTTTTGGATGCTCCGAGCTGTACATAAATGATTTCTTTTAACTGTGGAGGCCCATAAACGTGAAGTTCTTTTTTTCTTCCCAAAAGATGCATGGTTGATATAAAACCTATGAGTCCAAAATAGTGATCACCATGCAGATGTGAGATGAAAACATGTTGTATGTTTTGCATCCTTATTTTATACTTTCGTAGTTGTAATTGGGTACCCTCACCACAATCGATCAAAAAGAAACGCCCAGCTACATTCAATAACTGAGCGGTTGGTTTTCTTTGATTTGTAGGAACTGCAGAATTGCAACCTAATATGGATAATTCAAATGGCATTAACTTATTTTGATTGCACAATCATTTTTTTGGAAATCATTGATTTCCCATCCGTAATGCTATAGTAATAAAAGCCTGGCTTGAGAGCGCTTCCATCAATTTCTATTGTATTCATTCCAGTTGTTAATTGATAAGCTTCTTGATAAACCAATTTGCCTAGTATATCAACTATTGAAAATTGTACTGAAGTAAGTTCATTAGAATAAACCTCAACTATTGAATGTGAAGAAAATGGATTTGGAATGTTTTGAGAAAGACTAAATAGGTGTCTTTCATTATCATTTATAGAAGCAGTTTTTTGAACTATTAATTTATAGCCGTCAATTGTTTCATAATCGCCAAGTTGCTCATACAAAGAAGTTACTCCTAGACCCAGTATACTCACCCAACCGTCTATTAGTAAAGAAATATTATGCTGACCTAATTCTTGATTTCCTGGAGTACCATACAAAGTAACACATCCTATGGAATTACCTTCATAAACCGAATCAGAATTTGATAAATAGGTTGACATTACAGATGGTAGGCCTTCAATAGCTACTAGTTTAATACTATCAATAGTAATTGGAGCTATATTAACAGGAAAACCGGCTACGTCAATTGTAAAGGGATCACCCATAACTTCACCAACCGTAGCTGGAGTCTTTATTTGTATGTGCTCCTCATAATATTGTTCTGCAATAGCAACTGGTAAATTATTAGTTGTATCAGGCCATAATCCAAAAGTAGAATCTTGTAGTGTAGCATTAGGAATACAAGGGTTCTGTTGTGAGAAAATATTATTGGAAAATACCAATAATATTATTAAAAGTGAAAAATGTTTCATAATTAGAAATTTAGTTGTCGTTCAATATCTTCTAATTCAATTATATCAAATGCTTCTTGAATAGTTGGAACAATTAAAAATTGCTCATTCACAGTTTGCTTAGAAACTAACACAAAAGAATTTTGACCAACAAGATTTTTACCAAATGTAGTAAACTTTGATAAAGGATTAAAATCTAAGTTCTTAATATTCATTAAATCAAATATAAGATGTTTACAATCTGAATCAAATTGGGAAACAATTGGGGTCATATCATCCGTAAGTGCTTCAAATGAAACAATCAAGGATTCATTTTTTTTTGTGAAGGATAACATATTTATTTTTTAATTGAGTTAGCCAAAAGGTATAAGACTGCCATACGAATTGCTACACCGTTTTCTACTTGATCTAAAATGATAGATTGTTTAGAATCAGCAACGTCTGAGGTAATTTCAACCCCTCTATTTATGGGGCCGGGATGCATGACTATAATTTGTTTGGACAATGAATTAAGACGGTCTTTATTAAGACCATACATTGATGAATATTCTTTGTTAGATGGAAAGTATTTTATGTCTTGTCTTTCTAATTGAATGCGTAACATATTTGCAACATCGCACCATTCTAAGGCTTTCATCAAATCTGCTTCATATTTAACACCTAAGGATTCAATATATTTTGGTATCAATGTTGCTGGGCCGCAAACTTTAACCTCTGCTCCTAATAATTTCAAACAAAAAATATTTGATAGTGCAACTCGAGAGTGAAGAATATCACCAACGATAACTATTTTCTTGCCTTTAACAGTTCCTAACTTTTCTCTTATTGAATAAGCATCTAACAAAGCTTGTGTAGGATGTTCATGAGCACCGTCTCCGGCATTCACAATAGGGACATCAATATGATGAGAAAGAAATGTTGCAGCACCAGCATCGGGGTGTCTCATCACTAAAACATCCACTTTCATTGCTAATATATTGTTAACAGTATCTATTAATGACTCCCCTTTTTTAACGGATGATGATGAAGCAGAGAAATTTAAAATCTCAGCTGATAATCTTTTTTCTGCTAATTCAAACGAAAGTTTTGTTCTTGTTGAGTTTTCGAAAAATAAATTAGCAACAGTAATATCTCTTAGTGAAGGAACTTTTCGTATGGGTCTATTTATAACTTCTTTAAAGTTATCAGCCGTGTTAAAAATAAGCTCTATATCTTCTATTTTAAGGTACTTTATTCCTAATAAATGCTTAACACTTAGTTTGCTCATTTACTTTTCAATATTACTCGTTCATTTTGGCCCCACTCAACCGTTACTCTTTCTTCAGCAACTACATCTATTGTATGACCAACATAGTTGGGTTGTATAGGTACATGACGACTTAGCCTCCTATCAATTAACACTAATAATTCAACAGAGCTAGGGCGTCCATAATCATGCAAGGCATCCAATGCCGCTCTTACTGATCGTCCAGTATATAGTACATCATCGATAAGAACGACTTTTTTATTTTCTAAAGAAAACTGAAGAGATGTACTGTTAGCAACTAAGGGACCTTCTCGTCTACGAAAATCATCTCGATAAAAAGTGATATCTAGATTGCCAACTTGTAAATTAACATTAGAAAAATTAGACTCTATTATTGATTTAATACGGTGGCATAGCTTCACTCCTCTCGGTTGAAGTCCAATTAATACGGTTTCAGAAAATTGATTATGATTTTCAACAAGCTGATGGCATAACCTGTTGATTATGATTTGTAGTTGATGATGATCAAGTATGCTTTTGGGCTTGCTCATTTCTATTAGCAAATATAGATTAAATATTCTTTTTTTAACAAAAAAAGACCCTACTGGATGTAGGGTCTTTAATTATTTAGAAGTAAGGTCTGTTTATTTACCTTTTTTCTCTTCTTTATTCATACTTTCTTTCAAAGCAATAAGCTCATCCATATCGCCTAAAGTACTTTTCTGTTGTGAACTTTGTACTTTTTGAACTTTCTTTTTGGTTTGCTTAACCTCTTCCATGTGAACTTCTTTGAAAATTACTGTGTGTGAAACAATAATTTTTTGAGAGTCTTTGTGGAATTCAAGTACTCTAAAGTTAAGCTTATCACCAACAGCTACTTTAGAATTATCTTCTTTTACTAAATGTCTCTTTGGTGCAAATGCTTCTACACCGTGTGAAAGAGAAATAGTAGCTCCATTTTTGGTTAAATCTTTAACTTCACCCTCGTGTTCTGAGTTTTCGTTGAAAATCGTTTCATATCCATCCCATGGATTATCTAGTAACTGCTTAACTCCTAAGCTAAGTTTTCTTGACTCCATATCAAGCTCTAGAACTTTAGCGTCAATCTTTGCTCCTACCTTGGTAAACTCTGAAGGATGCTTAATTTTCTTATCCCATGATAAGTCAGAAATATGTATTAATCCGTCAACACCTTCCTCAAGTTCAACAAAGATTCCAAAGTTGGTAAAGTTTCTTACAGTTACGTTTTGCTCGCTACCTACAGGGAATTTACTTGCAATTTCTGTCCATGGATCTGGAAGTAACTGCTTCATACCAAGAGACATTTTTCGATCTTCTCTATCGAGAGTCAATACTTGTGCCTCAATTTCCTGACCTACTTTTAAGAAATCACTTGCACTTCTTAGGTGGGTTGACCATGACATTTCAGAAACATGAACTAAAGCTTCAATACCAGGCTGAACTTCTACAAATGCACCATAATCTGCTACTACAACTACCTTTCCTTTGATGGTATGACCAATATCAATATTGTTATCTAAAGCATCCCAAGGGTGAGCAGATAGCTGCTTGAGACCTAATTGAATTCTTTTCTTTTCATCATCGAACTCAAGAATTACCACATTAATAGTAGAATCTAACTCTACAACCTCATCAGGATGATTAACACGTCCCCATGAAAGGTCAGTAATATGAATTAGACCATCAATACCACCTAAATCTATAAATACACCGTATGAAGTTATATTCTTAACAGTACCTTCAAGAACTTGTCCAACTTCTAATTTAGACATAATTTCTTTCTTCTGCTCTTCAAGATCAGCCTCTATTAGTGCTTTGTGAGATACTACTACATTTCTAAATTCGTGGTTAATCTTAACCACCTTAAATTCCATCTTCTTACCAACATAATCATCGTAATCACGGATTGGCTTAATATCAATTTGAGATCCAGGCAAGAATGCTTCTAAACCTAACACCTCTACAATCATACCACCTTTTGTTCTACATTTAATTAGACCTTCAAGAACGATATCTTTATCATGAGCCTCATTAACTTTTTCCCATGATCTAAATACTCTGGCTTTTTTATGTGATAAGATTAATTGACCTTTTTTATCTTCTTTCTTTTCTACTAATACTTCTACTATGTCATCAACCGCTAAATCTTCGTTGTAACGGAATTCATTTCTTGAAATAACACCATCAGATTTATAGTTGATATTAACTATTACTTCTCTATCTGAAATTGAAACTACAGAACCATCAATCACTTGATCAGCATCAACTGTACTCAATGTAGTTTCATAGTTTTTTTCGAGATCTAACCTTTCACTTTCAGTATATTCCTGATTACCTTTTTCATAAACTTCCCAGTCAAAATCAGTATCTTCACTAGCATTGGTTAAGCGTTCTGCTTTTTTGCTTTCTTCTTTGGATTCGCTTGAAACTTCTTCTGTTGATGTTTCAGCAGATGCTTCTGCTTGAACCGTTACTGATTCCTCGGTCTTTTCAACTGTTTGTTCTTCAACAGTTGTTGATTCTTCAGTTGTAATTACTTGGTCTTTTTTGGGTGTAGCTTTTGCAGTAGCTTTCTTAGTTGTTTTTTTGGCTGCAGTCTTTTTTTCTTCTGACATGATGTATGTCTAATTTGTATTTCGGAGAGGTTGATGGAGGTTGTGCGATCAACATCACGAAAGGGTTTTTTAATTATTCATTCCTAATTCCTCCCAATTCGCTAAAGGGTCGCAAATTTACAAAAATAAATTCTAATTTTATCTAGAATAGATCTTAAAAAGATTAACAGCTACAATGGTTGGTAAAACACTTGTGCGTTATTAAATTTAATATTAGGCTTACTAGAGAAAATTCCGTAGATAGAAGAACCACTACCACTCATGGAAGAGAAAATAGCACCTTGCTCAATAAACTTATTTTTAATTTCACTTAACTCAGGAAAATTGATAAAAAGATCATTTTCAAAGTCATTCTTTATATCCCATGAATCAATTGGTTTTAAAATTTCTTTACTTAATGATACCTCCGACTTATAAGGTTTAATTGCAGCAAATGCTTGTGCTGTTGAAATAAAAATATCTGGCTTGACAACTACTAAATGATAGCCACGAAAGTTTAAATCAACTCTTGATAATACGTCACCAATGCCTTCCGCAAATGAAGGGGTGTTATCAATAAAAAAAGGGCAATCAGCACCTAACTTCAAAGCATAACTTTTCAGCTCTGATTTTGATAGATTTAAATCAAATAATTGATTCAACCCCATCAATGTAAATGCAGCATCTGAAGACCCACCTCCTAAGCCTGCACCAGTAGGAATATTTTTATGAAGATGGATGTTGACATTTGAAAAATCAAAATCATTCTGCAATAATCGCAAAGCCTTTTGACATAAATTTTCATTACCCTCAACAACTATTCCAGTAGACGAAAATGTATTTGTTTTAGCCGGTATTATTTCTAAAACATCTTTCCAACCAATTGGGTAAAAAATGGTTTCTAAATTGTGATACCCATCTGTCCGTTTCGATACAATATTTAGTCCTATATTTATCTTTGCGTTTGGAAAAAAAAGCACTGTTGAAAAATTTAATTGTCTAAAGGCAAATGTAATCAGATAAATTTTTCTAAACTTGAATTTATTTTAAATAATTTAAATTAAGACTATTCACACTAGTAATGACAGAAGTAGAATACTTAGATTTTGAAAAACCGATTGAGGATTTAATGCAAAACTTAAAACAAGCTGAACAGTTAGGTCGTGAGGGCATAGAGATTACTCAAACAGTTTCAGACCTTGAAAGTAAGTTAGAGAGTACGAAAAAAGAAATTTACTCCAACTTAAGTGCATGGCAGAGGGTACAGATTTCTAGACATCCACAACGACCCTACACCTTAGATTATATAGATCACATAACGGATGAGTTTATTGAACTACATGGTGATAGAACTGTGAAGGATGATAAAGCTATGATTGGAGGTTGGGCTAAAATAAATGGCAAACCCTTCATGCTTATTGGACAACAAAAGGGTAAAAACACTAAGATGCGTCAATTTAGAAATTTCGGAATGGCAAATCCTGAAGGTTACCGAAAAGCATTACGTTTAATGAAAATGGCTGAAAAATTCAACCGACCAGTTGTTACTTTTATAGATACTCCAGGTGCATACCCAGGATTAGAAGCTGAGGAAAGAGGACAAGGTGAAGCTATTGCTCGTAATCTTATCGAAATGATTCAACTCAAAGTGCCAGTAATATGTATCATAATTGGAGAAGGAGCATCAGGTGGCGCCTTAGGAATTGGTATAGGCGATAAAGTTATGATGCTAGAAAACACATGGTATTCCGTTATTTCACCAGAGTCATGTTCTTCAATCCTTTGGAGAAGCTGGGAACACAAAGAACAGGCTGCTGAATCATTGAAGCTAACATCTCATGATATGCTTAAAAATAAATTAATTGACGGTATCATAAAAGAACCTGTTGACGGTGCTCATAGAAATATAGAAGTGACTTGTAATGAAGTCAAGAAAACTATCTTGAGATTAACAAAAAGTCTGGAATCCAAAAGTCCAGAAAAGAGAGTTCAAGATAGAATAAAAAAATTCGGTAAAATGGGAGTTTTCAAAGAGTAGTTTATGGAGAAAAAAAAATCAAATAAAACTGCAATTAAACCAAAACTATCAGCTTCTGTTGACGGTAAATTACCTCCTCAAGCGATTGAACTTGAGCAAGCTGTACTTGGTGCATTAATGATTGATAATGATGCACTTTCTAATGCTATTGAACTTCTAAAACCAGAAAGCTTCTACCAAATTGAGCATCAAAAAGTCTTTTCTGCTATTGAAGATTTATTCAATAACACTGAAAGAATTGACATATTAACCGTAACTAACCTTCTAAAACAAAAAGGCGAGTTAAAAGAAGTGGGAGGAGCCGCATTTGTTTCCAAGCTCACCGAAAGAGTCGCTTCCGCTGCGAACATAGAAACTCATGCCAGAATTATTGCCCAAAAATTTATTCAACGTGAGTTAATTAGAATTTCTTCAAATACCATTAGAGATGCTTACGATGATACAACTGATGTGTTTGACTTATTAAATGCAGCAGAACAAGGTTTGTTTGAAGTTTCTGAAGGAAATATTCGTAAGAATTACGATAAAATGAGTACGCTTATTCGTCAGGCTTTAGAACAAATTGAAGAAATTAAAAACAAAGAAGACGGATTAAGTGGAATTCCCTCTGGATTTACAGATTTAGATCGTGTAACTTCAGGTTGGCAACCCTCAGATCTCATAGTTATTGCAGCCCGTCCGGGTATGGGTAAAACTGCTTTTGTTTTATCAATGGCTAGAAATACAGCAGTACAGTTTAGAAAGCCTGTAGCTATTTTTTCATTAGAAATGTCATCAGTTCAATTGGTAAACAGATTAATTTCCAGTGAATCGGGCATTCCTGCAGAAAAACTTAGAAAAGGGAATCTTGAAGAACATGAATGGATACAGCTTAATCAACAAATCACATCACTTTCTGATGCTCCCCTATTTATAGACGATACACCTGCTCTAACTATATTTGAATTAAGAGCAAAATGTCGAAGACTTGTTAGAAACAATAATGTAGAGTTGGTTGTTATCGACTACCTACAACTTATGCACTCTGGTAGTTCTAATAAAAGTGGAAATAGAGAGCAAGAAATTAGTTCTATATCCAGATCGTTAAAAAGCATAGCCAAAGAGTTAAATATCCCAATTATAGCTCTGTCACAGCTGAGTAGAGCTGTTGAAACTAGAGGGGGTGATAAACGTCCAATGCTATCTGATCTAAGAGAATCAGGTGCTATTGAACAAGATGCAGATATTGTTTGTTTTATATACCGACCAGACTATTACGGATTCACAGAATGGCCAGACACTACTCCTGGTTTAGACCCAGACTGTCAAGGGCAAGGTGAAATCATTATCGCTAAACACCGAAATGGTTCTTTAGAGAATATCCGACTACGCTTTATCAGTCACTTAGCTAAATTTACAGATTTAGGTAGTTTTGGATTTACCAATGATGATGTATTACCATCTAGTATGAATAACGATGCTCCATTTTAAGAAATGTTAAAGATTCTTGTACTTATTATTTTAGTTTTTGGACATTTACATGCCCATGCACTTTACGTCCTTATTCCCATGGATGAAAGTCAGTCAAATCATCTCAAAGCATATGGTATTGCATATTGGGTTCTTGAAAATAATGAATCAGTAGATTGGCTCCTCAATTACAAAGGGGGTAGTTTTATGTTCAAACACCAATCAGCTATCGAAGCAGAATGTAAAATAAGGGGGGTATCTTACCAATTGATTGCTGATATTCAATCCTCTAAAATTTTAAAAGAAATTTCTAGTCCAGAGGTTAATCAGGATGTAGTTAAATTAGAAAAAGTACCTCGAATTGCTGTATATTCTCCTAAAAGTAAACTGCCTTGGGATGATGCTGTTACTCTTGCTTTGACCTATGCTGAAATACCATACGATCTCGTTTATGATGAAGAAGTAATACAAGGATTACTTCCTACATATGACTGGCTACATCTTCATCATGAAGATTTTACCGGTCAGTATGGGAAATTCTATGCTGCTTACAAAAATGCAGAATGGTATAGAAAGCAAAAACTAGATTTCGAAAATTCAGCCAAAAAATTAGGCTTTGAAAAAGTTTCGGAAGCTAAGCTAGCTGTAGCTTTAAAAATTAGAGACTTCACCGCCGGTGGTGGCTTTCTTTTTGCAATGTGTTCAGCAACTGACTCTTATGATATCGCCTTAGCTTCAAAAGATGTTGATATATGTGAATATATGTTTGATGGCGATGGAGCAGACCCTCAGGCACAAGAAAAATTAAATTACGATAATACATTTGCTTTCAAAGATTTTATTTTGGAGAATAATCCAAATCAATACGAATACTCTACTATTGACGCCACAAGAACAAGACGACTTAGTCGTGTATTAGATTACTTCACATTATTTGAATTTTCTGCTAAGTGGGATCCAGTACCTACTATGTTATGTCAAAATCATGAACAAGTAATAAAGGGGTTTATGGGACAAACCACAGCATTTAAGAAAGAATATATTAAATCAGACGTTCTAATAATGGGAGAAACCCAATCAGTGAATGAAGCCAGATACATACATGGAGAGTTTGGTAATGGTACATGGACATTTTATGGTGGCCATGACCCTGAAGATTATCAACATAGAGTTGGAGATCCAAAAACTGAATTGGAGTTACATCCTAATTCTCCAGGTTATCGTCTTATCCTAAATAATGTACTTTTTCCTGCAGCCAAAAAGAAAAAGCAAAAAACATGAGATGACAATTTTAAACTAGTTACTAATGAAAATTTCAACTCTTCTATTACTCATTAGTACAATATCATCAAATTTTGTGGTTGCCCCTCTAAAATCGTAGGACATTATTTTCGGATTTACCCCATTATCAATTAGATAATTCATTATAGTTTTAGCTCTATTTTTTGATAGTGTTAGGTTATTGTCTTCTTTTCCTCTCAAGTCAGCATAACCAACAATTTTTATTGAATTTGTAGGATTTTGCTGCAACTCAGCTATCAAATCATCCAAGTCATCTTGAAAAATTTCGTAATACTCATATTTATTGGTAGGAAATAAAATTACAGTCTTATTATCACTATCATTGATGTCGCTCAAAGAATCGCTAGGAAAAAGTGTATTTACATAAGCACGTATTTCATCTCTTAAAGGTGAATTCTCATTCTCATCAGGAGTAACAAACTGTTTAAATTCATCAGCTGCAGTATCAGCATCTTGTTCCAACAATAATAAAAGTTCTGCTCTTAGATCATCAATATTGTCGTTACACTTTTTCAAAATTCGTTTAAGGTCATCATCTTTCTTTTTAAAGGCATCAGGTGAAATTGAAAAGCCTATTCTAGCACTATGCGCATTAATATTATAAAGCTGATTAGAAAGATTTTCTTGCTGTTGAAAGCCAAGTAAATAATTATATCCTAACCAAAAATGACTGTGACGACTTAACTTTCTTGCTACATGAAATCCAAAATTCAAATCTATATGTTCATCCGTATAGTCTTCATTTTCTTTCAAATTTATAGTCAAATCTTCCATTTCTTGAAAGCCTGAAATCAAAAAATTATAAGAGGCACCTGCTTTTAGTAATGGTGACCATTTTGATTTCATATCTAACAGTCTAAATGTTAAATTTAAATCCAAAGCAGCATAATCAAAGTTATAATGTACAAATCGTTTTATCTCTGGTGCAACTCCATTAATACCTGTGAAACTAGGTCTTTCATAATAATATGTCTGCACAGCATATCGATTGCTTGATACAGTAGCTAAATAACCTAATCTTGATATTAGATCACCACCACCACCAATTGCAATTCTGTTACTAGCTATATTTACTGCTTCACTATTTAAACTTTGCTCAGCTTTAGAATCTATAAACTCTAGTTCAGGATAAACTAACCCTAACTCAAATAAAAGGTAGGAGTTTTCTTTATTACTATCCTGTGAAAATAAACTTAATGATAAAAATATCATTAATATAAATAAAAACGAAACTTGTTTTTCCATAATCCAACAACTAATTAATGCATACATAATGTTACAACTCGCAACTAATGCAACTTTAAGGATAAAAAAATCAGTATTGCTTTTTAAAGAAAGCGTTCATCGGCTTAAAAAACAGATTCATCAATAAAAAACACAATTTCAATCAGTTTATTTCCTAATGATTTCTATTATTTAACTTCCAATTAAGAGATAAATGAATAGTTGTCGGTAGACTTGGATAATTAGGCATATAAAAATGATGTGGTATAGAAAAAAAATGATTTAAATTTTTATATTCTAATTTAAGGTTCATATTTGAAATTTGAATATCTAAAAAAGAAATTATATAGGGTAAACCTCCTATTTCTGTCTGATTTTGTAATTGAAAATGAGCTAATGCAGGATTATAAACATTAGCAAAATATGAAGTGTAATAATTAATCTTTGCTCCGATTTTAAAACGTAAATTTTTATCATTAACCTCCTTTCCATACCAAATAGATGAACTAGCGTTTAAAGTTGGAAACCGTACTACATCATTAGTAGTGTAATGATAATTAACCCAATTATTACCCCCAAGATTTTTTATTGACCAATTATGATTTAAAGTAGATTTTAAATATAAAACTGGTGTTTTGAGTTGTTCAAATTCAATGATTTCATTTAGAAATATATGATTTGAATACCGATTTAGTATTGATTCGAAGTAAAAATTTCTTGACTTGTAGTTATATCTTAAATAAGATGAAATTATGTCATCAAAATTGTTTTTAAAAATATAGTTGTTAGAAATTAAGGTATTATAAAAAATTGGTAGTCTATTACGTTGATGAACAAACTCTAATTTGTGCCATGATTTTTTATCAAACTCTTTACTTAATGAAAAGTAATATTGATTTGAAATAAAATATTTTAATTCGGATTTTAAATTATGTGTAGAATTATTAAAATTTATAGATAATCCATTATCATAATCAGTAGAATCAAATTCATTAGAAAAATATTGTCTACGTTTAAATTCATGATTGAATTGTAAATTTTTGATTTTTAAACCAATAGTATTATCAATATTAATATTAGATAATGAATCTCTAGTAATGGTACTATCAGAGTATATCGTTTGATAAAACCCTGAAGTTGGTATATCATCATTATAATTTTTACTTTTCTTTAATAAAGAAAGATTATTCACAAGACTAATATTATCAGAAAACATAAAACAATGATTGATATTATGAAATCTGTTCTTTGATCTATTCTCTGCAGTTAATAAGCTAACATCAAATAATAATGCATCATCAAACTTATTGAATGAATAATCAATTAACCCCCCATTTTCATCCATCCTTATCTTTTGATAAGAAAAAATAGAATGCATACTATACGTTTTATTCTTATTAGTAAATGAGAATAGTGTATTAACATCATGTAAACTTAATCCCTCTCTTTTAAAAACACCATCTTGTGAAAACTTACTAATATCAATACCAATATCTAAATATTTATTTACTGATTGATAATGTTTTGCCTTAATAAATTGACCATTAGTTGAAAATGAATGGTATTCTAAAAAAGAGAATCCTAAATTATTTGTATCAAGAATAATTTTTTTTTCTACAGCATTTAGGTACTTTATATAATTAAGCTTATTCGGATAAAATAATGAATCCTGAAATTGAGCATATATAAATAAAGGAAAAAACAGAAAAACGAATAAACATTTTTTCATTAGACAAAGTAAACTGAAAAAAGAATAAAAAAAAAGCCCTACACCAATAAGATGTAGGGCTTAAAAAAATCCGGCAGCGACATACTCTTCCAGGGATTAACCTAGTACCATCTGCGCTAGTGGGCTTAACTTCTCTGTTCGAAATGGGAAGAGGTGGGACACCACTGCAATAGCCACCATAAAATCGTGAATACGATTATGATATATTGTAAAAGAAAACAATTTAGTTAGAGTAAATCAACTACAAAAAGCTAAAGGGTAATTAGTATCACTCGGCTATGACATCTCTGCCTTTACACCTATGACCTATCAACGTCATCGTCTATAACGACCCTTAAAAGAAATCTAATCTTGAGATGAGTTTCGTGCTTAG
>JBMHBP010000001.1:0-47423 GCA_049890295.1 Flavobacteriales bacterium | reverse complement strand
AAAAGTTGGTTTTCATTAATATCGATATTCATTTTAAAGAGTAAATCATCTGTTATGGATAACAGTGATCGACTTAAAAATCCATTATCGTCCAGACATCCAATTATAAATTCAGCAATAGAGTATTGATTTGAATCGAGGCCAAGCATTGGTAGTTGTTGTAACAAAAACTCTTGCAGACTCAACTCCCTTTCCTTAATCACATCATTACTACTTTCTAAATGATTAGATTTGGTTTGAGAGTTCTTTCCCCAATAATCTTCTTCGTTAGCAGGCTCTTTTTCAGGCTCAGCATCTTCTAAAGCAGGATTATTCTCAAGTTCTTCTTCTATTCGATTTTCTAAAGCGGTTAAAGGAATTTGTAATAAACCCAAAAATTGAATTTGTTGAGGGCTTAATTTTTGCCCTAATTCTTGCTTTAGTCGCTGCTTTTGCATGAATTAAAATTCAGCATTTTGTGGAAATCTTGGGAAAGGAATAACGTCTCTTACATTTTTCATTCCAGTAACAAACATTATTAAACGTTCGAACCCTAATCCAAAACCACTATGTACACATGTTCCAAACTGTCTAGTTTCTAAATACCACCACAATTCTTTTTCATCAATGTCCATTTCAGACATTCTGCTTTTTAAAATATCAAGTCGTTCTTCTCTTTGTGAGCCACCTACAATTTCTCCAATTCCTGGAAAAAGAATATCCATTGCCCGAACGGTTTTATTATCCTCGTTCATTCTCATGTAAAAAGCTTTAATTCCTTTTGGATAATCGGTTAATATGACTGGTTTTTTAAACTTTTTTTCTACCAAATAGCGTTCGTGTTCTGATTGTAAATCTGCACCAAAACCTTCAATGATATACTGAAACTTCTTTTTCTTATTTGGCTTTGAGTTTCTTAAGATATCAATAGCTTCACTATAGCTTAGTCGTTCAAAATCATTGTCAACAACAAATTTTAGTCGTTCAACAAGCCCTATTTCAGATTTTTGCTCTTTTGGCAAATTCTTTTCCTCGTTTGCCAAACGTTTATCTAAAAAGGAAATATCATCTTTACAATTGTCAAGTATATATTGAATACAGTATTTTAAAAAAGATTCAGCCAAGTCCATATTATCTGTTAGGTCTGAAAAGGCTACTTCGGGTTCAATCATCCAAAACTCAGATAAGTGGCGTGATGTGTTTGAGTTTTCAGCCCTAAAGGTAGGGCCAAAAGTATAGACTTGACCCAATGCCAAAGCACCCAATTCAGCTTCCAGCTGGCCTGAAACGGTTAAGTTAGTTTTTTTACCAAAGAAATCTTTTGATTCGTCAACATGACCATTTTCATCCAAGGGGAGATTATTCCAATCTAAACTGCTAACCTGAAACATTTCACCCGCTCCTTCGGCATCAGCCCCTGTAATGATTGGGGTGTTAATATAGACAAAGCCTCTATCGTTGAAAAATTGGTGAATAGCAAAAGATAAATGATGACGAATTCTAAAGACGGCACTAAATGTATTCGTTCTAAATCTAAGGTGTGCTTTCTCACGCAGAAATTCTAAACTATGCTTTTTGGGTTGTAATGGGAATAAATCGGCATCCGATTCGCCCAATATTTCAATTCGTTCTGCTGTCACTTCAAAACGTTGGCCGCTTCCTTGCGATTCTATCAGTTGTCCTTCAACCGAAATACAAGAACCAGTGGTCACTTTTTTGAGTAATTCTTCATTAAACACCTCACTCTCAGCAACTACCTGAATACTATTAATTGTAGAACCATCATTTATAGCAATAAATGATACACTCTTACTTCCTCGTTTTGTTCTAACCCATCCCTTTACGCAGACTGTCTTATTGACTTGTTCTCCATTTAGCAGGTTTTTGACTTTTGTATGTTTCATGTTTAGAATTTAATGTACAAAGATATTAATTATGAGGAAGAAATAATGGATTTATACTTCTGCGAAACAATTTTATACAAAAAACGTTTCCATTAATATTTTTAAAGTAATTTTGCACTCCAAATGTACGATACAGATACACTCATAAAAAAGGCACTTATCATTTTTTTAAAAAAAGGGATAAAGTCTGTCAATATGGATGATATTGCTAACTCTTTAGGAATATCAAAAAAAACACTTTATTTGCATGTAGATAATAAATCCGACTTAGTTAATAAGTCATTTGCTTTACACGTAAGCCATGTCCTCAATGTTCTTGAACAATTAATTGTTGAAGGCAGAAATTCGATTGACGAATTATTCTTAATTGACCAGAAAATTGCTACGATTATGAAACAAACCAATCCCTATGTGTTGGGAGAATTGAGGCGATTTTACCCAGAAGCATGGCAGGTTTTTGAAGAGTTTAAGCACAAAGGGTTGTTTTCTATTCTGAAAAACAACCTCAGAAAAGGAATTGCACAAGGATTGTTCCGGCCAGAACTTAACATTGATATTATTTCAAAGCTAATGTTGAGTAGGGCAGACGTACTTATAAATGATGAAGTCTTCCCTTTGACTACATATAATTTTCAAACACTTTTAATGGAAAATAAAATATATCACATTAGGGGGATAGCCACTTTTAAAGGAATTAATTATTTAGAACAAAAAATTAATGAAAGTTAAATTTTTAATACTAGTATTATTTACAACAAGCTGTCTAAGTGCTCAGCACAGTTTGTCAGTACAAGAAGCACAACGTTTAGGTTTAGAAAATAACATTGCTGTACAAAATGCTAAGTTAGATGTAAAATTAGCAAAGAAAAAAGTGATGGAAACGGTTGCCATAGGCTTACCAAAAGTTAGTGGTGAAACTAATTGGCAATACTTCTTAGAAATTCCAACTACGGTAGTCCCGGCTAGTATGTTTATGCCTACAGCTACTGAGGGTGAGTTTGCAGAATTACAATTTGGTACTGAACATAATGCCACATCTACACTATCAGCATCACAGTTAATATTTGATGGATCTTATATCGTTGGGCTAAAAGCATCGTCTATTTACAAGAGTCTTTCCGTTCAATCATTAGCACTTACCGAGCAACAAATTCAAGATAGTATAGCAGCAGCCTATTATAATGTTCTTGTAGCTGAGGAAAGAAAAGATTTTTTACAATTAATAGCCGATATACATGAGGAAATTTTAGGTGAGGTACAGGCTAGCTACGAAATGGGTATGGTTGAAGATCTTGAAGTCGATCGAATGGCCTTAGTGTTATCAAATATGAAAATTCAGGCTGATAACATGAGTAAAATGACTGAAGTAGCTCACTTATACTTGAAATTAATTATTGGATTGCCTTTGGAAGATGAGCTTATTCTTACCGATAGTCTAGAAAGCATTTTAGTAGACCACAACGATGTACAAATTGCCGAGCCAGCTATAGAAAACAGAACAGAATATCAATTAGCTCAAATCCAAACACGATTAAAAAAACTAGACTTAAGGCGTTATCAATCACGTCTATTGCCCTCGGTCTCCGCCTTTGCATCATATAGTAGTAACGCATTCAGAAATGAATTCGATTTTTTTGATAAGTGGGGAAAATGGTATCCTTCCCAAGTGGTGGGCTTGAGTGCTAAAATGACCATTTTTGATGGGCTATCAAGATTATCCAAAATACAACAGGCTAAGATTGAATACATCAAAGCCCAAAATAATGAATCAGACTTAAAAACGTCATTACAACTAGCACATAAAATGGCATTAGCTAATTATCTGACTGCCTTTAACTCACAACAACAGACCTTTGAAAATTTAGAGCTTAGCAAAAAAATATACCTCAAAACTATGTCAAAATATAAGGAAGGATTAGTCAGTAGCACCGAACTTTCCCAAGCTGGAGCAGATTACAGTGAGGCTCAAGCCAATAATGCTCAAGCCATATACAACTTTTTAATTTCAAAAAATAATTATAACCGTTCAGTAGGAAAATAATGAAAACAACACAAATTTTAACACTAGCTTTTCTTTTGGTCACTATTGCTTGTAGCGAAAAACCAAAAGGTTTAGATCAAAAGAAAGAGACCTTAAAATCGCTCAAACAACAGTTGAACAAACTGAATACCCAAATTTCAGAACTTCAAAAAGAGATAGAATTATCAGATACTATTTATGAAGGTGGAGTAGCTGTAAAAGTACAAGAGTTACAAGCCCGTTCTTTTGAACATTATATTAATCAACCGGGTATTGTAAGTTCAAAAGCCAATGTTTTAGTAAGTTCAGAAGTTGTTGCTGCGGCTGAGCAGATAATGGTAAAAGAAGGTAGCTGGGTGTCTCAAAATCAAGCTATTGTAAGACTCAACGCTGAGGTTATGACAAATCAAGTAGAAGACCTTCGCCAATCGGTTGAATTAGCTAAAACTACCTTTGAACGACAAGATAACCTCTGGAATAAAGGGATAGGTTCAGAAATGCAATACTTACAAGCCAAGAATCAATATCTTTCGATGAGTAAAAAACTCGCATCATCGGAAGCACAACTTGATAAATATGAATTGTCAGCACCAATTAGCGGAAGGGTAGATGAAATTTTTGTTAATGTAGGTGAATTTGTTAGCATGGGACTACCGGCCTTTAGAATCGTTGACTCTAAAAAATTACAAATTGAAGTTGATGTCGCAGAACGCTATTCAGCCATTATTAAAAAAGGCGATATTGTAAACATTACTTTTAATACACTTGGTATAGAGCTTGAAGAAAAAATTGCTTTTGTTGGACAAGTGATCAATCCTGAAAACAGAACCTTTAAAGTCAAAATAAATATTAATAACTCATCAGGTGCAATAAAGCCCAACGCCGTTGCCGCCTTAAAGATTAAAGATTTTAATGCTGATAATGCCGTAGTGTTACCATCAGCATCAATCAAGAAAGACATGAGAGGCTCATTTGTTTTTGTAGCAGAAGGAACAAAGGCCATTAAAAAATATGTCGAGGTAGGTTTGTCAGAAGGTTCCGAAACACATATCATTTCTGGTCTTGAGTTTGGCCAAAAAGTAATAACGGTTGGCTTTGATGAGGTTGCTAATGGAAGTTCAATAGAAATAAAAAACTAGCTAAATGAGTCAAAGAAGTTTTAAAATTACCAACTTATCACTTAAGAATAAAACCACTGTTTTTATACTCACCGTCTTATTGACTTTATTTGGTATTTTCTCTTATAATTCCATGCCTAAGTCTTTGTATCCAGATATTGTTATGCCAACAGTAATGGTACAAACGGTTTATCCTGGTAACTCGCCGGCCGATATAGAAAATCTTATTACTAGACCTATTGAAAAAGAAATAAAGTCCGTAAAAGGGATTAAAAAGTTCACTTCGTCCTCCGTCCAAGACAATTCCTCAGTAATTATAGAATTTAACACTGATGTAGAACTAAAAGTGGCTTTACAAGACGTCAAAGATGCTGTGGATAAGGCCAAAAGCGATTTACCCCGAGATTTAGATATGGACCCCATGGTAATGGATATTGATTTCTCAGAGTTTCCTATCTTAAATATCAACTTATCAGGTGACTTTAGCCTAGATGAATTAAAAGTTCATGCTGAATATCTTCAAGACGAAATAGAATCTTATTCTGAGATTTCTAAAGTTGAAATAACAGGACTTTTAGATAAGGAAATAAAGGTTGAGGTCGACCTTCATTTAATGGAAAGTAGTCAAGTTAGTTTTAGCGACATAGAAAGTGCAATAGCCTATGAAAATGCCTCCATTGCTGGTGGAAACGTATTAATCGGAAATACTAGAAGAATGGTTCGTACCTCTGCAGAATTTTCTTCCGCCGAGGAAATTGGTGATATTATTGTAAAGCATGAAAAAGGTAATATCGTTTATTTGAAAGATATTGCCACAGTAACGGATGGCTATGAGGAAAGAGAAAGTTTTTCTAGACTCGACAAACAGCCTGTTGTATCATTAAATGTGGTTAAGAAAAGCGGGGAGAACCTGCTTGAAGCAACAGACAAGATAATGACCTTGTTAGCCAATGCTAAACAAAGCTCTGTATTGCCAGAAAATTTAAACATATCCATTACAAATGATCAGTCAGAGCAGACACGTGATCAGCTCAGTAACTTAGAGAATAGTATCATTTTTGGTGTTATTCTAGTTGTTTTAGTACTACTTTTCTTTCTAGGACTCAGAAACGCACTATTTGTTGGAATGGCAATACCGCTTTCTATGTTCATTAGTTTTGTGGTGTTTGGTGGTATGGGTACAACAATGAATATGGTTGTACTGTTTGCACTTATTCTGGCACTAGGAATGTTGGTAGATAACGCTATTGTAGTGATAGAAAATATTGACCGAATTTATAAAAAAGAAGGAGTAAGTAAGTATGAAGCCGCTAAACAAGGAGTGGGAGAAATAGCAGTGCCTATTATTTCATCAACCTTAACCACTTTAGCGGCCTTTTTCCCTTTGTTATTTTGGGATGATTTGATGGGTGAATTTATGGGTTATATTCCAATGACTTTAATAATAGTACTTGGCTCTTCATTATTCGTTGCACTAGTCATCAACCCAGTATTTGCGTCTCGCTTTATTAAGCAAGTCAATCGTAAAGAAGTGAATAAGCCTAAATTGAAGAAAACATCCATCTACTTTGCTATCGCTTCGATAATACTATATTTATTAGGGTCACGTTTATTAGGCTCATTAGCTTTGGTTTTTGGAATTTTAAATATCCTAAATAGTATGTATTTAACTCCTTTGTCGTACTATTTCCAAGATAATTTATTAGTAAAGCTAGAAAAACGTTACTCCAATATATTGCAATGGGCATTAGCAGGAAAAACACCTTTTAGGTTATTGTTAGGAACCTTTGGTTTGCTTATCTTCTCGATAGTATTTTTTGGAATGATGAAGCCCAACGTTGAATTTTTTCCCGTAAACGAACCCAAGTACATTAACGTCTTTTTAGAGATGCCTGAAGCAACAGATGTAGTAGCTACCGATTCAGTTGCTAGAATGGTCGAACAAGAGGTTATTACTATTCTAGAACCTTACAAAAATATAGTGTCATCAGTGTTGACCAATGTAGGAGCAGGAACATCTGACCCTAACGAAATGGGTGGTAGTATGGGGAATACTCCACACAAAGCTAGAATCACCATTAATTTCGTAGAATTCAAATACCGAGGCGGCATAGCTACAGGCGATGTGATGAAGGAAATTTCATCCTCATTAACAGCTTACCCAGGGGTTAATATTAGTGTAGATAAAAATAGAGATGGCCCACCTATGGGACGACCCATCAATATTGAAATTTCTGGAGAGGAGTTTGATAAGCTACTTGTTTTGGTAGAAGATATACAGCAGAAAATAGAGAACGAAAAAATAGCCGGTATAGAAGGTTTAAAAGTGGATTTAGAACTTAGTAAAGCCGAAATGCTAGTACAAATTGATAGAGATATGGCTCGTCGATTAGGCGTTTCTACCTCACAAATTGGCTCAACAATTCGAACGGCATTGTTTGGAAAAGAAGTATCTAAATTCAAAGATGGAGAAGACGAGTACCCGATCAACCTAAAACTAGCCGATAAATACCGCTATAACGTTTCCGCTTTGATGAATCAACGTATAACCTTTAGAAGTCAATCTAGCGGACAAGTTATGCAGATACCCATTTCATCTGTAGCAAATTATACCTATAATAATACTTATGGTTCGGTCAATCGTAAAGATATGAAGCGACAAGTCACTTTATACTCTAATGTGATAGAAGGTTTCAATGAGAACAGTATCAATGAGCAACTGAAAAAACTATTAGCAGATTATCCTATCCCAGAAAATTATGATTTGCAATTTACTGGAAAGCAACAAGAGCAAGAGCAAACACAAGATTTTCTATCCAAAGCATTAATGATTGCGGTAGCTCTGATAACATTAATTTTAGTGTCACAATTCAACTCAGCACTAAAACCAATCATAATCATTATGACGGTACTCTTTAGCACAATAGGTGTTTTCTTAGGCTTAGCCATTTTCAATATGGATTTTGTAATTATCATGACTGGCATTGGAATTGTTTCATTAGCTGGTATTGTGGTTAATAACGCAATTGTATTGATCGATTATATCGAGCTTACCAAGTCTAGAAGAAAAGAAGAGTTAAGTTTAGGAGTGGATGATGAACTCGAGTTCTCAGAGGCTATACAGTGTATTAAAGAGGCTGGACAAAAGCGTTTAAGACCAGTATTACTTACTGCTATTACAACAGTATTAGGCTTATTGCCATTAGCCACAGGCATGAATATTAACTTTAGCACTCTTCTAACTAATTTTGACCCACAAATTTACTTCGGTGGTGACAATGCTATTTTTTGGGGACCAATGGCTTGGACTGTAATCTTTGGCTTGACTTTTGCAACATTTTTAACATTAGTCATTGTGCCAGTCATGTATTTACTTATTGAAAAACTTAAAAATAGATTTTTGACTAACTAACAGGTGTAAAAAGTTATACAAAATTTCTGAACTAGAGTATAAAAACGTATATTTGCCTTATTATAAAAACTTTATTTGTTAGTGTCATTATTAGAAAATATATCCGTCCCCTCTGATTTAAGAAACCTTAATAACAGTGAGCTACCACAACTTTGCGATGAACTAAGGCAATTTATTGTTGATGTAGTTTCTACCAAAGGGGGGCATTTTGGAGCAAGCCTTGGCGTAGTAGAACTAACCGTTGCACTACATTATATTTTTAATACGCCTTATGATCAGTTAGTATGGGATGTTGGTCACCAAGCTTATGGTCATAAAATATTGACTGGTAGAAAAGACCGTTTTCATACCAATCGTATATACAACGGAATAAGTGGCTTTCCAAAACGTTCAGAAAGTGAGTACGATACTTTCGGTGTTGGTCATTCTTCAACTTCCATTTCAGGAGCCTTAGGAATGGCAGTAGCTTCAAGCTATAAAAACGAAAATGACCGTCAGCATATAGCAGTCATTGGCGATGGTTCAATGACAGCTGGTCTGGCATTTGAAGGCTTGAATCATGCTGGAATAGAGAACTCAAATCTGTTGGTTATTCTAAATGACAATTGTATGTCTATTGACCCAAATGTAGGGGCATTAAAAGAGTATTTAGCTGACATTGCAACTTCTCACACCTACAACAAGGTAAAAGATGATGTCTGGAAATTATTAGGTAAAGTCAGTAAGTTTGGCCCCAATGCCCAAGCTATAGCTTCTAAATTGGAGAATGCTCTAAAATCGGCTTTACTCAAACAGAGTAATTATTTTGAATCCCTAAAATTTAGATATTTTGGACCTGTAGACGGTCATGATGTCGTTCATCTGACTAAAATTCTAAACGATTTAAAAGATATACCCGGTCCAAAGATTTTACATTGTATCACAAAAAAAGGAAAAGGTTATGAACCAGCCGAAAAAGGCAGTGCTACAAAATGGCATGCTCCTGGTTTGTTTGATAAAAATACGGGCGAAATCATTAAATCTGTTTCATCAAGTCCACAGCCACCAAAATACCAAGACGTATTTGGTAAAACCATCATAGAGTTAGCTAAAGACAATGATAAAATAATGGGTATAACCCCTGCCATGCCTACCGGTTGTTCACTAGGTATGATGATGAAAGAAATGCCTGATAGAGCCTTTGACGTTGGTATAGCCGAGCAACATGCTGTGACCTTTTCCGCAGGTTTAGCTACCCAAGGAATGGTGCCATTCTGCAATATATATTCCTCTTTCATGCAAAGGGCTTATGACCAAGTGGTTCATGACGTAGCAATACAAAATTTAAACGTAGTTTTTTGTTTAGATAGAGGAGGTCTAGTGGGTGCTGACGGACCAACTCACCATGGTGTTTATGATATGGCCTATTTCCGCTGTATTCCAAATATGATAGTTTCTTCTCCGATGAATGAACAGGAGCTTAGAAATCTCATGTATACCGCTCAACTGCCCAATAAAGGACCATTTTCTATTCGTTACCCTCGAGGAAAGGGCGTTATGGTCGATTGGCAAACACCATTTCAAGAAATACCTATTGGCCAAGGACGGAAGTTAAATGACGGAAGTGAAGTCGCTATTTTAACTATTGGACATGTGGGTAATTTTGCCCAGGCCGTAATTCAAGAGATGGACACTTATTCCATTGCGCACTATGATATGCGATTTGTAAAACCACTTGATGAATCCCTTCTGCACGGAGTCTTTGCTAAGCACGACAAGATTATTACAGTTGAAGACGGCTGCGTTCAAGGAGGTTTCGGAAGTGCCATAGTCGAATTTATGGCCGACCATAACTATCAAGCTCAAGTCAAGCGATTGGGCGTGCCCGACAAGTACATAGAGCACGGCACACAAGCCGAGCTATGGCGTGAGTGCGAATACGACCAACAAGCCATTGCCGAGCAAGTACAACAGATGGTGGGCGTCAAAAAAGTAGCCACAACGGCCTAAGGATGCTGGTTATTCTAGTTATGCCGATTTTCATGGGCACATAATTTGTCGAAAACTCAATATCGACGCATGTAAAAAGGAGCTAACTGTACCCTAATGTCTTTGATTAAGGTTTTGCATGTTCACGGTCTATCTTTACATCAGTTTTTCAACCATTTAGCAGCTAAGTAAGTCTATTTCAATTCAAACGACTCCATAAACTTAGTGGTATAGTTTCCGTTTATAAAATCCTCGTTTTTCATGAGTTGTAAATGAAATGGAATTGTTGTTTTTATGCCATCAATGACAAATTCCTCTAATGCTCTTCTCATTTTAGAAATAGCTTCTTCTCTTGTCTGAGCTACGGTAATGAGTTTAGCAATCATGGAGTCGTAGTTTGGCGGAATAATATAGTTGGCATAGACATGGGTATCAATTCGGATGCCATGTCCGCCAGGAGCATGGAAATTAGTAATCTTTCCTGGACTAGGTCTAAATTCGTTGTATGGATCTTCAGCATTAATACGACATTCTATGGCGTGAAGTTGAGGGTAATAGTTTTTACCTGTAATCTTTATACCAGCGGCTACTTTTATTTGCTCACAAATAAGGTCGTAGTCAACTACCTCTTCAGTTACAGGATGCTCTACTTGAATACGTGTATTCATTTCCATAAAGTAGAAATTGCGGTGCTTGTCTACCAAAAACTCAACGGTTCCAGCCCCTTCATACTTTACAGATTCTGCTGCTTTTACGGCTGCTTTTCCCATAGCTTCACGCAGCTCATCTGTCATAAATGGTGAAGGCGTTTCTTCAACTAACTTTTGATGTCTTCTTTGTATAGAACAATCTCTTTCTGAGAGGTGACAGGCTTTACCTGTACTATCGCCAATAATTTGAATTTCAATATGGCGTGGGTCTTCTATAAACTTCTCCATATACATACCATCGTTGCCAAAGGCAGCGGCTGATTCTTGTCTGGCAGAATCCCAAGCGGCTTCTAGTTCTGCTTCTTTCCATACCAATCGCATACCACGACCACCACCACCAGCTGTGGCTTTTAACATGACAGGGTAACTAATTTCTTTAGCTATCTTCTTACAATGAGCAAAGTCTTTTATTAAACCATCCGAGCCTGGAATAGTAGGAACACCGGCTTTTTTCATCGTGTCTTTGGCAGCGGCTTTATCGCCCATGCCCTCAATCATTTCTGGTGATGCACCGATAAATTTGATGCCATTCTCTCCACAAATTTTAGAAAATTTAGCATTCTCAGAAAGGAAACCATAGCCAGGGTGAATAGCATCGGCATTAGTAATTTCAGCTGCCGCAATAATATTAGGAATATTCAAATAGGATTCACTACTTGGAGCTGGACCAACACAAACTGCTTCATCAGCAAAACGAACATGTAAACTGTCCGCATCGGCAGTTGAATAAACGGCCACCGTTTTAATTCCCATTTCTTTGCAGGTTCTAATTACTCTTAAGGCAATTTCGCCCCTATTTGCGATAAGTATTTTATTGAACATGGATTAAATTTATGAGGGATCAACTAAAAATAATGGCTGATCATATTCTACTGGAGTAGCATCATCAACCAGCACTTTGACTATTTTTCCGCTAACTTCAGACTCAATCTCATTAAAGAGTTTCATTGCTTCGATAACACACAACACATCGCCAGGCTTTATACTATCTCCAACATTTACAAATGTATCTTTATCTGGTGATGGTTTTCTGTAGAAAGTACCTATCATTGGAGACTTTACAGTAATGTAGTTGTCATTTTCGGCTGATGCTTTCTCAGAAGTTTCTTTGGCTTGTACTTTTTCTTGTGGCTTAGCTTCAACGACAGCTGCAGGAGCTGGAGCCGTTGAAATAGGCATCACAGCAGGAGCACCTTGTGCAATAGGAATTTGTTGGATAATGGTTTCAGGAACCGCTCCCTTTTTGGCAGGTGATTTTATCGATAATTTGATGTTATCAATTTCTAAATTCACTTCTGTCGCACCTGATTTAGCGACAAATTTTATTAACTCTTGAATTTCTTTAATATCCATACTATTATTTTATTCAAATATATAATTAATTGCTATTGTATGCCCATTTTAAATAAACGGACCCCCAGGTAAACCCTCCGCCAAAAGCCGCAAGAATAAGATTGTCTCCTTGTCTTAGCTTATTTTCCCACTCCCACAAACATAGTGGAATGGTGCCGTTAGTGGTATTGCCGTATCGCTGAATATTCAGCATAACTTTGTCTGTACCTACACCCATTCTGTTAGCTGTAGCATCGATAATACGTTTATTTGCCTGATGAGGTACTAACCAGGCAATATCATCACCTGTTAAATTATTTTTTTCCATTATTTCGGCAGAAACATCAGCCATCCCTTTGACAGCAAATTTAAATACGGTCTGACCTTCCTGATGAATGTAGTGTTCCTTATTGTTAATGGTTTCTTGGCTAGCTGGGCGTACCGATCCGCCACCTGTCATTTTCAAATAATGACGACCTTCACCATTACTTTTCATAATTGAGTCATGTACTCCAAAACCCTCTACATTGGGTTCCAGTAAAACAGCACCTGCCCCATCACCAAAAATGATACAGGTTTGTCGATCAGTATAATCTACTATAGAAGACATTTTGTCGGCTCCCACTACTACGATTTTCTTGTACGCCCCTGTTTCGATGTATCTTGCAGCGGTAGCTACCGAAAATAGAAAACCTGAACAGGCAGCCATTAAATCATAAGCAAATGCATTGTTAGCTCCAATTTTATCGGCGATAATACAAGCTGTGGAGGGAAAAATCATATCTGGTGTAGCTGTAGCACAAATGATACAATCAATTTCCTCAGCTGAAATACCTTTTTTTTCAAGTAAACCATTCACGGCTCCAACGCCTAAATCAGAAGACCCTAGACCTTCGCCTTTAAGAAGACGTCTTTCTTTAATTCCAGTTCTTGTAGTTATCCATTCGTCATTAGTATCGACCATTGTTTCTAGTTCTTGATTGGTCAATACATAATCTGGCACGTACCCGTGAACGCCTGTTATGGCAGCTCTTGTTTTAGTCATCGTTGAAGTGAGTTAAGATTTTTGATGTAAGATCAGCATCAACTACATCAGCAGTCAACACAATCATATTTTTAATGGCAATTTTATTTGAAATACCGTGGCCAATCACAACGGTTTTATTAAGACCTAATATGGGGGTACCTCCATAATTTTCATAATTGAATCGGTCAAAATAGTCGTCTTTTATATTTCGTTGTTGAATCAAATTATAAATAGATTCAGCTTGTTTGAGAATAACATTTCCACTAAATCCGTCACATACAATAACATCACACCCGTCGTTGAATAAGTGGCGACTTTCTATATTTCCATAAAAATTAAAGTCGGTAGTTCCTTTCATCATTTCATGTGCCGCTATTGTGAGCATATTACCTTTGGTTTCTTCTTCTCCAATATTTAACAAGCCTACTCGTGGGTTTTTGACTCCACAAACATGTTGTGCAAATAATGAACCTAAAATTCCAAACTGATACAATACATCGGCTTTACAATCGGCATTGGCTCCAACATCTAATACGACGTTTACGCCACCATCGATTTTTGGTAAAACAGAAGATATACACGGCCTTAATATACCAGGTATTGGCTTGACAGACATGTAGCCGCCTACAAACATTGCACCAGTATTACCGGCACTGGCAAAACCATCAATCTTACCTTTTTTAAGAAGATGAAATCCAACGGCAATACTGGAATTGGGCTTTTTAATTAATGCTTTGGTTGGGTGGTCACCCATTTCAATGGTGTCGGGTGCATGAACAATGTCAAAAGTGTCGGCTAAAAGTTCGTGTTTATCTAATTCTTCATGGATTAGTTTTTGATCTCCTATGAGAACCAATTCGTGATTTTCGGATAATGAGGATAAGGCTAATACGCTACCACCAATAGTAGCTGACGGAGCATAATCTCCACCCATAATATCAATACCAATACGAATCTTTTTCATAGAGAATGTAGATTTAAAAAACGGGATTCGTTTTTTAAATTACGATTCCTTAACTACTTTTCCTTTGTAGTATAGAACACCATCTACCATGTGAGCTCTATGTCTTAAATGCGGTTCACCTGTAGAAGGGCAAACGCTTAGCTGTGGCGTTGTAGCTTTGTCGTGAGTTCTTCGTTTGTCTCTCCTTGTTTTCGAGATTTTTCGTTTAGGATGTGCCATAATAGTACGTTGTTAATTCTTTATATTTTTCAATGCTGCCCATCTAGGGTCAATTTCTTCAATTTCATTATCGTTCTCAATACCAATATATTGACTAATGGTTTCGATCATTTCAGGATTACATTCATCAACCGATGAGTGTTCTCGTTTGGAAGGCAAAGACAAGTTAATAAACTCGTAAATACTGTGAGTCAATGATAAAGTATGTTCATTACTAGAAAGTACTATAATATCATCATCAGTAGATTCTTCCTGCCAATCGGAAAATTTAACTAATAAATCAAAACGTTGATCGATAGCCTGCCAGTAATCCTCTGTACATCGGTCGCAATTGAGTTTTATATTTCCATTTAATTGAATGTCTAAGCTTAATAAATTTGCTTTTTTATTGAGCAAAATATCTACCTTAATTTTAGCCGAATATAAATCAGAATAATCGAAAAGTGTAAAGAACGAATCGGAAATATTAAAATTGAATGAATGCGTTCCTAATTTGAGGCCTGAAAAAGGGATACTAAAATCTTTTTCGCTTATCATCAATTCAACTTTAACAAATCAGTCTGCAAATGTAACAATATTTCATTAATACTCAACGACTTAGTCTATGTAAGGCGTTTTTCGTTTTTACTTTTAGAAACAGGGAGTGAATTACTATTGATTTTTTGCCACTCTTGACGTTTTTTGACAATATCACAGGCCGCAAATAAAGCGTGTCTAAATGAACTTTCGTTTGCGGTATTTTTTCCAGCTATGTCAAATGCAGTTCCATGGTCTGGCGAAGTCCGAACAATATCAAGACCTGCTGTAAAATTAACCCCATTACCAAATGATATGGTTTTGAATGGGATAAGTCCTTGATCGTGATACATAGCTAGAATACCGTCAAAGGCATTGAGCTGATGTGAGTTGAAAAAGCTATCGGCCGAGTAGGGCCCAAATGCCAGAATATTTTTTTCTTCGGCCATTTGTATAGCAGGGATAATTAGCGTTTGTTCTTCTTTGCCAATTAAGCCATTGTCTCCAGCGTGGGGGTTTAGGCCTAAAATAGCAATTTTAGGACGCCTTATTCCAAAATCTTGTCTTAGACTTTGAGAAAAAATATTCAGTTTTTCTAGTATAAGTTCTTTACTGAGGTGTTGTGGGACTTTTTCAAGAGGAATATGACCGGTCACAACGGCTAATCGAAAGGTATCTGACAACATAAGCATCAGTGATTTACCCTCATGTTCGTGTTCTAAATATTCGGTATGACCAGGAAAGAAAAACGCTTGTGACTGAATGGTATTTTTATTTATTGGGGCGGTTACCAAAGCGTCAATTTGCGATTGTTTTAAGGATTGATTAGCGGCTTTCAAAGACTGAAAAGCGAACTTTCCACTTTCTGCAGACGCCTTGCCAAAATTTACTTTTGCTAAATTAGACCAGCTATTGATGATATTTATTTTTTTGGATTTGATGTCGTCCAAATTTTTGCTTTTATAAGTGGGTATATCATTAAGCCCAATAGTTTTTTTAACGTAATCGATAAGTTGGTGATTAGCAAAGAAAATAGGTGTGCAAAAATCCAACATACGTTTATCTTGAAATGCTTTCAATGCCACTTCAATGCCAACGCCGTTTATATCACCAATTGATATACCAATCTTTATTATTTTTTTACTCATTTGCATTTTTGCTTTAAAAAGTCAAATAACAACCGCACTCCAACTCCAGTACCTCCTTTAGCATGATAGCTGTATGGAGCAGTCATAAATGCTGGACCAGCAATATCAAGGTGGGTATAAGGATAGTCCGTGAAATGTTCTAAAAATTTACCTGCAGTAATAGCCCCAGCTTCCGGCCCGCCTAGATTTTTTAAATCCGCTATTGACGACTTTAAATCTTCTTTGTAGTCATCCCAAAACGGGAATTCAGCAATTCGTTCATGTACATAGTCTCCACTTGTCTTTAGACTAGCCATAGTAGTACAATCATTTCCCATTGCCACTACCCCACGTTTGCCTATAGCACGTGCAGCCGCACCAGTTAGGGTGGCAATATCAATCACAAATTCTGGCTTAAAATTCTTGGCATAACTTAGCGCATCGGCCATTATTAATCGACCCTCAGCATCGGTATTAAGCACCTCTACGCTAGTACCATCGTGCATCCATATCACGTCGCCAGGAGCGTAGGCGTTACCTGATGGACGATTATCTGTTGCGGGTACTAGACCAATAACGTGTATATTAAGTTTTGCTTTTGCGATGGCATACATTGTGCCGACTACTGCCGCTGAACCACCCATATCACATTTCATCATATCCATAGCGTTAGGTGTAGGCTTTAAGGATAACCCTCCTGTGTCATACACAATACCTTTTCCTACCAATACAATAGGCTGACTATTGACGGCTTGTTCACCCTTCCACTCCATAATATTAAAGGTTGGAGGATCTAAACTTCCTTTATTAACAGCTAATAACCCTCCCATTTTGAGCGATTCTATTTTTTTCTTTTTTAATACTTCTACCCTAAAACCAGCCGCTTTTCCGAGCACCTCAATATCTTTACTGTACTGGACGGCTGTTAAATAAGAAAAAGGCTCGTTAACTAAGTCTTTTGCTACATAATTCCCCTCAACAACAGCTTGTAGCATGGCCACCTCATTTTCGCTATTTTTTGAAATAACACCGATTTTTTTTAAGCTATTTTTTTCTTGTTTGCTAAAATACTTTACAAACTGGTAGTTGCTCAATGCTAAGCCTTCAACAAGAGCTAAACTAGCCTCAGGCATTTGACATAAATCCACCACAGTAATTTCTTCAATATTTTCCTTACTTATTAAGGTTTGAATTGCTTTACCAGCAAGGCGGCACGATTCTAAATCATCCGAAACGACCTGAATATAAATAATGTAGCCGTAGCGATTAATAAATACATCTTTTTTATCGTTTTCTAATTGAGCTTTGAGGTAATTATTTTCATCTTTAGTAAATGAAAATGACGATAAATCATTCATCGACTGACATAAAAGCACTAGCGATTGATCGTTGGGAATATGTTTAGTATTAGAGATAAGTAAGTCCATTTTTATTGTCGTATTTTTGTACCTCAAAATTAGGTAAATTAGATGAATTCTGACCAATTATTAAAACGTGCACTAGCTTTCGAGTTTTTGACAGCCGAGCAAGGGCAATTTCTATTCCAAAATGTTCCAACAACGGAATTAATGTGGGTAGCTAATGAGTTAAGAAAAATTCAAAAACCAGACGGATTAGTGACTTGGCAGATTGATAGAAATGTCAATACCACCAACGCCTGTATTGCCAATTGTAAGTTTTGTAACTTTTTCAGACCTCCAGGCCATGAGGAAGTATATGTCACATCGATTGAAGAATATATCCCTAAGATAGAAGAAACCATTCGCTATGGTGGCGACCAATTGCTATTACAAGGTGGTCATCACCCAGATTTAGGCTTAGACTTTTACGAAAATTTGTTCAAAGAACTTAAAGTACGTTTTCCAAATATTCGATTGCATGCACTCGGACCTCCTGAAGTTGCCCACATTTGCAAATTAGAAGGAATACCTCACATAGAAGCGTTGAAAGTGCTGAAAGCGGCTGGAATGGATAGTCTGCCTGGGGCAGGAGCTGAAATTTTAAATGATAGAGTTCGACGCTTAATTTCCAGAGGAAAATGTACAGGCAAAGAATGGCTAGATGTTATGCGTGCTTGTCATCAACTAGATATTACCACTTCGGCCACTATGATGTTTGGTCATGTTGAGACCATAGAGGAACGTTTTGAACATTTGGTATGGATCAGAGAAGTTCAGGCTGAAAAACCAGAAGGTACAAATGGTTTCTTAGCCTTTATACCTTGGCCTTTCATGGATGATGGCACATTACTTAAACGTATAAGAGGAATTAAAAACACCCTGACGGCTGACGAATATTTAAGAATGATTGCTATTTCAAGAATTATGTTACCAAACATCAAAAACATACAGGCTTCCTGGCTAACAGTCGGAAAGGAAACGGCACAATTGTGTCTTCATGGCGGAGCCAACGACTTTGGATCAATAATGATCGAAGAAAATGTAGTATCGGCGGCCGGTGCTCCTCACCGATTTACTTATAAAAGTATTCAAGAAGCGATAAAGGAAGCTGGATTTGAGCCTCAGTTAAGACGACAAGATTACACCTTTAGAGACATCCCTGAGGGTATAGAAGAACAAATAATCAACTACTAATGTTTACAGGAATTATTGAACAGCTTGGCGAAGTAGTAGGTCTGGAAAAAGAACAAGATAACTTACATATTTCCATGCGTACGGCAATTACATCTGATTTAAAAATAGATCAAAGTGTAGCACATAATGGCGTATGTCTTACTGTTGTTGATATTCAGGGTGAGGTTTACACCGTTACAGCTATAAAAGAGACCTTAGATAAAAGCAATTTAGGACATTTGGAGCTAGGTCATAAAGTCAACATTGAACGATGTATGAAACTGGGCGATAGATTGGATGGGCATATTGTCCAAGGCCATGTAGATCAGACTGCTACTTGTACTCACATTGGCATTGAAAATGGATGGCATACTTATACATTTCAGTATGAGTCTAGTCAGCACATAACGGTAGAAAAAGGGTCAATTTGTGTCAATGGAGTGAGTTTGACTGTGGTTAACTCAAAGGATAATAGTTTTTCTGTGGCTATTATCCCGTACACCTTTGAGCATACTAATTTTAAGGATTTAGCCATTGGGAGTATGGTCAACTTAGAATTCGATATTATAGGAAAGTACATTACAAAATTAAACTCATGAAAGCTATATTCCGTATTGTAGCACTTTTAGAAGGCCTTTCTTATGTGTTACTCTTGTTTGTTGCCGTCCCTTTGAAGTATTGGGCAGGAGAAGATTTTTTAGTAAAAATATTAGGCATGCCACATGGCTTGTTATTTGTTCTTTACATTGCTATGGCTTACTTTTTAAGAGAACGTTATCAGTGGAATATTTGGCAATTGGCATTAGTCTTTGCCTCATCTATTATTCCTTTTGCTACTTTTTACGTAGATAGAAAATACTTGAGGTAGCCTTTTTCATCATCAACCTGTAAGAGTCTCTCGAAAGTTTTGGGAGAAACATTAGCTTTTATAGCGTTCAGTTCACAGGTCTTATTTTTTTAGAGCAAAAGCAGTCAAAAAATAATTTTTAAATCCGTAATTTCGCCTTTATGGAACACATTCGGAATTTCTGTATTATCGCTCACATCGATCACGGTAAAAGTACCTTAGCGGACAGGCTGTTAGGCGTTACTGGAACAGTAACGGAGAGAGAAGCACAAGATCAACTATTAGATAATATGGACTTGGAAAGAGAGCGAGGGATAACCATAAAAAGTCACGCCATTCAAATGGAGTATAATTTGGACGGTAAGGGCTACATACTAAACCTAATTGACACCCCTGGTCATGTTGATTTTTCTTATGAAGTATCACGCTCTATTGCCGCATGTGAAGGGGCTTTACTCATAGTAGATGCCGCCCAAGGCATACAAGCCCAAACCATTTCTAATCTTTATTTAGCATTAGAAAATGACTTAGAAATTATACCAGTACTCAATAAAATAGATTTACCCTCAGCCGATCCAGAAGTGGTCAAAGATCAAATCATTGATTTATTGGGTTGTAAAGACCAAGATATTATTCCAGCATCAGCCAAAACTGGAATTGGTATAGAAGATATACTTCGAGCCATTATAGATAGGGTGCCTGCCCCAACAGGCGACATAAATGCCCCTTTACAAGCTATGATTTTCGATTCAGTATATAATTCTTTTAGAGGTATAGAAGCTTACTTCAAAATCATCAATGGAAGTATAAACAAAGGCGATGAGGTTCAATTTATGGCCACTGGCAAGAATTATTTTGCCGATGAAATAGGAGCACTAAAACTAAAGCAAAAGCCTATGAAATCACTTTCTGCAGGTGAAGTAGGCTACCTTATTTCTGGAATTAAGGATGCCAGAGAAGTAAAAGTAGGAGATACTATAACCCTAAAGACGTCGCCCTCACAAGAGCCGATTAAGGGTTTTGAAGATGTAAAACCAATGGTATTTGCAGGTATTTATCCCGTAGATACTGAAGACTATGAAGAGCTTAGAAACTCTATGGAAAAGCTACAACTCAACGATGCTTCACTAACATTTGAGCCTGAATCATCGGCCGCTCTAGGCTTTGGTTTTAGATGTGGATTTTTGGGTATGCTTCACATGGAGATTATCCAAGAACGTTTGGAAAGAGAGTTTGATATGACAGTCATTACCACCGTACCAAACGTATCTTATTATGCCTATACATCCAAAGGAGAGCAGCTATCTATTCATAATCCGTCCGATTTACCCGACCCCTCTACCATGGACCGTGTAGAAGAGCCTTTTATTAGAGCACAAATCATTACAAAATCCGATTATGTTGGTGCAGTAATGTCCTTATGTATTGAAAAAAGAGGCATCCTAACCAATCAAGTCTATTTGACAACCGATAGGGTAGAATTAACTTTTGAAATGCCTTTGGGTGAAATCGTATTTGATTTTTACGATAAACTGAAAAGTATATCTCGTGGCTATGCTTCATTTGATTATTTCCCACTGGAATACCGAGCATCAAAATTAGCTAAGTTAGATATACTTTTGAATGGAGATCAAGTTGATGCTTTATCAGCACTCATTCACCGAGATAACGCCTATACCTTAGGAAAGAAAATATGTCAAAAATTGAGAGAACTTATTCCACGACAGCAATTTGACATAGCCATACAATCGGCTATTGGGTCTAAAATTATCTCTAGAGAAACCGTAAAAGCAGTTAGAAAAGATGTAACAGCTCGTTGCTATGGTGGTGATATTACCAGAAAGCGAAAATTATTAGAAAAGCAGAAAAAAGGAAAGAAGAAAATGAGGCAAATCGGAAGTGTTGAGGTGCCACAGTCAGCCTTTTTAGCCGTTTTAAAATTAGACGACTAATTTATATCTTGCTACACACATTATATTTATAACTATGGGAAGAGCATTTGAATTTAGAAAAGCGCGAAAAATGAAGCGGTGGTCTGCTATGGCTAAAACGTTTACCCGCATTGGCAAAGATATATCTATGGCCGTAAAAGAAGGAGGCTCAAACCCAGATACAAACGCTCGCCTAAGAGCAGTCATTCAAAATGCCAAATCGGCCAACATGCCCAAAGATAATGTTGAAAGGGCTATTAAAAAAGCTTCAGGAGCAGACTCTACCAACTACATAGAAATTACGCTTGAAGGATATGCCCCACATGGTGTAGCTATTTTTGTGGAATGTACAACGGACAATAATAACCGTACTGTAGCCAATGTACGTTCTTACTTTAATAAATGTGAAGGGAATTTGGGTACTAATGGTTCTTTAGAATTCATTTTTGATAGAAAAGCAGTATTTACTTTCGCTGCTAAAACAGAATTGGATCAGGAAGAACTCGAAATGGAACTGATAGACGCTGGCCTAGAAGAACTTGATTCGGATGATGATAGTATAACCATTACAACCGATTTCACTGATTTTAGTAATATGCAAAAGCAGTTAGAAAGTATGGGTATTGAAGTACAAAGCTCAGAACTTCAGCGGTTTGCCAATACCACCAAAAATCTAAATCTAGAAGAAGCTCAGAAAGTAATGAAGCTAATTGATAAATTGGAAGAAGATGAAGATGTCCAAAACGTTTTCCACAACTTAGAAATGAGTGATGAATTATTGAGCCAACTCGATAACTAAATGAAAGATAAATTAAAATTACTAGCCGAAAAGCAAGCTAAAGCTCTAGAAGGGGGCGGCCAGCAACGCATAGATGCTCAGCACAATAAAGGAAAATTAACCGCACGAGAACGACTTCATTTTTTACTAGATGACGGTTCATTTGAAGAAATAGGCATGTTAGTGACTCACCGATCGACCAACTTTGGCTTAGACAACCAACAGTTTTTGGGTGATGGGGTAGTTACCGGTTATGGTAACATCAATGGGCGTTTGGTCTATGTCTATGCACAAGACTTCACCGTAATGGGTGGTTCTTTAGCTGAAGCTCATGCTGAGAAAATTTGTAAGGTCATGGATTTGGCTATGAAAAACGGCGCTCCCATCATAGGACTAAATGATAGTGGAGGTGCCAGAATTCAAGAAGGTGTAGTGTCATTGGGTGGTTATGCCGATATTTTTTACCGCAATACTCGAGCCAGTGGTGTAGTTCCACAATTATCAGCAATTATGGGACCATGTGCCGGAGGAGCTGTTTATTCGCCAGCTTTAACGGACTTTATAATGATGGTCGAAAACACTTCATACATGTTTGTGACTGGACCCAACGTGGTCAAAACAGTAACTCACGAAGAAGTAACCGCCGAAGAGTTAGGAGGCGCCAATACACATGCTAGTAAGTCTGGAGTAGCTCACTTTACCTATGCTAATGAAATGGAGCTCATTAACAATTTGAAGCGATTATTATCTTATATCCCTCAAAATTGCGAAGAAGAAACACAAAAACAAGCCTACACAGCCAAAGATGAAAGTCGCCCATTGCTTAATGACATTATCCCGGACAATCCTAACCAGCCTTACGATATTAAGTCTGTAATTGATGGTATTATCGATGAGGGTTCTTTTCATGAAGTGCATAAAGATTATGCTGAAAATATAGTGTGTGGTTTTGCACGCCTAGCAGGTCGATCTTTAGGAATAGTTGCTAATCAACCTGCCTTTTTAGCGGGTGTTCTCGATAACGATGCCTCAAACAAAGCGGCCCGATTTGTACGTTTTTGTGATGCCTTTAACACTCCTCTTTTAGTACTAGAAGATGTGCCAGGGTTCTTGCCAGGAACGGACCAAGAATGGAATGGCATTATCAATAACGGAGCAAAATTATTGTATGCGTTTAGCGAAGCCACAGTACCAAGAGTAACCATAATTACACGCAAAGCCTATGGTGGAGCCTATGATGTAATGAATTCTAAACATATTGGTGCGGATCTCAATTTTGCTTGGCCTACTGCCGAAATTGCGGTAATGGGAGCCAAAGGGGCAGCTGAAATTATTTTTAGAAAAGAAATCAAAGCAGCCAATGACCCTGAAAAAAAATGGCAAGAGAAGGAAGCTGAATACGCGGAACTATTTGCACACCCCTATAATGCAGCTGGAAGAGGATATATCGATGAGGTTATTGAACCATCAACATCAAGAAAAAAATTAATAAAGGCTTTCAACATGCTACAAAATAAAGTGGATGTCTTGCCCAAAAAGAAACACGGAAACATACCCTTATAACATGAATGTATTAGTTTTAGGATCTGGAGGAAGAGAACATGCTATTAGTTGGAAAATTTCTAAAAGTAGCTTGTGTGAAAAGTTATTCATAGCACCCGGAAATGCTGGTACTGCACAAGTAGGCCAAAACTTAGCTATAGATGTTTGTGACTTTGAGGCTATAAAAACCGTAGTCATAGAAAATGATATTGAAATGGTGGTAGTAGGCCCTGAAGCGCCATTAGTCAAAGGGATTTATGATGAATTTAAAAATGATATTGCTCTAAACGAGGTATGTGTTATTGGACCGTCAAAAGCGGGAGCTATGCTAGAGGGAAGTAAAGATTATTCAAAGGAATTTATGCAACGGTATAACATTCCTACTGCCGCCTACCAAAGCTTTACTAAAGACACTATTGAAGATGGCTATCGTTTTTTAGAAAGCTTAACATCCCCTTTTGTACTAAAAGCCGATGGTTTAGCTGCCGGTAAAGGGGTGCTCATTATAGACAATTTAGAAGAAGCCAAAAGTGAATTGAAAGCCATGTTGGCCGATGCTAAATTTGGTGAGGCCAGCTCAAAGGTAGTCATTGAAGAATTTTTAGATGGCATAGAGTTGTCGGTCTTTGTTCTGACCGATGGTAAAAACTATAAAATTTTACCTTCAGCCAAAGATTATAAGCGAATTGGTGAAGGCGATAAAGGTCTCAATACTGGTGGTATGGGAGCCATATCACCTGTGCCGTTTGCTGATCGCTTTTTTATGGAAAAGGTAGAAAATCAGATTATCAAACCTACATTACAAGGGTTAAATGCTGAAAATATTGATTACCAAGGTTTTATATTTATAGGACTGATGAATGTTTCCGGTGACCCTTACGTTATCGAATATAATGTAAGAATGGGCGATCCAGAAACGGAAGTGGTCATTCCACGAATAAAGTCAGATCTTTTGAACCTATTCAGCGGAATAGCCAATGGTACGTTTGGCGAAAAAGATTTTTATGTTGATGAAGACGTTGCTGTAACGGTAATGTTGGTTTCAGGTGGTTATCCAGAATCTTACCAAAAAGGAAAAGCTATAAGTGGGTTATCAGCAGTTGAAAATAGCATGGTATTTCATGCCGGCACAAGTATAAATGATGAAACTTTGGTAACGAGTGGAGGACGCGTAATGGCAATAACTTCTTTTGGAAGAACAATGGAGGCGGCACTAGAAAAATCGTTTCAGAATGCCCACAAAATAGAATATGATGGAAAGTATTTTCGTAAAGATATAGGCTTTGACCTAAAAGAAGAAAATGTCTAAGCGTCTCCTTTTTTACTGAAAGAAACTAATTTCCCAGTCCAGTAAATGAAAAAGACTGAAATGATAATAATTGCTAAAACGTTGGGAATATTTCCAAGACTAGGCATTATTGACCATAAAGCAGTGAAAATTTCTCCTAGACTGTTCCAAAAAGTTGTCCACATAGTAGTTGATTTTAGTCATACAAAATTAGAACAAAGATTTTAAAATGCTAATAAAATTTCTGAAAACAAATCAAGCCTCTACCTTTTCTACATTTTTTGGAGTAGCCTTTTTGTTTTTGATAATAAGGATAATTGTTAAGCCAGCTATTTTAGTACAAGTTTATCACCCCTTCTTAAGTTCACTTGTTCCAGAAAATAAAATCTTATCCTACAGTCTTGTTTTTATTATTGGGTTGTTGGTCGCTATGGGGTGGAATAATTTATTGAGTGATAAGAATATTTTTAAAACAGCTACCATACTTCCAGCCTTTACACTCATACTATTGAGTTCAGCTTTCGAGCCTTCCATAGTCTGGTTAGTTTATTTTCTTATGCTCTTTGCCATTAATAAATTAATGTCAACCTATTCTAAAACTAACCCCTACGACAAGCTTTATGATAGTGCACTGTTAGTCGGTTTGTCAACCGTTATTTACCCCACGGCTGTTTGGTGTATTGGTTTAGTGGTTATCGCTAGTTTTATTTATAGCACTCCCAGTTGGAGAAATATTATGGCTCCTTTATTAGGATTCCTTACGCCATTTGTATTTGTCTGGGCTTACGGATTTTATACTGATTCGTTAGAACAACTTTATTCGTACTATTTTTCTCCAATACAATTTTCAATACCCAATGTAGAGTGGAGTGTAAAATGGATCTTGTGGTTCATAGTAATAAGCGTCTTATTTTTAGTATCCTTAAAGGAAATGTTAGATTGGATTGCTATGAAAAATTTACAATCAAGAAGAGCGTTTTATATTTTTTTTGTGTTTTGTGTTTGTGTATTCATTGGACTATTTTTTAGTCCCTACGGATGGAATCACTTATTATTATTATGTCTTCCCTTGTCAGTTTTAATTGCTAATTATTTTATGTTTCAAGAAGATAAGTGGTGGTACGATGTAGCATACTTGGTGTTGATCATTGTTAGTATAAGTTTACATTTGTGGCCCAATCATTAGGCTTAAATGTTTACCTTTGGAGGGTTCAAAAATTATAGATATTATGAAGTTTGGAGTAGTTGTTTTCCCGGGTTCAAATTGCGATAAAGACATGATTTATGTCTTGGAAACCATTTTAAATCAAGATGTAGTCAGTTTGTGGCATAAAGACACAGACTTACAATCTTGCGATGCTGTTGTTTTGCCAGGAGGATTTTCCTACGGAGATTATTTACGATCTGGTGCTATTGCACGTTTTTCTCCTATTATGGAAAAGGTGATAGAATTTGCTAACAATGGTGGCTATGTTATTGGAGTTTGTAATGGCTTTCAGATTTTATGTGAGTCAGGTCTTTTACCAGGAGCTTTATTGCACAACACCACTCATAAGTTCATTTGTAAAAACGTTTATTTATCTACTCAAACAACCGATACCGCTTTTACCAGTCTTCTTGATAAAGAAAATAGCCTGTGCATACCAATAGCGCATGGTGAAGGGCGTTATTTTGCCGATGAAGCTACCTTACAGTCCTTAAACGAAAATGATCAGGTACTATTTAGATATTGCGATAAAGACGGTCAGCAATCGGACCAGGCTAATCCAAACGGAGCACAAGAACATATAGCAGGAATTTGTAATGCTAATCGAAATGTTTTTGGGATGATGCCTCATCCAGAACGTGCGGCTGACCAAGAATTAGGTAATACCGACGGTCGAGCGTTGTTTGAAAGTTTGATATCCGTTATGGCCCAAGCCTAATAGTCTTTGTAAAAACTCATTTCATCAATGTATTGATATACCTTTTGTGGTATAAAGTAACTCACTTCTTTATTTTCTCGAATACATTTTCTGATAAATTCAGCTGAAATATCCATCATTGGTGCCTTAGTCAAGTGAATTCTAGGATGCTGCTCTAAATCACATGATTTACAGTTAGGTCTAGGATAAACATATACCTCATGATACTCTAAAATAGTTTGATAGTTTTTCCATTTATGAAAGTGCAATAAGTTATCCTGCCCCATAATAATCACAAATTCTTCCTTTGGAAAGTCTTCTTTTAAGTAAGTCAACGTATCAATAGTGTAGGAAGGCACAGGAAGAGAAAATTCAATATTAGAAGCCTGCATCTTAGGATCATCCTCAACCGCAATTCTAACGATTGTCAGTCGGTGTTGTTGATCTAGCAATGAACGTTTAGTCTTGAAAGGGTTTTGTGGTGATACAACAAACCATATTTTATCAATTGGTGTATGCTCTATCATATATTGAGCGATAGCCATATGTCCGATATGAATAGGGTTGAAGGAGCCAAAAAACAAACCTATTTTCATGAGGATACAAAGGTGTTAACATGAGAAAAAACATTTTCCGAAGTATCATTCAAATCATCATTAACTATCACTAAATCGAATTGACTTTTATAGCTCATTTCCTCCTCTGCTTTGGCTAATCTCATTTTAATTACATCCTCACTATCTGTAGCCCGTTTTCTGAGACGTTGCTCAAGCACTTTCAAAGACGGTGGAGAAATAAAAATGGCCAAAGCGTCCTGACCAAAATGTTGTTTTAAATTGAGTCCACCCATCACGTCAACATCAAAAATAATGACCTTGTTCATAGCCCAAAGGCGTTCGACTTCCTCTTTTAGTGTGCCATAAAACATATTATCATAGACCTCCTCCCATTCCAAAAATGCATGGTCTTCAATTCTTTTTTTAAATTCTTGAGGAGAATAAAAGTAGTAGTCTTGGCCTTCTTTTTCATTGTGTCGAGGGTTTCTACTACAGGCAGAAATAGAAAATGATAATTCAGGAATTTGGCTAAGCAAATAATGAACAATAGTTGTTTTTCCAGCACCCGACGGAGCAGAAACGATAATGGCTTTATTATAAGACATTTAGCAATTGCTCTTTTATTTTTTCTAATTCGTCTTTCATCTGAACTACTAATTTTTGCATATCAGCATTATTCGCTTTTGAACCGATAGTATTGATTTCTCTACCGATTTCTTGACTAATAAAACCTAATTTTTTACCTTGACTATTAGCTTCATTCATGACCTCTAAGAAGTAGTTGAGATGAATACCTAATCGGGTAATTTCCTCAGTAATATCCAACTTCTCCAGGTAATAAATCATTTCTTGTTCAAAGCGATTTTCGTCAATACTAAGTTTTAATTCTTGCAGTTGATTTCCAATGGATGATTGAATACGCTTTATGCGATCTTTTTCTATTTTTTCTACTCCTTTAAGTAGGTTTGAAATGGTATGAATACGTTGTTCAAAATCCCTTTTAAGTTGTTGGCCCTCTTCTTGCCTGTAAGCATTGACTGCTTCGATTGCCTGACTAATAGCGTGAGCTATTTCTTGCCATTCGTTTTCTTGTATTTCATCCTTTTCGATTTGAATAACGTTAGGTAAACGCATAACAGTACTCATTAATTCGTCAGAATTATCAAGCTCTTGACTAATAGATTTTAAAGAACTGTAATAGGATTTTATCACTTCACTATCTAGTTTTACGGACTGTTCACCGTTTAGCTTTTCAATAAATAAAAAGCAGTCCACTTTTCCTCTATTCAATGATTTATTCAATAGCTGTCGAAGGGCTAATTCCTTACTTTTTAAAGAGCCAGGCATTCTAACATTGATATCTAGTTGCTTACTATTGAGCGTTTTTATTTCAACGCTAATCTTTTTTTGATCGGTTATGCATTCGGCTTTTCCAAAGCCTGTCATTGATAACATCATGCTAAATTAATTTGAGGACAAAGGTAATAAATTGCTACTGTTGAGCGGCCTTGGGTTGTTGACTAACTAAATAGACGGCTAAAAAGATAATTATTGCCGAGATAACCTTTATCAGCGATAGCTCATCACTTTGGGCTACAATAGCAACTATGGAGGCCAAGACCGGTTGCAGATATATATAAGTGCTGACTGTTGAAGGGTTCAATCGTTTTAATCCGTATATATTGAACAAGTAAGCTAAAAAGGTGGTACAAATTACTACAAAAGCGATTTCCCATTTTATAAAGTTAGGCATACTACCCCATTCGATAGCCGTAAATTCTTTCCAACCAAAGGGTAATACCACTAGTACACCAAATAAAAACACCCAACTGATTACCGTTATGGGTTGGTACTTTTTCATCAGTGATTTCACTAGTACTAAATAAACAGCATAGGAAGTAGCGTTTATGAGCACTAAAGTATTACCCCAAAAATGAGCTTGATTTAGGGTCAGTTTTCCGCCATTGGTTATAAGTAAAAAAGCTCCCGTAGCCCCCAAAGCGATACCTAACCATTTACGTAAGTTGAGTTGTTCGGCAGAAAAGATACCCGCAAAAAGCAACACTAAAATAGGATTGATAACCATTATCACTGCCGCATTAATAGGAGTGGTTAGGTTCAGCCCCTCAAAAAATAACATTTGATTAATAGCAACCCCAAATAAGCCACACAGTGCCAGTCTTCCCACATCCTTAAGCTTTACTTTTTCATAAAAAAAGAAGCGATAAAAGAACCAAAATAAGGCCACCGCACCACATACACGCATGACAATAAACCCTAGAGGCTGAACGTAATCTGGCATAACGTCTTTAGCTACGGTATAATTGATACCATAAATCAGGTTTGCACCAAATAAGGCAAAGTGTGCTAAAAGGTGTTTATTCACCAATTTTAGTTTTGAGTTGCTTTACTGTTTGTTTACTATTTCCGATAAAAATAGAATTATCCACAATGAAAACTGGACGTTTTAAAAAGGTGTCTTCTTCTAGTATTAACCGCTTGTAGTCTGTTTCATTTAACGATTGATCTTTTAACTTCATGCTTTTGTATTTTACAGCTCGGCGACTAAATAAAACTTCGTATGAACCGGCTAATTTGGCCATTTCATCAAGTTGTTGTTCAGTAATAGGTTTCTCTCTAATATTTTGAGTATCTCCTTGCCAATTGACTTCATCAAGAATACGCTGACAGGTACTGCATTGAGCTAAATGGTATGCTTTTTTCATGACGTAAAAATACTAAACATTAAAATAGTATGTTGAGCATGTAAGATTTTGATTTTTTACATATTATATATTAACTAATTTGTAATTATCTTTGATTAAATTACGATTATCTTAGAACCAAAATACTTACAAATCATGAAACAAATACATTCAATCCTTTTAACTTTCTTTTTTTTACTCACGTTTTTTAGTGCCTTTGCTCAAACAGCTCAAAATATCACTTTCAACGATTTAGACAGTGTCACACACGATTTATATACTTACCTCGATGATGGCTACACCGTTATTTTAGATTTTTCTTATGAGGGTTGTGGTCCTTGTCATGATTGGTCAGTGAATGTGGGCCACGAACTTTGGGAAACCTTCGGTCCTGATGGGGAAAATATTCTCAGAATGTTTTTCTTTGACGTTGGTATGACTCCCAATGATGCTACGCCTCCAGATATTACAGTTTCCGATGACGAATTAGAAGCTTACGCCCAACAGTGGGGCATAGACTACCCACTAATAAATTTACCAGGTCCAAATACCATCCCTGAATATCCTGAAAGTGGCTACCCAACCATTTACCTCATTTGTCCAGATCGTTCATTGACAGAACTTTCGGGCTATGGCTATCCGTCGTCTGAAATGTCATCAGATGTATATTTCGAATTATGTCAAGGGTCTGACTTAGATTCTAACGCAACCCTTTTTAATGTGACTCAGGCAACTACTCAAACCTTATGTAATGCCACTCCCATTCAATTTGAACCAAGTATGAGTATATACGAAAGTAATACCATTTTAAATAATGAACCACTGTCTTTAAATTCATTTTCCATAGAGGTTTTTATCAATGGGGAGTATATAAATACAGAAAACTTTGATTCTAATCCACAAGGCGAGAATTACCACAGTATTACCCTTAACCCCATTAATGTCAATTTTACTGATTCCATTACCTTTGTTTGTGATTATCCAGGGGATAATTTTGCCGAAGACGACACCGTTTTAGTGGTTATTCCAGAGGCCGTAAATACACCTTCCTCTACAGACCACTCACTAATCTTAGAAACAACAGATAATTGGCTAAATTTTAGTGTATTTAACGCTCAGGGAGAAACTGTAATTCAATCTGAAGGACCGCAAAGTTTTGAATTGACGGCTGATAGCTGTTATAGTATTATGTTTTTTAACGCCCATGCAGCTGGAGCTACCCTCAAGGACATCAACAATCATGAGATACTGTCGTATGATGCTGGTCAATTTTCTGGTACTACCACCCCAAGATTATACTTCCATGTTAGCGATAATGTTGGCATTCACCAAACTATTAAAGAACAATTACCTATCGATCGTTATTTTATTGATGTTTTGGGAAAATCATACCGAAATACGGACATTAGGTCTTTGCCTGCTGGGGTTTATTTTGAAGTCCTTCGTTATGAAGATGGTTTTGTATCCACTAAAAAACACTACATAAAATAGACTCATAACTTCAGCTCATGCATTCTTTTTATTAAATTATAGATTGCTGAATACGTAATTTTTTTTGGTCTATTAATGGTAGGGCGGTAGTTCTACTCCTTTTTTCTTGGCTAACAAAAGTGTAACTTTGTGTACTAAAGTTTTTTTTGAATGAAATTTAACACTAAAGTAATACACGCTGGTTTAGAGCCAGATTCGGCTACTGGTGCCATCATGACCCCTATCTATCAAACCTCTACCTATGTGCAAGACACCCCAGGAGAGCATAAGGGTTTTGAGTACTCCAGAACCGGTAATCCTACCCGTGCTGCCTTAGAAAGTAATTTGGCGGCCCTCGAAAATGCTAAATATGGCCTGTGTTTTGCTAGTGGATTAGCAGCTATTGATGCCGTTATCAAACTACTAAAACCTGGCGACGAAGTGGTTTCCACTAATGATTTGTACGGTGGTACCTATCGGATTTTTACTAAAGTGTTTGAAAACTATGGCATCAAATTTCATTTTATTGGCATGGAAAATGCCGATAACATAGCTGATTACATTAATGACAATACCAAGTTAATTTGGGTAGAAACGCCCACCAACCCCATGCTAAACGTTATCGATATCAAAGCGGTGTCTGCGGTTGCTAAATCGCATGGGCTTATGTTAGCAGTGGATAATACTTTTGCTACCCCTTATCTACAAAACCCTATTGATTTGGGGGCCGATATCGTCATGCACTCGGTGACCAAGTATCTAGGCGGTCATTCAGACGTGGTAATGGGTGCCCTTATGCTTAATGACGATGCTTTGGCTGAGCAACTCTATTTTTTACAAAATAGTTGTGGTGCCGTACCTGGCCCCATGGACGCTTTTCTAGTATTGAGGGGTATTAAAACCCTACACATTCGAATGCAACGTCATTGTGAAAATGGTCGAGCAATTGCCGATTTCTTGCACCAGCATCCAAAAGTTGATAAGGTTTATTGGCCCGGTTTTGAAAGTCACCCAAATCATCAAGTGGCTAAAGATCAAATGCGTGATTTTGGGGGTATGATATCTTTCTCACTCAATGGAAATGTCATGGCAGACGCCTTTAAGGTGGTCTCTTCCACTCATTTTTTTACCCTAGCCGAATCCTTAGGCGGGGTAGAGTCCTTATGTGGTCATCCGGCCAGTATGACCCATGCGGCTATTCCTAAGTCTGAACGTGAAAAGACGGGTGTGGTCGATTCTCTCATTCGCTTGAGCGTGGGCGTAGAGGATATTGACGACCTCATTAAAGACTTAGATAATGCCTTAAATCAAATCGTATGAATCTATATTACATCACTGGTGCTAGTAGTGGCATAGGATTTGCTATGGCCGAATTATTGTTAGAAAACGAGGATAACATGGTGATAGGTATATCTCGTTCATGCACTATCGTTCATCCTAGATATAAACACCATGCACTTGATTTATCTACTCCTTGGGAGGAGGTCATTTTTGAAAAACCCAAATACGCTCCAAAAAAAGTCGTACTTATCAACAATGCCGGAGCAATTGGTCCCATAACACCCCTCCGTCAACATAGTGAGGAAGATATTCATTCAGTTTATTACCTCAACGTCATTGCTCCCACTATTTTGTCCAGGCAATTCATGCTTGTTTTTTCTGATGTATCAGCGGAATGTATCGTTTTAAATATTAGCTCGGGTGCTGGCAAATACCCTATCCATTCTTGGAGCACCTATTGCTCTTCCAAGGCCGCTTTGGATATGTTATCGTTAACGGCCGATATGGAACATCCTAACGTTAAATTTTATTCAGTAGCTCCTGGAATAGTGGATACGCCTATGCAACAAGAGATACGTATGGCTGACAAGGCTCATTTTCCGGAATTGGAACGCTTTATAGAATACAAAGAAAATGGCGATTTGAGTTCTTCAGAAGAAGTAGCACGTAAATACCTGAACTTTTTAAAAAATAGCCATAAGTACAAAGAAGTAATATACTCGGTGAGGGACTTTTAATGGGCTTCTAGCCAGTTACTTCCAATACCTGCCTCTACATCGAGTGGGACACTTAGCCTTACTGCTTTTTCCATTTTTTCAATAATTAATGGCTTGAGTATTTCCAGTTCAGAATGGTGTATGTCAAAGACCAATTCATCGTGTACCTGTAGCAGCATTTTAGACTTAAACGAGTATTCTTCAAAAGCATTTTGAAGTTGTATCATAGCTAGTTTGATGATATCAGCGGCCGATCCTTGAATAGGGGCGTTAATAGCATTACGTTCGGCATAACCTCTAACCACTGCATTTCTGGAGTTGATATCTTTTAGAATACGTTTCCTACCCATTATAGTTTGAACAAACCCTTTTTCTCGGGCTTTTTCTATGCTCAAGTCCATGTAGTCTTTGACCTTAGGGTATTGTTGAAAATAGCTATCGATAATGTCTTTAGCTTCCCCTCTTTTGATACTCAATCGTTGGGATAAACCGAAGGCCGAAATGCCATAAATAATACCAAAATTGACCATTTTGGCGTGTGAGCGTTGCTCTCTGCTCACTGCCTTGTCGTCAATACCATACACTTTGGCAGCAGTAGCGGTATGAATATCTAAACCTTGGTTAAAGGCTTCTAGCATGCTTTCGTCTTGCGACAAATGAGCCATGAGGCGAAGCTCAATTTGAGAATAATCAGCTGCTAATAGGGTATGTTCTTTATTTTTGGGTACAAAGGCTTTACGGACCTCTCTTCCCATGGCCGTACGAATAGGAATGTTTTGTAAGTTGGGATTAATCGAACTCAATCGACCAGTGGCAGCTACGGCTTGCTGATAGGTCGTGTGTATGCGTTGGGTGTGTTCATCAGCCAAGTCGGGTAAGGCATCGACATAGGTCGATTTGAGTTTTTGCAGTTGCCTAAACTCTAATATATTATCGATTATTTTGTGCTTCCCCTGTAGCTTTAACAAGCTTTCTTCTGAGGTAGAATATTGACCTGTTTTGGTTTTCTTTGGTTTGTCTACTAGCTTCATGTGATCAAACAATATTTGACCTAGCTGTTTGGGTGACGCTAAGTTGAACGGTGTGCCCGCCTGTAGTTGAACGGCATCATTAAGCTCTACGATTCGTTTTTCCAGTTTTTTGGAAAAGTCGGCTAAGGCTTGAACGTCAATTTTTATGCCCTCCAGTTCCATTTTTGAAAGAATAGAAATCAAGGGAAATTCAATGTCTTGAAGTACTGACCAGCTTTCACTATTTTTCAAAGTACTTTCAAAAATGGTTTTGAGCTGAAAAGTAATATCGGCATCTTCACAAGCATATTCACAAACCTTATCAATAGGGGCTTGACGCATACTAAGTTGATTTTTTCCTTTTTTACCTATTAGGGTTTCTATACTAATGGGGATATAGTTGAGGTAGTTTTGAGCCAAAGCGTCCATATTGTGTCGCTGATCAGGCTCCATCAGGTAGTGGGCTAGCATGGTGTCAAAATAGGGGGGAGAAACCACTTGCCCGTACTTCATTAATACCTTATAGTCGTATTTTAAATTCTGGGCAATTTTTTCAATATGCTTACTGTCAAAGAAAGGCTTGAATTCATCCAGAATACTCTGTTCTTCACCTTGGTTCATACTAACGTAATAGGCAGTATTCTTTTCAAAACAAAAGGATAAGCCAATCATATCTGCTGTTCTTGGGTCAAGACCAGTAGTTTCGGTATCGAAACAAACGCTTTTTTGAGCTAACAACTCCTCAATTAAGGCCTTTCTTTTGTTGGAGTCATCTACTAACACGTAGTTTGTTTCAACGTCTGTAATACTTTGAAAAGAGGACTCTTTTACTTCGTCTTCAGAAACAGAAAACAAATCCATTTGTCCATTACTAGTAGATGAGCTATCCGGCGATTCAGTGGATTTTTCTTCAGTCTTTTCTGCTTGAATAGGCGTGCTTAAAAGACGTCTGGCTAGCGTTCTGAATTCTAATTCTTCGAAAAGGGATTGCACTTTCTCGGCATTAAATGGTTTGATAGTCAGGGCCTCTTCGTCCACGCTAATAGGGGCGTCTAATAAGATGGTGGCTAATCGTTTTGACAAGATACCCTTTTCTTTGTTGGCCATGATTTTTTCGCCTAGTTTTCCCTTTATTTGGTCGGCATTGTCTAGTAGATTTTCCATAGTGCCATATAGGGCTAAAAACTTTTTGGCTGTTTTTTCGCCTACGCCAGGCAATCCAGGGATATTGTCGACCGCATCGCCCATCATGCCTAAAAAGTCAATGACCTGAGAAACATCATTAATCTCAAACTTCTTCTTAACTTCTTCTACGCCCCATACCTCGGTCGGTTTCCATTTATTAGCTGGGCGGTACAACAAAATATTATCGCTGACCAGCTGGGCAAAGTCTTTGTCGGGAGTCATCATATAGGTTACAAAGCCCTGTTTTTCGGCTTGTTTGGCCAGTGTGCCTATCACGTCGTCGGCTTCATAACCATCAACAAATAGTTTAGAGATATTAAAGGCATCTAGTAATTGATCAATATAGGGTAGGGCCAAGGAAATACCCTCTGGCATGGCCTCTCTATTGGCTTTGTATTCGCTAAACTCTTCGTGTCTTATGGTAGCTTTTGGAGTGTCAAACACTACGGCAATGTGGGTAGGTTTCTCTTTTTTAATGACTTCTACTATGCTATTGGTAAAGCCTAATACGGCAGATGTTTCTAATCCTTTGGAGTTAACTCTTGGGTTTTTGCTAAAAGCGAAGTAAGAACGGTAGATGAGGGCAAAGGCATCTATCAAAAACAATTTTTTTTCTTTAGACATTCCAGAAAGACTTTTCCTGCAAGATACAAGATTATATGTATTTTTGTTATATGAGAGTTTTAATCTTAACGACTTTTTTTGCGGTTCATTTTTTGTCTTGTACCCAAGAGCCCATGCAACAATTAGAAGGTTGGTGGACCATGTCGGAGGGTCAGCATTTTTTTGAAGACTCCCTTAACGTGCCAGTTTCCTTTGTGGGGGAAGAGCTGTGGGGTATGGATGAATATTATTCCGAGCTAGTGCCCGAAATGGGATTACCTGTGCAAGTAATAATTACTGCCCAGAAGAAAGGCAACACCCTTGAAATTTTCACTTTAGAAATTGCTCCCGAGGGATGCGACGACTAGTCTCTTAAAGCGACGGGATTAATTTTAATCAGTCCGACCCAATCCATTATGCGAATTATAGGGTATATTGGATCTATCTCATACCACTTTCTGGCAAAATTCGCTTTACCGCCTTGGGCATGGTGATTGTTATGATAACCTTCGCCCAGCATAAAGATGTCAAAAGGCATGAGGTTTTTTGAGGTGTCCTCTACTTCGTAGTTGGTATAGCCAAACTTGTGAGCAAACCAGTTGACGATGGTACCATGAATGGGACCCATTACAATATGTGCGGGTACAAACAACCACATCCACCACTCTGTAGCGAACATATAGTAGAACCAAACGTAAAACAAAGCCCACAATATTTTGACTAACAATGAACCGGCCATAACATCAAACCATTTCCAGTCTGGTAGGTTTTTGGTAATAGAAGCTTTTACTTTAGTAGAGCCATTTTGTATATCAGCAAATTTATGATAGGTTTTTACCATTAGCGACACAAAGTTATTGGAATACTGTGGTGAATGCGGATCTTCCTCTTTATCGGCATGCTCGTGATGAAGTCGGTGTAAGATACCATAGACCTTTGGACTCATGTAAGACGAGCCCTGAGCAACGAATGAAAAGACGAAAAAGAATTTTTCTACCCATTTAGGCATGGTAAACATCTGGTGAGCCGAATAACGGTGATGAAAAAAGGATTGAGCAAATAGCGATAGGTACCAATGTGCAACAATGAATATAAAAATCTCCATTTAAATTGTCGTTTAAAGTTAAAGGGTACAAAGGTCGTGATAAATATGCAATCCAAAAAACGACTTTAATCTTTTATTTGTTGGACTAAGGTATAAATTCAAAGCTCCATTAGTTTCCTATGTTTAAACCTTTTATGAAATTAGGGGATAAAACGCTAGCAGTACCAAAAATTGCCTCAGGAATTATGAAATTATAAATACCAGCAAAAGCTTCAAATGTTATCAGCTACAAAAGAAGCCCATCATCAATAAACCCAATGCCCATGTAAACCAATGTTCCATTTATCATAAAGTTAAGTACTGAAGGATCACGTTTAATTTTGACTATTTCGGATAATGCAAGGGTGTCTTTTTTAATAAAGATGGTACTATCATTGAGAATGGTAAAACGACCTTTGATTTTCTTGTCATTAGTAGTTTTAAGGCGGATACGCTTTCCCTCTTTTATAGGCTTTTCTAAACCAGACTTTTTATTTTTTAGCAGTATGTGTCCTAAAGAAAAGTAGGGGGGTAGAAAAGAGTAAGCCCAATACAATCAAGCAAACGAATTTATCTATTGCCAATAGATTAAAGGTCTTTTTGTTTATTCACTATAAATCACGGATACCACGGTTTGGCCTACAGCTTTAAGGGTATTTTTATCGATGTTGCTCATGTCGTCACCATGTGTGTGCCAATGCTCAAAAAAGCCCGATTGGGTGTTGTTATCGTATTCAATAATATCAATGGTTGGGATATTAGCTACGGTGTTGAGGTAAAGGTGGTCGTCAATAATCTGAGGCGTCATTTGGTATGAAAAATAGGCTCCATAGCCCAAGGCGTGGCCTTGTTGCCATACTTTTTTGAGTATGCGTTGAGCATAATTTCTGGATAGTCCTTCGTGGGTAAAGCGGGCTCCTTTGGCACCTACCATATCTAACAAGATGCCAAACTGGGCAAAATAGTTTTCAGTATGTGGGTTTTCACTCCAGTATTTGGAGCCAATACACCATGAGCTGGCTGAGTTGACTGATGAGTTGTCTGGATTGCCATAGTCTTCCGCATCGAACAAAATGATATCTATACCCATACGGCTTTCTTGTTGGGACAATAAACGTGCTACTTCAATGAGTACGCCCACACCACTACCGCCATCATTGGCTCCCATAATAGGCTCGTCTTGGCGTTCGTCATCGTAGTCAGCCACGTGACGCGTGTCCCAGTGGGCACACAACAAAATTCGGTTATTCTTTTCTGGACTAAAGGAGGCGATGACGTTTCTGAGTCGGTGAGATTTACCATCGTATGTGGTGATATCGGTATTTTGTTCCTGCACGTGAGGGGTATAGTTGAGGAGTTTTTTTACTAAGTAGTCGCCACATTGATCCCAACCTGGGCTACTGAGGTAGCGTGGGCCAAAATCTACTTGATCTTGTATGTATTGGTAAGCACTATCGGCATTAAATTGGGGAATTTCAACGCTCTGCTTTGAGGTTCTTTTAACGCTTTGGTTAGACGCCTTCTCTTGCTGACAAGACTGCATGATGAGGCTACTGACTAAAAAAATGAAAATGTATCGCATTACTATTGTTTTATCTCCCAAGTACTTCCATCGCTACCATCACGTACTTCTATGTCTAATTTTTTCAGCTCATCACGAATTAAATCGGCGGTAGCCCAATCTTTATTGGTTTTAGCTTGGCCTCTCAATTGCAAAATAATATCCATGATATCATGACTGATGTCGCTCTGACTTTCCTCCGTTTCCTCTAAGCCCAGAATGGCGTTGACAAAGGTGGTAAATAATTGATTAACTAATTCTATATCCTCTTTAGTAAGTGTTTCCGTACCCGCTTTGGCTGAATTCACAATCCTGACTAACTCAAACAGATGAGCAATGAGAATTGGGGTGTTAAAATCATCGTTGATGGCTGCATAGCAGTCTTTCTCTATGGTTTTGATATCGACCGATGAGTTACTATTCGCCACTATTTGTGGTGCTACTTTTTGAGCGTTAATTAATTTTGATAATCCTTTCTCAGCTGCTTGGAGAGCTTCATTGGAAAAGTCCAGCGGACTTCTGTAGTGAGCTTGTAAAATAAAAAACCGTACTGTCATAGCCTTGTAGGCTCTTTCTAATAGGTTATGGTCACCACTAAAAAACTCTTCTAAATTGATGAAGTTTCCTAATGATTTACCCATCTTTTGGCCATTGATGGTAATCATGTTATTGTGCATCCATATGTTTGCTGGATCGCAATTATTACAAGCGTTGGATTGAGCAATTTCAGCTTCGTGGTGTGGAAACACTAGGTCCATCCCTCCACCATGAATGTCAAAGGTCTCGCCCAAGTACTTACTGCTCATGGCCGAACATTCTAAATGCCAGCCAGGAAACCCTTCTCCCCAAGGTGATGGCCATCGCATAATATGTTCTGCTGCGGCTTTTTTCCATATGGCAAAATCCACTGGGCTTTTCTTTTCTTCTTGACCGTCTAAAGTACGGGTATTTTCTAATGTATCTTCTAAGTTTCTGCCAGACAATTTACCGTATGGAAAATCTTGATTGTATTTATTGACATCCAAATAGACCGAACCATTAACTTCGTATGCATACCCATTGCTTAGAATACTTTTGACCATTTCTATTTGTTCGATGATATGCCCTGTGGCTCTTGGCTCAATGGAGGGCGGTAAGCAGTTCAGGGCATCCATAGCTTTGTGGTATTTTATGGTATAAAACTGGACCACTTCCATGGGCTCTAGTTGTTCAAGACGGGCTTTTTTGGCAATCTTGTCTTCACCATGGTCGGCATCATCTACCAAATGACCCGCATCAGTAATATTTCGGACATAACGTACTTTAAGCCCCTGATGTTGAAGGTATCGAAAGACTACATCGAAAGTAATTGCCGGACGGGCATGTCCTAGGTGAGGTTCGCCATAAACCGTAGGCCCACATACATACATGCCTACATGACTGGGATGAATAGGTGTAAAGCGTTCCTTTTGACGACTAAGAGTGTTGTATATAGTTAAATCTAAAGCCATTGTTAAGATTTGGTCAAGGTTGTTGAAATATTTGTGAGCATATCAGCTGTAAGCTCCTGCAAATTAAAGGAACTTTTCCAATTCCAATCCATTTTTGCCTGAGAATCGTCTATGCTCTGTGGCCAACTATCGGCAATGGCTTGCCTAAAGTCAGCCTTATAGTTTATGTTAAAATAGGGAAGGTGTTTTTTTATCTCTTGTCCCAATTCTTTTGGGCTAAAGCTCAATCCACTAACGTTGTATGAAGAGCGTATCTTTATATTATCATTAGGGGCATGCATTATTTCTAATGTAGCTCGAATGGCATCCGACATGTACATCATAGGTAAAGTAGTGTCTTCATTCAAAAAAGAGGTATAGCTGCCGGATTTTAAGGCTTCATGAAAGATATGGACGGCATAGTCAGTAGTTCCTCCGCCGGGTGCTGATTTCCAGCCAATAAGTCCTGGATAACGAATGCTTCTAACATCGACCCCAAACTTTTGGTGGTAATACTCGCACCATCGTTCGCCTGATAGTTTACTAATGCCATAAACGGTATTGGGTTCCATCACGGTAAACTGCGGTGTTTGTACTTTAGGAGTGTTTGGTCCAAAGACAGCAATGGAACTTGGAAAGAACACTTGTTTAATATGCCCATCTTTGGCTAAATCTAAAATATGAGAAAGGGAACGCATGTTTAAACGCCAAGCTAATTCAATATTTTCTTCGGCTGTAGCAGATAACAAGGCTGCTAGCAAATACACTTGGGTAACCCTATGTTTTTTAATGACATCGAACAAAAGAGTTTCATTCATAATGTCTAGTTTTTCAAAAGGACCAGACAATAAATCGGCCATATCCGTTTCTCGAATATCAGAGGCAATAACATTGTCGTTTCCATAAACTTGACGCAGATTAGTGACCAGTTCTAAACCGATTTGACCACAAGCACCAATTACTAATATCTTGTCTTTCATGCTTCCTAAAAATATAGTACAAATATAATTATTATTGGCTCCCATCTTTACTATGATTTAAATCAGCTTTCAAATAGCGTTACTTTGTTTACCTTTGGCAGAAGAATGATGACTAATGGATCCCAACGCATATAAAAAAGGTCTTAGAAATAAATTAAGTAAAGAACAGGCACTGAAAAAGTTAAATAGTGAATCTTTTTTACGCAAAACAGTTTCTTTTTACCGCTATGTTATTATTAAAAACCCCGAACAGTTTAGGGACGAAATCTTTCTTGCTTTAGATCATTTAGGTTGTTTGGGTCGAATATATATTGCACATGAAGGTGTTAATGCGCAGATGAGTATTCCTGAACATAATTGGACAGACTTTGTTGAATTACTTAATACTTATGAGCCGCTTAAGAATATGCCATTAAAGGTTGCTATTGAAGATGATGGCAAGTCATTTTTCAAATTAATGATTAAGATAAGGCCACAAATTGTAGCTGATGGTTTACCTATCGACGAATACGATGTAACAAATGTTGGCCAGCATTTAAATGCAAAGGATTGGAATAAGGCTTTACAGGAGGGTGCACTTGTGGTTGATATGCGAAATCATTATGAAAGTGAGATAGGTCATTTTGAAAATGCAATTTGTCCACAATCGGAGACATTTAAGGAAGAGTTGCCAGAGGTAAAAGAAATACTCAAGGGTCAAGAAGACAAAAAAGTACTCTTGTATTGTACTGGTGGAATACGTTGCGAAAAAACATCAGCTTATTTAAAACACCATGGGTTTAAAGATGTTAATCAATTACATGGAGGAATAATTGACTACGCTCGACAATTACAACATGACAAAGACATAGAAAATAAGTTTAGAGGAAAGAACTTTGTGTTTGACGAACGCCTCGGCGAACGTATTGGTAGTGAAATTATTAGCCAATGTCACCAATGTGGAGAGCCAGCAGATACCCACGTCAATTGTAAAAATGTTAACTGTAATCTACTTTTTATCCAGTGTAAAAGTTGTCAGGTTCAACATCAAGGCTGTTGTTCTGCAAACTGTGTTGAGGTCTATCACCTTCCACTAGAGGAACAAAGTAAAAGGCGACAAGGAAGAGAAAATAAAAATCGATTCCATAGTCATCGAAAGGTAGATTTATCTACAGCATTCAAAAAATAAATTTTTGTAAATTACTAGTCAAAACAACTAACTATGCCATTTTATCACTCACTAGGAAACATTCCACATAAACGTCACACTGTCTTCAAAAAGCCAGATGGAGGTATTTATTATGAACAGCTGTTTGGAACGGTTGGTTTTGACGGAATGTCCTCTTTGCTTTACCACACTCATCGACCAACTATGGTGAAAGACATTAAAAGCGTCAAAGATGTATCGCCTAAAATTGCTGTAGAAAAAAACCTAAAATCCTTGAGTTTGAAAGGTTTCTCTGTCCCTCCAACCGATGATTTTTTAGAAAGTAGGGTATCTGTTTTGGTCAACAACGACTGCCATATTTCACTGGCAGCACCCAAGCAATCCATGACGGATTATTTTTATAAAAATGCCGATTGCGATGAGTTAGTGTTTGTTCACAAAGGTCAAGGAACATTAAGAACAATTGTTGGCAACCTAGCTTTTTCAGCCGGTGATTATTTAATGATTCCAAGAGGAATGATTTACGCTTTTCAGTTTGACAATCAAGATAATCGATTGTTTATAGTAGAATCAACTAGCCCCATGTACACTCCCAAGCGTTATAGAAATTGGTTTGGACAACTCTTAGAGCATTCTCCTTACTGTGAACGTGATCTTCGTCGCCCCGATCGTTTAGAAACACATGATGAATTGGGTGACTTCACCATAATGATAAAAAAAGAAGGGCAGTTGCATGAATATATTTACGCTTCTCACCCATTCGATGTTATTGGTTGGGATGGTTATAATTACCCCTATGCATTTTCTATTCACGATTTTGAACCCATAACTGGCCGAGTACATCAGCCGCCACCAGTTCACCAAACCTTCGAAGCGGCAGGTTTTGTTGTTTGTTCATTCTGTCCTAGATTATATGATTACCATCCTGAGGCTATACCTGCCCCATATAATCACTCTAATATTGACTCAGACGAGGTTTTGTATTATGTAGACGGAGACTTTATGAGTAGAAACCATATTGAGCAGGGCCAAATAACCTTACATCCGGCAGGCATACCTCACGGGCCACACCCTGGTGCCACCGAGCGAAGCATAGGACAAACAGAAACCGAAGAATTGGCCGTTATGGTCGATACTTTCAAGCCATTAAAAATAACCCAAGCAGCTATAGACTTAATTGATGGCGATTACCATAAATCTTGGCTCGAAAAATAATTTTTATATTTATATTATGTCAGCAGAAATTAAAAATTTAAAAAATCTTCAAAATACCGAATATAGCCTTAAAAAATTGTTTGATGAGGCACAGGATTTTTTGCCTCTTTTAGGAACCGATTACGTAGAATTATATGTAGGTAATGCCAAACAATCCGCTCATTTTTATAAAACTGCTTTTGGCTTTCAGTCTGAGGCCTATGCCGGCCTTGAAACTGGCATGAAAGACAGAGTGTCTTATGTGTTAAAACAAGATAAAATACGTTTAGTCCTTACCACACCTTTAACTCAAGGAGGCCCCATGAATGAGCATATCGACAAACATGGTGATGGTGTAAAAGTGGTTGCCCTTTGGGTTGAAGATGCCACCAAAGCATGGCAAGAAACTACTAAAAGAGGAGCCAAATCCTACATGGAGCCCACTGTAGAAAAGGATCAACATGGTAAAGTGGTACGCTCAGGAATATATACATACGGAGAAACTGTACATATTTTTGTAGAGCGTAAAGCCTATGACGGTGTATTCTTACCAGGATATAAAAAATGGGACAGTCATTACAACCCCTCGCCGGTAGGATTAAAGTTTATTGATCACATGGTAGGAAATGTGGATTGGAATGAAATGAACACCTGGTGTGAATTTTATGCCAAAGTAATGGGTTTCGCCCAAATCATATCCTTTGACGATAAGGACATTTCGACGGACTATACAGCATTAATGTCTAAGGTAATGAGTAACGGCAACGGTCGTATCAAATTCCCCATTAATGAGCCCGCCGAGGGTAAGAAAAAGTCCCAGATAGAAGAATACATAGACTTTTATAATGGCCCTGGCGTGCAACATATTGCCGTGGCAACTGATGATATTGTCTCTACGGTATCCGCCATGCGTGATAGGGGGGTAGAGTTTCTTTACGTTCCAGAAAACTATTATGATGATCTTTTAGAACGAGTAGGAGCAATTGATGAAGATATAGAGATTCTTAAAAAGCATGGTATTCTAATTGATAGAGACGATGAGGGCTATCTCTTACAGCTATTTACCAAGCCTGTTGTAGATCGACCAACGATGTTCTTTGAGATTATTCAACGAAAAGGAGCACAGTCTTTTGGAAAAGGGAATTTTAAAGCCCTTTTTGAAGCCATTGAAAGAGAGCAAGACAATAGAGGAACGCTATAGTTGGTGACAAAAAAAGAAGTAAAACCGCCTTTTAAAGGTGGTTTTTTTTATGTCAATTTTAGCTTTAACTCCTCTAATTGAGCCAGGTCAATATTGGCAGGGGCATCAATCATAACATCTCTACCAGAATTGTTTTTTGGAAAAGCGATGAAATCCCTAATACTCTCTTGTCCGCCAAATAAAGCACACAAGCGATCAAAGCCAAAGGCAATACCACCATGTGGTGGGGCACCAAACTCAAAGGCATTCATTAAAAAGCCGAACTGTTCTTTAGCTTCATCTTCAGTAAAACCAAGATGCTTAAACATCAAACGTTGTAGTTCTTTATCGTGAATACGAATTGAACCACCACCAATTTCGCTTCCATTTAATACTAAGTCGTAGGCATTGGCCCGGACAGCGGCTGGGTCACTATCTAATTTATCGATATCATTAGCTTTTGGAGAGGTAAAAGGGTGGTGCATAGCGTGGTAGCGATTACTTTCTTCATCCCACTCCAGAAGTGGAAAATCGACAACCCACAGTGGAGCGAATTTGTCGGCTTTTCTCAATCCTAACTGATCTGCTACATGCAAACGCAACTCATTCATTTGTTTGCGTACCTTGTCGGTAACGCCCGCCATAATGAGTATTAAGTCGCCAGCTTTAGCATCCATAGTTTTAGCCCATTTTGCCAAATCGTCTTGACTAAAAAACTTATCAACCGATGATTTGTAGGTGCCATCGGCATTACACTTGCAATAAATGAGTCCTTTAGCCCCTATTTGTGGGCGTTTTACGAAGTCTGTTAGTGCATCTAGTTGTTTTCTAGTCCAGTCTGCACAGCCCTCGGCACATATCCCCACCACCAATTCGGCACTGTCAAACACTACAAAATTATTTTGTTGGGTGACTGCATTCATCTCATGGAAGGTCATCCCAAAACGAATGTCTGGTTTGTCAGAGCCATATATCCTCATGGCCTCGTCGTAGGTCATTCTTGGGAATTTGTTCAATTCTACTCCTTTGATTTCTTTTAATAGATGACGGGTTAAGCCCTCGAACATATCTAAAATGTCATCTTGATCTACAAAAGACATTTCGCAGTCTATTTGGGTAAATTCAGGTTGCCTATCGGCTCTTAAATCTTCATCCCTAAAGCATTTTACAATCTGGTAATATTTGTCAATACCACCAACCATTAGTAATTGCTTGAAAGTTTGAGGCGATTGCGGCAAGGCGTAAAATTGCCCTTCGTTCATACGCGATGGTACTACAAAATCACGGGCTCCTTCAGGAGTAGATTTGATAAGGTAAGGCGTTTCTACCTCAATAAAGTGTTGTGAGTCAAGGTATTTCCGCGTTTCGGTTGATAGTCTGTGACGTAGCATCAAGTTCTCTCTCACTGGATTTCTTCTAATGTCTAAGTAACGGTATTGCATGCGTAAGTCATCGCCTCCATCGGTCTCATCCTCAATGGTAAAGGGTGGTGTCTTGGCAGCATTTAAAATACTTAACTCACTCACTTCAATCTCTATATCTCCAGTAGAAATATGTTTATTTTTACTGGAACGTTCAATGACTTTTCCGACTACTTGAATGACAAACTCACGGCCTAATTTTCTGGCTTGCAAGCATAAATCTGATTGGCTGTCCATGTTGAAAGTTAACTGAGTAATACCGTAGCGATCTCGTAAATCAACAAAGGTCATACCACCTAAATCTCTATTTTTTTGGACCCATCCGCTGAGGGTAACGGTTTGCCCTAAATGCTCGGTGCGTAATTCACCGCAGGTGTGTGTTCTTAGCATCTATTGAATTTTTAATTTGTAGTACAAAATTAAAACTTATTTAGATGCAATGCGTTTTATAAACGATTACTTTAAAATTTTATATATATCTTATGTTGTCAGATTATTGGGCTGAAATATAAGAGTTAAAGGCTTCATTGCTGGCGTATTTTAATGAGTTTCTTTTGGTCTATTTGGTTGCCTTGCTCATCGTAGGCCTTGAGCAAGTATATACCTATGGGCAAATGGTCTAAGCGTATGGCTTGGGTGTTATTACTAAGTACTTGGCGGTGCTGCTCTCTCCCCCTGAGGTCGTAAAACACCAGTCGCTG